>NZ_JAEPRQ010000003.1 GCF_016629665.1 Paracoccus caeni
AAATTCCGCACCGCAATCCACGCGATGCATTGGCGCGGGGTAGAGCAGCCCGGTAGCTCGTCAGGCTCATAACCTGAAGGCCGCAGGTTCAAATCCTGCCCCCGCAACCATCGTTACTTGCGATCCACCTCGCTCTCCGGCGGGGTTTTTGCGTTGCGCGGAAATCATAAGGATTCCGTTTGTCAGTAAGCGTTGCATCTGACCCTTTATCGGCGTCCAATATTGACTCCCCTTATGCAGTT
The DNA here is from genome assembly GCF_016629665.1 of Paracoccus caeni. Classification (GTDB taxonomy): domain Bacteria; phylum Pseudomonadota; class Alphaproteobacteria; order Rhodobacterales; family Rhodobacteraceae; genus Paracoccus; species Paracoccus caeni. Next base: position 243 of record NZ_JAEPRQ010000003.1, read on the forward strand.
TGCGCCGGGGCCTGAGCAGACGGAACTGATCAGTGGTGGAGGCGGGTCATGCGCGGTTCTTGAAGCGCCAGGACTCATTGCCGGTCTCGATGATCTCGCAATGATGGGTCAGCCGATCGAGGAGCGCCGTTGTCATTTTTGCATCGCCGAAGACAGTCGGCCATTCCCCCGAAGGCGAGGTTCGTGGTGACGATGATCGAGGTGCGCTCGTAGAGGCGGCTGATGAGGTGGAACAGCAGATGACCGCCGGATTGAGCGAAGGACAGATAACCCAGTTCGTCCAGAATGGCGAAGTCGAGGCGCGTCAGATAGTCGACCATGCGACCCTGCTTGCCACTGCGCGTCTCGGTCTCCAGGCGGTTCACAAGGTCGACGACATTGAGGAAGCGTCCCCGGGTGCCGCCGTATCGATCGACGCCCGGCCCTCCATGCGCAGTCGGTTCATCTCACGGGCTTCCAGCCGGTCGCGGTGGATGTTCTGGCGGTTGTCGCAGGTGTCTTCTGGCCCGACGTGGTGAGCATCCCGGTGCAGGGCTCGCATTTCTGCTATCACTGGAACGGTGAGCAGGTGGATTTCGTCAAGCGCCACGACACCGGAGAGATTCTGGAAGTCAGCTGATGGGGTAAATGTTCTGCATTCCCCTTCTTGTTGAAATTCCCCCTCCGGCCGCTAGGGTCGTGTCTGCCGATATCAACGCGGCGAGGATCATGCGGATTATCAACAATACGGTCTTTCCCGCGATCGCCTTCGATCATTGGGACGGCGTGGGGCAGGAACAGACCGTCGTCGTTATCAAGGCAACATTCCGTCGCGACGGTGAGCTCTGGTCTTGGACAGGTGACCAGTCGGACTTTCTGTTCGAGGATCGGTTCGACGGCGATCCGGCGTTTGATCCGCTGCTTGCCGAGCAGGATATCGCCCCGGAAAAACCTGGGACCGACCTGATCCTGCATGCAGTTGCTTACGTGCCGGCTGATGGACCGAGGCCGGACTGGCCAGTGGAAGTCGTTGTTCCCGGTCGTCTGAAATACGGCTTTCACGTGCGTGGGCCCAGTTGTTGGTACAGATCTTTTTTTCGTGGCTGGCGATTGGCCGAGCCTGAGCCTGTACACCAGGTGGCCATCGACTATCGTCTCGCCTACGGAGGCAGTGCGACGCTGGCGGATGGTTCATCCATCCTGAACGAGTTCAATCCGGCAGGCTGCGGCTTCGTGTCCGAAGACCTTCGGCGTGACAAGGATCCGATAGCTGCGCCACAGATCGGCAAGCTCGAGGATTTCTGGCGCGGTGACGTTTATGCGCCGATGGAAGTCCACGGCTTCGGCCCTGTCGCCAGAACCTGGCTGCCGCGGCGTGGCCTGGCTGGAACCTATGACGACGATTGGCTGTCGAGACGCCATCCGCAGCTGCCCGAAGATTTCGATCAGAGATACTGGAATGCGGCACCGAAGCCATTGCAGATATCGCAATACCTTTCTGGGAACGAGGAGTTGCATCTGCGTAACCTGCACCCAACCAGACCTCTCTATCGCCTCGGTTTGCCGGGGGTGGTCCCGCATGGGACAGTTGGGCCATCAGGCATATCGGCCAACTTCAGACTGGATACGGTAATATTGGACATATCGTCGCCAGACGACGCTATGCATGTCCTCACATTGGTCTGGCGGGCTCGCTTTCCGTCTTCGGACTTGCACGATGCACTGGAGATCGGAATAATTGAATCGCCCGGGTAGATTTAAGGCAGATAGCAACATGGCGAAGAGTGCGGCGCGTCACAGCGGCAAGGAGGCAATGATCGTTTGCCTCGCTCCGGACGTTTGCCTCACTCCCATCGGATCGGCCATGGTTCCGGTTCCCTACATGATCGTCTCTCGGCTGGACTGGTCGCAGCGAACGGCGCCGCACACGACATTCGGAGGCCAGGAAGCCTTCACGATGGCCAGCCGAACCGACAAGGTAGTCGGAAACGAGCCGGGCACCGTAAGCGTTGCATCTGGCCCCCGCCAGACCATCTGAAACCTGCAGCCTAGGCATGATACGATCCCGTCAACCAACGAGGATCGCATGTCTGAAAAGAACAATCCGCCGCTTCAGGCCTTCGGCTTTTCCATTCCAGTGACCCCGGCCGGACGCCGAGTCTGGCCGCCGAAGTTCAAACGATTTGTTCTGGATAAGATGAGTTCGGGAGAACTGACACTTGATGAGATCGTGGAGACATGCGGAGTATCCAAGTCTTATGTCTATCAATGGCGCATGCAGGCTCAGGGCAAGCCGGTCACGGCGGCGGAATGGCGCGCAAAAGCTCAATTCGCGGAGATTGTCGTTCAACAGGACGAGGGGTCCGGCACCGAGCCTGTCTCGCTACCTGCCCGGATTATCCTCTCCGGCTTGGTTACCGAGATTACGTTGCCCCATGACTATCCTATTGACGATCTCGTTCGAATCATTCGGGCCATGGAGACCCCAGACAACGTCGGAGTTGGTCCGTGATTTCGCCGTCAGGAAACTTCAGGATTTATCTGGCGGCCCAACCCGTGGACTTTCGCAAAGGAATGGACGGCCTGGCAGCAATCGTACAGACGGAATTCGATCTCGATCCGTTTTCTGGTACCATCTTCGTGTTTCGCGCCAAACGAGCGGATCGGCTGAAGATCATCGTGTGGGACGGGACGGGGCTCGTGCTGGTTCACAAACGTATCGAGGGCGTTGGTTTCGTATGGCCTCGGACCCGTGATGGCGTAATCTCCCTCACCCGGTCACAATTCGAGGCGCTGTTCGATGGCCTAGACTGGACCAAGGTCAGAGCCCGCACGCAACGAAGACCTGTATGTGCGTAATCGCGGGGAGCTAAGGGCGGAAAGCGGAAGTTCGCTGCATAGCAACGGTAATCACAGGGGCGGTGCGGAAGCGGACCTTCGTAATAAGGCTCCATAGCGTCAGTGGTGAGCGCACTTAGATGCAAAGGCAGGACTTTGGAAGACAAGTTTGCAGTTCATTCTCGCCCGCAAGGGAGTGCTGCTTTTTCAGCTTCTGACCAACACGAATTCTGAAAAATACATGCCCGGCAGCATGTCCTCATATCGATAGGGGCTATCTTACAACGACGCTGCCTCCGATCTTGAACCGCTTGGTGCGCGCAATGATATATTTGTTCATCTGTGAAAAACGCTCTGGGTCCTTTTGTTACCCGAGAACTGATTGCTGTGTCGCCGATTTGGCAACCAGCATTTCGGCAGGTGGACCAGGAGTGAAAACTGCATTGTGTTGTCGGCCGATCAAATAAGAAGTGTGGATGGTCGCCGGTTACAACCTGCCATTGATCAGCTCTTGACCGTAGTGGCTTGATATAATCAGGTCCAACATCTTCAGAAAGTGGTGCTTTACCCTCGTTTGGCTTTGGAAAACCCGCAAAATCTTCAAGTGGAGCGGTGGCAAGCTCAGCACCAAGTTCATCTGAGCATCGGCGAAGCAGTTCAGAAGATACCATCTCAACATTCGAAATATGAAGATTAACTGTGTGTTCCCCCTGCCGATTCTCCTCCAAAGTGAGTTCGAGAGGGTCTTCGTTATCAATAACAGTTAAAATTGCACCATCACTCCTCAGGAGCACCAAGGCGGGGTAGACTTGGATGCGGGGACGTGGTGAAAAAACATCAATTCCAGACTCCTCGTAGTTCACAAAAACGGAATAATGCGCGGACGCAACATTTTCCGCCGTAACGTAATTGTTCAACTGTGTAGATCGGATCTTCAGTGGTGTACTCGCCCCAATCGATCTACGGGACAGCAGTCTGAAGATGTGATCCGCGTCTTCAACATATTCTTCTTGCTTGAATATACGGAAGCTCTGCTCATCGAAATTACCATCGCAGAAAATAGCAGTAGGGTCGATAAAAACAATCAGCCAATCTCCACTCGACAGAACAGCTCTCGTAACTCTATGACCATAGAGGTCAGTTGAAGTCTGAACGTAGCCCGCCAGCTGTTGCAGGTACTCGTGCCAATCCCCGATGACTGGAGCCTCTTCCTTCTTTCCGCCTTGGGTCACATGTTTGATAGCTTCGATTAGAAGGAAATGCGAGGACGTGTTTTTTCTTGCCGCACCCTTTCCTTTGATAAATGCCTTGCCCCAAGCTTTAGCCTCAAAAATCATAACAGGTGCGCCCGTTTCATCGTTGAGACCAAGATAATCGATGAATTTAGTAGTATCCGCCTTGATGCGAACTTCTTCTGTAACATCCCCGTTCGGGCCGAGCGACCAACCCAAAAGACTTAGGAAGCCGTCGAAGAAATAAGAGCGCGTATCGTGCTCATGCAATGTGTACTCGCCAACGCCCTGATAAGGGTTTGGCGCAATCTGCTCCTGAACTCTTCTACTCCCTTCAAGCAGCCGCTGAATGCCTCTCCGGAAATCATTTTCGTCAGCTGCTAAATTCATTGGAGCAGTTCGGGCAACCGATAGAGCAGTCGACGCGCTGCAGGCCAGCCTGCTTCCATGAAAATTTCCAAACAGTCAATAAGTGCCGACCGTCTGTCCTCAGCATCGAACAGCTCCTTATGATCCGCAAGAAAAATGCCAAGCAGCTTGACAAGAAGCTCCGCGCCCATGGACTCGTATTGGTAACCTGTGCGTCGGCCACCTTCCTTTAACGCAAGTGCCAGAAGGTCGAATGAACGAGGCGGATCAATCGGGAGCAGGAACTGTAGAAGCTGTGACAAATAGTAAATTGTGTGTGGTGTACCGCACTTCCCAATTGTTTCAAGCTGAGGCGTGATTTCTTCAAAAAACTTGCGCAAGTCTACTTCATTGAAGACACTATTCTCAGCTTTCTTGCAGTCCGAAGCCCCAACAGCGAAGTAGATTTGCATGCACGCAGTATCGACTAGCTTTGCATCATTACGGGCAGTCGAGAGTTGCTCTTCGTATGTCACGCCTTGTGCAAAGTGGGCCTCCAGCCCCCCACACGCTTTTGCTAAAATATGAGATGTGAGGTCGATAGCGCGGCGACGTGTATCATCGTCTCCCGGTCGAACGGAATCGCCAAATCCTAATACAAGGGCTCCCCTCATTGTCTGAAGCACGTCGATCAACTCATCAGTTCGACTTCTTCGGTTGTCGATCCAATCAGAAATGACCTCCCAAGCGGATTCTTTTTCATAGGTAATCCAAAGAACCGTTAGAACGCTTGCCAATGCTTCATCCAGCTTGGCCTGACGCTCTGGATCTTCCGAAAACCGCCTAGTTAGGCAAACAGCGAGCGTGCTTGCTCGATCGGGATCTGAGTGAATAAGGCGGCCAATTACGCTGCTTACGAGACTATTGAGGACACTCAGATTGCGCTCTTTCTGGAGCCGGTCTTCTAATCGGCTCCAGAAACCTGATCGATCCAAATCCCATAGACGCACGAGATGAAGCCCAGACTGCAATCTCACTGCAGGATGTGGGTCCGCGATTAATTCGTCTATGGCCGTTGTAACCTCCGGGTAAAGGTCCGGCCGCTGTAGCATCAGATCCAAAATGCCGCTGGCAATCTCTACACGAGCGGCAGGAGAACCCCACGAAGCAAAACGCTCAAAATCGGCTTCCGTTTCTTCCTCAACACTTGGACTGGCAGACCGCACTGTCGTTAAAACTAAATCGAGAAATCTCTCCGTATTAACAACATCATCCTTGCCAGGAACAGTCTTGCTTTTAATTAAGTTTCTTATTCCCAGACCGATAACACCCTCGGCATGGGAAACTAGTCCTTCATTTCGATCAGGTCCACCAACGACAGTTCTTAGTGCGACCAACGCATCAAGGCTGGTATCTAAACTAGGTGGATTTTCGCTTTCGTCGGAAGCCTCGAGACCAAGGGCCTCTTTGGCTGCGCTAATCTCCTGCATCAACTCTTGATCGCTTTCAGAATGACGATCGAGGTCTCCGATCCAATGATAGGGTTCTGCCTCCCCAGTACCAACAGTTACACTGAATAGGCGTCTATTGTTTCCCGTGTCGACATCATTATCAACAGACGCAATCCATCTTTTTGCAACTTCTGTAGCAAGCAGGTCGTCTCCTATTGCGGTATATAGTCTTTGAACGAAGTGCTCACGCGCTGCTGGAGGATCGAGGTATCGGCTGAAGTCCAACCGATCTACGCCTTTCTCGAATGAGATTTTGTCCTCGAGCTTCAATCGGGCATATCCAGCTGCCACCAAATCAATAGCATCTTTTCTTGTATCTGCAGCTAGCAGAAACGGCCCAGACATTGCTATTGGCATCAACAAATCTACCAGGCTGTCCTTCCGCTCACTCGCCGCAAGAAAGATACGTGACCACAGCAAAGCAATACGACTTTGATCAGCTACTAGCTCAACTATGTCGGTTGCCGTTTCTTGTGATGCACTGCGAAGAAGTTCCAGTAACTTGACAACCAGTGCATCAGCATCATGCCCATAGGCTGTTTCAGGATCGTACGCCCAAATGTGACTGTAGTCCTCCTGCAAAAAGATCTGGCGGCCATCAACATCCATTTGAAATGTTGAGAGATCCGAAGACGGTGGATGCTCACGTAAAATGAAGCCTTCCGTTGCTTTGACGATGGCCATTGTCGCTTCTCGTGGGAACCTCGCCAAGAATGTTGGCGCATATTCTGTGAGAGAGTATCTGGCCATGTCATAGTCTTGCCGGGCATTTGAAGTCAGTGACAATATTTTACTGTCACCCAAGCGGGTTTGGTGCTCTTCGGTCACCGAAAACCCATAGGTTCTCTCATAAATCGTGGTCGCAAATTCGGGATCGATTGGAGCGATTTTTTCAATCTTTCGACATACAGCGGGCACCTCCTCCCAGCCATGAGAGTCAAATCTGGCGGGTTCGAAGACTTTCAACAACAGACTGCGTGCAGTGCTGGGATCGGTTTCGAAAGTTGTGGCTACGAGATCGATTGCGGATATAACCAGATTGTTCGGTTCCGATAGTGCAAACGAGTGATGGAGTAGAGCGCGCGCGCAAGCCCCTATTTGAGTCAACTCAGCTTCGTTCAGCTCCAGCCTGAGAAGAGTGAATGCAAGGAAGCGAACAGAACCCGCGACCTGGCTGAGATCAATAGATACACCCTCTAGCAGAGCTGCCCAAGGAGCCACGGGAGCGTTAGGATCGTCCTCCAGACGCACTGCAACCGCGCCGCAAATATGAGATAACGATGCAGAAGCTTTCGTATCCGCGGCTGCAATGCGTTGGGCTAAAATACTGGTATCGTTCGATAATTCCGGGTACTCGGCAGCAATTCGACCGACTGCACTTCGAAGCACGGGATCCGCGTCATTGTCTGCCAATGTGTTGGTTGCCGCACTCCAAAAGCGGGCACGGCTATCGTCATTATCCCATATTTCCCTCAAAACAAACGAAAGAGCAGGCGCCAACATCAGGCCTTGGGTTTGTGCCTTTGGAAAGTGAAGGGTTCCGTCAATCAGATCTGAAGGATCGATCAGCACTTTCGCGGCGGAAAAATCAAAAAGCAGATGATGTCGGAACTGTATCCAGCGTCCGTTATCCACTGAAATGATAACACCTTCTCTCGCAAGAACATCTACTATTTCAGGGTCAGAGCCTGCCGCATCGTCGACACGTGCTCTTAGGGTGCGTGCAGAAACCATCGCGTTTGCAATGCGTGCGATACATGTGCGCCCTCTGATCCCATGGCGTTCAATACGGTGTTCCCAATAAAGCTGAAGCAGTTGTGCTTGTGAGGACACGTGGAAAAAGTCGTTGCCAACCAAGCCATCTTTGGTGAGTTCGCTTAGCAGGCGCGTGTTGAAGGGTACGACTGCTAGGTCTTTTAGTGTCTGGGATGCGTTGCGAAGTGCTGTTTCCAATGCAGGTGCGGCTTCCATGAGCTGTTGGAACTCTGCATCGGACCATTCAGGGACCCGAACATGTCGCACATTTGGAAAGCCGCTTTCTTTCAAGTCCTCTATGGGAGGGGACCCACGAAAGAGCGAACGAAACTGCTGTCCCATTCGCAGATCAAAGGTTCGTATTGATGCTACGACGCGCCATCTGCCATTTCGCTGCAAAACCCTCTCGATCAGATGTCTGAATACACTCTCACCCGCACCTCCTCTTGTGGCGTCTAGGGCGTCCACAATCAGCCATGCTGTTCCGCTGCCGTCCCAAGCATTGAGAACTTCTAATACCGAATGTTCTAAATCCAGCTCGCGACTCAGCCCTTCTAGGGACTCAACGGAAAATCGATCGACGGCGAGTTCCAAAACATCATGCCCATCTCCCCGCAACTTTCTGGCGAGAGCGTTGAGAACTCCACTTTTTCCAGAACCAGGCTCCCCCACGACCAACAAAGATCCATCTTTGGTGGCCGCTTCAATTAAAGGCTGACAATCGCGCTGTATGGTAACGCGGTTTCCATCCGTCGCTTCGATCACTTCGTAGCGATCGAGAGCTTTGGCGGTCTCGAGGCTATGCTTTTTTAACTTTTCGACGTCATGGATGTAGTTTGGAGGCGCGGCCAGCCTTGCTCCGTAGCCAATCAACTCTTTTCTGAGTTTTTTCGAGTCCGCGCCGCCTCGAGACATCATCAAATCCGCTATGAACGAGTCGAGGGAGTTCATAACCGTTTCGGCGCTGAAATCTTTTGCAGCGGCTTTCTGCAATCGATGAATTGCTAACTGCCGGTCCGTGCCCTCTGTATCAAAGACAGCTATCACGATGAACTGTGCAATCTTTTGCGGGAACGAGTCGTTAAACGGCTTTGTTGTAGACGCGATCCAAGCGCTCTTGACACATTCAAAGAAAATATCAAACGCTTCGGTCTGAGCTTGATTTAATTCGCCACCGCCAGGCTGTGATATGAGACGTAAGGCATTGGACAAGTCTATACGAATTCTAGCGGAACTTTCGGGACCTACGGCCAAGACGAGGCGGTCAAGTTCAGAAGAGAGAGATCGATTCCAGTACTTCGCGCCATCACCGTCTTCGCATGCCAACCAATGTCTGACGAACTGAGAAACCGATTTTCCAAATGGACTATTGAGACCTCTTGACAGCGATGCCGTAGTCTTAGCCTGGATCGCGACGAAACCTCCGAGATTGGTGGCAACTAGAATATCGTCAACTGGCGCTTCCGTCTCGAAACGGATCCAAGATGGTTTGGCCTCTCCAAGGTTGAATACCGGATCGAATGGATCATCGGACAGGATCTGAGTTGCAATAAATGATCCCAATCTTTGCTGGAAAATCACTCCTGCACTTGTGGCTGCGCCACCTCCGCCTACTCGAGAATTTTTTTGTGGATCTTGAGTCACGTGTTATTCGCTAATCCAATTGAATTCCATACCGAAGTGCCAGCTTAGGAAACATGCCAACAGCTTGCCCCGTCTTCCGTGCAGTCCGTAATCTAACCTCGTGATTTCTTTCCTTTAGCACAAGCCTTGAATGGCTAGAAACCCAAGCTTAGACACTAGCTTTGCTAGGTTGATGAACGTCGGCTTCGAGGAGGCCGCACTGCCGCAGCGAACGTTGTTGCAGAGGTCTGCTGCGGGCCGGCCTCGTCGGTCTGAGTGGGGGTCGGCCTGCAGCCGACGAAGGTGGCGGTTGCTGTGTCGCGGAACGCTGCTTCGAGGCCATACCGGACCTTCACACTGTGCCTGTGCGCAACCCGCAAAGCTCGGCGCCAGACCCCGTTGCCCACCCGCCCAAATGGGCCCAACTCAAATTCGGAATCTCGCTCACGCTGGATAAAAATTGGGGGCAATGGCACGCTTGCACGAGGATACCGTCACTAAGGGGAAAGATTTTCACACGCCCTGCCGTTTGTTTTGATTGTTTCAATCAGTGCCCGCAGTCCGGACGAGACGTGTCGGCGGCCCGGATAATAGAGGCACAGGCCGGGAAATTCCGGGCACCATTCGTCCAGAACCTGCTCAAGTTTACGTTCCTGTAGGGGCTCTGCGACGAGGAAGTCTGGAACAAAAGCGATTCCGATCCCGTCGATGGCGGCTTCAACCATCAGGACCTGGTCCGTCAGCGTGAGCGGCCCAGCGACGTTGATCGTCTCCGCGATGCCATGGCGCTCGAATTCCCAGCGATAAATCGCACCGCTCTCGAAGCGAAAGCGGATGCAATCATGCTGATAGAGGTCTTGGGGAACGATTGGCCGACCATGGGCCCCGAGATAGTCGGGTGAGGCAACTGCTGCAAACCGTACGTTATCAATAATGCGGACCGCGATCATGTCCTGCGGTACCGCTTCGGCAAGCCGGATGCCGGCATCGAAGCCTTCGGCGACGATGTCCCCTAGCCGCCCATCCGTTACGATATCGAGATGAACCTCGGGGTACGCCTTGTGAAACCGGGCGAGTAGTGGTCGCAAAACCATGCGGACCGCCACATCGCTGGCGTTGATCCGGACGGTGCCGCTCGGCGTGCCGCGAAAGTCATCAACCTCCTGCAACGCTTCCGTGATCGACGACATGGCCGGACGAAGCTTTCCCGCGAGCCGCTCTCCTGCCTCGGTCAACGAGACGCTACGCGTCGTTCGATTGAACAAGCGCACACCGAGACGCTGCTCAAGGCTCTTTATTGAGTGGCTGACTGCCGACCTAGTGACATTGAGTTCGACGGATGCCGCACGAAAGCTGCGATGGTTCGCAACGGCAAGGAACACGCTCAGTGTGAGCAGGTCGCCTGATCTAGACTGGTGAATTGTTTTCATCTCGCCATCAAGAATTGGCGAGATAGTTGCGACAGTCAAGCTGGCCTAGATTTGAACGACAGCAAAAAGGAGAAATGCACGATGGCCAAGCATGGCAACTACATCCCCGAGAAGGTTACGTTCCCCTCACATGGCGAAGACGTCGTCGGCGTCATCTATCGTCCCAAGGGAGACGGGCCGTTTCCCGCCGTCGTTCTGCTTGGACCCTATTCCTTCGAGAAGGAACAGGCCCCGACGCATTATGCAACGCGGATGGCCGACGAGGGCTTTCTGGCGCTGGTCTTCGATCCGCGCACGGTCGGCGAGAGCGGCGGGACGCCGCGACGGCTGGAAAATCCCAAGATGAAGAACGAGGACGCCGTATCGGCGCTTGACTATCTGCTTACCCGGCCGGATGTCGATTCCGGACGCATCTTCGGCCTAGGCATCTGCCAGGGCGGTCCCGAGATGCTCGACATCGCTTCCTACGACGATCGCATCAAGGCAGTCACCTCCATAACTGGCTACTATCGCGACCGCGAGACCGACCTGTTCATGATTGCGGCCGGCGTTACGGAAAATCCGTTCGACAAGGCGAACGCCCCCACAACCGAAGAATTGGAGGCTCTGCTTGCAGCGCGTCTCGAACGCGCACGCGACGCGAAGGCCCGCTACGAGGCAACGGGCGAAGTTGTTTATCGCCCGCTCGTCGCTCCGGAGCTCGGCGATCGCAAGACAGGCTCGGAAGCGGGATTGCCGGGACCACTGGTCTGGAGCTGGTACGGACCCTGGACGCTGAAGGGTTGGGAGAACCGTTACGCAGTCATGAGCGATCTCGACCATTTCGACTATACGACCGTGCCCAGTGTGGCGAAGCTCGACAAGCCCGCCCTCATCGTTCACTCCGACATGTGCATGAACCCGGCGGCGGCGCGTCGGCATTTCGAATCGATCCCAACGAAGGACAAGAGGCTGATCTGGGAGAACGGCACCGACCACTTCCAGTATTACGAGCAGCCCGACGTCGTCGATCGCACGGCCGGCCATGCCGCAGACTGGTTCCGCGAACACATGGCTTGAGGGCGCAGGTGGCAATAGGGCGCGGCGCGGGTAACCCGCCGCGCCAGGATGAATTCATGGGGGCAGCCGATCCCGGAGTGACGGCTGAATCCGCAATCACCACCATACCTGCCCGAGTTTTGCTGCGACAGTCGTCGAAGGGCGGCTTAGGAGGCGGCGACCGGGCAGAGGCTATAGTGGCTGAGCGGCCGCTATGGGCCGGTTTGTACAACTCTAGCTCGTTTCGTTTTGGCGCGTGGCGCCAAAATAACCCTTACGTTCCTCAGCGGAAGACAGATTCTGCGGGGTCGACCTGCAGCGCTTACGAAGTTTCAGCCCTGGGATGATGAGCCGGTGACCAAAAGACCGCCATGATCCGTCCTTGAACCGACGGTCGCGACGGGGCGGCCATCAACTCTGACGACAGATGTTCCCGAAATGATGGTTGCGCCACATCCCGTTCGGTCGCCTACCGTTGCAATTGGCCGGTTATCGCAGGTGGAGGCTGTGGCCACCTGCGTGATCTTGTTTTTCCCGTGTATCGGGCAGAGATGCGTGTCACCCAGCCTACTAATCTTCTTCACGACGATCCCCCGCTCAGCATCATTAAAGGCCGGTGTTAACGTCCGCGATATGCCATTCCCCGGATGCGTTCTGATAAAAAACTACTGGAAAGGAATCGGTCCCGTTCTCATCACCGTTTGGAGGTAATCCCCAGAAGATCGGATCGGGACGAAACCGTACCAGCCGGCCGCCTGCCATGAATTGAATCGACGCACTTTCAAGTGGACCAATTAAACTTAACGGCTGTAATTCGCTGCCGTCAGGCTGCGTCCTTTGAAAACGGTCTAGGCCAAGCTCTGTGTTTTCGACAAACTCTTCTGCATTTTTACTGCTCGATGTTAGCATATAGGCCGTCGTGTCCCAAATCGGTCGAGCCTCACGGAAGATCGCCGGGCCATCTCCGCGCGCGATTTGATCATGCAATCGCTGATAAGCCTGCATCAAGCCGCGCCGGGTTTCGGGGGTATCGGTCATCACAACAGCATCCCGGCTCCAGTGGAACGGGCGCAGATCATCATCATTCAGGACCAGATCGAAATCCAGTCGATAGCCACCGATTCTTTCGCCCGTATCAAACACGATCGACTGGGGCGGTAGGTCAGTGATGGTAAAGTTGCCGTCACTGGACATGTCCGGTTGCGCCATGACTCGATCAAGCCCGGCGGTGGTTTTGTCTTCATTCACGAAGGCGCCCTCTGCCGCATTATAGCGCAATTTGATCGGGTTGATCTCAAAGGAATCCTGCGTGCCAAAATTTCGTCTCTCGATGGAAATCGAGATCATCACCCCATCGCGCAGCTCAAACAGAAAGTCGCCATCAGGGGATTTCTCTCCGGTCAACGGTGAGAATAATAAGGATATCTGATTCTTGCCCGGCTGAAGACCCAATCCTATATTGCCGTTGGATGTGGCGTATCCCCTGTCGCCATTCTCACGCATGAACAGGTCGTTTACGTGCAATGCCCATGCCAAGCCTTCGGTTTGAATAATAGCATAGTAGCCATGATCGATATTGGAGCTTTGCGCCATGACCGGTCCTTTCAAAAAGCTGGTTGCAACAAGAAATACGGCCATCAGCCTTAGTATTTTTCCCATCCTGAATCCTCTGGTTGGAGAATGGTGTATGTGCTCCCGCGCGAAGCACCGGCAATGCCGGAGCGTGCAATTCGTTCGGCCTCGGACTTGGACTGTTCCAGATGCTGAAGGACAGCTTCTTGTGAACTGCTGAGGATAGGTTCATCTAATGTATCGCTGTCAAAGGCGGAACGGCTCCTATCGCTCGGTTGACGACGCCACCCCACTTCGGCATGAGCTTTCAACTCAATGACAACCCCCTCGAACTTATAGTTCTTCTGCCGTTCCTCTCCATGCTTACGTACCGCCCAAGCCCAGGACGTGTTGACTGTGCCGCTAGCCCCCGCCTTGCCGGCAAAGACCCAGACCTCGGCTTCGATCTGGATCCCGACGACAAGAATACCCCGGATCTTGATCTCACCCCTAAAAACCTCCGGGATGCTGGTAGATTCAGGAGCGGGAAGATTTGCGGGAATGGTCATCGTGACGCCGCTGGTTATGGCATGCGTCAGCGTTCCTTCAGCGCCAACCTCCAGATAGGCGTCTAACTTGCCCGCGAATGCCTTACCGGCGGCCATTTCAGCGCGAGCCTTGCGGATAGCGGCGGCGCCGGGACCTGTAAAATAGGTGGCGAGCGCGTCGATGACATCCAGCCGGCCGGTGACGCCGATCTTCAGCTCGAGCAACAGTTCACCAAGTTTCAATTCCAGATCCGGGCAACCGCCTTTTTCTTTGATCTCGAGGCCCTTCGGTTTCAGTGCCAGTGACTTACTCAAAGTGATCGAAGAGGCGTATTTCGATACATCGCGCGTACTGTTGGACGTGTTTCCCTTATGCACATACTCGTTCAAAGTGCCGATCATGCTGGCCATGGTGCCGATCATGCCGGGCGCTTTCGTCGAGTTGCTTCGCGCCAGCCCGTTTCCACTTACGCTTTTTGCCTCAGCGGTAGCACTGATCTCGTGATTTCCGAATACTCCATTGAGCGATCCGCTGGCTCCAGCGCTTCCGTTTACACCAGCTGTGCTAAATCTGAGCATCGTCGATAGCGTCGCGTCACCATCGATTTTAAGATAAGGAATTGGCGTTACTGTCAGCGTCGCGCCCATTGCCTCATCGCTCAGGCATTGCGATGGCGTGAAGCTTGCTCTGTTATCGCCATCCGCGCTGTTGGCAACGGTAAGCAGTGTATCTAGCACGATCAGGACGAGGATGATTTCGCGTGGGAAATACTGCTCCAACGCGACGGCAAAGCTCGGGAGGGTTGGTATGCCGACGGTCACTTCCTGCGACTTCTCCGAAATCATTTCCGGGCCAGAGCGCAGGTTTCTGGTTTGCAGATGCGGTGTTTCCGATCTGCCCGCGGGGCAGTTACGCCCCGACCAGCGGGTTTTCACCTTCGAGGTTAAGTGACTGCCCGACATTTCTCTGGCGATTACCAGCAGGTTCTTTTCGATTCGAAAAGGAATCGATGCCGTTGGCCAGACGATCTTGCGTGATTCATCCGTACTGTCGGCCACCTCTCCGTCCTCGAAGCAACAGGGTTCGCCGGGCGCGCAATCGCAAGCCGCCATTCCTATAATCGGATCTACCCCAGCATTCTCAAAGGCGCTTTCCTTTGCGAGAGCTTCTACTTTTCTGATCTCCTCATCAAGAATTTGTTGATGAGCTCGATAGGCCTCGCTGTGGGCAGGATATTCTTTTAAGGCTCTCTGCGAGGTCATAATGTTATTAAGGGATGTTCCGGCACTGCTATTGTTTGATAGCAAAAAATGCATTGCCTCGTCAGGGGACATCATGGTGTGTTTGTCCTTAGCTTAAGTGTGCGGTGGATTCGCGCTGCCAAGCGCTTATGAACCAATCAATAAGCTGATTCTTTTTTTGCCAAGGCAACAGTTTCGAATCATTCAATATCCGCGCGGCATCCTGATCGCGGGTTTCGAAGCCCTCGCCAAAAACAAGCATAGCTCGCGCGAAGATCGTAATTTGCTTAACAGTATTCATTCCATATTTTTTCGCTTCCGCCTGCGCTTTAATCGCGGTGGAAAGGCATAAATTCTGATCTGCCAGTGGACTATGCTCTTCGTGCAGCGTGCGCGCGAGTTTGATCGTGGCACGGCGCTGCATACGCTTTGTAAAATCCCTGAACTCTTGTGTTGAAACACTCAGATCGATCGAGCGGGACTCTTTGAACTCGGGCACCACCCAACTTAACAGCCGACCTTGGCAGGCCGAATTTTCGGCGAAGGCCGTAATCGGGTCGCCCATGAACTCAACGTTGGTAGGATTAAGACATAGCGGGCTTATGGGTGCAATCAGCATGCCAATCTGTTCGGTGAATCGGGCCAAGAAAGACGAACGCATCGCCTCCACCATATCAATCAGCACACGAGGATCATAAAACCGAAAGTAGACTGCAGCCTGCTCGTTTTCTGGCGTCCTCAGCATGGTGAACTTCCGCAGGTGCTTGCGAAGATCATCCATCTCTAAGTTGGTGCAGATCAAGATATAGGAATTGTCCGCGTGCGGACGCGACTGCAGGGCCTGCGCGAATTTCGATCCAGGCTCCACTAACGCTAACCAAGGTGCAAGGCTTCTACTTTCCGGATTCAACGTACTATAGAGGCATGCGTGGGTAGCGCCTGTGCTAAATAAGACTTTTTGCGCGTCTGGCCAGCTCACGCCGTCGATGATAGCCCAGACACCGTAACCGGACGTAAGTACCTCTTCCCAGTTTGTTTCGAGCCATGAATTTGTTCGATCAATTTGGTGAAAGCCTCCGAACGGAAGAGGCCTGTTTCGGCTTACTCGAGGGATCAGCTCTGCAAGACCATCTTTGTCATTTATTAGCTGCTTCGCATCTTCGACGGGGCTGGCTTGAAAGACCGATAGAAGATCATATCCAAGTCGTAAAAGCGTCGTACTAAGGCCGGCTTCATAATCCTCTCGTGAAGCTGCCGACAATAGCAACAGTCCGCGGGCCTCCTCATGACCGCCAATCCATCGTTGTCGCTCGGCGCTACGAGCGCGCAGATGGCAATCCCCGATCCAAGTGCGTATCATTGCTCCGCACCGGCAATGTTGGGACAATGGCTGACAAAAGGCGAGCCCTCGCCTGCGGCCGCCCGTAGCACGGCAGGAACCGCCGGAATTGCAGCCGCGCCCGGTGACGCGGAGCCCACATTCAGAACTGGCGCGACATCAACCCTGCCACCTTGCAGCACAACGGCTGCGCCCCCTGCGACAAGCGTGATCTTGGTTGCATCTATGACTAACTCACCCTCGGCCTTAAGCGTAAAGTTTCCGCCCGTTCGCGTAGCAAAGGTCCCAGCCACGTCAATACTGCGATCACCGCCAGTCTTCTCGCGGAACGCGCCTTCCACCGTCAGGTCTTGCATACCGTCAACGGTCTCGACGCGATCGGCCGCGATTGCAACCAGCGAGTTGTTCCCGATGCTGACGTTGTCATCATATTCGACCCGGAGCTGGCGCGAATTGCTAACGTGCAAATCAAAGTTCTTTTGGGCATGGAGGTAAATAAACTCCTCGCCGGACTTGTCTTCGAAGGTTAGCTCATTGAATCCCTGACCTTGATAGCTGTTCGTCTTGAAGACTGAGCGTGATTTGTTCGCAGGCAGCGCTGTTGGGGGTGGGTTCCGTCCATTATAGACACACCCCGTGACCAACGGCTTATCTGGATCGCCTTCCAGGAACTCGACCACGACCTCCATGCCGATCCTTGGGATGACCATGCCGCCCCAGCCTGCGCCGGCCCAGTTCTGGCTGACCCGGCAGCGCATTGAGTGGACGGCGTCAAGGTCCCAGTGGAATCGAACCAAAATCCGGCCATATTCGTCGCAGTCGATCTCAGCATCGCCGACGACCACCGCGGTCTGTGGCCCCTGTACTATCGGCACATGCGTCTTGCGGGGCGGCGCCATTGGCGTAGTGTCTGGCATCAACGTGTAACTGCTGGTGAAAGAATAGCCGTCGCTGCCTTGCCCGCCAGTGCCATAGGCCTCGCTGACGAAGTGCTGTCTGGCCGAGAGACACAGATAACTTTCGCCGGTGCCGGGGATCTTGTCGCCCGCTAGCGTGACCCGCTTGCCAGCCCGCAGGCTGAGGCAGTCGCCGACCGCGCGATTGCGTCGGTCTCCCCCGCGCTCCTGATGGGTGCGCAGCCCTGCCACAATCTTGCCCACGTCCTGCACCAGGTAATCGCCCGGATAATCGAAGCTCTCGATCTGGCCTTGCGCATAGGCCGCATCACCCAAACGATCAACTTCCATCGCCTGATTAGGCTTCTTGAAGTCATAGTCGGTGAGACGGATCGCCCCGGTGGTGATGTTGCGCTCTGGCGTCCAGTCCCAGAAATGCTCGCCTTCCGCCTGATGGTGCCCATCATAGCTTTTGTAGGGGCGCGTACCGATCGTCTCATGGGCGAGCACATCGTCGGTCAGCACCAGAGTGTGGCTTCCCATAGTGTGGCGAAAATGGAAGCTGACCCCGTGCCGCTCCAGCTGGCGACGAGCGAAGTCCAGATCGCTTTCGCGATACTGCACGGTGTATTCAATGACCGGATAGTCATGCGAAAGCTGCACATCCAATGCCGGATCACCGAGTTGGGCATAGTCCTTCAGCAGTTCCTCAAGGATCTGTACTACGGTTTTGTTGTGGAAAATGCGCTGATTGCGCCGCCGCCCCGCCAGCCAGAACCACGGACGCAGCACCAGATCGTAGCGGTGGCCGTTCTCACCAACACCGGCCCAACGGGCCTGTGTCACAATGCCGTCGAAATGCTGCGCACCCTCGCGGCCTTCGATCTCAACCGTCGCATGGGTGCCGATCAGCGCGTCGAAATCCAAGTCATCGCAGACTGCCAGTGCCTCGACCTGATATTCAAACAGATCGTTGAGGTGGTCCGTGCCGTCAAAGCGCAGCAGCGACAAAACGTTAGGCCCAAGCTCGGTAGTCAGGCGGCCAAGGCGTTCGGACTGGCGAAGGGGCGCATTCATAAAGGCAGCTCCAAGGAAATGTAGGTATACAATTGGTCAGTGAATAAACTCCGTCTGCAACTTGGTAAACCTTGACTTTCCGTAACCCTATCAAAAAATACGAACACAATTGTACATTTTTCGGTCGCGGCGTCGGTTAAGCTTGTCCATCGGTTCTATTGCGAACTTGAGCTGAATCAGCAGGTTGATGGCTTCACACAACAAGAAAATTTAAGAATCAAAGCGACCTCTGACCGCCCTCCTTTGCATCTGGATAGGGCGGCCCGTTTCTTCTTCCACTCGCAAAGTCAGCCGTGTAGATAATTTCACATTCAGCCGTTTACTGGTTGCAACTTTCATGGCGGAGGTATACTATCGCGCTGCAAGCGTGTGCGCGATTCGATCTTGACAGGCCGAATCGCTCCCGCCATGATTCGCGTGTGATATCGCAACATGGGAACACACGCGTGAAAACGAGCCCCCAGGTCGAATTCCTGAAAGCGAGCCTTCGTGTCTCAGGCTCTTCCTTTGCCGCCATTGCCAAAGAGGTCGGCCTATCTCGCTCAGGCGTCTCCCGTGCGGTTAGATCACGTTCTCACACATCCCGATGCAATATTGCGATCGCAGAGAAGCTAGGTGTCGATGTAGCTGACCTCTGGAGCTTTCACCAAGGAGGCGGCCATGACCTGAGCAAAAGGTAAGGGCTGAAAAGGTTGAAGCCTCAGGCTCCACACCCGAGGCTTCGTGAAAATCGTTTTACACCGCGATTTTCCTTATCATCCCATCGATCAAGCAAATTGTCAACGTCGGCGTGCTGCTGAAGTGCGCTGACCGATCTTGCATAAATTTCAATGGAATGAGGCGCACCGCGATCCGCGGGCGAACAATGATGCATGACGTAATAGATACAATGCGTGCCGACCTTGAAGCGGCACTGGGGCAGCCAGTGACCAAAGACCTGATTGATCAGGTGCTGGTGTTGGTAACGAAGCTTGGCGCGGAGATCAGGCGCCTCTCGGCGAGGGCGACACACCTTTCAGCCGAGTTGAAGGCAGCAAAGAAGGCTCTGGGCAAAGCAAAGCGCATGCTCTTCAGCCCTTCGGCTGATCGCGACCCCACAGATGACGAGCCTCCAAATCAGACTCCAGACGAGGGTGAGACAACGCCTGACACATCTGAAAAGCCTGTTCCAGGTGACAATCCGGCATCAGAGGTGCCCAAGCGCAAGCCCAGCTATACTGGAGGTCGAGGTAAAAAGAATTGGGGCGACGGCGTGGAGTATCGCGAGGTTCTCCATGAGACGCCAGACAAACGTTGCCCCTGTCGCTGCGGCGGTGACTTTCGCGGATACGATGATCACGAGGTGGCCGAAGTCGAGCCAGCGCGATACTATGTTGTGGTTCACAGGTATGCCAAATATCGGTGCAGATTACAGAACCGTATCGTTGGCACACCGTTCGAGCAAAAGATCATTCGGAACACGGGGATGAGCACGAGCTTTCTGGCACAGCTGATCACCCTGAGGTTCAGCTGGTACCTCCCCTGGCACCGCCAGCAGGAAATCATGCGTCAGCAAGGGATGCGGTTTCACAGATCGACGATGGCCCGCTGGACGGGACGCGTCGCTCACTCAAAGCTGCGTCCGATCTACGATCTGCTGATGGAAAACCTGCTTTCTGTCTCTCTGCGACTGTTCATGGATGAAACGCCCGTTGATCAGCTATCGCCGGGCTCAGGGAAGACCAAAAAGATCCAGATGTTTGCGCTGCATCGTGACGACAGGAGCTTCTCAGGAAATCTGCCGCCCGGCACCGCATATCTTTATCGGCAGACGCGCGAGATGACACATGTTCATGATGCCCTCAAAGACCGCCAACTCATTGTCCATCACGATGGCCATCGGATCTACGGCCACCTCGGGGAAGTTGGTACCCCATTCGAACAGATTGTCTCGGTCGATTGCTGGGCGCATGTCAGACGGCTCTTTATGGATGAGATCAAGGCGGAGAAGGCGCCGCATGCCAAGGAGATCGTCACACTGATCCGTGAGCTTTATGCAATCGAATCCGCCATCAATGGCAAAGCACCTTTGGTCCGGGCCTCAGTTCGGCGGAAAGAAAGTCGGCCTGTGCTCGATCGTATCCGCAACCGACTGATGGAACTTGAGAAACACTACCTCGGAAAAAGCGACATGCGGAAGGCAATCCGCTATACCCTCACCCGCTGGATTGGTCTGACCCGTTTCGTCGATCATGGCAGGATCGAGCTGGACAACAATCCAGTCGAGCGGCAGTTCAAGCATACCATTCTTCTGCGCAATAACGTGTTGTTCATCGGCAGCGAGGAGGGCGGCGAAGCATGGGCCATCCTCGCGAGCCTCGCCCAGACCTGCAACCTCAACAATATCGACTTCTACCGCTACCTGATGTGGGTCTTCGACGAAATCATCGAGAAAGGCGAGGCTGTTGACTATGAGGCGCTCCTTCCCTGGAACGCCCCGAACAGTTGCCGCAACGACCTGCCCAAAGGCACATAGCGGCCAGCCAGACGTGCAGAATATATGTTCACCCCGCGCCCACGGGAAGGGCGCGGGGCACGAACGGCTGCGCGGTTCTCAGAATATGTTTCTGCCGGATGCGGCGATGAGCTAAGTTGCCCTCCGATCCAGCCGCCAAGGTGCTCGATGCAGACTTCGAGACCGGCGGTGCCGCTTGCTGTCGCATGGCCGTGAATCTGCAATTGCGCTAGTCGTGCGCGCCAATTTGTGGCAGAAAACAGTACTATCGGAAGGAGAAGCAGCTTCCCGAAAACCCTGTCGCCTGACCTTGGAATCGCCTTGATGAACCTACATCTGCATGGTTGCGTCGATGTAGGTTCGGCCAACGAGCTCTGCGATCTGGGCGTGACCACGCCGTTTACATTACGCGTAAGCGCCTCCGACGATGCCGAGTTGCAGTTTGATGCGCTCATGCTGGAGCTTTCAGGTCATATCGAGATCGGCCGCATGACATATGGTGCAGCAATCAAACATCGATTTGTACAGGACGCATTTGAGCGGATGCGAACCGATCAGTATCGAGATCAGAGCAAGGTCGTTTTTGAACAGACCTATCTCGAAAATTGTTCCCAGGCCGTGCTGCTAAGCAATTACTCACGTGCAGCTGTTTCCTGGCGACAGTCATCGAAGTCAATGTAGGTGCCGCGAATGGGCTGGATGCCGTGCGGCGTATGATCTCGTTGCGAAGTGGCGCCGTGCCATCGCCTGGCGCGGGGTTTTTCCTTCCTGATATCGGTTCACTGCTGGCATTCTGGTTGAGCTTGGACGTAAATTATCAGTCATGATGGAATTTCGTGTCCTGCCGGATGATCACGCTGATCTCAGCCTCTCTCCCCTCTTGCGCGCGGCGCGACTGACCATTGGCTATGCCGATGCGCATGGCGGCATTGGGCTTACAGCAACAAAGGCGTTCAGGCGTGACTTCGTGCATTGGGCTGTCGAGCATTTTGACTGGCCAGGCCAATCGGCGGCTGAGGTCTTTCGGTACCGGAGATTGATAAACGAGGCGGATTTCCAGCCGCTGGAACTCCTGCATTTCTTATTGATCCGCCTGCGGCTCGGACGCCACCACAAAGGCAGCTTCAAGGTGAACAATGATGGTCGCATGTTCGCCGCACAACCGGGCGCGTTGTTTGACCGGCTGATCCCGTCTTTCCTTCTTGCGATGGACCATGCTGCTTATTCCCGGATCGGAGAGCCCGCTCCGGGCAATTGGAACACTTGGCTGAACGTTATGAACGTCGAAATTGAGAGCGGGATCAGCGAGCGACAGCTTTACGGGGTGTTTTACGGAGACGGTCCAGATTGGGATAACGACGGTTGGCGCCAGATTGCCGCGTTCAGCGCATGTGTCCTGAAACCCCTCGAATGGTCTGGACTGATCGCCATGCAGGAAGCGCGTGAGCCGAACGGGCGGCCCGCCCATATGATCTTCAAGACCCCGCTTTGGCAATCCGTGCTCAGGCTTGACACCGATGACATGGTTCGGCCCGCAATACGTCATTAACCGTGAGCGTGCGTATGTGGTGGCCGTGGGGGGCCATCTGCGACCATTGAAGCTAAATGCGGCATGGACATTCGCTATGTGTGGCAGCAATCAGGAGATTGGTTATAGGCTGGGTCAACAAGCTGGACGGCGCAATTTACGGGCTCCTGGTCGCGCCCAATACAGCATAAGCGAAGAGGCCTTAGCGGACGGTCGGGCACCGCCTAAAGTGGAATAAGCGAGACGCAAGGATCGAGCGTCAGCCTGTGGAAAAGTCCGGCAGGCGACACCGGGGCCTCCGAACGCACTGTTCCGATTGGGTATTTGGACTTGCACCCAACACACCCCTGTCAGAAAACCGATTTAGATTATCCAGAGGTGACATATGAACAAATCCATTTCAGCCGCACTCATAATTTCGTCCTTGCTGCTTTCCGGCTGCAAGTCTGCTCTCTCCGAGACAACTGACGCGCAGCTTCTACAACTGGTTGGGATGACGAGATCGGAGGGGCAACCAGCCCAGATCACACCACGCATGATCGAATGCGTCGAGCTTCTCTCGAACGCGAGGGCAGAGGTATACAAGGACATGCCGGAAGAGATTTCAGGAGTGATCAAGACCGAATGCCGCAAAGACCTCCAAGCGCGCCTCGACGATACTTCCCTGAATCCGACCGGCCTATCCCTGTCTGATTTTGAGAGCGAAGAAATGCTCCAGCGAGTCGAAGCTCTGCGCGATACGCAAGCCAATGCTTTAGAAACCTATCGCGAGGAACGGGAGGCCGCACGTAGAGAAGCCGAAGAGCAGGAGCGGAAGGCGCGACAGGATCTGGTTACAGCTCAGATTGCTGAGGCCAAGCAGGCTATTCCTGTTCTAAAGGCTGGCCTGCAGGAACGAATTGATCGCCTTGCACCTGCCTGCGCCTTATTGCTTAAAACGCGGGGCGAGCTCGAGATGCAAAATTGGGAACACAGGCTTCTTCTGGATCAACCGCACTGGTTCTGTTTCCAAGATCCAGTTCTGGGGTCGGAATCCTATGAGATCGCTAATTTTGCAGACCATCTAGCACAAGTCGAGGAGATGATCGCGCAGGATCAGGTGCAGCGTGCGTCGATCTGGGAAATACCGAGCTTCGACTTTGATACGATAGATGAACAGATTGACGTCATCATAGCTGATGAAAAGAAAATCAGGGCGGCACTATCCGCAGAATAGCCATCGTGCGAAGAAAAGATGGGATGATCGGGGGGCGCCCCGCTGCTTCTGCGGTGGGTCACAGGTCGGCGGTTATCCCGTTATTTGCATCGAGACGCGGCATATGAAGGTAGCGCTCTCCGCACATGGGCAGGCAATTCCGAGGCGGGCTTGAACGCGCCTCTCGACGCAGTTCGCAAAAAAGATTGGGATGCCTCTCCTTCCGAACCCATCATGAAGCGGCCTGAGGCCGACTTCGAAGAGAAGCAAGACACCTGCCGTGATTGACCGCGAGGCGCGGGAGATAGTCATCGATCAAAAAAACCAACCCGCGAACCGGGCTGATGCTTGATGTGAGCCCATAGCTGCCACTCAGCCATGTGTGCTATTACGTTGCCATGAAGAAATATGGCCGCACCTTTCATCTGCCAATCTCACCCGGTGCTACCAGCGACGACAAGATCATGCCTTCGCTGGACGGGCTGATGGTGGAAGACCTCATTGTCACCGAGAAGATGGACGGTGAGAATACGACCATTCACGCTGGCGGTTCTCATGCGCGCAGCCCAGACAGCCGTTACCATCCTTCCCGAGACTGGCTCAAAGCGTTCGCGGCAGGGATTTCACCCTATCTGACAGAGGGCGAACGCATTGTTGGTGAGAACCTTTATGCTCGTCATTCAGTCGCCTATGAGGCGCTGCCCTCATATTTTCTCGGCTTCGCCTGGATCGTCGGCGATGAAATCCAGTCGTGGGATCTAACGCAGGCTCGTTTCGAGGAACTGGGTATCCAACCTGTTCCAACGCTCTATCGAGGCCCTTATCGCCAAAGTTTGTTCGATGACTTGGCGCAAGCGCTCGACCTGACGAAGCAAGAAGGTTTTGTAGCAAGGATCGCTGCCTCGTTCGTTGAAAGCGACATGCCGAGACGGGTGGGGAAATACGTCAGAGAAGGGCACGTTCAGTCAGAAACCCATTGGATGAAGGCTGAACTCATCCCCAATCGCCTCGACGAAGCTTAACGTCCGCTCCGTCCGCATAGCGGGCGTGCTGGTCATGACCAGTTTCATATACTGCTGGTCAGCCTTCTGACTATCGCCGGCCATATGCTTGTCCTGAAATAAAAAAGGCGACCGGTATCGGGGAGTTCCATCGCGTTTCAATCAGTCCAGACAACAAGGAGGGAGTGATTCGATTTTTCTTTTCGGTGGCGCGTAGCGCCACTCTATCGCTTAGCGGATGTTCAAAATAGTGGTCAATTTGGGGGCCTCTTGCAGCGCTTACCGGGCACCGGCGGTGGCGTCAAGTCCGGCGTCAACAGGGGCTGGTGTCGGCCAATTTCGAACAAGTCATCCTTCACCGTGGGTGGGGACAAGGTTCTTCAGCATGGCTGCGTTTACGACATGAACTGTAATGGCCCCGAGGGGCCGGGAAACACTGTCGGCAAGCTCAGATTTGTCGAATGAGCCTATAGGGGAAGAAGTTTGCTGAAATCCACCTCTACCTCCCTGATAACAGGCTTTACCAGTCGAACACCGGTCTTGTAGTTCGTGCTTGCCGCCAGCGTCTCGTAACGCACCTTGATCTGGCGCATACCTTGCCTTGGAACATCATCCAGCGAGACAAGGGCCAAAGCCCCTTCATCGTCAACGAAATTCAGCATTATCTGGTTGGAGTCGTATTCCGAATCCCTCTCTATGCTTGATTCGTCGGAAAACACACTTTCGGAATAGACGGCAAAGAATACGCTGCGGACCTCGATGTCTGGGACGCCTTCGATTATTTTCTTCAGCGCTGGAGGCAGGATGTTGCGGGCATCATACATGAAGAACAGCCGTTTCTCCGACCAACCTACCAATGGAGAAGAGACCTCGCCATCGCGGTCGGAAGCCGGATGGCTAAACGAAACGCCGACAATGTGCTCGACAAGCGGGGAGAAATCTTCGACGCTATATTTCGATAGTATGATGCGCTGATACATCTTTCAGGCACGCTCCAGAAATCTGACTGATACCGGGCAACGTTCGCCGGTGTCCGTGACATCGAAGACCGCCTCATAGTTCTCGTCCAGCGCTCTCAATACGTCGCTCGCAAACCTGGCGGCAGCATCCTTGTGCTCATAGTAGAGCTCAAGCCGAAATTCATAGAGATCATCGACACGTGCCTCCAGAAAAGCGAGGCGATCCAGAAACGTCTCGCCCCCCAGCTCTTCCATCGGGTCGGTTTGATAGTCTCTCTTCAATCCGTGAAACATCAGCATATGCTGGTCCGAGCTGCTCACGACATGAAAATCTCCCATGTAGTGATCGCTGGCATATTCATAGCAATCGGTGAAGCCAAGGAGATGGCAGAATATTGCGCCATCGTAAGATACGCCGCCGGCAGATTTTTTTGGCAACACAAAGCCGCTTATCGAAGCTGTTCCTGACATATTGCTCCTAGAATCCTGGTGGCAGAACCCAGTGGGATAGGGTTCCGGACGGGCTGACGACGATATAGGCTTCCCGATTGAAGCTGTTGACCAGGTTGGTCAAGACGCTTTCGCGACGCACCATCACACGGACGTCCCGTCCCAGGGTCTGTTGAGAAGATTGCGCCCATTGTGCGATGGCCGGATAGGTTCCTGGTGTTGCCATCTCGTTGTTGCCGCGCCCCATGCGAAGATTCTGCCCGGCGGGCAGGATGATGAAGATGTCGAGGTCGCTTCTCTGGTTGAACGGCCCGTGTTCCCGGAAGGTGGTTCCTCGTTGCGCGGACTGACCGGTCAGTGCCGAACCGCGGACACCGACGAAGCCTTGCGAGCCAAGATGGGACATCGTCTGCTGATTGCCGGACTGTCCCGGCAGGAACCCCCCCTGCCCGTAAAGGTTTAACCCGTCCCGTCGCGCGGCTGCGATCAGCCCTTGCATGTTTTCCCTGAACTGCGCTTCGTTTCGATATCCCCTTATATATCCCTGAATGATTGTCTGTTCGCGATTCGCTTGTGCACGCTGGGTCGCCGAGGGATGAGGACGGATGAATTGATACGAAGATGGCGTCGAACCCTGACGGCCGATGAAAGACTGCGTCGAGACGACATACTGGTCATAGTTCAGGCGAGGATGAAGTTGATTGTGCTGTGACACACGATATTGCGAGTAGTACTGCGAAAACGCCGCATTCACTTCTGCCGGCGAGACGATCTGCCCGTTTCTCCATCCGGTGATCTGATTGGAAGGTACGACGAAAGTAGTGAAGCTGCTGTTGACAGATGCACCGGGAACCGCTTCCCGCATCGGGCCGCCGGAAGTAAGGGGCGGCAAGACGTTGCGCAACATGAAATCGCGCTGAAGTGTCGTCCTGTGCGTTGATCGTTGCTGAGGCCCGATTCCCATCGGTCAATTGATCTTTACGTCTTTTCCGAGGATGATGAAGTCATCGTAGGAAGAGAAGTAGAAGTTGTTTCCCAGTATCTTTACGGTTCCATCTTCCAGCATGACAAACCTGCTTTTGCCGCAAACGATCTCGAACTCTTTCCCGGCGACAATCTGGAACTTTTGGCCGGTCGAAAGGTGAGTGTTCTTCCCGGCGCTCGTTCCAAAGTCGACCCCTGTTACGATTGATTTATTGGTGCCGACTGTCTCTAGGCTGGTGAAGCCCACGGTTTCCACTTTTGCCTTATCGACAAATACGGACATATTCCCCAATCCTGGAACAATCTGCCCCAGGAGGCCGAGCCCTGTGGTCGCCTGTTTTATGCCTTCGGAGTTTTCCAGAAGACTCAGGCTCACAAGTGTCCCAATGGAACTTGGGCCAACCGACAGGAAGTAATCTCCGCCTATGGCTTCGTTCTGGTTGTTCTTCACCTCAAGGACCTTGTTGTGCCCCACCGATTGGAGCCAGTTGTTGTCGATTCGCTCTGCGTGGTTGTTCAGGGTCTTCTCGTTGCGGTCTTTCTGTGCATGCACATATATTTCTTCGTCGCCCTCCTGATCCTCGAACCTCAGTTCGTTGAACCCCCGCCCGGATTTTTTTCCGTTATGCGTGTTGGTTCGGAAGGTGGATCGCGTCTTGTGCTTGGGGAGCTCATAGGGAGCATCGTTTTTCCCGTTGAAGACATTTCCCGTGACCAGAGGCTTGTCGGGATCGCCCTCTAGGAATTCGACGACGACCTCCATACCGATGCGCGGGATGACCATGCCGCCCCAGCCGGCGCCGGCCCAGTTCTGCGAAACTCGGCATCGCATCGAATGGGCACCTGCGAGATCCCAGTGGAAGCGCACCAGAATACGGCCGTATTCGTCGCAGTCGATCTCGCCTTCGCCGACGACGACCGCGGTCTGCGGTCCATGCACCACCGGCACCGCCGTGCGCCGCGGCGGCACCATCGGCGCGGTGTCCGGCATCAGGGCATAGCTGCCGGTGAACGAATACCCGTCACCGTCCTGACCGCCCGAGCCGTAGGCTTCGCTGACAAAATGGTGGCTGGCGGAAAGACAGAGATACGTCTCGCCCACACCCGGCACAGGGTCGCCGGACAGCCTCACCCGCCGCCCCGCCCGCAGGCTGGCGCAGTCCCCAACCGCGCGGTTGCGGCGATCTGCCCCACGTTCCAGGCCCGCGCGCAGCCCCGCCACGATCTTGCCCACGTCTTGCGCCAGATAGTCGCCCGGATAGTCGAAGCTCTCGATCTGGCCTTGCGCATGGGCGGCATCGCCCAGCCGGTCGGCCTCCATCGCTTGGTCGGGCTTCTTGAAGTTGTAGTCGGTCAGCCGGATCGCGCCGGTAGTGATGTTTCGTTCCGGCGCCCAGTCCCAGAAATGCTCCTGCTCGTATTGATGGTGGCCATCATAGCTCTTGTAGGGCCGCGCACCGATCGTCTCATGCGCCAGTACGTCGTCGGTCAGCACCAGCGTGTGGCTGCCCATGGCGTGGCGGAAATGGAAGCTGATGCCGAAGCGCTCCATCTGCCGGCGGGCGAAGTCCAGGTCGGATTCTCGATATTGCACGGTATACTCCAGCTCCGGATAATCCTGCGACAGTTCCACCTTCAGTGCTGGATCGCCCAGCTGGGCATAGTCCGCCAGCAGTTCCTGCAGGATCTGCACCACGGTCCTGTTGTGGAAGATGCGCTGGTTGCGGCGGCGCGAGGCCAGCCAGAACCAGGGCCGGAGCGTCAGGTCATAACGATGCCCGTTCTCGCCGACACCGGCCCATCGCGCTTGGGTCACGATGCCGTCGAAATACTGGATACCCTCGCGGCCCTCGATTTCGACAGTGGCATGGGTGCCGATCAGCGAATCGAAATCCAGGTCGTCGCGACTGGCCAGGGCCTCGACGCGGTATTCGAACAGATCGTTCAGATGGTCGGAACCATCGAAGCGAAGGAGAGCCAGAATATCGGGTCCGAGTTCCGTCGTCAGGCGACCGAGGCGTTCAGCTTGACGCAAGTGAGCGTTCATCGCGAGGGCTCCGTAAGTGAGTATGAATCAATCAAAATTCCACGAATGATGCCACTCAAAGCTCGCGTCGCCAAGCCTGGATGAAGATCGCCCACAATTTGGTCGACCCGCCGGCAATACCGGCAAGCTCACCTGCGCCGCCTGATGGCACGGTGATGATCAGTCTTTTACATGATCGTGGCCCGGTCGCCGACAGTCATTTCACGATGCGAGGCGAAACGGGGAAAGTGCTGGTGCCAGGGCTGTCTCCGGGGAAGCTGACCTTCTCGATCAGTTCGATGATCTCGCCCGCCACCCCTTCGAAGATCGCGTTGTGTACGGTGACTGCAGGTAGCCCCAGGTGCAGCGTTTCGGGACCGGACAGCTGCCGCGCTCCGGCGGCGATTATGCTGTCGGTAGCCGCTTCCAGATCGGACACCATCAGGCAAAGATGTGCCAGAGCCCATGTTGCAACCGCCTGACCTTCTCCGGCTGCTTTGCCCTGCATGGGGATTTGTGCATCGAGATCGAACAGCTCGATACAGCTGTTGCTATTCAATTGCCTCAAGCCAACTGTCCTCTGACAGCACCCTTCCGGTCAAGGTTTGTTCAGCCGCCCAGCACCTCTGCCTCCCATGGCCGTGGCCTCGGGTCGAGGCTCAATATGCGGGGTGCCAACTCGACTATTCACTACACAAGGTTGACGGTCTTCATGTCATCGCCATCGGCGGATTGGCGCTGTCACGCGGGCTGACACTCGAAGGCCTCACGGTCTCTTATCTCCTGCGCAATGTGACTGCGAGCGACACGCTGATGCAGATGGCGCGCTGGTTCGGCTACGCATTATTATTGTGATTGATCGGAGTGGTCGCTCCGGGGTAATGTCCCCGGGAGAGCTGAGCACTTTCTTCTGAGTTTTACCCCGGTTTCGGTTGCCGCCAAGCCAGTTTTTTGGCTTCGCCCATCGCTGTCCGTCATCCGCTTCTGTACGGGATTTGTACCGGTGCTGCCGGTCGGTTCCGCGAGAGCACGCGCGAAATCCCGCAAGAAGCCGCATGACTTTGCACGGATTCGAGCGTATGCTTCTGTTTTTAATTAAAAAATGGTGACCCCGACAGGACTTGAACCTGTAACCTGCCCCTTAGGAGGGGGCTGCTCTATCCAGTTGAGCCACGGGGCCGCCATGCCGCTTTTTACTGCGTTGCAGCGATTTGGCAAGGTTGTCGCCGCCACCGTCCTCCGCTAACATCCTCGTATATTCATGCTTGATGGCCGATTTATGACAACGCAACGCCCTCGTCGTCCCCTGACCCTTCGCGATGTATCCGAGGCGTCCGGCGTGTCGGAAATGACCGTCAGCCGTGTGCTGCGAAACCGCGGAGATGTCTCGGCGGTGACCCGCGAGAAGGTGCTTACCGCCGCGAAGACACTGGGCTATGTCCCGAACAAGATCGCCGGGGGCCTGGCAAGCCAGCGCGTGAATCTGGTCGCTGTGGTAATTCCGTCCTTGTCGAACCTTGTCTTCCCGGATGTGCTGGGCGGCGTTTCGGCGGAACTGGATGATACTGGCCTGCAGCCGGTGATCGGTGTCACCAATTATTCCCCCGCGCGTGAGGAAATGGTGCTTTACGACATGCTGTCGTGGCGTCCCTCTGGCGTGATTTTGGCAGGTCTGGAGCACAGCAGCGCCTCGCGCGCGATGTTGCAGAACTCTGGCATCCCGGTGGTCGAGATCATGGATATCGATGGTGAGGGGATCGATACCATCGTCGGCATCTCTCACATGCGTGCGGGCCGCGAGATGGCAGCGCGGATCATCGCGGCAGGCTATCGCCGGATCGGTTTTGTCGGCACCCACATGCCAGAGGATCACCGTGCCCGCAAAAGGCTGGTCGGGTTCGAGGAAGGGTTGGCCGAACAGGGCGTGACGCTGGAGACGCGGGAATATTATCAGGGCGGCTCGTCGCTGCTGAAGGGTCGCGAACTGACCGAGCGGATACTGACCCGCGCGCCGGATCTGGATTTCATCTATTTCTCGAACGACATGATCGGTGCGGGCGGCTTGCTCTACTGCCTCGACAAGGGCATCGACATTCCGGGACAGATCGGACTGGCGGGCTTCAACGGGGTCGATCTTCTTGACGGGCTGCCAATGCGTCTGGCCACGACCGATGCCCGTCGCGTCGATATCGGGCGCCGCGCTGCACGGCTTGTGGCGGGCAAGGATACCTTGCCGGAAGATCGGATCGTCGCGCTGAACCCGACCTTCCTGCCAGGCGATACGATCAGATAAAGCCTCTTTTGCCTGACTTGTGGCGGGGCATGCTTACGCTTATCTGTGACGGCATGCGTATTCCATTTCTCGACCGGCTGACGAACAAGCATCCTCAGATTTCCGTTGTGCGATTGCATGGCGCTATTGGTATGGCGGGCCGCGGTCGCGGGCTGAGCGATGCCGTCCTTGCCCCGGTGATTGAGCGGGCTTTCCGCAAGGGCAAACCGCTGGCAGTGGCATTGTCGATCAATTCGCCGGGCGGCTCGCCAGTGCAATCCTCGCTGATCGCTGCGCGGATTCGGCGGCTGGCGGATGAACATGATATCCCCGTCCATGCCTTCGTCGAAGATGTCGCGGCCTCGGGTGGCTATTGGCTGGCCTGCGCGGCGGATCAGATCTGGGCTGACGACAGCTCGATCCTTGGCTCCATCGGCGTGATCTCGGCCGGGTTCGGCTTTCAGGAGTTGATCGGCAAATGGGGGATCGAACGGCGCGTGCATACGGCAGGCCGGTCGAAATCGACGCTGGACCCATTCCGCCCCGAAAGACCCGAAGATGTCGAGCGGTTGCGCAATGTGCTGGAGCCGATCCATGTGGCGTTCAAAGAGCATGTGACTGCTCGCCGTGGTGATCGGCTGACCTCTGACGAAGATCTCTTCACCGGTCAGTTCTGGGCGGGACGAGAGTCTGTCCGTCTGGGTCTTGCCGATGGCATCGCCCATCTGGTGCCGAAGATGAAACAGCTTTACGGCGACAAGGTCCGCTTTGCCGTTCACAGCCCCCGCCAGTCGCTGTTCCGCCGCCTTGGCCTTTCTGCCGAAACGGTGCTCGACGCCGCCGAAGAGCGTGTGGCCTTCGCCCGTTTCGGGGCGAACGGATGAGCATCAAGGCGGTTCTGGTCTTTCTGGTCTTCATCGCCATTCTGGCATTGGTCAGCGGTCCGGGTTTTCGCCGGTTTCTGGCCTGGCTGTTGGGCATCAAGCCCCGGGGCCGATAGGGGATGAGTGTTGCATTGGTGACCGGCGCCGCGCGCCGCGTGGGTCGCGAGATGGCGCTGTATCTTGGCAGGCGCGGTTACGATGTTGCCGTTCACTATGCCAATTCGCGTGCCGAGGCCGAGGCGACCGCCGCTGATATCCGTGCATCGGGCGTCAATGCCCGCGCCTTTTCGGCCGACCTTCTGGACCCCGAGCAGACGGCAGCGTTGATCCCCGGCGTGACCGATGCAATGGGGTCCGTCACGGTTCTGGTTAACAACGCCTCGATCTTCGAGCCTGACGATATTCATAGCGCGACGATGGAAAGCTGGGACCGGCATCTGGGATCGAACCTGCGTGCGCCTTTTCAACTGATGCAGGCTTTCGCGGCGCAGGCCCCAAAGGCGCGGGCTGATGAGATGGGCGAGCCTGTCGCCTCGGGCCTTGTGGTTAATATCGTCGATCAGAGGGTGCTGAAACCCACGCCGGATTTCATGACCTACTCGCTGGCCAAGGCGGGGCTTTGGGCGCTGACCCGGACGGCGGCTCAGGCGCTGGCGCCTGATATTCGCGTCAACGCCATCGGCCCCGGCCCGACACTGGCTGGAAGCCGTCAGACAGAGGCGAATTTCGCCCGACAGCGCGCTGCGACCGTGCTTGGGCGCGGTTCGAACACTTCGGATATCTCTGCGGCTCTTGGATATTTTCTGGATGCAAAAGCCGTCACCGGGCAACTTTTGTGCGTGGACGGTGGTCAGCATCTGGTGTGGCAGACGGCCGATCTTCTTGGCGATGAATAACGCCCGGCATCGTCTCATCGCTGCAACTGTCCACGATGATGAGTTTTTCGTTACAGGCACATGAAATATGGCTGTTTTTTCGCTCTCGTTCCGCGCGGAAATAATTTAGTTCAATGAAAACAATGGCATGAGTTGATGCCTAAATATTAGGCAAAGTCACGAAAATGTAATGATTGTTGGTCCGAGGCCCTATGCTGCGACATTCTCCCACAGCTTTATCCACAGGAGTCGTGGACAGGTTCGGCCTTGCACTTCGTGAAAGAAACTTGCAGCCGTTGAGGGGAATCACTTTCTTAGCACCATGACCCAGAAGACCGGCCACGCCGTAATCCAGGATTACCTTCGCACGCTTGACGGCAGCCCCGGCGTCTATCGGATGCTGGATGCTCAGGGCGCGGTTCTTTATGTCGGCAAGGCGCGCGATCTGAAGGCGCGGGTGTCGAACTACGCGCGCCCCTCGGGCCATTCCGGGCGGATTGCGCGGATGATCCGCGACACCGCCTCGATGATGTTCCTGACCACCCGGACCGAGACCGAGGCGCTGCTGCTTGAGCAGAACCTGATCAAGCAATTGAAGCCGCGCTACAACGTGCTTCTGCGCGACGACAAATCCTTCCCGAACATTCTTGTCGCCAAGGCGCATCCCTATCCGCAGATCAAGAAACATCGCGGCGCGAAATCCGAGAAGGGCGATTATTACGGCCCCTTCGCCAGCGCCGGTGCCGTAAACCGGACGCTGACTCAGTTGCAGCGGGTGTTCCTGCTGCGCAATTGCACGGATTCGGTTTTCGAAAGCCGCACCCGCCCGTGTCTGCTGTTTCAGATCAAGCGCTGCAGTGCGCCTTGCGTCGGCAAGATCTCGGAACAGGATTATAGCGATCTGGTGGCCGATGCCGAAATGTTCCTCAAGGGCAAGACCACGGCCATTCAGGCGCAGCTTGCGCAGGATATGGCAGAGGCGGCGGAAGCGATGGAATACGAGCGCGCGGCAGCCCTGCGTGATCGGATCAAGGCGCTGACGGCAGTGCAATCGGTGCAGGCGATCAATCCGAAAAGGGTCGCGGAAGCGGATATCGTAGCGCTGCATATGGAAAGTGGGCAGGCCTGCGTGCAGGTCTTCTTCATTCGCGGCAACCAAAGCTGGGGCAACCGTGACTTCTATCCCCGGCTGGGTGGCGCTGAATCGCCTGACGAGGTGATGCAGGCCTTTCTGCTGCAGTTCTACGACGACAAGCCACCGCCGCGGATGATCCTGCTGTCGCATGGGCCCGAAGATCCTGAACTGACCGCAGAGGTGCTGTCAACACGTGCCGGTCGCAGGACCGTCGTCGGCGTCCCGCAGCGCGGCGAGAAGTTTGAGCTGGTGACGAACGCTCTAAGGAATGCGCGCGAAAGCCTTGCCCGGCGGATGTCGGAAAGCGCCGCGCAGATCCGCTTGCTGGAAGGGTTGGGCGAGGCATTCGATCTACCCGCGCCGCCGCGCCGGATCGAGGTTTATGACAACAGCCATATCCAGGGCACCAATGCCGTCGGCGGGATGATCGTCGCCGGGGCCGAGGGTTTCATCAAAAGCCAGTATCGAAAATTCAACATCAAGGGCACGGAGATCACGCCGGGCGACGATTTCGGCATGATGCGAGAGATGCTGACCCGCCGGTTCGCCCGGCTGCTCAAGGAAGACCCGGATCGGCAGACCGAAGCCTGGCCCGACCTTTTGCTGATTGACGGCGGCGCCGGGCAGGTCTCGGCGGTGGACGGTATCCTTGCCGATCTGGGGGTCGAGGATATCCCGATTGTCGGTGTGGCGAAGGGCGTGGACCGCGACCACGGCAAGGAAGAGTTTCACCGACCGGGGCAACGGCCCTTTGCGCTGCGCATGAACGACCCGGTGCTGTATTTCGTCCAGCGACTGCGCGATGAGGCGCATCGTTGGGCGATTGGGACCCACCGGGCAAAGCGCGCAAAATCGGTTATGGCCAATCCGTTGGACGAGATCGCGGGCATCGGCGCGTCGCGCAAACGCGCGCTGTTGACGCATTTCGGAAGCGCCAAGGCAGTCAGTCGCGCGGGGCTTGCCGACCTGCAAGCGGTCGAGGGGATCTCGGCGGCGATGGCGCAAAAGGTCTATGACCATTTCAACATCCGCAACTGATTCTCTCGCCGCGCCAGACAGGCGCTGAAACCTTGCGCTGCAATGCGCGAAGGACGTGACGTGAGGGAAACGGGCCTCGCTGGCGCAATCGATAGCAGCGACGCAAATATTTCATTCGGTAACATATCGGCAATTATTCGCCGATGACGCGGCTGGCGAATTTTTTGTTTATGCTAAAGCGGGTTGGGGAATTTTCCTTGTCGAAACAAAGGGCAAACTTCTGCACTGCAGCGAAGCTTCGGTAATATCCTGCCTGTCTAGGCTGGGTTTGTCGCGCTATAGTTGTGGCAGGTCGAAACAATTCTGTGATCGATTTTTGCTGAAAGGAGGCCCCTCATGACCCGTGCGACAGAACTTGCCCGCGCCGAGACACGGACCCCCGCTTTCCAACTTAACGACGGGTTTGAAGACGATCTCTGGTCGGATTTCCAACCCCGGCTGACCGAAATGGATGCGGTCGTTACTGATAATTACATCAGTGGTTGCTATCCCGTTTTGTATGTTCGTTGCCGCGATGGGCGGAACTGGACCATCGAGCTTGCCAATCGCGTTCGTAATGACGCGGTGGGCCTGACCGAACACGCCGTGTTGCCCGGCGACAAGGTTCAGATCATTGGCCGCCGGACTCGCCATTTTGGCGAATACCGGATCAAGGCCCTGCATTTGACCGTCGGCGAAAAGGCGTATGACCTCTATCCAGAGGCGCTGGTCTGACTGTCATGGACGCGGCGCACCCCGATGCGCCGCGTTCGTTTGCCGCAATCGCACTGCGGCCTCTTCCCAAGCCCTGCGGCAATGGCTAGCTTGCCGGTATGCGCTGGAACCTGCCCAATATCCTGACCCTGCTTCGGCTGATCGCGGCGCCTGCCGTGCCGCTGATGTTTCTGTATTTCAGCCGCCCCTTCGCGGATTGGGCGGCGCTGACGCTGTTCATGGTGGCGGCGATCACCGACTGGATCGACGGCTATCTGGCCCGCGCCTGGCAACAGGAAAGCCGCTTCGGCGCGGCGATGGACCCGATCGCCGACAAGGCGATGGTGATCATCGCGATCGTCGTCATCACGGGCTATTCCGGCATGAATCCTTGGCTGATTCTGCCCGCAACCGTGATCCTGTTCCGCGAGGTTTTCGTCTCGGGCCTGCGCGAATTTCTGGGACCGAACGCGAAACTGCTGAAGGTCACCAAGCTGGCCAAGTGGAAAACCACCTGCCAGATGGTTGCGATCTCGGTGCTGTTTTTGGGTACGGGCCTGACCTTCCTTGAACATGGCGAGCCGCCGATGGTGGGTGAGGTGAGCTTGCCGTGGTCAACAAGCTGGGCCGATCTGGCAACGCATCTGGGCCTGCTTCTGATCTGGATCGCGGCGGCTTTGACCGCATGGACCGGCTGGGATTATTTCGTGAAGTCGCTGCCCTATCTGCGAGAGCCGGGTCATGAAGCTTGATGTCCTTTATTTCGCGTGGTTGCGCGAAAGGATCGGACAGCCGCGCGAACGGATCGAGACTGATGCCGAAACCGTCCGCGATCTGGTCGCGCAGCTTATCGCCCGCGATGACTGGCACGCGGCGGCCTTTGCCGACATGGCGGCGGTGCGTTGTGCGGTGGACCAGCAGCTTGCCGATCTTGACGCATCTCTGACCGGCGCGCGGGAGGTTGCGTTCTTCCCGCCGATGACAGGGGGCTAGGTCATGCCCGCCCGCATCCAGCCCCAACCTTTCGATCTCGCCGCCGAGCTTCGTGGCTTTGGTCAGGGTGCTGGTGCGGTCGTCACCTTTTCAGGTCTGGTCCGCGACGATACCGGCCAGATGACCGCGCTTGAAATCGAACATTACCCCGGCATGACCGAGCGCGCGCTTGCCGATTTCGGCGCCGGTGCCGCCCTGCGGTTCGGTCTTGCCGACTGGTTGATCATTCACCGCTACGGGCGGCTGAGCGTGGGTGAGCCGATCATGATGGTCGCGACCGCCGCCCGCCACCGCCGCGCGGCCTTCGATGCCGCCGACTATCTCATGGATTGGCTCAAATCCCGCGCACCGTTCTGGAAGCGCGAGATCGGCCCTGATGGCGAGGGGGAATGGGTAGCCGCCAAAGACAGCGACGAGGCGGCGCTGGACCGATGGTAGGTCCCCTGACAGCACGGCACCGGGCATGATCCCGGTTGGCGCCGACGAGTTGTCGCGGGCTGCGGCCGCGCTGGAGCATTGCTCGGAAGGGCCGATCTTTCTGCAATCGAACATTCACAACCATGGCCTTGCCCGTGAAGGAAGTGACCACCGCGCGGTTCATCTCTGGCGGACACCGGACTGGACCGGGTTCACCGGCCTGACTGCGGGCGGCGTCCTGATGCCGCAGATGCGCGACGCGGGCCAGGGGTGGTCCGGCCTGCGGCCCGCGCTGCAAGGGCGGCGGATTGTCGGCGCGAATGGCGAAAGCGGTCAGGTGGTCCGCGCGATAGAGATGCTGGGACTGACCGACGCGCCGACCGCATTGAATCGCGAAGAACCTGGCTTTGAACTTGATCTGAAGGATATGATCGTCCCGGACGTGGGGGGCCTTTGGAGCCAACCCTTACGCGATGTCGACCGAGATTTGCTGCTGGGCTGGCGCGCGGCTTACCGGGTCGAGATTCTTGGCGATACGCCTGCCGAGGCCGCCCGGACCGCGCCCGCTGAAATCGATGACTGGATGCGCGACGGCAGCCACCGGCTGATCTGGCAGGATGATCGCCCGGTCTCGCTCGCCGGAGTCAATGCGCGGCTTCCGGGGCTGGTTCAGATCGGCGGTGTCTATACGCCGCCCGAGCTACGTCGCCGTGGCCTTGCCCGACGGGCGGTCGCGATGTTGCTGGCAGAAATGCGCGGGCGAGGCGCGACCCGAGCCTGTCTGTTCGCAGCATCGGCGCAAGCCGCGCGGGCCTATATCGCCATCGGGTTCCGGCATAGCGGGACAATCCGCATGGTGTTTTTCAGCCAGCCGGTCGAGGTGACACCATGATCCGGCCTGAAATCCGCGACTGGTTGAAGCGCTGGTCGGAAACGCTAATTGCAGGCGGCGTCCTTGTGTTTGGACTATGGCTTGCGACCTGGGGCGGCTGGTTTTTCGCGGCGATTGGCCTCTTGGTTGCTTTGGTTGGCGTTTCCCTTTCCATCGGCGCGTGGCGACGCATGCCCTTTCGTCGTCAGATCGATGCCCCCGGCGTGGTCGAGGTCGAGGAAGGCGCCATCCGCTATTTCGGCGCAGCCGCGCTTGGGGGTGAGATCGCCCTGCGCGATCTGACCGAGATCCGGCTGCTGCGATTGCAGGGACGCGGCCATTGGCGCCTGCGCAATCAACAGGGCGAGGCATTGCTGATTCCCGTCGATGCGGCGGGTGCCGCGTCGCTGGCAGATGCCTTTACGTCGCTGCCCGGCTTGAAGATGGGCGCGGTTTCGAATGCACTGGCGCATGTCGCGGAACAAAGGGATGCGGTGTCCGTCCTTTGGCGGAGAAGCGATCAAGGCAGCTTGACTTGATCCTGTCCGCTTGCCACCTGTGACGGACGACAACGCAGAAAGGCCTCTAGTTCATGTCGATTCCTCAGCAGGGCGGAGGCCCGATCGAAAGCCGCGATCAACTGGTTGCCTATATCGCATCAGGTGAAAAACCGCGCGATGCATGGCGCATCGGCACCGAACACGAGAAGTTCGGTTACGACACGGCCAACAAGCTGCCTTTGCCCTACGAGGGGGAGGTCTCGATCAAGGCGATGCTGACCGGCTTGCAGGAACGCTTTGGCTGGACCCCGGTTTACGAACAGGACAACATCATCGGCCTTGAACGGAACGGGGCCAATGTCAGCCTTGAGCCGGGCGGCCAGTTGGAACTGTCGGGCGCGCCGCTGGAGACGATCCACCAGACCTGCGACGAGGTGAACCACCATCTGGCCGAGGTGAAAGAGATCGCCGACAAGCTGGGGGCGGGCTTCATCGGCCTTGGCGCGGCACCGATTTGGTCGCAGGACCAGATGCCGATGATGCCCAAGGGCCGTTACCGGCTGATGACCGATTACATGGATCGCGTCGGCACGATGGGCAAGCAGATGATGTATCGCACCTGCACGGTGCAGGTGAATCTGGACTTCGCCTCTGAACCCGACATGGTGCAAAAGCTGCGGGTGGCGCTGGCGCTGCAACCTGTCGCAACGGCGCTGTTCGCCAATTCGCCCTTCCTTGATGGCAAGCCGAACGGCATGAAAAGCTGGCGGGCGCATATCTGGCAGAATCTGGACGAGGCGCGGACGGGGATGTTGCCCTTCGCCTTCGAGGACGGCTTTGGCTATGACCGTTGGGTCGATTACGTTCTCGATGTGCCGATGTATTTCGTCTATCGCGACGGCAAATATATCGACGCCTTGGGGCAATCCTTCCGCGATTTCCTGCAAGGCAAGCTGCCCGCATTGCCGGGCGAGATCCCAACGCTTTCGGACTGGGCGGATCACCTGACCACGGTTTTCCCGGAAGCGCGGGTGAAGAAGTTTATCGAGATGCGTGGCGCCGATGGCGGCCCGTGGCGGCGGCTTTGTGCGCTGCCCGCGCTGTGGGTCGGCCTGACCTATGACCAAACCGCGCTGGATGCCGCATGGGATCTGGTCAAGGGGTGGGATCATGAGACGCGCGAGGGCCTGCGTCGCGCCGCGTCGCGCGATGCGCTTCAGGGTGAGGCGAACGGGGTCAAGATGCTTGATCTGGCGCGTGAGGTTCTGGAGATCGCTGAAACGGGTCTTAGAAACCGCGCCAAGACCGGCGCAGGCGGTCTGATCTCGGACGAGACGCATTTCCTGAACGCACTGAAGGAAAGTGTCGATTCAGGCAAAGTCCCCGCCGACGAGCTGCTGGAAAAATACCACGGCGAATGGCAGGGCGATCTGTCACAGATCTACGCGGAATATTCCTATTGATTGCGTCAGGGATACTGACATGCCAGTATTCCGGCAGTTAAATCCTATAGGAGCCAATATCTTGCGCGATTTCTTCATTCTCTGGATGGAACGTATCATCAATGTCGTGATCGTCATCGGCGCGGTCAGCGTCTTCATTGGCGGGCTGGTCGTGATGTTCTCGGCCCAGGGCGGATTTTTTCAGGGTCTCTTGGCCTGGGTGTTTGGTTCGATCTATCTGATCGTTCTGGGCGGCATGATCTATCTGGGCCTTGGCATCTACAACAACACCAAACGCACGGCGGAAGCGGTCGAGCGTCTGTCGCAGCGCTGACAGCCTCATAGCGCACGACAAGGTGAGCGTCTGCGGCGTAGCTGATGCTTGAAATATGATCTGACTGACGGCAAACCGGCGAAAAAGCCGGTGAAAAGGGGCAGATCATGCGGGCAGATGTGATGACGTGGTTGCAACGTCTGGTGGCGGCGGTGTTCGTCCTTGGCGTGTTGGCACTTCTTGGGGTGGTGGTGCTTCTGGTCCGGCAATCGACCGGCCTGCCACCCCTGCCGATCTTTGCGGGCCTTGCCGCATTGGTCGCGCTGATCCTTCTGGCGGGGGCGTGCCTTGCGCTTTTGTCGATTGCGGTTTCCGCCAGCCGTGGTGTCGAGGCGCTCAACCGCCTTGCCGATCAACCGGCACAAAGCGTTTCGTCGCCGAAACCCGTCATCGCGCGTCCGTTCGAAGGCCCGTCGCTGCGCGAGATCGCCCAGAGCGTCGAGCCCGAGCCTCAGCCCGCAATGACCGCACCAACCAGACCGTTGCGCCCGGCAGGCCGGACGCTGGTTGCTGAACGCTAGGATTTACGTCCGATACGCGGCTCTGACCCGTCCAGCAGGCGGGTGATGTTGGCGTGGTGGCGGATGAAGATCAGCACCGCAATGAACAGGCAGACAAGGATCAGGTCGCTGCGTCCCAATGCCCATGCAAAGACCGGGGCCAAAGCCGCCGCCATCAGGGCTGAAAGGCTGCTGATCCGGCTGACCAGCGCTGTTGCCAGCCATGTCGCGCAGGCGATCAGGCCCAGCGGCCAATAGAGCGCGATCAGCGTGCCAAGGAAGGTGGCGACCCCCTTGCCGCCCTTGAAGCCCAGCCAGACCGGAAAACAATGGCCCAGAAAGGCCGCGCCGCCCGCGAGGATCGCCGCCGTCTCGCCGCCGAAATGGCGGGCCAGAAGCACGGCGATGGCGCCCTTGCCGCTGTCCAGCAGCAACGTTGCCAGCGCGGCGGGCTTGTTGCCGGTGCGCAGCACATTGGTTGCACCGATATTGCCGGACCCGATCTGGCGCAGATCGCCAAGGCCAAGCGCGCGGGTGATGACCAACCCGAAGGGGATCGAACCGATCAGGTAGCCAAGTGCGGCCCAGATGACCAAAATCATGCTTCACCTCCGAAAACGCGTTGGCCCGCGACCCATGTGCCGGTGACACGACCCTCCATCCGCGCGCCGTCGAAGGGGGTATTCTTCGATTTCGACAGCAGCGTGAAACGGTCCAGCACGAAAGGTGCATCGGGATCGAACAGGATCAGATCGGCAGGCGCACCCTTCGACAACCGACCGGCAGGCAAGCCCAGCCGTTTCGCCGGGTTCAGCGACATGGCCCGCCAAAGCTGCGGCAGGGTCAGCCCGCCTTGGTGATAGAGGCGCAACGCGGCGGGCAGCAGGGTTTGCAGGCCGACCGCGCCGGGGGCCGCTGCCTCAAAGGGCAGGCGCTTTGATTCCTCGTCCTGCGGGGTGTGGAAGCTCGCAATCACGTCGATCAGCCCGTCCGCGACCGCCTGCACCATCGCGATCCGGTCATCCTCGGGGCGCAGCGGCGGGGTGAAACGAAAGAAGGTGCGGTAATCGCCCACATCGAATTCGTTCAGCGTCAGATGGTGGATCGAGATCCCCGCCGTCACGTTCAGCCCCTTGTCGCGGGCACGTCGAAGCGCGGGCAGCGCGGCCTCGGTGGTGATCTGGTCGGCATGCCAACGGGCGCCGGTCATCTCGACCAGCGCAAGATCGCGGTCCAGACCCATCACCTCGGCCATCGGCGACACGGCGGGAATCCCGTAGAGCGAGGCGAACTTGCCGCTGGTCGCCGCCGCGCCTTTCGACAGGCTGGCATCCTGCGGATGGCCCACGATCAGCGCGTCCAGACCGCGCGCATAGGTCATGCAGCGCGACAGCAGTTTCGCGTCCTGAACCGGGCGGACACCGTCGGTGAAGGCCACGGCCCCGGCATCGGTCAGAAAGCCGATCTCGACCATCTCGCGGCCATCGCGGTTCTTGGTCAGCGCGGCCATGTGGCGAATGTTGACCGGGGCGTCGGCGCCGCGACGGGTCACGAATTCCAGCGATTCCGGGGTGTCGATCGGGGGCAGGGTGTCGGGGCGCACGATCATCGTGGTCACACCGCCCGCCGCCGCTGCCCGGCCGGCGCTGCGGAAGCTTTCCTTGTGCCGCTCGCCCGGTTCGCCGATCTTGACGCCCCAGTCGATCAGACCGGGAGCCAGCGCGCGACCATTGCAATCGACGATGTCCGCACCTTCGGGTGCGGCCTCATCGGGGCTGCCGATGCTTTCGATCACGCCGTCACGGACCAGAAGACTGCCGGGTGCGTCGGTCTGCGCCTCGGGGTCGATCAGGCGGGCATTCTGGAAAACGAGGGTGGTCACGGCGCGGTCTCCGTTCTGCCTGCTTGGCGCGATTGGATGTCTTTGATCATGTCGGCCACCTGCCGGGGCTCGGCAATGGCGATAAAGCCGGTCTCGCGGTAGGGGCGGTTGGGCAGGCGCGGATCCTCGGGCGGGGCGACCAGAACCGAGTCGCGCAGCACCTCCAGCTCCAGCTTCGGCGTGATCGGCCAGTCCCGCAGCTTCGCACCGTCATGGGCCAGCATACGACGATCAGTCAGGGCATAGCGGCTGCGGCGCAGGCGGGCGATCTGCAAGCGGCGGGGCAGGAAGCGGCAGGTCAGGCCGACGATCAGCGCCACCGCACCAATGCCGCCGAAGCCCGCAACGAAATCGGGCTGCGACCGGCCAAGGAAGGCGATCAGAATGAACAGCAGACTGCCCAGCGACAGGATCGTGCCCAGAAGGCTGAAAAAGCGCACCGGCAGATCGGGGCGACCGGGGCCAATGGGCGCGCCTTGCCACAAGACCTGCTCGCCCGGATGAAGGCTTTCGGCCCAGTTGATGCCGGTTGCGGCTTGCGACATCAGACGATCATCCTGCGGCTTCGGTATTGGAAAGCTGTCGCGACTGGATATCGCGGATCATCTTGCCGACTTCGATGACATCCGGGATCATGATGAAGCCGATATCGCGATAGGCTGGAGCGCCGTTGATTTCGATGGCAAGCTCTTCCTGCCCGAAAATCAGCGAGCCGGGAGTGCCCGGATGAACCTCGACCTGCATCGTCGGGGTAATGTTCCACGATTTGATCGCCTGCCCTTCATAAACCAGGGCGTGACGGTCTGTCAGCGCATAGCGGGTCTTGGCAAGGCGGGCCTTGGTGAAGCGTGCGGGTAAAATGAGCACGGAAAGCCCGATGACCAAGGCGCTTGCGCCAAGCCCGGCAAAGATCAGGTTGAACATCGGGTCCCCGGCATCCACCAGCAGACCGATCCCAAGAAAGGGTAAC
Source organism: Paracoccus caeni (assembly GCF_016629665.1). GTDB lineage: Bacteria > Pseudomonadota > Alphaproteobacteria > Rhodobacterales > Rhodobacteraceae > Paracoccus > Paracoccus caeni. Next base: position 44,093 of record NZ_JAEPRQ010000003.1, read on the forward strand.
CCGCCCAAGGCGAAGATCGCGCCGAACAAACGGAAGAAACTGGTCGCCCGATCGGCTTTTGCTGGCCCGACGGGCTGACCCATCCACAGGATCCGCTCACCCGGCTCCAGCGCTATCGCCCAATCTGCGGCGTTCGGACCGTCGCTCACACCATCACCCCGCCCGCCGCAGCGCGTCCCCGGTCGGCGCGCAGGTTCCGGGCCAGCAGATCCAGCGCGGCCATACGGACGGCGACGCCCATTTCAACCTGATCCTGAATGACGCTGCGATTGATGTCGTCGGCGATGGTGCCGTCGATCTCGACACCCCGGTTCATCGGGCCGGGATGCATGACGATGGCGTCGGGCGCGGCCAGTGCCAGCTTTTCGGCATCTAGCCCCCAACGGTGGAAATATTCCCGCTCGGACGGGATGAAACCGCCATCCATCCGCTCTCGCTGAAGCCGCAGCATCATTACCACGTCGGCGCCTTTCAGCCCCTCGCGCATATCCTCGTAAATCTCGCAGCCGAAATCGGCCACGCCCGAGGGCATTAGCGTCCGCGGACCGATCAGCCGGATGCGGTTCTCCATCTTGCCCAGCAGGATCAGGTTGGACCGCGCCACACGGCTATGGGCAATGTCGCCGCAGATCGCCACGGTCAGGCGCTGCAACCGTCCTTTGGCGCGGCGGATGGTCAGCGCGTCCAGCAAAGCCTGTGTCGGATGCTCGTGCCGCCCGTCGCCCGCATTGATGACCGCGCATTTCACCTTCTCGGCCAGCAGGTTCACCGCACCGCTGTTCGGATGCCGCACCACCAGCAGGTCTGGCTGCATCGCGTTCAGGGTCAGCGCCGTGTCGATCAGCGTCTCGCCCTTTTTGACCGAGCTGTTCTGCATCGACATATTCATGACATCGGCGCCCAGCCGCTTTCCCGCCAGCTCGAAGCTGGACTGGGTGCGGGTCGAATTCTCGAAGAACATATTGATCTGGGTCAGTCCCTCCAGCACGTCGGAATGCTTGACCGTGCGGCGGTTGAGGGCGACGTATTCCTCGGCCAGATCGAGAAGCGTCACGATCTCGGAAGGGGCAAGGTGGTCGATACCCAGAAGATGGCGGGCGCGAAAACTCATGTTCCTCCTCCGGCGGCTGGAAACGGTTTCTCTATTGCAGAAGGCGGGCGGTCGGGCAAGCGCGCAGGCGGCGCTTTCATGCAACGGCGAAACTGTCTTCATGCACATCGTGCAAATCAAGATTGCCCGGCCTCCTGCACAAGGATAAGGCATTTTGATGTTTGGAAAGTATTCACCCCACATTTTAGCGACATTATCGCTGGGCCTGCCGCTGATCGGCAGCCATCTGGCGCGCATGGCAATTCATGTCAGCGATACGGTGCTGCTTGGCTGGTACAGCGTCGATGCGCTGGCGGCGCTGGTCATTGCCACATCGATGATCAACATCTTCTTCTTTCTTGGCATGGGCTACGGCATTGGCGTGATGGGCGTGATCGCGACCGCCATCGCGCGCGGCGACGAGACCGAGGTGCGACGCTCGGCCCGTATGGCGCTGTGGCTGTCCGTCGGCCATTCGCTGTTGTGTATGCCGTTCTTCTGGTTTTCCGGCCCGATCCTGCTGGCGCTTGGCCAGACCCAGACGACCGCGACGATGGCGCAGGATTTCCTACGGATTGCCGGTTGGGGCTTGCTGCCGATGCTGGGATCGCTGACGCTGAACGCCTATCTTGCCGCGCAAGAGCGGCCCGGCGTCGCCATGTGGGTCACATTGGCGGGGCTGCCGCTGAATGTGGCGCTGATCTGGGTGCTGACCTTTGGCAATCTGGGCATGCCGGAACTGGGCGTGCGCGGCGCGGCCATTGCCAGCGTGACCGTGCAGATGCTGGGTCTGGCGGCGCTGGCGCTTTATGCGCATTGGCTGCCGCAGGCGCGGAAATATAACCTGTTCCAGCGGTTCTGGCGTCCCGATACGCAGGCGATGCGCGATGTGTTTCGCATTGGCTGGCCAATCGGGCTGACCATGGTGGCCGAGGGCGGGCTGTTCGTCGCCTCGAACGTGATGATGGGCTGGATCGGCACGCAAGAGCTGGCCGCGCATGGGATTGCCCTGCAAATCACCTCGATTGCCTTCATGGTGCATCTGGGCCTGTCGAATGCCGCGACGGTGCGGGTCGGGCAGGCCAAGGGGCGCGGCGATAATGTCTGGATGCGCGATGCGGCGGTGACGGTGATCGGGCTGTCGCTGGTCTTTGCCGCGCTGACCATCGCGGCCTTTCTGATCTTTGCCCGGCCCTTGGTCGGGCTGTATCTGGATGCGGCCGATCCCTTGGCTCCGGTCATCATCGCGATTGGGGCAGGGCTGCTGGTCTATGCGGCGCTGTTCCAGTTGACCGATGCCTTGCAGGTGATCGCGCTGGGCTTTCTGCGCGGGGTTCACGATACGCGCGTGCCGATGTGGATCGCGGCCTTCAGCTATTGGGTGATCGGCATGCCGGTCGCATGGGCGCTGGCCTTCCCGCTTGGCTTTGGTCCTGCGGGTCTGTGGCTGGGCCTCTGCGTCGGGCTGACACTGGCGGCGGCGCTGCTGATGCGGCGCTTCTGGCGGGGGTGGTCGCGCGGGGACTGGACCCCGCCATCGCCCGCAGTCTAACCTGTCGTCGAACCATCAGCAGGAGGCCATGATGCGACCCGTCTTCGTCCAGTTCCGCTGCGAGCCCGGCAAGACCTATCAGGTTGCCGAGGCCATCTATGACCGCGAAATCGTCAGCGAGCTTTACTCGACCTCGGGCGATTACGACCTGATGGCCAAGGTCTATATCCCCGAGGATGAGGATGTCGGGCGATTCCTGTCGGAAAAGCTGTTCGACATCCCTCATATCAGCCGGACGCTGACAACGATGACCTTCCGGGCGTTCTGAGGGGCTTGCCTTTGGCTAGAGCTTTGACAGGAAGGTCTTGATCAACGGCAGCACCAGTTCCGGTTGATCCTGATGGGGGACGTGGCTGCCGAAGGCGATAAGCCCCAGCTTCGCCCCCGCAATCGCATTTGCCAGCGCCACGGTTTCATCACGCAGGACCAGATGATCCTCGTCCCCGCCAATAATCAGCGCCGGGCAGCGGATGGTCTGGGCGATGCGGCCGGGGTAATTGCCGGTCGCGGTGTTGCGCCACATCGACAGCAATGCCTTGAAGAATTTTTCGAAATCCGGTTCGGGGTTGAGGCTTTGATAATGCTCGACCGTCTCGGGAAAGCGGCCGCGCCACTTCTCTGGCGTCAGCAGATCATAGATGTTGCGCATCACGGTCGTGGCTGGTGCATCGCCATTCGCGCCGATGGTCACCAGACCGGACAGGCGGCGATTGCCGCGCGCGGCGACGTGTAGGCCGGTGATGCCGCCGTCGCTATGACCGATGATGACCGGCGATGTCATCTGTCGTTCGGCAATGACCGTCTCGGCGTCGGCAGCCAGCAGCCGATAGGAGAGCGGGTCGGTCCCCAGTGTCGAGGCGCCATGGCCGCGGCTGTCGATCAGCACGCAGCGGCAATCCTCGAAAGCATCGATCACGCCGTCCCAATCGTCCAGACTGCCGCCGCCGCCATGCAGGAACAAAAGCTCGCGCCCATGCGGGTTTCCCGTTTCCTCCACATGAATTGACGCGCCGTTTGCCTCGATCTTGCTGCCGTTCTTGCGCATGTCCTGCCCCCCTGCCGTTCTATGACGCCTTGAGGCAAGGCTAGCAGCGCGGGCAGGCGGCCACAATTGTAGGATCGCTTGCGCAATGCCGTGAAATCGGCAAAGTCCACGAATATGAAGATACCCGAATTCGCCCCTATTCCTGCCTCGCTTCCCGCCACCGTTCCCTTTGTCGGGCCCGAGACGCTGCAACGCCAACTGGGCTTCGATTTCGTGGCCCGGATCGGCGCGAATGAGAATGGCTTCGGGCCGTCGCCAAAGGCGGTGCAGGCGATGCGGGACGAGGCGCAGCAGGTCTGGCAATATGCCGACCCGACCAGCCACGATCTGCGGCAGGCTTTGGCCCGGCATTTGCAGATATCCAGCGAAAACATCGTGGTAGGCGAAGGGATCGACGGCCTTCTGGGGCTGCTGGTGCGGTTGATGATCGCGCCGGGCGATGCGGTGGTGACCTCGGATGGCGCCTATCCGACCTTCAATTATCACGTCGCGGGCTTTGCCGGGGTGCTGCATAAGGTGCCTTATCGCGATGACCGCGAAGACCCGGATGCGCTGATTGCAAAGGCGCGGGAGACCGGGGCGCGGCTGGTCTATCTGGCCAACCCGGACAACCCGATGGGAAGCTGGCATGCGGGCGCGGTGATCGAGGCTATGCTGGATGGTTTGCCCGGCAACTGTCTGCTGGTGCTGGATGAGGCTTATGTGGAATTTGCGCCGGATGAGGCCGTTCCGCAGATCGCGGTGGATGATCCCCGTGTCATTCGGATGCGCACCTTTTCAAAGGCTTACGGAATGGCCGGGGCGCGGGTTGGTTATGCCTATGGGCATCCGCAACTGATCGCCGGGTTCGAGCGGGTCCGCAATCACTTCGGGATGAGCCGGATCGGTCAGGTCGGGGCGCTTGCCGCCTTGGCGGATCAGGAATGGCTGGCGCATGTGCGGGGTCAGGTGATCTCTGCCCGGGCGAAGGTCGCTGAAATTGCTACGGAAAATGGCATGTTCGCGCTGCCTTCGGCGACGAATTTCGTCGCGGTCGATACCGGGCGGGACGGTGATTTCGCGCGGCGGCTGGTGAAAGGGCTGGAGGCGAAAGGCGTGTTCGTGCGGATGCCCGGCGTCGCGCCGCTGGATCGTTGCATCAGGATCAGTTGCGCGCCACAGACAGAGATGTCGGTGCTTGCCGAGACATTGCCGCAGGTGCTGACAGCGCTTTAACCTTTTCGCGCAACAGCTGCGTTCGTTGGGCTGCGCAACAGCGATCCGGCGCGATAAGAAAAACCCAGCAAATGCTGGGTTTTTTGCTGCACAGAGTGTGCACAGGTTGTGCACAGCCCAGACACAGGCGATGCACAGCAGATGCGGACTGCCGGGGGTAGAGGCCTAGCGCCGAAGCGCCTTGGCCTCTTTCCGCCGGGCATGCAGCGCCGGTTCGGTATAGCCCGAGGGTTGCTTGGTGCCGGTCAGGATCAGATCGCGCGCGGCCTCGAAAGCCGGGCCGTCGAAGCCGGGGGCCATCGGGATATAGGCCGGATCGCCCGCGTTCTGGCCGTCCACCTTCACCGCCATCCGGCGCAAAGCATCCTCGACCTCGGCTTCCGAGATCAGGCCCTGTTCAAGCCAGTTCGCCATGTATTGCGCGCTGATGCGGCAGGTGGCGCGGTCCTCCATCAGTTGCACATCGTCGATATCCGGCACCTTCGAACAACCGATGCCCTGATCCACCCAACGCACCACATAGCCAAGGATACCCTGACAGCTATTGTCCACCTCGCGCAGAACCTCTTCACGCGAAAGGGGGGTGTCGCCGACCAAAGCCGGGGTCAGCAGCAGGTCCAGATCCGGGACGGGACGGCCCATCAGCCCCTCTTGCACCTCGGCTACGTTGACCTTGTGATAGTGCAGCGCGTGCAGCGTCGCGGCGGTCGGGCTGGGCACCCATGCGGTGTTTGCCCCGGCCTTCGGATGCCCGATCTTCACCTCCAGCATTTCGGCCAGCGCGTCGGGCTTGGCCCACATACCCTTGCCGATCTGTGCCTTGCCGCGCAGGCCGCAGTTCAGGCCGATGATGACATTGCGATCCTCATAGGCCGACAACCAGCCCGCCGCGCGCATGCCTGCGCGGCCGACGAAAGCGCCCGCCTGCATCGAGGTGTGGATCTCGTCCCCGGTGCGGTCGAGGAAGCCGGTATTGATGAACACGACCCGATTGCGGATCGCACCGATCGAGGCGGCAAGGTTGGCGCTGGTCCGGCGTTCCTCATCCATCAGGCCCAGCTTGACGGTGTTGGCGGGCAGGCTCAGCACTTGTTCGACCTTGGTAAAGACGCGGTCGGCAAAGGCGGCCTCGTCGGGGCCGTGCATCTTGGGTTTCACGACATAGACCGAACCGGCGCGGCTGTTGCCCAAGCCCTCGCTGCGCTTCAGGTCGTGCAGGGCGGCGGCGGTGGTGACCATGGCATCCATCAGCCCCTCGGGCGTTTCCTGACCGTTCAGCTTGACCGCGTCGGTGGTCATCAGATGGCCGACATTGCGGACCAGCAGCAGGGCGCGGCCCGGCAGTGTTTCGGTATTGCCATCGGGGCGGGTATAGCTGCGATCATCGGCCAGTTTACGGGTCAGGGTCTTGCCGCCCTTGTCGAAACTTTCGACCAGATCGCCTTTCATCAGGCCAAGCCAGTTGGTGTAAACGGCCACCTTATCCTCGGCATCGACGGCGGCGACGCTGTCTTCGCAATCCTGAATCGCGGTCAGGGCGGCTTCCACGATCACATCGCGCAGCCCGGAGGCAGAGGCTGCGCCAATCGGATGATCCGGGTTCACGATCAGTTCGACATGCAGCCCGTGATGGCGCAACAGATAGCCGGTATCCTTGCCCTCGTTGCGGGTGCCGATAAAGGCCGACGGATCGGCGAGGCGGGTTTCGGTGTCGCCGATGCTGGCGGTCAGGCCGTCGGCATCCGCGCCATAGGCGGTGACATCGGCATGGCTGCCGCTGGCCAGCGGGAAGGTCTCATCAAGGAAGCGGGCGACATAGGCGACCACGGCGTCACGGCGCGCTGGGTCGATGCCGCCGCCAGCCGGAGGAGCGCCGAGAACGTCCGAGCCGTAAAGCGCATCGTAAAGTGAGCCCCACCGCGCATTGGCGGCGTTCAGGGCGAAGCGGGCATTGCTGACCGGGACGACAAGCTGCGGCCCGGCAAGCGTGGCGATTTCGGGATCAACCTTGCCGTTCTCGATGGCGAAGGGCGCGGGTTCGGCGACCAGATAGCCGATCTCGGTCAGGAAGGCGCGATAGGCGGCGGCGTCCCAGGGCTGGTTGCCGCGCGCCTTGTGCCATGCGTCGATCTGCGATTGCAGCTCTTCGCGACGGTCAAGCAAGGCGCGGTTCTCGCCCGCGAAATCGTTCAGCAGTTCCGCATAGCCCGACCAGAAGCGATCCGCATCCACGCCGGTGCCGGGCAGCAGACGGGTTTCGACGAAGCTGGCCAGTTCCTCGGCGACCTCAAGGCCATGACGTTCGGTATATGCGGTCTTGCTCATCCTGGATTCTCCTTCTCGCGGCATCATGGCGGTGTGGCGGAATGCGAGTCACGCACGAATCTTGGTATACCATCGCGCACCATGCATCATCTGCATTAAGGCAACCAAGGTGATTATCCAAGATGCAATGGAAGGTTTTTCCATTTTCGTCGCGGCACGCGAAATCGTGTCCGCTACTCGCTCAACAGCCTGTGGGGTGTGGTTGTCAGCCGAGTTTCGCTGACACAGATCGGTCCGAACCGAGGGCACCGGCAGAAAGCCGCTGAAATCCAAGAAAAAATCCCGGCCCCCCTGAACCTCGCCCGCATTCTGACGTTAGCTATGCACACGCGCCGCAACTGGCGCGTTTTTATGACGAACAAGGAGCTCATAATGTTTCGCCATATCGCACTTGCCGCTACCCTGAGCCTCGTCGCCGCACCGGTGGCCTTTGCGCAGGACACCGCGCCCGCCCCTGATGCGGCACCGTCGCCCGAAGCGGCGGGGATCGATCCGGCGCAGGCTTATCTGGCTGCCCGCAATCAGCTTGGCATCCTGAAGCACTGCCAAGAGCAAGGTTTCAGCGGCGCTGAAGCGGTAGCCGCGCAGGAAAAAATGATCGGTATGCTGCCGGCGGGTGATGCCGCTGCGGGCGACGAAGCCGAACAGAAAGGTGCCGCAGGCACCGTGTCCATCGGCGGCACCGAGGTCAATCTCGAGGAAGCCGCAACTGGTCAGGGCACCACGGTCGAGGCGCAATGCCAGCAGATCGAAGCTGCCGTGAACCAAGTCGCGGCGCAGTTGCCGCAATAAGGTTTCGACCTTTGGAAATGCGAACGGGCCGGCGATTGCCGGCCCGTTTTGCATTCGGTCACGCAGGTCTTAGATCGGGTGATCGCCGGTGGCGTCGATGACGCGGGTCGGCAGGCCCAGATCGCCCAGAAGTTCAAGGAAGGGCCGCGCGGGCAGATCCTCGACATTGACCATCTTCTTCACGTCCCAGACGCCGCGCGCGATCAGCACCGCCGCCGCGACAGGGGGCACACCCGCCGTATAGCTGATGCCCTGGCTGCCGACCTCGTTGAAGGCGTCCTTGTGGTCGGCGACGTTATAGATGAACACCTCGCCCGGCTTGCCGTCGCGGGTGCCTTTGACCAGATCGCCGATGCAGGTCTTGCCTTCGTAATCGGGCGCAAGGCTGGCCGGATCGGGCAACACGGCCTTGACCACTTTAAGCGGGACGACTTCTTGCCCCTCGGCGGTCTTGACGGGCTGTTCCGACAGCAGGCCAAGGTTCTGCAGCACGGTGAAGACGTTGATATAGTGATCGCCAAAGCCCATCCAGAAGCGCACATCGGCATCCTTGTAACGGGCCGAGAGGCTGTGAACCTCGTCATGGCCCGAAAGGTAAGCCTTGCGCTTGCCGACGACGGGCAGATCCCATTCGCGACCGACCTCGAACATCTTGTTCGATTTCCACTCGCCACCTTGCCACGAATAGACGGTGCCGGTGAATTCGCGGAAATTGATCTCGGGGTCGAAATTGGTGGCGAACCAGCGGCCATGCGAACCGGCATTGATATCGACGATGTCGATCTCGTCGATCTTGTCGAAATATTCATCCTCGGCCAGACGCGCATAGGCGTTGACCACGCCCGGATCGAAGCCCGCGCCCAGAATGGCGGTGACGCCTGCTTCCGCAGCATCGTCGCGGCGCTTCCATTCGTAATTCGCATACCATGGCGGCGTTTCGCAAACCTTGGCCGGGTCTTCATGGATGGCTGTGTCGATATAGGCCGATCCCGCCGCAATGCAGCCATCAAGAACCGTCATGTTGATAAAGGCCGAGCCGACATTGATGACGATGCCGATGTTCAGCTTGCGCAGCAATTCCTCGACCGCTTCACTGTCCATCGCGTCAAGCTGATGGCTGATGAAGGGCATGTCGTGTCCCTTTAAGCGCAGGCTGTCGATGATCGCATCCGCCTTGGACTGCGTGCGGTTCGCGATATGCAGATCGCCGAATTCGGCGGCCTGCTGCGCGACCTTATGGGCGACAACTTGCGCGACGCCACCCGCGCCAATGATCAGGACGTTCTTCTTGGCCAATTCCGACTCCTTTCAGGGGGTGCAGAGTTTGGGGCGCCTCAGGACAGGCTGCCTTTGTAGTCATCATAGGAAAAGCGGCGGACCGGACGGATCGTTCCGTCCTCTTCACGGATCGCGATCGAGGGCATGGCGACACCGTTGAACCAGTTCTTCTTCACCATCGTATAGCCCGCCGCATCGGCGATGCTGATGCGGTCGCCGATCTTCAGCGGCTGGGCAAAGCGCGCCTCGCCGAAAATATCGCCCGCCAGACAGGTCTTGCCCGCGATCTGATAGGCGTGATCACCTTGCTGCGGCAGCTTGGCCGTTTCGCGATAGATCAGCAGATCCAGCATATGCGCCTCGATACTGCTATCGACGATGGCGACATCCTTGCCGTTATTGATGATGTCCAGAACGCTGACCTCCAGCGAGGTGGTCTTGGTGATGCTGGCCTCGCCCGGTTCCAGATAGGCCTGCACACCGAAACGATCCTGAAACGCCTTCAGCCGGTCGGCCAGTTTCTCCAGCGGATAACCTTCGCCGGTGAAATGGATGCCGCCGCCAAGGCTGACCCAGTCCAGCTTTTGCAGGATATCGCCAAATTCGGTCTCGATCCGCGAAAGCTGGTGGTCGAACAGGTCGAAATCGCCGTTCTCGCAATTATAATGGATCATGACGCCGCTGATCCGGTCCATCGCCGCTTCCAGCCGCGCAATGTCCCATTCGCCAAGGCGCGAGAACGGCCGCGCCGGATCGGCAAGATCAAAGCCCGAGGTCGAGAAGCGCGGGTTCAGCCGCAACCCGGTGGTGATGTCCTTGGCCTTTTCGCCGAAACGGTCAAGCTGGCTCAGGCTGTTGAAGATGATCTTGTCGGCATAGGTGATCGCCTCGTCGATCTCGTGATCGGCCCAGGCGACGGAATAGGCATGGGTTTCCTTGCCGAATTCCTCATGGCCCAGCCGCAATTCGAACAGCGAGGACGAGGTGGTCCCGTCCATATAGTCGCGCATGAAATCAAAGGCCGACCAAGTGGCAAAGCATTTCAGCGCCAGCAGCGCCTTGGCCCCTGACAACTCGCGCAGTCGCGCGACCTTTTCCATGTTGGCGCGCAACAGGGATTTGTCGATCAGGTAGAAGGGCGTCTGAAGCTCGGTCATGCTGGTCCTTCGCGCGGAAAGCCGGGGGCGGGAAAGGGGAAGGGCCGATATAGAGGCCCGGTCTGCTTTTCGCAAGGAATGGCAACGTGCGCGTGACAGTCGTGCGACGGGCTTAATCGCCTGCGGCGAAATGCCTGAATTCACGCTTCAGAAGCTCAAGCTCGTCCCGCAGAAGTGCGATTTCGGCCTCAACATCACGGTTGAGCGGCGTGCCCGCCAGCAGGGCCAGACGCCCCAGATGCAGCGCGTCGGCCTGCACCGGCGCATCGGTATCGGCATCATCTGCGACAAGGACCAGCGAATGCACCCCGTCCGAGATGACCTGTCCCGGCAGCGCAACCTGCACCTGCCAGCTTTCCTTCTTCGGCCCATCGGACAGGATCGCCTTGGCCACGATCTCGCCGCGAAGGGTGACATAAAGCCGGGCAGGGGCGCGATCTGCCTCCAGAAGCCCGGACCAGATGCCGTCATGAACGCCGTGATCGAAGAATTGCATCCGGTTCCCTTTCAGACCGCGGCCCGAGGATGGCGCGACAGGATCAGATCGTGAATCGTGACGGCGTTCATATTCGGTTTCTCGAAAATCAGGTCCAGCCAGACCTTGCTGACCGGCTGTTCGGCCAGATCGGCATAGGCCAGATCAAATTCCACGTTCCGTTGTGCATTGGGGCCGTCAATCGGGTGGCCCATCTGGCGCAGGATGGTTTCGGTATTCGGTCCCTGCACAAGATTCAGCCTCGCATAGACAGTAATCGCGCGTTCCGCCTGCATGATCGTGTCCAGCCGCAGCACCTGACGCCGATCCAGCCCGGTCAGGATTTCGTCGGGCAGATCCAGCGACAGCGATAGATAGCTGCCGCTGAAGCCAAGGATTTCCAGTTGAAGGCCAAAGGCGGGATGGACCGGGCGGGTCCGGTTGGGCAATTGGCGCAGGATCAGCGCATGGCGGGCGCAATCGTGCCACAGGGCAAGCTCGCTGCCGAAACGGCGACCGGATTGCGGGCCGATGACGGCGGCGGGCGAAATGCCGCCGCGCATCGACAAAAGCTGCCATTTCCAGTCGGTCCCCGGCGGCAGATCGGGCAGGGTCTGCCCCTTCCGGCCTTCCTGCAGCGCATCGGCGCGTTGCAGGAAGCGGGTCAGGTCGGCATGCAGCAGCCGCGCCTCATCACACAGATGAATATCCGGGCTGCGGCGGGATCTCAGCGCCCGCTGCGCGAGATTGGCCCATTGCCGCCCCGCCGATTCGCGCATCTTGCGGCCCAGCCAGCCGCCGGGCTTCTCGGTCGCGCCAAAGCTCGTCCGGTCATCCTGACGATCAGGCATCGCAAGGCTCGTCATCGCGCCAAAGCGCAGGATTGCGCGCTTTGATGAACGCGATTGAAAGATAAAACGAATCGTCGAATCGTGCAGCCGACATATCGACCCAAGGTTGTATGAACCGGACGCCTCAGGGATAGCGCGGGAAGTGCTTTCCGACAAGTTTCAGGCGACCAGGTGATCCAGTTTTGCCGCACAAATGAAGTCATTCCGGGTCAATCCCCCGGCGGAGTGGGTGGTGAACGTGACCTGACAGTAGCCCCAGCCGAATCCGATATCGGGGTGATGCCCCTGTTTGTTGCCCAACCACGCTGCCAGATTCGCCATCTCGACCGCCTTGGCGAAGCCCTTGAACTCGAAACGGCGGCTGATCGAGGTGCCGTCCTCGGACAGCTTCCAGCTATCCAATTCCCCCATCATCTGCCGCGCTTCATCCGCCGGCATCGCGGGCATGCCGCCTTCGCAGGGAACACAGGTCTGGTTCGAGAGATCGTTCTGCGACATGGGAAGCTCCGTCATCTCTGGCTGCAGCCAAGCCTACATTTCCACGCTGCCGCTGTAAAACGGCATCGGCGGCTACAGCAGCGGCGAGGCCAGCGCGGCAAGGTTATTGCGCAGGCGGCGCAGCACGCTCCAATCGCGGACCTCGTCCAGTGTGATCTCGCGCGAGCGTTCGACATAGGTCGCCTGACGGGCATCCAGTTCGGCGATCAGTTCAGGGTCGAAGACCGCCATGTTCACCTCGTAATTCAGCTCGAAGCTGCGGCGGTCGAGGTTGGCGCTGCCGACCATGGCGATGCGGCCATCGACGGTCATGATCTTGGCATGCAGCAAGCCGGGCTCGAACAGCATGATCCTGACGCCCGCCGACAGAAGGCCATAATAGAAACCCTGCGAGGTGGCGCCCACCACCATCGAATCGTTTCGGGCGGGCAGGATCATCGTCACCTTGACCCCGCGCCGCGCCGCCGCCCGGACCGCCGAATCCAGCGCGACATCGGGCACGTAATAGGGAGTAGTGATGACGATATTGTCTTCCGCCGCGTGCAGCATCGCGTTCAGGCAGTCCGAGATGCTGCCCGCCCGCCGATCCGGCCCGGTTGCCACCACCTGCGCGATCTGGCCCGGCAGATCGACCGCATCCACGGTGGTCAGCATGTCGCCGAGGTCACGTCCGGTATAGCTCATCCAGTCGGCCAGAAAGACCGACTGAAGCTGGCGCACGACCGGCCCCTCCACCCGGAACAGCACATCGATCCACGGCGCAAAGCGCGGTTTGACCGCGAAGGCCATGTCAGAGCAGTTGCGGCTGCCGGTAAAGGCCACGCGATTGTCGATGACCAAAATCTTGCGGTGATTGCGCAGATCCAGCCTGCGGAACAGGATGCTGATGAAGGGAAGGCCCCACGGAAACGCCGTCACGCATTCCGCGCCAGCATCCTGCATCTTCTTCCACAGCGGCGAATTGACCAGCGAACGAGAGCCAAGCGCATCCACGATCACCCGGCAGGCAACGCCCCGACCGGCAGCGCGGCCAATCGCCTCGGCGACCTTGCCGCCGCTGTGATCGGGCAGCCAGATGTAGAACAGCACATGCACATGATCCTGAGCGCGGTCGATGGCGTCGATCAGCCGGTCGATCGCCTCATCCGATTCTTCCAGCAAAGAGATACGGTTGCCGGTCAGCGCGATCATGCCGCCGACCGCCGCATTGGCCGCAACGACGGTGCGCGCATAGTCCGGCGGATAGGCGATCAGATCGGGCAGGGTGATCTTCAACCCGGTCAACCGGTCGCGAACGTCGCCCATCCGCTGCACCTCGGCCTGGTTCATCCGCACCTCGCCGAACAGCACATAGGCGATCAGCCCGACGACGGGCACTGCCTCGATCACCATGATCCATGCAAGCCGCACCGAAGGGTCAAGACGGGGACGGATCAAAACCCGGGCGATAAAGCCCCAGACAAGCGCCGTGTGAAGAAGAACCAGCAAGGAAGTCCACATGCCGCGCATCTTTGACAGACCATGCGGCAATTGCAATTCCCCGTCATGCGCCCTATTTCGGGAACCGCAAACAGCCCGAGGTCGCTCGCGAATGAACTGGATCACCAACTACGTCCGCCCGCGCATCAACTCGCTCTTCTCGCGTCGCGAGGTGCCGGACAATCTGTGGACGAAGTGCCCGGAATGCGGGACCATGCTGTTCCACCGTGAGTTGTCGGACAATCTGAACGTGTGTTCGACCTGCGATCATCACCTGGCGATTTCGCCCCGTGACCGCTTCACGGCGCTGTTCGACGGCGGCGTGTTCCTTGAGGTCAAGGTGCCAGAGCCGATCGCCGATCCGCTGCAATTCCGCGACCAGAAAAAATATCCCGACCGGATGAAGGCCGCGCAGAAATCCACCGGCGAGAAAGAGGCGATGTTGGTCGCTGAAGGCGAGATGGGCCGCACCCCCATTGTCGCCGCCGCACAGAATTTCAGCTTCATGGGCGGCTCGATGGGGATGTATGTCGGCAACGCCATCATCGCCGCTGCCGAACGCGCGGTGAAGCTGAAACGCCCCTTGGTCCTGTTCTCGGCTGCTGGCGGGGCGCGGATGCAGGAAGGCATCCTGTCGCTGATGCAGATGCCGCGCACCACCGTCGCGGTCGAGATGCTGAAGGAAGCGGGCCTGCCCTATATCGTCGTGCTGACCCATCCGACCACGGGCGGCGTCACCGCCAGCTATGCGATGCTGGGTGACATCCAGATTGCCGAGCCGAACGCGCTGATCTGCTTTGCCGGTCCCCGCGTGATCGAACAGACCATTCGCGAAAAACTGCCCGAGGGTTTCCAGCGCGCCGAATACCTGCTGGAACACGGCATGCTGGACCGGGTGACGCATCGGAAGGAATTGCGGAACGAGCTGATCTCGATCCTGCGGATGCTGGGCAACCTACCCGCGCCGACCAAGGCCGAACTGCCCGCGCCTTCGCCCGAAGAACTGGCTGCGGCTGCGCCCGCCAAAGTCGAATAGAACCCGACAAAGCCCTGCCATGAGCCATACAGACGCCATCCTCGACCGCCTGATGGCGCTGCATCCGAAGGTCATCGACCTGTCGCTTGACCGGATGCACCGGCTGCTTGGCGCGCTTGGCAATCCCGAACGGTCGATCCCGCCGGTGATCCATGTCGCAGGCACGAACGGCAAGGGCTCGACCCAGGCGATGATCCGTGCGGGGCTTGAGGCAGGGGGCAAGCGCGTCCACGCCTATACCTCGCCGCATCTGGCGCGCTTTCACGAACGCATCCGGCTGGCGGGCGACCTGATCCCCGAAGCCGATCTGGCGGCAGTGCTGGAAGAATGCGAGGCCGCCAATGACGGCCAGCCGATCACCTTCTTCGAGATCACCACCGCCGCCGCCTTCCTCGCCTTTTCGCGCGTCCCGGCGGATTATACGTTGCTTGAGGTCGGGCTTGGCGGTCGCCTTGACGCGACCAATGTGATCGATGAACCCGCGCTGACGGTGATCACCCCGATCAGCATCGACCACACACAATATCTTGGCGATACCCTGCCGCTGATCGCAGGGGAAAAGGCCGGGATCATCAAGCGCACCGTCCCGTGCATCGTCGGCCCGCAACAGGACGAAGCCCTGCGCGTGATCGAAAACCGCGCCTCGGGCCTCGCAGCGCCGCTGTTCGTCCACGGCCAGCACTGGCAGATCGCCCGCGACCGTGACGGCATGGTCTATCAGGACGATTTCGGCCTCTGGGATCTGCCGCTGCCGAACCTGATCGGCCCGCATCAAATCCAGAATGCAGGCGCGGCGCTTGCCGCCCTTCGCCACCTGAACGCAACCGACGCACAGGCGCTCGCCGCGGTGACGCAAGCCGAATGGCCCGCCCGTATGCAACGCCTGCGCCACGGCCCGCTAGTCGATCTGGCGGGACCGCAAGCAGAGCTTTGGCTTGACGGCGGCCATAACCCGGCAGGGGGCGAGGCGCTTGCCGCGACCTTCGAAACCCTGCCATCCCGCCCGACCCATCTGGTCTGCGGCATGCTGAACACCAAGGACATCGCGGGCTATCTTCGCCCGCTGGCCCCCTTTGCCGAGACGCTGACCGCCATCGATATTCCGGGCGAGCCGAACACGCTGCCCGCAGCCGAGACCGCCAAAGCTGCCGAAAGCGTCGGCATCACCACCCGCACCGCAACCGACGCCGCCTCGGCCATTGCGGCGATCATCGAAACCGCCCCACAGGCCCGCATCCTGATCTGCGGCTCGCTGTATCTTGCAGGCAGGATCCTCCGCGAAAACGGCTGATTTGCGTTGGTCTAAATATCCCGGGGGTTCGGGGGCTGGCCCCCGGCCTCGCCGCCCCAATCCGCATCCTGCATCTCGCGCAACCGACTGGCCGTCCGCTCGAACTCGAAACTGCCCTCGCCCTCGGCATAAAGCAGCTCCGGCTCATCCGCTGCGCTGGCGAACAGACGCACCTTGGCCTCGTAAAGCGCATCGATCAGCGTCACGAACCGCTTGGCCTCGTTATAGTTCGCGGATGACAACCGGGGAACGCCGTCGATGATCAGCACCCGAACCCGCTGCGCCAGCGCCAGATAATCCGCCGCGCCAAGCGGCTTGCCACAGAGATCCCAGAACCCGGCTCGCGCCACATCACCCGCATGGGCGGGCAGATCGAAGCTGCGGCCCTTCATCTCGATCACCAGAGGCGTGGGCGCAGCCCCCTGGGTTTCCTCAGCCCATACCGCATCCAAAGCCTCGCGCGCCGCCGCATTGGCGGGGGTGAACCAGACCTGCCCGCCGGTGCTGCGGCCCTGTCGATGGTCGGTCTGGCTGTCGAGGCAAACCACATCCATCCGTTCGCGGATCAGCGCGATGAAGGGCAGGAAAAGCTGACGGTTCAGTCCGTTCTTGTAAAGCTCTTCGGGTGCCCGGTTCGAGGTGGTGACGATGACAACCCCCTGATCCAGCAGCACCTGAAACAGCCGTCCCACGATCATCGCATCGGCGATATCGGTGATCTGCATCTCGTCGAAACACAAAAGCCGCACCTTGGCCGCGACGGCCATTGCCACCGGCTTCACGGCGTCCTGATCGCCACGCTTGCGCGCTTCGTTCAGGCCGACCTGAATTTCCTGCATGAATTCATGGAAATGCACCCGCCGCGCCGGCAGGGGCGAGGCTTCGGCCATCATGTCCATCAGCATCGATTTACCGCGCCCGACGCCGCCCCAGAGGTAAAGCCCCTTCACCTGCGCGCCCGACTCGGCAGGAGAGCTGCCGCCGCCGAAGAAGGCACGCCAGCCGGAACGCGGCTTGCCCGAAGTTGCCGCAGGAAGCTGCGCCAGATCATCCAGAACCCGGTCCAGATGCGGCAGAACCGCCTGCTGCGCGGCGTCCGGCTCCAGCTTGCCGCTGGCTACACGTTCTCGATACAGGTCGCTGATCTTGCCCATGTTGCTGCAATTTGCATGCCCGCCAGACCCAGACAAGGGCCAATCCGGCGACTTGACCGGAACGGCGCGGCATGAGACCCCAAGATGTGACAGCGCAAAGGAACCGCCATGCAGATCCCCGAGCCCGATCAGATCGCGGGCCTGCCCGTGCTTTTCGTCATGGCGGCCGAACCGGAATATGGCCCGGCCTTGCGCGCGCGGATCAGCCCGTTGATCACCGGCATTGGCCCGGTCGAGGCCGCCGTGAAGCTGACCGCCGCGCTTTCCGCGATGCCCGTTTTGCCAAAGCTGATCGTCTCGCTGGGCTCTGCCGGGTCGGCATCGCTGCAGCAGGCCGAGATCTATCAGGCCAGCGCCGTCGCCTATCGCGACATGGATGCCTCACCGCTGGGCTTCCCGCGCGGACAGACGCCGTTACTTGATCTGCCGCCGCGCGTCGATCTGCCTTACCGCATCCCCGACCTGCCCGAGGCGACGCTTTCCACCGGCGCCAATATCGTCAGCGGTGCCGCCTATGACGACATTGCCGAGGATATGGTCGATATGGAAACCTTCGCCCATCTGCGCGCCGCGCAGCATTTCGGGCTACCACTGATCGGGTTGCGGGGAATTTCGGACGGGGTGGCCGAGTTGCAGATGCTGTCGGACTGGACGCAATATCTGCACATCATTGATGAGAAGCTGGCCCTCGCCGTCGATGCGCTTGAGCGGGCGATAGCGGACGGAGAGATCAGTCTGTAGGGCGCGTCTGCCACCTGAAACGAAGGGCATCGCCCGCCCGATGGGGCGGACGGGCAATGCCCGGCGGTGCCTGTCGGCACCTTGATTCCGGGCGGGCACTCTTCTTTCACCCTGATCGTGCTTCACTCTGTCGCCGTCATTCCGGTCTCGCCTGCTTGTTCTTGCGGCATCCACAGCCTAAACCGACGACGGCACAGCAATACTGAACAGGAAGCCATGGCACGGGGCGACACCCTTACCGAGGATCGGCCGACCAGCAAGAAGGTCGGCGCGCTAGGCGCGTTGTGGCCGTTCATCCGGCCCTATCGCGGACAGGTTCTGATCGCGGTCGTGGCCTTGGTGCTGACCTCGGCGATCAGCCTTGTTCTGCCGCTGGCCGTGCGCCGCGTGGTCGATAATTTCGACGATGGCGCGGGCCTGCTGGACGAATATTTCGCCGCCGCCCTTGGCATCGTTGCGTTGCTGGCGGTGGGGACCGCCGCCCGTTATTTCTTCGTCACCCGGCTGGGCGAAAGGGTCGTTGCGGACATTCGCAAGGCGGTCTTTGCCCGTGTCGTCACCCTGAGCCCCGGCTTTTTCGAACGGGTGATGACCGGCGAGATCCTGTCACGCATCACCACCGATACGACGCTGGTGCAATCGGTCGTCGGCTCGTCGCTGTCGATCGCGCTTCGCAATATGCTGGTGCTGGCCGGGGGGCTGGTGCTGCTTGCGCTGACCTCGGTCAAGCTGATGGGGCTGGTGCTGTTGATCGTTCCGGCGATCCTTGTGCCGATCATCGTGCTGGGCCGCCGCCTGCGCCGCCTGTCGCGCGAGAATCAGGACTGGATCGCGGCATCCTCCGGCATGGCGTCCGAGACGCTTCTGGCCGCGCAGACGGTTCAGGCCTACACGCATGAGGCGCGCAGCAGCGCCCGTTTCGACACGGCAACCGAGCAAAGTTTCGATGTCGCCCTGACCCGCATCCGCACGCGGGCGGTGATGACGGCCATCGTCATTTTCCTGATCTTCGCCGGGGTGATCGGCGTGTTGTGGATTGGTGCGCGCGACGTGCGCGAAGGTGCGATGACCGCCGGGCAGTTGGTGCAGTTCGTGATCTACGCGATCCTTGTGGCCAGCAGCAGCGGCGCATTGTCGGAAATCTGGGGCGAATTACAGCGCGCGGCGGGCGCGACCGAGCGGCTGGGCGAATTGCTGGCAGCCGAGGATGCGCTGACCGATCCCGCCAATCCGGTTGCCTTGCCCCGCCCGGTCAAGGGGCAGATCGCGCTGGAAGGGGTCAGTTTCCACTATCCGACCCGGCCCGATGTTTCGGCGCTGGAAGGCGTCGATCTGGTGATCCGGCCCGGTGAGACGGTGGCACTTGTCGGCCCGTCTGGTGCAGGCAAGACCACGATCATCCAGCTTGCCCAACGCTTCTGGGATCCGGGTGCGGGGCGGGTGACGCTGGACGGGATCGACCTGCGCGACATGCGCCGCGACGATTTCCGTCAGGCGATGGCGCTGGTGCCGCAAGACCCGGTGATCTTCGCGACGACTGCCGCCGAAAACATCCGCCTTGGCCGCCCCAAAGCCAGCGATGCCGAGGTCGAGGCCGCCGCCCGCGCCGCTCATGCCGATGACTTTATCCGGTCGCTGCCGCTGGGCTACGAGACGCAGCTTGGCGAGCGCGGGGTGATGCTGTCGGGCGGGCAACGTCAGCGTATCGCCATCGCCCGCGCCATTCTGCGCGATGCGCCGGTGCTTCTTCTGGACGAGGCGACAAGCGCGCTGGACGCCGAATCCGAGGCATTGGTTCAGGCCGCCGTTTCGCGACTGTCCGAGGGACGCACGACCGTGGTCATCGCGCATCGGCTGGCCACGGTGAAGAAGGCCGACCGGATCATCGTGCTGGAACATGGCCGTATCGTGGCCGAGGGCACGCATGAAGAGCTGGTGGCGCAGAACGGGCTTTATGCGCGGCTGGCGCGGATGCAGTTCACCGATGATCTGCAAGAGCAGCCTTTGACGGGGGTCTCAGCAATCGGGGGCTAGGACCGCTCGCCGGTCAACCGCGCGAGGCTTTCAGCATCACCTATTGGCGCGGCGCTGCATAGACGGCTGACCAGAACCGCGTTCTGCCATCTGCGCCAATGGCCTGACCGATGCCGTAATCGCGCATTTGCGGGATCAGCAGGTTGGCGACATGGCCCGAGGATCGGTTCCACTCACTCAGCACCCGGCCCTGATCGAAGGGGCCCGCCGCGATATTCTCTGCCGTGATCGAGGGTGCGTAGCCCGCTGCCTTGACCCGTGGTCCCGGTCCGGCGCTGGAGGAGCCGCGATGCGTCATCCGCCCGCGTTGTGCCATGTCGCAGGCATGCTCTGCCGCCACGCGCGACAGCGTCGGATTGGGCCGGACCGGAGGCAGCCCGGACCGCGCCCGCATCGCATTGGTCGCCGCAGCGCCCGCCTGATTCTGCGAATGCGTTGTCCGAAGGCACGTCGCCTGTCCCGGCGCCGTCGCCTGCACATCATGGGGATCGCTGCCAGAGGGAGACTGGCCGCCCTCCTGAGCGCAGGCGGCAAGCACCGAGACGAAGGCAAGCGCCGACAAACGGAGAGAGGTCATGGCGGAGGTCATTCCCGTGGTTCTTCTGCTTTGCGCCGGGACTATCCCGACAGGACGGCTGAGCCAATCATATACAACCAAAGGTTGCTTTTCTATTCACGGACTCGACATTCGCGGGAATGGCGGCGCTTTGCCGCCCGGATGACTGTGCCGGAACCCTTCAACTCTGCCTGACGTTTCTGCATCGTGATCACGTCTAACCACCCGAAAAGGACAGAAACATGGCCATCTGGGATTTCGTGAAAGATGCCGGGAAATCGGTATTCGGCAAGGCCGAGGCCGCGACGCCGAAACCCGCCGAAACCACCGCAGCGCCCGCCGCTCCGGCGCAGGACGCAGATACGACGCGCAAGGTCGAGGCTCTCAAGGCCGAACTTCGGGCGCTGAAGCTGGACAAGGACGACGTTCATCTGACGCTGAAGGGCGACACGGTGAAGCTGGAATCCCGCGGTGCGGATCGCGAGACGCTTGAAAAGCTGGTTCTCGCTATCGGCAATATCGAAGGCATCGCCAAGGTCGAGGCCGATCTGCCCAAGGATGCAGGCGAAGCGCCGGTCTTCCACGAGGTGAAGAAGGGGGAAACCCTGTCGGCAATCGCCAAGGCCTATCTGGGCGATGCGAACAAGTATAACGCCATCTTCGAGGCGAACCGGCCGATGCTGTCCGACCCGGACAAGATCTATCCCGGCCAGACGCTTAGGATCCCTAAATCTGCCTGACCTTCCGAGACGCGGCGTCGGGCTTAACTGACGCCGCGTTTCAACCGACAGCCGGGCGCAAAGCTCTTGCCCCACTTCCCTGCTATGGCCCATGCTACGATGCAGGGAAGGAACCGGAGTAACCGGGTTCCGCAGGGGGAGGAAAAATGGGCCGCTTCATCAGCTATGAAGATCGTGATGCCGTAGAAAACGCGATGCCTTACGAATCGCGCGATCTGCCAAAGACGATCTATGGTTTTCTGTCGCAAACGGCTCAACGTTTTCCGGAACGCCCGGCGATCAGCTTTCAGCTTTTGTCCGGTGAACGCGACCATGCTGTCACGCTGAACTGGCGCGACCTGCTGGCGCGCGTGACCGAGACGGCGAACCTGTTCCGCAGTCTTGGTGTGGGTCCGACCGATACGGTCGCCTATCTGCTGCCGAACAGCATCGAGACGCCGGTGGTCCTTTTGGCCGGTGCCACCGCAGGCATCGTCAACCCGATCAATCCGCTGCTGGATGCCAGCCAGATCGCGGGCATCCTGCGCGAAACCGGCGCAAAGGTTCTGGTGACGCTGAAGTCGTTCCCCAAGACCGATGTCGCCCAGAAGGCCGCCGCCGCCGTGGCCGAGGCGCCGAACGTCACCCATATCATCCAGATCGACCTGAACCGTCATCTGAAGGGGATCAAGCACTACATCGTCCCGCTGATCCGCCCCAAAACCACCGTCAAGCATCACGCCGAGGTTCTGGATTTCGAAGCCGCGACCAGCAGCCAGAAGCACACGAGGCTGGATTTCGAGGACGTGCAGGAAGACCGCATCGCCGCCTATTTCCACACCGGCGGCACCACCGGCACGCCCAAGGTCGCGCAGCACAAATATTCCGGGATGATCTATAACGGCTGGCTGGGCGGCACGCTGCTGTTTGATGAAACCGACGTGCTGATGTGTCCGCTGCCGATGTTCCACGTCTTCGCGGCCTATCCGGTGCTGATGTCCTGTATCGGCTCGGGCGCGCATGTGATCCTGCCGACGCCTGCGGGTTATCGGGGCGAAGGCGTGTTCGACAACTTCTGGAAGTTGATGGAGCGGTGGCAGTGTACCTTCCTGATCACCGTGCCAACGGCGATTTCCGCGCTGATGCAGCGCCCGGTGAATGCGGATGTTTCGGCCCTGAAAACCGCGATCTCTGGCTCGGCCCCGCTGCCGCTTGAACTCTATAACCGTTTCAAGGCCGCAACCGGCGTCGAGATTGCCGAGGGCTATGGCCTGACCGAGGCGACCTGTCTGGTCAGTTGCAACCCGGTCGATGGGGTGAAAAAGGTCGGCTCGGTCGGGATTCCGCTGCCCTATACGCATGTGCGTATCCTGAACCACGACGATGCGGGCAATGCACATGCATGCGGCGTGGACGAGGTGGGCGAGATCTGCGTCTCGAATCCCGGCGTCCTGCCCGGCTCGACCTATACCGAAGTGGACAAGAACCACCGTCTGTTCGCCGAGGATATTTATCTGCGCACCGGCGATCTGGGTCGGCTGGATGCCGATGGCTATCTGTGGATCACGGGTCGCGCCAAGGATCTGATCATCCGTGGCGGCCACAATATCGACCCCGCCGAGATCGAGGACGGCCTGCTGTCGCATCCCGCCGTGGCCTTCGTTGGCGCGATTGGTCAGCCTGACGGCTTTGCGGGCGAACTGCCCTGCGCCTATGTCGAGCTTGTCTCGGGCGCCTCGGTCACGGTTGACGAATTGATAGAGCATGCCCGCAACCATATCCACGAACGTGCCGCGGTCCCGAAATATGTCGAGGTGCTGGACGAGCTTCCGAAAACCGCCGTTGGCAAGATTTTCAAGCCCGATCTCCGCAAGCTGGCCATTGCCCGCGTCTATAACGAGGCGCTGGCGGGGACCGGGGCGAAAGTGACCGATGTGGTGGACGACAAGAAGCGCGGTCTGGTGGCGCGTCTGTCGCGCGATGGTCAGGTGGATGAGGCAGCCGTTCAGCAGAAACTGGGTGAGTTCACACGACCATGGGAATGGGGCTAAGGACGGCAGAGCGGACTTTCAGACAGCTCCAAACTCCGATATGACAAGCTGATCAACCAGCGCGCCAACTGTCGGACCCAAGTTCAACCGAGGAGCACCTATGAGCGAACCACTGCCTGCTGAAGGCTGGTCCCGCGAGATCGTCGTTCTGAAAAACGCCGTCGTCTATCCTCCGACCGGGTTGGGAATGCAACAGGTCTGCGGCGTCCAGACTGCGGAAGGCGACTGCCTTCACGCCTCGATGTGGCGCGGTAAGGTGCGGTTGACGATGGCCTCGAAAGAGCCGGTGGAACCTCTGTCCAGACTGCCGGGCCGCCACATGTGGGGCGGCCTTTTCTATGGGCATTTCGGGCATTTCATGACCGAAACCATGTCGCGCTGCTGGGCCTTCGACCGCGATGATATCGAGTCTGTCGTGTTCATCCCGAAGCATGAAAAGCTGAACGGGTTTCACTCTTACCGCACCGATTACTGGAACCTGCTGGGGCTGAAAGCGCAGATCCACATCGCCCATCACCCCATCGAGGTTGAGGAATTGTTGGTGCCGGGGCAGGGCTTCGGGCTGGGCCTGATCGCCAAGGGCACCCCGGAATATCGCGAGACGATGCGCCGCCTGACCGAGCGGGTCGAGACTGACGAGCCGCGCAAGATCTATATCTCGCGCACGAAATTCGGGGGCAGGGGCGGCATTATCGCCGAGATGTCGATCGAAGAGAACATGGCCCGCAACGGCTATACGATCATGCACCCGGAACGGATGCCGCTGGTCGATCAGTTCCGCTATTACAAATCGGCGACGCATATCGTTGGGGTGGATAGTTCTGCCTTTCACATTGCCGGAATGATGGCTGATCCCTCTAAGCAGTTCGCCTTCATCCTGCGCCGTGACAACAATGCCTATGATTCGATTGCCGATCAGATTCTGGGCATGACCGGACGACCCCCGCATATCATCAACACGCTGGTCGCCAATTGGATGGATAAGGGACAGGCGCGGTCGAACCACCTGAGTTGGGGTGAGATCGATCATCTGGCTTTGGCGCGGCGCTTGCAGGAACTGGGGTTCATCGACGATGCCTCGACCTGGGAGCCGCCATCCCCGGAACTGGTGCAAAGCAGCGTCGAATATGCAAACAATCGCAGTCAGGGGCCGGGTCTGGTCCGCAATCTGATCGAGGCGGGGTAAACTTGCCGAACGACCGCAACACTATCGCTGAAGGTTAGACATGAACGATCGTGACGTCCGCATCCTTGGTGTCTGCCGCTTCTCGATGTTGGGGCGTGGCGATTGGAAAGCCTATCGGAATCAACCGGACGAAGCGCTGGAAGCGATCTATGAGGCGCAGGCGGTGGAATTGTTCACGCCCGACCGGATCGAGGCGCGGCTGGCCACGTTCGAGCAACTGACCCTGCGGTCGCTGGTCCATCAGTCGGACCCGGATTTTCAGTTGCTGGTGATCTCTTCGGACCGGATGCCGAAGAAATATCAGGATCGGCTGGCCGAGATATGCGCGGGTCACGAGCAGGTCGTGCTTAGATTTCTGCCGCCGATCCACATCTCGGAGGCGATCCAGCAGGTCGCGGCGGAAATCGGGCTGGACCTGAAAGACACGATGCAGTTCCGTCTGGATGACGACGATTGCGTTGCCACCGATTACATCCGCCGCCTGCGCCGTCACGCGGTCTGCATGTGGCGGAACGCGCATTTCGCCGTCAGCTTTCCGTCGATCTTCTACTGCATCACCGACGGCCCGACCGAGGGTATCTATAACTGGTTCAGCCCGTTTTTCAGCGCCGGTGCCTGCATCCGGCATTCGACGCGGACCATCTTCGACTATGGGCACTATCAAATCCCGTCGCGGCTGGTCGCCGTCACCGATCCGCATTTCCCGAACATCGTGACGCATCGCGGTGACAATGACACGCCGCGCCATGCACCTGAAATCCTTCGGAAAAGGGGAATGTCGCGGGCAACGTCAAACGATGTCCAACGCGCGATAGAGCGGCATTTCGGCTATCTGACGCCCGAAGGTTTGGCGCTTTGCACGTTCGACCGCGCGCTGGCGCTTGCCTGATCAGGCAACGCCCAGCGTCTTGCGGCCGCGTTCGACCAGTTCGCGCAACTCTTTCAGGCTCATCTCACCAAAGACCGCCTCGTCGCCGCACATGAATGTCGGCGTGCCCATCAGGCCCATGTGATCGGCAAGTTCGGCACTGTTGGCGATGTGGTCGGTGACGTTCTGGGCCTGCATGTCGGCGCGGAGTTTGGCTTCGTCCAGACCGACGCGGCGGGCGATCCGCATGACGCTTGGCTCTTCCGCGCGGTCGCGCATCAGCAGCAGACCCTGATGGAATTGCCAGTACTTACCCTGATTGAGCGAGGCAAGCGAAGCCTGCGCCGCGAATTCCGAACCGGGTCCGAAGACCGGCCATTCGCGGTAAACCACGCGCAGCTCCGGGTCCGACGACACGATCTGCTGCACGACATTGACCATCTTGCGGCAATGCGGACAGTTGTAATCGAAGAACTCGACCAGAGTGATATTTCCCTCGGGATTTCCAAGCACCGGCGAGGTCGGGTCACGCTCCAGCGCCTCTCGCAGCACATCTGGCATCGGGTTCGGGCGATCAGCGTTCTGCGCCAAGGCGGGAAGGGCGGCCATGGTGCCGAAGGCGGCTCCGCTGGCGAGGATCAGGCGGCGGGTCGGCATGGCGGCTCCTGTCGTCGGGACAGGTCAAACCATAGCCAAGCGAGATCGCAGGCGTAAGCCGTCTGTGGTCACTTTGGTGTCAGGAAGGGCGTTGCATCTGCGAAGGTTGCGCGCCGCAAGCCATTGAAATCACATAATCTGGCCTGCGCAAGATGTGCACAGCCTGTACACCGCTTCTGCACAGCGCATACACCGGCGGCGCGCTTCAGTGTTGTTGCGGATAGATGAAGCCGTTGATCGGGTAGGGCTTGCCATAGGTGCCGGGCTGGCTTTCCAGCCGGACCATGGACCAGTCCCCCGCCCCGGACACATCGACGACATTCATGTTCATCGACACCTGATTGCGGTGCCAGTTGGCATGATCGATCCTGATATGGCGCGGGGAGACGATTTCGGACACGACGGCAACGTGGCCCAGCGGCATCCCCCCCGTCGCGCGGAACGCCATTACCGAACCGGGCTGCGGCTGCCGCCCGTTGGCGTAAAGGCCCTGCGCCGCGCCCCACCAATCCTTCGCATTACCGCGAATATTGATGCCGCTGGCGGTGCGGGCGAAAGGCACGCACCAGACCCGCTGCCCGTTCGAGCGACGCTCTTTCGCTTCCAGCAGCGCCATCGAGGCGCGCTGCGGATCGATCTGGCCGATGGTGATGTCATTGGAAGAGGACGAAGGCGGCGTGGTCGAACAGGCCGCAACCAGCGCGATCACCGCGCATAAAACCGGAAGACGCCGCATAAGCGGTGTGATGCGTGAGCCGCGCATATATCCCTCGTTTTCGCATTTTTATGCTTGGCCTCGCGTACGGCGCGAAGCCCGCAGACGGTGCTATATCTGCGGGCTCTTGCAAAGCTTTTGCTCAGGAGGGTGGCGGATTGTTGCCGGTTTGGGCGCGCCTTGCCAAAGTGGCACACGCGCAGATGACCTTCCCGAACGCCAAGGTGACGGGAAGGTCAGCGTCAGTTCAGCGGGTGAACTTCTTGTATTTCACCCGTTTCGGTTCGATCGAATCCGGGCCGAGGCGGCGGACCTTGTCTTCCTCATAGGCTTCGAAGTTGCCTTCGAACCATTCGACATGGGCATCGCCTTCGAAGGCAAGGATATGCGTGCAAAGCCGGTCGAGGAAGAAACGGTCGTGCGAAATGATCACCGCGCAACCGGCGAAATCTTCCAGCGCGGCTTCCAGCGCCTGCAGGGTTTCCACGTCAAGATCGTTGGTCGGTTCGTCCAGCAGCAGCACGTTGCCGCCGGATTTCAGCAGCTTTGCCATGTGAACGCGGTTCCGTTCACCGCCGGACAATTGCCCGACCTTCTTCTGCTGATCGCCGCCCTTGAAGTTGAAGGCGCTGCAATAGGCGCGGCTGTTCATCTGCGCGTCGCCCAGCACGATCTGCTCGGCACCGCCCGAGATTTCCTCCCAGACGGTCTTGTTCGCGTCCAGCGCATCGCGCGACTGATCCACATAGGACAGATGCACGGTATCGCCCAGCGTGATCGAGCCTTCGTCGGGCTGTTCGTTGCCGGTCAGCATGCGGAACAGGGTCGATTTACCGGCGCCGTTGGGGCCGATCACGCCAACGATGCCGCCGGGCGGCAGGGCGAAATCCAGACCTTCGATCAACAGCTTGTCGCCCATGGCCTTTTTCAGGCCGGAAACCTCGATCACCTTGCCGCCAAGGCGTTCGCCGTTCGGAATGATGATCTGGGCGCGGGTCAGCTTGTCGCGTTCGGACTGGCTGGCCATTTCGTTATAGGCGTTGATCCGGGCCTTCTGCTTGGCCTGACGGGCCTTGGCGCCAGCGCGGATCCATTCAAGCTCGCGTTCCAGCGTCTTCTGCTTGGCCTTATCCTCGCGCGCTTCCTGCGCCAGACGCTTGGCCTTCTGTTCCAGCCATGCCGAGTAATTGCCCTCGTAGGGGATGCCGCGGCCGCGATCCAGTTCCAGAATCCAACTGGTGATGTCGTCAAGGAAATAGCGGTCGTGGGTCACGGTCAGGATCGTGCCCGGATATTCGATCAGGTGCTTTTGCAGCCAGGCGATGGTTTCCGCGTCAAGGTGGTTGGTCGGTTCGTCCAGCAGCAGCATGTCGGGCGCTTCCAGCAGCAGCTTGCACAGCGCGACCCGGCGGCGCTCACCGCCGGACAGGGTCTCGACATCGGCATCATCGGGCGGGCAGCGCAGGGCCTCCATCGCCACGTCGATCTGGCTGTCCAGATCCCACAGGTTCTGGGCGTCGATTTCATCCTGAAGCGCCGCCATCTCATCGGCGGTCTCATCGGAGTAGTTCATCGCCAGTTCGTTGTAGCGGTCCAGCTTGGCCTTTTTCGCGGCTACGCCCAGCATGACGTTTTCACGCACGTTGAGCGAGGCGTCCAGTTGCGGCTCCTGCGGCAGATAGCCGACGGTCGCGCCTTTGGCGGCCCAAGCTTCGCCGGTGAAATCCTTGTCCCAACCGGCCATGACGCGCAGCAGCGTCGATTTACCGGCGCCGTTGACGCCGACCACGCCGATCTTCACTCCCGGCAGGAAGTTCAGGCGGATATTTTCAAAGACCTTCTTGCCGCCGGGATAGGTCTTGGACACGCCGTCCATGTGGTAGACGAACTGATAGGCCGCCATCGGAGAACTCCTCGCAAACTTTGAGGCTATTTAGGCCATCGGAGCCGCGAGTAAAAGAACCGGACGATGACCACAACCGCTATGATGATCGCCGACCAGGCCGCAATCGCCATCGGCAGCAGTTCTGGTTTGTGCTTGAAGAATGCGGATATCAGCAGAAGCACAAAGAAATGAAGGTTGTAGAATGCCTCGCGGGTTTCACCGAAAGGCGCATTTTCACCGCAGCGCACAAAGACGAACATCGCATCCGTCCAGAAACAGGTCGAGCCGTAGTTGAGGCCGCCTGACGGCAGCCAGAGACTGGCCACGTAGCCAGCGATCATAATGAAGAGAAAGCCGACGCTGACAAGGCTGATGGCTTTCCAAAGCAATCTCATCTGATTTCCTCGACAAATTCGGGACCGATTGTGTCGGCCAGAAAATCAAGCTGCGGCTGAAGCCGGGCTTCCAGCGCGGCGATTACCTCGGGCGGGGGGTGCAGCCCTTCGGGATTGGCGAAGACCTTGTTTCGCATACCGCTATAGGGGTAGGGGCCGATCTTCAGATAGGTCTCGACCTGATCCATGACCGCCGCCGGGTCGCGGGCGATGCGTCCGAAGGGCAGCACCAGCATGTCTGGAAAGCGCGCCAGCCAACGAGGCAGGTAGCTGGCATAGTCGCCACGCTCGATCAGCACCGGATCTTCGATGGCGGTCAGCCATTCGGAAATCGTCGCAGGGGCGGATTTTTTCCGGCGCAGGTTCATCCGTAGCTGCGACACCGCGCGATCGACCGGATGCCGGATCAGATAGATCACCCGCGCTTTCGGCATGAAATCATGGATGTAATCGACGCCCTCATCCGGCAGGCCGGAATATTCGGGGGTGAAATCCATCGGCATCGCCGTTTTTGGCGCCGGGGCGAAGATGCGCTTGTACCATTGGTTGTGAAACATCCGCCGCGAGGTCAGATCGACCAGATAGGCATCCAGTTCCGGCGGCATCGGCACGTTGCGCTTCACATGCCTTTCGCGGAT
Organism: Paracoccus caeni; assembly: GCF_016629665.1. GTDB lineage: Bacteria > Pseudomonadota > Alphaproteobacteria > Rhodobacterales > Rhodobacteraceae > Paracoccus > Paracoccus caeni. The sequence goes on from NZ_JAEPRQ010000003.1 coordinate 73,776, forward strand.
TTCCTTCAGCTTGTTGCGATAGTGCCAGCCGGTCCATTGCCGGTGGTCGGGCAGGAACAGGTGGTTGAAATACTGCGCCTCCTTGAACGGAGGGATCCAGATCTGCGGGTGCTGCCCCAGCATCTGCGCCAGCCATGAGGTGCCGGCCTTTTGCGCGCCGATGCACAAGGCGCCGGGCTTGCGCGGCTTGCCTTCGGGGTCGAATGCCGCGCTGATGGTGATCAACGCAGCTTCACCACGTTGCTTTGGGAATGGTTCGAATAGGTCGGCCAGTCGGGTTCATATTCCTCGGCCTGATTGCCCCAGACGGTCCAGCCCTTGCGCGGGCCTCGGGCGAACATTTCCAGGCGCGGACCCCAGCTACAGGATTCGATCAGCTCGTATTGCTCGTCCGGTTTGCGGCTGTGTTCGCGTTTCTGGGTCGAGATGATGTTTTCCTGCGACCGGCCGGGGGCAAGGGTGCGGACATCCTTGCCGCGCACGCCGAAGAGCAGGATTTCGGTCACGTTTCGGAAATAAAAGCCGACGCCGCGCCGGTCCGGGCCGCCATCCTTGCGGACCTTGTACCAGATCAGGTTGGATTTGTATTTGAAGCCCCAATGCTCCATCACCTTCAGCCCCTCGGGCAGAAGCGCGTTCGGCACCCAGAGATAAAGGTGGGCACGGGGGGCCGCGACAGCCTCGACAGGCAGGTCGCAGATATCGTCCAGGGTCATCGTCGGATAGCGGGACAGGCGCTTGTGTTCGGGCGCCATCTTGCCGGTGCGGTTCTGGAACTGCCAGGGCGGATCGGCAAGGATTGTGCCGAACTTTGCCGACTGGGCGGTCGCCAACAGGTCATCCGACGCGCTGTTCAACGTTGCCTCCCGTGTCCAGATATAGAGCCTTGGTGATACCGAATACCAATAGCGGACATCCCGCCCCGCCGCCACCTTCAATTCGCGGCAACAGCTTTGACATATGCGTGGTCGATTCCCCGTAGGACGATCCGCGCCCCAATTGCCGGAAGATGTGCTGCAATTCATCGGCGCGGGTGACGATCACTCCGACGCTCAGCGCCCGCAGATCGAAGAGAAGGCGGAAGTTGTTCAGGTCGCGGTCGTAGAACGGGTCTTTGTTGTTCCATTCGATCTCAAGCCCGATGCCGTTCTTGAAGCAATCGACTTTGTGGGTCGGGCTTTCCTTCATCAGATCATCGACGACGATGCCGGTGCGAAATTGCCGCTCGCGCCAGCCGCGCTGGTCAAGGAAGCCATCAATGAAGGCCGAGACGCGGGATTTGTTGCCGCCGCCGACCTCGATCCATTCGCGGCGAAGGCGGAAGGCGGTCAGAACGTCGATGATGTCCTGCCATTCGTTGGGGAAGTCATGGGCAAGGATGGCGCTGGCATGGCGCCATTCATGGACTTCGTAATGATCGGCGATGAAGGCGGGCAGGCGGTTGCGAAGGGTCACGGGCTGCCCCGAAATCGAAGCGCCCGCCCGGAATCAAGGTGCCTGAAAGGCACCGCCGGGCAGTGACCAGCCGCCCCCCGGCTGGGCACTTCGGGGAGGTTCCGCGCGACAGAAATCTTCGAAGGGGTGGCACCATAAAGTGCGAAATACGACTGTTCCCGTGCCCATCCGCGGCTGATCGCTGCCCTCATCTCTGAGGGGCGTTCGTCAACAGGCGCGGTGCTGATGGGGCTCCACAAGGCTGCCAGCGGTCGGGCACTGCCCTTGGCTTTGGAATTCACAAACGTCCCCAAAGATCATACTCCCCGGCCTCGTCCACCGTTACGGTGACGATATCGCCGGGTTTCAGATCTTCAAAGCCCTCGTCGATGAACAGGTTGCCGTCGATTTCCGGGGCGTCGGCCTTGGTGCGGCAGGTTGCGCCGTCGGCATCGACCTCATCCACGATCACCTCAATCCGGGTGCCGATCTTGGCGGCCAGCTTCGCCTCGGAGATCGCCTGCGCCTTCTCCATGAAGCGGTCGAAACGGTCCTGCTTGACCTCGGCAGGGACATGATCGGCCAGATCATTAGCCCGCGCGCCTTTGACATTCTCATACTGAAACGCGCCGACGCGATCCAGTTGCGCCTCGTCCAGCCAGTCCAGCAGGGTCTGGAACTCTGCCTCCGTCTCGCCCGGATAGCCGACGATGAAGGTCGAGCGCAAAGTGATCTCGGGGCAGATCGCCCGCCATGCGGCGATTTCGTCCAGCGTCCGCGCCGCCGCCGCAGGCCGGGCCATGCGTTTCAGCGTGTCGGGATGGGCGTGCTGGAAGGGGATGTCCAGATAGGGCAGCACCAGCCCCTCGGCCATCAGCGGGATCAGGTCGCGCACATGCGGGTAGGGATAGACATAATGCAGCCGCACCCATGCCCCAAGCGAGCCCAGATCGCGCGCCAGATCGGTGATATGCGCCCGGTGGCCGCGTTCCTCGGCGAATTTACGGTCCACGCCGTAGGCGCTGGTGTCCTGCGAGATCACCAACAATTCCTTGACCCCGGCCTGCACCAGCTTTTCAGCCTCGCGGAAGACCGCATGGGCCGGGCGGCTGACCAGTTTGCCGCGCATGTCGGGGATGATGCAGAATTTGCACTTGTGGTTACAGCCCTCGGAAATCTTCAGATAGCTGTAATGCCGGGGGGTCAGGCTGACGCCGCTGGCGGGCAGCAGATCGATGAAGGGATCGGGCGATGGCGGCACCGCGCCATGCACCGCATCCAGCACGGATTCGTATTGATGCGGGCCGGTGACGGCCAGAACCTTGGGATGCGCGCCGGTGATATATTCAGGCTCGGCCCCCAGACAGCCGGTGACGATCACCCGGCCATTTTCGCGGATTGCCTCGCCAATGGCTTCCAGCGATTCCGCCTTGGCGCTGTCCAGAAAGCCGCAGGTGTTCACGATCACTGCATCGGCGCCAGTATAATCGGGGCTGATCGCGTAGCCTTCGGCCCGCAGGCGGGTCAGGATGCGTTCGCTGTCGACCAGCGCTTTCGGGCAGCCAAGGCTGACCATGCCGATAGTCGGCTGGCCGTCACGCCGCTCTTCGGGGATACGGGCACGGGCTAGATCGGGGCGCAGATCGGGCGGGTTCATGTGCATCTGGCGCAGATAGGGCCAGCCATGCGCAAAAGCAAGCTGTCTGAAAGGCGGCGTCGGGATGGCAGAGGGGCGGAAGCGCCCGCCCCTCTGAAACGTTTACGCGGTCGCGGGGCTCTGAGGCCGCGTCCATGAAAGTGCAAGCATCGAGACCCCGTTCGAGATCAGCTCGATCGCCAGCAGGATGCCCAGAGCGCTTGCCACCGAAGCCGGGAAGTTGGCCAGGATGATCAGGCCCAGCAGGATGGCCAGAAAGCCGCTGACCAAGATCAGCCAGAAGGCATTGGTTCCCTTGAGCGAAAAGGCCAGCACCACCCGCAGGATGCCTGCCGCCAGAAACAGCGATGCTACAGTCAGCGTCAGCGCCACGATCCCTTCAAGCGGTCGTGCCAGCAGCACGATCCCCAACAGGATAAACGCCGCTCCAAGCAGGATCGCCCAGATGCGACCCGCCCAGTCCCGTTCCTGAAACACCGTAACAAGTTCCAGAATGCCGATGATCAGAAACGCCCAGCCCGCAAGCTGTTCAACGGTCAGCGTCGCCGCCAGCGGGTTCGCGAAGGCCAGAATACCGGCAAGGATCGATAAAACCCCCACCGCAGTCCAAAGGATTCGACTCGACATGGCTTGAACTCCGTTCTGTTTGCCAGTGCCGGGATGGTGCCACGAAGCCGCATGCATAAGTTGTGCAAATTGAGCATATCGGATTTTATCCACAGGGAGTGTAACGCAGAAGTCGCGCATTTTTTTGGCGTTTGGCGGCGCTGTCAGCCTTCACGCATCCGTGGCTTTTCGCCGACAGGGATTCGGAGGATACCTCTGGCATGAAAAGAAGAATCTTCCAGCTTGTTCCGGCGCTGATGGCTGCGCTGTTCATGGCGGTTATGCCGGATGCGGTGCTGTCGCAGCAGCGCGACGGGGGCCGTTTCATCGACGTGATCAACAATGGCGGCGGCAATGTGCTGGAGATGGTCCAATATCGCGACCGTCTGGCCCGCTCTGGCAAAACCGTGCGGATTCGCGGCTATTGCCGGTCGGCCTGCAGTATTCTGACCAGTTTGCCCAATGCCTGTCTGGGGCCGGGGGCGAGTATCGGTTTCCACGCCCCGCGCCTGCCCGGCACCACGATCATCCCGCCCTATGTCGATGAGATCATGGGCAACTATTACCGCGCGGGCATTCGTGAGCGGTGGTTCGGCGGCTGGAACCGCTCGATCGATATGCATGTCATCACCGCGCAGGAATATGTCCGGCTGGACCCGCAGGCGAGGATTTGCGGCAGCATTCGCGCAAGGCGCTGATGTTGTGTCGCAGTATTCGATCATCCTTGTTCCCCGCGATGTCGGGCACGTGCCGGTTGAACTGCGTCAAGGACAGGGGCGTGATCTGTTGCGCGAGATCATCGGGGCTGGCGGTCAGGTCAGCCTGATCCGACATGACTCAATCGAATTCTTTGATTGTGGCGAGAACTTTTCGGAGATCACCTGCCCGCAATGCGGTGTCGAGATCGATCAGGCCGTGTGGGGTGATATGATGGATCGCGATTATGTGCCTACGAGAATGGCGGACCCGGTCAATGGTATCGCGCCGGGCTTTCGGATGCAGGCTGATGCGCTGCCTTGTTGCGGGGCCAGCGCTACGGTCGCGCAGCTTGATTATGTCTGGCCCGTCGCCTTCGGGCGCTTTGCTGTTGAGGCGGCTAACCCTGCTATCGGTGAACTGACGACAGAACAGGTGATGGCACTGGAGGCCGCCTTGGGTTGTCCGCTGATCGTGGTTTATCGGCACTTGTAAAATGCCCGACGCTCTCTCGCCGTCGTTCAGGCGCGCATTCCGGCGATAAAATCGGCCAGCGCGCGGCGCATCAGGTCCAGAGGCTCGCCATTCGGGTGCCATTCTGGGAAATGCCCGTCCGCTGCCATCCGCGCCAGACCATAGACAAATGCGCGGCAGGACAGGACCAGCGCCTCGGTATCCGCATTCGCAGTCAGTTGCCCTGCCTGCTGCGCCCTCTCAAGAAGATCGGCCATGCGCGTGCGAATGCCATCATTCATCTGCCGCAGCGTGGCCGAGCCGTTGAAGTCGATCAGGCTGCGGGAACTGACAATCTGAAAATGGGTCGGGTTTTGCGTCGCCCATTCCAGATAGCCAAGACCGATCCGCTCGATCTGCGCTAATGGGTCGGTGTCGTCATCGTCAGCCTGCGCAACCTCGACCGCCGCGACCAGCCGTTCCATCGCCTGCTCGGCAACAGCGGTCAGCAGCGCCGCCTTGGAGCTGAAATGCCGGAACGGGGCGCCGGGCGAGACGCCGGCGCGCTTCGCCACCTCTCGCACCGACAGCCCGTCCACGCCGCGCTCATCGATGATCTCTACCGTAGCTGCGATCAGGGCCGAAGCCAGATTGCCGTGGTGATAGGACTTTTCCTGTTCGGTCATGGGGCACCTCTGAACAGTAATGTAATCACCGATTATTTACTGCGCAATCCGTTTGGATCGGCTATATGTAATCATCGATTACATCCACATGAGGTTTCCATGCGCTCTTTATCGATGATGCTCTTCCTGACCATTCTTGTTCCCGCGCCGCTGATCGCGGATGAGCCGCCAAGCTTGCAGATCGTTTGGCCACCCGAGGGTGCGACGATCCCTTTGGGCACGGACGATGAGGGCGCGATTGGCGTGGTGGTCAGCAGCAATTTCCGCTTGATGCCTGCGGGCGATTGCGGAGGCGATCCACGCTGCGGTCATGTTCATATGAAGATCGATCCCGACGGTGATAGCTGCAATATCCCAGGACGGCCCTATAACAGCATGAACAGCGATTTCGGCGGCAATCTGATCGTCGCGCGGTTCGGCCATTGCCCCGAGCCGCGTGGCGAGCATGTCATCGGTATCCTGTTGGCCGACGATCACCATCAGCCGGTTTTGATGGACGGAAAGCCGATCACCGCGCTGATCCGGGTGCAAACCGAATAAAAAATATCGGCAGCGCGGTCAGCCGGGGGGGTCTAAGACCGCCCGCCGACGCTGACCAGCAGATCGGTTTTTCGCATCACTTCTGACAGGATACGTCCGGGCACCTGATCCAGCCGCTTTTGCGGGCCAACAAGCCAAAGGTTCCCGGTCGTGCCGCCTCCTCCTGAGCCGGGATAGGCCCGCGCGCCTGCGGAGAAGGTGAAATCCACCCCCGACAGATGCAGGTGCAACTCGTTGTCAAAGCCGAAACGCCAGCCCTGTGATCGCGCCAGTCCCATTAGCGGGGTTCCCGATATCATCTGCCCGGCGAAGGCCGAAATGACCCGACCGTCCATCTCGGACGACGCGGGGCGGTAAATCTCACGACCGGCCTGCGGGAAGGGTTGATTTTGACCGTTCTCTTCAAGCCTGAAACGCCATTCTTTTGCAAGCTCGTCCGGCGTTTCGACCGGATGCCACAATCGCACCAGATCATTGGGATCGAAGGGGCGTGTGCCGTTATCCTGCAACCGCCACTGAAGGGTCTTGCCGCTGTGAACGGGCATGGCGGTGACGGCCATGTCCTTCCCGTCCGCGACCACCTGCCAGATCAGATCGCGGGACAGGTTCCATGCATGCTTGCGGTCCGGGCCGAAGCGCTGCAGCCAAAGCACCGCAGGAAGTGCCGCAGGCTCTGCCATGAGCGACTGCACCGCATCGCGAAAGGGCAGTTGCATATCCTTCGAAATCGGCTCATCGGCGGGCAAATCCAGCAGACCTTCGGGACGGGCGATCAGCGAACTGCGGGCGGTGCGCAGCAGGCGCTCCAGCTTCTTCTTGACGCCCGCGTGGCGGCAAGAGGCGGCCACGTCTCGCATGATCGAAATCGCTTCCGGGCGCGGTTCGTAAATCGTCGCATTCGCAAGTTGAAGCGTCAGCGATTGCGACGGCATCGTCTTGGCCTTTGGGTCCGGCGCGACTGAGGCCATGCGCCAGATCGGACCGATTGCCGCCATGCACCACTGTTCAGACCGCGCCAATCCGAACATCACCGCCCGCGCAATCGCGCCGCAATCATCGACGACGAACGCGCCATCGGCCTTGTAGCTGACACGGCCTTCGGCGATGTCGGCCATTCGGATGACGGCCTGTTCCACGATACTGCGCGCGAAATCGGCATAATCAGGGGTGCTTGCCACCAGCGTGGCAAAGGCATCCCTCGCCTCGGGATCTGGTTGCGCGCCATAGGGCAGATATCTGTGTTCAAGAAACCGGATCAGGGGCAGCGCACCTGCCTTGGCATAGATACCGCGTTCGGTTCGCGCCAGTTCACCCTTGGTCGAGGCCTGCCAAGCAGCCAAGGCGGTGGCGATTGCTGCGGGGTCCTGTGCAAGACTTGCCGCCGCCAGCCGCTCTTCCGGTTGGTGGCGACGGTCCAGCAGGGGCAGCATCTTTTGCAGGCGGGAACGGGTCTCGGCCTCCGGCTCTTCGCGCATTCGCAGGATCATCGACCGCAGCAGGTGGATGATGCGCGATAGCTTAACGTCCTCGGGCGAATATCTTGGATCAGGTGACGGTTCGGGCGTCCAGTTGTCGATCAGCCAGCGCAGCGCCGACAGCCCCTCGTCGAAGGACTGCGCGCGGAAGACAGCCTGCTTGCCCGAGAACTCGATGGAGCTGGCCAAGGGCTCGATGCGGCGGTCCAATCCCGGCTGGCCACGCACGCGCCATGCCAAGGGGATCAGATCGCCGAGATCTTCTGGCGAGAGTTGCCTTGTCAACTCGGCCAGTTCGCCGAAATCGTCCGGCGGCGAGACGGCGGCTTCCAGAATACTGCGGGCGCGGTCAATTGGCCTGTCGGTCATGCGGCGTCAAATCCTTTGGGTAAATGACGCCAGCATGATGATCGGACCAACCTTTGCAAGTCGTCCTTATTCTCTCAACCGCCAGCCCGTCGCGAAGATCCAGCGGATAATGCCCAGACAGATCGCGATCATGACGCCCACGGCGAGCAGCGACACGCCGACCGGCACATCCGCCATGCCGAAGAACGCCCAGCGGAAGCCCGAGATCAGGTAAAGCACCGGGTTCAGCTTGGCCACCGCTTCCCAGAAGGGTGGCAGCATGTTGGCCGAGTAGAAGGCCCCGCCAAGGAAAACCAGCGGCATGATCACCATCATCGGGACAAGCTGCAACTGCTCGAACGACTTGGCCCAGAGACCGATGATAAAGCCCAGCAGACTGAAACCGACCGAAGTCAGGAACAGGAAGCCCAGCATCCAGAAAGGGTGCAGGATGTGCAGATCGACGAAGAAGAAGCTGGTCAGCAGGATCATCATCGCGATCAGCATGGCCTTCGCCGCCGCCGCGCCGACAAAGCCCAGCGTGACCTCGATCCAGCCGACGGGCGAGACCAGATATTCATAGATCGTGCCGCTGAATTTCGGGAAATAGATCCCGAAGCTGGCATTGCTGACCGCCTGTTGCAGCACCGTCAGCATCATCAGGCCGGGCACGATGAACGCGCCATAGGCGACGCCCTCGACCGACTGGATGCGCCCGCCGATGGCCGCGCCGAAGACCACGAAATACAGCATCGTGGACAGGACAGGCGACAACAGCGACTGCATGATGGTGCGGAAGAAGCGCATCATTTCGTGGTGGAAGATCGCCCAGATACCGGGCCAGTTCACCCCCATATTCATGCTGTCACCTCATCCTGCGTCTCGGTCACAAGGGTCATGAAGACCTCTTCCAGATTGGACTGCCGGGTCGAGACGTCCCGCACCGTGATCCCATGAGCGGCGAGATCGCCCAAAAGCCGTGCGATCCCCGTCCGTTCCGCCCGCGTGTCATAGTCATAGCGCAGCGCCTTGCCGCCCTCGGTCAGCGACAGATCGCGGTCGGCAAGCGCTGCGGGGATTTCCGGCAAAGGCTCGTCCAACTCGATCGTCAGGGTCTTCTTGCCGAATTCATCCATCAGTTCCGCCGTGGGCTTCACCAGTAGAAGCTGACCGTGATTGATGACGCCGACGCGGTCGGCCATTTCCTCTGCCTCTTCCAGATAATGCGTGGTCAGGATGATGGTCACGCCGTCGCGGCGAAGTTGTTCAACCACCTGCCACATCTCGCGCCTGAGCGCGACATCGACGCCCGCCGTCGGCTCGTCAAGGAACAGCACCTTCGGGCGATGGGCCAGCGCCTTGGCGATCAGCACCCGCCGCTTCATCCCACCCGAAAGCTCTTTCGTCGCCGCATCGCGCTTGTCCCACAGCGCCAGACTGCGCAGAACCTGCTCGATATAGGCGTCGTCCGGGCCTTCACCGTAAAGGCCGCGGGTAAAGCGGACGCTGTTGATCACCTTCTCGAACGGCTCAAGCGCGATTTCCTGCGGGACCAGCCCGATCATCCGTCGCGCGGCACGCCAGTCGGTGCGGATGTCATGGCCGCCGACCCGGACGGTGCCGCCGGTCGGCACCACCAGCCCGCAGATGATCGAGATCAGCGTGGTCTTGCCCGCACCGTTCGGGCCAAGAAGGGCGATGATCTCACCCTCGTTGATGGTCAGGCTGACATCGCTCAGCGCCTTGGTGCCGCTGCCATATTGCTTCGACAGGTGGTCGATTTCGATGATGCCGGTCATGCCGGTCTCCTTCTTTTGCCTGACGGATCAGGATATGCGCGTCGGCCGGGGCGGCGCTTGCCGCATCAGCATCAGGGTCAGGATCACGGCCAGAACGACAAAGCCCGCCGCACCGGCGCCAAAGGCACCCGCATAGCCCAGACGTTCGACCAGAGGTTGCGTGACCAGCGGTGACAGAAACTGACCCAGAAAAATGGCCGAGGTGACAGCGCCCGAGACAAGTCCCCGATGCCGGGCAGGGGTCACGTTCAGCGCAGTGGTGATGAACGTTGGCATACATAATCCCAGACCGGCTCCGATCAAGGCGGTCCCGATCATTTCGACGCCCAAGGTGTCGCCGGATGCCACGGCGGAAAATCCCATGGCCAGCGTCAGATAGCCCGAAACCGGCGTCCCGATCCGCCCCAGCCAAGGCCGGATCCAGCCCGAGACCACCGACATGATCGCCGCCGCGAACATCATCGACCCCATGACGTAACCGGCCTTCTGCGGATCGGGCATGCCCAGACCTTGCAGGTGATAGGGAAGCTGCGTCGGCACCGCGTAGAAGATGACAAATGTCAACCCCGCCGCCACGGACATCACCGCGACAGTGAATTGCCAGCCCGGTTCCGGCTCTGCCTCGGGGATGGCGTTGTCGTGGCCGGTCGCAGCAGGTGCAGGCTCGGGCAGGACGCGCCAGATGAACGGAAAGAAAACGATTGCAAGTGCGTAGATGGCAAAGGGCAATCTGGGGTCGATTGCCGCCATTTCGCCCGCAGCCGTGACGAAGATCAGCCCGCCGACATTGGTTGCGGCCATCTGATAGCCCAGAAGGCGACCCCGCTCTGGCCCTTGAAAATAGTCCCCGATCAACGCGGCCTGTGCGACCATGATCGTCGCCACCCCAAGCCCAAGCACCAGCCGGCTGGCAAGGATCGCCTCGATCGAGTTCAGATAAAGCCCAGCCGTTCCGGCCAGCGCATAAACGATCAGCCCGATCAGCAGCGGCCTGCGTCGTCCCAGCCGGTCGGTCAGCGCCCCCGCAAACGGCGCGATGATCGCCACCAGCAGCGAAGGCGCGGTGATCAGCAGCCGGGTCAACGTCGCGGCAAGGGGATTGTCGGCGAACTCGGCCTGCAGCCCCGGCAGTGAGGGTGTGATCGTGGCGTTCGACATGATCGTCAGGGTGGCGGCCAGCATCAGCCCCCAAGCGCGTGGGTCAAGAAGGATACGATCCATTACCCGGCCTCCGGTGTATAGGGCCGCGCTTGCCGTGCCTCGGCCAGCGCATCTGCCCACCATTTCAGACGATGCGCAAAGATCGCCATCGCGGCCTCGGCCGCGGCGGCTTCGTTCGCATCAAGGATATGCCCCGCCTCGTCGAACTTGCGCCAGGGCGAGGCGAAGCTGACCGTATCGCGCAGCGTCACCGTATGCACCTCGGCCAGCACGATCCGCAGCGATTCGATGGCCCGAAGCCCGCCCGAGATGCCGCCATAGCTGATCAGCCCCACGGGCCGCGCCCACCATTCGGAAATCACCGCATCGATCAGCGTCTTAAGCTGACCGGGCGCGGCGTGGTTATATTCGGGGGTGACGATGACGAAACCGTCCAGCCCTTCCATCCGCTTGCGCAGCCGCGTGGTCGCCTCGGTATCGCCGATCTGCACCGGCAGAAGTGCCGGGTCGGCGGGATCGATCACCCGCGTCTCGAAACCATGATCGCTCAACTGGTCGATCACCCATGCGGCCACACGATCATTCACCCTCCCTTCGCGGATTGATCCCAGGATCACCCCGATCCGATTGCCGACTGCCATTGCCTGCTCCTTGCCAATCTTCCGTTGGTCTGCGACCCTAAGACCTCAACCATAGTTCAGGACAAGTGTTAAATGTCCAACGATATCAATAACCATAAAACTTTGCCTCCGATCCTTTCGGTCGGCGCATTGTCCCGGCGCAGCGGCATCGCGATTTCTGCGATCCACTTTTACGAGCGCGAGGGCCTTCTTCGCTCTACGCGCAACGCCGTTGGTCATCGACGCTATTCCCGAGCCTCTCTGCGTATTCTGGCGATCATCAAGGCGGGTCAGCGCGCCGGGATACCTTTGGCATCCATCCGTCATGCGCTTGGTCCGGCTGTGTCGGGCGATGCGCTTGGGCAGGATGAGTGGCAGAGGATATCGGAAGGCTGGCGGGCGGACCTCGAAGAACGGATCAGGACGCTGGAACTGGTGCGAGACAGGCTGAGCGGATGTATCCGCTGCGGCTGTCTGTCGCACGAGGCGTGCCGGATGTTCAACCCCGGAGATACGGCAGCAGCCGATGGTCCCGGCGCGAAGGGGCTGGAGGTGCAGCATTTCGGGCCGGATAGCGCCGGATGACAGGTGTGATGTCGCTGCGTTATGCTGCGGTCACATTCCCAAGAAGGCCGCGCCCGATGAGTGCAGAAAAGACCGATCAGCGTCCCGCCATTTCCTTCCAGACAAGGGTTCTGCGCAAGGAAGAGTTTCTGCCGCGCTACATCGTCGTGAAGCCTGAATACGTGCCCGGCCGCACCGCAGCTTTCCCGGCGGATGTGATGCTGAACGAGGCGGGTCCGTTCCGCCGCAACATCCGGCCTTGGGGCAAGGGCTCGGACGTGTTCTTCTTCAACCTGACGGCGCCGCAATGCGAGAAGGCGGGGCTTGGCACGAATGACGAATGCTGGGTGACGATCCGTCCGCTGACCGATTCGGAAAGCGCCTGAGTGTCATTCACCGTTTGATGGCCGACTGATCGCCAGCGTTGTCGCAAGCATCGTCGCACCGAAGGCGCAGAATGCGGCAAGCCCGAACATATGCGGCCAAGAAACCCCGGCAGCAAATCCGGCCAGAACCGCACCAAGCGCCCCGATCCCGTCCATCAGCGCGAAGGCAAGGCCCAATGTCGTCCCCTCGCTTCGCCCGGTATGATCCACTGCCGTCGCAAGCATGGTCGAACGGATCGCATCCAGCGCGGCGACAGCAATGATCATCGTCACGATCACCGCCCATAACGGCAAAGTCGCTACCAGAACCAGACAGGCCAGCCCCGCCAATGCAGTCCCGACGACAAGAACGGGTCGCCGCCCCGAGCGGTCCGAGACTCGCCCGGCCCATGGCTGCACCACCGCGCCCAGGACCAGCATCGCCGAAAAGATGACCCCGACCGTCCCGCTGCCCAGACCATGGGCCTCGACCAGATAAAGCGGGATCATGCTCAGCAGCGCCATCAGAGCCATGTTGTAGAGACAGATCATCCCGATGCGTTGACCATTCACGCCGCGCCATGTCGCCAGAAGCACGGTCAAATCCTTCCGGCGCAGTGGTCGGGCAGAGATGATCGGGACGCGACGCACCACGCGCAGCAGGCAAATCCCGACGATCAGCGTCGGCAGCACCGAGACGATCAGCGCTTCGCGCCAGCCCACCCATAGAAGCATGAGCCCGACCAAAAGCGGAGCCAGAATCTCGGCCGCCGATCCTCCGATGGCGTGGATGCCCAAGGCCCAGCCGCGCCCTTGTTTGCTGTCCTGCGCCAGAATGCCCGCTGCAATCGGATGCCACGCAGCGTTTCCCATACCAGCTATCGCCAGCAAAAGGGCGAGCGACCAGAAGTCCGTCGCGAAGGCCGCAGCGGCATAGCCGATCACGATCCACCAGAACGTTGCGAGAAGCCAGCGCCCCCGGTTCGGCGCATGATCTGCGATCATCCCTGCAGGTAAATAGGCCAGCGCGCCGCCGATATTGAGGACCGTGAACAGCAGCCCGACCTCGGCAGGCGCCAGTGCCATCGACATCCCCGCAGCCGGAACGATCAGCCACAAAGCGGCGATTGGCCAGTCATTGGCGAGATGGCCGATGGCAAACCATGTGTGGAGGCTGCGCGCGCTCATCTTGGTATCCTTTTGCGGCCGACCACCGCGACCCAAGAGGGGGATATCAAAGATCGCCTCGACCCTTTATCGATGCTTGGGCATAATCTATCGAGAAATCGTCAATATCATCTTATGCCCATTCGTGATCAACGCATGATCTTTGGACCAACACGGCCCCGCTATCTTGCTGAACTTGTCGGCTCTGCATCCGGCGAGGCTACCGACTGGCATAGTCACAGCTTTGGACAGTTGATTTCGTCGATCTCGGGCACAATGTATGTCGGCACCGAAACTCATGTGCTGCTGCTCAGCCCCGCCATGGCGATCTGGATTCCTCCGGATGCCGGGCACTGGATGCGCACCAGTTCCAATAACGAGATGCTCTATGTCGATGTGAACCGCGCCGAGGCGGTGCATCTGGGTCAGGCGTGCCGGGTCATTGCGATGACGCCTTTGCTGAACGCGTTGATGCGGGCGACCTTGCCGGATGTTGCCCGCAGCGCCGCCCACCATAACACCCTGCACGATCTTCTGCAGAAAGAGTTGGTCGTCGCGCCGGATGTGCCGCTATCACTGGTGCTGCCGCGGGACAGCCGCATCCGTCCGCTTGCATTGTCGGCGTTGAACAATCCCGGAGACATTGTGTCGATCCAGCGATGGCTGTCATCGGCACCGACCAGCCGCAAGACGATTGAGCGGCTGTTTGTTTCTCAAACCGGCATGTCGCCTGCCCGTTGGCTTAAGCATGCGCGGGTGCTGCATGCCATTTCGCGGCTTGCCTCGGGTGAAAAGATCAGTTCGGTTGCGCTGGATATGGGATACGAATCCGCCAGCGCCTTCGGATACATGTTCCGCAAAAGCATTGGCCAGACGCCCGGTATGTTCCGCCCACCGACGCCCGAATTGGACAATAAATAGGCTCTGGAAAGAGTGTTGTGCTGGCGGAACGAAACAGTTCATCTCTCCGCCAGCATCCGGTTACATCGCCGCGAGTTGCTCCAGCGCCGCCTGCAGCCTTGCGATATCGTCGTCCAATGCGGCCAGCTTGTCGCGGGTCTCCTCGATCACTTCGGCTTCGGCATTCTCGACGAATTTCGGATTGGACAGGCGCTTGCGCAAACCATCGGCATCCTTTTCCGACTTCGCCTGCGCCTTTTGCAGTCGTGCCGTTTCAGCCGCAGCGTCGATCACGTCGCCGATCGGCAGCGCAAAGCTGGCCCCTGTGGCCGAGACCGCAATCATGCCCTTGCCCGCCGTGCCGTCCACCGGCGCATTGACGCGGGCGAGACGCTCGATCAGCGGCGCATTGGCGGTCAGGGCGTCGCGGGCGAAAGCGTCGGCCTCGGTCACGATCAGGTCCAGCTTCGCGCCTGCCGGAACGCCCATCTGCGCGCGGGCCGAACGGACGCTTTCAATCAGCGCGATGACCCAGTTCATCTGCCGATCCGCCTCGGGGTCGATCAGCTCTGCGCCATAGGTCGGCCAGTCGCCGTGAACCAGCATCTTTGAGCGATCACCCGTCAGTGCCCAAAGCTCTTCGGTCACGAAGGGCATGATCGGGTGCAGCATCAGATAGCACTGATCCAGCACCCACCCCATCGTGGCGCGGGTTTCATCGGCCAGATCGCCATCGAAAAGCGGCTTCGAGAATTCGACATACCAATCGCAGACCTTGCCCCAGACAAAGGCATACAGCCCGGTCGCGGCGTCGTTGAAGCGATAGGTCTCCAACGCCTCATCGGTCGCCTGACGGATGCGGGCAACCTCGCCGATGATCCAGCGGTTGACGTTGTGGCTGGGATCGGGACGCGGGTTGCCGCCGCGAACGCCGTTCATTTCGGCGAAACGGGTGGCGTTCCAGATCTTGGTGACGAAGTTGCGGAAGCCCTCGACATGGCGCGGCCCCAGCTTTGGATCGCGGCCCATCGCGGCCATGCTGGTCAGCGTCATGCGCAGCGCGTCGGCGCCGAAATCGTCGATCAGCGTCAGCGGGTCGATGACGTTGCCTTTCGACTTCGACATCTTCGCGCCCTTTTCGTCGCGCACGAGGCCGTGGACATAGACGGTGTGGAAGGGGATGTCCTTGGCGACTTCCAGTTGCATCATCATCATCCGGGCGACCCAGAAGAAGATGATGTCAAAGCCGGTGACCAGAACGTCGGTGGGGAAGTATTTCTTCAGCTCCGCCGTGTCTTCCGGCCAGCCCAAAGTGCCCAGCGGCCAGAGGCCTGAGGAGAACCAAGTGTCGAGAACGTCAGGGTCGCGCCAGAGATGTTGAGATTGAGCGCCAAGCGTAGCCGCCTCTAGTCGGTCGTCTATCGCCTGCTGAGCATCGGTGACCTCGTGGATTTCCGTCGTACCGTAATGTTGCCTCGCCAGTGCCGCTGCTTCATCAAAAGACACGGCGCAGAAGGCGACGGGATTGTCGTAATCGGCCTGTTGGTCGTTTTTCTGTCCCGGCCCATACCAAACCGGGATCTGATGCCCCCACCAAAGCTGGCGGCTGATGGTCCAAGGCTCGATATTTTCCAGCCAGTTGAAATAGACCTTCTTGTGCTGCTCGGGCAGGATTTCGGTGCGGCCGTCGCGGACTGCCTCTATCGCCGGGCCGACGATCTGCTTGGTATCGACGAACCACTGGTCGGTCAGCATCGGCTCGATCACCACGTTCGAGCGGTCGCCGAAGGGCTGCATGATCGGCTTCGCCTCGACCAGTGGGCGCTTTTCCAGATGCTCGGCGCCGGTTTCGGCGTCGATTTCTTTGTGCAGATAGGTGACCGCCAGCCCCTCGGCATTGATCTGATCGATCACCAGCTTGCGGGCGTCATAGCGGTCAAGGCCGCGCAGATCGTCGGGGACAAGGTTGACGTTGGACACGTCGCCCACATCCTCGCCCCGCGCGGCGCGGGTGGCGATGGCGGCACTGTCGGCATAGGAAAGGCCATCGGTGCGCATCGCGCCCTTGGTGTCCAGCAGCGCGTAAAGCGGGATGTTATTGCGGGTGGCGACGCCGTAATCGTTGAAATCATGCGCGCCGGTGATCTTGACCGCGCCCGAGCCGAAATCGGGGTCGGGATATTCGTCGGTGATGATCGGGATCAGGCGGCGGTGTTCCTTGGGGCCGACCGGGATTTCCACCAGCTTGCCGACGATCGGTGCATAGCGGGCATCGTCCGGGTGAACCGCGACCGCGCCGTCGCCCAGCATGGTTTCGGGGCGGGTGGTGGCAATCGAGATATAGTTCCGCGTCTCTCGCAGGGTGACGTTGCCGTCCTCGTCCCGTTCGACATATTCATAGGTTTCGCCACCGGCGAGCGGGTATTTGAAGTGCCACATATGGCCGGGAACCTCGCGGTTCTCGACCTCCAGATCGCTGATGGCGGTCTCGAAATGCGGGTCCCAGTTCACCAGACGCTTGCCGCGATAGATGATACCTTTGTTATACAGATCCACGAAAACGCGGATGACCGCGTCGTGGAAATTGCCGTCCTCGCCCGCAGGGGCGCCGGGCGCGCCGGACATGGTGAAGGCATTCCTGGACCAATCGCAAGACGCACCCAAGCGCTTCAATTGATTGATGATCGTGTCGCCGGATTCCTGTTTCCACGCCCAGATTTTCTCGACAAAGGCGTCGCGTCCGATGACCCGGCGGTTGGGTTCCTGCCGCTCGGCCATGCGGCGTTCCACGACCATCTGGGTGGCGATGCCCGCATGGTCCTGACCGGGTTGCCACAGCGTGTCAAAGCCGCGCATGCGGTGCCAGCGGATCAGGATGTCCTGAAGCGTGTTGTTGAAGGCGTGGCCGATATGCAGGCTGCCGGTTACGTTCGGGGGCGGGATCATCACGGTAAAGGTTTCGCTGCGCGAGGCATTGGCCCCGGCGGCGAAGGCGTTGGTGTTTTCCCATTCGGCGCTGATGCGGGCCTCGGCGGCCTCGGCGTCAAAACTCTTGTCCATGCTCATGCTGGCGATCCCCTTGCTTGGGGACGGATTAGCGAATGTGGCCAGAAAGGCCAAGGTTCGAATCCAATCGACGCAACGGCTGCGGGCGTTGCTTTGGGTATTTGGGCAACGGAGAAAGGGCTGGTCCTGGATTTTTCAGCAAATGCTGGGGAACCGGGGGCACAGGGCGTCCACCGGCGATGCACCGGACGTGCACAGGCTGTACACCGCTTGCGCGCGGTGGTGTTGCGCGGCGGGGCGTTGGGTTGGAAGATCAGCGCAGAATGCGAGCCTGTGGGATGTGCCCGCCCGGAGCAAAGGTGCCGCAGGCACCGCCGGGCAGTGCCCGTCCGCCCCACCGGGCGGGCACTTTGGTGAGGTTTCGCGATACGGATAGGTCTGACGGGACGGCACCATAAAGTGCCAAATACAAGCGTTCCTGTGCCCACCCGACGGACGGGCACCGCCCTTGTTGTTGGGGCGTAACTCTTACTAGAGGAAACGGGCCGGGACGCGCTCGGGGAAGGGGAAATAGACAAGCCACGGCTTTGCCTCGTCCAGAACCCGGATCACCGAGGGGCGGGTCAGCAGGCGTTCGAAATAGGCCGACAGGTTTGGATGGGCGTCGAAGGGATGCAAAATGCCCGCATAGAACAGCGCAGGCACCGCCGCGCAGTCGGCGATGCTGAAATCACCGGCAAGCCAGTCGCGGTCCTGAAGCTGACGGTCGGCGGCCCGGTAGGCGCGATCAAGTTGGCTGGTGGTGTAGGGGGTCACGTAAGCCTCGGCTTCCTTGGCCATGAACAGGCGCGCATCGACGATCTGCTGCATCGTATTGGCGATGTGGATATCGCAGAAGCGGTCCCACAGTCGGGCGGTCAGCGCCTTGTCCGGGTCGCGGGGCAGCAGCGGGTGCGGGCCCGGATGGTGGCGGTCCAGATATTCGATGAGGATCGAGCTTTCGGCCAGCGTCTCGCCCCGCGCCTGATCCTCAAGCGCGGGCATCTTGCCCATCGGGGTCAGGGTCAGCATCAGGTCGCGTTCCGATTGCTGGCTGGGATCGACATGGCGGAAGGTGAAATCCGTGCCGTTTTCGTAAAGCGCCACCAGAACCTTGTGGCAATAGGCGGCAAGGGGGTGGCCGTAGAGGGTCAGGCTCATCTCTCATCCGATTTTGGTTGGCGGACCAGCAGGACCGTGCCCGCCGGGTCCGAGGTCCAGTGGCCGGTGACACCGTCCAGCGGCTCAAGCTCGTCCCGTTGCGGGCTGCCGAGGCTGGCCAATGCGGCATCAGGGTCGTCGCTGAACAGTTCCAGCCAGATATCGACCTGCGATTGCTGCGGCACGCGGTCGATCCACAGGGTCAGGTTGCCGAAGGCGAAGCCGGTTGAGTTCTGCATCTCGCGGGTAACGGGCAGGCCGACGCGGTCGCGGTAATAGGCGACGGTTTCGTCATAGCGGTGCAGCGGCACCTTGATGGCGATATTGCGACCGGGGGTGATTGCGGGGCTGGTCATGCGGTGGCTTCCTTTTCGTCTGCGGCGCGCCAATGCGCCATCTGGTCGGCCAAAGCCTTGCGAAAGGCCGGGCGGGCGGTGGCGCGTTCGGCATAGGCGGCCAGTTCGTGGACATCGTCCAACAGACCGTATTGACCGGGCAGACGCAGGATTTCCGCCATCAGCAGATCGGCGACGGTAAAGCGGTCGCCGGTCAGCCAGTCGCGCCCGGCCAAGACCGACTGCAATTGCTGGAACCGCAGACGGACCAGTTCCTCGCGCCGGGTCGCGGCGGCTTCGTCCTTGTCCATGAATTTCGACAGGAACCACGCCATGCTGTAGATCTCGACACTGTTCAGCGCCGCGATCAGCCATTGTTGGACCTGCTGGCGCAGATCATCGGGCATCATCTTGGTGCCCTCGGCCAGATGCAGCAGGATCGCACCGCTTTCGAACAGCACGGTGTCGCCGTCCTGAATGAACGGCACCTGTGCAAAGGGCTGCATGGCGATATGCGCGGCGGTCTTTTCCCGCAGCGGCACGGTTGCAAGCTGATAGGGCTGGCCCAGTTCCTCAAGCAGCCAGCGGATGCGGATATCGCGGACATAGGGGCGCGGAAATTCCGGCACCCAGTCATAGGTGGTCAGGATCAGCGTCATCGGTCGTCCTCTGTTCAAGCCCGTGCGGCCAGCCTCAGGCGGCAGCGGCGTCCTTCCAGTGCTGCATGTGATCCTGCATCGCGCGCGCGAAAGCGGGGCGCGCGGTAATGCGTTCCGCATAGGCGGCCAGTTGCGGCAGATCATCCAGCAGGCCGTTTTCGCCGGGAATGCGCAGCATCTCGGCCAAAAGCAGATCGGCCACGGTGAAGCTGTCGCCGACCAGCCAGTCACGGTCGCCCAAGGCGGTCTCGACCTGTTTCAGCCGCTGGCGCAGCATCGGTTCGGCCTTGGCGGCGGCGGCCTCGTCCTCTTCGAAGAATTTGGCATCGGCCCAGCGCATGAAATAGGGCTCGACACTGTTCAACAGCGCTACCACCCATTGCAGCACCCGCGCGCCATCCGCACCGGCGGGTTTCAGCGCCGTGCCTTCGGCGAGATAGAGCAGGATCGCGCCGCTTTCGAACAGCGACAGATCGCCGTCGCTTATCATCGGCACCTGTCCGAAGGGCTGGCGCGACAGATGCTGGGCGGTTTTTTCCGCGCCGGGAACGGTATCGACCTGATAGGGCAGGCCCAGTTCCTCGAGCGTCCAGCGGATGCGGAAATCGCGGACATAGCCATGTGCGAATTCCGGCACCCAGTCGAATGTGGTCAGGGTAATGGTCATGTCGCGCCCTCCCTTGCGCTATGTTGCACCGCTGCCCGCGCGGATCGGCGGGCAGCGGTCGATGCTGTCAGGCGGTATGTTCCAGCGGCCCGACCACGGCGAAGGTCGCGCCTTGCGGATCGGTGGCGATGGCGATCCATGCACCGCCCGGCACTTCCTGCGGGCCGTGGATCAGGTTGCCGCCAGCCTGCTTGATGCGCTCGATCGCCGGATTGGTGCCGTTCACGCCGAAATAGGGCAGCCACGCCGGAACCTGCGATACGCCGATACCCATGACGCCGCCAATCTCGGCCCCGTCATGGCGGAAAAGCTGATAGGTGCCCATCTCGCCCATATCCAGCGCATCGCCCGCCTGCCAGCCCAGCAGATCGGCATAGAAGGCGAACCCGGCCTGGGGATCGCTGGTCATCAGCTCGGTCCAGTTTCCATGCCCGACCTTTTGCTGATGGAAGGCGTTGCCGCCTTGCCCCTCCTGCATCGGCAGGGGTGCAAGCAGACCAAAGGCCACGCCTTGCGGGTCCGAGACGACGGCAAAGCGCCCCGTGCCCGGAATATCGGCAGGCTCACGAAAGACCGAGCCACCCGCCGCCGTGATGCGCGCGACCGTCTGATCCACGTCATCGACGCCGAAATAGGTCATCCAGTTCGGCGGCACCTGCGCCATCGGCGCGGGCTTTTCCATCAGCCCGGCCACCATATCGCCGTTCGAGGTGCCGAGGTGGTAGGTGAACCCCTCCATCCCCGAATCCTGCACCTGCCAGCCCAGCACCTGCGCGTAGAAATCACCCGCCGCGCCAAGCTGACCTGCTTCCGTCGCCAGTTCGTACCAGACCGGCCTGCCGTGAACCTGTGCCATCAGCCGACCTCAGCGCAAATCGACGATGGGCAGGAAGCCGCCCCAGAACATGCGCTTGCCGTCAAAGGGCATCTCGGGAAATTCCTTGCCCTCCATCTCGGCCTCCATCTGCTTTTGCGCATCGTCAGCGGTCTTGCGGTCGGGCCATTCGATCCAAGAGAACAACGGCACCTCGCCCTCTTTTGCATCGGCGGCACGGTAGAAATCGGTCTGCTTGCCGTGTGGCACATCCTCGCCCCAGCATTCGATCTGAAACGTCGCGCCATAGCCCGCAAACATTTCCGCAGCGCCCTTGGCCATGTCGATATAGGCCTGCTTGTTCGCGGCGGGTGCGGCCAGAACGAAGCCCTGGATATAGCTGCCCGACCTGGTTTCGCCTTCCTGAACGATCGGGGCAAAACCGCCCCAGAACATCCGCATGCCGTCGAAGGGCATGTCCGGCATCTGCTGCATGTCCGGGTCGCTCATCATGTCATTCCACGCGGCATCGGCGGTCGCGCGGTCGGGCCATTCGATCCACGAAAAGACCGGGGTTTCATCATCCTTGGCATTGGTTGCGCGATAAAAATCGGTCTGCTTGCCGTGGGGGACATCCTCGCCCCAGGATTCCATCATGCGCAACGCGCCGCGTTTCTTGAAATGCGGCCAGGCGCCGGTGGCGTGGTCAATATAGGCTTGCTTGTTCGCCGTCGGGACCGAGGCGACGAAGCCGGAATAATAGGACATTTCTACCTCCTGCAAAGCGAGAGAATCGCTTTCTACCCTTGAAAGGTCGCACCGTTAGTATCATAATGCAACTGTTAGTATGAAAAAGATATCAAACTATGAGCAAAGATCAGCGTATCCGTTACGATGAAGGCTGTCTGGCCGCCCATACGCTGAACGTGGTGGGCGATCGCTGGGCGTTGCTTGTCGTGCGGGAACTGATGTTTACGCCCAAGAGGTTCCAGAAAATCCGGCAGGGATTGCCCGGGATCACGGCGGCGGTGCTGACGCAGAGGCTGGGTCAACTGGTCGAGGCGGGGGTGGTGCGCCACGACAAGGAACTGGCCATCTATGCGCTGACCGACAGTGGAAGCGCGTTGCTGCCGGTGCTGCAGGCGCTGTGCCATTGGGGCGCGCTTCATCCCGGTCACGATCCGAGCCGCTTCATCAGCCCGACGGCGCTGATGATTTCGATGACGGCGCTGATCCTGCCGCTGGCCCGGTCAAAGATCACTGCGGGGATGGATTTCGGGACCGAATGCTTCGTGCAGGAAATTACGGAAGACAGTCGGCTGCGCGTTCGGGCGGTTTCGGAACCGGCGGGGGATTTCGTGCTGAGGGGATCAACCAACGGCGCGGCCTGGGCGGTCTATGGACCGGACCCTGTCACCGATCTGGTGCGGCAAGGGGTGGTGGAGATATCGGGATCGGAATCCGCCGCGCAGGACTTCATCGACCTCTTCCACTATGGCCAGAAAGAGCGACCGCAGATCGGAGTGCTGGCTTAAAAGACCGATACCAGCATCGCTGAATGCGGGCGCCCGACGACAGCCGGGCACCTCGCCATTCCTAAGGGCCGATCACGAGGCGTTCAAAACGCCCCGCTCGATTTGATCCTGTTCGATGCTTTCAAAGAGGGCGCGGAAATTGCCCTCGCCAAAGCCGTCATCCCCCTTGCGTTGGATGAATTCGAAGAAGATCGGCCCGATCACGGTTTTCGAGAAGATTTGCAGCAGAATCCGCGTCTCACCGCCGTCAACCACGCCTTCGCCATCGATCAGGATGCCGTGTTTGGCCATCCGGTCCACCGGCTCATCATGGCCCTTCACGCGGTCGAAGGACATGTCGTAATAGCTTTGCGGCGGTTTCGGCATGAATTTCAGCCCGCGTTCGGCAATGGCGTCGGTCGCCGAGTAGATGTCTTCGGCACCGACCGCGATATGCTGGATGCCTTCGCCATTATAGCGCTTCAGATATTCGACGATCTGCCCGGTCTCGCCGCGATCCTCGTTGATCGGGATGCGGATGCGCCCGCAGGGAGAGGTCAGCGCGCGGCTGAACAGGCCGGTGAACTTGCCCTCGATATCGAAGAAGCGGATTTCCTTGAACTTGAACAGATCGCCATAGAAGCCGAACCACTTGTCCATATTGCCCTTGTGGACGTTGTGGGTCAGGTGGTCGAGATAGTGGAAGCCAACGCCCTTCGGTCTGCTGGTATCGGTAAAGTCGAACTCGGTCTCATAAGGGTTGCGGTCGGGGCCGTATTGATCGGTGAAATAGATCAGCGAGCCGCCGATGCCGATAATGGCGGGCCAGTCCAGCGTTTTGCCGGGGCCTTCGTAGGGGGTCGCGCCCAGCTTTACCGCATGGTCGAAGGCATGTTTCGCATCGACGACGCGCCAGCCCATTGAGGGCGCGCAGGGGCCGTGCTCTTCCACGAACTGCCGGGCATGGCTGCCGGGTTCGTCGTTCAGGATGTAGGTGATGTCACCCTGCTGCCAAAGCTCGATCTTCTTCGACTTGTGGCGGGCCGTGAGGGCATAGCCCATGCGCTGAAACAGGTCGCGCAATTGCTGCGGCTCGGGATGGGCGAATTCCACGAACTCGAAGCCGTCGGTGCCGGCGGGGTTCGCCTCGGAAATTGTCTGGAGCGGGGCGTCATGCGGGAAAGGGCCCATGAATTCCTCCATTTGCTGAGTTGCAGAAACAGTCCCACATCTCGCGCGCGGAGGGTGCGCAATGTTTCGCTTCAATAGGCTGCAATATGCGTGCTATTCATCGTATATGAAATCAAAATGCGAGATTTACGCATGAGAGACGCAACAGATTCCCGATTGCTCGCGGCTGTCCAGCGCCGGGCCGACATGACGGCGCAGGAATTGGGCGAGTTGTTGCACCTGTCCGCCAGTCAGGCTGCCCGTCGCCGCGCCCGGTTAGAGGATGACGGCGTCATCACCGGCTATGGCGCGCGGCTGAACCCGGAACGGCTGGGGCTGGCCGTGCAGGCTTTTGTGCAGGTGCAGATGGCGGCGCATAATGCGGGTAACGCCGAGGGGTTTGCGAAGCTGGTCCAGACGCTGCCCGAGGTGGTCAGTTGCTGGACCCTGACCGGCGAGGCGGATTACCTGCTGCGCGTCTGGTGCGGCGATCTTGCGGCGCTGAACGCGCTGATTCACCATCGGTTGCTGCCACATCCTGCCGTCGCGCGAGTGCAAAGTCAGATCGTTATGGACCAGCCAAAGGCGGATTCGGGTCTGCCGGTCTAGGTGGGCTGCCACCGATCAGGATGCGCCGCCGCGACCGCAGGCAATTCCTGCAGCGCTGCAGTCACCGCCTGAATGTGCGGCATCCCCGACAGATCCACGCCCCATCTTTCGGCGTTATAGATCTGCGGCACCAGACATAGATCAGCCATACTTAGCTGATCGCCGTGGCAGAACGGCCCGGTGCGGGGATGATCCAGCATCCTTTCCACCGCTGCCAGCCCGCTGCCGATGAAGTGCCGCATCCAGTCCTCCATCGTGATCGCCCCACCCGAGACCTCCGCCGCATGACGGGCCACGCGCAGATTGCAGACCGGATGGATCTCCATCGCCACCGCATAGGCCAGCGCCCGAACCCTTGCCCGGCCCGCCGCATCGCCCGGCAGAAAGCCTGCCTGCCGCGTCTCGTCCAGATATTCGATGATCGCCAGCGATTGCGTAAGGGTCAGCCCGTCAATCTCCAAAGTCGGCACCAAACCCTGCGGATTGCGGGCGATATTCTCGGAGCCGCGATGCTCTGCGGTCAGCAGATCGACCGCATGGCTCTCATGGGGCAACCCAAGATGCGCCAGCGCGATCCGCAGCCGATAGGCAGCCGAGGATCGCCAGTAATCATGCAGGATCACGTTCATTCGTTCAGAAGCCTGTCCAGCGAGGCATGGAAGGCCTTGGACTCTGGCCCAAGGATGCGTTGCAGGTCGGCGTTGAAGCGATTGGCGAGCGGGATCAGCTTTTCCATCACTTCATGCCCCTTTTGGGTCAGCGACAGCGAGACCAGCCGCCGGTCCGTCTGATTGACGACCTTGGTGATCAGACCCTGCTCTTCCAGCCGGGTTGCGGCGCGGCTGACCTTGGATTTCTCCATATCCACCCGTGCCTGAATCTCGCGGACCGAGACCTCGCTTTCCTGCGACAGATGCGCCAGCACCCGCCATTCCGAAACCGAAAGCCCGGCTTCGGCCATATAGCGACGCTCGAACGCGCGGCTGACCCGAGAGGCGGCGACGGCAAGGCGATAGGGCAGAAAATCGTTCAGCGCAAAGGGCGTCATGGTGGTGAATCCGCTTGTCCAGTCCGGCACCATTCTCGGCACAGGCCGGTGGAGAGTGCAACCTTGCCCCATTAAAACTTGACTTCATTGCAAATGCAATGAATATTTGTGAGGGAAGATTCAGGGGAGGGATTCTGAAATGACCGTTTTCGATCTGCCTCAGGGTATGGTGCGCGCCGTTGGCGATAATGGGCCGCATGACGGGTATATGCCCGGTTTCGGCAATGATTTCGAAACCGAGGCGTTGCCGGATGCCTTGCCGCAGGGCATGAACTCGCCCCAGAAATGCAATTACGGCCTCTATGGCGAACAGCTTTCCGGCACCGCCTTTACCGCGCCAAGCCATCAGAACGAACGGACCTGGTGCTATCGCATCCGGCCCAGCGTCAAGCACACGCATCGCTTCACGAAGATCGATGTGCCGTATTGGAAATCCGCGCCCTGCATCGATCCCGACATCATCAGTCTGGGCCAGTATCGGTGGGATCCGTTGCAGGTGCCAGATGAGCCGCTGAACTGGATCACCGGCATGCGGACCATGACCACGGCGGGCGATGTGAACACCCAGACCGGCATGGCCAGCCATATCTATCTGGTCACCGAATCGATGCAGGACGCCTATTTCTTCTCGGCCGACAGCGAATTGCTGATCGTGCCGCAGGAGGGTCGCCTGCGGTTTTGCACAGAGCTTGGGATCATCGATCTTGAGCCGAAGGAAATCGCCCTGATCCCGCGCGGTCTGGTCTATCGGGTCGAGGTGCTGGAGGGCCCGGCGCGCGGCTTTGTCTGCGAAAACTACGGTCAGAAATTCCACCTGCCGGGGCGGGGGCCAATCGGCGCCAACTGCATGGCGAACCGGCGTGATTTCAAGACGCCGGTGGCGGCGTTCGAAGATCGCCAAGTGCCTTCGACCGTCACCGTCAAATGGTGCGGACAGTTTCATGTAACCGAGATCGGTCACAGCCCGCTGGACGTGGTGGCGTGGCATGGCAACTACGCGCCCTGCAAATACGATCTGCGCACCTATTGCCCGGTCGGCGCGATCCTGTTCGACCATCCCGATCCGTCGATCTTCACCGTCCTGACCGCGCCGTCGGGTGTCGAGGGCACGGCGAATATCGATTTCGTGCTGTTCCGCGAACGCTGGTTGGTGGCTGAAAACACCTTCCGCCCGCCGTGGTACCACAAGAATGTCATGTCCGAACTGATGGGCAATATCTATGGCGTCTATGATGCCAAGCCCAAAGGCTTCGTCCCCGGCGGCATGTCGCTGCACAATTGCATGTTGCCGCACGGCCCCGACCGTAACGCCTTCGAGGGTGCCTCGAATGCCGAGCTGAAGGCTGAAAAGCTGGACGAGACCATGAGCTTCATGTTCGAGACCCGCTTCCCGCAGCACCTGACCCCCTTCGCCGCCCAGCCGGGCGCGCTGCAAGAAGATTACATCGACTGCTGGGGCAGCCTTGAGAAGAAATTCGACGGCACGCCCGGCCTGAAGTGAAGGACACAAGATGCCCCTGATCCGCTCATGGCTCGACAGCGCCAATGCCGCCGATTGCCCCTTCCCGCTGAACAACCTGCCCTGCGGTGTCTTCAGCCTTGATGAAACCGAGCCCCGCTGCGGGGTGGCCATCGGCGACGTGATCCTTGATGTCTCAGCACTTGAGGCTGACGGCTTGCTGGAACTGGACGGCGGCCCCTATCTGGACGTGCCATTCTGGAACGAGTTGATGGCGGCAGGTCCGGCGATATGGGCCGATCTGCGCGACCGCATGACCGAGCTTCTGGCCGAAGGCAGCGAATGGCGCGAACAAGTTGTGCCCTATCTGGTCGCACAGGACGGCGCGGTCCTGCATCTGCCGTTCCTGATTGCCGAATACACCGATTTCTACGCGGGCCGTCACCACGCGTTCAATGTCGGCACCATGTTCCGCGGGGCCGAGAATGCGCTGCCGCCGAACTGGCTGCATATCCCCATCGGCTATAACGGGCGGGCATCCTCGGTCGTGGTGTCAGGGACCGAGGTGCGCAGGCCGTGGGGGCAGATCAAAGGCCCGGACGACGCCGCGCCGCGCTTTGCCCCCTCGGCCCGGTTCGATATCGAGCTGGAATTGGGGGCGGTGGTCGGCACGGCCTCGGATCCCGGTTATCCGGTGACGGTGGCCGAGGCGGATCAGATGATCTTCGGCTATGTCCTGCTGAACGACTGGTCGGCGCGGGACATTCAGGCGTGGGAGTATCAGCCGCTTGGACCGTTTCAGGCCAAGGCCACCGCGACGACCATTTCGCCGTGGATCGTGATGCGCGCCGCGCTGGAACCGTTCCGCACCTCGACCCCGGATCGTGAAAAGCCGCTGCTGCCCTATCTGCAAGAGCCGCGCCCGATGCTTTACGACATCGCGCTGGAAGTCGGGCTGATCCCTCAAGGCGGGGCGGAGACGATCCTCAGCCGCACCAATTACGCCGAGATGTATTACTCGGCCCCGCAACAGCTTGCCCATCACACGACTTCGGGCTGTGCGATGAATACGGGCGATCTCCTGGGCTCGGGCACGATCTCTGGCCCGACCAAGGACAGCCGGGGCAGCCTGCTGGAACTGAGTTGGGGTGGGAAAGAGCCGATTGCGATCGACGGCGGCACCCGCAGCTTTATCGAGGATAACGACACGCTGATCCTGCGCGGCGCGGCGCGCGGGGACGGTTATCAGATCGGCTTCGGGGATTGCGCGGGTAAGGTCATTCCGGCGCTGGCCGACCCTTACAAACGGCGCTGATGCCCCACAAAAAAGGGTGGGCTTAAAAGCCCACCCTATCGTATCAAACGGTCTCTTTGCGCTTCGGTAGAACCCAATCCGTGCGCGGGAAATGGCAGGTATAGCCATTCGGGAACCGCTCCAGATAATCCTGATGCTCGGGCTCGGCTTCCCAGAAATCGCCCACAGGCTCCAACTCGGTCACCACTTGTCCCGGCCAAATCCCCGAGGCGTTCACATCGGCAATCGTATCCTCGGCCACCTGCTTTTGTTCGTCATCCAGATAGTAGATGGCCGAACGATAGCTGCGCCCGATGTCGTTGCCCTGCCGGTTGCTGGTTGTCGGATCGTGGATCTGGAAGAAGAATTCCAGCAGCTTGCGATACGAGATCATCGACGGATCATAGGTGATTTCAATCCCTTCCGCGTGATCGCCGTGGTCGCGATAAGTGGCGTTCGGATGATTGTCATCGCCGGTATATCCAACCCGGGTCGAGATCACGCCGGGCAAACGCCGGATCAGATCCTGCATCCCCCAGAAACATCCGCCGGCCAGAATTGCATGGGTCGTCATTTCACCGCTCCTTCAACCTGATCCAGATAAGCGCCATAGCCTTCTGCCTCCATCCGATCCGCAGGCACGAACCGCAGCGAGGCCGAGTTAATGCAATAGCGCAGACCGCCCGCCGCGGTCGGGCCATCGGGGAAAACATGGCCCAGATGGCTGTCACCATGTTTCGAACGAACCTCGGTGCGTACCATGCCGAAGGTCACATCGCGATGCTCGGTCACGTTGGTATCTATGGGCTTGGTAAAGGCGGGCCAGCCGCAGCCGGAATTGTATTTATCGGCCGACGCGAACAAAGGCTCGCCCGAGACGATATCGACATAGATGCCGGGTTCGAAATGGTGGTCATATTCGCCGGTGAAGGCGCGCTCGGTGCCGCTTTCCTGCGTGATCCGATATTGCTCGGGCGTCAGGCGGTCGATTGCATCTTGGGATTTGGTATAGGCCATGTGTTCCTCCACGAATGGGGCTTCGCGGCACTATATGGTGTCGCAAGGCGCGAACGCAAAGGTGGGTGAGGCGGTTATGCGGGCCGTTTACCCCCAAAAGCCTCGCCGGCGTTCGCACATGGCCCGCTGCGCCTCACAGTCGGGCAATTTCCGCCTTTGCCTCGGCATATTCTGCGGCCAGCCTGTCGATCCGATCTGCCGCAGGCTCGACCGCCCGAACCGCGCCGATCCCCTGACCCGAACCCCAGATCTGGCTCCATGCCTTGGGCTTCGACGATGCGCCTCCGAAATTCATGGTCGAGACATCCGCATGTTCCAGATCATCCGGGTTCAACCCTGCCGCGCGGATCGAAGGTGCCAGATAATTCCCCGAAACCCCGGTGAAGAGCGACGAGGTGACGATATCCATCGCCCCGCTTTCCACGATCATCTGCTTGTAATCGCCGGGCGCGTTCGCCTCGGTCGTGGCGATGAAGGGGCTGCCGATATAGGCCAGATCGGCGCCCATCGCCTGCGCCGCCAAGACCGCCCGGCCAGTGGCGATTGCGCCCGACAGCAGCAGCGGCCCATCGAACCATTCGCGGATTTCCTGCACCAGCGCGAAGGGCGATTGCGGGCCGGCATGGCCGCCCGCACCGGCTGCAACCGCGATCAGACCGTCGGCGCCTTTCTCGATCGCTTTCTTTGCAAAGGTATTGTTGATGATGTCGTGCAGCGCGATGCCGCCGCAATCATGGGCGGCTGCGTTCACCTCGGGGCGCGCGCCCAGCGAAGTGATCCAGATCGGCACCTTGTAACGGTGGCAGATTTCAATGTCCCGTTCCAGCCGGGCATTGCTGCGATGCACGATCTGGTTCACGGCAAAGGGTGCCGCAGGATGATCGGGGTTCGACTGGTTGTGCCGGTCCAGTTCCTCATTGATCCGGGTCAGCCACGCTTCCAGCAAAGGCGGCTCACCATCCTTCTCGCGCGCGTTCAGGGCCGGGAAACTGCCGACGATCCCGGCCTTGCATTGCGCGATGACAAGCTCTGGCCCCGAAACGATGAACATCGGCGATGCCACAACGGGAATACGCAGGTTTTGCAGGATGGGTGGCAGCATCTTTTCCTCCTCACGAACTGCCTTGGACGATGGCGCGCGGTGGGCGAGGGGGCAAGCGTAACGCAGCGACAGATGATTGGTGCCCGCGGGCAACAAGCCCGCATCGATGGGCGCCACGCGGTCGCTTTCGGTTGACCATAGGTCAATGCACGCTCAGGGTCGCGCGCGATTTATTTTGTTTTGTTTTGGGGTTTCCGATGTGTGTGTTTTCACGATTTTTGCTGCCCGTCCTTGCAGCGCTTACCCTCACCTTTCCGGCCAGTGCAGAGATCGCGGACACCGCCCGCCCGCGGTTCGAGGTGGCGCTTGGGCATACGACGCTGAGCGCGAATGAGCAGGTCTATTGGAACGGTGACCGGATCAGCCGCCTGAACTGGGAGGCCAAGGTGCCCACGGCCACTTTGGGCTTCAGCAACCGCTTTGCGGATGGCTGGATCCTGAACGGTCAGGCGACCTTCCGGCTGGGCGGAAACGGCCACATGACCGACCATGACTGGCTGCCGCCCTTCGCGACCGGCTTTGGCCCGGATGACTGGAGCCATCAGTCCACCCACCCGGATTCGCCGCTGCGGAAATATCTGGACGTGGATCTGAGCCTTGGACGCGACATTGTCCTGAACGATTCCACCCGACTGAACCTGCATGGCGGCGTGAAATACACCAATGTCAGGTGGGATGCGCGCGGTGGCACCTCGGTTTATTCCTATCAAGACCTTCGTGATACGGCAGGCCTGTTCCGTGACGGGATGCGTGTCGTTTCCTACAAGCAAGAGCATGTGACGATCTTTGGCGGGGCCGAGCTGACCCGTGTTCAGGGTCCGTGGCAGTTTTCGGGGCGGTTGCGCGCGGGGATCAGTCCGTCACCGCAGGAACGCGACCATCACTGGCTGAGAGATCTGCGCTTCGACAATGATTATGGTGCCATGGCCTATGCCAGCATCGCCGGGCAGGTTGATTATCAGATTGCCGACCGCTTCACCGTCTTCGCTTCGGCAGGCTATCAGAAATTCTTCGAAGATCGCGGTGATGCCTATTACACGACGATCGAACACGGCCAGGATCTTGGCTATGCGCCGGGCGCTGCCGGAGCCGACCTTTCAGCGATGACCGTCGCTTTCGGCGTCTCTGGCCGGTTCTGAAAGCTGTTGCCCGAATGAAAAACGGCCCCGGAAACCGGGGCCGTTCTCGTTAGTGGACGGTAGAGGATCGCGGACCTTCGCCCACGGCACCCAGCTTGTGCCCGGCCTTGCCGACGCGGTTGCCGACGATCAGCCCGTCATCGCCCACGGTGACATGCACGGTTTGCCCGTCCAACACCTCGCCCGACAGGATCAGTTCAGCCAGCGGGTCCTGCAACGCTCGCTGGATCACCCGTTTCAGCGGGCGGGCACCGAAGACCGGATCGTAGCCTTCGTCAGCCAGCCACTTCCGCGCCGCCTCGTCCAGATCCAGCGTGATCTTGCGCTGTGCCAGACGCTGTTCCAGCAACCAAAGCTGGATATTGACGATACCGTCCATATTGTCGCGCGTCAGGCGGCGGAAGATGATGATCTCGTCCAGACGGTTCAGGAATTCCGGCCGGAAATGCGCCCGGACGGCCTCCATCACCTGCTGGCGGGCATCCGATGAATCCGCGTCCTCGGGCAGATGCGACAAAGCCTGCGACCCAAGGTTCGAGGTCAGGATGATCACCGTATTCTTGAAATCGACCCGGCGCCCCTGCCCATCGGTCAACTGCCCGTCGTCAAGGACTTGCAGCAGCACGTTGAACACATCGGGATGCGCCTTTTCCACCTCATCAAACAGGATCACCGAATAGGGCCGGCGCCGGACAGCCTCGGTCAGCACGCCGCCTTCGTCATAGCCGACATAGCCCGGAGGGGCACCGATCAGCCGCGCTACGGAATGTTTTTCCATGAACTCGGACATATCGATGCGGACCATCGCCTGATCGTCGTCGAACATGAATTCGGCCAAGGCCTTGGTCAGTTCGGTCTTGCCGACGCCGGTGGGGCCAAGGAACAGGAAACTGCCCAGCGGACGGTTTTCGTCGTTCAGCCCGGCACGCGCGCGACGGACCGAGTTCGACACGGCGATCACTGCCTCGGACTGGCCGATGACGCGCTTGCCGATCTGCTCTTCCATCTTCAGCAGCTTGTCACGCTCGCCCTCCAGCATCTTGCTGGTCGGGATGCCGGTCCAGCGTTCGACCACCTCGGCGATCTGTTCGGGGCGGACGGCCTCTTCCACCATCAGCCCGTCGGCGCCGCCGTTTTCGGCGTCGGACAATTGCTTTTCCAGACCGGGGATGATGCCATAAGACAGCTCACCCGCGCGGGCCAGATTGCCCTCGCGCTTGGCCTGATCCAGTTCGGCGCGGGCACGGTCAAGCTGCTCTTTCAGGGTCCGCGAGCCTTCTAGCTTGTCACGTTCGGCCTGCCAGCGGGCGGTCATTTCGGCCGATTGCTGTTGCAGGTCAGACAGATCCTTCTCGATCCGCTCAAGCCGGTCTTTCGAGGCCGCGTCGTCTTCTTTTTTCAGCGCCTCTGCCTCGATCTGCATTTGCAGGATCTGGCGATCCAGCGCGTCCAGTTCTTCGGGCTTGCTGTCCACTTCCATGCGCAGACGGCTGGCGGCCTCGTCCACAAGGTCGATGGCCTTGTCGGGCAGGAAGCGGTCGGTAATGTAGCGGTTCGACAATTGCGCAGCCGCAACCAGCGCCGCATCGCTGATGCGGACGCCGTGGTGAAGCTCATACTTCTCCTTGATGCCGCGCAGGATGCTGATCGTATCCTCGACCGTCGGCTCCTCGACCATCACCGGCTGGAAGCGACGGGCAAGGGCCGCATCCTTTTCGATATATTTGCGATACTCGTCCAGCGTCGTGGCACCCACGCAATGCAATTCGCCCCGGGCAAGCGCAGGCTTGATCAGGTTGGCGGCGTCCATGGCGCCATCGGTTTTACCGGCGCCGACCAGAACGTGCATTTCATCGATGAACAGGATGATTTCGCCTGCAGCGGTCTCGATCTCTTTCAGGATCGACTTCAGCCGTTCCTCGAACTCGCCGCGATATTTCGCACCGGCGATCAGCGCGCCCATGTCCAAGGCCATCAGCCGCTTGTCACGCAGCGATTCCGGCACGTCGCCGTCGATTATGCGCAGGGCAAGGCCCTCGGCGATGGCGGTCTTGCCGACGCCGGGTTCACCGATCAGAACCGGATTGTTCTTGGTGCGGCGGGACAGAACCTGCATGGCGCGGCGGATTTCCTCATCCCGCCCTATGATCGGGTCGATCTTGCCTTCGCGTGCAGCGGCAGTCAGGTCGCGGGCATATTTCTCAAGCGCCTCATAGCTGTCCTCGGCACTGGCGCTGTCTGCGGTGCGGCCCTTGCGAATGTCGTTGATGGCAGAATTCAGGTTCTGCGCGGTGACCTGCCCGGCGGTCAGGGCGTCCTTGGCATTGGTGTTCACCATCGCCATCGCCATCAGGATCCGCTCGGCCGGGACAAAGCTGTCACCGGCTTTCTTTGCCAGCTTTTCAGCCTCGTCCAGCACCCGCACCATCGAGGGGTCCACATAAACCTGACCGCCGCCGCTGCCGGACACTTTGGGCAGCTTGGACACGGCCTGATCCACGGCCTCGCGCACGCGCCGGGCATCACCGCCCGCGCGGGTGATCAGGTTCGAGGCCAGCCCCTGATCGTCATCCATCAATGCTTTCAGCAAATGTTCGGGCACAACCCGCTGATTTTCTTCGCGGATCGCAATCGTCTGTGCAGCTTGCAGAAACCCGCGCGACCGCTCCGTGAACTTTTCCATGTTCATCGGCAATGCTCCTCTTTACGTTAGCACCCGCTCTTGCACCGCCCGTTCCGGCACGGCCCGCTCGCGGGTCTTGTGATCACAAGATGGGACCGTCCAAACAGGGTTTCAAGCGTCCCGATTGTATGTCATGAGTGCGTCACAGCAAAAGATTTCAGGTGCGGCGATGCGACAAAGTATCGGATTGGTTCTGGCGGCAATCATGCTGGCCATCGGCATTGGCTTGGCCGGATTTTTCGGAAGTCAGACCATCCTGAACGCGCGCACCGGCGCCAATACCGCAGCAGTCAAGGGCCTGTCCGAACGTCTGGTCGAATCCGACAAGGCGCGCTGGTCGCTGTCCTATAGCCGGACCGAGCGTGATCCGGCGCTTGTCGCCGATACCTTCGCCAACGCCGAAGCCATCACCACGCGCCTGCGCAGCATTCTGGCAGAGCAGGGGTTCGAGGAGGCCGAAATCTATGTCGCGCCGCTGGTCAGGAACGATTTCGACGAACGCGACAATGAGGGGCGCGTTTACGATCGCTATTACAACATTTCGGGGTCGCTGACCGTTTCGACCGCCCGCCCTGAACTGATCGAGCCATCCCGCGCCGCCGTGCTGGATCTGGCCCGCGAAGGCATCCAGATTTCCGAGGACAGTCTGGATTACAGCTTCAACAAGCTGAACGAGATCAAGCCCGACATGCTGCGCGAGGCGACCGAGAATGCCCGCATCGCCGCGGATGAATTTGCCCGGAATGCGGGCGTGACCGTTGGCGGCATCCAAAGCGCTTCGCAAGGCGGGTTCGAGGTGAATGACGCCCCCGGCGCGTCCCCCGGCTCGACCCAGAAGCTGGTGCGGGTCGTCACCAATGTCAGCTTCTATCTGGAGAACTAAGCGATGCCTGCCGATGACCGCCTGATCGTGGCGCTTGACGTGCCGAACGCGCTGGCCGGGCTGGAACTGGCCGGAACTCTGGGCGATGCGGTGGGCTTTTACAAGATCGGCCTTGGCATGCTGACCGGCGGCGGACTGGCCCTTGCCAATGAGCTGAAGCAGGAACACGGCAAGCGCATCTTCCTTGATATGAAGTTGTTCGACATCGGCGCCACGGTCGAGGCTGCCGTGCGCGGGTTGGCGCAGTATGATCTGGATTTCCTGACCGTTCACGGTGATCCGCATGTGGTCCGCGCCGCGAAAGAAGGGGCTGCGGGCAGCAATCTGAAAATTCTGGGCGTGACCATCCTGACCTCGCTGGAGCGCGCCGATCTGGACGCGGGGATGATCCAGCCGGGCGATCTTCAAGAGATCACCGTCGAACGCGCCGCCCGCGCTTTCGAGGCGGGTGCCGACGGTATCATCTGTTCCCCGCGCGAAGCGGCGGCGATCCGGGCGCAACCGGGCTCGCGGTTGATCGTGACGCCGGGTGTGCGACCGGCGGGGGCCGATCTGGGCGATCAGAAGCGGGTTGAGACCCCGGCCAGCGCGATTGCGGCGGGGGTGGACCATATCGTCGTCGGTCGCCCGGTCTGGAAGGCCGCCGATCCGAAAGCTGCCGCGCAGGCGATTTTGGCCGAGATGTCCTCGCCTCAGGCGCAGCGACCGAACGGCTGATTTGCGCGGCGCATTGACCTGATCGGCCGGGCGCGTCACCCTACCCCGATAAGCCGGGGGCAGAACATGCGTAACGATCAGGGTCTGTCGCAAAAGGCCCATAACGATCTGGTCCTGTCCTTCCTGTCGGTCCGTCGCGCGATTGGTGTACTGGGCTTCTTCCTGCCGCTCGCGCTGATTGCCTTTGCGCTTGTCACCGGCCAGTTTCTGCCCAGCATCTCGGACGCCTTCTTCACAC
This sequence comes from Paracoccus caeni, assembly GCF_016629665.1. Lineage (GTDB taxonomy): Bacteria > Pseudomonadota > Alphaproteobacteria > Rhodobacterales > Rhodobacteraceae > Paracoccus > Paracoccus caeni. The sequence goes on from NZ_JAEPRQ010000003.1 coordinate 109,801, forward strand.
CGATGCGGGATATCTTCGTTGGCACGATGATGGCTCAGGCAGTGTTTTTGTGGAGCTATGAGGGCTTTCGCCCGAATAGCGGCGAGCTGATTTCGGACAAGGCAACGGCAAGGATCGCGGCGGTTGCGGCGGCGATGGTGGGGCTTGCGCCGACCAATATGACCCCCGGCACCGAAGGCGCGACAGAACTTCCCTGCACGCTGCTGCAATGCGTGATGGGCACTGGCCCGGCAGCGATGATCCACATGATTGCCGCGGCGGTCTTCTTTGCAGCTTTGGCGATCTATTGTCTGGTGCTTTTCGTCAGGGGTGAGCCTGACAGCCCCGAGAAACGCGCCTCGAACGCCATCTATAGTGCCTGCGGCTGGATCATCGTGGTCAGCATCACGTTGATAGGTATCCTGTTTCTCACCGGACTGGACGAAAGCCTTCGCTGGCTGCGCCCGGTCTTCTGGCTGGAAACAATCGCCACCTTCGCCTTTGCGACAAGCTGGCTGGTCAAGGGCGACAGCCTGCGCCCCCTGGTCCGCGCCGTCGCCGCAAGGTAAGCCGGGATCAAAGCCGATTGACCAATCCGCGCTTACATTCGCGCGGGCCTTTGGGTGAGCCGCTATAGGCTGTCACGCCACATCGGTCGCAGCGGAGTTCAGTCAGCGCCCCGCGCCCGCCGCGCCGCTCCCACCGGCAGGGCCGCCGCCGAAACACTCGGTTCCACACCGGATCAAGACGGTTGGCCATCTCTGCCTGCGCCCGGTCCCGCGCCCAGAGGCGCCAGATGACAAAGGCTGCAACGCTTAAGACGACGATCAGGATCGGCATTGCCCTATTCCTCCAGCACGGTCGTGATCCAACGCCGGAAATGCGGAACGGCGCGGGGGTGGGCGATATATTCCGCCACCGGCATCATCCGCCATTCCTGCCCTTCATCGCCGAAGCGGATCGCCGCGATGTCGCCCGCCGTCAGATTGCCGGTAAAAAGCCATGATACCATGTCGGGCCGCTGATGGGACGGAAAGACACGACCGCGCAGCCGGTTGGGCGGCAGGTGCAGGCCGAACTCTTCCGCCAATTCGCGAAGTGCGCATGTAAGGGCGGACTCTGAGCCCTCTCGACCGCCACCGGGCAAATCCCAATGGGCAGGAAAGGGGATGTGTTCAAAATCATCGCGCAGACAGGTCAGTAACCGCCCGCCTTCCATCAGCAACAGCTTGGCGCCGTGGAAGGGGGCTTCTTCGTTGTGAAAATACCCGGCTTCGGATGCCACCACAGCCATCAGTCGTTGATGTCGCGATCCCAGATCCGCACATCGCCCTTGCTGCCGCCGACCAGCCTGCGCAAGGCGAACCAGACCACCGCCGACATCAGCGCCGTCACGATCAGCGTTAGCGGCAAGCCCGCCGTCCAGACCCCGGACAGCAGCATCACCCCCATGATGCCGACCGCAGCGGCCAGCCCCATGAAGGCCCAGCCGGGCACGAACAGCTCGATCGCGGCCAGCACCAGCGCGGCGATCAGCCAAATCCAGCCGTTGACCCACATCACGATGATCTCCGGCCGGGCAGCAGTTTGAACGCGTCGGTAAAGGCATCCAGCGCCGCCGCAGGCACCACAACGGTTTGCTTGCCGGCGCCTTTGCCAACCTCGGCCAAAGCTTCGACCTGCTTCATCGCCACCTGATATTGCGCGGCTTCCAGACCGTTCTGCTGGATCGCGGCGGCAATCGCAGAGGTCGCGAAGGCTTCGGCCTCGGCAAGAACGCGCTTGGCCTTGGCCTGCTGTTCGGCTGCATAAAGGTCACCATCGGCGGCAAGTTCGACCGCGCGGCGTTTGCCTTCGGCCTCGGTCACCTGCGCGCGGCGGGCGCGTTCGGCGTTCAACTGTTGCAGCATGGCGGCGCGTGTCGCCTGATCCAGATTCACGTCCAGAATTTCGGCCCGCGTCACCTCGATCCCCCAATCGTCCACCACATTGGCCAGCGATTCGCGAATCCGGGTAATCAGAGAGGCACGGTTCGACTGCACCTGATCCAGCTCCATCGTGCCGATCTCGGACCGCACGATGCCTGTGACGGTGGTGGCAATGGCGGCGTCGATATCGCGGATCCGATAAACGGTCTTTTCCGGCTCGATGATGCGATAGAAGACGCTGGTTTCGACCTGCACCAACACGTTGTCAGCGGTGATCGCGTCCTGACTGTTGGTCGGCAATTGCCGCTCAAGGACTGAAATCTTGTGGGCGACCCGGTCAAGGAACGGGAAGATGAAGTTGATCCCCGGCCCAAGCACCGAACGCAGGCGACCGAAGCGTTCGACCACGAATTTCTCGGATTGCGGAACGATACGCACGGCCGAGCTGACGGCCAGGAAAATCACCACCGCGAGAACGATCAGCGCAACGTTCTGCAGCAGGAAATCGGTCAAATTCGTGGCTACGTCATCCATAGAAATGCTCCTTAAAGTAAATATGCCCTATTCGGCGGCGATGGCCGGCTCGGTCGGGCTGTCGGCCTGAAGGCCTGACAATCGACGGATCACGCGGGACATCCGCTCGGCGAAAAGCTCGAAATCGGGGCGCGGCGTGATCGATTTTTCGTCCATATACAGCGATCTGTTGATCTCGACCTGAATGACATGGACGTCTTTGCCGGGGCGGCCATAGGCAGAGCAGATATAGGCCCCCGAGAAGGGCGAGTTGCAGCGAACGCTCCAACCCTCTTCGCTGAGAGCGGCGGTGACCGCTTCGGTCACCCGGGCCGAGGCGGACAGCCCGTGGCGATTTCCCAAAACCATGTCGGGCCGAGGCTCGTTCAGGTGCAGCAGGGCATCTGCAGGCATCGAATGCATGTCGATCAGGATCGCCTGACCGAATTGCGCCCGCGCCTCGGCGATCAGCGCAGTCAGCGCCTGATGATAGGGCCGCCAATAATCGTTGATGCGGCGATCCGCCTCGACCCGGTCGATCGGCTGATCGAAGATCGGGCGACCTTGCGAAACGACGCGCGGAATCACCCCAAGTCCGGCCAATGTGCGCTGGTTCAGCGGATGACGCGGCACGCCGCGCACCGCCAGCGGGTCAATCTCGTCCGAGCCGCGATTCAGATCGACGATACAGCGTGGCACCTGCGCGCAGATGGTGACGGCACCAAGTTCAGGCGCGGGTTCGATCAGCCGATCGACGAACGCATCCTCGGATGAGCGAATCTGTTCGGGGGAAAGACGGGTATCGGCCAGGAACCAGTCAGGATATATGCTGCCGGAATGAGGCGACGCAAAAATGACGCCGCTGGCCCAGTGACGGGGCCGGCTGATCAAGACGGGCAGATCCGTATTGGTAGTCAATGCTAGACCCAGCAAGTGATTCAATATGGTCTTTATAGACGATATGTTTCTTGCGCGGATAGCCCTTGAATCCCCCTGAGGCCGACTATATAGACACGCGAACCGACGGCGGCTTGGCCACGTTTTCCCGAAGAAATTCAGGAGAATTGGCAGAATCACCGAAGGACGGGCGGTTAGCTCAGCGGTAGAGCACTACGTTGACATCGTAGTGGCCACTGGTTCGATCCCAGTACCGCCCACCATTTTTCGCCGCCCCCGGCTCAGGCGTCGGGGGCATTTCGTTTTCCTGCGGCTGCGAGCCGCGTGATGGAGAAGACCGATGAAGGTTCGCAATTCGCTCCGCTCGCTCAAGAGCCGGCACCGCGACTGCCAAGTCGTGCGCCGCAAGGGCCGTATCTACGTGATCAACAAGACCAACCGCCGCTTCAAAGCCCGTCAGGGCTGATCCGGGCGGGATCACTGCGAAGACGAAATGACCCGCCGCCGGCGGGTTTTTTCATGCGGATTTCAGAGATGATCGTCAGAACGCATCAGACAGATTCCAGCTTTTCGACCGCGATCTATTCCGTTTGCGAATCCTATCGCTACGCGCTGACCCGCGAATGGGGCGACGGGCGGCGGGTGATGTTCATCATGCTGAACCCCTCGACCGCGGACGAACGCCGCAACGATCCCACGGTCGAGCGTTGCGAGCGCAGGGCGCGGGCGCTTGGCTGCGGTGCGTTCCGGGTGACCAATCTTTTCGCGTTCCGTGCCACCGATCCGCGCGACCTGAAGCGCGCGGCGGAACCCGTGGGTCCGGCGAATGATCAGGCTCTGCGTGAGGGCGCGGCATGGGCCGATATGATCCTGTGCGGTTGGGGAGCCCACGGTGTTCATCAGGCGCGTGATGCCGAGGTAATCCAGTTGCTGCAACAAAGCGGTGCGGAATTGTGGCATCTGGGTCTGACACTGGCGGGCGCGCCAAGGCATCCGTTGTATCTGTCCTACGCCGTTCAGCCGAGCCTCTGGCGTTAACGCTGTTCCAAGAAAACATTTCGTTAACCGATGGTTGCGGGTGTATCGAGGGCGCGTGAAACGCCTTTAGGCAGTGGTGAAAGGTTCCTGACATGTTGTTGCTCGCCAGTCTGCTGGGGCTGGTTGTGGCGGGTCTGGCGATCGACCTGTCCGGCTCCTCGGCTTCGGATGATGCGCTTGGACAGGATGATGATGACGACGGCCTTTCCGGCACAGGGCAGACGGTTGATGTTGCGCCTCTGCATGTTGTTCTGGGTGAACCCGATCCGGGTGCCATCGGCGATACCCGCAGCAGCGAGGTAGAGACCGGCGGCCCGACCCCGGTTGAACCGCCCGTTGACGGGCTTACTGATCCCCCGGCACCGCAGATTCCTGTGCCCGATGGGCAGATCTATCTTGGTGGCGACGGTTCCGATTACCTGATGGGCGGTGCGGGTGGTGACTCGCTGGATGGCGGTGCGGGCGATGACGATCTGCGCGGCGGGCTTGGTGACGATACAATCCGGGCGGGCGACGGAAATGACTGGGTGCAGGGCGAGGCCGAATATGGGCCGGGCGGCAATGACGAAATCTATGGTGGTGCGGGCAATGATCTGCTGGCCGGACAGTGCGGCGATGATCTGATCTGGGGTGAGCAGGGCGACGACACCCTCTACGGTGGCGAAGGCAACGACACGCTTCATGGTGGCAGCGGCACTGACTGGCTGTCGGGAAATGATGGCGACGATGTGCTGATCTCGGGCGGCGGTGCCGACGATCTGGATGGCGGGCGCGGCAATGATCTGCTGATCGGGGACGACGACCCCGAGACCGTCTGGATGCATGGCGGCGAGGGCGACGATACGCTGATGCCGGGTGCGGGCGACTTTGCCGAAGGGTTGGCGGGCGCTGATCATTTCGTTCTGCGGCAGGTCGATGGCGAGGTGCCGGTGATCGCTGGTTACAATGGCGTCGAGGATCAGATTTTCCTGCATTTACCCGCAGATATTGCCGTGAATGCTGAGATCGCCTTGCAGCGGGATCAGGATGATACGTTGCTGATCACCGTCAACGGGTCGGCTATCGGTCGGTTGTTGCAGGATGGTGGTCTGACGGTTGAAGATATCGTCATCGTGCCTTTGGGCCAGCGGTGAGGGTGGCGGGACGAAGGCGATCAAGAATCGCTTTCATTTCGACGACATTTCCCCTATAGGCGCTCATCTGCCCGGCTAGGGTAGGTGACTCCATGGGCCAGTGCTGGACGACATCCCGGCTTGCGCCATAACCCCAATTTCCGAAAGGAGACCCCGATGTCGATTACTGTTGAAGAAAAAGCCCGCGTCATCAAAGAGTTCGGCACCGTTGCCGGTGACACCGGTTCGCCCGAAGTTCAGGTTGCGATCCTGTCGTCGCGTATTGCCACGCTGACCGAGCACTTCAAGACCCACAAGAAAGACAACCACTCGCGTCGTGGTCTTCTGAAGCTGGTCGCACAGCGCCGTAAGCTGCTGGACTATCTGAAGAAGAAAGACGAAGCCCGCTATACCGATCTGATCGGCAAGCTGGGTCTGCGTCGCTGAGGTGACGGTGGGCTGAAAGCCCACCCAAGGCTTTCTATGATGGCGTCCGTGGCGAAAGCTGCGGGCGTTTTTCTTTGCGCAACACCGCGTGGGTGTTGCGGTTTGGGTGTTAACTTGACGCAGAAATTGATCCTGCGGGTTGGGCCAGCAAATGCTGGAGTTTTAGCTGCACAGGGCGTGCACCGCGCATGCGCAGGACGTGCACAGGGCGTACACAGCTTGCGAACGGTGTGTTGCGTTCTGCCTGTGACCGCGCGGGACGATCAGCGGTCCTGCATGCCTTTGCCCTGAAGGATACGCGGCGCGGCCTTGTCGATGCGTGAGGCGCGGGTGGCCGACTGTTTCGCCTGCGAGAAATGCAGCACCCAGCCACGGCGGCGACCGGGGGTCAGGGCCTCGAAGGCGGTGCGGAAATCGGTGTCGCTGTCCAGACGGGCCACCAGCTCCTCGGGGTAGTCCAGATCGTCCTTGGGGAAATCGACCTTCAGACCGGCCTTCTCATTCGCGATCGCCTCGTCGATATAGGCGAGAAGCACCGGCTTCAAAGCCTCGATCCGGGCGGTGTCGGTGAAATTCACACCGCGCGACGAACGGGAATTGTCGCCGGGCGCTTCAAGGATGCCTTCGGAGTCTTTCAGCAGCACGCCCTTGAAAAAGCCCAGACTGGCGCGGTCCTTGAAGCCCCAGATGATCGCGACATTGGCGCCGTCATGGGTATAGACCGGCGAACGCCATTTGAATTCCTCTTTCAGCGGGCTTTCCAGCAGCAGGGCACGCAGCGCCAGAACCTCGTCGCGCCAGTCGGTGATGCCTGCAAGAAGCTTGTCCACCTTCGGGTCGGTATCGCTCATTCTGCGGCTCCCTGTCGTGAACGGCTACTGTGGCCCGCGCGAGGAATGTTGTCGAGGCTGTCTAAAAGCGGCGATCCCGCCTTCGCTCGCGGTGGTGAATTTCGCGCTGGCATCTGTCACGCTTTCATGCGACCTGCGCTGCGGTGGAGAAAATCTTGATGTGGTTCGCGCGTCTTTCCCAAGTCCTGTGCGGGGATGGCGTGTGACAAAACCGGAAAGGCCCTCCCTTGAAAACCCCTCCTCAATATTCCCCAGACACTGACGCGCGAAGCAAAGGGGCCACGCGCGGCCATGTCGTGATGAACCGCCGACAGCTTCTTGGCTCGACCATTGCGGCGGCGGCGGTCGCGGCGCTTCCGATCCCGCAAGCGCGGGCGCAGGAAAACGCGCGCACCGTTGATGTCGTCCTGATCGGCGGCGGCATGATGAGCGCAACCCTTGGCGTCCTGCTGCACGAGCTTGAGCCGGGCTGGACCTTCGAGATGATCGAGCGGCTGGATGCCGTGGCCGAGGAAAGCTCGAACGGGTGGAACAATGCCGGCACCGGCCATTCGGCGCTGTGCGAGCTGAATTATACGCCCGAGGATGTGGACGGAAACGTCACCATCAACCGCGCCATTGCGATCAACGAGCAGTTCCAGATCTCGCGCCAGTTCTGGTCGCATCAGATCAATCGCGGCACGCTGAGCAATCCGCGATCCTTCATCAACTCGACCCCCCACATGAATCTGGTCTGGGGCGAGGAGAATGTCGATTACCTGCGCCGCCGCTATGAGGCGCTGCAGGCCAGCCCGCTTTTCGCCGGGATGGAGTTCACCACCGACCACGCGCAGATTGCCGAATGGGTGCCGCTGATGATGGCGGGGCGCGATCCGGCGACGAAGCTGGCGGCGACGAAATCCAATCTGGGCACGGATGTGAATTTCGGCGAGATCACCCGCCAATATGTGGACTATCTGTCCGGGCAGGATCAGTTCAGCCTGCGCGTCTCTGCCGAAGTCCGGGCGATCTTCCGCAATGAGGACGGGACGTGGCGCGTGACCTCGGCTGGGCCGGACGGTTCGGAAGAGGTGGTCAACGCGCGCTTTGTCTTTGTCGGCGGGGGCGGCGGCGCGCTGCCGCTGTTGCAGCTTTCGGGGATTGCCGAGATCGATGATTTCGCAGGCTTCCCGGTCGGCGGATCGTTCCTTGTGACCGAAAATCAGGAGATCGTGCAGCAGCATCTGGCGAAGGTCTATGGCAAGGCCTCGGTCGGGTCGCCGCCGATGTCGGTGCCGCATCTGGATACGCGGGTGCTGGACGGGAAAGAGGTTCTGCTGTTCGGTCCATTTGCCACCTTCTCGACCAAGTTCCTGAAGAACGGGTCTTATTTCGATCTGCCCGCCTCGATCACGCTGGAAAATATCTGGCCGATGCTGAGCGTGGCCTGGGACGAATTCGATCTGGTCAAATATCTGGCCGGTCAATTGATGATGTCGCAAGAGGACCGGATGGCGGCTTTGCGCGAATATTATCCGCAGGCCAAGGACGAGGATTGGTATCTGTGGCAGGCCGGTCAGCGCGTGCAGATCATTCAGCGCGATGCGGATGAGGGTGGCGTTCTGAAGCTGGGGACCGAGATCGTCAGTGCCAGTGACGGATCAATCGCGGGTCTGCTGGGCGCGTCGCCGGGCGCCTCGACAGCCGCGCCGATCATGCTGAATCTGCTGGAGCGGGTGTTTGCCGACCGGCTAGCCACGCCGGAATGGCAATCGAAGCTGCGCCAGATCGTGCCGAGCTATGGGATCGAGTTGAACGGCGACCCCGACATGATCGCCAGCATCTGGGCGATGACTGAAAAGACGCTGGATCTGGCAATCCCGTCGCCGCAGGTCGAGGGGGCGGTGATGCCGATGCCCGCGCCGGAAGGCGAGATCGAACGGGTGCCGGATATGGCGCTTTAAGCTAACGTGCCGCGCCTGCCGTTATTCGCGGCGGGCGCGGAATTTCCCGGCGGATCGTCGGTGCCTGCCTTGTGAGGGGCATTTCGGCCCCTATCTCTGGACGAAAGCCCCCTCTCGCGCTACGTCACCTGCATGGAACATTCGATGTCGCCCCTGACCCTTTATCTTGCCGCGCCGCGCGGGTTTTGCGCCGGTGTGGACCGCGCGATCAAGATCGTCGAGATGGCGCTGACGAAATGGGGCGCGCCGGTCTATGTCCGGCACGAGATCGTCCATAACAAATATGTCGTTGATTCTCTTCGTGAAAAAGGCGCGATCTTTGTCGAAGAGCTGGACGAATGCCCCGATGACCGCCCGGTGATCTTCTCGGCCCATGGCGTGCCGAAATCGGTCCCGGCCGAGGCGCAGCGGCGCAATATGATCCATGTGGACGCCACCTGTCCGCTGGTCACCAAGGTCCATAACGAAGCTGCGCGGCACCATTCCGACGGTTTGCAGATGGTCATGATCGGCCATGAGGGGCACCCGGAAGTGCTTGGGACCATGGGGCAATTGCCGGATGGCGAGGTGATCCTTGTCGAGACGGTCGAGGATGTGGCGGCGATCCAGCCCCGCGATCCCGAGCGGCTGGCCTTCATCACCCAGACCACCCTGTCGGTCGATGATACCGCGGCGATTGTCGAGGCTTTGAAGCTGCGATTTCCGGCGATCACCGGCCCGGCGCGCGAAGATATCTGCTATGCGACGACCAACCGTCAGGCGGCGGTGAAGGCAGTGGCGCACAAGATCGATGCGTTGCTGGTCATCGGTGCGCCGAATTCCAGCAATTCCAAGCGGTTGGTTGAAGTGGGCAGTGCTGCCGGTTGCGCCTATTCGCAGCTTGTCATGCGGGCCGATCAGATCGACTGGCGCGCGATTGAGGGTGCCCGTGCGGTTGGTGTGACCGCCGGTGCCAGCGCCCCCGAGGTGCTGGTGAACGAGGTGATCGACGCCTTCCGTGCCCGTTATGACGTCACCGTGGAACTGGTTGAGACAGCGCAGGAAAATATCGAATTCAAGGTTCCGCGTGTCTTGCGCGAAAGCGCCTGAACCGCCACTCTCCGCCCTTGCATCTTTTTGGCGGGAAGGACCGTGATGAAGCTTTATTCGATGCCCTCTTCGGGAAACAGCTACAAGGTGCGGTTGCTGCTGGCATTGCTGGGGCGCGACTATGAGATCGTGCATGTCGAGGACGCATCCCCCGCGCTGGCCGAGGCCAAGGCAGAGGGTCGGTTACCCTTCGGCAAGGCTCCGGTGCTGGAGCTTGATGATGGTCGGTTACTGCCGGAATCGAATGCGATCATCTATCATCTGGCCGAGGGCTCGACCTATATCCCGACCGATCCGCTGCAGCGGGCCACGATGCTGAGCTGGCTTTTCTGGGAGCAGAATCAGCATGAAGGCGTGGTCGCGGTGCGTGGGGCGCTGAATTTCTATCCAAGCCGCAAGCATCTGGCGACGCCCGAGCGGATGGCCGATTTGCTGGATCGCGGGCATGCGTTGCTGCAGATCATGGAGGATCGGCTGAAGGGCCACGACTGGCTGGCGGGCGATCAGATGAGCGTCGCGGACATCTCGCTTTACGGCTACACTCACACCGCGGGCGCACGGGGCGGCTTTGACATGGCGCGTTTCCCCGCAATCAATCAATGGCTTGGGCGCATTCAGGCCCTGCCCGGATATGTAAGGATCGATGCATGAGCCTCGACTATCTTCTGACGGTTCTGATCGTCTGCGTCTCACCGGGAATCGGTGTCATCTACACGCTGTCGATGACGCTGGGCGGGGGGATGCGGGCGGGCTTCTGGGCTTCGGTCGGCTGCACCATCGCGACGGTGTTTCACATGATCGTTGCCATGGCCGGGTTGGCGGCCGTGCTGCATACCAGCGCGGTGCTGTTCCAGATCATCAAATTCGCGGGCGTGGCCTATCTGTTGTGGATGGCTTGGGCGGTGCTGAAGGATCGTGGCAGCATGTCGGTTGTTCCGGCGAAACCGGCCACGGCGGGACGGATCGTCTGGCGGGGCATTTTGCTGAATCTTTTGAACCCGAAACTGCCCTTGTTCTTCGTGGCCTTCATTCCGCAATTCATGCCCGCAGGCTCGGGCATGGGGTTGCTGATCGAACTGGGCGCGGTCTTCTCTGGCGTCACCTTCCTGACCTTTATTGGCTACGCGATTCTGGCCGCTTGCGGGCGTGATGCGCTGCTGGCCTCCGAGACGACGATGCGCTGGATGCGACGCGCCTTTGCGGCATCCTTTGCGGCGCTTGGGCTGAAACTGGCGGTGGCGCGGGCGTGACGGAACTGCATGCATGGACCGACGGCGCGTGCAGCGGCAATCCCGGCCCCGGTGGCTGGGGCGTGCTGATGCGGGCGCTGGATGGCGACAAGATCCTGAAAGAGCGTGAGCTTGCCGGCGGTGAGGCCGACACGACCAACAACCGGATGGAACTGATGGCGGCGATTTCGGCGCTGGAGGTGCTGACCCGGCCAAGCCAGATCATCATCACCACCGACAGCGCCTATGTTAAGAACGGCGTGACCCAGTGGATTCACGGCTGGAAGCGGAACGGGTGGCGGACTGCGGACAAGAAGCCGGTCAAGAATGTCGAATTGTGGCAGCGTCTGGACGAGGCGCAGAAGCGGCATCAGGTCGAATGGCGCTGGATCAAGGGCCATGCCGGCCATGCCGAGAATGAGCGTGCGGATGAATTGGCGCGGGCCGGGATGGCCCCGTTCAAGGAAGCCGCTGCGACATGAACCTGACCGCGATCCTGCCGGTTCTGGATTATGGATCGGTGCTGATCTTCGCGCTGACCGGCGCGCTGGTTGCCAGCCGCGCCCAGCTTGATCCGGTAGGGTTCATCTTTATGGCGGCGCTGACAGCTGTTGGCGGCGGCACCTTGCGCGATCTTCTGCTGGGGCGGGAATTCGTTTTCTGGGTGGCGCGACCGTCCTATGTGCTGATGGCGGCGGCGGCGGCCTTGCTGGTCTTCTGGACGGCGCATCTGTTCGAAAGCCGATATAAATGGCTGGTCTGGCTGGATAGTGTGGCGCTGTCGGTTGCGGTTGCGGCGGGCGCTGGTGTGGCGATGGATGGCGGCTTTGGGCCGGTGATCATCATCATCATGGGTGTCGTGACCGGGACATTCGGCGGGTTGATGCGCGATGTCGTCGGCAATGAGGTGCCGCTGGTTCTGAAGCAGGGCGAGCTTTACCTGACGGCGGCCTTTGGCGGGGCGACGGCGGCGGTTCTGCTGGATATCTGCGGGTTCGAGCGGGTCGTCGCGTTGATCTGCGGCGGGATTGTCGTCTGGACCCTGCGGGCGGGCAGTTTGTGGTGGGGCTGGAAGCTGCCGGTTTACAAGCCTCGCCCGCCACGCAACCGGGGATAGCCGGGGCGCTTCGCCCCCGGACCCCCGAGGATATTTCTTTGAAGAAGAAGCTATCGGAGTGAGGGCGGCGCGCCGGTCGGGCGTGTGTCCTCTTCCACGCCGAGGCGTAGGCCGCGTCCGATGCGATGGGCAAGCGCGGACCAGCTTGCGGCCTGATGTTCCGGCAGCGATTTGGTCAGGGTGTCATCGAACAGCGCCAGCCAATGCGCGAAATGTTCGGGTTTCACATCGCCTGCGGCACGGTGGACCTGCATCGGATTGCCGTCATAGGCGGGCTGGCCAAGGATCGCCTTGCGCCAGAAGCGGGCGATCTTGGCCTCGTGTTCTGGCCAGTCGGTGACATGGTTGGCAAAGACCGGGCCAAGGATGTCGTGGCGGCGGATGCGGGCGTAGAAGGTCGCGACGATCCGGTCGATCTGGTCTTCGGTGATGGGGAAGCGGGGCGGCAGGGTCATGCAGCCTCCGGCAGCAGTTCGGGGCGGGGATCGGGGAAATGCTCGCCCGCGATCGGTGGCAGCAGCGTGCCCGCGACCAGATGGGTCAGGATCTGGCGAATGCCCGGCAGTCGCGCAGTGGGGGCCAGCAGGTGATCGCGCAGCAGCGGCAGGGCGCGGCTGTGCGACTGATACATCGGGGTGAAGGCCGCGCTCATCATCTGGTAGCTGCGGATATGCCAGCGGCGCATCTGGGCATAGGCGGGCAAAGCCTCGTGCAGCGGTTGGCGCAGGGCCAGCGCGAGGGCGCAGGCGTCAAGCAGCGCCATATTCGCCCCCTGACCAAGTTGCGGGCTGGCGCGGTGGGCCGCGTCGCCGATATGGACCAGCGCCTCGGCATAGGGGCGGCGGAGGGTGCCGTGGGTATAGGTGGCCGGGGTCAGCGCCCCACGCGCGAGATTGGCGAGGAAGGGGCGGGTTTCGGGCCAGAAGGCCATCACCTGATCGCGCCACGCATCGAAGGGACGGTCCGACCAGTCGGGAATGCTTTTGGCGGGCAGCGACCAGAAGACAGCCGCCATCGGGGTCGGGTCGTCGGGCAGGTGGCCGATGGGCAGAATGCCCGCCATGTGGTCTGCGCGGCGGTAGCATTGGCGCAACTCGGTCCGCGGAAGGTTGGTGGCGTCGGGCCAAGGCACGCTGGCCCAGAGCGCACCGAAGTTAAGCGGGCGGGCCTTCAGCGGCGATAGTGGTGAGCGACTGCCCGAGGCGTCTATGATCAGATCGAACGGGCCTTCGCGGCGGCCATCCTTCAGGTGCAGCATCCGTTTCGCGCCGGTCAGAGGCGCATCGGTGATGATGGCAGAGGTGATGACCGGGATCGCCTTGGCCGCGACCTGTTGCCAGAGCAGATCGAACAGGCTGGATCTGTGAAAGGCGCGGCCCGGCGCACCAGCGGGGTAAGAGACATCAAGGATGCGGCGGCCGGATTTCGCCTCGTGACCCAGCATGTGTTGGACGGGTGAGGACAGTGCCCGCGCCTGTTCGCCCGCGCCCAGGATGTCCAGAACCGCAAGCCCGACCGGCTGGATCACCAGTCCGGAGCCGACCGGACGGGGGTGGTCGAAGCGTTCGAACAGCACCGGGCGGTGGCCTTCGCCTGCGCAGAGAATGGCTGCGGCGAGACCGCCGATCCCTGCTCCGACGATGGCGATGTCCTTGGTCATGTTCACTTCCTGCGACAGGCGGCGCGGGGACGCAAGCCGACAGTTTGACGCTGGCGGGGCGGGCTGCTATCCGCGCGGCTCCGGTCGCAGCCCACCCGGTCAAAACAGGAGCATCAGATGAGCCATTATACCGACGCGCTGACCCAGCTTGGCGCAAAGATCGATCTGCCGGACAGTCCCGAACAGGCCGTGCTGGAACGGGTGCCGAACCCGCAGCCGGGCGAGGCTTATGTCGTCCGCTTCACGCAGCCCGAATTCACCAGCCTGTGCCCGATCACCGGCCAGCCCGATTTCGCGCATCTGGTCATCGATTATGTGCCGGATGAGTGGCTGGTCGAGTCAAAGTCGCTGAAACTATATCTGGGCAGTTTCCGCAATCACGGTGCGTTCCACGAGGATTGTACCGTCGGGATCGGCAAGCGGCTGGTGCAGTTGCTGGCGCCGCAATGGCTGCGGATCGGCGGATACTGGTATCCGCGGGGTGGCATGCCGATCGACGTGTTCTGGCAGAGCGGGGCCGTGCCTGCCGGGCTTTGGCTGCCCGATCAGGGCGTGCCGGGGTATCGCGGGCGGGGGTAGCTGCGGCGGTCATTGGCCCGACCGCAGACCCGTTTCTTATCCGCCGAAGCTGCGTGATCCGCCGCTATTGCCGAAGCCCCCGCGCGATGTGGCGGTTGCCCGTGACATCGGCGGCTGGCCTGCGGTTGCGGTGGGGCGGGTGAATTGCTGGCTGCTCATCGCGCCGCGTCCGCTGTTCGAGTTGAAGGTGCTGGTCCGCGCCGCGTTGGTGTAGCCGCCCTGACCGTTGCTATACATCGGCTGCGATGCCGCCATGCCGCGCCCGGCGCCGCCCAGCATGCTACCGATCAGATAGCCCGCCAGCAGCGGCATGAAGATGCTGCCCGACCCGCCATTCGACACCTGCTCCTGTTCCGAGCCGCAATTGCCGGCGCCGTGCTGTTCCTCGCAGACGGCAAGGCTGTCATAGCGGGGGGCGGATTCGACATGCAGTTGCTCGGCCTCGGTGAAGGCCTGTTGGCACTGATCGGCTGTGATCAGTCCACCATCGGTCGCGGCGGCCTGACATGCGGCCAGATCGGGATAGGCCTGCGCCTCGACCTGTTCGTCGCGGCAACCGGCGATGGCGAAGGATGCGGCGCCAAGAATGGTCAGCGCGACGGTTCTGGAGCGTTTTCTCATGATTCCTCCTCGGCCTTTATTATTCCGTAATGAAATGGGGTTTGAAACGCGAAAGATCCTGGGTGATGCGCGAGCGATCCTCGCGCAGGCCCATGCCGACGCAGGTGCGGCCAACGATCCAAGCGCCGATCACCGGGCGGAAGCCGCCGAAATCGGGCAGGGGGGCATAGGCCTGAACGATGCGGGGATGCTGGTCATAGTCGGTATTGGGCGAGGCCTCGGTGACATCGCCATTCTCGACAATGCTGACCGAGGCGCCTTCGCGCGAAAAGATCGGTTTCACCACATGGCCCGCCCGCAGCAGATCGGCCGAGCGGGCATAGGCGTCGGCCACGGCGGGCACCGGCTTGCCGCCCGCGACCAGCGCGTCGGCCACGTCGTCGGCGAAGAAGGCAGGCAGCAAGTTCGGATGACCCTCGAACATCTGCCACAGGATCGGCAGGATGCCCTTGTTCGACAACAAAGCCTTCCATGCCGGTTCAAGGAACATCGCGCCTGACCCTGCAATATTGCGGGCGAAATCCTCGTTCAGCAGGTCTTCCCAGGGATAGAGCTTGAACAGCGTGCCGATTACCCGGTCGTCGCTGTCCACGAATTGACCGTCCTTGCTGATGCCGATCTTGTCGAGATCGGTGTAATGCGCGCCCATCCCGGCCTCGCGGGCGGCCCAGCCCATCGCCTCGACGGTGGCATAGTCTTCCGGGTTGTCGGCGATGGCGGTGAAATGCAGCTCGGTGTTCTTCGGGAACAATTCACGGAAGCGTTCGACCAGCGCCTCGTGAATGCCGTTGAACTGATCCGCGCCTTCGGGCAGGACGCCTGCCTCTAGCTGATCCTCCAGCCACTGCCACTGAAAGGACGCGCTTTCGTATAGCGAGGTCGGCGTGTCGGCATTGTATTCCAGCAGTTTCGCCGGGCCGTTGCCGTCATAGGCCAGATCGAAGCGGCCATAGATTTCCGGCTCGTTCCGCCGCCAGCTATCGGCGACCAGATCCCAATGCGCCTCGGGGATGCCCAGTTTGCCCATCAGCATCTCATTGCCGACGATTTCCTGCACCGCATCCCGGCACATGGCGTGCAGATCGGTCGAGGGATCCTCGATATCCTCTTCGATCTCACGCAGCGAGAAGCGATAGGCCGAGGTTTCGTCCCAGTAAGGCTCACCATGCATATCGGCGAAGGTGAAGCCTACTTCCTTGGCGGTGTCGCGCCAGTCGGGGCGCTCGGGCAGGTCGATCTTTTCCATGCCCGATTTCCTAGCGGTATTCTGCGGGCCGGACCAGAGCTTTCGCGGGATCAGAGCGCGGCATTCTGCTGCAAAGCAGGCTGCCATTCGTCATATTGCCAGACCGATTGCAGCGTTAGCCGATCGTCCAGCAATATCATGTCGGCATGGCGTCCGGGGATGATATGGCCGTAGCGGTCATCAAGGCCGATGGCGCGGGCCGGTTCGCTGGTCGCCATGGCAAGCGCGCGTTCGGCCGGGATACCAACTTCGCCAACCAGAACCTGAAGCGCGCGGTCAAGCCGCAGGTCGGCCCCGGCAAGGGTGCCGTCGGCCAGTGTCAGCCTGCCGTTCTGGCGATACATCAACCGGCCATTCAGCGGCATTTCGGTTAGATCGGTCCCGGCGAAGGCCATGCAATCGCTGACAAGGAACACCCCCTCGGACCGTGCCGAAAGGGCAATGCGCATGGCGGCGGGGTGGACATGGACTGCATCGGCGATCAGCCCGATGGCGCGGGATTCGGTCAGGGCCGCGCCGACCAGACCGGGCTGACGGTGGCCCATCTGGCTCATGGCGTTGAAGAGATGCGTGGTGCAGCCTGCACCCGCGGCATAGGCCGCGCTGGCCGTGTCAAAATCGCAATCGCTGTGACCAAGGCTGACCACCGCACCAGCCCCGACAAGCGTGGCGATCTGTTCCGGGGTCGCGGCCTCTGGTGCAAGCGTCACCATCAGAACGGGCAGGGCGCGGGCGGCATCGCAGAGAAGATCCAGATCCTCGGATGTCATCGGGCGCAGCACGGCGGGGTCATGGGCACCATGCCGGCGAGGGTCCAGATGCGGCCCTTCGAGATGTAGTCCCAGAAAGCCCGGCACGCCGGTCCATGCCGCCGCATAGGCGGCGGCGATGACCTGTCGTGTCGCCTCGGGCGTGTCGCTGATCAGCGTCGGCAGGATGCCCGCACAGCCAAGCCGCAGATGCGTGGCGCAGATATGGCGAAGGGCGTGCAGATCGGTCGCGCCGTCCACCATCACGCCGCCGCCACCATTCACCTGCAGATCGACAAAGCCCGGTGCGATGATCCCTTCCACCCGTTGCGACCCGGCAGGGGCGCTGTCGGCGGGGATGATGGACCGGATCACGCCGTCTTCGATCACCAGCGCATGACCAGAGATCAATCTCTGGCCATCGAAAATTCGGGCGCCGGTCAGGATCTGGGGCATCAGCGCGTCTCCGTCACCTTGCGCAGATGCGGGGGCGTGTCCGGGTCAAAGCCGCGTCTTCGGGCCAGCCCCTCGACGCAGGCATAATAGCTGACGATCAGGGATAGCGGTGCCAGCAGCGGATGCAGGCCGGGAACCGAGGGCAGGATGGTCGCGCCGGGAACGTCAGCTCCGGTCACGAAGACATCGGCCCCCTGATCTGCCAGACGGCTGGCCGTCGCCGCAAGCTGCGGAAGCGCCGCATCATCGACGCCAAGCGCCAGAACTGGAAAGCTGGACTGGACGATGGCAGCGGGGCCGTGAAGGACTTCGGCGGCGCTATAGGCCTCGGCATGGATGCCCGATGTCTCTTTCATCTTCAGTGCCGCCTCATTTGCAATCGCAAAACCGGGACCGCGCCCCAGAACAAAAGCATGCTGCGCGCGTGCAAGCCGGGCGGCCAGCGGCGTCCAGTCAAGCGACACCGCCTGTTGCAGCGCATCCGGCAGGGCTGCGATGGAATCGCGCAGTGATTCATCGTCGCTCCATTCGGCCAGCAAAGCCAGCCCCGCAAGCACGGATGCGACGAAAGTCTTGGTCGCCGCCACGCTTTTCTCTTCCCCCGCCTGCAGGGGCAGGCAATGGGCCGAGGCCAGCGCCATCGGGCTGTCGGCGTGGTTGGTGATGGCGATGGACAAGGCGCCGCTATCGGTGCTGGCCTGCATCATCTCGACGATGTCGGGGCTGCGGCCTGATTGGGAAATGCCGATGCAGGCCCCCCCGGCCAGCCGAAGCGGGCGTTTGTAGATCGAGGCGATGGATGGCCCGACCGAAGCGACCGGAATGCCGGTCTGCAATTCGATCGCATATTTCAGATAGGCTGCGGCATGGTCGGATGAGCCGCGCGCGACCGTGGCGATCACGCCCGGATCGGTCTGGCGAAGCGCTGCCGCCGCCGCGCCAAGAACGCCCTGCGAATCGGCCAGAAAGCGGGCCACGACCTGCGGGATTTCGGCCACTTCGCGGGCCATGTGGCTTTGTGTCATGCGATATTCCTTTCGGCCTCGCCCTGATCGGGACCGGGGGCCAGTTTCAGCTCGACGGCGAAGTCATAGGCATCGCCGCGATAGATGGACCGGGTGAACTCGACCACCTGTCCGGTGCCGAGATAAGACATGCGTTCGATCCGCAACGCCGCGACCGCCGCCCCGACGCCCAGCAATTCGGCGTCCTTGGCATTCGGATTGGTCGCCGAAATCCGTTGAACCGCCCGGACCGGGCGCAATCCCCGCGCCTCCAGCACCCCGTAAAGCGAGGTTTCGACCACCTCGGGGTCCGGCAGGATCGCAGAGGGCAGCGAGGCGCGTTCGATTGCCAGCGGCACACCGTCGGAGCTGCGCACCCGTTCAAGCCGCGCGACACGGTCGCCCGCGCCAAGGCCAAGCGCCATCACCTCTTCCGGGGCAGGGGCGTGCAATCCGCGCGCCAGCCAGCGGCTTTCGACCTGCCGACCACGCCGGGCCATATCCTCGGTGAACGAGGTCAGCAGCGACAGCGCCTGTTCCAGCCGCTCTACCTTTGGCGCAACGAAGGTGCCGGAGCCACGCCGCTGCACCAGTTGACCCGAGGCGACCAGCGCCTCGATCCCCTTGCGGATGGTGACCCGCGACAGGCCGGTCTGGGCGGCCATCTCACGCTCTGGCGGCAGGCTGTCGCCGGGTTTCAGGCGGCCCGAGATGATCGCCTCGGCGATGCGGCGGTGCAGTTGCAGATAAAGCGGACCGCCGCTGGCATCGTTGAAATCGGTGGCCTTGAACAACTCGCTCATGCGGCACCTGCCATCTGGCGGGCCATGAGCAAGGCCCCATCGACGCCATCGCCGCGTGCCTGCTGCACCGGCCATGGACCGCGCAGCCGGGCCGCATAGGACGCGCCCAGACCGCCGACGAAGACAACCGGCAGGCTGTCCCCGTCCTGCAGAACGGTCAGGATGTGGCGGACCTTATCCACCGCCTTGTCCAGGATGCGGCGCGCGGCCTCATCCTCGGAATTGACGATCCGTGGCGCGAGTTCGCCGAATTTTGCGGGGCTGGCATGGTTGCCGAAAGAGATGATCCCCTCGGCACCGCCAAATTCATCAAGCAGGCTTTGCAGCAGGGGCGTCATCGGCAGGAAACCATCCCCTGCCCGCATCGCATCGGCCAGCAGTGCCCGGCCCATGACCGCGCCGCTGCCTTCATCCCCCATCAGAAAGCCGCGCCCGCCGACCTGCCGGACATGGCCCGCACGCTGGACGGCAAAGACCGAGCCGGTTCCAAGCGCCGCGAGAATGCCGTCATCAGGGCCAAGCGCGCCGCGCGTGGCGGTAATGGCGTCGTTCACGATCTGGGATTTCGCGAAGGGCAGCAGGTCAGACAGACGCTGCGTCGCCGCCTTGATTGTGCCCCCGGCAAGTCCCAGTGTCGCGATCAGATCGCGAGGGTCGGCACCGCTATTGGCAAGCGCCTCGGTCGTGGCGGCAAGGATGTTGGCGGCGGCGGTATCGACATTGGTGTTGATATTGGCAGGCCCGCCATGGCCGCGACCGATCACGCGGCCATCGGCATCGGCCAAAGCCGCCCTGCACCCCGTGCCGCCACCATCGATTCCCAGAAAAAGCACCATTACGATCTCCTTGCTGACAAGATACCAAAGCAATACCAAATGAAAAGTCGAAAGTGAGTTTGCCTGCAAAATAGGCTATTTGGACCATTTTCGTTAACACTCTTTACAATTGGTATTGATTTGGCATTATCGGATCAAGTGAGGAATCAGATGCCCGAACCAAGGACAGAATCGCGACATCCCGAAGCCGAGGGGCTGCATCTGCGGTCCGCGGACCGGGTTTTGTCGGCTTTGCTGGACGCCCAGATCGGCGCGCTTGCCGCCCTGCATCCGGCCTTGCCCGCGATCGAGATGGCTGCCGAGGCCGCGGCTGCAGCTTTGCGTGCGGGCGGACGAATGGGTTATGCGGGGGCCGGAAGCTCTGGCCTGATGGCGCTGGCGGATTGCCTTGAACTGGCAGGCACGTTCGGACTGGCCCCGGCACAGACGCCGATGATGTTCGCAGGCGGCGCTGATGCGCTGCTGCATATGAAAGGCGCGGCAGAGGATGACGCCCGTCTTGCCATCGCCGATCTGGACGCCTCGGGTCTGCAATCGGGTGATGTGGTGCTGGTGCTGGCGGCGTCGGGGCGCACGCCCTATGCGCTGACCATTGCTGAACAGGCGCGGGCGCGGGGTGTGACCGTCGTTGGCTTCGCGAATGTGCCGGGGGCACCGCTGCTGGAAGCGGTCGATATTCCCGTCTTGCTGGATACGGGACCGGAGATGGTCGCCGGATCCACGAGGATGGGGGCGGCGACCGCGCAGAAAGTGGCGCTCAACATGCTGTCGGTGCTGGTCGGTATCCGGCTTGGGCATGTGCATGATGGCTACATGGTCAATCTGACCGCTGACAATGCAAAGCTGGTCGAGCGCGCCGCGCGGATCGTCGGCGATGTCGCTTCGGTGCCGCTGGCGGTGGCCGAGGCGGCGCTTGCGGCAACGCAAGGCGCGGTGAAGACGGCGATTCTGGTGGCACAGGGCGTGGAGCCCGACGCCGCCCGCGACGCGCTGACGCGCAGCGAAGGACATCTGCAACCACTTCTGAAATGATCGGAAGCAAAACTTTTTGGCAACGAAGGGCCGGAGAACAGGCCCAATATCAGGGAGAATGACATGACCGGAAAACTACGATTGGCCCTTCTGGCCAGCACCATGCTGGCGGGCACCGCCGCCGCGCAAGACGTGACGCTGACCGTCGAAAGCTGGCGTAACGATGACCTGCAAATCTGGCAGGACACGATCATCCCGGCGTTCGAGGCCGCCAATCCCGGCATCAAGATCAATTTCGCGCCGACCGCGCCTGCGGAATATAATGCCGTGCTGAATTCCAAGCTGGATGCAGGCTCGGCGGGCGATCTGATCACCTGCCGCCCCTTCGATGCCTCGTTGGAGCTGTTCAACAAGGGCCAGCTTGCCGATCTGACCGATCTGGCGTCGATGGCCAATTTCTCGGATGTGGCGAAATCGGCGTGGCAGACGGATGACGGCAGCGCGACTTTCTGCGTCCCGATGGCCTCGGTCATCCACGGGTTCCTGTATAACAAGAACGCCTTCGAGGAACTGGGGCTGGAGCCGCCGAAAACCGTCGATCAATTCTATGCCGTGCTGGACGCGATCAAGGAAGACGGCACCTATATCCCGATGGCCATGGGCACCCCGGATCAATGGGAAGCCGCCACGATGGGTTACCAGAATATCGGGCCGACCTATTGGAAGGGCGAAGAGGGCCGCAAGGCGCTGATCGACGGCAGCCAGAAGCTGACCGATGATGCCTGGGTCGAACCGTTCCGGCAGCTTGCCCGCTGGAAGGATTATCTGGGCGACGGCTTCGAGGCGCAGACCTATCCCGACAGCCAGAACCTGTTCACGCTGGGCCGCGCCGCGATCTATCCGACCGGCTCGTGGGAGATCGGCGTGTTCGAGCCGCAGATCGAAGGCGCCTTCGAGATGGGAGCTTTCGCTCCGCCCGTCGCGGCAGAGGGTGACACCTGCTATATCAGCGACCATACCGATATCGCACTGGGTCTGAACGCGGCATCGCCGAATGCGGATGCGGCCCGGACCTTCCTTGAATGGGTCGGCTCGGACGAATTCGCCTCGCTTTACGCCAATGCCTTGCCGGGCTTCTTCTCGATGAATTCGAATCCGGTCGAGATGCAGAACCCGGTGGCACAGGAATTCGTAAGCTGGCGCGAAAACTGCGAGCCGACGATCCGTTCCACCTATCAGATCCTGTCGCGCGGCACGCCGAACCTTGAGAACGAGACCTGGAATGCCAGCGCCAACGTGATCAACGGCACCGAGACCCCGGAAGCGGCCGCAGAACGGCTGCAAGAAGGTCTGGCCTCGTGGTACGAGCCGCAGAAGAACTGATCCGGCTCTCAGGCGGGGGCAGCTTTGCCCCCGCACCCCCAGACGGTATTTAAGCAACGAAGAAGGGGCGCGGCATGGCGCAGCGGAAGGCCTTTCGATGGCATATCGTGGTATTTCTGGCACCTGCTGTGCTGGTCTATACGGCGATCATGATCATCCCCCTGATTGGGACGCTGAACCTGTCGCTGTTCGGCAAGGCCGAGGGTGGCCGGGTATTCGTCGGTCTGGCGAATTTCGCGACCCTTTTCGGCGATCCGCGCTGGTCAACGGCGTTCTGGAACGCGCTTGCCAATAATGCCTGGTTCTTTCTGATCCACATGCTGGTGCAAAACCCGGTCGGGATCATGTTGGCGGCCTTGCTGTCATCGCCAAGGTTGCGGATGGCGGCGTTCTATCGCACCGCGATCTTCATCCCCACCATTCTGTCCTTCGTGATCGTCGGCTTTGTCTGGAAGCTGATCCTGTCTCCGATCTGGGGCATTGCGCCCGGCATGCTGGATGCGGTCGGCCTGAAAAGCCTGTTCGCCCCTTGGCTGGGGCGGGAAGGGACGGCGCTGACGACGCTGGCGCTGGTCTCGGTCTGGCAGTTCGTGGGGATCCCGATGATGCTGATCTATGCCGCGCTGCTGTCGATCCCCGATGAGGTGATCGAAGCGGCAGAGATCGACGGCGTGACCGGCTGGTCGCAGTTCTGGAAGATCAAGCTGCCGCTGATCCTGCCCTCGATCGGCATCATCTCGGTTCTGACCTTCGTGGCCAATTTCAACGCCTTTGACCTGATCTATGTCAGTCAGGGGGCCTTGGCCGGGCCGAATTTCGCGACCGATATTCTGGGGACGTTCCTTTACCGGACCTTCTTCGGGTTCCAGTTGCAGCTTGGCGATCCGCATATGGGGGCGACCATCGCCACCGCCATGTTCGGGATCATCCTTGTGGGCGTCTGCATCTATCTGTTCGCCATCCAGACGCGGCTGCGCCGCTATCAGTTCTGAGGAGCGTAAGATATGAGCGCCCGCAGTTCCCTTCCCCGCAGCGTTGCCGCCCACGGCATCCTGATCCTTTATACCCTGATCGCGCTGTTCCCGGTTTTCGTGATCGTCGTGAACAGCTTCAAATCGCGCCGCGCGATCTTTAACGAGCCGCTGGCCCTGCCGACCCGGGAAACCTTTGATCTGATCGGGTTTCAGACCGTGCTGTCGCAGGGGGATTTCTTCCAGTATTTCCTGAACTCGATGACGGTGACAGTGTTCAGCCTGTTCTTTGTCCTGCTGTTCGGGGCGATGGCGGCCTTTGCGCTGTCGGAATACCGCTTCCGGGGCAATACGCTGACCGGGCTTTATCTGGCGCTTGGGATCATGATCCCGATCCGGTTGGGCACCGTTGCCATCCTGCAATTGATGGTGGCGACCGGGCTGGTCAATACGCTGACCGCGCTGGTGCTGGTCTATACCGCGCAGGGCCTGCCGCTGGCGATCTTCATCTTGTCCGAATTCATGCGCGGCGTCTCGGACGATCTGAAGAATGCCGGGCGGATCGACGGGCTGTCCGAATATCGCATCTTCTTCCGTCTGGTGTTGCCGCTGGTCCGCCCGGCGATGGCGACGGTTGCCGTCTTCACCATGATCCCGATCTGGAACGATCTGTGGTTCCCGCTGATCCTTGCGCCATCCGAGGCGACCAAGACCATCACCCTGGGCAGTCAGGTGTTTATCGGGCAATTCGTCACCAACTGGAACGCGGTCCTTGCGGCGCTGAGCCTGGCCATCGTGCCGGTGCTGGTGCTGTATCTGATCTTCTCGCGCCAGTTGATCCGTGGCATCACCGCAGGAGCCGTGAAATGATCCGCGTCCTTGTCGCCGGGCTGGGCAATATGGGGCTAAGCCATGCGCTGGCCTATCACGCCGACCCGGCATTCCAGATCGTCGGGCTGGTCAATCGCAGCACGCCTGACCTGCCGGAAGCGCTGCGGGACTATCCGCTGAGCCACGATTATGCCGAGGCGCTGGAGCGGCTGAAACCCGATCTGGTCTGCATCGCCACCTATTCCGACAGCCATGCCGATTATGCAGTGGCGGCGATGCAGGCGGGGGCGCATGTCTTTGTCGAAAAGCCGCTGGCGACCAATGTGGCCGATGCGCAGCGGGTGATGGATTGTGCGGTGGAGACAGGGCGCAAGCTGGTCGTGGGTTATATCCTGCGGCATCATCCAAGCTGGCAACGCCTGATTGCCGAGGCGCGGGGCTTGGGCGGGCCATATGTGTTCCGGCTGAACCTGAACCAGCAATCCAGTGGCCCGACATGGGAGGTGCATAAGGCGCTGATGCGGACCACCTCGCCCATCGTCGATTGCGGGGTGCATTACGTCGATGTCATGTGCCAGATCACCGATGCCGCCCCGGTCGAGGTGCGCGGGATGGGCCTGCGGCTCAGCGATGAGATTGCGCCGGATATGTATAATTACGGGCAATTTCAGGTGCTTTTCGCCGATGGATCGGTCGGCTGGTACGAGGCCGGCTGGGGTCCGATGATGTCGGATACCGCCTTCTTCGTGAAGGATGTGGTCAGCCCGAATGGCGCGGTGTCGATCCGTATGCCCGAAGGTGTGCGCTCGGACGATGTGGATGCGCATACGATGACCTCGACCTTGCGTATTCACCGTGTCGGGCAGGGAGACGAGGATCTGTCGATGGCGGGTGAGCCGGGGCATCAGCAGCTTTGCGATGCCGAGGCGGCCTTTGTGGCAAAAGCCATCGCCGAGGATCAGGATCTGACCCGTCACATGCAGGATGCCGTTCGCTCGCTTGCCGTCTGCCTTGCCGCCGACGAAAGCGTCCGGACCGGCGTTGCAATCAAACTTTGAAGGAGGCGGCGACGTGTCAGCCCTGACTTTGTCCAATGTTACCAAATCCTTCGGCAAGACCGAAGTGATCGCCGGTGTCGATCTGAACGTCGAGCCGGGTGAGTTCTGCGTTTTCGTCGGGCCTTCCGGCTGCGGGAAATCGACGCTTTTGCGGATGATCGCCGGGCTGGAGGATGTCACCTCGGGCGATGTCACGATCGGGGGGAACCGCGTGAACGACGTGGCCCCGGCCAAGCGCGAAATTGCCATGGTTTTCCAAAGCTATGCGCTTTATCCGCATCTGACAGTGCGCGACAATATGGGGTTGGCGCTGAAGCAGGCGGGTGCCTCGAAAGCCGAGATATCGGGCGCGACCGAGAAGGCGTCGGGGATGCTGGGATTGCAGCCGCTGCTGGAGCGGCGACCGGCAGAGTTGTCGGGCGGTCAGCGGCAGCGCGTCGCCATCGGGCGGGCCATTGTGCGGCGACCGAAGCTGTTCCTGTTTGACGAGCCGTTGTCCAACCTTGATGCCGCCCTGCGTGTCGCGACCCGGATCGAGATCGCGCGGCTGCACCGCGAACTGGGCGCGACGATGATCTATGTGACACATGATCAGGTGGAGGCGATGACGCTTGCCGACAAGATCGTGGTGCTGCGGGCCGGGCGGGTCGAGCAGGTGGGGCGGCCGATGGATCTGTATAACGATCCGGCGAATACCTTTGTGGCGGGCTTTATCGGCAGTCCGCAGATGAATTTCCTGAAATCGGCGCCGCTTGGGATGTCCTCGGCGCAGATGGGAATCCGGCCCGAGCATGTGGCGATTTCGGCTGAGGCGGGGCAGATCGCCGGGCGCATCAGCCATGTCGAAAAGCTGGGCGGCGAGACGCTGGTTTATGCGCTGACCGAGGATCACGGGCTGCTGACCGTGCGACTGTTTGGCGAGCATGATTATGCGGTGGACAGCGCCGTCTGGCTGACCCCGGATGCGGCGCGGGCGTTTCATTTCGACGCGGACGGGGCGCGAATCCGGGGCTGAGGCAACGGGCTGCGGGCGTTGCAATCGGTATTTGCGCAACGAAGAAGCGGCGATGCGGGATCTTCAGCAAATGCTGGGGATTTCGCTGCACTGGGCGTACACCGTATAGGCACAGCCTGTGCACAGGGCGTACACAGCTTGCGCACGGTGGGCGTTGCGCGGGGTCTTTAGGACGATGATCCGGCGGCGATGCGGTCGAGAATTTCGGAAAGTAACAGGCGCTCGCCCTCGCTGAGCCCGTTGATCGCGGGAAGGCGGGCGCGCAGGGCCATGGCGGCACCTTTTTCACCGTGATCCGCGCCTTCGGGGGCGTCGCCGCTGATCGCTGCGATGATTGCCTCGCGCGCGGCATCGGCAAGCGACAGGTCGCGCCGGTCAGCTGGCTGACGCAAAAGCGTCAGGATGGTGCCGGTCGCGGCGGAGTGGATCAGATCCAGTGCCCTCTCCTCGGGCAGGCGCAGGCGGCCCGCAGTCGCCAACGCGCGCAGCTTTGCACGCAATGCATCGATGCCGCGCCTGCTGGCCGGTGAGGTAGGGCCGCTGCGCAGCGCGATCACCATGAAGATGCCCGGATTTGCAAGCGCGAAGGCCAGATGCTCGTCCCAACCGGAACGCAGATCGGCAATCGGATCCGCGTCGGGCAGGCGCTGGCCTTTCTGGGCCACGTAATCGGCCATCACCTGTTCGGCCACCGCGTCCAGCAGCCCGTCCTTGTCACCAAAGAGGCGATAGATCGTCGGAGCCTGCACCCCGGCGGCGGTCGCGACGGCACGGGTCGTGGCTGCCTCGATCCCGCCCGAAGCGATCAGGTCGCGGGCGGCGGCGATGATCCGGGCCTGTTGTGGTTGCAGGTCGTCAACGGGTTCTGGCTGGTCCATGGCCTCTGCTTAGCGCGGTTCTGTTATCGATGATAGCACAATCTTGCTATCGATGAAAATCGATGTTAACAACGATTCGTTTCCAATGATAACCAAGAGGTGTTTCCAATGTTCATTGCGACCGGAGCGACGGGCCAGCTTGGGCGGCTGGTCGTGGCGAAGTTGTTGGAGCTTGTCCCGGCCGCGCAGATCGGGGTCAGCGTGCGCAATGCCGGGGCGGCAGCCGATCTGACGGCGAGGGGTATCCGCGTCCGCGAGGCTGATTTTGACGACGCCGACGCGCTGCACCATGCGTTCGAGGGCGCGCGGCGGATTCTGTTGGTGTCGTCGAATGCCGCTGCGGTAGGCGGCGATTCACTGGCGCAGCATCGCAATGCCATCGAGGCGGCGAAGGCCGTGGGGGTAGAGCGTCTGCTTTACACCAGCCAGATGTCTTCTTCGCCGGATTCGCATTTCCCGCCGGGGCGCGATCATGCCGCGACCGAGGCGATGTTGGCCGAATCCGGGCTGAACTGGACGGCGCTGCGGCATGGTTTCTATGCGGGCAGCGCGCTGATGATGAACCGGGCGGGGTTCGAGGCGGGGATGCTGGTCGGGCCAGAGGATGGCAAGGTGGTCTGGACCGCGCATGAGGATCTGGCCGAGGCCGATACAAGGTTTCTGGCCGGGCTTCATCAGATCGACGGGCCGACGCCGCCGCTGACCGGGGCAGAGGCGCTGGATCTGTCGGATCTGGCGCGGATCGGCACCGAGGTTCTGGGCCGTGACATTGGCCGCCGGATCGTGAGTGAAGTGGAGATGGCCGGTGCCGCGCGGCAACGCGGTTTGCCGGAGCCGACCATAGAGATCACGCTGGGCTATTTCAGGGCCGCCAAGGCCGGTGAATTCGCGCAACCCGATCCGACTTTGCAGCAGATGTTGGGCCGGAAGCCGCAGGGGATGCGCGACTATATGGCGGCCAATCTGGTCGCTGCCGGGTAGCGCGTCAGGTCTTGTCGTCGTTGCCGAAGAGGCCTTTCAGACCGCGCGTCAGCAGGTTTCCGACCTTGGGGCGCGGCTGCGACAGGAAGGGCAGCGGGCGGCAGACCTCCATCGCGGCGATGCCGACGCGGGCAGTCAGGGCGCCGTTCACGATGCCCTCGCCAAAGCGGCGGCTGACCTTGGCCAGAACGCCGCCACCGGCGACGGTTTGCACCAGATCGTCGCCAGCGGCGACTGCGCCGGTGGCGATCAGGTGGGTGATGACCGTGCGCGCAAGGCGCCAGCCGCCCACCGCGCCCGCGCGGCCGCCATAGATTTCGGCCATACGGCGGATCATCCGCAGGTTCGCGGCCAGTGCTGCCGCCACATCGGCCAAAGCCAGCGGGATCAGCGCCGTTGCGGCGGCGACGGTGCGCGAGGCGGCCTCGATCTCGCGGCGGGCTTCCTGATCGAGGGGGGCCAGAAGCTCTGTCTCGGCCATAGTCAGCAGGGTGCGGGCGTCGAAAGTCTCGGCCCGGCGGTCGGTCAGGCGTTTGCGGTTCCATTCCAGCTCGGGGCGGCGATGGTAGAGCGCGAGAAGCTGGTCGGTGACCTCTCGGGCCTTGTCCATGCTGTCCTCGGTCAGCGCGGTTCCGGCCTTGCGCTGCATGGCGTCGATCTTGGCGAAGCGCGCCCATGCCCGGTATTCGCGCCATGCCATGCCAAGCGCGGCCAGCGTGAACAGCGCAAAAAGCGTGACCGCGATCCAGCCCAGAACCGGATAGCTGATCAGCAGCCGGTTGATATAGTCGAGCGCCGCGATACCCAGCAGAAAGGTGAACAACGCAACCCCGGAATTGATGAAGAAGGCCGTCAGCTTCGAGGGTTTCCGTCCGACCAGCCTTGTCACCATCTCCATCGTGCGCGGGCGCGGCAGGACGGCGCTGGCCATGTCGATGGGGGCGGCATCGGCGGGGTTGGGCTGGTCCGGGCGGTCGGCGAAGTCCTGATGCGGGGCTTGCCGGGGATCGGGCGCGTCGGGGGTGTCGATCTCGATCATCACCGGGCCGCGATTGGGGCCGCGTTTGCGGGGTGTCTCGTCACTCACAGGCGGTCTCCGATCAGGAATTCGGCGGCGCGGTCCAGCCGGATATGCGGCGGGCCGTCGCCGGGACGCGCGGTCATCGGGGCGGGGGCGAAGTTCATGATGGAATAATCGCCGTCGAGCCATTTTTCCGCCCCCTGCCGGGCCGGGTGCAGCAGTTCGGCGGGGTCGGCGGGCAATTCGCCGGGATAAAGCGCGGCCATGCGTCCGTCGATCAGGCGGCCACGAACGGCGGGCAGTTCCTCGCCATTCTGGCGGATCACATCCTCGGTCGTGGCGCGAAGGGCGGCGATGGCCATGGCCTCGGTCCGTGCGCCCGAGAAATCGGCGCGGTCGCGGGCCTCGCGCAGCATGGCCGAGGCGATGGCGGTCAGCCGGTTGTGCTGGACGTGGTTCAGGTGGTCGGCCTTGGTGGCCGCGAAGAGGATGCGTTCCACCCGGCGGGTGCCAAGAAGCTGCGCCAGCCAGCCTGCGCGACCGGGACGGAAGGCGGTCAGGATGTCGGCCATGGCGCGGCGCATGTCCTCGACCGCTTTCGGGCCTTGATGGATCGCGCCCAAGACATCGACCAGCACCACCTGCCGGTCGATCCGGGCGAAATGTTCGCGGAAGAAGGGTTTGACGACGCGGGATTTATAGGCGTCGAAGCGGCGGCGGAATTCCTTGTAGAGGCGGCTGTTTTGCAGATCGGCGGGCAGGGGCGCGAAGGTAAGCGCCGGAGAGCCTGCCATCTCGCCGGGGATCAGGAAGCGACCGGGGGTGCAATCGGACCAGCCTGCCTCGCGCGCTTCGTGGAGATGGGCGGTATAGACCTCGGCCAGCGTCTTGGCGGTCGGCTCGTCAAAGGGGGGCGCATCGGTCAGGGCGGCGAGGGCTGCCATGTATTCAGGCGCGCCGGGGCGGTCCTGCATGCGGTCAAGCACCTCGGCGGACCAGTCGGTGAAGTCACGCTCCATCAGGCGCAGATCAAGCAGCCATTCGCCGGGATAGTCCACGATGTCGAGATGCACGGTTTGCGGGCCGCGCCAGCCGGACAGGAGGCCTTGGCGTTCGATGCGAAGCGACAGGCGCAACTGGCTGACATGGCGGGTGCCATCGGGCCAGAAAGGGTCTGGGCCGGTCATGGCGGCGAGGAAGCGTTCATAATCAAAGCGCGGGACGGTATCGTCGGGCTGCGGTTGTAGCCATGCCGCCTTGAGGGTGCCATCGGCTGCGACGCGCAGGGCGTGCATACGGCCGCGGTCCATGAGATTGGCGACCAGAGAGGTGATGAACACCGTCTTGCCCGCCCGCGACAGGCCGGTCACGCCAAGCCGGATCACCGGATCGCCAAGGCCAATCCCTTGCATCAGATCGCTGCCGATACCCATTCACGCTCCGTCCGGTCAACTGCGCAACAGAACGCGCCGAGGGGAAGATAAGTTCGCATCCGGGAAATGTGTAGTGCAGAGCAGCGGTTAGCCCGTCAGCTTCAGCTTCGCATCGAGCGCCAGAGGATCACGGCGGCGTCGCTTAGATCGCCCAGTCGGGCAAGGATATGCTCTCGCTCCAGCCCGCCGCCTGCTGCTGCGCGGTCAAGGCGGTCCAGCATCCGCATCAGGCGACGACGATGGGTGCCGGTAATGGTTTGCAGCGGATCGGCCAGAACCCCCGCGAAGGTGGTCACAAGCGAGCCGATGACGGCAAGGATAACCCCGGTCAGGATCACTTCCCACGGGGACAGCTCGACCGGGAAGGCCCAATACCACATCCGCCCCATGCCGCTGCCAAGGGCGAAATCGCTGACGGCGGTGGAATGGGCGCGCATCTCGGCCAGCGGACCGGCAAGCGAGATGATGCCCGGCGTTGCCTGATGGAACAGCAGGAACCCGGCCAGCAGCACCACCAGAGAGGTGGCGATTTCCGAGACGGCGTTGCGGGTCTCGGCGTAGCTCGCGATCTGGTCGCGGATCAGGGCGGGAGGCGCATCGGGGCCAAGGCCCTTGGCCTGAAGATCGGCGATGAAGGCGGTCATGTCCTGCTGGATCTGTGTCGCCACATTGGATTGCAGGAAGATACGGCGGGACGACAGCCATGAAGCGGCCCGTTTCGCGCCCAGTTTGCCGAAAAGCAGCGCCAGCAGTCGGGTCAGCAGAAAGACCGGCGACAGCATCACGTTGACCGGCGCGCGGACCAGGTCCCAGCCAAGCGCCAGACGGTGCAGGCTCAGCGTCCCGCACAGGCCATAGCGGGCGCGGGTGAAGCGGGCGACCTCGGCCCGGCGTTGGGAAAGTCGGTCGGCTGGCGTCATCATGGGGCAAGACATAATCGGCCAGCGGGCGTTCGGCCAGAGGCAGGTTCCGCGCTTGCAGGCCAAGCGCCGCCTTTCTATAGAGGGCGGCATGGAATTTCTGGCGTTCGGCATACGAATTAGCATCCCGGTGGCGTAAGGTTTTACGCCGCCGGGTCACGCCTGCCTGAACCTGTCACGAAGGAAGCCCCGATGGCCGCCGAGAATAGCGCCGACGCCCCCGATTACCGCGATACCGTTTTCCTGCCCCAGACCGATTTTCCGATGCGTGCGGGCCTGCCGCAGCGCGAGCCGGAATGGCTGGCCCGGTGGGAGCGTATCGGGATCTATGACCGCCTGCGCGAACGCGCCGAGGGGCGCGCGCCGTTCATCCTGCATGACGGCCCTCCTTACGCGAATGGCCATCTGCATATCGGCCACGCGCTGAACAAGACCATCAAGGACATCATCGTGCGCAGCCATCAGATGATGGGTCGCGATGCGCGCTATGTCCCCGGCTGGGATTGCCACGGCCTGCCGATCGAGTGGAAGATCGAAGAGAAATACCGTTCCGAAGGCCGCGACAAGGACGCGGTGGATGTGGTCGAGTTCCGTCAGGAATGCCGCCGCTTCGCCGATGAATGGATCGACATCCAGCGCGAGGAATTCAAGCGCCTTGGCATCACCGGAAAATGGGACGACCCCTATCTGACGATGGATTTCCACGCCGAGGCGGTGATCGCGGCGGAATTCATGAAGCTACTGATGAACGGCGCGCTTTATCAGGGGTCGAAGCCGGTGATGTGGTCGCCGGTCGAAAAGACCGCGCTGGCCGAGGCCGAGGTGGAATATAAGGACCATACCAGCCATACGATCTGGGTGCGGTTCGGTATTCAGCGTCCTGTAGGCGAAATAAACGCCGACGGTCGGATCTATGAAGATATTCGCTGGACAGACGGTGCGTCTGTTGTCATCTGGACCACGACGCCCTGGACCATTCCACAGAACCGCGCGGTAGCTTACAATCCGAGCATCGCTTATGGCCTCTACGAGGTCGGAAATGTGGCTGAAAACGCGACTGCCAAGTCCGGAGAAAAACTAATTCTCGCAGATGCATTGGCGCAAGAGGTTATGACAGCCGCCAAGGTTGATGGCTTTACTCGTCTGCGTGATGTCGGCCACGACGAGTTAGTCGGCCTGACCCTTGCCCATCCGCTGCGTGGTGTCGAAGGTGGCGCGGGTGAATGGGACTATGATGTTCCCATGCTGCCCGGCGATCACGTCACCGATGATGCGGGCACCGGCTTTGTACATACCGCGCCCAGCCACGGTGATGACGACTATCAGTTTGGCCTGAAATTCAAGCTGCCGATGACCTATAACGTCGAGCCGGATGGCAGCTACCGTGCCGATCTGCCGATCTTTGGGGGCGAGGCGATCATTCAGCCCGATGGCAAGGATGGCCCGGCCAATGTCAGCGTCATCAAGCAGTTGGCCTATGCCGGCGCGCTGCTGGCCAAGGGCAAGATCAAGCACAGCTATCCGCATAGCTGGCGGTCGAAAGCGCCGCTGATCTATCGCAATACGCCGCAATGGTTTGCCGCGATCGATGCCAAACTGAACGACGGCATGGGCGAATATGGCGACACCATCCGCACCCGCGCGCTGACCAGCATCGACAAGCTGGTGAAATGGTGGCCTCAGTCGGGGCGGAACCGCATTCACTCGATGGTCGAGAACCGGCCCGATTGGGTGCTGTCGCGGCAGCGGGCATGGGGTGTGCCGCTGACCTGCTTCGTCAAGAAGGGTGCCAAGCCCACCGACCCGGACTTCCTGCTGCGCGATCAGCGGGTGAACGACAATATCATCGCAGCTTTCGAAGAGGGCGGGGCCGATGTCTGGTATCGCGACGGCTTCAAGGCGCAGGTGCTGGGCAATGTCGTGAACCCTGACGATTACGATCAGGTCATGGACGTGCTGGATGTCTGGTTCGATTCCGGCTCGACCCATTCCTTCGTGCTGCGCGACCGCGCCGATGGCGTGCCGGACGGCATCGCCGATGTCTATCTGGAAGGCACCGACCAGCATCGCGGCTGGTTCCAGTCCTCGCTGCTGCAAGCCTCGGCGACCAAGGGCCGCGCGCCTTATCGCAACGTGGTGACGCATGGTTTCACGCTGGACGAGAAGGGCATGAAAATGTCCAAATCGCTTGGCAATACCATCGTTCCGGCCAAGGTGATCGAACAATACGGCGCCGACATTCTGCGTCTCTGGGTGGCGCAGACCGATTATACCGCCGACCAGCGGATCGGGCCGGAAATCCTGAAAGGCACCGCCGACAGCTACCGCCGTTTGCGCAATACCCTGCGGTTCATGCTGGGCGCGCTTTCGGGTTTCGACGAGGCAGAGCGGGTCTCGCCCGCCGATATGCCCGAGTTGGAGCAATGGGTGCTGCACCGGCTGGCGCAACTGGATCATGCGGTGCGCAAGGGGTATGACCAGTTCGACTTTCAGGGCGTGTTCCAGACGCTATTCCAGTTCTGTACCGTCGATCTGTCGGCCTTCTATTTCGACATCCGCAAGGACAGCCTGTATTGCGACGCGCCGGGCAGCCTGACCCGCCGGTCGGCCCGGACGGTGCTGGATCTGGTGTTCCATCGTCTGGTGACATGGCTGGCCCCGATCCTGCCCTTCACGATGGAGGATGTCTGGCTGTCTCGCTTCCCGTCGCTGGACGACAGCGTGCATCTGCACGACTTCCCGGTGACGCCTGCCGATTGGCTGAACGAGCCTCTGGCCGCGAAATGGGACCATGTTCGCCGCGCCCGCCGCGTTGTGACCGCCGCGCTGGAGGTGAAGCGGAGCGACAAGACCATCGGTGCCAGTCTGGAGGCCGCGCCGGTCGTGCATGTCGAGGATGCCGAGATGCTCAAGGCGCTGAAATCGGTGCCGTTTGAGGATGTCTGCATCGTCTCGGACCTGCAACTGACCGCCGATCCGGCCCCGAACGAGGCGTTCCGCATGGCTGAACTTCCGGGCGTGGGCGTGGTGTTCGAACTGGCCGAGGGCGAGAAATGCCAGCGTTGCTGGAAAATCCTGCCCGATGTCGGCACGCATTCGCATCCGGGCGTCTGCGCCCGCTGTGACGCGGTGCTTAGCGGGGCGTGAAACCGGCCGGGCGCGGCTTTGGCTGCGCCCGAGCTAGGCCTGCTTGCGCCGCGTGGCCATTGCGCCCGCGCCAAGCGCGCCGATCCCGGCCCCGATCAGGGCGCAATTGATCAACGTGACGGCCAGCCCGCGATGATGCGAGGCGGCGATGGC
The DNA here is from genome assembly GCF_016629665.1 of Paracoccus caeni. GTDB lineage: Bacteria > Pseudomonadota > Alphaproteobacteria > Rhodobacterales > Rhodobacteraceae > Paracoccus > Paracoccus caeni. The sequence continues at coordinate 144,661 of NZ_JAEPRQ010000003.1, forward strand.
GGTTGCGGCACGCTGGGCGTCGGTATTGCCCAGACGCGCCTCCATCATCGCGACCATGCTGGGCTCATCACAGTGGATCAGGATGGATTCGGCTGTCTGCTGGTCATTGGGATGGGTGTCGCGCACGACCTGTTCGCACTGGGCGCGCTCTTCCGCCGTCGCTTGCGGCGCCAGAAATTGGCGGTAGATGCCGAAGGCCAGAAGAACGATGCCGATCAGAAGATAAGCCGCAGGTTTCATGCTTGAATCCCCCTGTTACGCCGTAACCAGCGTAGCGGATTTTCGACTTTCGACAAAGGCTTATTCCAGCCACCACCCGTTCTTGCGCAGCACCTGCCGGATCGCCTTTTCCCGCGTCGGCAAGGGCTTGTCGCTGAACAGCGGGCGGATTTTGTCGCGCCCTTTTGTCTGATAGATCAGCTTCTTGGCGGGTTCCCATTCGCGCAGGCGGCGCTTGATCCGGTTCGGCGCGACCGCCGTTTCCAGCGTCTCCAGCACCTGTTCATTGTCGCGCGCATAGAGCAGGGGCAGTTTGCGGTAATGGCAGGTGATCGCACCATCAAGCCCGGCCAGTTCCGGCCCCGGACGACCGCCGCCGAAGCTGTGAATGACCAGAGGCAGGATGATCTGATCCAGCCACGGGTCAAGCGACTGACAGGCCAGTTCGACATGCGGCGCGGATTTCACCTCCAGCGCCCAATCCAGAAAGCGCCGCCCGAATTCAACGGGATCGGCGCCGAAGAACCAGCCCGCATTGAAGTAAAGATAACGCTCCCAATGTTCATCGGGTTGGGCAAGGTCCAGAGAGGACGGGAAATCCAGCCCGAAGCGGTCATAAAGCGATTTCCAGATGCCGCCATAGCCCGGCCCGTAAAGCGGCGGCTCGGGCCATGTCCCCTCGCGCCGCATCGAGGCAGAGGGGCGGTTGAAGTCGAAGGCGACCTGATCCAGCGGGCCGGTGATCAGCGTGTCGGTGTCGAAGAAGATGAAGGGTTCGCCTGCGGGCAGGGCCAGCAGCGCCTCGATCTTGTTGCCATAGGGATAGGCCGCGCCGAAATGCCTTGAGGTGAAAGGCAGGAGCTCCGCGCCGAGACCGATCAGCACCTCGCGCGTTTCCGGCGCGATGGCGATGTCGTGACCTTCCCACGCGGCCTCGGGCAGGGGTTCGGCCACGATCAGGCGGCCTTTCCAACCGGGCGCGGCATGGCGCAGGCTTGCCGCGAAGATGATCGCCTCGAACTCAAGCCTTCCCGCCTGAGCGACGATCATCACATTGGCGGGACAACCACCACTCATGTGCGCTTCACCGACCTTGTTCGGTGAGGAAATCGTGAATCCGCTCTTTCGGGCGGGTCAGTTCGCCGCCGTTCGGGCCGATGACCAAAGGACGCTCGATCAGCAGCGGGTGTGCTGCCATCGCCGCGATCAGCGCATCATCGGACAGGGTCGGATCGCCAAGCCCCAACTCGTCATAGGGTGTGTTGTTGCGGCGCAGCAGGCCGCGCGGGCCGGTGCCAAGCTGATCCAGCACACGGCGAATCTCTGCCTCGGTCGGCGGCTCTTTTTGATAGTCGCGCACCGTCAGCGAGACGCCGGATTCCTGCAACGCATTCAGAACATAGCGCGAAGTAGAGCACCTTGGATTGTGCCAGATGGTAAAGTCGGACATGCGGGCCTCTTGTCACCTGCCACAACGCTAGCGTGTGGATTCAGGGATGGGAAGCGCGCTTGTCGCCTTGATCTCCTCCATCGACAGCAGGGCGGTGACGTTGTGGATCTTCACCTCGTTGATCAGCGACTGATAGAAGCGATCATAGGCGCGGGCATTCCTGACCTGCACCTTCAGGATATAGTCGATATCCCCGGCAAGCCTGTGCGCCTCGACCACTTCCGGGCGGTCGCGCAGCGCCTTGAGAAAGCGTTTTGCCCAGTCCTTGTCATGTTCGCTGGTGCGGATCAGCACGAAGAAACAAGCCTCCAGCCCAAGCGCCTCGGGGTCCAGAATCGTGACCTGCTTGCGGATCACTCCGGCCTCGCGCAGCTTGCGGATTCGGTTCCATACCGGGGTCTTTGAGGCCCCTACCTGATCCGCGATCTGGTCCAGCGACAGGGTGGCATCCTCCTGCAGCAGGGAAAGGATTTTGCGGTCAACATCGTCCAACCGGACGGATGTTTGCGAGTCTGCCGGTTTTTCAGTATGTGGTTCCGCCATCGCCGCCTCTTGGGTCATTCCGTCCTTATTTCGGCGAAGGTATCGCAAAAATCCAGAACAATATTCTATATAGAGGACATCATAGGAGAGGTCCAACCCATGAGCAAAGCCTTCGCCCCCTCGGCCGCAAAACCCGGTGTCATCACCGCAAATGATCTGCGTGAGGGACACAATGTCTGGATGTGTGAGGATGGCTGGACCGCCGATCCCGCGCAGGCGACGTTGTTCGAAGACGAAGCGATTGCGGAACTGGCGCTGCTGAAGGCCATCGGTCAAAGCGGCATCGTCGTCGGCCCCTATGTGATCGAGGCCCGCCGTGGCCCCAATGGCCCCGAGCCCACGCATTTCCGCGAGGCGTTCCGTCAGCGCGGCCCCTCGAACTATTTCCACGGCATCCAGACCACCAAGCAAGCCGAGGCCAGCAATGTTTGACGTTCGTCCCGTCGATACCGAATATGTCCGCTACCGCGCGGCCCAGTTCCGTGCGCAGGTTGAACGTCGCCTTGACGGCAGCCTCACCGAGGATGAGTTTCGTCCGCTGCGGCTGATGAACGGCGTCTATTTACAGCTTCACGCCTATATGCTGCGGATCGCCATTCCTTACGGCACGATCAGCCCGGATCAGATGCGGATGCTGGCCCATCTGGCGCAGAATTACGACAAGGGCTACGGCCACTGGACCACCCGACAGAATATCCAGTTCAACTGGCCGAAGCTGGTGGAAATCCCCGATATGCTGGATCATCTGGCCTCGGTCGGGCTGCATGCGATCCAGACTTCGGGCAACACGATCCGCAACACCACGACGGATGCCTTTGCGGGCGCTGCCGCGGATGAATACATGGACCCGCGCCCCTATGCAGAGCTGATCCGGAGCTGGTCCACCGACCATGCCGAATTCCAGTTCCTGCCGCGCAAGTTCAAGATCGCCATTTCCGGCGCCAAACGCGACCGCGCCCTGGTTGCCGCCCATGACATCGGCCTGCGCCTGATCGAGCGTGACGGCCAGACCGGCTTCGAGGTTTGGGTTGGCGGCGGTCTTGGCCGGACGCCGATGATCGGCCAGGTGATCCGCGACTTCCTGCCGGAAGAGGATCTGCTGCCCTATCTGGAAGCGATCATCGAGACCTATAACCTCACCGGCCGCCGCGACAACAAATACAAGGCGCGGATCAAGATCACCGTGGCCGAGCGTGGTCTGGACGTGTTCAAGGCCGAGGTCGAGGAAGAGTTCATCCATCGCCGCCGCGATTTCACCGGCGTTGATCGTGACGCGCTGGACACCTTCCGCGCCCGCTTCACCCCGCCTGCCTTCCGCAATGCGGAAATCGGCGAGTATGAGGCAGAGCGTGCGAAGAACCCGGCCTTCCGTAGCTGGACCGATACCAACCTGCACCCGCACAAGGTCGATGGCTATGCCAGCGTCATTGTGACCTTCAAGGCTCCGGGTGCGACGCCGGGCGATGCCTCGCATGAACAGATGCGGCTGCTGGCCGATCTGGCGGAACAATATGGCCACAGCGATCTGCGCATCATCCACGATCAGAACGTGGCGCTGCCGCATGTCCACAAATCCGACCTGCCGGCGCTTTACGCGGCTTTGCGCGGGGCTGGCCTTGCCACTGCCAATGCCGGGCTGACCAGCGATATCATCGCCTGCCCCGGCATGGATTATTGCGCGCTGGCCACCGCCCGCTCGATCCCGATTGCGCAGGAGATCTCCGAGCATTTCCGCGAGGCCGGGCTGGAGCAGGAAATCGGCAAGCTGAACATCCGTATCTCGGGCTGCATCAATGCCTGCGGTCACCACCATCTGGGCCATATCGGGATCCTTGGTCTGGACCGCGCGGGCGTGGAGAATTACCAGATCACGCTGGGCGGTGACGGCTATGACATCCCCTCGATCGGCCAGCGCGCCGGTGCCGGTTTCCCGGCCGAGGAAGTCGTGCCCGCCATCGACCGCCTGCTGCGCGCCTATCTGGAGCTTCGCGAAGACCCGGCGGAACGGTTCATCGACGCCTATCGCCGCCTTGGCGCCGACCCGTTCAAGGCCGCGCTTTATCCGGCCGAGGCCGCCCATGCTTGATGAAGCGCTGGATGGTCGTGCCGCGCGCCTGAACGAACGGTATCGCCACCACGCGGCGACCGAGGTTCTGCGCCGCGCGGTCAGCGATCCCGATCTGGGTCGCGTCACGCTGGTATCGTCCTTCGGGGCGGAATCGGTGGTGCTGCTGCATATGGTCTCGGTCGTGGCGCCGGGTCTGCCGGTGCTGTTCATCGACACGCAGATGCTGTTTCCCGAAACGCTGGAATATCAGCGAGAGGTTTCGGCAAAGCTGGGCCTGACCAATGTGCAGGTGATCACCGCCAGCGAACAGGAAATCGCCCGGAACGACCCGGACGGCACCTTGCATAAATTCGACGCCAATGCCTGCTGCGATTTCCGCAAGACGGTGCCGCTGGAACGGGTTCTGTCGGGCTATGACGCGTGGATCACCGGGCGCAAGCGGTTCCAGAATGGCGAACGCGCCGCGCTGGAATTCTTTGAGCCGGAGCCGCCTGCACGCCTGCGCATCAACCCTTTGGCCCATTGGCGGTCCGAGGACGTGCAGGAATACATGATCGAGAACAAGCTGCCCCGGCATCCGCTGGTCGCCAAGGGCTATCCCTCGATTGGCTGCGCGCCCTGCACCTCGCCGGTCAAAGAGGGCGAGGATCCCCGTTCGGGCCGCTGGCGCGGTCAGGACAAATCCGAATGCGGCATTCACTTCATTGGCGGGCGCATGGTTCGCGGAAAGGTTTCGGCATGAGCGATCGCATTATCGTCCGCGACGACGGCTTTCACCCGCTGACCGAGGAAGCCCAGATCGTTCTGGCCCCCGACACCAAGACCGAGGAACTGGCGGATCATCTGCATCTCACGCTGATCGGCATCGACTTTCCCAGCTTCAGCGACGGGCGCGGCTTTTCGCTGGCCCGCCGCCTGCGCTCGCTGGGCTATACCGGCACGCTGCGGGCCGAGGGTCGGCTGATCGCGGATCAATATGCCATGGCCCGCCGCGTCGGCTTTGACGAAGTGTCGGTCGCCCCCGATATCGCAGAACGCCAACCCGAAGCGCAGTGGCTTGCCCGCGCCGACTGGCAGGCATGGGATCACCGCGCGCTGCATGCCGGCTGATGCCCCTTTCATCCGCCGGAACAATCGCCTAAAACGCTCAGGAATTTTCACATGACGCTGGATCTGCCCGTGGCCGAAGCCGCCCAAAAACCCGTGACCAAGACGCTTCCCGACGCCCAGACCGTGACCTCGGTGAAGCACTGGACCGACCGCCTGTTTTCGTTCCGGGTGTCGCGCCCGGCCTCGCTGCGCTTCCGCTCGGGCGAATTCGTGATGATCGGGCTGCTGGGCGACAATGGCAAACCGCTGCTGCGCGCCTATTCCATCGCCTCGCCCAACTGGGATGAAGAGCTTGAGTTCTATTCGATCAAGGTGCCGGATGGGCCTTTGACCTCGAAGCTGCAACATATCCAGCCGGGCGATGAGATCATCCTGCGTCCGAAGCCGGTCGGCACACTGGTCCTTGACGCGCTGCTGCCCGGTAAGCGGCTGTGGTTCCTAGCCACCGGCACCGGCCTTGCGCCCTTCGCCAGCCTGATGCGCGACCCGGAAACCTACGAGCGGTACGAGCAGGTCATCATGATGCACACCTGCCGCACGGCGGAAGAGCTGACTTATGGCCGCGAACTGGTCGAAAACCTGCGCCACGACCCGCTGCTGGGCGAGCTTTACGGCGAGGATTTCGCCAATCGTCTGCTGTATTACCCCACCACCACCCGCGAAGAAACGCCGCTGATGGGTCGGATCACCGACAACATGACCTCGGGCAAGGTGTTCCAGGATCTGAACCTGCCGCCGATGTCGCCTGAAACCGACCGCGCGATGATCTGCGGCAGTCTGGCCTTCAACATCGATGTGAAGGAAGTGCTGGAAGGGTTCGGCCTGAACGAGGGCGCAAACTCTGATCCGAAGGAATTCGTGGTCGAGAAGGCTTTCGTCGGCGACGGTATCTGACGCACCAATCGCGTTTGAGGAATGGAAAAGGGGCCGGGCGAAAGCCACGGCCCCTATTCATTGGCGAAATGCGGCGGCTTAAAAGAACGCCTGCAACCCGGTGATCGCGCGACCAAGGATCAGCGCGTGAACGTCATGCGTGCCTTCATAGGTATTTACCGTCTCAAGGTTCATCATGTGGCGGATCACCTGATATTCCTCGGAAATGCCGTTGCCGCCATGCATGTCCCGCGCCCAGCGGGCGATCTCCAGCGCCTTGCCGCAATTGTTGCGCTTGACGATCGAGATCATCTCGGGCGCGGCCTTGGCCTCGTCCAGCAGGCGACCGACGCGCAGGCTGCCTTGCAAACCAAGCGAGATCTCGGTCAGCATATTGGCCAGTTTGAGCTGATGCAGTTGCGTCTGCGCCAAGGGCTTGCCGAATTGCACCCGGTCCAGCCCGTATTGCCGCGCGGCATCTAGGCAGAATTCGGCAGCGCCAAGCGCGCCCCAACTGATCCCGTAACGCGCCCGGTTAAGGCAACCGAACGGCCCCTTCAGCCCCTCGACATTCGGCAGCAGCGCATCCTCGCCCACCTCGACGCCGTCCATGACGATTTCGCCGGTGATCGAGGCGCGAAGCGACAGCTTGCCGCCGATTTTCGGGGCTGACAGGCCCTTCATGCCCTTTTCCAGCACGAAGCCACGGATCTTGCCGCCATGCGCCTCGGACTTGGCCCAGACGACGAAGACATCGGCGATGGGCGAGTTCGAGATCCACATTTTTGACCCGTGAAGGCTGTAGCCGTCTGCGGTTTTGCGGGCCACGGTCTTCATGCCGCCGGGATCGGAACCGGCATCAGGCTCGGTCAGGCCGAAACAGCCGATCCATTCGCCCGAGGCGAGTTTGGGCAGATATTTCTGACGCTGCTCTTCGGAGCCATAGGCATAGATCGGATACATGACCAGCGAGGATTGCACCGACATCATGCTGCGATAACCCGAATCCACCCGCTCAACCTCGCGGGCGATCAGACCGTAAGCCACATAGGACGCGCCGATGCCGCCGTATTCTTCGGGCACGGTGACGCCCAGCAGGCCCATTTCGCCCATTTCGCGGAAGATGGCCGGGTCGGTTTCCTCGTCGCGGTAAGCGGCGATGACGCGGGGTTGCAGCTTGTCCTGCGCATAGGCGCGGGCGGCATCGCGCAACATCCGCTCTTCCTCGGTCAACTGATCCTCCAGCCGGAACGGGTCCTCCCAGTCGAAACGACCCAGATCCGGTGCGTCCTTCGGTTTCAGCGTGCCAGCCATGTCCATCCTCCTGTCATTTACCAATGTGTATGTCTGATGCGGATGAGTGGCAATCCGCGCGTTCACGGGGTGTTCACGCAGTGTTCGGGAACCTCGGCAAAGGCCGTCTGTTAGTGTGCTGATCAGATTTCACCGTGTAGGGGCAAAGGAGACCTCATGCGCCGGTTCATTCACAATAGCACAGCAATCGTGGCCTGCCTGTCGATTCTGGCGCCACAGCTTGCCGAAGCCCAGCTTATCGGGGCAGGGGCCGCCGGTCGCGCGCAAGAGCAGCGACCATTGGCGGACACTCCGCTGATCTTGGCTGAAAGCGGGGACGGCGGCTCGGTCATTCGTAAAAACCCTCAGCGCAATGCTGAGGAACAGCGGCCTCGCGAAGAGCGTGAACGCCAGCGTCCTCAACGGGCGCAGGAGGGCGAGCGTGGTGAGCGGGCCGAGCGTCGGCAGCAGCGTCAGCGCGCCGAGGATGCGGAGCGCGGCGAACGTGCAGAGCGTCGCGAAGAACGTCAACAAAATCAACAGCGCCAGCGCGCGCGCGCAAATGCCGAGCGTCCCGACCAGCCTGAGCGTGAACGGCGGCAAGAGCGTCCTCGTGCAGCAGAGCGTGAGAATGATCGCGAGCGGCCAGAGGCCGTGACGCGTCAGCGTAACGATGAAAGCCGCTTCCCGCGGGCCATTCAGGACCAGAATCGCGAGAACCGCCCTGCGCGTGCCGAGCGCCGCGAACGGCAGGCCGAAGAGCGCCGCCGTGACGAGGCGCAGGCTGAAGAACGCCGCGAGAACCGCGAAGAGCGCGCCGAGCGTCGTCAACAGCAGATAGAAGAGCGTCGTCGTGATGAGGCGCAGGCCGAACAGCGGCGTGAGAATCGCGAAGAACGTGCGGAACGCCGTGAGCGTCGAGAGCAATCGATCGAAGAGGCTTTGCGCCGCGAGCGCAATGACAGACCCCGGAACGGTCGGCTGGGGCTTGCCGATTCGGACGATGCCAGACAGCGCGGCAGAAATATGGCGGGTCTCAACGGGGTGCTGACCGAAGAGGTCGATCGCGGGTTGAATGATTCCGATCTGCGTTGCCTTTCGGGTGGCAGCTACCCTTGTGCCGATGGTGATCGGATGGTGACGCCGAGGGGGGTGGTTGTCGAACGCCGCCGCGATGGTGGTCTGATGCTGGCCGAAGGCAGGGATCAGATGTTCCGCGTTGCGCCGAACGGTCGGATGATCGCGCGTGCCGCAGAAGAAGGTAGCCGGGAAACCGATATTTCGCGGCAGGCCGCGCGTGAAACGCGTGCATCGGATCTGGCCGCCGCGCTGTTCGATGATCGCCGGGGTCAGCGTCGGGAAGAACGGATCACGCGGGAAAACAGCAGATCCTCATCCCAGGATTTCGCCACCAGCCTGCGCGATGCTCTTAACCGGGATGATCGTCGCCGCGACAATCGACGCGATGATGACGACGACGACAATGATTTGACCAAGGCCCTTCTTCTGGGGGCTGGTGCCTTGGCAGTCGGCGCCATGCTGAACAACAATCGTCAGGTTGCGCTAAGCTCACCCGACCGGGTGGTGGTGACACGCGCCGATGGTAGCCAAGAGGTCGTCAAGGACGAGGTCGCGCTGCTTCGCCAGCCCGGATCGACGGTGACCACCGAAGAATTCGACGACGGGTCGTCGCGTACCATTGTGACGCGCGAGGACGGCAGCAAGGTCGTCACCATTCGCGACGCCGATCTGCGGGTGTTGCGGCGAACGCTGATCTCGGCCGACGGCAGATCGACGCGGCTGATCGATGATACCGAGGCTGTCCAACCGGTCGATATCGCCACCCTTCCCGAGCCTGCACCGGTCTATCAGCCGAACACCTCGCTGGACGAACAGGCGCTGCGCGATGCGCTGAGCCGCGAGGCGGGGGTGGACCGGCGTTTCACCCTTGGTCAGGTCCGCAACATTCCCGAAGTGCGGGCTTTGGTTGCGCCGGTCAATCTTGACGCGATCACCTTTGACACCGGATCGGCAGCGATCAACCCGGATCAGGCGAAGCAATTGTCCACTTTGGGCGAGGTGATCGAGGAAGCTGTTGCGGCGAACCCGCAGGAGATTTTCATGATCGAAGGTCATACCGATACGGTTGGGTCCGACGTTGCCAATCTTGCGCTGTCGGATCGCCGTGCGGAATCGGTCGCACTGGCGCTGAGCGAATATTTCGACGTGCCGCCGGAAAACCTCGTCGTGCAGGGCTATGGCGAACAGTTTCCGCAAATCCGCGCCGAGGGCGATATCCGCGAAAACCGTCGGGCATCGGTGCGGCGCATCACTGACCTGCTGCAAAGCGCGCAGGCCGAATAGCCGCGGCGATGATGTACCAGAAAGGCCCCGGATTTCCGGGGCCTTTTGCTATCCGCTCATCAGATGTTGAAATTGCTTACAGGTGACGAGGAAATTCGATCTTGGGGCAGCGGTCCTGAATGACGGTGACGCCCTTCTGACGCGCTTTCTCTGCCGCCTCGTCGTCACGCACGCCCAATTGCGTCCAGACGGTCTGGAGATTGGGCAGGATATTAAGTGCCTCATCCACCACCGGCCCCACGGCATCCGAGCGCCGGAAGATATCGACCATGTCCACATCCTCGGCATTCGGGATGTCGGACAGGCTGGCATAGACGGTTTCGCCTAACAGGCTTTTGCCAGCCAGGCCCGGATTGACCGGGATCACGCGAAAACCTTGTGCCTGCAGATAGCGCGCCACACCCCAGCTGGGCCGCGATTCGCTGGCAGACATGCCGACGATCGCGATCACGCGTGCGGTTCGTGCAATTCGGGCGATATCATCATCTTCTTGGAGCTGAACATCCATCGCGAGACTCCCCTTCCTCGTCCTGAAGTTGTGCCTACCTGACATATAAAAGGCGCCCGGTCCAGAACTGGCCGGGCGCAAGTCGCGGAACGAGGGACAGTGATCTGAACATGACCGTTCCGGGGTCATGTTCTGAGAGGTAAATGGGCATCACCCGCATAAAGTTCCAGCACTGTCGCGATTTCGTGATTATGTCGACTGATTTCCCGCAAGTGATTGACCCTATTTCAGGCGTGCGAAGTTTTGTTCGGCACGGGCCAGAATTCCCTGCGGATCGCCGGTGAATTCCTGCAGCGCGGCGTCGGATCGCATCAGATAGACCCGATCCTCGAAAACGGTGAAATATTCGGGATCTCCCGGCTCGGCCCGGCCTGCGGCCAGCATTACCGGGCAAAGACCGTCGAACTCGGGCGCGAAGGATCGGGGATCGGATTCGAATCGCGCCCGGTTCTCTTCACTGGTGAAATGCCAGACCTGACCTTTCCATGTCGTCGCGATGTCGCTGCGCCCCGGCATGGCCCGTCCCGATTCGAGAAACCCGACCGCGTCATAGCCATCGACCGCCCAGTCGTCAGCGAACGACGGAAGCGCCGGCACGGCAAGCAACATCAGAGGCAGGATCAGTGGTTTCATGACAGTCTGTGTGATCGGATGCTTTTTAATTGGCAGCGCATCCGGCGATTCTCAACTTGCCGTCGTGTCATGTCGCACGGATGTGAACTCACGCCTGCGCCGCCGAATACAGCGCCACCGCCGCAGCATTCGACACATTCAGCGAACCGAAATCAGCCGCAAAGGGAATCCGCGCGACGTGATCGCAGGTCTTGAGCGTCAGATCCCGCATGCCGGGCCCCTCTGCGCCCAGCACCAGACAGACGGCGCGTCCTGACAGCTTAGCCATCAGCTCGGGCAAGGGCGCATCGCCCGTCCCATCGAGGCCAACCAGAATGAAGCCCATATGTTTCAATTGCGTCAGCGCTTCGGCGAGGTTCGGCACCCGCAGATAGGGTTGCCGCTCCAGCGCGCCCGAAGCGGTCTTCGCCAAGGCTCCGGTCTCTGGCGCGGAATGGCGGGCAGGGGCGATCACTGCGCGCGCCCCGAACACCTCGGCCGAGCGCAGGATGGCCCCGATGTTATGCGGATCGGTCACCCTGTCCAAGGCGACTAAAAGCGGGCGTGTCTCACCCGGAGCCTCGCGCAGGGCAACCTCGCTGAGACTTCCCCATTTCAGCGGCTTCACCTCAAGCGCGGCGCCTTGATGGACGCTGTCAGGCGACAGCGGGACCGTCTTGCCAAAGACCCGGGGGTCGGTGATCTCGGGCGTCATGCCATGCAGATCGCCCAACCGATCAACCGCGTTCTGGGTCACCACCAGCCGCAATTTCTCGCGCGCGGGATTTGCCAAGGCGTCGCGGACGGCATGAAGCCCGAACATCCAGACGGTTTCAGCCGCCGCGGCACGCCTGGCGCGTTCCTTGTCGATCACCCAGGTGGGTTTCTTCGGCTTTCCGGGTCGTTCGGACATCTGCAATTCCTTTTCCTGCGGTCCTTCATCGCGCGTTCCGGTCCTTTCGCGCAAGTCCCGGAAATCCGCTTGACGCCCTTCGGTCGTGCGGCTAATGACCCCCCACGCCGAGGCGTTCGGCGGGCGACGTGCTGCAAGGTGCGGCAGCGGACTGTAACTCCGCCGGGGAGACCCATGCCTGGTTCGATTCCAGGGTCGCCCACCATTTTCCCCTATATCAAGTGCTTAGATGCTCAAAACCCTTGGTGCGCCATACAGGTGAGCCATAATGCTGCATCTTACGGCCTATCTGAGTCGTTCACGGCACGGGGTTTTTACTTCCGTCGGCCTATCCCGGCTCAGCTTCATCCTGACCGGAAGCAAAGGAGTTCAAGCGGGATGCGTTCCGCCTTCCGCTCACCAGCGGCCTGACACGGGGTAGGTTGCGTCTGAATTTAGAGTTGGTCTTTCGACACCCGGCAAGCGGATACGGTCGATTTCCGATGAGACGAAGGTGCCTGACCGGCACGCCGATCTTCCGCACGAGAACGAACGGCTGCGCAAAGAGGACCGGGTTCTCAGGGACTTGCAAGGATCAGGAAACAGTGCTGGGGACTGTTTTCCCGCAGCAAGAGGGAGGTATTAAGAAAGGCGGCTCAGTTTTTTGCGGTTCATGGAGGGCTGGAACGCTATCGGTCCGATTGACAGAGCGACACCGTGAAGTTTCAGTTTATTGCCAGCTATCGGGGCAGTCTGGCGCACAGCTATTTATGTCGGCTGATGGGCTTTTAAGAGCGAGGGTTCCATGCGTGGCGGCACCGGCCTCCATCGCATCGTCAGCGGCGCGACGTGGTGCTCCTTTCCCATATTCGGGACCAGCATCGGTTGAGTCTGTACAGCTACGGCAGACCACGCATGGCCGAGGAGCTGAACGAATTGGGCCTGCGGGTCGGGCAGCGCCGCGCTGGCGGTTTGATGCGCCAGAACGTAGGCAAATCATCCGCAGCCGGAATTTCAGGTGCATGACGGACAGCAATCACAGCTTCAACATCGGGCCGAATCTGCTGAAGCAGGAATTTTCGGCGAGCGGGCCAAACCAGAAGTGGGCGGGTGAAATCACCTATGTCTGGACGAGGGGAGGTTGGGTCTATCTGGCCGTCATCATCGACCCGTTCTCAAGGCGCTTCATTGGCTGGGCCATCAGCAACCGCATGAAGCAGGATCAGGCGATCAGGGCGTCGAACATGGCGATCGCGCTGCGCAGCCCGCCATCTGGCTGCATTCACCACACAGATCGCGGCTCGCAATATTGCGCCCACGATTACCAGAAAGTCCTGCGCAGCTTTTGGTTCGTGGTGTCGATGAGTGGCAAGGGAAGCCGCTACGATAACTCAGCCGTCAAAAGCTTTTTCAAATCACTGAAAGCCGAGTTGGTCCGGCGGCGCGACTGGCACGCCCGCCGAGAGGTCGATATCGCCCTTTTCGAATACGCCAACGGCTTCTACAATCCGCGGCGCAGGCATTCAGCTTTGGGGTGGAAATCGCCCGTGGCCTTCGAACAGAAGGCCGCCTAACATGAGCACCCGACCGGAACGAAACCGGTGCAGGTCCACGTGCCGAAAGGAGCAATGTGAGGGTCTCATGGCGGGATCTTCCCGGTAACTCCATAATTCTTGAATATATTCTCTGGCAGTATAATCCAGTCACGAAAAGAGATGAATGGGTCTATACCGGCAGCGTTGATGATGGAACGTCGATGGATGATCTGGATAATAGCCCGAGAAAGTAGGGTAGAGTGGAGCGAAACAGAGAGCTTACTGCGGCGCATCTGATCGAGCGGGACCGAATGCGTCATATGAAAAGTGACGACGACGTTGTTCTTGCAATTAATAGGTTCGATCATTGGATAAAAAAACAGAATTTGAACTATGCTGACGCAGTGTCACAGATGCTTCATTTCATGCGGAATGGGATCCAGCAGGGTATGCAGATTCGCGATGCTCTGAATGATAGACTTGGAATATTGATCGATGAAATGATCGAAGATGCTGAAAAAGTTGATTCGAGAATTTTATACGCGGTGCGATACGTGGCAGAAAAATATCGCACGGATATTTTTCATGCATCAACGGAGCCCGAATTTATATATATGGGAAGGCTTATTGGCGCGACCGATTGGATATTTGGCGATGGAAAATATGCAATCGGCGTTGTTGCGGTTTATAACACAATATTTAATGAGGCATTTTCTAACAAGGTGAGTTATGCTTTTTCTCTGAGTAATGGGCTGGATATCAGTGAGCGGGAAGGAAATTCAGGGAGAGAGCTTTTCGATGTTGCCGTGATGAAAAATTATTACAATATATCCTATCACAATGACAATATGTCGGGTCGGATGGCCTGGGCGGAAGGTGAAGACATAGCTCTTGGGATATATAAGTTCATTCAGAGCCCGGAATCGAGGGGTTTGCTTTGTTCGCTCTTACCGCCAGCCGGGCTGCTTGAGGTCGATTGGTCTAAGCAGCAATGGGTTTTCGAGGCGCGGAATCGACAATGGTTAAATTACAAGCACCCTAGGGACCTTATCAGCTATTTTGACCAAATGGCTGCGACCAGTTAGGATGACCTATATGGGGTTCTGTCTTGTCTAGGTCATTTTGACAAATGTCGGCGCCCTAGCCTGATGCAGGCGATGTCTATGAAGCAGAGGAAGCTGTCTGTGGTTTCGTTGTAACCTGTGGCGAGCCGACGGCTGTTCTTCAACTTGTTGAAGCAACGCTCGACCATGTTGCGCAAAGTGTAGATGACCTTGCGAACCTTTCGGTTCTTGCGCATCGGTAGTGAGAAGGGTCTGAAAACAGTCCGGAGGACTGTTTTCCCGACGAACGGTAGGGCGTTACGGTTTTCGATATCTTCCCGAATTTTGTCGGTATCATAACCTCTGTCCGCCACCAGCACGGCGGGCTGTAGCAGGTTGTCGGCCATCACCAGATCATAGCCGATATAATCGGAATCCTGCTCCGGCGTGATCACGGTCGACATCGGGAGGCCAGCGCCGTTGACGCGGAGATGGATCTTGGTCGTAAAGCCACCTCGCGAACGGCCAAGGGTCTCTTTCTGAGGCCCCCATTTGCGCCCGCCGCATGATAATGGGCGCGTATTGCGGTGTTGTCGAGCATCTGTAGCGTGTCGGGCGCGATCCCCGCATAGTTCAGCGCGTCCAGAATGTCCTCCCACAGCCCCGCCAATTTCCAACGACGGAACTGGCGGTAGACCGATGACCACTTACCGAACTCCTCGGGCAGATCGCGCCAAGCGGCACCAGTCCGTGCGATCCAGAAAATTCCTTCTATAACAATATGATGGTTGGATGGCCTGCGCCTGTTTGGATGCCTGACAGCACGCATGGAGGCTTCGAAGAGGACCCACTCTTCGTCGGATATCAACTTGCGTGCCAAGCTCATCTCCCACGTGGAGATGAACGTGAATCACAAGTCCACGGACAAGGAAATCCATTCTGTCAACACAACCTAATGACCGATGTATCAGCGGTTTACGCCTATTCGCGGGCAGAATGCGTGATCTTGTGACAGCATTTTTCACAGGTTACCGCACTTCTGCTTCGAAATTGTTCAGCGATGTTGGCAGTCAGAAGCTTTTCGCGCGAGTCGATATGGCTTGCGCGAAAAATTTTGCCTTTTCTGGAAATCAACTCCCGTATAGATGGATGGAAGTTATGCGCTAACATTCAAAAATAGTTAATAAACGGGATGTTTTGCGTCATGTTAACGATTTGATCCAAGCGCCAGTGCGCGAGTAGGTTTCGTCTTATGGTTGATTACGCCAGAACCGTTCTGTATCTCGGGAACCGCCCGATCGCGGATACGCTTGAGGGAGTGAACAACGGAGCAACCGAGAATACCGCTGCTTTGCTGGGCAACTACACCCCAGATGACGGTTTTCAACTGACGACGATCATCTTGCGCGATCTTGAAGGCCTCACCCCAGGCAGCGCGCCGAATGGTTCGATCGACGAGGATGTCACCAACTACATCGAAGGCGGGATTCTGAATCCTGACAGCGACGACCGTGTGCTTTACAATATCGGTGCGGGAACCGTTACCGCGCGGTTAGACATGGTCCAGCTTGCCAATGCTCGGCTCACCTTGGGCGACGGTTCCACTCTCACGGTCAACAACCTTGTCATCGTGCAGATGACAAACGGCGCGGTGTTTCTGGCAGAGCATCCCAGCCTTCCGTCGACATTGGACAATATGAAGATTCAGTCTGTTCAAATTTTGGCAGTTAATACAACGAATTACATCAACTGGACACTTCCGCCGGATATTACCGGGTCAGAGATCGTCTGCTTCGCCACCGGCACATTGATCGACACGGAACATGGGCCGATTCCGGTCGAGGACCTGGAAATCGGTATGAATGTCAGGACGCTTGATCGGGGTTTGCAACCGATCCGTTGGCTTGGATCGCGCAGGCTTACCTCAGCAGAGCTTGCGGTGAATGAAAAGCTACGTCCGATCCGCATCCGACGCGGGGTCTTGGCCGAGAATGTCCCGGATCGCGACCTGATCGTCAGCCCGCAGCACCGTATCCTCGTCAGTTCGCCTATCGCGCAGCGCATGTTTGGCGCGCGCGAAGTTCTGGTGGCAGCAAAGCAATTGCTGGTCCTAGACGGGGTCGAGATTGCCGATGATATCGGCGACGTGACCTACCACCACTTTCTGTTCGACAGGCACGAGATCGTCACCTCGAACGGGGCGATGACGGAATCGCTGTTTCCGGGTGGCGAGGCGCTGAAAGCGGTCGGCCCTGAAGCACGTGAGGAAATCTTTGCGATTTTCCCCGAATGGCGCGACAACCTTCCCCATTTCGAAGCCGCGCGAGAGTTTCCCGCAGCGCATCAGGCGCGCAAACTTGCCTTGCGGCACCAGCAAAATGGCAAACCTTTGTTCGCATCCGACTAGACCCCGCTACATTTTGCGGATCATCCGGTCCTTCTGATCTAAACGGTGCATTTGTTCTTTATCGCCGCCAGAACGGAAACTCGATCTGACAGTAGTTCCCGACGGCCATGCCAATCGAGACCGAGCCATCGCGGGGACCGCCGCCGAAATGCGACAATCCGGCCCCTTCGGCCTTTTGCGCCCCATCCAGCGTGAAAACGATCCCGTCGCCGCCACGCCGTGGTTTCGGCGATGCGCGCCAGAGCCGTGTATCGCCCGGCTGATCCAGCACACGCTTTGCGAAATCACCGGCAGCGCACCAGTAATCGGTATCCCCACGTCGCGGATGAAACTCGACCGACATCTCGGTCGGACCAATCTGTCTTACCGTCATCCCGTTCTGCGCGATGAAGGCGGAAGCGGGCAGCGGCCACAACAGCAGCACAATGGCGAATAGTCGCATCAGAGCCTCCTTGCTATAGCACAAGCCTTGCGCGCAAGACCTTCGCTTGCAAGCCCCGCTGGCCGGTCAGCGCTTCTTGCCGGTGCCTTTTGCAGGAAACCAGATCGCCATCCATCCGTCGATCCACGCGCGTTGCCAATCCTGCATCATCTTGGTCTGGTTTCGGCTGATCTCGGCCATCATCTGCCCACGGGCCGCGCCCGCCGCGCTGTTCGCTGCAGATAGCCACGCACTCATCCATGGATTTTTCATCTGAACCTCCGGCAACAGGATGTGACTCAATACGGCAGCCTCGATCCGGTTCCGCCCGTACCTGGTCTATTCGCGCCCGACGACATCGCGCCACGCCGTTTCGTCCACCTTCCGCAGCCGTTCCAGCGCGGCCACGGCCTCGGCGCGAAGTTCGTCAATGCTACGCCGCTTCACCTCGGTGATCTCGGCGGTCAGGGCGTCGATCTCGGGCAAAGGCGTCCCTGTGGATAGCGACAGCGCCTGCAATGCCTCAAGCACCTTGCCAAGTTGCTTGCCGTAGCTGGCAACCTCGGTCACCACTTTGTCCTCGATATAGGGGCTGCCCTTGATATCTGACGACCAGAAGCGCGGATGAATTTCCTGACTGACCTCGACATCCCCGGAGAACGGAGCCTTCCAAAACGGTGTGAGCAGATTGAAGGGAAGGGCCATGGCAACCTCGTCAACCAAACATGCCATATGTTTGGATGCGCCGGGTATCCGGTCAAACAAGAACGCATGACCGGAACCGGCAACTCTGGTTTCCGGTGAAGTGGCCCTAAAAGCGTGCAGTGGCTGGCGGTATTGCCGGTTTTATCGGCGCGGTGATCGCGAGAAGTCAGCAACAGCAGGGCTTTTCCTAGCTGCGACCGAACACCGCCCGCGCATAGCCACGGCGCCACAAGTCAGGCAAATCGGCCGGTCCTCTACGCATCGCGCTTGCGCCTCATGGATGGTTCCGGCAACCCTAGGCTGAATATCGTCCCATCCGCCGATGGGCCAGTGGAGGAACCCATGAACAACGCCATCGAACCGGCTTATGGCACAGCAACGCTGCTGCTGATCGCCGCTGCCGCTGTCGCCTTTCTTTTGCTGCTGATCCTCAGATTCAAACTGCACGCCTTCATCGCGCTGGTTCTGGTCAGCCTGATCACGGCGCTTGTCACCCGCATCCCCTTTGCCGATGTGGTGCCGACGCTTTTGGGCGGCTTCGGATCGACGCTTGCCTCGGTCGCGATCCTTGTGGGCTTCGGCGCGATGATCGGACGGCTGCTGGAAGAGACCGGCGGCGCGCAGGTGCTGTCCGAGAGGCTCATCGACACTTTCGGAGAAAAGCGCGCACCCTTTGCGCTTGGCCTCGCCTCGCTCATGTTCGGCTTTCCGATCTTTTTCGATGCCGGTCTGGTCGTCATGCTGCCGATCATCTTCACCGTCGCGCGGCGTTTCGGCGGCTCGGTTCTGACCTATGCTCTGCCTGCGGCGGGCGCGTTTGCGGTGATGCACGCCTTTGTGCCGCCGCATCCGGGTCCGGTCGCAGCAGGGGATCTGCTGGGCGCGGATATCGGACTGTTGGTCATCGTCGGCCTGATCATCGGTCTGCCGACATGGTATCTGGGTGGCTATCTTTACGGTCTCTATGCCGGGAAGAAATTCAACCTTCCTGTCCCCGCCCTGCTGGGTGAGGTGAAAGAGTTCCGGCCCGAAGACCTGCCGCGCTTCTCGACGGTCCTGTCGGTCCTACTGCTGCCGCTGGCGCTGATCTTTCTGAACACCGGGCTGAACACGCTGGCGACAGCAGGGTATCTGGATCGCGGCGCGCTGTGGTTCCAAATCCTGCGGATGCTGGGCGATACCTCGATCGCGCTGCTGATCACGGTGATCTATGCGATGTGGGCGCTTGGCAACGGGCGCACCGGCGCGCAGCTTGAAAAGATCATGAACGACTCGCTTGGTCCGGTTTGCGCGATCATCCTTGTGACCGGCGCGGGCGGCATGTTCGGGGGCGTGTTGCGCGCCAGCGGCATCGGGCAGGCGCTGGCCGGGTCGCTGGAGCAGATTGGCATGCCGCTGATCGTGGCGGCCTTCCTTGTGGCAACCGCGCTGCGGGTGGCGCAGGGCTCGGCCACGGTGGCGCTGACGACGACGGCGGGGCTTCTGGCACCAACGGTTGCGGCGACCACGGGGCTGACCGGGCTGGATCTGTGCTTCCTCGTCATCGCCATCGCCTGCGGCTCTACCGTGCTGAGCCATGTGAACGATTCCGGCTTCTGGCTGGTCGGGCGGTTCCTTGAGATGGATGAAAAGACCACGCTGAAAACATGGACAGTGATGGAGACGCTTCTGGGCACCATCGGCTTCCTGATCGCATGGCTGGGGTGGGTGCTGCTGTAGCGGCGCCAAACAGGCACGCTGCACACGGACTATGGAGGGGGTATTTGCCCCCTCTTCTCGCGACAAAAAAGAAAAAGGGCGGCACCAAGGCCGCCCGAATCCCCTGGCAGAACGCCGGGTGTGGGTCAGTAGCCCTGCTGCGCCTGAGCGCTTTCCTGCTGCACAACCTGACCTGCGGTCTGAATGTCGCGACCGGCACCCTGCATCGTCTCGCAAGCCGAAAGCGCCATCATCGCCAACACGGCACTCAAACCCAAAACTTTCTTCTGCATTGGTCCACTCCTACATAAATAGCTGTGATCGCAACGCTATTGCGCAGTATGGGTTCCCGGTCAGAAGGCAACGCCCGACCACAGGCAGATATTCGCGTAGGGGGTAAACTCGCCCGTTCTGACCACTGCGCGTGCATCACGGCTCAGACGCTTGAAGTCTTCGTGGCTGACCGTCTCGACACGTCCAATCGACCGTTGGCGGAAGGCGTGGGCCAGTTCCTCGGACGCCTCGGTCGCAATCGCTGCGCGTTCCACGACCAGTTCCGACAGCAGCGCGTCCAGCACGTCGAAAAGCCCCGGCACGCCGCGCGTGACGGCAAGGTCGATCACCCGAACCCCCGGCGGCACCGGCAGACCGGCATCGCCGACCACGATCAGATCGCCATGGCCCATCGCCGCGACCAGCCCCGACAGTTCCGCATTCAACAGCGTGCCGCGTTTCATCAATCGCTCCTTACTCAGCAGGCAGAACTTCGGCCAGATAGGCCATCATATTGCCGCCCATCACCTTTGCGATCTGCGTCTCGGTCAGTCCGGCATCCATCAGCGCCTGCGTCAGCGCCGACAGATGCGCCGCATCGAAGGGCGCATCGACAGAGCCGTCATAGTCCGAGCCAAGCGAGACGTGATCTTCCCCCACCAGCGCAATCGCCGCGCGGATGCTGGCCGCGATGTCGGCAGGCGCGCGGCCACAGACCACATCGGCCCAGTAACCGATGCCGATCAACCCGCCCTTGGCGGCGATCCCGGCGACCAGTTCGTCGTCCAGATTGCGAGCACTGCTGCAGTGACCGTGAATCCCGGTATGGGACAGGATCGGGCGCGTCCCCTCGATCGCCAGCACATCGCGGACCATTTGCGGCGAGGCATGGGCAAGATCGATCACCATGCCTTTGGCCATCATCTGCTCGACTACCTGATGCCCGAATTCTGACAGCCCGTTGCCCGAGCCACCCTCGCCATGCAGGCTGCCGCCCAATTCGTTGTCGAAGAAATGGGTAAGGCCCATCAGCCGGAAGCCCGCATCATACATCACATCAAGATTGGCGATATCACCTTCAAGCGGGTGCCCGCCTTCCGAGCCCAGCATCGCGCCCAGCAGCTTTTGCCCGCCTTCACGAGCCTCCAGCACGGCGGCCAGATCGGCTTGGGTGCGGATGACCCGCAGGCTTTCGGGGTCACGCGCCGCCGCCCGTTCCAGCGCGCGGGCCTGCACCAGCGCACGGTTCTTGAGCGAAAACCAAGACGAGACCGGGCGAAGCTGACCCATGAAGAGCGGCGTTATATTGTCCGCAGCCTCGGCGCTGTTTTCGCCATAGTTCTGGCCGCGCGGGCTTTTGGTGACGGTGGTAAAGACCTGCACCGCGACATTGCCTTCTAGCAGGCGCGGCACGTCGGTATGGCCGCGCTCGGCCCGTTTCAGGATGTTGCGATCCCATAGCAGGGTGTCGGCATGCCAGTCGCCGATGACCAGTCGGTCATGTAGTGCTTGCGCCTCAGCGCTGACGGGCCAGCCATTCTCGGGCATGGTCATCGGGTTCAGGCCACGCTCGACATAGGCGGGGGCGAAAATGAAGAAAGCGGCAGCCGCAATGATCAGCACAGTGGCAAGTCCCAGAAGAATTCGTTTCAGCATCCGTCCCTCCGATTTGCGGGTCAGAATAGCGCGGGGACGCGGCAAGGCCATGACGAAGATACGGATGCCCGGCAATAACGTTGGGGAAGGCGATGACGTCGCGCTTCGCTTCAGGCTGGTGCAGGGGCAGCTTTCAATTCCAGCCGCATGATATGTTGTGGCCCAGCTTCGCCCTCTGGCCAGACGCCGCCCTCATCCAGAAAGCCCGCCTTGCCGTAAACCGCATAGGCGGCGGGGTTGCGGAAATTCACCGTCAGATAAAGGTTTTGCGCCTGCGGATAGGCGGCGCTGACATAGCCGCGCAGCGCCTGCATCGCCGCCGTGCCGCTGCCCTTGCCCTGTTCGCGCGCATCCAGAATGACACCGCGAAGGCCCAGATCGCCATGCCCGGCGAAATCATAGGTTTCAGAATAGGCCCGGTCGATGCGGAACAGGCCGATGGCGAGATCGTCTTTGCGGATTTCATGCAGGTCCATCGTCGGCGGCGTGTTCACCGCGTCGGCGACCGTTCCCGCGAAGACAAGCTGATCGGGCCGCAGCTTGATATGCGCGACCCGATCGATATCCCCGCGATCCAGCGGATGCAGGGAAATCACGCTTCTAGCGCCTCCAACTCGTCGATGAATCCTTCGATCATCGACAGGCCCTTGTCCCAGAATTGCGGGTCCGAGGCGTCAAGTCCGAAAGGTGCCAGCAATTCCTTGTGATGCTTTGATCCGCCCGCCGACAGCAGGTCGAAATATTTCTGCTGGAAGTCGGGAAGCCCGTCCTCATAGGCGGCGTAAAGCGCGTTCACCAAGCCGTCACCGAAGGCATAGGCATAGACGTAGAAGGGCGAATGCACGAAATGCGGCACATAGGTCCAGAAGGTTTCATAGCCCGGCATGAACTCGAAAACCGGGCCAAGGCTTTCGGCCTGAACCGACATCCACAGCGCATTGATATCGTCGGGCGTCAATTCACCCTCGGCGCGGGCGGCATGCAGTTTGCATTCGAAATCGTAGAAGGCGATCTGGCGGACCACGGTGTTGATCATATCCTCGACCTTGCCGGCCAGCAGCGCCTTTTTCTGCGCCGGATCGGTGGTCTTGGCCAGAAGCGCGCGGAAGGTCAGCATCTCGCCAAAGACCGACGCCGTTTCCGCCAGCGTCAGCGGGGTCGAGGCCAGCAATTCCCCCTGACCTGCCGCAAGGCGCTGGTGAACGCCGTGGCCCAGTTCATGGGCCAGCGTCATCACATCGCGCGGCTTGCCCAGATAGTTCAACAGAACATAGGGATGCACGGTGGTCACGGTCGGATGGGCAAAGGCGCCGGGCGCCTTGCCGGGCTTGGCGGCGGCATCGATCCAGCCCTTGTCAAAGAACGGCTCGGCCAGTTCGGCGAGCTTCGGAGAGAAGCTGCCATAGGCGTCCAGCACGGTCGCCCGCGCCTCGGTCCAGTCGATGGTCTTCGGCGTCTCGGTCGGCAGCGGGGCGTTGCGGTCCCAGACTTGCAGCTTGTCCAGACCCAGCCATTTGGCCTTCAGCGCATAATAGCGATGCGACAGACGCGGATAGGCGGCGGTGACGGCGTTGCGCAAAGCCTCGACCACTTCCGGCTCGACATGGTTCGACAGGTGGCGGCCATATTGCGGAGTGGGCATCTTGCGCCACTTGTCCTCAATGGCCTTTTCCTTGGCGAGCGTGTTGTGGATGCGGGCGAACAGCTTGACGTTATCGCCAAAGACCTTGGCAAGCGCATGGGCGGCGGCTTCGCGCTTTGCCCGGTCATGCTCGGTCAGAAGGTTCAGCGTTTCCTCAAGGCTCAGCGTCTCGCCATCGACCTCAAAGGTCAGTGCGGCGGTGGTTTCATCGAAAAGGCGGTTCCATGCGGCTGCGCCGACGACGGAATTGTCATGCAGGAACTGTTCCAGCTCATCGGACAATTGATGCGGGCGCATGGCGCGCATGCGGTCGAAAACCGGTCTGTAGCGGGCGGGACCATCCGGCGCGGTGAAGACGGCATCATAGGTCGCGTCGGGGATGCGATTGAATTCAAGGCTGAAAAAGACCAGCGGCGTGGTGATATCGGTGATCCGGCCCTGAAGATCGCCCAATTGCTTGGCGCGGGCGGCATCGACGGTGTTCTGATAATAGCGCAGGCCCGCATAGGACATGATCCGCCCGGCGATGATGTCGATGACCTGATACGCCTCGATCGCCTCAAGCATCTGCGGCGCGGTGAGGTCGGCCAGTTTGCCCTGATAGCGGGCGGCGAAATCGTTCACCTTCGCCTCAAGCGCGTCGATATCGGCGGTCAGTTCGGGCGCGTCGGGGGCCGGGTAAAGATCGGTCAGATCCCATTCGGGCAGATTGCCAAGGGAAGCGCCTTTGGTCGCCTCATTCGCGTCGAAACTCATCGGTCCGGGCATCATCGATCCTTTCTGCTTTGCGCTAGATTTGGACCGGCAGAGGCGCGTTCGCAAGGCTCAAGCGGCGATTTGATCAGGCAGGCTGCGCTCCGGTGACCTTCAGGATCGCGGTATCGATGCCAAGCGCCTGCGCCTTCGGGTGAATGACGGGCCGTGCGTCCGACTGACCAAGCGGGAAGTGGCCAATGATCGTGCCCGCCGCTGAGACGACAAGCGAGGGGTGCAGGTCGCTCTGCGCGCCAGTCGCGCGGTGAAGCGCTTCGATGGCCGTGTTATCGGACGCAGAGGCGGGCCTGATCAGCGGCTGGACCTCGTGACGCTGAAAGTCGCGGGCGATTGCGGTGCTTTCGCGCCCCCATTCGCTTGCACGGTTACGCGACTGATGGGCCTCGAATGCGTCTTCGTCGATGAACAGCTCCGAGATGTGCCAGATCAGCGGATCGTCATCCTGCCAGGCGTCGAAGCGCAGGCAGCCCGGCTCGGCCCGGCTCAAATCGACATGACCGGGCAGCAGGGACAAAGCCGTCATCACCTGACCCGCATCGGCGCAGATGAGGCGTCCTGTCAGCGCAGCCATCGGCCGGGACAGGATGATCGGGATGCCGGTTTCATCCTCGTGATGGTGGTCGTGGGTGTGGTGGTGATGTCCGCAGGAGCAACTCATTCTTTCAGCCGTTCGATCAGCGCCATGGCGGCGGCGGGGTTGCGGGGTTTCTCGCCCGAGATGACATAAAGATAAAGGTCACGATCCTTGGCAATCTTGCGCGCCTCGTCGGCCCAGCGGTCCAAATCGGCGGGGCTGTAGCCTTCCGGCAGATCGGTGGTGCCCATCAGGCGCAGATAGGCGAAATCGGCGGTCTGGGCGTCAATCTCGGGGAATTTGCTGTCGCAAGCGCGGACGATGGCAACGTTCTTCGCGCGGCACAGATCGGCGGCCTCGGTGGCTGCGAAACTGTCATGACGGACCTCGACCGCGTGGCGCAGCGTCAGGCCGTCATAGCTGGTGGGCAGAAGATCAAGGAACGCCGCAAAGTCCTCGGGGTCGAATTTCTTGGTTTCGGCGAACTGCCAATTGATCGGGCCGAGTTTCTTGCCCAGACGAGTCACGCCCGAATTAAGGAACCGTTCTGCGCTCTCCCTCGCCTCGGCCAACACGCGGCGATTGGTGGTAAAGCGCGGGCCTTTGACGGCGAAGACAAAGCCCTCCGGCGTCTCGTCATGCCATTTCTGAAAGCTTTCGCGCTTCTGGCTGCCGTAATAGGTCGCGTTGATCTCAATCGAGGTCAGGTGGGTGCTGGCATATTCCAGTTCCCGCCGCTGCGGCAGACCATCAGGGTAGAAAACACCGCGCCACGGCGCAAAATTCCAGCCGCCAATGCCGATATGGATCGCCATGATCGCCTCCATCCTTCGATGGTCCCGACCTTCGGCGCTTGGCTGGATGAGGTCAAGGTGGCGTCGAGCCTCCCGGACAGATGTCAGCGATGAAATGAGCCGAGGGCTATTCCCACTCGATCGTGCCCGGCGGCTTCGAGGTGATGTCATAGGTGCAGCGGTTGATGCCCTTCACCTCATTGATGATCCGGGTCGCCGTTTCGCCCAGAAACTCATGGCTGAACGGATAATAATCCGCCGTCATGCCATCGACCGAAGTGACCGCGCGCAGCGCGCAGGCGTAGTCATAGGTGCGACCGTCGCCCATCACGCCGACCGTGCGGACCGGCAGGATCGCCACGAAGGCTTGCCAGATGTCGTCGTAAAGTCCGTGTTTGCGGATCTGGTCGATGAAGACCGCATCGGCTTTGCGCAGGATCTCCAGCTTGTCGCGGGTGATCTCGCCGGGGCAGCGGATGGCGAGGCCGGGGCCGGGGAAGGGATGGCGGCCGATGAACTGGTCGGGCAGGCCAAGCTCTCGGCCCAAGGCGCGGACCTCGTCCTTGAACAATTCGCGCAGCGGTTCGACCAGCTTCAGCCCCATCTTCTCGGGCAGGCCACCGACATTGTGGTGCGATTTGATCGTCACCGAAGGTCCGCCAGAGAAGCTGACGCTTTCGATCACGTCGGGATAGAGCGTGCCTTGGGCCAGAAACTCGGCGCCCTCGATCTCGCTGGCATAGCGTTGGAACACATCGATGAACAGGCGGCCGATGGTCTTGCGCTTGACCTCGGGGTCGCTGATGCCTTCCAGCGAGCCAAGGAAAAGCTCGGTTTCATCGGCGTGGATCAGCGGGATATTGTAGTTGTCGCGGAACATTTTCACGACTTCGTCGGCCTCGTTCAACCGCAGCAAGCCGTGATCGACGAAAACGCAGGTCAACTGGTCGCCGATCGCTTCGTGGATCAGCACCGCCGCGACCGAGCTGTCAACACCACCCGAAAGGCCGCAGATGACGCGCTTGTCGCCGACCTGCTCACGGATCTTGCGGATCGCCTCGTCCTTGTAGCTGGCCATGGTCCAGTCGCCGGTAAAGCCCGCCAGCTTGACGAAATTCTCCAGCATGGTGCGACCGTTCGGGGTGTGGTGCACCTCGGGGTGGAACTGGACGGCGTAGAAATGGCGCGACGGATCGGCGATCATCGCCATCGGCGCGTTGGGCGAGGTGCCGATGATTTCGAATCCCGGCGCAAGTTCGGTCACACGGTCGCCATGGCTCATCCAGACTTCTTCGCGACCGCTGTCGAAAAGGCCAGCGAAGATGCCGTCGCCCTTGTGACCCGGTGCGGGAGAGATGAAGGCGCGACCGTATTCGGCATGGTGGCCCGCTTCGACGCGACCGCCCAACTGCTCCATCATCACCTGTTGGCCATAGCAGATGCCAAAGACCGGCACGCCCATGTCGAAGACCTGCTGCGGGCAACGGGGGCTGCCTTCCTCGGTCACGCTGGCTGGACCACCCGAAAGGATGATCGCCTGCGGAGCGATCTCGGCCAGCAATTCGGGCGAGACGCTGTTGAAGGGGCGGATTTCGCAATAGACATTCAGTTCGCGCAGGCGACGCGCAATAAGCTGCGTGACCTGGGATCCGAAGTCGATGATCAGAAGGCGCTGATGCTGGGTCATGTATGCGCTTTAAGCGGCAGTCGGGCTTCGCGCAAGGGGCGGATGCGGCCAACGGTTGCGGTAACCGTTGCGTTCGTCCGCGGCTTCTGCTTTGCCATGCGCAGAAAGCTTCTGAGGGACCGATCCGATGATCAGGAAAACCGCTGTCATTGCCCTGATATCCGTGGTGGCGATTGCCGGCTGCGGACGTGACCGGGGCGCGTTCCCGCAGGGAGAGGCGCTTGTCGCCGGAGGCGGTGCCGTCTGTGCGGCCGATCCCCTGTTGCCGTCGGCGATGGTCGATGCCGTCAACGCCGCCCGGGCAGGGCAGGGCAAGTCGCTGCTGAAACCGGATGAGCGGCTGTCAGGGATTGCGCAATCGCATGCCTGCGATATCGCCAGCCACAATCGCGCAAGTGTCGAGGGTTCGGACGGGTCCGGGGTGGTCGATCGGGCGCGGGCCGCGCGCTATCCGACCTGTGGTGTCGCCCAACTGGTCAGCGTGGGCGGCAGCGCCGATGCGGCGGTCAGTCGCTGGCTGGCTTCGGGTCCCCACCGTGATGAATTGCTGGCGCAGACGCCGGTCGATATCGGGGCGGGTGTGGTCCGTGGCCCGGACGGGCGGTTGTGGTGGAGCCTTGTTCTGGGCGAAAACTGCCGCTGAGGCCAAATCGCTGAAAGTGTGACCCCAAGCCCGCCGCCCTTCGTCGTCGGGTCACTTCTGGCTCTCCCGCACAAGCGATGCTAGCGTGATCGCAAGGACGAGGCAAAAGGAGGCACCCGTTGGCAGCATTGGTGCGGCTGATCATTTTCCTGATCATCGCCGAGACGGTTTTTTACCTGCTGCTGCGGGTCTATCTGCGCTCGCTTCGGACCGAGCGGCTTGAGGACATCTGGGACGCGCGCCACCCCGATCAGGCCGGGAACAACCCGGCCCGGCGCGAGTTTGTCCGCAAAGCGCTGGTCGGGTTCGAAAAGACGCTCAAGGTCAGGCTTCTGGTTCTGGTCTTCATTATTCCGACGCTGGCGGTCATGGGGATCGTCTATTTGGTCAACTGGCAGTAGGAGCCGCCCTTCATGCATTATGTCAAAGTCGTTCTCGGGGTTCTGCTGGGCGTCTTCGTCTTTGCCTTTCTGGACTATGTGCTGCCGTCGAAGAACACGGTCTATATTTCCAGCGCCTATAACCGGCTGACCGATGTTACCCCCTCTAACACCATGTTCTATGCGTCCGAGAACACCGGCACGGTCGAGAACACCTCGGGGCTGCGCGATGTCCGCTTCATCGAGACGGTGCGTCCGAACGGCAAGGTCTTCGTCTATCGCAATGAGGATACCGGCTGGATCTGGCCGCCCTATTTCAAATATGACAGCGCCAATCTTCAGGCCGAGGCGACCAACCTGCGCTCGTCCCGGCAAGACCCGCAATGGGTCAGCGTGACAGCCTATGGCTGGCGGCTGCCGTGGCTTTCGACCTATCCGAACGCGATCTCCATCGACACGCTTGCCAGCCCGTCCGAACAACCGAAGAACTGGCCCGCACTGATCATCCTGACCGTGCTGTTCATCTTCCTTGTGCTGTTCTGGCGGATGTGGGCGCAGTTCCGCGAGCGGACCATCGATCCCGCGATCCGCTCTGCCGATGCGCATTTCGACCGGGTCGAGGCGCGGGGCCGGTCATGGCTCGACCGTCTGAAGGGCACCAACAAGGGCGGCGGCAAATGAGACGCAATCCCGGCACCGATCTGAATACCGACAGCTTCGCCGATATTCGCATCAACACCCCGGCGGTCGAGCGCCGCGCGGCGACCATTCCCGCCCGGCGCAGCCTGAAGAAGGATCATCAGGCCGCCTGGCTGCTGAACGCGATCCGCTGCATCGATCTGACCACGCTTGCGGGCGACGATACCGAGGCGCGGGTGGCCCGGCTTTGTGCCAAGGCACGCCAGCCGGTCGATCCCGAATTGCTTGAGGCATTGGGCGTCACCGGTCTGACCACCGGCGCGGTTTGTGTCTATCCGACGATGGTTGCGGCGGCCAAACGCGCGCTTGGCAATTCCGGCATCCCCGTCGCCAGCGTCGCCACCGGCTTTCCCGCCGGGCTGATGCCGCTGGATCTGCGCCTCGCCGAAATTCGCTATGCCGTCGATCAGGGTGCGGACGAAATCGACATCGTCATCACCCGCGCCCATGTGCTGCAAGCCGACTGGACCGCGCTTTACGACGAAATGCGGGCGATGCGCGAAGCCTGCGGCACGTCGCGGATGAAGGCGATCCTTGCCACCGGCGATCTGAAATCGCTGGAGAATGTGGCGAAGGCCAGCCATGTGGCGATGCAGGCCGGGTCCGACTGGATCAAGACCTCGACCGGGAAAGAGGGGGTGAATGCGACCCTGCCGGTCAGCCTGATCATGTGCCGGGCGATCCGTGATTATCGCGACCAGACCGGCCATATCGTCGGCTTCAAGCCCGCAGGCGGTTTGCGCACGGCCAAGGATGCGCTGAACTGGCAGATCCTCATGCGCGAGGAACTGGGCCGCGACTGGCTTTCCCCCGACCTTTTCCGCATCGGCGCAAGCTCTCTTCTGGGCGATATCGAGCGTCAGATCAGCCACCATGTGACGGGCCGCTATGCCAGCGCCCATCGCCAAGCCATAGCCTGAGGGACGAATGAGCCGCGTGAGCGAAATCATGGAAACCATGGAATACGGCCCTTCGGTCGAAGACAGCAGCAATGTCCGCGACTGGCTGGCCCGCAACCCCGCCTTCGGCCATTTCATCGGCGGGAGATTCACCAGCCCCGGCAAGACCTTCGACAGCCGCGACCCCTCGGATGGCGAGCTTCTGGCGCAGATCTCGCAAGGCTCGGCCGAAGATGTGGCGTTGGCGGTCAAGGCCGCGCGAAAGGCGCAAAAGGGCTGGGCGGGGCTGTCAGGGTCGGAACGGGCGCGCTATCTTTATGCCATCGCCCGGCATGTCCAGAAACGCGAACGGTTCCTGTCGGTCCTTGAGACGCTGGACAATGGCAAGCCGATCCGGGAATCGCGTGACATCGATATCCCGCTGGTCGCGCGGCATTTCTATCATCATGCCGGTTGGGCGGAACTGCTGGACAGCCGGTTTCCGGGCTATGCGCCGCTGGGCGTCTGCGGTCAGATCATCCCGTGGAATTTCCCGCTGCTGATGTTGGCATGGAAGATCGCGCCCGCGCTGGCCGCAGGGAATACGGTGGTGCTGAAACCTGCCGAATATACCTCGCTGACGGCCTTGGCCTTCGCCGAAATCTGCCAAGAGGTCGGCCTGCCTGCGGGCGTGGTCAATATCGTCACCGGCGACGGTGAGACGGGGGCGGCGCTGGTCGCCTCGGATGTCGAGAAGATCGCCTTCACCGGCTCGACCGAGGTGGGGCGCCGCATTGCTGACGAGTTGGCCGGGACCGGGCGCAAACTGACGCTGGAACTGGGCGGCAAGTCGCCCTTCATCGTCATGGACGACGCCGATCTGGATGCGGCGGTGGAAGGCGTGGTCGATTCGATCTGGTTCAATCAGGGTCAGGTCTGCTGCGCCGGATCGCGGATTCTGGTGGCCGAAGCGGTCGCGGATCGGTTCGAGCGGTTGCTGCAAACCCGGCTGGCAAAGCTGCGGCTTGGCGCGCCTTTGGATAAATCGACCGATGTGGGCGCGATTGTCGATCCGGTGCAAAAGGACCGGATCGTGGCGATCTGCCGGGCGGCGACCGATGCCGGGGCCGAGCTGATCGGCGGCGAGGCGGGCGAGGGTTGCTTTATTGCCCCCGGCTATCTGCGCGGGATCGAGCCTGCCAATCCGGGGATGCAGCAGGAAATTTTCGGGCCCATCGCCACGTTGTCCACCTTCCGCACCGCGGATGAGGCGATCGAGTTGGCGAACAATACCCGCTACGGTCTGGCCGGTTCGGTCTGGTCGGAAAGCGCGACCGTGGCGACCGATCTGGCGGCGCGGATCAAGGCCGGGGTGATCTGGATCAACTGCGCAAACCTGTTCGACGCAGCGGCGCCCTTTGGCGGCTATCGCGAAAGCGGCTTCGGGCGCGAAGGCGCGCGGATTGGCATGCTGGAATATCTGGCCGAACCGGCGGTGAAAGCGGTGAAGGAAAAGCCCACCACGCCGCCCGTCGCCTCGACCGGGCCGGATGCTGGCGCGGGCGGCGGCATCGACCGCACGGCCAAGCTTTACATCGGCGGGGCGCAGAAGCGTCCCGATGGCGGCGCATCCTACAAGGTGCCGGGCGGTCTTGCGCCGCTGGGCAGCCGCAAGGACATCCGCAACGCGGTCGAGGCCGCTTCCAAGGCTGGCAAATGGGCGGCGATGGGCGGCCATGCCCGCGCGCAGGTGCTGTATTACATCGCCGAAAATCTGTCGGCCCGCGCAGGCGATTTCGCCGCCCGCACCAGCAAGGCAGAGGTCGAGGCCGCGATCGCCCGCGCCTTCCACTATGCCGC
Organism: Paracoccus caeni; assembly: GCF_016629665.1. Classification (GTDB taxonomy): domain Bacteria; phylum Pseudomonadota; class Alphaproteobacteria; order Rhodobacterales; family Rhodobacteraceae; genus Paracoccus; species Paracoccus caeni. The sequence goes on from NZ_JAEPRQ010000003.1 coordinate 176,262, forward strand.
ATGGGCGGACAAATTCGACGGCGCGAACGTGCAGGCCAAGGCCGGGCATCTGGTGAACGTGATCCCCGAACCCTTCGGCGTGATGGGCGTGGTCTGCCCGAACGCCCAACCCTTGGCCGCCTTCATGTCGCTGGTCATGCCCGCCATCGCGATGGGCAACCGGGTGGTGGCTATCGCCGCGCAGGATGATCCGCTGGCGGTGACCGATCTCTATCAGGTCTTCGACACCTCGGATCTGCCGGGCGGTGTGGTCAACATCATCACCGGCGCGAAGGACGAGCTTGCCCCGGTCCTTGCTGCCCATGATGAGGTCGCGGCGCTGTGGTATGTCGGTGACGCTGCCGGTCTGACCAAGGCCGAACGTGCGGCGGGCGGCAATCTGAAACCCGTTTGGTCGCCCGAGAATCGCGACTGGACCAAACCCGCCGCTCAGGGCGAGACGTTCCTGCAACATGCGACGCAGGCAAAGACGATCTGGCTGCCCTATGGGGCCTTGCCGGAAGGCAGCGGCAGCGCCGCCTATTGAGGAAGAAGATCGGTATTTTTACAACGAAGAAGCCAATCGCGGCTTCTTCGTTGCCTAAATACCGGAAAGGCCACGTCGCCTATCTGCCCCGGATGCGCGGGTCCATCGCATCGCGCAGGCCGTCGCCGATATAGTTCACGCAAAGCACCGTCAGCGAGATGAACAGCCCCGGCAGGATCACCCGGCTGGGATACATGACCATTTGGTCCACCGCGTCGTAAAGCAGCCGTCCCCAAGTCGGGAAATCCGGCGGGAAGCCAAGCCCGAGAAAGCTGAGCGCGGATTCGGTGATGATCGCCGTGGCGATGCCCAGCGTGGCCGCGACCATGATCGGCGACAGCACGTTCGGCAGGATGTGCCGGGTGATCATCCGCCGTGGCGGGGTGCCGATCGAGGTGGCAGCAAGGATGAATTCCCGCTCTTTCAGGCCCAGAACATCGCCGCGGACGATCCGTGCCGCCTGCATCCAGCTTGTCGCGCCGATAGCGGTGACGATCAGGATGAAGATCCCAAGCGCCGGGCCGAAATTCTTCGACAGCGGCTCGCGGAACAGCGTCACCATCAGCAGAAGCAGCGGCAGCAGGGGCAGCGCCAGAAACAGTTCGGTCATCCGCATCAGCGGCGCGTCGAGGCGGCGGAAATAGCCGGACAGGACGCCGATCAGGCTGCCGATGGTGATGGCGATGATCATCGCCGTCAGCCCCACCGCGATTGACACCCGCCCCCCGGCCATCAGCCGGGCCAGCATGTCGCGGCCAAGTTGATCGGTGCCCAGCGGATGCGCCGCCGAAAAGCCGGAATTGCGGGCGCGAATGTCCACATAGGTCGGATCGATGGTCCAGAGATATGGCCCGATCAGCACGAACAGGATCGTCGCCGCGAACAGGAACAGCGCCACCATTGCGCCGCGATGGCTGCGAAACTGCCGCCAGATGTCGCGCCACTGGCTGCGGGTTTCGCCCCCGGCTATCTGCGGATTGTCGGGGGGCAGGGCGGCCACCGCGCCTGCCGCCGCTGCGGTCTCGTCGATCAACTCGTTGGTGTTCAGGCTGTGTTGGCGATCGGACTCAGTCATAGCGGATCCTCGGGTCCAGCACCCCGTAGAGGATGTCTGCAATCAGGGTGAAGACGACGATCAGGATCGCGAAGATGAAGGTCAGCGTCAGCACCATCGGGATGTCATTGGCATGAATCGCGGTGATCAGAAGCTGACCAAGCCCGTTCACTTTGAACACCTGTTCGGTGATGATCGCGCCGCCAAAGACCGCAGGCAGGCCAAGCGCGATGACCGTGATCACCGGGATCAGCGAATTGCGCAGGACGTGTTTCAGCACCACCGTCCGTTCGGACAGCCCCTTGGCGCGGGCGGTGCGAACGTAATCCTGATTGAGGTTGCTGAGCATCGAGGCCCGCATGAACCGGCTGATCTGTGCCGCGTTATACAAGGCCAGCACTGTGACCGGCATCACCATCTGCCGGACCTGCGCCCAGAAGCTGTCCCAGTCCCGCACCACCAGCGTCGTGTCATAGACCGAAGGGAACCACTGCAGTTTCACCCCGAAGATGATGATCAGCACGACGCCGGTGAAGAAGGTCGGCATCGAAAAGCCGATCATCGACACGAAAGTGCCCAACTGATCGAACCACGAATATTGCTTATAGGCCGAGATGATACCGATCGGGATCGCGATCATCACGCCGACCACATAGGACATGCCCACCACCGTCAGCGTCTGCGGCACCCGCTGTGCGATCACGTCAAAGACCGGGCTGCGCGACTGAAAGCTGATGACGCGCTGCATGCCTTGGCTGAAGCTGGTGCCGAAGAAATGGTCGAACCAGTAAAGCGGCTCGACCCAGAAGAACTGCTTCAGCCACAGCACGTAGCGGATATACCACGCCTGCCCAAGCCCAAGCGCCTCGCGCATGCGTTCCTTGACCTCGGGCGGCACGGTTAGCGGCACATCGCCCAGCGGATCGCCCGGTGAGGCCTCAAGCAGCAGGAAGATCACCAGCGAGATGAACAGCAATGTCGGAATGGCCAGCAACAATCGTCGGAGCGTGAAGGTCAGCATCTTGGTCTCCTTCGCGGGTGGTCATGCTGGGAATGGGTCACTCGGCATTGCTCCGGTTGGACATGTGGCATTGGCCTGATGCTCGGGCCTGCTTGCCTTCGGGTCAAGCGTCACGTTGCCTGCGTGAAGGCAGCAGGCGGCTGACACGAAAGCAATCCGGTAAAGGCTGAGAAATCGGGCATTTGGGAAAATCGTCCCCGGCGGATCGCGCCGGGGACGGAGAGGATCAGGTCATTCCGACAGACGGTGCCAGTCGGCGACGTTCCAGATTTCGCTGTCCCATGCGTTCAGCTCGACCCCGCCAAGCGTGTTGGAATGCGCCGCCGCCGTGCCGCGATAGACCAGCGGGATGATGGCGTTGCTTTCCTTGGTCAGCATCTCGTTCAGCTTGCGACCGGCTTGGGCGCGCTCAGTGGGGTCGCCGATGGCGCCAAGCTCGCCCATCAGCTTGTCATAGGCTTCATCGCAATAGCGGCTGATGTTTTCGCCCTGCCACTGGTTATTCGGTCCCGGCGCCTTGTCGCAGGTCCATTTTGCCAGATAGGGGGCCGGGTTGCCGCCTTCGAAGTTGTCGGCATACATTTCCACATCGGCATAGAATTTCTGCAACGTATCGGGCGAACCCGCATCCGTGCCGAAGAAGACCGAGGCATCAACCGTCTTCAGTTCCGTTTCGATGCCGATTTCAGACCACCATTGTTTGATCAGCGCCTGGAAGTCCTGACGCACGGCGTTGACCGAGGTTTGGAAAACCATCTTCAACTGCACACCGTCTTTCGCGCGCACGCCGCTGCCATCATCGACCCAGCCAGCCTGTTCCAGCAGCGCCTTGGCGCCTTCGATGTCCTGCGTCAGACATTCGGTATTGTCCGAGGCCCATGCTTCAGGGGCAGGCACATAGTTACAGGTCGGCTGACCCGAGGTGCCATAGCCAATCTCGGTCAGCAGGGTGCGGTCGATGGCCATCGACAGCGCCTGACGCACGGCAGGATCGGACAGGAACGGGTGCGGATGGGCGGTGGTCGAACGCTCGCCCTCGGGCAGGGATGAGGAGGGATCGGTCAGGTTGACATGGATCCGCTCGACCAGACTGCCGAACGCGGCCGAGACCTTGCCCTTGCCCATCGCCTCCATCCCGGCGATCACGTCGGGCGCAAGCTGGGTGTTCCAGGCGTAATCATATTCGCCGGTCTCCAGCACCGAACGCGCGGCAGCCACTGCATCGCCGCCACCTTTGATGGTCGCCGTGGCGAAGGCGGGTTTAGAAGCGTCGCGGAATTCCGGGTTGGCCTCGAAGGTAATCACGTCATTGGTCAGGAAGCGAGTGACCTTGAACGGGCCGGTTCCGATCGGGTTGAAGTTCTGATCGGTGCAGGTCGGCGCATTGGCGCCTTTGCAATTCTCGAACTGGGCTTTCTGGATGATCGGGGTATTCGCGCCGACGAAGGCCGAATAGGGATCGGGCATCGCGGTGACGAAATTGACCTTGATGGTCAGGTCATCGACCGCCTCGATGCTTTCCACGCCCTCGAATTTGGCAAGCTGCGAACAGCCGCCCGCCGGGTCCATGCAATATTCGCCGGTGAAGACCACATCTGCCGAAGTGACCGGGCTGCCGTCGGACCATTTCAGGCCTTCCTGCAACTTCCACGTCACCGATTTCAGGTCTTCCGCGATGCCGCCATTGTCCAGCGTCGGAATTTCGACCACCAGCCTTGGCATCAGCTCGCCCTGAGGCGTCATCACCGCCAGCGGCTCCAATGTCATGCTAGAGGCGACAAGCTCTTTCGTGCCTCCCGACAGATAGGGGTTCATCGTCGATGGCGCCTGCCACATGATGATATTCAAGGCTCCGTCCGCACCGCGTTCGGCCATGGCCGCCGGTGCGATTGCGAGGCTCGCCACGGCGCCCATCAGCAAGGTTGTCAGCTTCATCATACTCTCCTGTTGGGGATTCGTTCCGGTTGCACCAAGGCGCAAACACGGGGAAAGCCTGTTAACGGCTTCATTCTTTTCATTTTCTGGTCCCGTTTTTTCGGGTTGGTTTTGTTGGTCGTCCCTGCGGAATGATTACGACTTCAAACGAAGCCCGGACAGAAAGCAAGCGATATCACGGCGAACCGCGGATCCCGCCGCACAGGTCTTTGAGGTGAAACCCGTCAGTTTTTCTGATAGAATGAAGCTCAGGACGGTTCGGCCATAGGGTGGTCGCGGGCGCATTTGGGTTCTCCGGTTGCTGCCTCGTCTGGCCTCTGGCCCTCACAGGGGGAGGATAGAACCATGACCCGCGAAACGATCGGAAATCCTTTAAGTTGGAGCGCGCAAAGGCTGGCCGGGATGGGCCGTGGCGTTGGTGAGGCGATGGACGGGATCACTGGCCACCCGATGGCCCGCCCCGTAGTCAACAGCATCGGAATGAGCGATATCCGTATCGCCCTTCGCAAGGGGACCATCGATTTCGTCGCGTTGCGCACCGATGTCATCACGCTGGTGGTGATCTACCCGATCATTGGCTTTGTGCTGTGTGTTTGGGCATTCAGCGCCGGACAGGTGCATCTGCTGTTTCCGCTGGCCGCAGGTTTCCCGCTGGTCGGCCCGGTCGCGGCAATCGGCCTCTATGAGATGAGCCGCCGCAGGGAGATGGACGAGCAGACCAACTGGGGTGCTGTCCTTTCGACATTGACCGGTCGTGTCCTTGGCCCGGTGCTGACAATGGGCGCGTTGTTGGCGGCGATCTTCATCACATGGCTTTTCGCGTCGCATGTCGTCTGGGAGGCGACCATGCAGGCCGAAATCTACGACAGCCTGCCTGCTTTCGCGGCAGCGACGCTGACCAGCAGCGCGGGTTGGACCATGATCGTCGTGGGTTGTGCCGTCGGATTTGTCTTCGCCGCCTTGGTTCTGTGCATCAGCTTCGTGTCCTTCCCGATGCTGATCGACAGGCCGGTGGGCGTGCCGGTGGCTTTGGCGACATCGCTGGCCGTCGCGCGCCAGAACAAGCGGGCGACGGCTCTATGGGGCATGATTGTCGTAGGCGGGCTTATTCTGGGGTCGATACCGCTCTTTGCGGGGCTGATCATCGTTCTGCCGATCCTCGGGCATTCGACCTGGCACCTTTATCGCCGCGCGGTGTCCTACACGGACTGAAAAAAGATCTGCGGTGAGGGTCCGCCCGGCAGCAAGGCGCCCGTGGGCGCCGCCGGGCAGACCCCGCAGCTTTCGGATTTGACATTTGACCAAGGCCCGTTAGCCTTCCCCTATGCCAATCAGAGGGATCGCTGATGCTTGATCAGACACCGCTCGTTTCAATCGAAAAACTTCGGGTGGAATTTGAAACCGGCGACGGCGTCGTCGTTGGCGTCAAGGATATCAGCTTCTCGATCAACCCCGGCGAATGCGTCTGCGTGGTCGGCGAATCCGGGTCGGGCAAGTCGGTCAGCTCGCTGTCGCTGATGCGTCTGGTCGAATTCGGCGGCGGCACCATCACCAATGGTCAGCTTCTGTTCGATCAGGGCAATGGCAAGGTGATCGACCTTGCCAAGCAATCCACGCCCGCCATGCGCGACATTCGCGGCAACCAGATCGGCATGATCTTTCAGGAGCCGATGACCGCGCTGAACCCGGTCTTTACCGTCGGCGATCAGTTGACCGAAGGCCTGATCGTCCATCGTGGCCTGACCAAGAAACAGGCCCGCGCCCGCGCGCTGGAGATTCTGCGGCAGGTCCGCATCCCCGAACCCGAACGGCGAATGGACCAATATCCGCACGAGCTTTCGGGCGGGATGCGCCAGCGGGTCGTGATCGCCATCGCCATGGCCTGCGAGCCGCGCCTGCTGATCTGCGATGAGCCGACAACGGCGCTGGACGTGACCATTCAGGCGGAAATTCTGGCGCTGATCGACCGTTTGAAGCGTGAAAAGCAGATTGCCGTTCTTTTCATCACGCATGACATGGCCGTGGTCGCGCAAATGGCAGACCGTGTCGTGGTCATGTATCGCGGCGACAAGGTCGAGGAAGGTCCGGTCGAGGAAATCTTCGAAAACCCGAAGCAGGATTACACCAAGATGCTGCTGGCGGCGGTGCCTCGTCTGGGCGAGATGACCGGCAAACCCGCGCCGGAACGGATGCGGCTGATGCGCGACGGTAGCGTCTCGGTACCCGAGCCGATCATCGTACAGGATCCCAAACCGCTGCTGACCGTGCAGAACCTGACCACCCGTTTCAACGTCAAGGGCGGCCTGCTGCATCGCACCATCGCGCGGGTTCATGCGGTCGAGGATGTCTCTTTCACCATCAATGCGGGCGAAACCCTGTCTCTGGTCGGGGAATCCGGTTGCGGGAAATCCACCACCGGCCGGTCGATCCTGCGGCTGGTCGAGCCGGAATCGGGCACTGTCGATCTAGGCGGCACCGACGTTCTGGCCCTGTCGCAAAGCGGGCTGCGCAAGGCCCGGCGCGACATGCAGATGATCTTTCAAGACCCCTTTGCCAGCCTTGATCCGCATATGAAGCTTTACGATCAGGTTGCCGAACCGCTGGAGAATTACGGCATCGGCAGCCGGCCAGAGCGTAAGGACAAGATAGCTGCCCTGTTCGACCGGGTGGAACTGCCGCGCAGCTTCATGCGCCGCTATCCGCACGAGATGTCGGGCGGCCAGCGTCAGCGGATCGCCATCGCCCGCGCACTGGCGCTGAACCCGAAGCTGATCGTTGCGGATGAGGCGGTAAGCGCGCTGGATGTCTCGGTTCAGGCGCAGGTGCTGAATTTGCTGATGGAATTGCAGCAGGATCTGGGCATCTCGATGCTGTTTATCAGCCACGACATGGCGGTGGTCGAGCGGGTCAGCCATTATGTCGGCGTCATGTATCTGGGCCGCATCGTCGAGCTTGGCACCCGCCAGCAGGTGTTCGAAAACCCGCAGCATTCCTATACCCGCCAGCTTATGTCCGCCGTGCCGGTCGCCGATCCCCGCGAGAAGAAGATCAGCGAGGATCTGAACTTCCGCCCGATCCCGTCGCCGATGCATCCGGCGGATTATCAGGCACCGCCTTCGGTCTATCGAGAGGTCGCGCCGGGCCACAAGGTTCTGGTCGATCCCGTCACCCATCAGTAACCGAATGACCATCCGCTCTGACCCGCCGATCGGCCCTTCGACGCCTGTGCAGTTCACGGCCCCCTTGCCGGATGCTGCCGATGTCGTGGTGATCGGCGGCGGCATCGCCGGAGTGACAACCGCCTTCTATCTGGCCCGCGACGGGTTGAAAGTGGTTCTGTGCGAAAAGGGCGTGATTGCGGGCGAACAATCGTCGCGCAATTGGGGTTGGGTGCGCGCGCAGGGCCGGGATGAGGCCGAAATTCCAATCATGCTGACCGCCCGTCGCTTGTGGAAAGCACTGGCGCAAGAGCTTGGCGATGTGCTGGGCCTGACCACATGCGGCGTGACCTATCTGGCGAACGATGCCGCGACCCTTGCGCGTTATGAAGCCTGGCTGGATGTCGCCAGCCGTCACGGTCTGGACAGCCGGGTGATGGGGCAGGGTGAGCTTGCGTCGGTTCTGCCTCATGCCGCTGGCTGGGTCGGCGCGCTGACCACCCCATCCGACATGCGCGCCGAACCGGCATCGGCTGTGCCCGCCATCGCTGGTCTGGCGGTGGCCGAGGGTGTCACGATTCGCGAAAACTGCGCGGTTAGGGCGCTGGATGTGCAAGGCGGAGAACTGCGTGGGGTGGTGACCGAAGCCGGATCGGTCCGCGCCGAACGGGTGCTGTTGGCGGGCGGCGCATGGTCAGGGCTTTTCGCCGGAAATGCCGGGCTGCATCTGCCGCAGCTTTCGGTGCGTGCGACGGTTGCGGCGACGGTGCCAATCGCCGACTTCTGGCCCGGCGCTGCCGCGGATGATCGCTTCGCCTTCCGACGCCGTGCCGATGGCGGCTATACCTTGGCTCCGGGCACGGCGCATGATTTCTGGATCGGCCCCGCCTCGTTTCGCCATCTGCGGCAATATCTGCCGATGATGCGCCGCGATCTTGCCCAGACCAGCCTGAAACCCGCCGCGCCGAAAGGCTTTCCCGACGCATGGCGCACGCCTCGTCGTTGGTCCCCGGACGGACCGAGTCCGTTCGAGGCGATGCGGGTGCTGAACCCCGATCCTGTCGCCGCGCGAGTGACGAAACTACAGGATGACTTTGCCTCAGCCTTTCCGCAGATCGGTCGCCCACAGATCCGTGCGGCCTGGGCGGGGATGATCGACACCACGCCCGATCAGGTACCGGTTCTGGACGAGACCAGCTTGCCCGGCTTTTTCATTGCCACCGGTCTGTCCGGCCATGGTTTCGGCATTGGGCCGGGCATCGGTCGGGTCATGGCCGATCTGATACAGAACCGCGATCCGGGACATGATCTTTCCCGTTTCCGTTTTGCCCGGTTTCTGGACGGCACGCCGGTCACGCTTGGACCGGGCCTTTAGAACTGCGCCAAGGGGCTTGCGGCTCATCGGCAAAAGATTAACCCTTGGGCGGAAGGAGACACCCACATGCCAGTCAAGAACCGCTTTGCCGAGCTGCTTCCCGAAATCACCGCGTGGCGACGAGATTTCCATGAACATCCCGAGCTGCTGTATGATGTCCATCGCACCGCAGGGAAGGTGGCGGAATTGCTGCGCGCGTTCGGTTGCGACGAGGTGGTCGAGGGGATCGGACAGACCGGCGTGGTCGGCGTCATCAAAGGCAAGACGGATACCAAGGGTCGCGTTATCGGTCTGCGCGCCGATATGGATGCGCTGCCGATCATCGAGCAGACGGGCGTTGAATATGCCTCGAAAACGCCGGGCAAGATGCATGCCTGCGGACATGACGGACATACGGCGATGCTGCTGGGCGCCGCGAAATATCTGGCCGAGACCCGCAATTTCGACGGCACCGCCGTGGTGATCTTCCAGCCCGCAGAAGAGGGCGGCGCGGGTGGCGAGGCGATGATCAAGGACGGCATCGTCGATCGGTTTGGCATCGATGAGTTCTACGGCATGCATAATATGCCGGGGATGCCGGTCGGGCAGTTCTCGATCCGGCCCGGCGCGATGATGGCGGCGGCGGATCAGTTCGACATCATCGTGACCGGCAAGGGCGGCCATGCCGCCAAGCCGCATGAATGTATCGATACAACGCTGACCGCGGCGCAGATCATCGTGGCGCTGCAATCGGTTGTCTCCCGGAATATCGATCCGCTGAAAAACGCGGTGATCTCGGTCTGTGTGGTCTCCACGGATTCAACCGCGCATAACGTGATCCCGCAGGTGGTGAAGCTGAAGGGCACGGCGCGCAGTCTGGACCCCGAGGTGCGGGCGCAGCTTGAAGAGGGGATCACCCGCGTCTCGGTCAATGTAGCGGCTGCAATGGGGGCGACGGCCAAGGTCGATTACCAGCGCGGCTATCCGGTCACGATGAACGATCCGGCAGCGACCGAATGGGCGGCCGATGTCGCCACCCAGATCGCGGGCGGGATCGACATGGACATGCAGCCGATGATGGGCGGCGAGGATTTCAGCTATATGCTGAACGAACGACCCGGCGCCTATATCTGGGTCGGCAATGGCGATTCGGCGATGGTCCATCACCCGGCCTATAACTTCAACGATGATGCGATCCCGGCTGGCTCTAGCTGGTATGCCGGCATGGTCGAGGCACGCCTGCCCGCTGCCTGACTCTGGCACCTGATTCTTCTCCGGCATCGTCAAAGGTCGCACTGACCCCCGGCGGTGTCGGAAACGAGATTGTCAAAAATCCCGATTTAGATGAAATGCCGGGCGAAGGGCGTGTCGCCCGATCTGGCATTGATGGGACGGAGAGCCACATGAAAAGCTATACCTTGCGCGTCACCTGCGAATCCACCCGCGGGATCGTCGCGGCCATCTCGGGCTTTCTGGCGCAGAATGATTGCAACATCACCGACAGCGCGCAGTTCGACGATGCGGAGACCAAGCGGTTCTTCATGCGCGTCAGCTTCCGCTCGGAAGGCAGCGCGACGCTGGATCAGTTGCGCAAGGATATCGAGCCGGTCGCAGATGCATTCGACATGGATATCGAGATCACCGACGATTCCGTGAAGAAGAAGGTTCTGATCATGGTGTCGCGGTTCGGGCATTGCCTGAATGACCTTCTGTATCGCTGGCAGATCGGTGCGCTGCCGATCGATATCGTCGGCGTCATCTCGAACCACCACGAATACCAGAAAGTCGTGGTCAATCACGATATCCCGTTCCACATGATCCGCGTCACCGCCGAGAACAAGGCCGAAGCGGAAGCGCAGCAGATGGCGATCATCAAGGATACCGGCGCGGAGCTGGTGGTGCTGGCGCGATATATGCAGGTGCTGTCGGATCAGATGAGCCAGGCGATGTCGGGCCGGATCATCAACATCCACCACTCGTTCCTGCCGTCGTTCAAGGGCGCGAACCCCTACAAGCAGGCATTCGAGCGGGGGGTGAAGCTGATCGGCGCAACCAGCCATTACGTGACTGCCGATCTGGATGAGGGCCCGATCATCGAACAGGATACGGTGCGTGTGACTCATGCCCAGTCGCCGGGCGATTACGTGTCGCTGGGCCGCGATGTCGAAGCGCAGGTTCTGGCGCGGGCGGTTCACGCCCATATCCACGGGCGCGTGTTCCAGAACGGTTCGAAAACGGTGGTCTTCCCGGCGTCTCCGGGCAGCTATGTCAGCGAGCGGATGGGCTGAAGAGGGGGCTTTGCGCCCCCGCCGCGCCACGGCGCGGCTCCCCCGCAGGATATTTCGTCCAAGGCAAAGCGGCTTAACCCGGTGTTAACTCGGTCCGTGCCATAGCTGGATCACGGTACAGGCGGGGACGCCGATGACCGTCCAAGGCAAAGCGCCTCGCTTCCTGATTGGAGGCGAGGCGCCGTGCATTTGCCTTGGTCAAAATATCCCGGGGGCGTCCCGCAGGGACGGGGGCAGCGCCCCCATCCTTCCTTATTGCGGAATGGCCGCCGTGATGCCTTCGACATAGAAGTTCATCGAAGACAGGTCTTCGTCACTGGCGGTTTCGCCCTCGGCCAGCCACGCGCTGCCATCCGCCTTGTTCAGCGGGCCGGTAAAGGGGTGATACTCGCCCGAAGCGATTTGCTCTTTCAGCGCCAGCGCTTCTTCTTTCACCTCGGCGGGGACGGCGTCGGTGATTTCGCCGATGACCACTTCGCCGTCACCGATCCCGGCCCAGGTCGCGTTGGATTGCCATGTGCCGTCCAGAACTTCGCCAACGCGCTTGATATAATAGGGCGACCAGTCGTCGATGATCGAGGACACACGCGGGCTGGGCGCAAAAGCCGCCATGTCGCTGGCCTGACCGAAGCCGATGGCACCGGCCTCTTGCGCCTTGGCAAGCGGTGCGGTGGAATCGGTGTGTTGCAGGATCACATCGACGCCTTCGGCCAGAAGGGCGGCTGCGGCGTCGGCCTCTTTTGCGGGGTCGAACCAGCTATAGGCCCAGACCACCTTCATCTCGACCTCGGGGTTCACCTTGCGGGCGTGGATGAAGGACGAGTTGATGCCTTGAATCACCTCGGGGATCGGGAAAGAGCCGATATAGCCGATCTTGTTCGATTCCGTCATCCGGCCAGCAATCGTGCCCATCACCGCACGGCCTTCGTAGAAACGTGCATCATAGGTGGCGACGTTATCGGCGCGTTTGTAGCCGGTTGCGTGTTCGAATTTCACGTCAGGGAATTTTGCGGCGACGTTCATCACCGGGTCCATGAAGCCAAAGCTGGTCGCGAAAATCAGCTTGTTTCCGGCCAGTGCAAGCTGGGTCAGGGCGCGTTCGGCATCGGCGCCTTCAGGGACGCTTTCGATGAAGGTCGTCTCGACACGGTCGCCAAATTCGGCCTCGATCGCCTGACGGCCGAGGTCGTGTTGATAGGTCCAGCCGCCATCGCCGACCGGGCCGACATAGATGAAGCCGATTTTCAGTGGCTCGTCCTGGGCGAAGGCGGGTGCGGCGAGCGTCAGGATTGACGCGGCTGCGGCGCTGGCAAGAAGGGTTCTGCGTTTCATGGCTTGGTCTTACTCCCGTTGGATTGTGGTTGGCGCGGCTTATCGCAGCGCATGGAAATTCTGGCCCAGCGAGCCGGGGGCGGCACCGCCCGCGCGACGGCTGAATTTCTGCCGGGCCGAGATGAGGACAAGGACGATGATCGTGGCAAGATAGGGCGCCATTGACAGCAGTTGCACGGGCACCTTCACCCCCGCCGCCTGCAAGCGCAGTTGCAGCACGGTGACGCCGCCGAAGAGCCACGCGCCGACCAGCACCCCGGTTGCCGTCCAGTTCGAGAAGACGACGATGGCCAGCGCGATCCAGCCCGCGCCCGCCGTCATGCCCTCGGTCCATTGCAACACCGTCGCGATGGAAATGAACGCCCCGCCGATCCCGGCCATCGCGCCGCCAAAGGCAATCGCGCCGATGCGGACCAGCCGGACATTATAGCCAAGCGCATGGGCGGCATCGTGGTTTTCGCCAACGCCGCGCAGGATCAGCCCGCCGCGAGAGCGATTGAGGAACCACCAGATCAGCGGCACCATCACCAGCCCCAGCCAGACGATCCAGTTGATGCGAAACGGACCGGGAATCATTGGCGGGGCCTTGACGCCCTCAAACGGTTTGCCGAACAGCGCGGCAAGGCCCAGCCCGAACAGCGTCAGCGCAAGGCCCGAGGCGACTTGATTGGCCAGCAGGAACTGTGTCAGCACCGCGAATAGCAGCGACACCGCCGCACCGCCCGTAGCAGCGGCCGCGAAGCCAAGGAAAGGGCTGCCCGAGACATAGGCGACCGCGAAACCCGCCAATGCGCCGGTGATCATCATGCCCTCGACGCCGAGGTTGAGGACGCCCGCACGTTCGACGATCAATTCGCCAAGCGCGGCGAAGAGGATCGGGGTCGAGGCCGAGAGGAGCAGCAGGAAGATGGACAGGGGGTCGATCATGCCGCATTCCCACTGAAATAACGAAAAATCCACAGGACGAGCGCAAGACCAGCGAAGAAGCCGATTCCGAATGAGACACGACCGGACATCGGCAGTTCTTTCCTGCGATCATGCCCGGCGATGCTATGGCCGATGGCTGCGATCAGCCGCCACAATCCCAGCAATATTACCGCCGCCACATCGGCCAGGATGGACACATCAAACCACAGGCCAAGAATCAGGATTGCAACGAGCACAATCAGGGCGATGCCGACCACGGGGATTTGCATCAGCGCCGCGACGATTCCGCCGAAGCCTAGTCCGACAGCAAGAAAGATCAGCTTTGCGCGGGTGTCCAACTTGGGGAAATTGCTCATGCCACCACCCTCCGCTGGATCTTGAACCGGGTCAGCAGATCGAAGCCCAGAAGGAAGAACAGCATCATCCCCTGAAACACCTGCACGGTGGCGGCGGGCAGGTTCAGCATCAGTTGTGCCAACTCGCCGCCGATATAGGTCAGCGCCAGCAGCAACCCGGCCAGTAGGATACCCACCGGATGCAACCGCCCAAGGAAGGCCACGATGATCGCGGTGAAGCCATAGCCGACGCCGATCTTGTCGGTGATCTGGCCTGCCGGGCCTGCGACCTCGAAAAGGCCCGCCATTCCGGCCAGCGCGCCCGAAAGGCCAAGGCAGAAGGCGACCAGTGTTTCGGGCTTCACCCCGGCAAAGCGGGCGGCGCGGGGGGCAAGGCCCGCCGTGCGGATGTGGAAGCCGCGGATATGGCGGCTCATCAAAAACCACGTCGCCAGAACCGCGACTGCTGCGGCAACCACACCCCAATGGGTGCCGGTCCCGGCGATCAGTTCGGGGTTCGACGCCGAAGGATATTGTTGCAGGTTGCGCGAGCCGGGAAAGCCAAAGCCTTCCGGGTTTTTCATCGGCCCGAAGGCCATCCACGCCGCTACCCGTTGCGCCACATAGACCAGCATCAGCGACACGAGGATCTCGGACGCACCGAACCAGTTGCGCAAGGTCGCGGGGATCATTCCCCATGCCCAGCCGCCTGCCGCGCCTGCGACGACCATTGCCGGGAAAATCCACATGCCTTCGGACGGATAGGCGGCCAGCGCCACCGCCGCGCCGCAGATGGCGCCGATGATGTATTGCCCCTCGGCCCCGATATTCCAGATGCCCGCCCGAAAGCCGATCGCCAGCCCCGAGGCGATCAGGATCAGCGGCGCCGCCTTGACCAAGAGTTGCGGGCGCGAATAGGACGAGGCCATGCCGAACAGCGGGTCCCAGAAGATCGTTTTGATCGCCGCGACCGGATCATAGCCCATGACCCAGAACAGCAATCCGCCTGCAACCATCGTTGCCAGCACCGCCAGCACCGGCGTCAGGAATTGCCAGAGGGTCGAGACCTCGC
The DNA here is from genome assembly GCF_016629665.1 of Paracoccus caeni. Classification (GTDB taxonomy): domain Bacteria; phylum Pseudomonadota; class Alphaproteobacteria; order Rhodobacterales; family Rhodobacteraceae; genus Paracoccus; species Paracoccus caeni. The sequence continues at coordinate 191,264 of NZ_JAEPRQ010000003.1, forward strand.
TGCGGGGAACAAGCTGGATCATATATGGGCGACCTCCATGCCATGCGCGCCGCCCAGCATCAGGCCGATTTCGTCAAGGCTAAGTCCCTCGGTCGGGCGGGGATCGGACAGGCGGCCCTCGTTCAACGCGCAGAAGCGGTCCGAAAGCTCCAGCAATTCGTCCAGATCCTGCGAAATGACGATGACGCCCGCGCCGGACCGCGCCAGATCGAGCAGCGATTGACGGACCGAGGCCGCAGCACCCGCATCAACGCCCCATGTCGGCTGGTTCACCACCAAAACCACAGGGTTCTGCATCACCTCTCGCCCAATGACGAATTTTTGCAGATTGCCGCCCGACAGCGCCCGCGCGGCGGTGCCGGGGCCGGGGGTGCGGACATCGAAGCCCTTGATGACGGCCTCGGCGAAATTCTTTGCTGCGGCCCGGTCGATCAGGCCATTCTTGACCAGCCCCTTACGCGGGCCTGCGGTCAGCAGCGTATTCTCGGTCAGGCTGAAATCGGGAACGGCGGCGTGGCCCAGACGATCCTCGGGCGCGGTCAGCAGACCTGCCTTGCGGCGATGGACCGGACCGGACCCGCCCAGATCGCGGCCTTGCAGCGCGACCATGCCCGGCGCGCTGCGCATTTCGCCTGACAGGGCGGCCAGCAATTCCTCTTGCCCGTTGCCCGCAACGCCGCCGATGCCAAGGATTTCCCCCGCCCGCAGCGACAGCGAGACATTTTTCAGCGCGGTGCCTTCGGCATTCGGGGCAGGTAGGGACAGGCCCCTGACCTCCAACAGCACATCGCCTGCCTGCCTGCCGGTTCGGTCGATCAGCCGCATTTCTCCGCCGACCATCATCGCGGCCAGTTCGCGGGCGGAATGGGCACGCGGGTCGCAGCTATCCACCACCTTGCCGTGGCGCAGGATCGTGGCGCGGTCGCAATGGGCGCGGATTTCCTCAAGCTTGTGGCTGATATAGAGGATCGCCGTGCCCTGATCGGCCAGCTTGCGCAAAGTGGCGAACAGCAGTTCCGCCTCTTGCGGGGTCAGCACGCTGGTTGGCTCGTCCATGATCAGCAGGCGCGGGTTCTGCAACAGGCAGCGGATGATCTCGACCCGCTGCCGCTCGCCCGCCGACAGGGTGACGATCCGGCGGGCCGGGTTCAGGGGCAGGCCGAATTCCTGACTGACCTTGGCGATCCGTGCCGCAAGCTCGCGTCGCGCGGGTGGGTTTTCCATGCCAAGCGCGATATTTTCGGCAACTGTCAGCGCATCGAACAGGCTGAAATGCTGAAACACCATCGCCACGCCCTGCGACCGGGCCTCGCGCGGATCGGCGGGCTGGTGCGGCTGACCGGCCAAGGTCATCGCGCCTTCGTCCGGACGCACCAATCCGTAGATCATCTTGACCAGCGTGGATTTTCCCGCGCCGTTTTCGCCAAGCAGGGCGTGGATCTCGCCTGCGGCGACATCGAAGGACACATCGTCATTGGCGCGCACGCCGGGATAGGACTTGCCGATCCCCTCCGCCCGGAACAGTGCCGCACCTGCCAAATTTTGTCCCTCCGGTCAAATATACCCCTGCATAGCGCGGCGGCATCCGTTTGGGCAATTGCACTGTTTCGGCAGGCTGCGATAAAGTCCTGATCATGTCCGAAAAATCCCCCCGATTCATTCACCTTCGCACACATTCCGAGCATTCCTTGCTTGAAGGCGCGATCCCGGTGGGCAAGTTGCCCGCCCTTGCCGCAGATGCCGGAATGCCCGCCGTGGCGCTGACCGACACCAATGCGATGTTTGCAGCGCTGGAATTCAGCGTGAAGGCGCAGGACAAGGGGGTGCAGCCCATCGTCGGCTGTCAGATGAGCCTTCAGGCCGATGCGACCGGGCCTGTCGTGCTTCTGGCGCAAAATCAGGCAGGCTGGCTGAATTTGATGGCGCTGTCGTCCTGCCTCTATCTGCGCAAGGATGGCAGCCTGCCGCATATCACCGTGGAGGAGCTGTGCGAGCGGGCCGAGGGGCTGATCTGCCTGACCGGCGGCGCGACCGGGCCATTGGGCCAGTTGGTCGCGCAGGGCCAGAAGGACAAGGCCAACGCGCTTGCCGACCGGCTGGCTGCGGCCTTTCCGACCCGGCTTTACGTCGAGTTGCAGCGCCATCCGGGCGAGAACGGGCAGTTGATGACCGCCGAGGCCGCGTCAGAGGAAGGGCTGATCGACCTGGCCTATACCAAGGCGCTGCCCCTGGTCGCGACCAACGATGTCTATTTCCCCAAGCCCGATATGTTCGAGGCCCATGACGCGCTGATCTGCATCGCCGAAAAGGCCTATGTGGATCAATCGCAGCCACGTCGCCGGTTGACTCCGCAGCATTATTTCAAGTCGGCCGAGGAAATGGCGGTGCTTTTCGCCGATCTGCCCGAGGCTTTGGAAAACACCGTCGAGATCGCCCGCCGCTGCGCATTCGCGGTCAAGAAACACGCCCCGATCCTGCCGCGCTTTGCCGATGACGAGGTCGAGGAATTGCGCCGTCAGGCCCGCGCCGGGCTTGAGGAACGGCTGAAGGTCATCCCCCATTCGGTCAGCGTCGAGGAATATCACGCAAGGCTGGATTTCGAGCTTGGCATCATCGAGCAGATGGGCTTCCCCGGTTACTTCCTGATCGTCGCCGATTTCATCAAATGGGCCAAGGATGAGGATATTCCGGTGGGTCCGGGCCGTGGTTCGGGCGCAGGCAGTCTTGTCGCCTATGCGCTGACCATCACCGACCTTGACCCTTTGCGTTATTCGCTGCTGTTCGAGCGGTTCCTGAACCCCGAGCGGGTCTCGATGCCGGATTTCGACATCGACTTCTGCATGGATCGCCGGGAAGAGGTGATCCGCTATGTGCAGGGCAAATACGGTGCCGACAAGGTCGGTCAGATCATCACCTTCGGTGCGCTTCTGTCCAAGGCGGCGGTGCGCGACGTGGGCCGGGTGTTGCAGATGCCGTTCGGGCAGGTGGACCGGCTGTCAAAGATGATCCCGGTCGAGGGGGTGAAGCCGGTCAGCGTCACCAAGGCCCGCGCCGATGAGCCGCGCCTGCGCGAGGCGGCGAAGGAAGAGGTGGTCAAGCGTCTGCTGGACTATGCCGAGCAATTGGAGGGGCTGTATCGCAACGCCTCGACCCACGCGGCCGGGGTGGTGATCGGGGACAGGCCGCTGGACCGGCTTGTGCCGCTCTATCGCGATCCGGCCTCTGACATGCCCGCCACGCAGTTCAACATGAAATGGGTGGAACAAGCCGGGCTGGTGAAGTTCGACTTCCTTGGCCTGAAGACGCTGACGGTGATTCAGAACGCGGTCGATCTGATCAATGGCGGCGGTCGTCCGCTGCATGTCACCGCGGACGGCCGCACACTTTACGACCCGCCCGAGGGGGCCGAGAACCAGATCAACGCCATCCCGCTGGACGACAAGCCCAGTTATGACCTTTTCGCCAGTGCCCGGACGGTCGCGGTGTTCCAGGTTGAAAGCTCGGGGATGATGGACGCGCTTCGGCGGATGCGACCCACCTGTATCGAGGATATCGTGGCCTTGGTCGCGCTGTATCGTCCCGGCCCGATGGAGAATATTCCGACCTATTGCGACGTGAAGAACGGCGCGCGGGAACTGGAATCCATCCATCCCTCGATCGACCATATCCTTGCAGAGACGCAGGGCATCATCGTCTATCAGGAACAGGTGATGCAGATCGCGCAGGTCATGGCGGGCTACAGCCTTGGCGGCGCCGACCTGCTGCGTCGGGCGATGGGCAAGAAGATCGCCGCCGAAATGGCCAAGGAACGGCCGAAATTCGTCGACGGCTCGGTCGCGAATGGCGTCGATGCCAAGAAGGCGGGCGAGGTTTTCGACCTGCTGGAGAAATTCGCCAATTACGGCTTCAACAAATCCCACGCGGCGGCCTATGCCGTGGTCAGCTATCAGACCGCATGGTTGAAGGCGAACCACCCGGTCGAATTCATGGCCGCGGTGATGAACTGCGATATCCACCTGACCGACAAGCTGGCCGTCTATAAGCGCGAAGTGGACCGGATGGGGATCGAGATCGTGCCGCCCTGCGTCAACCGCTCGGCGCCGACCTTCACCGTCAGGGACGGGCGCATCCATTACGCGCTTGGAGCGCTGAAAGGCGTCGGGATCGAGGCGATGCGGCTGATCCACGAGGCGCGGGGCGACGTGGCCTTCCGCGACATCCACGACTTCGCCCGCCGCGTCGATATGAAGCGCGTCGGCAAGCGTCCGTTGGAGATGTTGGCCCGCGCCGGGGCCTTCGATCTGCTGGATGACAACCGCGCGCGGGTGTTGAAATCGCTGGATACTCTGGTCGCGTGGTCGGCTGCGGTGCAGGAGCAGGCGGCATCGTCGCAATCATCGCTGTTCGGCGGAGGCGAGGATCTGCCGCCGCCGCGCGCACCGATCGCGCAGGTCTGGCTGCCGACCGAGAAGCTGGGCGAGGAACACAAGGCCGTCGGCTTCTATCTGTCGGGGCATCCGCTGGACGACTATCTCCCGGCATTGCGCCGCAAGAAGGTGAAGACGCTGGCCGAGATTTGCGCCGAGGCCGAAGGCGGCCCGCTGGTCGCCAGCATCGCAGGCACGGTGGCCGCGCGGCAGGAACGCAAATCGGCCAAGGGCACGCCGTTTGCCTTTGTCAGCCTGTCCGATCCGACCGGGCTTTATGAGGTCACCGTCTTCTCGGACCTGCTGACCGCCGCGCGCGACCGGCTGGAACCGGGGCAGAATGTGGTCCTGCAAGTGAAGGTAGAACCCTCGGGCGATCAGGTGAAGATGCTGGCGAATTCAGTGGCTTCGCTGGAGGATGTGGTGGCGGATGCCGGCGCGGGCTGTCTGGCGGTCGAGTTGCAGGGCGCCGATACGATCCCGCGTCTGGCCGAGGTGCTGGTCCGGGTGCGCGACGAAATCCGGGTGCCGTCACGGTCGCGCGGCCCGGTGCTGCTGCGAATCCGTGAAGGCGATGAGGTGATCGAGATCGAGGTGGCGAATGATGCGCCGCTGACCACACCTGCGCGGCAGGCCCTGCGGGCGGTGCCAGGTGTGCTGGATGTGATCGAAGAGTGATTGCGTCCCGCGATGGCCGGGGGAGCTTCGCGCCCCCCGGACCCCCTGCGGAACGGCACGGCGCGCTTGGCGGTGGCATTGATAAGAGAGGGATTTGCAATCTGCTCTAGGCGATGTTCGCGTTTCGTGCTAATCCGTTCAAAAAGCATAAAGGGGCAGGCATGCGGGTTCTTGGGATCGATCCCGGTTTGAGAAATACCGGCTGGGGCGTCATCTTCGTTGACGGTCCGCGACTGCGGCATATCGCCAATGGCGTGATCAAGACCGCTGCCGACAGCGCCACCCCTGATCTGGCGCAGCGTCTGGCCGAGCTTTATCGCGGCCTCACCGCCGTCATTACCGCCTATGCGCCCGATTTGGCTGCGGTCGAGCAAACCTTCGTCAACAAGGATGCGGTTGGCACGCTGAAGCTGGGGCAGGCAAGGGGGATTGCGCTGCTGGCGCCGGCTCTGGTCGGGGTGCCGGTCGGGGAATATGCGCCGAATGCGGTGAAAAAGACTGTCGTGGGCGTCGGTCATGCGGGAAAGGAACAGGTGCAGCACATGGTTCGCGTTCAATTGCCCGGTGTCCGCTTTGAAAGCCCCGATGCCGCAGATGCCTTGGCCATCGCCATCTGCCACGCCCATCACATGCAGGGCCGCGCCCTTCGTGAAGTTCTGCCCAAAGGTGCCGCATGATCGGGCGGATCGCCGGGGTCATCCTGCACCGGGCGCGGGATCAGGTGCTGATCGACGTGCGCGGCGTCGGCTATATCATCCATGTCAGCGAACGGACGGCGGCAAGCCTGCCCCCGGTCGGACAGGCGGCGGCGCTTTATACCGACCTGCTTGTGCGCGAGGATTTGCTGCAGCTTTTCGGCTTCCCGACCATGCTGGAGAAGGAATGGCACCGGCTGCTGACCAGCGTGCAGGGCGTGGGGGCCAAGGTGTCGCTGGCGGTTCTTGGCACGCTGGGCACCGATGGGCTGAGCCGGGCGATTGCGCTTGGTGACTGGTCGGCGGTGCGCAAGGCACAGGGCGTCGGGCCGAAACTGGCGCAGCGGATCGTGCTGGAGCTGAAGGACAAGGCGCCGGGCATCATGGCGCTTGGCGGCGATCTGACCGTCGATGCAGGCGATGTCGCGCTGGTCGAGACGGATGCGGTCTCCACCCCGGTCGCCGCGAAGCCGCGCACAGCGCCATCGGCACAAGCCACCTCCGAGTCGCTTTCGGCATTGGTCAATCTGGGCTATGGCCATTCCGAGGCTGCTGCTGCTGTGGCCGAGGCGCAGGCACGGGAACCCGAGGCGGCAACGGCGGCGTTGATCCGTGCAGCGCTCAGGTCACTGGCGCCGAAAGAGTAGTTGGTCGGGATCGGAAAAAATGGCAGGGAACGCGAAAGTCTTTGTGTTGATGGCAGGCCTCACCGCGCTGGTGATGGGGCTGGGCTGGATGATGGGCGGATCGGGCGGGGCGATGATCGCGCTGCTGATCGCCGGCGGCATGAACTTTTTCGCGTGGTGGAACAGCGACAAAATGGTGCTGCGTCAGCAAGGCGCGGCTGAACTAAGCCCGCAACAGGGCGGTGATCTTTACGCGCTGACCGCAGGGTTGGCCGAAAGGGCCGGGCTGCCGATGCCGAAGCTGTATCTGCTGCCGACCGAGCAGCCCAACGCCTTTGCCACCGGCCGCAATCCCGAAAATGCCGCCGTGGCGGTGACGCAAGGGCTGCTGAACGGGTTGAGCCGCGAAGAGGTCGCGGGCGTGATCGCGCATGAACTGGCCCATATCAAATACCGCGATACGCTGACGATGACCGTCACGGCGACGATGGCCGGGGCGATTGCGATGATGGGCAACATGCTGCTGTTCACCGGCGGTCGCAGCGACCGGGGTGGCGGCATTGGCGCGATCCTTGCGATGGTGCTGGCGCCGATTGCGGCGATGATGGTGCAGATGGCGATCTCTCGCGCCCGCGAATACGAGGCTGATGCGGAAGGCGCGCGGATCTCGGGACAGCCGCTGGCGCTGGCCTCGGCCTTGTCGCGGATCGCACAGATGGCCGGGCGCACGGTGAATGTCCCGGCTGAAAAGAACCCGGCTTCGGCGGCGATGTTCATCATCAACCCGCTGCATGCGATGCGGGTGGACCGCATGTTCGCCACCCATCCCCCGACCGAAGAACGTATCGCCCGCCTGCGCGCCATGGCCCGCCGATGATCCAGCCCGATCCGAACCTGCGCCCCGAAAAGCTGGAGGACGAGACCGAGGATCGCGCCCTGCGCCCGCAGGCGCTGTCCGAATTCGTCGGTCAGGCTGAGGCGCGGGCGAACCTGAAAGTGTTCATCGAAAGCGCCCGGATGCGCGGCAAGGCGATGGATCACACGCTGTTCTTCGGCCCGCCCGGTCTGGGCAAGACCACGCTGGCCCAGATCATGGCGCGGGAACTGGGGGTGAACTTCCGCATGACCTCTGGCCCGGTTCTGGCGCGGGCGGGCGATCTGGCGGCGATCCTGACCAATCTGGAAGCGCGCGATGTGCTGTTCATCGACGAAATTCACCGGATGAACCCGGCGGTCGAAGAGATCCTTTATCCGGCGATGGAGGATTTTGAACTTGATCTGGTGATCGGCGAAGGCCCGGCGGCGCGGACGGTGCGGATCGAGTTGCAGCCCTTCACCCTTGTCGGCGCGACCACCCGACTGGGGCTGCTGACGACACCTTTGCGCGACCGTTTCGGCATCCCGACCCGGTTGCAATTCTATGAAATCCCCGAGCTTGACCTGATCGTCCAGCGTGGCGCGCGGATGATGGGGATCAGTGCCGATCCTGATGGCACGCTGGAAATCGCCCGCCGCGCGCGGGGCACGCCCCGGATCGCCGGGCGGCTTTTGCGTCGGGTGATCGATTTTGCGCTGGTCGAAGGCGATGGCCGCCTGACCCGCGCGATTGCCGACATCGCCCTGACCCGGCTGGGGGTCGATCATCTGGGGCTGGACGGCGCCGATCGGCGCTACCTGACTTTGATGGCCGAGCATTATGGCGGCGGCCCGGTCGGGGTCGAAACGCTGTCCGCTGCGCTGTCAGAAAGCCGCGATGCCATCGAAGAGGTGATCGAGCCCTATCTGCTGCAACAGGGGCTGATCGCGCGGACACCGCGCGGTCGCCAGCTTGCGCCAAGGGCGTGGCAGCATCTTGGATTGGCGGCCCCGGTGACGCCGGGTCAGTCCGACCTGTTCGAGTAAGTTGACGCAGGAGAAGGCTGGAAACGGGTGCGCGCTTTGATCGCCGCCGTCAGCCTGCGCTTCACATTTGCCCCGCTTGCGCCTATGACGCGCGCAACCCCCATTCGGAGCAAGTGATGGCAAGCGCCAATCTCAACATCATGATCAAAGCGGCCCGCAAGGCCGGGCGCAGCCTCGTCAAGGATTTCCGCGAGGTCGAGAACCTTCAGGTCAGCGTCAAAGGCGCGGGCGATTTCGTCAGCAAGGCCGACCGCGAAGCCGAGCGGATCATCAAGGAAGAACTGCGCGGCGCGCGGCCGAATTATGGTTGGCTGGGTGAGGAAACCGGCGAGGAGGCTGGGGAAGATCCCACCCGCCGCTGGATCGTCGATCCGCTGGACGGGACCACGAACTTTCTGCACGGCCTCCCGCATTGGGCGGTCAGTATTGGGTTGGAACATAAGGGCGAAATCGTCGCCGCGGTGATCTTTGACGCAGCAAAGGATGAGCTTTTCGTGGCCGAGAAGGGCGGCGGGGCGTTCATGAACGATCAGCGTCTGCGCGTCTCGGGGCGTCGGCAGCTTGGCGATTCGCTGTTTGCGACGGGCATTCCCTTTGCCGGTCGCGGACCCTTGCCAGCCGCCTTGCAGGATCTGGCGCGGCTGATGCCGTTGACCGCTGGCGTGCGCCGGTTGGGCGCAGCGTCGCTGGATTTGGCCTATGTCGCGGCGGGTCGCTATGACGGCTATTGGGAGCGCGGAAACCAGCCTTGGGACGTGGCCGCAGGGATCCTGATGGTGCGCGAGGCCGGGGGCTTCGTCGAGGGGATTCGCGACGGTGACGATCCGCTGGAATCAGGGCGGATGATCGCTGCGAATGCCCAGATTTTCGAGCCCTTTGCCAAAGTGATCCGTAGTCGCGACTGAGCCTGAAGACGTCGCGCCCTGCGTGACAGCACTTGCATTATCTGCAAGGCTGGCTTGACTTGACCTTGCGCCGATGCGGGCGCATGGGCGGGGAAGTTTCGGGACGCGATCATGTCAGACAATAAGAACGACCAGCCTTATGCCGCCTCGGCAGCGGCCGCAGCGGCGGTGTCTCCGGTGCCGCCCGTTACGCCAGTCACCCCCTCGATGCCGCGCGACCGGACGGGGCTGGCGATTGCGCTGATGTGTCTGGTCAGCTTCATTTTCGCATTGCAGGACGGTTTCTCGCGCGTGCTGGGCGCGGCCTATCCGCCGATGGTGGTGGTGATGATCCGTTATTGGGTCTTTGCCGCCTTCGCGATTGCGCTGGTCGCACGACAGCCGAGCGGGCTGAAACGCGCCGTCAGGACCAAGAGACCGCTGACCCAAATCGCACGCGGCGTCATTCTGGTCCTCGAAACCGTCATCATGGTCGAGGCTTTCGTGCGCCTTGGTCTGGTCGAGACGCATGCTGTCTTCATCGTCTATCCCCTTCTGGTTGCTGCACTTTCCGGGCCGATACTGGGCGAACGGGTTGGCTGGCGGCGGTGGACCGCGATCGGGATCGGCTTTGTCGGGGTGATCTTCGTGCTCAATCCGGGCGGCGGAGTCATGCGGTGGGAGGCGTTGTTGCCCTTCGTCTCGGCATTGCTGTTCGCACTTTACGGACTGCTGACGCGGCATGTGTCGCGGGACGATCCGACCTCGGTCAGCTTCTTCTGGACGGCGGTTGCTGGTGCGACGGCGATCACCATTCTGGGCATTCGGGAATGGGTCTGGCTGGCGCCGATGGACTGGATCTGGATGGGGATGCTGTGTGTGCTGGGCATGACCTCGCACTATCTGCTGATCCGCGCTTATGAGCTGGCCGAAGCGTCGATCCTGCAACCCTTTGCCTATACGCAGCTTGTCTGGGTCAGCTTTATCGGCGTGCTGCTGTTCGATGAGGTGCTGCGGCCGAATGTCGTGATCGGGGCGGTGATCGTGGTCATGGCCGGGCTGTTCACATTGTGGCGGGCACGGGTGAAAGCCGCCTGACGCAACGGGTTGCGGGCGTTGCAAACGGTATTTGTGCAACGGAGAAACCGGGAGCGCAGGAAAACCAGCAAATGCTGGGGTTTTGGTTGCACAGGGCGTGCACCGCGTAAGCACCGGGCGTGCACAGGCTGTACACAGCTTGCGAACGGTGGGTGTTGCGCACACGTCTTCAGGCATAGCGTCGGGCCATGGCGACGCAGGCGACAACCACCAGTGTCATCGCAATCATGGTCGGGGCGACAGGCTCTTTCAACAGAAGGGCGGCCAGCGACAGGCCAAAAAAGGGCTGCAAAAGCTGCAACTGGCTGACCCCGGTGATGCCGCCCAAGACGAGGCCGCGATACCAGAAGACAAACCCCACCAGCATGCTGAAAACCGAGACATAGCCGAGGCTCAGCCATTCGGACAGCGAGACCCTCGCAAGGCCGGTAGGCCATGTCATCAGCATCGCCGGAAGCATCACCGGGACAGAGATGAGCAGCGCCCACGATATGACCTGCCAGCCACCAAGTCGTCGGGACAGAACCGCACCCTCAGCATAACCAAGACCGCAGACGATGATTGCTGCGATCATCAGGGAATCGCCGGAGAAGTTGCCGCCATTGCTTTGGGAGAGAGCGAAGAATGCGACCGCAAGAGCCCCAACGCCGGAGAACAACCAGAAGGCCGGATGCGGGCGCGCCGCGCCGCGGAGCACGCCGAACAGGGCTGTCGCCAGTGGCAGCAGGCCGACAAAGACGATCGAATGCGCCGAAGTAATGTGCTGAAGCGCCAGAGCGGTTAGCAGGGGAAAACCGATGACGACCCCGGCAGCCACTATGAGGAGCGAGCCTAGGTCGGACAACGTTGGTGGTCTTTGGCGGAGCAGAAGAAGCAGTAGGGATCCCAGCAGAGCTGCGATCACGGCACGGGTCGAGGTCAGGAAGAACGGGCTGAAGCCGCCGACTGCGATGCGGGTCGCGGGCAGAGAGCCGCTGAAGATGACGACTCCGATCAGGCCGTTAAGCCAGCCAGCCGTGTTCCGATCCATCATCGCGCTTCCTTAGTATGGCGGCTTTGCGGATAGACTTTCGCGATTGGTTTAGGCAGGCACAGTGCAATACAATCTAGACAAACTGTATTGATCCGAATTGCCATACGGTTAAGAGGTATGATGCTGAAGGCAGGACGTACGCAGGAAGTGATGGAGGCGATCCGGGGCCGCATTGCCGGGCGGGCTTTGCTTGCGGGCGAGCGTTTGCCGTCGATCCGGCGGTTTGCGCGAGTGATGGGCGTGTCGCCTTCCACCGTGGTCGAGGCTTATGAGCGGCTGGTGGCCGAGGGGTTGATCCGATCGCGACCGGGTTCGGGTTTCTATGTCGCAGGGGCGGCACCGTCGCTGGATATGCGCAAGCCCGAAGCAGGGCGGGACAGGGCGGTTGATCCGCTTTGGGTGTCGCGGCAGGCGCTGGATGCGGCGGGCGATGTGCCGAAGCCCGGTTGCGGCTGGCTACCGCCTGACTGGATGCCCGAGGCCGCGTTGCGTCGCGCTATGCGACAGCTTGCGCGTGATGACGATACAAGCCTGACCGATTACGGCAGCAGTCAGGGCGCGCCGAACCTGCGCCGTCTGCTGGCACGGCAATTCGCGGATGAGGGGTTGGGCGCGAGCCCCGAGGATATCCTGCTGACCGGGTCGGGTTCGCAGGCGATTGATCTGATCTGCCGCTATCTGCTGCGGCCCGGCGATGTCGTGATGATAGACGATCCCTGTTATTTCAACTTTCAGGCGCTGCTGCGGGCCCACAAGGTCAGTGTGGTCTCGGTCCCCTATACGCCGGATGGGCCGGATCTGGCGGCTTTCGCGGCGGTGCTGAAGGAACATGGGCCGCGGCTCTACATCACCAATTCGGCGCTGCACAATCCGACAGGGGCGACGATGACGGCGCAAGTCGCGCATCGGCTGCTGAACCTGGCGGCGGCGCATGGCCTGACGATCATCGAGGATGACATTTTCGCCGCGCTGGAGCCAGAGCCGTCACCGCGTCTGGCCGTGTTCGACGGTCTGGACCGGGTGATCCGCATTGGCAGCTTTTCGAAGACGATGTCGGCCTCGGTTCGTTGCGGCTACGTCGTTGCGAAACCCGAGGTGATCGAGGCGCTGGCCGATCTGCAGGTGGCGACCAGTTTCGGCGGACCCGGCCCGGTCGCCAGCGGGATCGTCCATGCCGTGCTGAGCGACGGCAGCTATCGCAAGCATGTCGAGGCGATGCGGCAACGGCTGACCCGTGCGCGGCGCGAGATCGCGGGGCGGCTGTCCGGTCTGGGGATCGCGCCATGGGTGATGCCGCGCGGCGGGTTCTATCTGTGGTGCCGTCTGCCCGAGGGGCGCGATGCGACCGAGGCGGCGCGACTGGCTCTGCGGCAGGGTGTCATTCTTGCGCCCGGCAATGTTTTCAGCCCGGCTCTGTCAGCGCCCGATTTCATGCGGTTCAATATCGGTCAAATGCCGCCAAAGGTCTGGCAGGTCTTGCCGCAGGTGTTGGTAGGTGCGCCTTCCTCGCGGTGAGAGAAAGTTCTGCGCGAGGCATTACCGTGCCGCCGCTTCCTCGATCGGGTTGGGCATCCAGCCTTCGGGAAGGTAGGGGCCGAAGAAGGGTTTCATCGGTGGGCGGGCCGAGAGGGCTAGTGTCAGGCGCAGGGGCGGGGCCGGGATCAGGCCGCCGCCGTTCAGATCGAAGGTTGGGACGATGGGCGCAGGTTCGCCGTGGATGCGAGAACGGTAAACTGGCATCGCCTCGGTCACGCGCATGACGTAGTTGCGGGTCTCGTCGAAGGGGATCAGTTCCACCCAATCGACCGGGTCGAAATCGCGGCGCAGGTCTCCGAAATCGGTGAGCCAGCGGGCGGGGCGACCGGGGCCGGCGTTGTAGCCAGAGGCGACAAGTGCCGTCGAGGTGCCGAAGCGTTGGCGCAGGCCGTCCAGATAGGCGGCACCCAGACGGGCGTTATAGGCCGGGTCGGTGGTCAGGCGGCCGCGTTGATAGCGGATGCCCAGTTTACGGGCCATATCCTCGGCAGTGCCCGGCAGAAGCTGCATCAGGCCAAGCGCCCCCGCCGGGCTGCTGACGGTGTGGTTGAATTCGGATTCCTGTCGCGAGATCGACATGATCAGTTCGGGCGGCAGGTCCAGATCGGCATTCTCCAGCCCGGTCAGCGGGAAATGCGCCGCCGGATAGATCACGCCGCGATCCGCCGCGCGTTTGGACAGGCGCAGGCCGTGCCATGGGGCGCGCGCCTCATACATAAGCCGGGACATGCGGACGGTGTCCTGCGGATCGCCAGTTTCCGAAAGGTGCAGGAAGAAGCGCTGCGCCTCGTCCGGGCGGCCGGTGGCGAGAAGCCAGACACCCGCCTCGAAAACCGGGTTCGCGCCAAGGGCTGTGCCGCGCCAGTCGGGCAGGGTGTCCAGCGCCGGGCCGGGTATGGCGAAAGCGTCGGGCATGATCGCGCCGGTCTTTTCCGCCGCAAGCTGGCCGTAATAGGTGCCGGGCATCGCCGCCGCCTGTGCATAGGCGGTTTGGGCAGCCTCGGTATCGCCCAGCCCCTCATGTGCGCGGCCCTGCCAATAGAAGGCGCGCGATTTGCTGATCGAGCTGCCGACGACGGTTTCGAGATGCAGGAAATGGCTAAGCGCGCGATCCGCCGCGCCCTGATGCAGCGCCGCGAAGCCTGCCAGCCATTCAAGATCGGCATAATGTTTGTTGGATCGGTCAAGGAAATGCGCCTTGGCCAGCGCCTCCGCCCGTGCCCAGTTGCCGTTGCGCATCGAGAGGCGGGCGTAATCCACCCGCATCTGCGCCCAGAGATCGGGGACACGCAGCGCCTCGGCACTGGTCGAGGCTTCCAGCATCAGCGTCTGCGCGCCTTCGTGCTGTTTGGCGCCGACGCGCCACAGGAAGCGATCAAGGGTTAGGCCCGGATCGGCGCGAGCCTCGGGCGGAAGGGCGAGGATCAGGTCGTCGACGCCGCCGCGCCCGGATTGCAGGGCGATGCGGGCGGCGAGAAGCGGGCGGTCAGCCTCGGGCAGGCGGGGCAGAAGGCGGTCGGCCTGTGCCCATTCCTGCAGATCCAGCATCGCCGCCGCGCGGGCGGTCATCAGCGGTTCAAGCTGGGCGCGATGGGCGGCGAGGAAAGCTGTCTCATCGGCCAGATCAAGCGGGGCAGACAGCCAGAAGCGTTCACGCTCGGCCCGGGCAGCGTCGTCGTCGAGGGTGGTGAGATAGGCTTCCTCGGTCCGAAGCGTGGTCGGCAGGCGGTCGGCGAACCAGTCGCGGATATCCTCGGGCGGCAGGCCGACGGGGATACGGGCATCGCCGCGTTCGCGCAGAACCGCAAGGCCGGGCCAGTCGCCATATTGGCGGATGAAGGCAAGGTAGCTTTCGAAATCGCCATGGCCTGCGCGCATGGCCTGCCAGGCGACCAGCGCCTCGGCCATGGGACCAGAGCGTTTTGCCGCATCGCGGGCGGTGGTCCAGTCGCGGGCATCGGCGGCGGACAGCGCAAGCGCCATCGCGCCCGCATCCTCGGCCCGCGCGGGAAGCGCAAGGGTCGAGGTCAGCAGCAGCCCGGCGGCCAGAATGTCACGCAGAAGTCGCATCGTCTTCCTGTCTCGCCGCCATCGCGGGCAGACGCAATTCACAACCTTGGCAAGATCATCGCCCGGCGTTAGTTAGGCGCGCAATCCTTATCAACCCAATCGCAGGAGCGTGTCATGTTCAAAGGGTCTTTGCCCGCACTGGTCACGCCGTTCACCACGGACGGCGAGCTGGATCTGAACACGCTGAAGAAGCTGGTTGAGTGGCATGTGGATCAGGGTAGTCACGGTCTGGTGCCGGTGGGCACGACCGGGGAAAGCCCGACGCTGACCCATGACGAACACCGTCTGGTCGTGGAAGAGGTGGTCCGCATCGCTGCTGGCCGGATTCCGGTGATCGCCGGGGCGGGGTCGAACTCCACCCGCGAGGGGATCGGGCTGGTTCAACATGCAGCCGAAGTCGGTGCCGATGCCGCGCTGGTGGTGACGCCCTATTACAACAAGCCGACTCAGGCCGGGCTGATCGCGCATTACACCGCGCTGGCCGAAGCGGCCGATCTGCCGATCATCATCTACAATATTCCGGGCCGCTCGGTCATCGATATGCTGCCGGAAACCATGGGCGAGCTGGCGAAGCTGCCCAATATCGTCGGCGTCAAGGACGCGACCGGCAAGCTGGAGCGGGTGAGCCAGCAGCGGATCACCTGCGGGCCGGATTTCGTCCAGCTTTCGGGTGAGGACGGAACCGCGCTTGGCTTTAACGCGCATGGCGGTGTCGGCTGTATCAGTGTGACCGCCAATGTCGCGCCGAAGCTGTGCGCCGAGTTCCAGGAGGCCACCTTGCGCGGCGATTATGCGGCGGCGCTGGACTATCAGGACCGGCTGATGCCGCTGCATGTGGCGATCTTCATCGAGCCGGGTCTGGTCGGCGCGAAATATGCGATGTCGCGGCTGGGCCTGTGTGATGAGCGGGTGCGGCTGCCGCTGTTGCCGCTGACCGAGGGAACCAGAACGCAGATCGATGCGGCGCTGGCGCATGCCGGGCTGATCTGAGACCGGGGCCGACAGGGGCGATTCTGTCGGCCGAATCATTCCTGATGACGATTTCTGGCGCTGCGGCGGTCGGGTGCTGCCCGGCTGTCGCGGCGTTTTGTCGCGCGGATGCTTTGTTTTCAGGCGCATCGCCGGGCTTATCGGCTCAACTATGTGGGATTTGATCTACCGGGCTTTTCAATCATCTCTTCGCGGCCCATATTGAGGGCAAGGAGAGATCATCATGCCATTGCCGCATTTTCTGCTGATGCTGTTGGCGGTCATCGTAGCTGCCGCCGTGACGCTTTGGGTTTCCGTGTCCGCAGGGGTGCCGCTGATCGCGCTGCTTCTGGTCACGCTAAGCGCGGCGGCCCTGCTGCATCTGGCCCAACGCAACCGGCATGATCACGACAACCGGCACGGGCATTAGGTCGGTCTGCGGGTCATCTTCGGCTGAATTTGCGCCGGAAGGCGGTGTCGATCCGCTGTTTCAGCTTTCCAGCTCTGCATCCCAATAGAGAAAATCGATCCAGCTTTCGTGCAGGTGGTTCGGCGGGAAGCGCCGACCGACCGAGTGCATTTCTTCGGGCGTTGGCTGTCGCGGCTTCTTGCGCAGGTTCATGCCGGAATGGCGCAGGCTGCGATTGGCCTTGCGCAGATTGCAGGGCGAGCAGGCGGCGACGACATTTTCCCATGAGGTGATGCCGCCGCGCGACCGGGGAACGACATGATCGAAAGTCAGATCGCCGCGCGCGCCGCAATACTGGCAGCAGAATTCGTCCCGCAGAAAAAGATTGAAGCGCGTGAATGCCACGCGCTTCTGGGGTCTCACATAATCTTTCAGGACGACGACCGAGGGGATGCGGAAAGCCTGCCTTTGACTTCGCACCACCTCGTCATATTCGGCGATGATGGTGACGCGGTCCAGAAACACGGCTTTTATCGCTTCCTGCCAAGGCCATAGCGACAACGGATAGTAACTCAGCGGTCGAAAGTCGGCATTCAGCACCAGCGCCGGATGATGGCGCAGCGCCGCAGGCTCGCGGACGAACTGGGTTCGGAATTCGGTCTGATGTTCGTCCAGCATATCGCCTTCCCGTCTGCCCCTCGTGATCAGGTCAGGGGCGCCATCCAGATGCATTCAGACTATATATCGCGTCCGCTATCTGGCAAGCCCCTGCATGTATTCGCGCGCCGGTTCGATCTAGCAATTGTCGATGACACCGGCATGACAGATTGCCTGATGCCGCAGACCATGGCAGGGTGCGGATCATGAGCAGTAAGACCGAAAAAGCCGCCCCTCCTGTCCTTGGAACGTTGGAGAGCGCGCTTTACGCAGACGATCTCGAAGTGGCGAAGGCGTTCTGGCAGGACGTGATGGGGCTGAACGCTTTCCAATACGTGCCGGGCCGCCATGCGTTTTTCCGCATCAGCGACGACCCACGCCCGCAGGTGCTGTTGGTGTTTCGGGCCAAGGCGACGCGAGAGCCGCCGAAACCCGGCGCTCAACTGCCCGTGCCGCCGCATGGCACGCGCGGGCACGGCCATTTCTGTCTGGCCGTCGCGCCTGAGGCGCTGGATGCATGGCGGGCGCATCTGGTGGAAAGCGGTATCGAGATCGAGGCCGATTTTCAGTGGCCGAATGGCGCACGGTCGATCTATATCCGCGATCCGGCGGGCAATTCGATCGAACTTGCGGACGCGGCAATCTGGACCTGATTTTTTGGTTCGGGCCGATCTGGCGAGCGAGCACGCGTTTACCTGATGCGGCGCCTACCTTTGCCGGCTTGGGCGGTTCGGTCGGCCCATAAGGCGATTGTAGAACGTGGCCGATGCCCTGCGCGATGCCGGGCTGGAGGTCACGCTGAAGCGGCATTTCTTTGGTTGCGCCACCAGTGTTTCGGGGCGGAAGCCAAGGCGTTCGCGTTAGGGGTGCGGCGCGGTGCATGTCGTGCAAAACACTTTCCAAGCATCTTGATTTCCTGTAATGCCCCCCAATCTGTGACGTGACGCCCGGCCCCGGGGCACATGCATAAGGATAGGGGCGGCGGCAATGGGGCCGCCATTATGACACGAGGCGGCCGGAGGGCCGGACCGCTCTCAGAGGAAATCAGATGTTTGATGAAGTGAAGAAATCCATCCAGTGGGGCCAGGAAACCCTGACGCTGGAAACGGGCAAGGTTGCCCGTCAGGCTGACGGCTCGGTCATCGCCACTTTGGGCGAAACCAGCGTCATGGCCAACGTGACCTTCGCGAAGGAGCCGAAGCCGGGTCAGGACTTTTTCCCGCTGACGGTTCACTATCAGGAAAAATACTACGCTGCCGGTAAAGTCCCCGGCGGTTTCTTCAAGCGCGAGGCGCGCCCGACCGAGAAAGAGACGCTGACTGCGCGTCTGATCGACCGTCCCTGCCGCCCGCTGTTCGCGTCGGGCTTCAAGAACGAAGTTCTGGTCATGTGTACCGTGCTGTCGCACGATCTGGTCAATGACCCCGATATCGTTGCAATGATCGCGGCTTCGGCTGCGCTGACCATTTCCGGCGTGCCCTTCATGGGTCCGATCGGGGCTGCCCGCGTCGGCTTCGTCGATGGCGAATATGTCCTGAACCCGGAAGTGTCGGACATGGACCAGCTTCGGAACAACCCCGAACAGCGTCTGGATCTGGTCGTCGCGGGCACCAAAGACGCCGTGATGATGGTCGAATCGGAAGCCTATGAGCTGACCGAGGAAGAAATGCTGGGCGCCGTGAAATTCGGCCACGAGCAGATGCAGCCGGTCATCGACCTGATCATCGATCTGGCCGAAGTCGCGGCGAAAGAGCCTTTCGACTTCCAGTCGCCGGATTACAGCGCGCTTTATGCCCGCGTGACCGAGCTGGGTGAGGCCGATATGCGCGCCGCCTATGCGCTGCGCGACAAGGGCGAGCGTCGCGATGCGATCGACGTTGCCAAGGCGAAGATCGTCGAGGGTCTGTCGGAAGACGAGCTGGCCAATCCGAACCTGGGTTCGGCGCTGAAAAAGCTGGAATCGGGCATCCTGCGCGGTGACATCATCCGTGGCGGCGCCCGGATCGACGGTCGCGACGGTCGCACCGTCCGTGCCATCGACAGCGAAGTCGGCATCCTGCCGCGCACGCATGGCTCGGCCCTGTTCACCCGTGGTGAAACGCAGGCGCTGGTCGTGACCACGCTGGGCACCGGCGACGATGAGCAGATCATCGACGCGCTGCACGGCAATTTTCGGTCGAACTTCCTGCTGCATTACAACTTCCCGCCCTATTCGGTCGGCGAGGTTGGCCGCGTGGGTTCGCCCGGCCGTCGTGAAATCGGTCACGGCAAGCTGGCATGGCGCGCGCTTCAGGCGGTTCTGCCTGCTGCGACCGACTTCCCCTACACCATCCGCGTCGTGTCCGAGATCACCGAATCGAACGGTTCGTCCTCGATGGCTTCGGTCTGCGGTGGCTCGCTGTCGATGATGGATGCGGGCGTTCCGCTGAAAGCGCCGGTTGCCGGTGTGGCCATGGGTCTGGTCCTTGAGGACAAAGACAACTGGGCCGTGCTGACCGACATTCTGGGTGACGAGGATCACCTGGGCGACATGGACTTCAAGGTGGCCGGGACCGCAGAGGGCATCACCAGCCTTCAGATGGACATCAAGGTTCAGGGCATCACCCCGGAGATCATGGAGAAGGCTCTGGCGCAAGCCAAGGATGGCCGTCTGCATATCCTGGGCGAGATGAACAAGGCGCTGGCCGAAGGCCGCCGCGAGTTCAGCGCTCATGCGCCGCGCATCGAGACGATGAACATTCCGACCGACAAGATCCGCGAAGTGATCGGTTCGGGCGGCAAGGTCATCCGCGAGATCGTGGAAGTTTCGGGCGCCAAGGTCGATATCAGCGACGACGGCACCATCAAGATCGCTTCGGCCAATGCCGACTCGATCAAGAAGGCTTACGACATGATCTATTCGATCGTGGCAGAGCCGGAAGAAGGTCAGGTTTACACCGGCAAGGTGGTGAAGCTGGTCGATTTCGGCGCCTTCGTGAACTTCTTCGGCAAGCGTGACGGTCTGGTCCATGTGTCGCAGATCGCCAACAAGCGTCTGGGCCATCCTTCGGAAATTCTGAAGGAAGGTCAGGAAGTGAAAGTGAAGCTGCTGGGCTTCGACGATCGCGGCAAGGTTCGCCTTGGCATGAAGATGGTCGATCAGGAGACCGGCGAAGAGATCACCGAAAAAGCCGAAGAATCGGCTGAGTGATCGCGTTCTGAGAAGATATGAAAGGCCCCGCCCGGTGCGGGGCCTTTTGCTATCAGGTGCTGCGTTTGGCCAGCTCTCGCATGGTCTCGGTCATCCAGTCGGCAGGCGGTGTGGGCTGCCCGGCGGGTTGCCAGATCCCGTAAGTGCGACGTAGCCAGTCGATTGCGGCCAGATCGGCCATGACCCTGTTATGGTCCGCCTCGACCAGATCGTGCAGCGCATCGACAGACCCGCAGGCCGCGCCCCTCATCCGGGGGCGTTCGGCAACCAGCCAGATCGGTATCCCCCGACGCTCGAACTGGCCCGACAGCCATGGATCGTCCACCGTCCAGATGATCTCGGGAATGTCCCAGGCGGCGTCGTCCAGCCAATCGGGACGCAGCAACACACCGCCATGACCCGACAGAAGATCGACATAGCCGCTGCTGGCATACATCGGTGATTTATAGGTGCAGAGGGACAGGATACGCTTCAACCGATAGAATAGCGGTTTGCGATCCCACCTGCGGGCGCGGGGCAAGCGGTCTGCTGCACGGGCGCTATCTGCAATATCGGGAAGGTTTTCGCCCGCTTCGACGATAACGCAGCCCGGATGGCGGGCGCTTTCACGCTTTAGCCGTGCGTGCCAGTCGGGATCGTAAAGTTTGTCGTCATCGCAGAACAGCAGATCCACATCCGCGTCGCGCAAATCGCGTGCTGCAGGCAGAACCTTTGTCGCCGGACCAAGATCGGCGGCGCAGCGATGGATGCTGATACCTTCGGGAACATCGGGCAAACGACCGTCCCAATCGGGGAAGCGTCGATAGGTTTCCGGGATATAAAGTCTGATATTTGCTGCCGGAAGTCGTTGAGCAAGTAGGCTTTCAAGCGTCGGTTGCAGAAGATTGAAGCGTGGGGGGATCGTCGAAAGCGTGATGATTGTGGCAGTCATAAATATACCTGACGCCCTTGTCGGGCAGGTTGCAACTAAGCTAGCTGACGTGCAGGCTAACCTTTGCCCGAAAGATGGACAATGTAATGGTCGATGACATTCTGAATATCCTGACCATGAAATGGGGCACGCTTTACAGTGCCGATGATGTGAACCGACTGGCTGCGCAGGTGCGCCGCCATCTGGCGCGGCCGCATCGGTTCGTGTGTTTCACCGACGATGCGACCGGGCTGGACCCGCAGATTGAGGCGCAGCCGCTGCCGGAGCTGGGTCTGCCCAAGGGGCATGGCGACACCCGTTGGCGCAAGCTGGGGATCTTTCGGCGCGATCTGGCCGGGCTGACCGGCACCGCGCTGTTTCTGGACATCGATCTGGTCGTCGTGGACGATCTTGCGCCATTCTTTGATCTGCCCGGCGCGTTTCATATCATCCGCGACGATGACCTGTTCCGCCCGAAGCCCTTGCGCAAGATCAACCCGGACCGCGACCGCTTCCTGCACAGCGTCGGCAATTCCAGCGTCTTCCGGTTCGAGATCGGGCAACACGCCTATATCCTCGACGCCTATCTGGCCGATCCTGCGGCGGCCACCGCGAATTATGAGATCAGCCAGCAGTTTCAATCCGCGCAGTTGGAAAAGCATGGCAACCTGAATTACTGGCCGAAGGGCTGGTGCGTCAGCTTCAAGAATGATTGCGTGCCGCGCAATTTTGCCAGCTACTTCCGCGATCCAAGCATGCCGGAAGGGGCGAAGATCGTGTTGTTCGCAGGCGCTCCGAAGATGGAGGACGTTTTCGCCGGGCGTGGGCATAAATGGTATCGCCGTATCGGCAATATCGACTGGCTGCGCCGCGCGTGGGAAGCACCGTGATCGGCGATCTGTTCCGGCAGTTCAAACATCGCCGCCGTCTTGCCCGCGCGATCAGCGACCTTGCCGCCCGTCCGCTCAATCAGGGCAGGGCTCATTCTCTTCCCGGCCCGCTGATCGTTTCGCTGACCAGCTATTCCGCGCGGTTCGGCACGCTGGCGCTGACCTTGCGCGGCTTGCTGGGCCAGACGGTGCGGCCAGATAGGGTGATCCTGTGGCTGGATGAGGGCGATGAGACCCGCTTGCCGGAGGACGTCCGGGCATTGGACGGGCTTGAGATTGCCACCTGCCCGAACTGGCGATCCTACAAGAAGATCGTGCCGACGCTGCTGGCGCACCCGTCAGCCTATATCGTGACCGCCGACGATGATGTCTATTATCCGGCAGAGTGGCTGGCGGGATTGGTCGATGCGGCGGCCTCGGGTGCAGCGGTTGCATGCCACCGGGCGCATCGCGTGGCGCTGAACGCTGCGGGGCAGCCAGCGCCCTATGGCGAATGGGCGCATAACATTGACGCGCCTGAACGCTCTGGCCTGATCTTTCTGACCGGCGTGTCGGGGGTGATCTATACGCCCGGCGTGTTCCATGCCGATGTGACGCGCGACGATCTGTTTACCTCGCTCGCGCCGCGTTCGGACGATGTCTGGCTATACTGGATGCACCGCCTGAATGGGGTCGAGGCGCAAAAGATCGGAGGCCGCGCGCGGATTCTGGAATGGGAGGGCAGTCAGGCCCAAAGCCTGCGTTCCGAAAACCTGCACGGAACCGGCAATGATCAGGCGGTCGCCGCGCTGTTGGCGCATTACGGCTGGCCGGGTTAGGCAAGCCCAAAGACGACCGGGTCAGCCCGCCGCCTGCCCGATATCCAGCCGGGTGAAGCGTCCGTCGGGTCCGGGCGTGAAGGTGAAATAGGTGCGAAAATCGCCCCATTGGTCGGAATGGAACTGGCCGATGACGGTGCGGCCATCATCCTCGATCCGGTCGATGCTGACGAAACGCTCGGTCCCGATTGCATTGGTAAATTCGGCGAAATCGCGGCGATTGCCGTCATCATAAAGGTCGGGCGCGTCGGAGAAGCACGAAAGCCAGCTGGGCTTGTCATTGTTCTGCCAGGCGGTCAGCGCTGCGCGGACATTCGGATCGGTGATTGTTTCCAGCATCTCATGCTCCTGACGCTGATGGTTCGATGTCATCCCGCGTGAAGCGGGACAGGCCGGCGGATTGCCCGCCGGCCCGGCGTTTTACTTGGTGGTGTAGCCGCCATTGACCAGAATCGTCTGGCCGGTCATCCACCAGCCTTCCGAGGTCAGGAACAGAATCCACGGCGCGATATCCTCGATATCGGTCAGCCCGGTTTTCGAAAAGTTCGACAAGGCAGCCGCGGTTTTGTGATAGGCGACCGCATCCTCGCCCTCGGCAGGGTAGAAGAAGGGCGTATCCATCGGACCCGGCCCGATTGCGGTCACCGAGATCCCGCGTTCGCCGAACTCTTTCGAGGCGGCGCGGGTGAAGTGCTCGACCGGCGCTTTCAGGCCCTCATAGGCGGCATAGAACGGGGTAAAGGCCCCCAGAAGCGAGGTGACGACGGTCACGACCTTGCCGTTGTCGTTCACGTTCTTGCCTGCTTCCTTGAGGAAGAAGAAGGCGGATTTGATGTTCACGGCGCTGGACTGATCGAATTCAGCCTCGCTGACCTCAAGGATCGGCTTTTTGATGACCATGCCCACCGTGTTGACCGCAATGTCAGGTCGTCCGACGGCGGCCACCACGTCGCTGAACAGTTTCTCCATCGCCCCGGCGCTGGTCAGATCGGCCTGAAAGGCGGCGGCTTCGGCGCCAGCGGCCTTGACGGCGGCGACGGTTTCCTCGGCCTCAGCCTTGGCGGCGTCGCTGTTGTAATGGATCGCGACGGCCTTTGCCCCGGCCTTCGCATATTCGCGCGCCAGAAGCCCGCCAAGGTTTTTCGCGCCACCTGCAATCAGGACGACTTTACCCTCAATACCATTTCTCGACATGAAATCTCTCCTCATAGACGAATGTGCCGTTCCCGCTTGCGGGCCGGACTGGTCAAGAATTGGAGCATGAGGCGTCAGCGGCAACCCGGCCTCCCTTGACAGCTGCTGTCGGAAAATCCGAACAATCGGGCATGGATCGCTTTCGCCAGATGCAGATATTCGTGCAGGTCGTGGAAAGCGGCAATCTGTCGCGCGCCGCCGAGGCGCTGAGGCTGCCACGTTCGACCGTCTCGACCGAGCTGCAGGCGCTTGAAGATCGGTTGCAGTGCCAATTGCTGCATCGCACTACCCGTCAGATGGTCCCGACCCGCGACGGGATCGAGTTCCTGCCGGTTGCGCGCGAGATCATCGAAGCGGTGCTTTCAGCCGAGTCGATGTTCCTGCAACCCGAGGACGGGATCGTCGGCAGGCTGCGCATCGACATGCCCAGCCGCATCGCCCGCAAGATCGTCGTGCCCGCGCTGCCGGGCTTTCTTGCCGCGCATCCGGGGTTGTCGGTCGAGTTGAGCGCGCATGACCGTTTCACCGATCTGGTCGCGAATGCGGTCGATTGTGCGTTGCGTGTCGGCTCGTTGGACGATTCCGGCCTGATCGGGCGGAAGCTGGGTGATCTGCCCTTCGCCACCTGCGCCAGCCCGGACTATCTCGCCCGGTTCGGCACGCCCAAGGTGCCTGACGATCTGGCCGGGCACAGGCTGGTCAGCTACGCGCCGCGATTTCCTGCCACGTCCTCTGATCTGACGTTTCTGGTCCGGGAGAACTTGTCAGAGGTGACTTTGCCCAGCTCGATCATGGTCGACAACGCCGAAGCCTATATCGCGGCGGCGGTAGCGGGGCTTGGGATCGTTCAACTGCCCGCCTATGACGTGCAGGATTTGATCGCGGCGGGCTTGTTGGTCGCGCTGCTGCCCGAGCATGCGCCGCCGCCCGAACCGCTGACATTCCTGTTCGTCCAGCGCCGCAACCTGCCGCGTGGGGTGAGGTTGTTTCAGGAATGGTTGGTCGAAAGGCTGGTCGAGGCGCAGGTCATTGCCGATCCCGCATAGGTGCGACCGGCCTTGCCGGTAGCTGGCGTAAAGACCGATCAGGCAACCGACAGTGCCGGTTGCCTGATCCGCGGTGATTATGCCGGGTCTTTCGCGAAACGCAGATAGGGCAGCTTGATATCCAGCGGGCCGTATTTCGCCTCGGCTGCTTCATTGTCCAGCGCCAGTGCAACGATCACGTCCTGACCGGGCACCCAGTTGGCCGGGGTGGCGATGGGCACGCCGTCGGTCTTGATCACCGCATCCAGCGCGCGGACGATCTCGGCGAAGTTGCGGCCGATCGACATCGGATAGGTCATCGTCAGCCGGACTTTCTTGTCCGGGCCGATGATGAACACGGTGCGGACGGTGGCCGAATGCGCCGGTGTGCGACCCTCGGTCGGCAGGTAATATTCGGCGGGCAGCATGTCATAGGCCTTTGCCACCACCAGATCGCGGTCGTCGATCATGGCGAAATTCGCCGGTGCGCCTGCGATCTTCTCGATATCGGCCTTCCATTTGCCGTGATCCTCGACCGAGTCGACCGAGACGCCCAGAACCTTGGTGTTCCGCTTTTCGAACTCTGGCACCAGTTGCGCGACGGCGCCGAACTCGGTCGTGCAGACAGGGGTGAAATCGCGGGGATGGCTGAAGACAATGGCGTAACTGTCACCCAGCCAGTCGTGGAAATGGATCTCGCCCTCGGTCGAGTTGGCGGTGAAATCGGGGGCGATGTCATTGATGCGCAGCGACATGCGAATAGTCCTTTCCGTTGTCGAGTCGCGGACACCATATGCCGATGCCGGGAAAATACCAGTGCTGTTTGACGACAAATATAGTCGTGATTTGTGATGCCGATTATGGGTTGCACCCGCCCGGTCGGCAGATCACCCTGACGCGAAGCAGAAGACAGGAGGATGCGATGAGCGAGCTGCTGGACAAGCGCAAATTCTATATCAACGGGCAATGGGTCGCGCCGTCGCGCAAGAATGATCTGGAGGTCATCGACCCCTCGACCGAAGAGCCGGTGGCGGTGATTTCGCTGGGCGATCAGGTAGATACGGATGCTGCCGTGGCTGCGGCCAAGGCTGCCTTCCCGGCATGGTCGCGGACCAGCCCGTCCGAGCGTCTGGCCTATGTCGAGAAGATCCTTGAGATTTATCAGCGTCGTGCGAAGGACATGGCTTCCGCGATCACGCATGAAATGGGTGCGCCGGAGGATATGTCGCTGGCCGATCAGGTCGGCGCGGGCGCCTATCACATCCAGAACTTCATCACCGCTTTCAAGGATTTCCAGTTCATCCGTCCGCTGGGCGATCACGCCCCGACCAGCATGGTCGCATGGGAGCCGGTTGGCGTCGTGGGGCTTATCACGCCGTGGAACTGGCCGATGAACCAGGTGACGCTGAAGGTGATCCCGGCGCTTCTGGCAGGGGATACCTGCGTGCTGAAACCGTCCGAGATCGCGCCTCTGTCGTCGATGGTTTTCGCCGAAATGGTGGATGAGGCCGGGCTGCCGAAAGGGGTTTTCAATCTGGTGAACGGCGACGGCGCGGGCGTGGGGACGCAACTGTCCACGCATCCCGATGTGGCGATGATCAGCTTCACCGGCTCGACCCGCGCCGGGATTGCGATCAGCAAGGCCGCCGCTGACAGCCTGAAGAAGGTGGTGTTGGAACTTGGCGGCAAGGGGGCGAATATCGTCTTCGCGGATGCTGACGAGAAGGCCGTGGTCCGCGGGGCGAGGCATTGTTTTTACAATAGCGGCCAATCCTGCAATGCACCAACGCGCATGCTGGTCGAGCGGTCGGTCTATGATCGTGCGGTCGAGACGGCTGCAAAGGTCGCGGCAGAAACGCCGGTGGCCACGGCGCATCAATCCGGGCGTCATATCGGGCCGGTGGTCAGCAAGCAGCAATGGGAGAAGATACAGGATCTGATCCAGAAGGGTATCGACGAAGGTGCTCGTCTGGTCGCCGGCGGACCGGGTTTGCCGGAAGGTGTCAACCGGGGCTATTTCGTCCGTCCGACGGTATTCGCCGATGTCTCGAACGACATGATCGTGGCCCAGCAAGAGATTTTCGGGCCGGTGCTGTCGATCATCCCCTTCGACGACGAGGAAGAGGCGATCGCGATTGCCAATGACACGCCCTATGGTCTGACGAACTACATTCAGTCGCAGGACGGCAGCAAACGTAACCGTGTCGCGCGGCAGGTGCAGTCGGGAATGGTCGAGATGAATGGCGAGTCGCGCGGAGCAGGCTCGGCATTCGGCGGCGTGAAGATGTCCGGTCGCGCACGCGAGGGTGGCGTCATGGGGCTGGAAGAGTTTATGGATTCCAAGCAGATAAGTGGCTGGGACGTGTGATCCCGGTCGCTTAAGGGTAGAGCGGAACCGGGGGTTTCACACCCCCGGACCCCCGTGGGATATTTCAAAGACCAAAGCAGGACATATCGCTGCCCGGTTTTTCGGGAAGTAGTGAAGATTTGATGCGTTAACTTGCTTTCAGAGGGCAAGCGGGCCGACATTCCTCGCCATATTCAATGCGAGGGGCAGATGGCTGCGCAAAAGGGATCGGCGGGCTCGCCGATCATCATCAAAAGGTCGGTAAGTGCCGTTCAGGAAGCGCATCATGGCGGGGCGTGGAAGGTTGCCTATGCGGACTTCGTGACCGCGATGATGGCCTTTTTCCTGCTGATGTGGCTGCTGAATGCCACCACCGAGAAGCAGCGGGAAGGGCTGGCGGATTACTTCAACCCGACTGTGACGCGAAGCCCCGGCGCGGCGGGGAACGGGACCGAGTTCGGTGTGCGGCATGCGATTTTCGACATACCGGACAATGCAAAGGCGGCAGATTTCGAACGTGTGGCACGTCAGGTTCAGGATCAGTTGACCGGCTCTGGTGCCGAATCGATGCAGTTGACCAATATGTTGAAGCATGTGGTGACGCGCATGACCGACGAGGGGTTGGTCATCGAACTGACTGATCTGACCGATGATCCGCTTTTCGTGGAAGATACAGGTCAACCGCAACCTGCGCTGGTGGATTTGAGCCGTGTTCTGGCAGATGCCCTGCGGCATGTGCGTAATGATATCGCCATCGCGGGCCATGTGAGGGGATACCCGGAAATGATGGTCGCATCGCCGGTCTGGGCGCTGTCGGACGCCCGCGCGCACGCGGTTCGCAACCTTCTGGAGCAGGCTGAAATGAACCCTCAGCGGATTCAGCGCGTGAGCGGATATGCCGATCGAAAGCAGCGCTCGGCAAACCCCATGGACCCAGCCAATAACCGGATCGAAGTGATTTTACTGAGATAACAGCCAATCCGCGCGCCGATTAGGCGAATCTTAATCTGGCGCGGAGATAGTGACGACCAAGGCAAGCGAAGGGGGCTTTTCATGTCAATCTCTTCCGCCATGAATGCCGGGGTTGCGGGGCTTGCCGCGAACTCGACACGATTGGCCACCATTTCGGACAACATCGCGAACTCTGGCACCTATGGTTACAAGCGGGTTGAGACGGAGTTTGATTCCTTTGTTCTGAACCAGAACCGGACCGCAGGGATATATTCGGCGGGGGGTGTTAGGGCATCAACCAGCAGGATCATTGACGAGGACGGGGCGTTGGTGACCACCACCCACCCGCTGGATATCGCGATCTCTGGCCGGGGGATGCTTCCTGTGACCTCGGCGACTGATCTGGACAACGGATTCGAGGAATTGCCTTTCATGATGACCCGGACCGGATCGTTTCGGCCCGATCAGAACGGTGTGCTACGAACGGAATCCGGTCTGGTTCTGATGGGCTGGCCAGCGCTGGCAGATGGGACCGTCCCGCTGATGTCACGCGATTCAATGGCCTCGCTTCAGCCGGTTCAGATCGCATCGAACCAGAGTGCGGGTGATCCAACGACGATGGTAAGTCTGGGGATCAATTTGCCAGCGACAGACACGCTTCCGACAGGTGGTGGCGATGCGTTGCCGTTGAAGGTCGAATATTTCGGCAACCTTGGCACCTCGGAAGCTTTGAATCTTAGCTTCCTTCCAGATGTCAGCGACCCGACCGGCATGTCGAACCGATGGACGCTTGAGATCCGGGACTCTGCATCGGACCCGTCCAGCAATCTTGTTGGCTCCTACACGATCACCTTCGATGACAGTGCTGCATATGGCGGCAGCATCGCCACCGTCGCTGCGATAACAGGTGGGGCCTATGATTCCGCGACAGGCATTTTGCCACTGAACGTCGCAGGCGGAAGTCTGGATCTGTTCATCGGCACACCGCAAGGAACCAAGGGTCTGCGGCAGTTGTCTGCCAGTTTCTCTCCCACCAACATCACCAAGAATGGCTCTCCGGTTGGACAGTTGTCTGGCGTTGAGGTTGATGAGGATGGCTTTCTGAAAGCGACCTACGATACCGGCTTTGTCAAAACCCTCTATCAAATACCCTTGGTGGACGTTCCGAACGAGAACGGACTGATCTCCATGGACGGGCAAGCGTTCCAGATTTCCACGACCTCGGGAAGCTTCTTTCTCTGGAATGCGGGCGACGGCCCCACAGGATCGATCCAGGGATTCGCAAGGGAAGCATCCACCACGGATGTCGCACAGGAACTGACCCATCTGATCCAGACGCAGCGGGCCTATTCGTCGAACGCGAAGATCATCCAGACAGTCGATGAGATGCTGCAGGAAACGACGAATATCAAGCGATGATGGACGGCTTGGCATCGTGAAAGGATATCGGGAATGAGTATGGCACAGGCGATGTCGAACGCGCTTTCGGGTCTGAAGGCCGTTTCACGCGGCACGGAAACCGTCGCCGCCAATATCGCAAACGCAATGACGCCGGGATATGCCCGACGCGAAGTAAGCTTGGCGTCACAGTCACTCGGTGGCGGCAGCGGCGGTGTTCGCATCATCGATGTCACGAGGATGGTGAACGCAGGAATCCTTGCAGAATCGCGCCTGTCGGAAGCGGCTAAAGCCAATGCCGCTACACTCGCCGATTTCACCAACAGGATGCAGGCGACACTGGGGATTGCCGGTGAAGCTGGTAGTCTGGGCGCTACGCTCACCGATTTTCAAACCGCACTGATAAGCGCTTCCGCCCGCCCTGAAGACGAATTGCGTCTTTCACAGGTTGCCCTCGCGGCCGTCGCACTGTCGAAAAGTCTGAACAATGCTTCTGCAGAGGTTCAGAAAAGCCGGACGATTGCGGATCAGGCTATTGCGGCTGATATTGCATCGCTGAATGCTGGCTTGGAAAATATCGCAAGCTTGAATCAGCGGATCAGCCTTGTCGGTGCGGAAGGCTCGGACCCCTCTGCGCTCATTGATGAACGTCAAAGAGTGGTCGATCTGATCACCCGTATCGTTCCGCTGCAACAAGTGGATCGGCCGGGGGGCGCGATAGCGCTTTTCACAAAGGATGGCGCGGCATTGCTGGATGGAAGCCGTCCGGCAGAGCTCGCATTCGCGATGTCTGGCTCGGTGACTGCTCAGGCTGATGTCATGTCGGGGTCGCTTTCTCGCCTGAACATGAACGGGGTAGAGCTTACCCCTCGGCAGATGCAGTTTTTCTCTGGCGGCACGTTGGCTGCCCATTTTACCATTCGCGACGAGCTCGGTCCGCAGTTGCAGGCAGAACTAGACGTTATCGCATTCGAGTTGCACGAAAGGTTCGCCGATCCATCGGTTGATCCAAGTCTGGTCCCGGGGATGCCCGGAATTTTTACGGATGCCGGTCTCCTCGCAAGCGATACGGCGATCAAAGGGCTTGCCGGCAGACTTGCTATCAATGACTCGATCGCGCCAGACGCGAATGGAGAGCTATGGCGCATCAGATCCGGCTTGGGTTCGGCCAGCCCGGGTGCGATTGGTGACACGACGCTGTTGACCTCGCTCTCAAATGCCATTGGATCCGCACTCGCTAGCCCAAATCCGCTCGTCTTCGATGGAGTGGCGACATTGTCTGGGCGTTTCGCACAGTTAGAGTCGCGGGTAGCGACCAGACGCGTAAATGTAGAAAGAGAACTTGCTGGGTTCAGCGCCCAGGCGGAAGCGTTTTCATCCCGGCTTGCGGCCGATGGCGTCGACAGTGACGCCGAGATGCAGCGTCTTCTGCAATATGAGCAGGCTTATGCCGCCAATGCTCGGATGATTCAGGCAATCGACGACATGATGCAACAATTGCTGAGGCTGTGAAGATGAACGTCAACTCAATTGGCGATCAGGCGCGTGCCTTCGCCCTGCAAGCTGCGTCCGGTCGGATCAAGGCGACATTGGCGGTGCTGAGCAAAGAGCTCTCAACGGGTGAAAGCGCAGATCTGGCGGGGCGATTGCGTGGGAATACGCAAGAAATCACCGATATCACTTCGCGTCTTGCGGTGTTGGGTCAGTTTCGAAGGAACGCTGCAGAAATCAGATTCCAGACCGATGCCATGATGCGGACGATGGAAGATGTCAGAACATCGACCGATGAGCTAGCAGTCACCTTAAGTTCGCAACCGCTGACAGCGTCGAACGATTTGGTGTCGTTTCATGCCCAACAGGCGTCGGTCACACTGGATACAGTGATGTCGCGACTGAACATTGCTATCGGGGGAAAGTACTTTTTCGCAGGGGTTAACAGCGATCAGCCGCCGTTGACGACGGCGTCAGAGCTGCTGGACCACCTTGAACAGCTGACTTCGGGAATGACCAGTGCAGCACAAACCGCAACGGCCGTCGCCGACTGGTTTGATAGGCCTATAGGAGGTGGCGGGTTCATGGACCTCGTCTATCGAGGTTCAGTGGGGCAGGGGCAGAGCCTTCCGATAGGTGAAGACATCGTTCTGGAACTGAATTTGACTGCCGCCTCGCCAGAGTTGCGCGATCAGATGAAGGGTCTGGCGATGGCATCACTAGTGGATCGTGGGCAACTGATCGTTGATGTTTCTGAACAACGCGACCTGCTGCACCGGGCTGGGAAGTTGATGACGCAGAATGCCATCAAACTGACCTCAGCGATTGGTCAACTTGGCTTCAGGCAAGCACTGATCTCGCGCACGGAATCGGACGGGAGTGCTGCCATTGCGACGCTGGAACTGGCGCGCAATGAAATACGGCAAGCAGATCCGTACGCGACGGCCACCGCGATCAGTGAGGCCGAGACGCATCTTCAGTCCCTTTATGCGGTGACGGCGAGACTGTCGAAGCTTCGTCTGGTGGACTATTTGCGATGAGATGGCTTTGTCTGTGCTTAATGGCGTTAGTGCTGCCTTTATCGGCGGTGGCGGTCCCGGTGAGAGTGAAGGACCTCGCCGACTTCGACGGCGTGAGGGGAAATGATCTTGTAGGCTATGGTCTTGTCGTAGGCCTGGACGGTACCGGCGATGGGCTTCGCAACGCACCTTTTACGGAAGAGATGCTGGCCGGCCTTCTGGAACGGCTGGGCGTTAACGTGACCGATGAAGCGTTACGCTCAAAAAACGTCGCGGCGGTTGTCGTCACGGCCGCGCTTCCACCTTTCGCGCGCTCGGGCAGCCGGATCGATGTCAGCGTATCAACGATCGGCGATGCCAAAAGTCTGCTTGGTGGAACGTTGGTTATGACTCCGCTGAAGGCCGCGGATGGGAATATCTATGCGGTCGCGCAGGGCTCGATCCTTGCAGGAGGCGTCGCGGTGTCCGGGGACGCTGCCAGAATCGTGGAGGGGGTTCCGACGTCAGGCAAAATACCGGTCGGTGCGCGGGTCGAGCGTGAGGTGGATTTCGACTTTACGCAGATCCAGACGATCAGGATAGCCCTGAGGAATGCAGACTTTACCACGGCAGCGTTGATCGAAGATGCGATCAATCAGGACTTTGACCGTCGGATTGCGACGGCACAGGATAGCGGAACGATCATCGTTGATCACCAATTGCTTGGCGAGGTGAATCCCGCGCGGGTTCTTGGGCGTATCGAGAATCTTTTGGTTGAGCCCCAAGATCGCGCGAAAGTGGTGATAGACCATAGATCCGGCACCATCGTCATGGGTGAACAGGTCCGAATTTCCCGTGTTGCCGTTTCGCAGGGGTCGCTGACGTTGCGAGTAAGCGAAGAGCCGACGGTCTCACAGCCAAATCCGTTTGCTGCGGGAGAAACCGTGACGATTCCTCGCACGACAGCAGAGGTAACTCAGGAACCTGGAATCGGATTCGCCGAAGTCGCCGGAGAGACATCATTGAGCGATTTGGTAGAAGGGCTGAACGCATTGGGCGTCCGCCCCCGCGAGATGATCGACATCTTAAAGTCCGTTCACGCCGCTGGTGCGCTGCACGCAGATCTTGTCATTGAGTAGCGAGTGAAAAAGGCCCGTCGCGTCAATAATATTCAGGAAGCGATGCAGTTCGCAACGAGCGCGGCCAGGCGGCCAGCCTCTGGCGATGAATGATGTCAATCGTCAATGCGTGACAGCCCTTTCCATATCGCGTAAAGGCCTAGCGAAGTAATCTTGTCATGGCGTTCTGAATGCATATCGAAGCCCTGAAACTCGAAGGTGTCCTTCTGCTCAGCCCTCCAAGGTTCGGCGATGACCGCGGCTTCTTTTCTGAAAGCTGGAACCGACGAACGTTGGAGGAAGCCGGTGTCCGCCTGCCTGAATTCGTGCAGGACAACCACTCCATGTCGCATCAGGCGGGGACTTTGCGCGGCCTCCACTATCAGTCGCCGCCATTCGCGCAGGGCAAACTTGTGCGCTGTGGCAGGGGCAGCCTCTATGATGTGGCGGTCGATGTCCGGGCCGGTAGTAAAACCTATGGCGATTGGATTGGAGTCGAGCTGTCCTACGAGAATGGTCGGCAGTTATGGGTGCCGCCCGGCTTTCTGCACGGTTTCGTGACGCATGAACCAGATACAGAAATCATCTATAAATGCACGGCGCATTACGATCGCGCCAGCGACGGCGCCGTCCGATGGGGCAGCCTGGGCATTGAATGGGGTGTTGATGATCCGATCTTGTCAGACAAAGATCGTGCCGCGACCGCGTTTGCGGATTGGACCTCACCGTTTCAGTATGGAGTTGTAGTGTGAAGATTTTGGTGACGGGTGGCGCAGGTTTTATTGGCTCTGCCGTGGTTCGCTTGGCGATTGCGCGTGGACACACGGTGATTAATCTTGACGCTTTAACCTATGCGGCAAACCTTGCAAATGTCGCGTCCGTTGCAGGTGATCCTCGCTATCACTTCGTTCAGGCGGATATTCGGGATCGCACAGCGCTGGACCGTGTGTTTGACGAACATTTGCCGGATGCCGTCATGCATCTTGCAGCAGAAAGTCATGTCGATCGCTCGATCGACGGACCGGCGGCCTTTATAGAAACCAACGTTCTGGGAACACTCGATTTACTCGAGGCGGCGCGTGCTTACTGGCAGGCCGCTGGAAAACCCGAACATTTCCGCTTCCATCATATCTCGACCGATGAGGTGTTTGGTAGCCTGGGTGATACGGGGCAATTCAGCGAAACTACGCCTTACGATCCCCGGAGCCCGTACTCTGCCAGCAAAGCCGGGTCGGACCATCTTGTGCGCGCGTGGCAAGAGACATACGGGTTGCCGACTCTGGTAACCAACTGCTCGAACAATTACGGGCCATATCATTTCCCGGAAAAACTTGTTCCGGTCGCCATCTTGCGTGCCTTGGCGGGCGAGCAAATCCCTGTTTACGGTGACGGCGGAAATGTACGCGACTGGCTCTTTGTCGAAGATCATGCGGATGCGCTGCTGCTGGTGCTAGAGAAAGGTCGTCCGGGTCGCAGCTACAATATCGGCGGTGAGAACGAGGCGCGGAATATCGATCTGGTGCGCGCGATTTGCGCCCATATGGACCAGATGCATCCCCAAGGCGCGCCACACGACCGCCTGATCACTTTTGTCACCGATCGCCCCGGACATGACCGGCGATACGCGATCGATCCAGCCCGCATTCGTAACGAACTCGGCTGGCGCCCTTCGGTGACGGTTGATGAAGGTCTGCGCCGGACGGTCGAATGGTATCTGGCCAATTGCGATTGGTGGGAACCGCTTTTGCAGCGAAACGGGGTCGGAGAACGCTTGGGCGTGTCGGGATGACGGGGCTCCTTGTCTTCGGACGAACCGGGCAGGTCGCCCGAGAGCTGATGAAGCAAGCGCCCGATGCACATTTTCTGGGACGCGATGAAGCGGACTTGACCAATCCTATTGCCGCCGCAGATGTCGTTCGAGAGCGTCGCCCGACCGCTATTATCAATGCTGCAGCCTATACCGCTGTCGACCGAGCTGAGACGGATGAGGAAACGGCGAGCTTGGTCAATGCAGCGGCGCCCGCAGCGATTGCGAATGCAGCGGCAGAGCTTGGCGTGCCGATGCTGCATATTTCCACGGATTATGTCTTCGATGGGACAGGTGACAGCGCTCGTGATGAAGATGCCCCGACGGGACCTTTGGGGGCCTATGGCCGGACAAAGCTGGCGGGCGAACTGGCGATTGCGAAAGCAGGCGGCCAATGGGCGATCCTGCGCACCTCTTGGGTGTTCTCTGCCCATGGCGCGAATTTCGTCAAGACGATGCTGAGGCTTGGGTCCGAGCGGGATGAGATCAGTGTTGTCGCCGACCAGATCGGTGGTCCCACGCCCGCAGCCGCGATTGCCGATGCGCTTCTGAGGATGAGCGAGGCGATAGTGCGAGACAGCAACAGGCGTGGGATCTATCACTTCGCGGGCGCTCCGGATGTGAGTTGGGCGGATTTTGCGCGCGAGGTTTTCGGAAGGGCCGGGTTGCGCTGTCACGTGCGCGATATCGGAACTTCGGAATATCCAACGCCGGCGCGACGGCCTGCCAATTCCCGACTGGATTGTGATTTGATAAAGCGTGATTTTGGCATCGAGCGGCCGGACTGGCGTCTTGGTTTGGATCAAGTATTAAACGATTTACGGATGGTTAAGTGATGCAGCGCAAAGGTATTGTTCTGGCCGGTGGTTCGGGGACGCGACTTTACCCAATCACCATGGGCGTGTCGAAGCAGCTTCTGCCGCTCTATGACAAACCGATGATTTACTATCCGATCAGCGTTCTGATGCTGGCGGGAATTCGCGAAATCGCCATCATTACCACTCCGGAAGATCAGGCGCAGTTTCAGCGTCTGTTGGGGACGGGCGAAAAATGGGGCCTTCGCTTCGAATGGATCATCCAGCCTTCGCCGGACGGGCTGGCGCAGGCTTACCTGCTGGCAGAGGATTTTCTGGCCGGTGCGCCATCAGCGATGGTGCTGGGCGACAATATTTTCTTCGGTCATGGCTTGCCGGTGCTGTTGCAGGCTGCCGATTCCGTGACAACCGGCGGCACCGTTTTCGGCTATCGCGTGTCGGACCCCGAGCGTTATGGCGTGGTGGATTTTGACGAAAGCGGTCGGGCGCGATCGATCATCGAAAAGCCCGCCAACCCGCCTTCGAACTTTGCTGTGACAGGGCTGTATTTTCTCGATGGCACCGCACCGCGCCGCGCCGCAGAGGTGAAGCCGTCGGAGCGCGGAGAGTTGGAGATAACGACGCTTCTGGAATCCTATCTGACGGATGGGACACTGACGGTCGAGAAGATGGGCCGCGGTTTTGCATGGCTGGATACCGGAACTCATGCCAGCTTGCTGGATGCCGGGAATTTCGTCCGAACGCTTGAGAATCGGCAGGGCCTGCAGACGGGTTGCCCCGAGGAAATTGCGTTCGAGGCGGGCTGGATCACTGCTGATGCATTGCGCGAGCAGGCGGCCTATTATTCGAAAAACTCTTACGGGAAGTATCTGGCGGGCCTGTTGCGGGATCGTGACTAAGGTTGATTGCGCAGCAGTCGACCGAATCCCGCTGCGGCGAATAGAGCCGCAGTGCCGATTTTGGTCTGACGATAGAGGCCAAGTCGCCAAAGACTCGCTGCGGAACCGGGGCCGCGCTGGCGCAATGCGTCGGCGAAGCCTTGAAGGGTAGCGGCATTCTCTGATGTAAGCAGATGTTGGCTATCCAACAGCGCGCGGGTATTCGCAGCAAGCCAATCACCGTAGTCACCTGCGAAAAGCATACCGACCCGACGCGCCATCGCACCGGCGGTATCGTTTCGCCCCATCTCACTTTGTGGATGCTGCCGGTAAAGCAGCGCGGGCGTCGCATCGTGGATCATTGTCGCGCCCGCACCGGATGTCAGTTGATAGGCCCACCAGTCATGTGAGATCACACCTGCATCGCGCGCGGAACCAGTCCCCTGTTTCAGGATTGAGGCAGCCGGAGCGTTGAAGACAGAAGTGTTCCCCGCCATGCAGGCCTGCACCAGCGCGTTTCTGAAGGTCAGCGGTCTGCGGAAATGCCGCGTTTCCGTGATAGGGTTCAGGTTTTCATCGGCGACAATGGTCCGCGCCGCGTAATGTGCCGGGCCGGGATGCGACGACAACGCCTTCACCGCATGGGCCAGTTTTTCGGGAAGCCAGCGGTCATCCTGATCGCAGAATGCAAGCATTTGCCCCTCGGGTGCCTGCTGCAGCAGATGCAGGAAATTCTGCGTCGCACCCTTTCGGGGGCCATCGATAAGCTGAACCTGACCCGCGGGTCTGCCCGCCGAGAAGTGCCGCACTTTCTCACGTGTCAGATCATCCGGGCTGTCGTCAGAGACAATCAGTCGCCAATGCGGATGGCTTTGCGCGGCGATGCTGTCCAGTTGCGTGTCGATATAGTCTTCACCGCGATAGGTGGCGAGCAGGATCACGACTGTCTGCGGCAGGTCCTGATCAGGCAAGGCTGGTGTGTTGTGGTCGGGTTGCGTTTGCATGTCCCGCACCTTCTGCCAGCGGCTTCGGAATCATGCAATCCGCCCTAACCCGACTGCCGGGCAATATCCTCGATCAGAATGGCGTTCACGGGCAGGTCGGTCGCATCCCGGGCGGTCTCAAGCAATTTCCGGCGAAGGATGGCAAGGCTGGCTTCGGTGGTGAAGTTGCCGTCGAAGCCGCCGGCATTGGCGTGCATGATCAACTGTCGGAGCAAGGCATCGCGCAGACGGTGTTCCTGTTGGCCCATGGCTTGCAACGACCTGTCATTGGTTTCCAGCGTCAGGGTCAGGACCATCATCGCGTTCAGATCGCCATTCCGCATCATCGGCACGAAGAACTGGTTCGGAAAGGTGAACCAGGCGTCCGCATAAACCTCGCCCAGATGGTTGCGAGCGTCGGGGTCCGCGCCAGGATCTTGCGCGGCGGCTTCGTCTGCGGCGGTGTTCGGTCGAAGCATGTCCCCGGCTGCAAGACCAGCGGCAAGTGCGATCAAGGGAACGATCAGGGTCAGGATTTTCCGCATCTTCTGACCTCAGTAAGGCAGCAGGATATCGGCAACCTGCTGGCCGTAGCGGGGCTGCTGCACATCGGTGATCTGCCCGCGTCCGCCATAGGAAATCCGTGCTCCGGCGATGCGATCATAGGCGATCTCGTTGTCGCGATCGATGTCGGCGGGGCGAACAAAGCCGCTGACCGTCAGTTCGCGCAGCTCATAGTTCACGCGAACCTCTTGCGTGCCTTCGATCTGTAGGCTGCCATTTGGCAGGGTGTCGATCACCGTCGCGGCCACCCGCAGGGTCAGTTTGTCGCGGCGAGAAATGTTTCCGCTGCCTTTGTAGGTTGAGGACGAGGACGCATCGGCCAGATTGTCGAAGCTCGCGCCTTCGGGTAGCCGATTGGCCAGCCGTTGCGGGATGCCGACCATATCGGGGATCGACAGATCCTCACCCGCCGCGCGCGAACGGCCTGAACTGTTGCTGATCTCGGCCCTGTCATCGATCTGGATGACGACCGTCAGGATATCCCCCCGGCTGGCCGCGCGGCGATCGCTGATCAGGGACGAGGTCGTGCCAGCCCAAAGCGACGCCGCAGCCTCGGGGCGACCGGAATCGACCGGGATTTCCAGCGGCGGATTGGTCATCGCAACGAATTCCGGCGTCTGGCGGGGTGAGGTCAGTTCCGGCGGACGGCCAAGATGATCGACGCGGCCGCAAGCGGTCAGTGCCAAGGCGAGGCACAGGAAATGGGAAGATTTCATCGGATATCCTTGCGAGTGACGCGCTAATTCAAGGCCAGCAGCGAGCCGTCGTCCTGCACGACGGCATCGACGCTGCTGCGGGAATCAAGGTTCATGACCCGGATCACCTCGCCCGACGCACCGTCCGACAGGCTGCGTGCACTGGTCACGATGCGCAGCGCGCCACGGGCAAAGGTCAGCCGCACGATCTGGTTACGCTGCACCAGCCGGGGTGGCTGCAGCAGGTTCGACTGGATCGGGCGACCTTCATAGATGGTGATGCGGGTTTGCAGACCGATGGCCTGCGACGGATCGGTGATGCCGGGGCGATTGCTGTCCACTGCGCGCAGATCGGCGGCGGCGATGATGGTGCCAGCGGGAAGGGTCCGGGCGGCGGCAAGCACGCTGGCCTGCGACGGCGCAGCCAGCATCAGCATGAAAACGGCCAGCCAGCGCATCACCGCACCTGCGTCGTTGCCGCCAGCATCTGGTCTGCGGCGGTGATGACCTTGGCGTTCAACTCGTATCCGCGCTGCGCCTTGATCAGTTCGGTAATCTCACGCACTGCATCGACCGAGCTTTCTTCGAGATAGCCTTGCCGCAGCGTGCCAAGCCCTTCCTGACCCGGCGCAAAAACCTGTGGCACCCCGGAAGCCGAGCTTTCCAGAAACAGGTTAGAGCCCATCGCCTCGAGCCCCTTTTCGTTGCTGAAACTGGCCAGGGTGATCTGTCCCAGCATTTCAGGCTCTACCTGATCCGAGAAGTAGGCATAAACCTCACCCCCCGCATTGATCGAGATTGAGCGGGCGTCATCCGGTATGGTCACACCCGGCACGACCGGATAACCGTCCGAGGTCACGATCAACCCATCGGGCGAACGTTTCAGCCCGCCATCGCGGGTATAGGCCGAAATCCCTGAGGGCAGCGTCACCTCAAGATAGCCATTGCCTTCGATGGCAAGGTCCAGATCGCCGCCGGTCTGGCTAAGCGATCCCTGCTGTAGATTGATGCTGACTGCGGCGGGGCGGACGCCAAGGCCAAGCTGCACGCCGGCAGGGATGACGGTTCCGTCCGAGGCGGTCACCGTGCCGGGCCGTGTAGCCTGCTGGTAATGCAGGTCGGCAAATTCCGCGCGGCGGGCGTTGTAGCCGGTGGTGGACATATTGGCGAGGTTGTTCGAGATAACCTCGACGCGCATCTGCTGCGCGCTCATTCCGGTTGCGGCGATCTGAAGCGCTCTCATACTGGCTCCTTTCAGCGGGTCATGGCGGTGATCGCGGCGCGAATGCGCTGATCTTCGCGGTCAAGGAAGGACTGGCCGAGTTCGTAGGCGCGCTGCACCTCGATCATGCGGGTGATCTCGAAGACGGGATCGACGTTGGAATCTTCGAGAAAACCTTGACGAATGCGGGCATCTTCAAGCGGTTCGGGATCGGCGGTCAGTGTAAATTCGGTGCCGCCCTGATGGGTCATCTGTGCATCTTCAGGGGCGGTGAAGACACCGACCTTGGCAAAGGCGATGCCGTTGGCCGACAAGGTGCCGTCGGCACCAATCGCGACATGGCTTGCGCCAGCCGGAACGATGATCGGCGAAAGCCCCTCGTCCAGCAGGCGATGGCCGTTCGCGTTCATCAACTCTCCCTCCGCCGAAGGCATGAACGCGCCTGCACGGCTAAGCCGGTTTCCCTCTGGCGTCTCTAACAGGAAGAACCCTTCGCCCTCGATCGCCATGTCATAGGTGCCGTTGGTCTGGTTCAGCACGCCCTGCTTCAGATCAAGCAGCCGACCGCGCGCATCGGCCATCGACAGTGTGTCACCACGACCGTCCAGCGCTGACAGATGCTCGGCAAAGATGACGCCTTCGCGACGAAAACCGGTGGTGTTGGCGTTGGCGATGTTGTTGGCGACGACGCGCATTTCCTTCATCAGACCGGCCTGACGGGTCAGCGTCGCATAGATTGCGTTATCCATGGCCTAGCTTCCGGCGATCAGGGGAATGACCTGCCCGACATAAAAATCGGACAGGGTGGTCGTCATGAAGCTCATCGTGACCCAGAAGACGGCCAGCATCAGCCCGACCTTTGGCACGAAGGTCAGCGTCATTTCCTGAATCGAGGTCAGCGCCTGAAACAGGCCGATGACCACTCCTGCGATCAGCGCCACCACAAGCAACGGCGCCGACATCCGGACCGAGACCAGCAGCGCCTGACGCAGCATGTCGAAGAGAACGGTTTCGTTCATCGCGCGTCCTCAGACCGGCATCCGCAGGATTTCCTGATAGGCTTCCACGACCTTGTCGCGGATCGCCACGACCGTCTCCATGGCGAGCTGCGCCTCGGTGATGGTCTGGACCAGTTGCTGCGTCTCGACCTGTCCGTTCATCGCGCCGGTTGCGGCATTGTCCACCTGCGACATCTGCCGGGCAAAATCCTCGGCCGCGTTCGAGACCCGTTCGATGGCGCCTGCACCCGGCTGAACAGAGGTGCGGGCCGCATTATAGGCGTCCGCGGCAGTGGTGCTGGAAATCATGTTGGCCCCTTTCTAGCGGCGCAGAAGATCAAGCACGGCCGCGCCCATCTGGCGGGTCTGCTCGAACATCTTCAGATTGGCTTCGTAGCTGCGTCCGGCCTCACGAGAATCGGCGATCTCGATTACCAGATCCACGTTCGAGCCAAGGTAATAACCCTGCTCATCCGCCATCGGATGCGAGGGATCGTGGATGCGCGGCAGTTCGGCCGGGTCAAGCCGGGTCGGCGATACCTGAACCTCGCCGGTTGGACGGCCAAGCCGCGTTGCTTCCTCGAAACTGACCAGCTTGCGGCGATAGCCGGGGGTATCGACATTGGCGATATTCTCGGCCGTGCGGCGCAGGCGCTCGGTTTGCGCCCGCATGCCCGAGGCCGAAAGATGAAGTGGAGAGACGCGATCATTCATCTGTTATCCCCTCCGTCCGATGCTGGTGCGAAGCATGTCCAGCCCCGAGCGATAGATCGCCAGCGACAGGTCGTGGCCGCGCTTCAGTTCTGCAGCTTTCAGAAGCTCTGCTTCCAGCGAGACGGAATTGCCATTCGGTGAGACGCCGGTTTCCCCGCTCATCACCTGCGCGCCTGCGGGCGTCCAATCCGGCACCGACAGGTGGCGCGGATCGGTGGCGCGCATCGGCGCTGCGTTCAATCGGTGATAGGCAGTCTCGAACGGTTCGAGATCGCGGGCCTTGTATCCCGGTGTGTCCGAATTCGCGATGTTCCGGGCGACGATATTCTGCCGCTCGGCAACATGCCGGCCCAAGGCGCGGGCCATTTGCATCATTTCGATCTTTTCAAACATGAGGCTTCTCCTCATTGGCGATAACCGGGTCTTAACCTCAATTGGTTTAGAAACCGTTTCGCGGAATCGACTCCGTGCCTGATCGGAGGAATGCGAAATGGATAAAATTGAATCGATCACCCGCCGGATCGGGCAGTTGCGTATGGCGCGCTATTTTGGCCGCGTTCATTCGATGCGGGCCGGGCTGATACGGATCGAGGGGTTGAACGCGCATGCCTCGGTCGGGGATCGGGTGCGGATCGCGGTTCAGGGGGCCACGGTCACCGCTGAGATCGTCGGTCTGGCGCCGCGCCATGCGGATGCTCTGCCGGAAGGTAATGCCGAGGGGCTTTCGGTCGGCGCCGAAGTGGAGCTGCTGTTCGCGCCGGTGATTGCGCCCTGTGATGACTGGATCGGACGGATCATCGACCCTTTGGGGCAACCGCTTGATGGCAGGCCGCTGCCGACCGGGGGCGAGCCGCGACCCTACCGATCAGAGGCGCCTTCCGCCGTTCGGCGCAAACGGTTGGGTCAGCGGTTGGCGACGGGTCTGGCGGTTTTCGACACGCTTCTGCCGTTGGTCGAAGGACAGCGGATCGGGCTGTTTGCTGGCTCTGGCGTGGGCAAATCGACGCTGCTTTCTCATCTGGCGCGCGGTGTGCAGGCCGATGTGGTCGTGATCGCCATGATCGGTGAACGCGGGCGCGAGCTGCGGGAATTTGTCGAGAAAACCCTTGGCCCGGAGGGGATGGAGCGCGCCGTCATCGTCACCGCGACCTCGGATCGGTCGCCCCTGATCCGGCGTCGCTGCGCCTGGGCCGCGATGGCGGTCGCCGAGCATTTCCGCGATCAGGGGCGTCACGTCCTTTTCCTTGCCGATTCGATCACGCGATTTGCCGAAGCACATCGAGAGATCGCTTTGGCTGCGGGCGAACCGGCAAGCTATCGCGGCTTTCCCCCATCGGTGTCGAACCTGATCATGGCTCTGGCGGAACGCTCGGGGCCGGGGCTTGAGGGGGCGGGCGATATCACCGGCATCTTCAGCGTTCTGGTGGCAGGCTCCGATATGGAAGAGCCTGTGGCCGATATCCTTCGCGGCACGTTGGACGGTCATGTGGTGCTGGACCGCACCATTGCCGAACGAGGGCGCTTTCCGGCAATTGATGTCGTCCGCTCGGTCTCGCGTTCGCTGCCCGACGCCGCGACGGAGGCGGAAAATGCGATGATCGCGAAGGCGCGTGCGGCGCTTGGTGCCTATGCGGAATCTGAACTGATGATCCGTGCAGGCCTCTATGCGCCCGGCTCTGATCCACGGCTGGATGAGGCGGTAAAACTTTACCCGCAACTGGACGATTTCGTCACGTTGAGCAGCCCGGCTATTCAGCAGAGCTTTGAACGGCTGGGCGCCGCGCTGCAGGCAAATGTGCCAAGAAAGCCCCCGACCCGCAGCGGGTGAGTGAAACCTTTAGGTTCAGAAAGAGTTAATGAATGTTAGGTAGGACTGCCCGAGCATTGCGTTGCTATGGGCATTTTGCGACTGTCCGCCGCCTGCGGGACAAGAGGATGTCAATGGCGATCTCAGAGTATTTTATCCGCTATCTTCAAAGGCGTGATACTCTTTCCGAGGATGACCTCGAGCGGTTGAGAACCCTGAAAACGCAGAATGAGCGTTTCTCTCATGGACAGGTCATCGTCCCTATCGAGCGTCATGTGCAGCGCTCGTGCCTTGTTCTGAGGGGTTTCGCCGCGCGTGCGCATCCGTTGGAGGGAAAGCCGGACGAACGGGTTATCACCGCGCTGCATGTGCCGGGTGATTTCGTCGATCTGCATGGCTTCGTTCTGGCCGGTCTTGAACATGCGGTGATCGCCATCGGTCCGACCGAGATCGAGTTCGTCCAGCACTCGGAACTGATCGAAATTACCGAGAATTTTCCGCATCTGACGCGGCTTCTGTGGATGGCGACGTTGATCGATGCCGCAATCCACCGTCAATGGCTGGTCGCCGCGGGTTCATTGCGGTCCAGCGCGCATCTCGCGCATCTTCTTTGCGAGATTTACACGCGGATGAGCGCGGTCGGTGCCGCCTCGAACTACGAATTCACCCTTCCGCTGCTGCAACGAGAATTGGCTGATATCCTTGGCTATTCGCCGATCCATGTGAACCGCGCGGTGCGTGAATTGCGCGATCGCGGGCTGATCCGCTGGACGGGCGCCGAAATTACGGTCCTCGATTGGGCTGGGCTGGTGCGGCTCGCCCGCTTTGATCCCGGCTATCTGGATATGGAGCGGCACAGTCGCTGAGCGTT
Organism: Paracoccus caeni; assembly: GCF_016629665.1. Lineage (GTDB taxonomy): Bacteria > Pseudomonadota > Alphaproteobacteria > Rhodobacterales > Rhodobacteraceae > Paracoccus > Paracoccus caeni. The sequence goes on from NZ_JAEPRQ010000003.1 coordinate 235,932, forward strand.
ATTCGCACAGCCTCCAGCCGCCATTCCGCACAGCTACATCGAAATGCAGATGGTCGTCATGCGCGGCATTCGATCCCGGTCCCAGAACCGTGGTGAAGAACAGGCAGCCAGCTTTCTGCACCGCCATCTGAAAGCCCTCGGCGATCTCGCCTGTCTCGAAACGCGGCTCGACCGGCATCGTCTCACCATTGTCGAAGACGAAGGCGGCAATATCGATGGCGTTGCCATAGGCATGCTCGGACAGTTTTGGTTCGGCCTCGCCCGTGCCCACGCGACCACGGCAATCGTAGGTCGTGCCCAGTTGCAGGCTGGTCACGCGCGGCGCGCCGGGCAGCATGGCCGAGGCGGGACGCAGAAATTCCTGCGACCACAGGCCTAGCGCGCGGGCGGTGTCGCAGCGCATGACCGCGCCGCCTTCAAGCGCCAGATCGGGGATGATCTTCTCGACCCGGATCGGGCGCGCGATGCCGCATTCGGGATTATCCTCGCCGGTCATTACTGGTTCTTCGGTATAGGCGGTACCCAGCATCGACAGGGCAAGCTTGCAGGCCGCGTAGTCCTGATCGCTCTCGCGCAGAAGATACCATTGTGGCGGAGGCGGGGGGCCGAACATTTCGGCTGTATCGTTATCAGCGCTGTCGTCTTCAGCGCTTTCCACCTTGTCCCCAGTCGGTTCCGCAACGTCCTCTGCGCCCGTCGCATCCGTCGCCTCATCAGGGGCTTTTTCTTCAGGCTCCGCCGGTCGTTCTGGTGGGCGGGCATCGTCGGGGACGACCTCGGGGGTCTCGGCGGGGGGGCGAGGTGGTGAGGCCGGACGATCTTGCGCGACAGCCAGGGACGCGGACAGGCAGCCAATGATGAGGGCAAGTGCCGCTGACTGACGCATCTGAATCATTGCCCCTCAAGCGGAGGAACGACGAACCCCTCGGGCAGCGCACCAGACAAAGCATCGCTCAGCGGATCGTGCTGCGGTGCAAGCGCATCGGCTGCGTCTTCGCTTGTATCTTCCAAGGGCTGTTCGACCGGAACCGCCCCGGCTGCAGCGGCGGGATCGGGATAGGTCAAACTTGCATCCGGCGTCGTTGTCGTAGTCGTCGTTCCCATCTGGGCTTCGGTTGTCGCGGCAGGCTCGGTCGTGGCGCTATCCGCTGTCTCGAGCTGCTGCGTCGTGACTGGCGCGGGCGTGACGCCGGTTACATCCGCGATGGTCACGCCGGTCGGCAGAAACTCGACCGAGGTGACTCCGCCACGCACCATCGCCGCCAGTTCCTGTGCATCCCAATTGGTCAGCCGCACGCAACCGTTCGACTGGTTGCTGAACAATTGCGACGGGGTCGGGGTGCCGTGGATGCCGTAGGTCGGCTTGGTCAGGCCGATCCAGACGGTGCCGACAGGGCCGTTCGGGCCGGGCGGAATGATCAAAGCGCGCGTATTCTCGCCCTGCTGGAAATTCTTCTGCGGGTTGTAGGTATAGTTCGGGTTCAGCGCCACGGTCGCCACATGATGCGAACCCGAGGGCGAGGGCGTCGCATCAGACCCGATTGTCGCCGGATAATCCACGATCATCCGTCCGCTTGCGTTATAGGCGGCGACCCGGCGTGTGGTCTTGTCGATAATGATCCGCGTCACCTCGCCCCGGATCGGCGAACCGGGTGCCATGACAGCGATCGTGCTTCCGGGCGAAATCGACACGCCAGGATTGAGAAAGGCGATAAACTTTTCATCCATATGGAAACGTTCGCCAAGTTTTTCGGCGATGCTGGTATAAGCCAGCGTGCTCATTTGTGCCTTTTCGGCGTAATCTGTGGGGATGGCATCGACCAATCCCTGAGCATCGTCCTGGGTGATCGTGTAAACAGTCGTCACCGGCTGGGCTGCATAGGCCTGCAACAGGTTCCAGACATGCGGGTCCATCACGCCGTCCATCGGCAGACCGGCCCGCCGCTCAAAGGCCATGATGGCGCTTTGGCTCATCCCGCCTTTGTAGCCGTCGATTACGCCGGGCGATGTGCCTGAACGGTCCAGCAGGACCTGCACCTTCGCAGTTAGGGCCGAGCGGCCCGCCGGAAGATCGCCGCCGCTATAGGTCGCCGCCTCTATATCGGCAGCGCTGAAGGGAAGATCGTTCTGCGCCGTGGCCGGAACAGCCGCTGCCGTCAGAAATGCCAGGGCAAGCGGAATGTGGAACGGGCGAAACGGCAGCATCAAATTCTCCCTGCAAGTGCTATCGCAGCATCCTATCGCGGCATGCGAAAGGCCAGATAGCGCGAGGGTCACATTTCAGTCAATCGGACAGAAAACGGCGGAAAGCTGCGCGTAGAGACAGCGTTTCCGCACGATTTCAACCAGATCCGTGAAGCACTGAAGGGAAAAATTTAATCTGTTGGTGCCGGATTATTCTTCCGACACCAGGCGGTGTTGTGGGCGATAGAACTGCCGGGCGAATGAGACCGGCGAGGCGTCGATCCAGTTGGTGCGTTCGATCGTCAGAACCGGCGTATGTTCGGCAACGCCAAGGTTTTTCGCGCATAGCCCGGTCGCGCCTTCGGCAACGATGGCGTAGCGGGTATGGGTCAGCGGAACCTGCGCGGCCAGCCATTCATGCGCCGGCAATTCGCGGAAGGTGTTCTGCGCCATCCACGGCAGCAGCTTCGGATGCAGCCAGATCGTCTCGCAGCAATGCGGGGTGCCGTTGGCCAGATATTGCGACCGCACCAGGATCAGCCGCTCACCGGAATCCACCTGCAGGGCGTGTCGCGCAATATCGCTGGCCTGCCGTTCCTCGTAAGAGATCATCTGATACGCATATTCCGCGCCCATCGCCTCGATCTCGTCGCGGATCACCGGCATTTCCAGCGTCGTGCGGCGCGAAGCGCTTGCGGTGACGCGGGTGCCGACCTTGCGGCGACGCTCGATAATGCCGCTGTCAGCCAGTTCGCGCAGCGCGCGGTTGACCGTTGCCCGCGCACAGCCAAGCTGGGCGGACAATTGTTCTTCGGTTGGTATCAACTCGCCCGGTTGCCATTCGCGCGCGCGGATACGGGACAGCACCTCGGTCCGAACCGATTGCCATGTATTGACGCGCTTGCTGACGCCGCTGCGATGCGAGGGGCGCAAGGAACGCGCGAAACTTCCGGATATGTTGGTCATGAATATCAATGCTTGGTTTGGATCGTTCATACTTTCGGCATACCGACCGCATAAAGATAGCTGTCCAAATAGCCAAAAAGACCATTTTGCCGGTTAAACTGTCTATAAAGACAGTATCTGAACTTACAAGTTCGGTTCGATTTAGGGCATTTCCAACTCTGCGACGGCTTGATAATTGCATGATCTGCAACACATGCGCGGAGAAGCGGCATGAGCACTTCGGATTCACTGATCCAGAAACGTGATTCAACCTCGGGCGGTGTCGTCTGGGTGATTCTGCTGGCGATCAGCCTGTGCCACATGATCAACGACATCATGCAGTCGATGCTGGCCGCGATCTATCCGCTGCTGCAGGTCGAGTTTTCGCTCAGCTATTCTCAGATCGGCGTGATGACCTTTGCGTTTCAGGTCACGGCATCGCTGTTGCAGCCGGTCATCGGGTTGGTGACGGACAAGCATCCGCAGCCTCGCTCGCTGCCCTTCGGGATGGCCTCGACCTTCTGCGGGGTGCTGCTTCTGGCTTTCGCGCATCACTATGGGATGCTGCTGGCAGGGGCGATGCTGATCGGGATCGGCTCTGCGGTGTTTCATCCTGAAAGCTCACGAGTAGCGCGTCTGGCCTCGGGCGGCAGGTTCGGGACGGCGCAGTCATTGTTCCAGATGGGGGGTAATTTCGGTCAATCGCTTGGCCCGCTGCTGGCCGCTTTCATCGTGGTGCCTCTGGGCCGTCCGGCGGTTGCCGTCTTTGCCTTTTTCGCTGCGGCTGGCGTCGTCATTCTTGCCCGCGTCGGTGCCTGGGCCGAAGGACGCCGCCGCGCCAGTGCAGCCAATCCCGACCGGACACTGAAGCTGCCGCGCGGAGTGGTGATCCGGGCGATTGCCGTTCTTGCCATTCTCGTCTTCACCAAGAACATCTATACTGCGGCGATGAGCAGCTATTTCACCTTCTTCACCATCGAGAAGTTCGGCCTTGGGCCGCAGGGTGCGCAGATCATGCTGTTCCTCTTTCTCGCCGGGATGGCGGCAGGGGTCATGCTGGGCGGGATCGTCGGAGACCGGGTCGGCCCCTTGCAGGTCATCTGGTTTTCGATCCTTGGCGTGCTGCCCTTCACCCTGATCCTGCCGCATGTCGGGTTGGTGGCGACGGGCATTCTGGCCGTGGTCGTCGGGCTGATCCTCGCTTCGGCCTTCCCGGTCATCGTCGTCTTTGCGCAGGAACTGGTGCCGGGCCGGACCGGAACCATTGCCGGGCTGTTCTTCGGCTTTTCCTTCGGCATGGGCGGGATCGCCGCCGCCGCGCTTGGCGTTCTGGCCGATGCCAAGGGGATCGAGGCGGTCTTCTTCTATGTCTCGTTCCTGCCGATCCTTGGCATCCTGACGATCCTGCTGCCACGACCCGGACGCCTTGTCAGCGGATGAGCGACGCGCCGCTTTTCATCCATATCAGCCCCGACTGGTGTGGGCAGGAGAAGCTGGCAGAGTTGTTCCGCCTGAACGGGCACAAGGTCATCCACACACCCGACGGCAGCAACGCCGAGGCTATCCTCTACGCGCAGGGCAGCGGCGCCGAACTGCCACCGGAATGGAATGCGGCCGGGCTGATCACCGGGCTGTCCCGCCATTCGCCGCATTGGCGTCCCCCGCTTGAGGCGTGGCGCAGCTTCACCTTTCTGGCACGGCAACTGCCCGAGGCCCGTTTCATCCTGACCACGCGCGATCTGGACGGATGGCTGCTGGACCTTCTGATCCGCGATGAATCCGCTATTGCGCGCTGCTATGCCCATCATCGCGGCCTGACGACCGAGGAACTGGCGGAGCATTGGGAAACCGGCTGGCACGCCCATCTTTCGGCGGTCGAGGCGCATTTCGGTGATGACCCCCGGCTGATCCGCATTGATCTGGAAAACCAAAGCCCTGCCGACGCTGCCGCGCTGTTGTCGCTCAGCCAGGCGCCAGCCGATTCCCACTGGCACCGGCCTTTCGATGAAGAACCCGAAAGCGCCCTGCGCCGGGCAATCGACCGCGCCGCGCCGGTCACGTCCTTGGATAACGCCTATATCGAGGATGTCGCCGCCTTCTGCCTGCGGGGCATTGATCCGCAGCCGCAGGTGAATACCGGCCTTTCCGGCCTCGCCTGCATCTGGGACGGCGATCATCTGATCTCGCCGGCGCGCGAGGGATCCCGGCGCATGACCGTGGTTAACCAGCCCGGCCTTGGCCGCACGGCAGTCTCTGCGCCCGGCAGGCCGTTCAAGCTGGTGCGGGCCGAGGGTGTGATCAACGACGCGCTGCGCGCGGACCGCGCCATGCCATTGCAGATCGACATGGAGGATTCGCGCTGGCTTGGATCGCCGCAGGGAGGCGAGGTGAACCAGCCCGTCCTTTGCCACAACCGCCGCGAAGGCGCGCGGAACGTGGTGCTGTGGCCGCTGCCCGATCAGCATTCAATCGGGCTGCACGGCTTTGACCCGGATGCGCCGCGCGATCCCATTCCCTTCGATCAGAAGATCGACCAGATCGTCTGGCGCGGCATGATCTCGGGCAGTGAACATCGCACAACGGTCAAACCCGGTCCCGCCTCGCATGTCCTGCTTCGGCACCTTGCCGAGGCGGGCAAGGACGAAGCCGTCCGCGAGGTCATCTGGGACAGGCTTTGCCGCACCTCGCGCCTGTCGTTCATCCGCCGCTGGTTCGATCACCCCGATTGCGATCTGGGCGTGGTAATGGCGTGGCGGTTCCGCGACTTCGCCCGCGATCCGCTGCTGTCGCCCTATTGCAAACCGCGACAGCCGCCTGCTTTCTTCCACAAGTTTCGCTATCAGCTTTGCCTGACCGGCTATGATCACGGCTCGAATTTCATCCCGATGATCGACAGCCAATCGGTGCTGCTGAAAGAAGAAGACGGCTGGGAAGTGTTCTATTCCGGTCGCTTCAAACCGTGGAAACACTATATACCGTTGGAAAAATATTGCGGCGACGTTCTGGAAAAACTTTCCTGGGCGCGGAAAAATCCGAATGAATGCAAGGCGATGTCTGAAGCCGCAAGGGCCGAGGTTGCCCGCCTTCGCGAGCCCCGGACACGCCTTGCGGTGATGGCCCGGATCCTCGACGGACTGGCTGCGGCCCTGTAACACCGGCCCATGCAAAGGGAGGTGCAGATGACCACGATTAAAATCCAGCCGATCACGCCTGAGGCTTTCGCCCCGTTTGGCGATGTCCTGACCCCGCGAGCGACGCCCGACCGTCTGATCAATGCCGGTCGTTGCGAACGCCATCACGCGCTGGCAACGGTGGAACGCGGCGAGGGCGAAGCGATCATCTCGATCTTCCGGTCCGAATCGGTCAGCCTTCCCTATGACTGCCCGATGCTGGAGCGTCATCCGCTGGGCAGTCAGGCCTTCATGCCGCTGGGCGATGATCCGTGGATGACCGTCGTGGCCCATGACGACGGCGGCAAACCCGGTCTGCCTCTGGCTTTTCTGGTTCCCGCAGGTACCGGCATCAACCTGCGCGCCGGGGTTTGGCACGGCGTTCTGACACCGCTCGACAAACCGGCGCAGTTTCTGGTGGTGGACCGCGAGGGTGACGGGGTAAATCTCGAGGAAGCCCAGATCACCCCCGTTCGGATCACCGCATGATATTCACGCCCGACTTCAGCGTCGAACTGGCCGCCCTGTCGCGCGGCGCGAAGCGGGTGGCGGGCGTGGACGAAGCCGGTCGCGGCCCCTTGGCCGGGCCGGTCACGGCGGCAGCGGTGATTCTGGACCCTGACAATATCCCCGATGGCCTCAACGATTCGAAACGCCTGCCCGCGCACCGGCGCGAGCCTTTGGCGGAATGGATCATGACCCATTGCGACTGGGCCGTCGGCCATTGCAGCGTCGAGGAAATCGACCAACTCAACATCTATCACGCCGCGCATCTGGCCATGTGCCGCGCCGTTGCCGGGCTGCGTCAGCAGCCCTGTCACGTCCTGATCGACGGCAACCGAATCCCGAAACCGCTGGACCGCCCGGCCGAAGCCGTGGTCAAGGGCGACGCCCGTTGCCTCAGCATCGCTGCGGCCTCGATCATCGCCAAAGTGTTGCGCGATCGCATCATGGTGGATTTGGCGCAACAGCATCCCGGCTACGGCTGGGAGATCAACGCAGGATATCCGACACCGGCCCATAAACGGGCGCTGCTGGAATTGGGGATAACACCACATCATCGGCGTAGCTTTAAGCCCGTCCACAATATCTTGTGTAAACCCCAATCTGCAAGTCATTGATTCAAAAAAGAAATTGACGACGAATCAGCTCTGACTCATCTTTGTGGACAGATCAGATCGGCAAAAGCCGGCATTCCACGAGGCAGAGATGACGAAGACCAAAGAACAGCGCGCGGATTCCGCGCGGGGGTTACCGCTGAACCAAATTCTGGCGGGCGATTGCATCGAGATCATGAATTCCCTGCCCGAAGGCAGCGTGGACCTGATCTTTGCCGATCCGCCCTATAACCTTCAGTTGAAGGGCGATCTTCATCGTCCCGACAACTCCAAGGTCGATGCCGTTGACGATCACTGGGACCAGTTTTCCAGCTTCGCGTCCTACGATGCCTTCACCCGCGACTGGCTGGCCGCTGCCCGCCGCCTGTTGAAGCCGAATGGGGCCATCTGGGTCATCGGCAGCTATCACAATATCTTCCGCGTCGGGGCAGAGCTTCAGAATCAGGGCTACTGGATCATGAACGACGTGATCTGGCGCAAGTCGAACCCGATGCCGAACTTCCGCGGCAAGCGCCTGACCAACGCGCATGAGACGCTGATCTGGGCGGCGAAGGCCGAAAGCTCGAAATACACCTTCAACTACGAGGCGCTGAAGTCGCTCAACGAAGGCACGCAGATGCGCAGCGATTGGGTGATCCCGATCTGTAACGGCGGTGAGCGGCTGAAGGACGGCAAGGGCGACAAGGCCCACCCGACCCAAAAGCCAGAGGCGCTGCTGCACCGTGTCCTGATCGGCACCACAAATCCCGGCGATGTGGTGCTGGATCCTTTCTTCGGCACCGGCACCACCGGCGCTGTCGCCAAGATGTTGGGCCGCGACTTCATCGGCATCGAACGCGAAGCCGCCTATCGCGACGTGGCCGAGAAACGCCTTGCCCGCGCCCGCCGTCTGGACGCCGAGGTGATCGCCACTACCAAGGCCAAACGTTCCGAGCCGCGCATCCCGTTTGGGCAGGTGGTCGAACGCGGCATGCTGCGTCCGGGGGAAGAGCTTTTCTCGATCGGCAGCCGTCACAAGGCCAAGGTTCGCGCCGATGGCAGCCTGATCGGCCCTGACGTGAAAGGCTCGATCCATCAGGTCGGCGCCGCACTGGAGGGTGCGCCCTCCTGCAACGGCTGGACCTATTGGCATTACCGCCGCGAGGGCAAGATGATGTCCATCGACCTGCTGCGCCAGCAGATCCGGGCCGAGATGGAAGGTGACATCGCGCGCCCCAACTGATCCGATTTTCAGTTTCGCCAGTTCCTCCGCCAGCCGCGCGGACGGGACCGCCTTGCCCCGCCGTCATGTGATGGCGGGGCTTTTTCTGTTTTGAGGTTTGCCCTTTTCTTCTGTCTGTGGCGCGCAGACTTCCAATATCTTCAAGGTCTAAGCTCAGAACCTTCTGCCGACAGATGACAATGGCGGCGAGAGCGATTGCGGGAAACAAGATCTCGGCGCGTTGGCCGTATCGGGCGCGGCGGCGAGGAGGTTGGATGGGGAACCCATCGTCGGACGCACCTTCCGCTATTGGCACAGCGGTTGAACGCCAGTTCCATGGGTCGTCTATCCACCATTACCGAAAGCCTTTGTGGACAGGAAAAACTGGACAGCCATATTCGAGAAGACCCTGCGATAGCCGGGTAGGGCAGGCTTATCGTCGCTCCACACTCCATTCCGCAAGGCAGTCACGCAGATTCTCGGCAAGGGCCGAATAGGTGCGGCTGCGCGGCGCACCCTTCCGCCATACAAGCGAGATTGGACGCACCGGCGCCCTTGCGGCCAAGGGACGCGCCGTCACCTGCTGCTCTCTCAGCACTTCTGAGCGGACATAAAGGGCGGGCAGCAGCGACAGACCCATGCCCGCTGCCACCATCTGCCGCAAAGTGTCCAGCGTGGTGCCCTCATAGTCGCGGGCGTGAATGGCACCGACATCCCGGCACAGCCGGTCGATCTGCGTGTTCAGATACCGGCCTCCCTCCATGCCCAGAATAGTCTGCCCGGAAAGATCTTCGGGTGAGATACTGTCCTGTCGGGCGAGTTCGTGATCGGCCGGCAGGACCATGAGCAGGGGTTCATTCATCAGATGCCGCGATTCAAGATCGTTCCGGTGCAGCGCCTCCGGCAGCAGCAGCGCATCGCGCGCACCATCGGACAATTGCCGGATCAGGGCGTCGGTCGGGTCTTCGTGTACGAAAAGGCGAAGGTCGGGAAAGCTTCTGCGAAGCGACGGCATTGCCACCGCCAGAACATAAGCTCCCACCGTTTTGACCACGCCCATATGCAGGATCGCCTGAGTTGCGTTCGGGTCATCCCGGCGGGCGATTTCGCGGATATCGTCCATCTCGGCCATAATGGCACGGGCACGGCGGGCGATTTCTTGCCCGACCGGGGTCAGCAGGACACGGGCGCGAGTCCGCTCGATCAGGCGCGCAGAAAGGCGCTCCTCCAACTCCTTGATCTGCATGCTGAGTGTGGGTTGAGTGACATGGCAAAGCTCTGCCGCGCGGCTGAAATTCAGCGTATCGGCCACCGCGACAAGATATCGTAGCTGCTGCAAGGTCACCATCTGAGCCAACTTATAGAGATGATCTATAAAGACCAAGCACAGTTTCGATTTCTCTCTAATCAAAGAACTGTTTAACTGTGAGCGTATCGGACGACAGCGTCAGCGGGAGAGGCATGGCTGAACAGAGAACCGGATCGGGCAAGGCTCGGGTCTTCGGCTATGCCGGGGCGATCGCTGCGGCGGTCATGGCGGGGCTGCTGAGCCTTGCGCTACCCGAAGTGCTGGCCGGGGGGCGGGTGCTGTTCGGCATCGACTGGGCGCCTTCGCTGGGCGTGTCGCTGGCCTTCATGCTGGACGGGTTGTCGCTGACCTTCGCGTTGCTGATCACCGGCATCGGCTCTCTGATCTTCCTCTACGCGACCGGCTATATGGGCGATCACCCGCGATTCGGGCGCTTTGTGTTGTTCCTGTTCGCCTTCATGCTGTCGATGCTGGGCGTGGTCATGGCGCGCGATCTGATCACGCTGTTCGTGTTCTGGGAATTGACCAGCGTGACCTCTTATCTGCTGATCGGCTTCGACCACGAGAATGCACAGGCGCGCCGCAATGCGTTGCAGGCGATGCTGGTTACCGCCGCCGGAGGGCTGGCGCTGCTGGCGGGGTTCATCCTTATAGGGTTGGCGGGGGGCAGCTTTGATCTGGCGCAGATCCTGACCGGGCCGGGGTTGCAGGACAGCAGCTATTACACCCCGATCCTGATCCTTGTCCTGCTGGGCGCTTTCACCAAATCGGCGCAGTTTCCGTTCCATTTCTGGCTGCCAAACGCCATGGCCGCGCCGACGCCGGTGTCGGCCTATCTGCATTCCGCAACGATGGTGAAGGCCGGGGTCTATCTGCTGGCGCGGCTGCATCCGGTGCTGGGCGATACGCCCGCATGGCAAGGCTCGCTGACGGCGGCGGGGCTGGTGACGGCGGTGATGGCCTCGATCCTTGCGCTGCGCCAGACCGATCTGAAGCAGGCGCTGGCCTATACCACGCTGATGGCGCTTGGCACGATCACGCTGTTTCTGGCGGGGTCTTCTGAATACGCGCTGACGGCGGCGGTGACCTTCCTGATCGTTCATTCGCTGTACAAGGCGGCGCTGTTCATGGTCGTCGGCGCAATCGATCACGGCACCGGCTCCCGCGATGTCGCCTTGCTGGGCGGGTTGCGCGGCGCGCTGCCGATCACCGCGCTTGCCGCTGCATTGGCGGGGCTGTCGATGGCGGGTGTGCCGCCGCTGATCGGCTGGATCGGCAAGGAACTGCTTTATGCGGGCGCCGCCACGATCTCGCCCGAGCCACTGGTTATCCTTGGCGTTCTGACGGCCAATGCGCTGATGGTCGCAGTTGCTGGCGTCGTCGCCCTGCGCCCATTCTGGGGGGCGCGGATCAAGACGCCCCATATCCCGCATGAGGCACCGTGGCAGATGTGGGTCGGGCCGCTGTTGCTGGGCGGGCTTGGGCTTGTCTTCGGGCTTGGCGCGGGGCTGCTGCAACCGATGATCGAGGCGATGCTGACGACCGGCTTTGGCCGGGATCACGCCGCGGAACTGCACCTCTGGGCCGGATTCAACCTGCCTTTCTTCCTCAGCCTTGCGACCTTCGCGATGGGCATCACGCTTTACCTGATGCGCGACCGCTATCGTCGTGCCATCGCTGACCTATTGGCCCGGTTGCCCGGATTCGATCCGGGTTGGGACCGCTTTCTGGACCATTTCCGCACCTTCGCCGCGTGGCAGACCCGCCTGATCCAGCCGGGTCGCCTGACCGCCTATCTGACGGCAACTTTTGTGGTCATGGTGCTGGCCATCGGCGGCGCGCTGCTCCTGCGCAGGCCCGTCATCGCGATTGATCTGTCGGCGCCGCTGCTGATCTGGGTGATCGCGGCCGTTACCGCAGCGGGTGCGGTGCTGACGCTGGGCACTCGGTCGCGGATCGCGGCGATCAGCGGGATCGGCACCACCGGCATCGGCGTGACTCTGATTTTCATCTTCTTCGGCGCGCCCGATGTCGCCACCACGCAGCTGATGGTCGAGACCCTCTCCGCCGTTCTTTTCGCCATTGCCGCCCTGCGCCTGCCCGCCATTGTCGAGCGGCGCAGCAAGTCGCGCCAGCTTGCCCATGCGGTCCTGGCGGGGGCGGTCGGGCTGACCGTAACGCTGATCGTGCTGGCGGTAACCACGCACCCGCTTGACCGCCACATCACCAGCTTTTTCGAGGAAAACAGCTACAGCCTCGCCCATGGGCTGAACATCGTGAACGTGATCCTAGTCGATTTCCGCGCCTTTGACACCTTCGGCGAATTGACGGTGGTGTTCTTGGCCTCGGTCGGGGCCTATGCCGTGCTGAAACGGCGGTCGCGAAAGGCGGGGCCATGAAATCGCTGATCCTGCTGACCGGCGCCCGCTTTCTGGTGCCGCTGTTTCTGGTCTTCTCGCTTTACGTGCTGCTGCGCGGCCATAATGCTCCGGGCGGTGGCTTCATCGGCGGGCTGATCGCGGCCTGCGGCTTTACCCTCTACGCCTTTGCGGCAGGGGTCGAGGCCGCGCGCAAGGCGCTGCGCATCGATCCCCGCACCATCGGCATCCTTGGCCTGATCTGCGCCCTGATCGGCGCTTTCGCCTCCGCATTCACCGGGCAAGAGCCGTTCGCCGGGGTCTGGGGCGAGGTCTGGGGCTATGCCGTCTCAAGCGTCCTTGTGTTCGATATCGGCGTCTATCTGGCGGTCTTCGGCGGCATGCTGACGCTGATCTTCGCATTGGAGGAGACGGCCTGATGGAAACCGTCCTTGCACTTCTGTCCGGCTTTCTTGTGGCTGCGGCGGTCTGGCTGATGTTGTCGGGGAACCTGCTGCGGTTCCTGTTCGGGCTGCTGCTGCTGTCGAACGCGGTCAATATCGCCATTTTCAGCGCGGGCCGCCTGACCCCCGGCACGCCGCCCTTTCTGGGCGACAAAGGGGCTCTGCCCGATGCCGTGATGGCGAATTCGCTGCCGCAGGCGCTGCTGCTGACCGCCATCGTCATCGGCTTTGGCCTTTTCGCCTTCTCGCTGGCGTTGACCATCCGCGCCTATCGCAGCTTTCACCACCTTGACGTCGATCAGATGCGCCTTGCCGAGCCGAAAGAGGACGCATGAGCTGGCTTCTGGCGCTTCCGATCCTGTTCCCGTTCTGCACCGCCGCCCTGTCGCTTCTGACGCGCAACAGCCGGTGGAGCGCGCGCATCTCGGTCGCAGGCTCGGTGATTTCGCTGATCCTCGCCTGCCTGCTCGTCGGCACGGTCATGCGCGAGGGTGTGATCGCCACGCAGATGAGCACATGGGCCGCGCCTTTCGGGATCACGCTGGTCGCCGATTATCTTGGCGCGGCGATGGTGCTGATTACCGCGATCATCGGGCTGGCAACCGCCATCTGGGCACTGGCCGAGATTGACGACGATACCGCCCGCATGGGCTGGCACGGCGTTTACCAGACGCTTTTGGGCGGCGTTACCGGGGCGTTCCTGACCGGCGACATCTTCAACCTTTATGTCTGGTTCGAGGTGTTGCTGATTTCCTCTTTCGGCCTGCTGATCATGGGCGGACGCAAAGAGGCCATCGACGGCGCGGTGAAATACGTGACGCTGAACCTGATCTCGACCGTGCTGTTCCTGTGCGCGGCGGGGCTGCTTTACGGGGCGACGGGGACGCTGAACATGGCCGATCTGCGGCAGGCGGTGGCCGACCATCCCGATCAAGGGCTGATGACCGCCATCGCAATGATGTTCATGATCGGGTTCGGGCTGAAGGCCGGGGTGTTCCCGCTGTTCTTCTGGCTGCCCGCATCCTATCACACGCCGCATTACGCAGTCTCGGCGGTGTTTGCGGGTCTGCTGACCAAGGTGGGCGTCTATGCGCTGATCCGGGTGTTCACGCTGATCTTCGTGGGCGATCAGGGCTTTACGCATCAAATCCTTTTGTGGGTGGCGCTGGCGACGATGCTGACCGGCGTGCTGGGCGCGGCGGCGCAAAGCGATTTCCGCAAAATCTTGTCGTTCCACATCATCAGCCAGATCGGCTACATGATCCTTGGGCTGGCGCTGATGACGCCGTTGGCGGTGATGGGGGCGATCTTCTATCTCATCCACCATATCATCGTGAAATCGAACCTGTTTCTGATCGCAGGCGTCTCTCGCCGGCTGACCGGATCGTCCGACCTTTACGCGATCGGCGGGCTATACCGCGCCGCGCCGCTTTTGTCGGTGCTGTTCATGATCCCGGCCTTTTCGCTGGCAGGCTTTCCGCCGCTCTCGGGCTTCTGGGCGAAATATGTGCTGGTGCAGGCGTCGCTGGAACTAGAGGCCGCACTGGTCGCAGGCATCGCGCTGCTGGTCGGGCTGCTGACGATCTACTCGATGACGAAAATCTGGGCCGAGGCGTTCTGGAAAGGCCATCCGCAGGGGATCGAGCCTGCGCTTGCCACCATCAGCCCCCGTATCCGCTGGCTGATGCTGTCGCCGGTCATCGCGCTGGCGGTGATGACGGTGATCATCGGGCTTTATCCCGCGCCGTTCCTTGACTACGCCACCACCGCTGCCCAGCAATTGCTGGAGCCCACGGACTATGTGCAGACCGTGCTGAGGGAGGCTGTGAAATGACCCTTTTCGTGCTGAACGTGGTCATTGCCCTGACATGGGCGGCCTTGTGGAACGGTTTTTCGGCGCCGAACCTGCTGGCAGGCTTTGGCCTTGGCTTTGCGGGGCTGTGGTTTGCGCGCGCACTGTTCGGCCCCGGCAATGACCGCTATTTCCGCGCCCTGCCGCAAGGCGCGATCCTGACGGTCTATTTCCTCAGGGAACTGGTCAAATCCTGCATCAACGTGGCCCGCGACTGCATCGCCCCACGCCCGAACCTTCATCCGGCCATCGTTCGGATGCCGCTGACCGTGCAGTCGGATATCGAGATCTTTCTGGTCGCCAACCTGATCTCGCTGACGCCGGGCACGCTGACGCTGGACGTGACCCCGGATCGCAGCGCGCTGCTGATCCATTCGATCTATGCCGAAGACCCCGAGGCGCTGGTCGAAGAGCTGAAATCCGGCATGGAGCACCGCGTAAGAGAGGTTTTCCGATGACCTGCTATCTTGTCGCCAGCCTGAACATCGCCCTTGCGATGGTGGCGCTGGCCATCGCCATCGGGTTCATCCGGCTGTGGCGCGGCCCGACGCTGGCCGACCGGGTGGTCGCGCTGGATATGATGACGGCGGCGGTCATCGCCTTCTGCGGCCTCTTCGCGGTCAGGATGCAGACCGAGGCTTATCTGGACATTGCCGTGGTGCTGGCGCTGGCAAGTTTCGTCTCGGTGGTTGCGCTGGCCCGCTATGCCGAACGGCAGGCGAGAAAGAGCGATACCGATGATTGATCTGATCACCGCGATCCTTGCACTGCTGGCCGGGTTCTTCGCCCTTGTCGCCTCCATCGGCGTGGTGCGGTTTCCTGACGCGCTGTCGCGGATGCATGCCTCGTCCAAGGTCGGCGCCTTCGCCGGGGCGCTGGCGTTGCTGGCGGCGGCGGTCGATATCGGCGGAACCAGCGCCGTTACCCGCGCCATTATCGCGATCCTGTTTCTGTTCCTGACCGCCCCCATCGGCGCGCATCTGCTGGGCCGTTCAGCGGCATGGCGGGCGGGGAAGGGCGAGCGACCCAAGGGTTAAGCGGCGGTCAGGCTTCGGTTTCGGCCGGAAGCCTGCCGGATTTGATTGCCGCTTTCAGCGCATCGTAATCCGCCTCGCATTGATCGGCATAGGCGGCGGACCACGCCGACACCGCTTCGTCGAACTTTGCGCCGCTGCCCAGATAGCCCGCAATCGCAGCCGCCCCCGGCGATTGGCTATGCGCCCGCGCCAATAGCCGCCCGCAAAGCTCGCCATAGGCGGTGAACTGCGTCCCATCCAGCGTTGCCAGATCGATCGAACCTTTCATGTCGCGGAACTGCCGCCAGTAGTAATCGACCCGAAGCCGGTCGTCGGTCTCACCCGCCCAACCGACGATATGGCCGATGAACGGGTCCGACTGCGCCTGCAAAATCCGCTGCCCGGCGACGACGCGGTGGCCTTCGTTGTGATCAGAGGTGCCCTCGGCTCCGGGGATCACCGGCGGCATGCCGCCATAGGTGGTCAGCACCGATGGCTGCGCCTCTTTCGCCTGCAAAAACAGCACCTCGCCCTGCGGCCCTTCAAAGGCCAGCACATAGCAACGTGTGCCGACGCTGCCGACGCCCACCACGCGCAGCACGGAATCGACCAGCTTGAACTGCGACAGCAGCCACGCCGTATCCTCGCGCAGCGTGCCCATATATTGCTGGAACAGAACGCCAAGCTCATCCACATCGCCATGCGAGACATGCCGCGTCACCGGCGGCTGATCGACGATGCACAGCCCGCGACCCTTTTCATCACGCATGGTGATCTTGGCCAGCAACTGATCCGAGGTCCGCTTGCGCGCCTTTTTCACCGCCTTGCGGGTCTGTTCGCTGGCCAACATCTGCTGCACCAGATCGGCATCGACCTTGTAATAATACCGCTCCAGCGCGGTCAGTTGCATCAGGCTTTGCAGGCTTTCGCGATAGGCGGCAACGGTGCGCTGCGTGGCGTCACGACAGGCTTCCTCGGACATGCCGATATCGCGACCGCCCACATGCACACTGGCCGCAAGGCGCTTCACATCCCATTCCCAGGGCGCGATACTCGCCTCATCGAAATCGTTGAGATCGAAAAGCAGCGCGCGTTCGGGCGAGGCGTAGAAGCCGAAATTCGAGACATGGGCATCGCCGCAGCAGACGACGTTGATGCCGGTATGCGGCCCGGCGGCAAGGTCGGCGGCCATCACGGCAGCGGTGCCGCGATAGAAGGCGAAAACCGATTGCGACATCCGCCCGATCCGCACCGGCACCAGCTCCGCCAGACGGCTAAGATGTTGCTCTTCCAGAATGCCGATCGGGTCGCGCCGACGCGGCAAGACCAGCTCTGCCTGACCGGATCTCTTGAGCCGCCCTCTGAGCGAGCGGCCTTGTTCGGTATTGTCCATATCCGTCATCGCAAATCCCCACCCTTTCAATATGAGCAGAGTTTACCGATTCCGCGCCGACAACAAGCCACTTGTCGCCGAGTGACTGGCCCGTCTCAGGAGTCCAGCAGTGTCACCACACGCCTGATCGCGGCGGCATAGCCCTGAATGCCAAAGCCCGCGATGACGCCATCGGCGCGCATCGAGACATAGGAATGGTGCCGGAACGGTTCGCGCTTGTGGATCTGGCTGATATGCACCTCGATCACCGGGCCGTCAAAGGCGTGCAGCGCGTCCAGCACCGCAACCGAAGTATGGGTCAGCGCGCCCGGATTGATGACGATAGCGGCAGCCTTTTCGCGCGCCTCCTGAATCCAGTCGACGATCTGGCCTTCCCAGTTCGATTGCAGGAACCGGATCTCGTGATCGCCGGCAAGATTGCGGCACAGATGTTCGACATCTTCCAGCGTATCGCTGCCATAAATCTCGGGCTGGCGCTTGCCCAGAAGGTTCAGGTTCGGCCCGTTCAGGACATAGAT
Source organism: Paracoccus caeni (assembly GCF_016629665.1). Taxonomy (GTDB): domain Bacteria; phylum Pseudomonadota; class Alphaproteobacteria; order Rhodobacterales; family Rhodobacteraceae; genus Paracoccus; species Paracoccus caeni. Next base: position 253,459 of record NZ_JAEPRQ010000003.1, read on the forward strand.
GATCGACATGACCCCTCCGTCGGTTTTGGTATTGCTAACCTGCGCCGCCTGATCTGTCAGCCCCCGCACGGAAGGCGCGATCCCGGAAATGGCGATCAATCAGCGCAGACAACCAGCGTCAGACGGGTTTTTGAAGCGTGAATCGCAAAAAAGACTGCGCAAGATGTAAACCGCGCTGGCTTCTGTGGATTACGCTGAAGGTCGGGCCGAAACACGCAAATCACAATATCGGCCGATCCAACACGGGAGAGAACGTTATGAAGCGCATTCTTGCGGCCGGAATTCTCGCCTCGCTTGCTGCGGCACAATCGGCCAGTGCGGCAGAAGACGCGGGCACCTGTCAGTCGCCGAGTTTCTCGGATGTCGGCTGGACCGATATTTCCGCCACCACCGCCACCGCCTCTCTGGTTCTTCAGGGTCTGGGCTACACGCCGGAAGTTTCGGTCCTGTCGGTCGCGGTCACCTTTGAATCGCTGAAGCAGGGCGACACCGACATTTTCCTTGGCAACTGGATGCCGCTGCAAGAGCCGGTCGCGACGCCACTGATCGAATCCGGCGAGATCGAGGTTGCGGGCGTCAATCTGGAAGGCGCGCTGATTGGCTTTGCGGTGCCCAAGCACACCTATGATGCCGGGCTGAAGACCTATGCCGACATTGCCGGGTTCAAGGACCAGCTTGGCGGGCAGATTTTCAGCATCGAGGCGGGCAGCAGCGCCAATACCACCATGCTGGAGATGATCGACAGCGACAAGTTCGGCCTTTCGGCGTTCGAGCTGGTCGAATCCAGCGAACAGGGGATGCTGGCGCAGGTTGACCGGGCGATCCGTTCGGAAGGCGATATCCTGTTCTTCGGCTGGCGTCCGCATCCGATGAATGTGCGCTATGAGATCGAGTATCTGACCGACGGCGATGATGTCTTCGGACCGAACGACGGCGCTGCGACCGTGCAGACCAATACCCGCGCGGGCTTTTCCACGGATTGCCCGAATCTCGGCAAGTTTCTGTCCAATCTGGTCTTCACCGTCGAGGCCGAGGATCTGATGATGTCCTACATCCTTGACGAAGGTCTGGAGCCCGCCGCCGCCGCCGAGCGCTGGCTGAAGGAAAACCCGGATGTGCTGGAAGGCTGGTTGGCCGATGTCACCACCTTCGAGGGCGAGCCGGGCCTGCCCGCGGTTCAAGAGGCGCTTGGCGTCTGATCCCTGACCCGGCGACGGGCGGCAGAGGGCGGATGCCCGTATTGCCGCCTGAACGCCCGTGAAAGCGACGCGATGGACGAAAACCCGGTGCGAACCGCTGTTTCTGCCATCGACAGATCAGTATCGACCACCAGTCGCCGCGCTGCCTGCAACCTCAGCGACAGGTAATAGGCGCCCGGCGAGGTCTGGACCAGATCGCGGAAAAGCCCCTCCAGCGTCCGGGTGGAACAACCCGCCCGGCGTGCGATCACGCTGACAGGCAGGGGGGCGTCCAGATGTGCCTCCATGATGCGGATCGCCTCGGCCACGCGCGGCTCTCGCCGTCCGATCCGGCCCATCGAGACCAGCGGCTGCGCATCCGAGGGCAGATGCATTTCCTCATAGACATAAAGGCTGGCCACGCTCAGCGCCGCACCATAGCCGCGACGGGCGCGGATCAGTGCCAGCATAAAATCCAGCGCCGGGGCGGCGCCGCCGGTGGTGAAGATATTGCCGTCGATCACCCAACGGTCGGGAATAACCCGGACCTGAGGAAAGCGCGCGGCGAAATCCTCCAGATCCTCCCAATGAGTCGTGGCACGGCGATCATCCAGCAGTCCCGTGCGGGCCAGCACCCATGGTCCGGCCTCGACCCCGCCGATCATCACCGCCCGCCGCGCCGCCGTGCGGATCGCGGCCAGAACCTGCGCTGTTGCATGGCGCATCACGTTGAAAGCCGCGACCACGATCAGCAATTCGCCCGGATCATGCGGGTCAAAGGCCGCATCGACCTGCACCGGCAAGCCGCTGCTGGTCGCGACCGGCCGCCCGTCGATCGAGACGACCTTCCAGTCAAAGACCTGCGTGCCGGTCGTCCGGTTCGCCGCCCGCATCGGGTCCAGTGTCGAGGCAAGGCTCATCAGCGAGGCATCGGGCAGCACCAGCACCGTTGCGGTCAGGGTTTCGTCGGTCGGTTGAAGGATCATGGCTACCGGGTCTGGGTTGCGCAGTTTGCAAAACGGATTGCGTATCATGCTAAAGGCATTCCCCCTGCCTCGGTCAAGCTGGAAGAAGCGAAACACACTGACGAGGATATCGAGATGGCGCTGACCCCGAACCGGGAAGTTTTCATCACCTGCGCCGTGACCGGCTCGGGCGACACGACGGGGCGGTCCGACAAGGTGCCGGTGACGCCGCAGCAGATTGCGGAATCCTCGATTGCGGCGGCGAAGGCCGGGGCCGCCATTGCCCATATCCATGTCCGTGATCCCGAAACGGGAAAGGGCTCGCGCGATCCGGCGCTTTATCGCGAGGTGGTTGAGCGGATCCGGGATTCCGGCGTCGATATGGTGCTGAATCTGACGGCAGGGATGGGCGGCGATCTGGTTCTTGGATCGACCGATGCGCCGTTCCCGGTCGATCCCTCGGGCACCGACATGGTCGGCGCGACCGAGCGTCTGGTCCATATCGCCGAGCTTCGCCCTGAAATCTGCACGCTCGATTGCGGCACGATGAATTTCGGCGAGGGCGATTATGTGATGACCAACACCCCCGCGATGCTGAAGGAAATGGGCCGCCAGATTCAGGCGCTTGGCGTCCGCCCCGAGATCGAGATCTTCGATACCGGCCATCTGTTGCTGGCCAAATGGTTGAAGGCGCAGGGCGTCATCGACGATCCGGTCATGGTGCAGCTTTGCATGGGTATCCCCTGGGGCGCACCCGACGATATCAATACGCTGAAGGCCATCGTGGACAACCTGCCCGACGGCTGGACCTTCTCGGCCTTTTCGATTGGGCGCAACCAGTTGCCCTATGCCGCGCTGGCGATGCTGGCGGGCGGCAATATCCGCGTCGGGCTTGAGGATAATATCTGGCTGGACAAGGGTGTTCTGGCGACCAACGAAGCGCTGGTCGAGCGTGCGGCCAGCGTGGTGACGACGCTGGGCGGGCGGCTGCTGGGACCGGAAGAAGTGCGGCGCAAACTTTCGCTGGAGAAACGCTGGTGAGCATGATCGTGACGAAGGCCGCCTGTATCGGCGGCGGTGTGATCGGGGCCGGTTGGGTGGCGCGGCTGCTGCTGGCGGGTGTCGATGTCGATGTCTTTGACCCCTCGCCCGAGGCAGAGCGTGTCGTGGGTGAGGTTCTTGCCAATGCGGAGCGCGCCATTACGCGACTGGTCGATGCACCGCTTCCGCAACGCGGCAACCTGCGCTTCGCAGCGTCGCTGGAAGAGGCCGTTTCGGGTGCCGGGCTGGTGCAGGAAAGCGTGCCCGAGCGGCTGGACCTGAAACATCGCGTGCTGCAGGCCATCGATGTCGCAGCGCCTGCCGATGCGATCATCGGATCGTCCACCTCGGGGTTGCTGCCCAGCGATTTGCAGCAGGGCATGACCCATCCCGAAAGGCTGGTCGTCGCCCACCCCTATAACCCGGTCTATCTGCTGCCGCTGGTCGAGCTTGTCGGCGGTCAGCAGACCAGCGCCGAGACCATCACCCGCGCCACCGAGATTTATCTGCATCTCGGCATGAAGCCGGTGATCATCAAGCGCGAGATCGAGGCTTTCGTCGGCGACCGCCTGCTTGAGGCGCTGTGGCGCGAGGCGCTGTGGCTGGTCAATGACGACATCGCCAGCGTCACCGATATCGACGATGTCATCCGCTATTCCTTCGGTCTTCGCTGGGCGCAGATGGGTCTGTTCCAGACCTATCGCATTGCGGGCGGCGAGGCCGGAATGCGCCATTTTCTGCATCAGTTCGGTCCGGCGCTGGAATGGAACTGGACCAAGCTGATGGACGTGCCCGATCTGAACGAGGCGCTGATCGACCGCATCGCAAGTCAGTCCGACGACCAGGCCGAAGGTCGCGGCATCCGCGAGCTTGAGCGTATCCGCGACGACAACCTTGTCGCCATCACCCGTGCCTTGGCCGCGCAACAGGGTGGCGCAGGCTGGGGCGCAGGCGCGCTGTTGCGCCAGCACGAACAGGCCTTGCGCGATGGTGCAGCCCGGCATGCTGACCCTGCAGACCTGCTCACCCTGACCAGCGGCAACGTTCCCGAAGAATGGATCGACTATAACGGCCACATGACCGAACACCGCTATCTGGAGGTGTTCGGCTATACCACCGACGCGCTTCTGGAAGAGATAGGCGTGAACGCGGATTACGTTGCCTCGGGACGCAGCTACTACACGGTCGAGACGCACATCATGCATCTGGGACAGGCCATCGCGGGCGATAGCTATGTCACGACCACGCAAATCCTGTCAGCGGATGACAAACGCCTGCAGGTGTTCCACAGCATCCTGAACCGCGAAACGCAGGAGCTTCTGGCGACCGCAGAACAGATGCTGCTGCATGTGGATTCCAACGCGGCGAAGGCAACGCCCGCGCCGGAAGCGATCATGCGTAGGGTGACAGAACTGGCGCGCACACACAGCGCTTTGCCCCGACCCGATTCGGTTGGGCGGCATGTAGGGCAGCGCCGTTCGTGAAACATGCCGAGGTTCGCGCTTCTTCGCGAGCCTCGGTGATGTCAGGCCCCGGCGACCTTCAGGACGATCTTTCCGATATGCTCGCTGCTCTCCATCCGGCGATGGGCCTGCGCCGCGTCTTTCAGGTCGAATTCGCTGTCGATCGTCACCTTGACCGTCCCGCCGGACACCAAGGGCCACAGCTTCTTGCGCAACTGTTCCGCAATCTCGGCCTTGGCGGCATCGGATTGCGGTCGCAGAGTTGAGCCGGTCACCGTCAGACGCCGCGTCATGATCTGGGCAAAGTTCAGCTCGACCTTTGGACCCTCTAGGAACGCGATCATCACTAGACGGCCATCCGGTGCCAGTGCCTTGATATTGCGCGGGATATAGCTGCCGCCAACCATGTCGAGGATCACATCCGCCCCGCCAGCCGCCGACAGGATTTTCACGAAATCTTCGTTGCGATAGTTGATCGCCACCGCGTCCAGCGCCCGGATCGCCTCGCATTTGGCCTCGCTGCCCGCAGTCGCGAAGACTCTGGCGCCCAGAGTCCGGCCAAGCTGGATCGCCATCATGCCGATGCCAGATGTGCCGCCATGGACCAGAAACCGCTCGCCCCCCTTCAGCCCGCCGCGGGTGACGACGTTCGACCAGACCGTGAAGGCCGTCTCGGGCAGGCAGGCGGCTTCCCGCAGCGACAGCCCATAGGGGATACGCAGCGCATGATCCGCATGGCAGAGCACGTATTCCGCATATCCACCGCCTGGCAGAAGCGCACAGACCTGCTCGCCCCGCCGCCAGCGCGTCACGCCCTTGCCCATATCGACGATCTCGCCCGACGCCTCTAGCCCCGGCAGATCGGATGCGCCCGGAGGTGGGGCGTAGCTGCCCTGCCGTTGCAGGACATCGGGCCGGTTTACCCCGGCATAGGCGACCTTGATCAGGATCTGATCGTGACGCGGCACCGGCACCGACCGGGTGACCAGCTTCAAGCCATCGGCGTCGCCGGGCGTAGAAATCTCAACAGCTTGCATCGAATCGGGAAACATGGCGCTGCTTTCAGTAGTTGCTGGATTTTCCGGGCAGGTCACGGCTGCGAGGTGCCTTGATCCATCCGAATGCAAGCCCGGTCAAGGCTTGCGCGCCGGGCAGTTTGCGAAGCGAACCCTTGATCTGCTCGAACCGCATGACCCCATCGATCCGCCGGTCGATGAAATCGCGCGTCTCGGCGTGGCCTTCCGATTCGTCACCCAGCCAGAACAGGACCGAGGCACTGATCACCGCCGACAGCGTCGCCCGTTTCGAATACCAGTTCACGTCGTCCGAGCTATCGCCCAAAGCCGTCCAGATCACATCCGCCGTCTCCCAGACCAACCGTGCCGCCAGCGCTGCATTCTGCGGCAAAGCCAACGTCGCCGCGCCCGCGCGAACCAGCTCCGGTTCGGCCAGTTGCAGGCGCCGCCAGACTGCCTCGGCCACCCGATCCCGGAATCGGCCCTGCGGCGGGTTAGCCTCAAGTTCGGCGCGCAAAGCCGCATCGCCACGCCGGTGATAGGCCGCTGCCAGACCCGCACCGCCCTCGGGGAAATGCACGCGGGCCATATCGTCGCTGATCCCGATATCGCGCGCGCCGGAACGGATGGCGCGGTCGTTCATCCCCTCAAAAGGGACGTGGGTCAGGGCGGCCTCGATCAATGCGTCACGCTCGGTCTGGGTCATGTCAGCCTCATCTGGACAAAGGCGCCCGGTTTTGCTATCGGGGCGCTTCCTGCAATCTTGCAACTCTAACCTAGGAAGGTGGTGACAACCACATGCAGGTCAATGTTCGCGACAATAACGTCGAACAGGCGCTCCGTGCTCTGAAGAAAAAACTTCAGCGCGAAGGTGTCTTCCGCGAAATGAAGCTTCGGCAACATTTCGAGAAGCCGTCGGTCAAGAAAGCCCGTGAAAAGGCCGAGGCCGTCCGCCGTGCCCGCAAGCTGGCCCGTAAAAAGGCACAGCGCGAAGGCGCTCTCTAAGAGCGTTTGCGAAGGCGCACTGTAAGACGACGCGACAAGCGTTATCAGAAAACCCCCGCAGCATCCGCTGGCGGGGGTTTTCTATTGAGTTTTTCCAGGGGCGGGCAGCCTACGTTTAACCGTCAGCGGATTGCGGAAAGTTCTGCGTCGTGGTTGTCGATGCAATCCATACACAATTGCCTGAGCAGTCGATGATAGGCGGGTTGTTCGGAATTCTGGAAGATGGCGGGGAGATGATTTTGCTCTCGATGATGCTGAGCTATGCGGTTGGCACGTTCTGGAACGCTGATGGTCGAGGCTGTCTGTCAGGGGCCCGATAAGTTGCTCAGGTGCGGGTATGGTCCGATGAAATCCGGCTTTTCTGTCGATCAGAACGGGTTGTTTCGCCCTGCCATCGGCAATTAACAACATGAAATAAAACTATATTTTTGTGCTGGCCGCGATCGGTCGGCGGCGCCGGAATCGTATTCTGAAAAGAATCACTTGCAAAACATACCAACCAGTCGGTATGTTAAATGCATGGCAAGGAAAACCAACATAGATCCCGACCGGGGCGATGCGCGGACAAGGCTGCTGGACGCGGCTCGTGACATTGTTCGCAGTCAGGGTTTCGCCGCGACCAGCGTCGATCAGCTTTGCAAGGCTGCGGGGGTCACCAAGGGCGCTTTCTTCCACCACTTCGCCAACAAAGAGGCGTTGGGCGTGGCGGCGGCGCAATACTGGTCCGAGACCACTGGGGCGCTGTTTGCAACGGCGCCTTATCACGACCACGCCGATCCGCTGGATCGTGTGCTGGCCTATGTCGATTTCCGGCGGGACATCATCGCCGGCGATCTGGAGGCGTTCACCTGCCTTGTCGGTACGATGACGCAAGAAGTCTATCACGCCCATCCGGCGATCCGCGAAGCCTGTGCGGCTAGCATCTTTGGCCATGCCGCTACGTTGGAGCCGGATATCGAAGCGGCAATGAAAGCGCGCGGGATCAAGGGCGACTGGACGGCGGCAAGTCTGGCTGCCCACACGCAAGCGGTTCTGCAAGGCGCGTTCATCCTTGCCAAAGCCGCCGATGATCCTGCGGTCGCCATCGACGGGGTCGATCACCTGAAACGCTACATAACCCTTTTATTTCAAGCCAGTCCTATGGGAGGACAACATGACTGACGCAACCAACGAACTGGTTCTGGACCGCATTCTGAACGCCCCGCGCGAAAAGCTGTGGCGCTGCTGGACCGATCCGAAGCTGATGGAGGAATGGTTCTGCCCGAAGCCCTGGTCGGTCAGCGACGCGGTTGTCGATCTGCGCCCGGGTGGTGAATTCTCGACCGTGATGCACGGGCCGGAAGGTGAGGAATTCCCGAATACCGGCGTCTATCTGGAGATCGTCGAGGGCCGGAAACTGATCTTCACCGATGCCTTCGCGCCGGGTTGGCTGCCTTCTGGCCGCCCCTTCATGGTCGCCGAAATCACCTTCGAGGATGCTGGCGAAGGCCGCACCCATTACGTCGCCCGTGCCCGCCATTGGAGCGAAGAGGTCAAGAAGGAACATGAGGCGATGGGCTTCCACGAAGGCTGGAGCGCGGTTGCGGATCAGCTTGAAGCGCTTGCCAATACGTTGTGACAGGAGGATCACATGGAACCGACCATCTATCTGTTTTTCAAGGGCAACTGCCTTGAGGCGATGACGCATTATGCCGATGTTCTGGGCGGAGAGGTCTCTGGCGTATTCCGCAATAAAGATGCGGACCCCGACTCGCGTATGCCCGGCGGCGACGATCTGGTCATGAATATGGCCGTCAAGCTGGGGAATACCACGATCATGGCCTCGGACAATTCCGACGACATGTATGACCGACCGCAGGGTTTTTATGTCACCATCGAAACCCCCTCGCGTGCGGATTTCGACCGGGTCTATGCCGCGTTGTCGGAAGGCGCGGAATCGATCGCGATGTCCCCGGATGAGGCCTTCTGGGCCGAGCGTTTCGCTATGTTCCGCGACCGCTACAACACGCCGTGGATGCTCAGCTTCACCGGATCGAAGAGGGTAGAGCAATGAGCGATAAGGTCAAAACCTGCTTCTGGTTCGACCATCAGGGGCTTGAGGCGGCGGAATTTTATGTCTCGATCATCCCCGGCAGCAGTCTCGGACGGGTGAGCCACTACGCCGATGGTCCCGACAAGGGCAAGGTGCTGACGGTCGAGTTCTCGCTGGCGGGGACGTCCTATATGGCGCTGAATGGCGGGCCGCATTTCACCCTGTCCGAGGCGGCGTCGATTTCGGTCACGACTGAAGATCAGGCCGAGACGGATCGGTTGTGGGCCGCACTGTTGCAAGGCGGCGTTGAATCGCAATGCGGTTGGCTGAAGGATCGGTTCGGCCTGTCGTGGCAGATCGTGCCGCAGCGCGCGATTGAACTGCTGAACGGCCCGGATGCAGCAAAGGTCTGGCCCGTGCTGATGAACATGGTGAAGATCGAGGTCGCCGAGTTGGAAGCGGCGGCGGCATGATCGAACCGGGCCGCGCGGGCAGCCGGGCGGCCCATTGAACGTGCCTCGCGGCGCGGATAGCCTGCCCGAAACGCTTACGCATCGATCCTTGGGGAGGCTGCACATGACAACGCCGCAAAGCTGGGAAGCTCGCGCAGACGAATACTCGTTCTATGGTTTCACCGATTTGCCCAGCGTGCATCAACGCGGTGCCGTGGTGCTGACCCATGGCGAAGGCCCCTATGTCTTCGACGTGAATGGCAAGCGCTATCTAGACGCGAATTCCGGCCTTTGGAACATGGTCGCGGGCTTTGACCACAAGGGATTGGCCGACGCGGCGAAGGCGCAATATGACCGCTTTCCCGGCTATCACTCTTTCTTTGGTCGCCTGTCCGATCAGACCGTGTTGCTGTCTGAAAAGCTGATCGAGGTTTCGCCGTTCGATCACGGAAGGGTTTTCTACACCAATTCCGGGTCCGAGGCGAATGACTCGATGGTCAAGATGCTGTGGTTCCTGCATGCCAGCGAGGGCAATCCAAAGCGGCGCAAGATCCTGACCCGCTGGAACGCCTATCACGGCGTCACGGTCGTTTCCGCCAGCATGACCGGCAAGCCCTATAACGAGGTGTTCGGCCTGCCGATGGACGGGTTCATCCACCTGACCTGTCCGCATTACTGGCGTTTTGGCCAAGAGGGTGAGACCGAACAGGCTTTCACGCAGCGGCTTGCGCAAGAGCTGGAAGATACCATCCAGCGCGAAGGTGCCGACACCATTGCGGGCTTCTTTGCCGAGCCGGTGATGGGCGCAGGCGGGGTGATCCCGCCATCCGCCGGGTATTTCCAGGCGATCCAGCCGATCCTGAAAAAGTATGGTATCCCGTTGATCTCGGATGAGGTCATTTGCGGTTTCGGGCGCACGGGAAATACCTGGGGCTGCCAGACCTTCGACTTCACGCCGGATGCGATCATTTCGTCAAAGAACCTGACCGCCGGGCTGTTCCCGATGGGCGCGGTGATCCTTGGGCCGGAATTAAGCGACCGTCTGCAGGCCGCCGCCGAGAAGATCGAGGAATTTCCGCATGGCTTCACCGCCTCGGGTCATCCGGTCGGCTGTGCCATCGCGCTGAAAGCCATCGACGTGGTGATGAATGAGGGGCTGGCCGAAAACGTCAACCGTCTGTCGCCGCGGCTTGAGGCGGGGTTGCGCGCGATCATGGACCGCAGCGAACATATTGGCGAATTGCGCGGCGTTGGTTTCATGTGGGCACTGGAAGCGGTCAAGGACAAGCCGACCAAGACGCCCTTTGATGGCAGCCTGTCGGTCAGTGAGCGGATCGCGAACACCTGCACCGATCTAGGGTTGATCTGCCGCCCCTTGGGCCAGTCGATCGTGCTGTGCCCGCCGTTCATCCTGACCGAAGAGCAGATGGATGAGATGTTCGAGAAGCTGGAACAGGCGCTGAACAAGGTCTTCGCGGAACTCGCCTGATCAGCCGTCGCTTTGCCGGTTGAAACGGCTGCTATGCAGGCGAGTGGCTGTGCCGCTCGCCTGTTTCTTAGTTGAACAGCCCCTTGCGCGGCTCTTCCGCGTCGCTTTTCCACGCCTCTTCGCTGGCCTTGCCGAAAGTGACCACGCTGATCCGCGGGATCGGCTGGCCTGCCATATCGGGGCTGAACGGCGGGAACGGGCTGGCGCCTTCGACATATCGCTGAACGCTTGCATCGAAGGGGCGCAGGCCCGAGGACGCCGCCAGCTTGATATCGGCGATCCGCCCATCCGGCATGACCACATAGCTGACAATCGCGGGCCGCGCCGGGTTCAGCGACTTCACGTCGTCCATTTGCTCCATACGGCTGCCCGAGGCCTCAAGCCTTGCCGCCGCCGCCTGTTCCCACTCTGCCTTGTTGGCCGGTCGTGGCAACGGAGCCTGCGATACCCGCACCGGCTGTGTCGTCGCGGCAGCAGCGGTGCTGCTGGTCTTCGGTGCGGTGACCGGCGCTGGCGCCCGCACGGCGGTCTGCGCCGGGGGCTCTTCTGCCGAGATTGGCTCGGTCGTGGTCTTGCATCCGGCAACCATGCCGATAGCCGATACCATTAGGATCGTCAGTGCTGATTTCATGCCTGTAGCCCCTCGATGGCCCGGCTTTTCTATGCGGGCTCTTACTCTGCCCATAAGCCGAACAGGCATGTTCAGTAAAGATTTTTTGCGCCCGATGGGGCAAATTCAGCGCCTTCCCAGTCCTATCTCATCCAGCGCCGCCTCGATCCCCGATAGCGGCCCGCCCCTGACTTCGGCCACCAGCGCATCGAATCGCACCCGTAGCGCGGCTTTTTCATCGCCCTTGCAGTCGTTCCATGGCCGCCCCTGCAACGCCATCTGAAGCACGTAATAGCCGATGAAATGCGGCCGCTCTCCGGCATGCAGCAGGGCGCGGTAGGCCTCATGTGCGCCAGTCGCCCTCAGGGTCGCGGCATCGGCGATTCCGGCGGCGATCAGCGCCTTGGCCGTTGCCGGTCCGATATTGCTGATGCTGACCAGATCGCTGTCCATGCCATACCTTCCCAAGAGCCGCGCTTTCCTGTATCAGCGCCGGAACCCCAAGGACAGCACGGTATGACCGACCAAGCCAATACCCCGGTGGCGAAAAAGCTATTCATCAAGACCTATGGCTGTCAGATGAACGTCTATGACAGTCAGCGCATGGCCGAGGCCATGGGTGCAGAAGGCTATGTTCTGACCGAGGATCAGTCGGAAGCCGATATGGTCCTGCTGAACACCTGCCATATCCGCGAAAAGGCTGCCGAGAAGCTTTATTCCGACCTTGGCCGCCTGAAGCCGCTGAAGGCCGAAAAGCCCGACTTGAAGATCGGCGTTGCAGGCTGCGTGGCACAGGCGGAAGGTGAAGAGATCATCCGCCGGATGCCCGTGGTCGATCTGGTCGTCGGTCCGCAGACCTATCACCGCCTGCCCGCGATGGTTCGGGGCGAAGCGCCGAAAATCCTCACCGACTTCCCGGAAGAGGACAAGTTCGATCACCTTCCCGCCCGCCGCGCCACCCGCCGCGCGCCTGCCGCTTTCCTGACCGTGCAAGAGGGCTGTGACAAGTTCTGCGCGTTCTGCGTCGTCCCCTATACCCGTGGGTCCGAGGTCAGTCGCCCGGTCGAACGGATCATGCGGGAAGCCCGCGATCTGGTCGAACGCGGCGTGCGCGAGATCACCTTGCTGGGCCAGAACGTCAACGGCTGGCACGGCGCGGGCGAAGATGGCCGGGAATGGGGCTTCGGGCGGCTGATCCGCGCGCTTGGCGATCTGGATGGGCTGGACCGCATCCGCTACACGACCAGCCATCCCAACGACATGGCCGACGATCTGATCAGCGCTCACCGCGATGTGCCGCAATTGATGCCCTATTTGCATCTGCCGGTGCAGTCGGGCAGCGACCGCATCCTGAAGGCGATGAACCGCAAGCATACGGCGGAGACCTATCTTCGCCTGATCGACCGCATTCGCGACGCCCGCCCCGACATCATGCTGACCAGCGATTTCATCGTGGGCTTCCCCGGCGAGACTGATGAGGATCATCAGGCGACACTGGATCTGGTCGCCAAGGTGAATTTCGGCACCGCCTTCAGCTTCAAATACTCGCCCCGCCCCGGCACCCCCGCCTATGAGCGCGCCGAGGTTGACAGTGCAGTCGCAGACCAGCGCTTGCAGGATTTGCAGGCGCTGCTGACCCGGCAGCAAAAGGCGGCGCAGGAAGGCATGGTCGGGCGCACGCTGGGCGTGCTGTTTGAGAAGCCGGGCCGGAACGAAGGCCAGATGATCGGCAAATCCGACTATCTGCATTCGGTCTTCGTCGATGCACCTGAGGCGCAGGTCGGCGATCTGGTGCAGGTGCGGATCGTCGGAAGCGCGTCGAATTCGTTGCAGGGCGAACTGGCTGCCTGACGGTCCAGGCCTCGGGTAAGGCGCGACGGTCCGTCCCGCGCGGTTAGGGTGTCAGCCCGCACCTTCGCTGGTATTCCGCCCGCGTTTTAAGACTGCGACAAAACGAAGCCGCGCGGTCTTTGGAACGGCTTTCCCCTTGATCCATATCGGATTCGTGCTTTCATCAGAAACAGGGACTTTGCCAGGTCGGAGACGTCCCGATACGCTCCGGCCGTATCCAAGGGAGGCTGCAATGGCCTACAAGACGATCCTGACCGTCCTTTCCGATACCCGCCACATGGCGCAACTGGATGCCGCCGCCAGCCTTGCCGCTGCCGAAGACGGCCATCTTGATGTGCTGTGCCTTGGCGTCGATCATAGCCAGTCGGGTTACTATTTCCCCGGCGGTTCGCCCTATGTGTTCCAGGAGGCGATGGATGCCGCGCTTGAGGACACCAGCACATTGGAAAAATCCGTCCGCGATCATCTGAGCAGTCAAAGCGATCTGCGCTGGTCGGTCGAATCGGCAGTGGCGCAGCTTGGCGGCATCACCAATTTCGTCGGCATGCGGGCACGCTTCTCGGATCTGGTGGTCCTGTCGCGGCCTTATGGGCCGGATACTTCGGGCGATGCCGAGGTCGTGGTCGAAGCCGCGATGTTCGAGGGAGGGTGCCCGGTGCTGATCGTCCCCGAAGGCGCTCCGGTGACGGGGTTCAAACGGGTTCTGATCGCGTGGAATCACTCGCTTGAATCGCTGACCGCGACGCGGCGGGCGTTGGTTCTGTTGCAGGCCGCAGAAGCGGTCGAGATCACCATCATCGATCCGGGCCGCCGCAGCGCCGACGGTGCCGATCCCGGCGCAGATCTTGCGCAGCTATTGAGCCGCCATGGTGTCAACGCAGAGATCACTGTGATCGCGAGGACCGAAGGCACGGTCAGCGACGAGATCAACCGCCACGCGATTGAGATCGGGGCGGATTTGGTCGTCATGGGGGCTTACGGCCATTCGCGTTTCCGTCAGGCAATCCTCGGCGGCGCGACGCGCAGCATGCTGGAGAAAGCAAAGGTGCCGGTATTCATGGCGCGGTAGATCGCCGGACCTGCTCCTAGGCGTTATTCCATCACCGTTGTGATCCGCATTTCTCCGTTGCTGAAGTCGATTGCCACCGCGCCTGTCTGGCGCAATCGAGTGAGATCGAAAAGCAGGCATGTCGGTGCTTTGGGCAAATCGGTCCGGTCGGCGATAACGACGATGCGCTTTGGCTGACATGCGGTATTCGCGCGCTCGGATGCGCCCTTGCCGCTCAGATGTAGGATCTGCCAGCCGCCCGGAAGATCGGCGGTGCGCTCGCCCCGTGGGCCGCTCCAGCCTGACCGGGCTGCCGATTCCTCTTGTGTCGCCATGTCGCCGTCTTCCAGCAGCCAGTTCTCGACCACAAAACCACCGCCTGCGGGTTTTGAGACCGCGCGCCCTTCCGCCGTCATCAACCCCACCGCATCGCCTTCGCCAGCGATCAGCAGGTGCGGGCGGGTGGCGGTCAACCACAGCACCGCAGACAGCGCCAGCATCGCCGCGCCCAGAGTAAAGCCGAAACCAAGGGCGGTGCCCCGCATCCGTCTTGGCCCGTCGCGCCATGTTAGCACCATCAGCACCGCGCCGAAGCCCATCAAGGGCAGGACAGGGCCGGGGGGCATCGGGATCGCCGTGACAGCGCCGCCCAGATCGGCAATGAAACCTGCGACCATCAGCATCCATTTCGTGCCGATCCCCATCACCCACAGCGCCGGTGCCTGCAAACCGAACGGTGCCAGCAGCGCCGCGATCACGCCCGCCGGCATCACCAGCGCGCCCATGACCGGCACGGCCAGCAGATTGGCGATCAGCCCATAATGCGCCGTCCGGTTGAAATGCGCCGCCGCAATGGGCGAGGTTGCCAGTGACGCGACCAATGACGACAGCAGCAGGATCGCCACCGGACGCAGCCACCACGGTAGATATGGCGACAGCCGCGACCACGGACCATAGACCAGCACCAGCGCGACCGTTGCCGAAAAGCTCATCTGAAAGCCGGGGCTGGTCAACGCCTCGGGCGAATAGATCAGGATGATCGTCGCGGCCAGCGCGACCGTCCGCAAAGAGATCGCCCGCCGGTCCACCAGAATCGCCGCCAGCATGACGGCGACCATGACGAATGACCGCTCGGTCGCGACGCCTCCGCCCGATAGCCACAGATAGGCCGCCGCCGCCAGCAGCGCACCAAGGGCAGCGATCTTGTGCAGACCCTGCGGTAGCGGCGCGCCAAGGCCCTGCGTCAGAACCAGCGCAAGCCGCAGCGCCGTATAGACGAAGCCCGTCAGCATGCTCATATGCAGGCCGGAGATCGAGATGATGTGGTAAAGGTTCGAAGCCCGCATCACCTCGTTCGTGGCCTCTTCGATGCCAGAGCGGTCACCCGTCATCAATGCCGATGCAACCGCGCCCTCTTGCTCGCCAATTCCGTCTTGAATCGATCTGCTGATCGCCATCCGGGTGCGATGCATGGTCCAGGCGATGCCTTGGGCTTCGGACACCGACATGACCGGCGTGCGGCTATAGCCGACCGCGCCCAGACGGTCGAACCACGCGAACTGGCGGAAATCGAAACTGCCCGGCGCGGCAGGGCCGGGCGGTGGGCCGAGATGTCCGGTCAGCATGATCCGCTGGCCCAGCGGGGGCAGGGGGTCATCGTCGTTCATCAGCGACATCCGCACCCGTTCGGGCGTGCGGTCCGAGGCCATATCGCGCAAGACCACCTGATCCAAAGTCAGCCTCATCCGGTCGCGGGCCGAGCGGTCGATCTCGATCAGCCGTCCCTCGACCGGGCCGTAATAGCGCCATTCCAGAACCGGCGCCGCGACATCTGCCGAGCGGATGGCAATCAGCGCCATCCCTGCCGCAATCAGTGCCAGCGCCATGCCGCAGACGCGCATGCCGTCCGCCAGATGCCAGCCGATCCGGCCACGCTCGGCCAGCGGAATCGCGACTTTGATCGCGCCGATGCCGACCAGCGCCATGGCTGCCGCGCCGACCCATCCGATGACCGGGATTCGGCCCGTAAGCAGGAACCACAGCCCGATTCCAAGTGACAGGCAAACCGGCACCCAGGGAAACAGCCCCGCCCGGCCTGCCGCGGCCGGACGGGGCAGGCGCGCGGAAGCATGCTTCGGCGCGCGCATCCGGGATGGAGCAAACCCCGGCAATTCCACGGATTGTGACCCGACACGGGGAACCGGCGATGGGCCGGACGTCGCGGTCATTCTTGTCCTTTCCGGGCTGCTTCTTTATCTCTCGCTCACGAAGATGGCATGGACCGCTTACCAATCCGTTAACGCGGACCGGCCGTCGCGAAATTCTGGAAGGCCGCCATGTCCGAGAACGCCCCCGTCGTCACCCGCTTCGCCCCGTCGCCGACGGGTTACCTGCATATCGGCGGCGCGCGCACTGCGCTTTTCAACTGGCTTTACGCCCGGGGTCGCGGAGGAAAATTCCTGCTTCGGATCGAGGATACCGACCGCGCCCGCTCGACCCCCGAGGCGACCGAGGCGATTCTGAAAGGGCTGGAATGGCTGGGTCTGGACTGGGACGGCGAGCCGGTCAGCCAGTTCAGCCGGATCGAGCGTCATGCCGAAGTTGCGCGCGAGATGCTGGAAAAAGGCAGCGCCTACAAATGCTTCTCGACCCCGGAGGAAATCGCGGCATGGCGTGAGGAACATCCCCGCCAGCCGTTCCAAAGCCCGTGGCGCGATGCCACCGATCTGCCGGATGGGCCTTATGCGATCCGGTTGCGGGCTCCGCGCACGGGCGAGACGGTGATCGATGACGCCGTGCAGGGGCCGGTTCGGGTCGCGAACGATCAGCTTGACGACATGGTGCTGCTGCGCAGCGACGGGACGCCGACCTATATGCATGCGGTGGTGGTGGACGATCACGATATGGGCGTGACCCATGTGATCCGGGGCGACGACCACCTGACCAATACCGCGCGGCAAATTCAGGTCTATGATGCGATGGGCTGGAAGCGCCCGGTTTTCGCCCATATCCCGCTGATTCACGGTGAAGACGGCAAGAAACTGTCGAAGCGCCACGGCGCGGTCGGGCTGCACGAATTTGCTGCACTTGGCTATCCGGCGGTCGCGATGCGCAATTATCTGGCACGGCTTGGCTGGAGCCATGGCGACGACGAGTTGTTCGATGACGCGCAGGCGCGCGAATGGTTTGATCTGGCAGGAATCGGCCGCGCGCCGGCCCGGCTGGATTTCAAGAAGCTCGAGCATGTCAGCGGTCACCATATCGGCGTGATGGACGACGAAGACTTGTTGCGAGTGATCGAGGATTATCTGGTCGAGACTGGCGCGAAGCCTTTGACGGACCAACAGAAAAGCCGCCTGCTGCCGGCGCTGCCAGCGCTGAAGGAGAAGGCAAAAACCCTTCCCCAGCTTCTGGAGCAGGCGCGTTTTGCATTGGTGTCACGACCCATTGATATCGAAGAAAAAGCCGCCAAGGCTTTGGATTCGGTATCCCGTGGTATGCTGAAATCATTGACTGCCGCAGTGCAGCATGCTAGCTGGACGCGAGACGAACTGGAGCAGGCGGCCAAGACGGTTGCCGAAGAAAACGGTGTCGGCTTGGGCAAGATTGCGGGGCCCTTGCGCGCCGCTCTGGCCGGGAGAGCCGCTACTCCCAGCGTGTTCGACATGATGACGGCTTTAGGCCGCGAAGAATCTCTGGCCCGGCTTCAGGACCAGATTGAATTGGCAGGCTGACGCCTGCCCCCACTTGCCAGGGTCAACCCGAGCCAGGACGCGCGGATGACCCGGCCCAGCCGGAAAGGACGTGTTGGATGGCCGACTCGAAAACCGCCAAGCTGCTGATTAACAATGCCGAATTCGAGCTTCCCGTGCTCACCCCCACGGTGGGGCCGGAAGTTCTGGATATTCGCAAGCTCTATGGGCAGGCGGATGTCTTTACCTACGATCCCGGTTTCACTTCGACCGCAAGCTGCGATTCCACCATCACCTATATCGATGGTGATGCAGGCGAATTATGGTATCGCGGCTATCCGATCGATCAGCTTGCGGCCAAGTCGCACTATCTCGAAGTCTGCTATCTGCTGCTTTACGGTGAACTGCCGACGGCTGATCAACTGCATGACTTCGAAAGCCGCGTGACCCGTCACACCATGGTGCATGAACAGATGCACTATTTCTTCCGTGGTTTCCGCCGCGACAGCCATCCAATGGCGACGATGGTGGGCGTGGTCGGGGCGATGTCGGCCTTCTATCACGATTCGACCGATATCGGCGATCCCTGGCAGCGTGAGGTTGCCGCGATCCGCCTGATCGCCAAGCTGCCGACGATTGCGGCAATGGCCTATAAATACTCGATCGGCCAGCCCTTCGTCTATCCGAAGAACGAGCTGGATTACGCTTCGAACTTCCTGCACATGTGCTTCTCGGTTCCGGCTGAGACTTATCATGTCGATCCGGCTTTGGCCCGCGCCATGGACCGTATCTTCACGCTGCATGCCGACCACGAACAGAATGCCTCAACCTCGACCGTGCGTCTGGCCGGGTCGTCGGGCGCCAACCCCTTTGCCTGTATCGCGGCGGGCATTGCCTGTCTGTGGGGTCCGGCACATGGCGGTGCGAACCAGGCCGCGCTGGAAATGCTGCGCGAGATCGGGACCGTGGACAATATCCCAGAATATATCGCCAAGGCGAAGGACAAGAACGATCCGTTCAAACTGATGGGCTTCGGCCACCGGGTCTATAAGAACTTTGACCCGCGCGCGAAGGTCATGAAGGAATCGGCCGACGAGGTTCTGGATCTGCTGGGCGTTCACAACAACCCGACGCTGCAGGTGGCGAAGGAGCTTGAGAAGATCGCGCTGGAGGACGAATACTTCATCGAGAAGAAGCTGTATCCGAACGTCGATTTCTATTCCGGCATCATCCTTGAAGCGATGGGCTTCCCCACCTCGATGTTCACGCCGATCTTCGCGCTGTCGCGGACGGTTGGCTGGATCGCGCAGTGGAAGGAAATGATCGGCGACCCGCAGAACAAGATCGGTCGCCCGCGTCAGCTTTATATCGGCAGCCTGAAGCGCGACTATATCGATATCGAAACGCGCTGAGCGGTTCGTTCAATATGAAAAGGGCCTCTGCGGGGGCCCTTTTTCGTGCGCGCCTGCTGCATGCTTGCGTGGGCGGGCGGCTGATGGCATGGGGACGGCATGAGTGAATCGAAACAGATAGACGGGGCGCGGCTGGCGCTGGTGACAGGTGCCTCTCGCGGGTTGGGCGCAGCCTTGGCCGAGCGGCTGGCGGCGCGGGGATATCATGTGCTGGCGGTGGCGCGCACTGTCGGCGCGTTGGAAGAGCTTGACGACCGCATCCGAAAGGCAGGCGGCTCGGCCACGCTGGCGCCGATGGATGTCAGCGAAGCGGCGGCCATGCAGCAGATGGCCGAGGCGATCCTTGGCCGGTGGGGTGGGCTGGATTTCTGGGCGCATTGCGCGATCCATGCGGCACCATTGTCGCCGGTGCCGCAGATCGACGGGAAGGACTGGGCGAAATCCGCGCTGGTCAATATCGAGGTCACACGTGGCCTGATCGCCCTTCTTGAGCCGCTTCTGCGCGAACGGAACGGCACCGCGCTGTTTCTGGACGATCCCCGCGCGGGCGAGAAATTCTTTGGCGCTTACGGGACCAGCAAGGCGGCACAGATCGCATTGGCCCGAAGCTGGCAGAATGAGGCCACGAAGATCGGGCCGAAGGTTGTCATAGCCCAGCCCAATCCGATGCCCACCGCCGTTCGGGCGCGGTTCTTCCCCGGCGAGGATCGTGCGGCGCTGACCGCGCCCATTGACGAGGCCGAGCGGCTATTGGCCGCGCTGGACTGATTGCGTCCCGCGATAACGGGGGGCTACCCGCCCCCCGCACCCCCCGGATGTTGCGCTATGCCGTCGCCGACCCGGCCAAGGGCAGGGTTGCCCGTTCCAGCCAGTCGCGATCTGCCTGATCCAGCAGCGGCGACAGTTCTTCCCTGACCCATGCGTGATAATCATCAAGCCACAGGATTTCGTCGCGCGACATGGCGGCGATATCGATCGCGCGTTTGTCGATGGGGCAGATGGTCAGCGTCTCGAATCCCAGCATTGATCGACCGGGCTCGCCCTCTGCCTCGGAGACGATGATGAGGTTCTCGATCCTGATGCCGAAAGCACCTTCGCGGTAATAGCCGGGCTCGTTCGACAGGATCATGCCGGTTTGCAAAGGCAGATCGCTGATCCGGCTGATCCTGACCGGCCCCTCGTGGACACACAGCGCCGCGCCGACGCCGTGGCCGGTGCCGTGGTCATAATCTTTGCCGTCGAACCAGAGAAACTGTCGTGCCAGCGCGTCCAGATGTGCGCCTGCCACGCCTTTCGGGAAACGGGCGCGGCTGATGGCGATCATCCCGCGCAAGACGGCGGTATAGGGCGCCACGGCCTCTGCCGGGGGCTGGCCCATTGGCAGGGTGCGCGTAATGTCGGTTGTGCCGTCGGGATATTGCCCGCCCGAATCCAGCACCACCATATCGCCGTTCTGCAGTCGCCGGTTGCTGTCCCGCGTCACGCGGTAATGGGCCAAGGCGCCATTCGGACCGGATCCCATGATCGTATCGAAGCTGACATCGGTAATGCCCTGCTCGATCCGAAAGCCCTCCAGCTTTTCGACCACGTCGATCTCGGTCAGGGTTGCTGGCTCTTGTTTGTCCAGCCATGCCAACAGCCTGACCATGGCCGCACCGTCGCGACGATGGGCGTCGCGCATGCCCTGAAGTTCTGCCGGGTTCTTGCGCGCCTTGGGCAGGATGGCAGGATCGGGGGCGGTGATGATCTCTGTCCCTGCAGCCTCGAGAATGCGGAACGCGGCTTCGGGCGCGGAGCCGGCGTCAAGCCGCACCGGACCTTCAAGATTGGCCAGCGCCGCTGTCAGCCCATCAGGTGGCAGGATCGAGACCTGATTGCCCAGCTTGACACGCAATCCGGCGTCGAACTTTGCCGGATCGGCGAATAGCGCAAGCTGCCCGTCATCTGACAGGACCGCAAAGCTTTGAACGATAGGATTGCGGGGGATGTCGGTGCCGCGAATGTTCAGAAGCCATGAGATAGAATCCGGCAGTGACAGGAAGGCGGCGGCCTGACCGGACTGCTTCAATTCAGCGGCAAGCCGCGCCCGTTTCTGTGCCGCAGTTTCCCCGGCAATCGCATCCTCATGGGCGCGCGCCGCGCCGACCGGCGGCTCTGGGCGGTCGGTCCAGATCGCGTCAACAGGGTTTTCCGACACAGCGATCAGGCCGATGCCGCTATCGCCAAGACCCTTCTCGATGCGGGAAATTTCGCTGCGAGTATGAAGCCACGGATCAAACCCGACCCGCCCGCCAGCGGGCAACGCCTCTCGCAGCCATTCGGCTGCAGAAGTCTCGGGCCATGCGACCGGCGTGAAATGCGCGGGATCGATCTGGGCCTTCACCTGCACGCGGTAGCGGCCATCGATGAACACACCGGCACGATCACGGGTGACGATGCAGAACCCCGCGCTGCCGGTGAAGCCGGTCAGCCAGGCCAGCCGGGCATCGCTGTCAGAGACGTATTCCCCCTGATGCGCGTCGGCGCGGGGGATGATGAAGGCGTCAAGATCACCGGCGGCAAGCGCGGATCGCAGGGCGGCAAGACGGGCTGCATGATCGCCGCCGGCAGAGGGGTCGTCAAATGTCTGGAAACTCACAGCTCTATCGCCTTCATGACTTCGGGTTCGATGACATTCACGCCGGGCAATCCCTGCCGCAAGGCATCCGCCGACTGCTCTAGCAGCGGGAAAGTCTTGTAATGACAGGGAATGACCGTCTTGAAGTCGAAATATTTCTTCGCCGCCCAGGCCGCGCGCTTCATATCCATGGTGAAATGCCCGCCCGCACTAAGGATGCCGATATCGGGCTGATGATATTCGCCCATCCACGCCATGTCGGCCATGATATCGGTATCCCCCGAGACATAGATCACATGGCCTTCACCCGCGATCATGTAGCCGGATTCGTGACCCGCATAGATCGGGCCATCCGCACCCTCGATGGAACTGGAATGCGCGGCATTGACCATGGTGACCTGCGCGCGGCCCAGACCGACAGTGCCGCCCTTGTTGAATCCGACGCCATCGATACCCTGATGCGTCATCCATGTGTTGACCAGATCATAGATGCCGACGACCGGGATTTTCAGCTCTTTCGCGATGGCCAGCGTGTCGCCTGAATGGTCGCCATGACCATGGGTCAGCAGAATATGGGTCGCGCCACCGATGGCCTCGGCGCGCTTGCCTTCGGGGAAGACGGGATTCCCCGATAGCCAGGGATCGATCAGGATCACCGCATCTTCAATCTCAAGGCGAAAGCCGGAATGTCCAAGCCAGGTCAGTTTCATCTCTGCCTCCTCTGTCATTTTCGCGAAGGTTAGCCGGGCTGGTGCGGGCTGACCAGAGACGCTCAGAAGTCGCTCAGACCGGCGCGGCGTCATCCAGCCGCAGACGAAGCCGCTCGCGACCGCCCCAGGTGGAAAGATCAAGCTTGCCCGCCAAATGGAAGCGTCGCCCCTTGGCGCCGATCAGTTCCGGGCCAAGCGGGCCGGACATCGCGCCCCATGCGACAGCCTCCAGCGCAGGTGCGCCGGGCGTTCTGAAACCAAGCCGCAGGTGATTGTCACCCATCGTGCTGACGTTTTCGATCAACTGATCGGCAAAGACAAAGCGCGGCGCGGGGGCAGCCTGCCCGAATGGACCCGCATCCTCCAACTGCCGGAAAAGCTGAGGCGTCGCGCCAGCCGTTTCAAGCAACCCAGACACGCGCAGATCCCGCGCGCCGGTCCGCTCGATCAGATCCTTCGCGATCAGTTCGGACAGCCGGGCCATCGCGGCGGGTATCTTGTCTTCCTCGACCGTCAGACCGGCGGCCATCTCATGCCCGCCACCCTTGAGCAGCAACCCCTCGCGCGCGAGCCGTTGAATGGCCCGGCCCAGATCGACACCCGGCACCGACCGGGCCGAGCCCTTGCCGATCCCGCCCTCGACCCCGATCACCACCGAAGGCAGATCGGTCGCTTCCTTCACCCGCGCGGCAACGATGCCGACAACGCCGGGATGCCAGCCGGGACCGGCGGCCCATGACAGGCTGACATCGCCCCGCGCCTCGACCTGCGCCAAGGCCTCGTCCCGCACGGCTGCCTCGATGGTGCGGCGGTCGCGGTTCAGTTCGTCCAGTTGTGCCGCCAATTGCGCGGCTTCCCGTGGATCGCGGGTGGACAGGCACAAGGCGCCCAGATCGGCACGCCCGACCCGCCCGCCAGCATTGATCCGGGGGCCAAGCAGGAAACCAAGATGAAAGGCGCTTGGCGGTCCGTCCAGTCGCGCCACATCCGACAGCGCGACCAGCCCCGGACGCTGCCTCTTCGCCATAATGGTCAGGCCCTGCCGCACAAAGGCCCGGTTCACCCCGACCAAAGGCGCCACATCGGCCACCGTCGCCAGCGCCACCAGATCCAGAAGCGCCATCAGATCCGGCTCGGGCCGCCCCGACCGGCGCAGCACCCGACCGGCCTGAACAAGCGTCAGAAACACCACGCCTGCGGCGCAAAGATAACCGATCTCGCCATCTTCATCGGCGCGGTTCGGATTGACGACGGCCAAGGCAGGCGGCAGCGTCTCGCCGCCAAGGTGGTGATCCAGAACGACCACATCCGCCCCGCTGGCGGCGGCCAGCGCCTCATGGCTCAACGTGCCGCAATCGACGCAGACTATCAGATCATGATCCGCGGCCAGCGCCTGCATTGCCGGAACGTTCGGCCCGTAACCTTCATCGATGCGGTCGGGGATATACAGCGTGGCATCGCGCCCCTGACTGCGCAGCCAATCCAAAAGCAACGCCGCCGACGATCCGCCATCGACATCGTAATCGGCAAAGATCGCGATGCGCTGCCCACCATCGGCAGCGCCCACCAGCCGTTCGGCGGCAATCTCCATGTCGCGCAATGTCAGCGGATCGGGCAGCAGATCGCGCAGACGGGGGGTCAGGAAGCCCGTGGCCTCGGCAGGCTCTATCCCGCGTTCGGCCAGAATGCGGGCGACGGCCAACGGCAGCGTCGCTTGCTGCGCCAGACCTTCCGCCAGTCGCTCGGTTGCGGGGTCGGGGCCGATCCAGCGGCGGCCCGTCAGTGAGTTCTCGATCCCCAGAAACGCCACGCGACCAACCCGATTTCTTCGTTGTGCAAATACCGCGGGGGAGTCCCGCAGGGACGGGGGCAGCGCCCCCGCCTGTCCCGATACCTTACCGGATCGGGTTGCGATAGATCATCCGGCGAACCGAGCCGGTTTTTGACCGCATCAGGATCGTCTCGGTCTGCAGAAAGCCCGGCTCGCGCTTCACGCCTGCCACGATGGAGCCATTTGTCACGCCCGTCGCGGCAAAGATCACATCGGCGGTGACCAGCTCGTCGCGCGAATAGATCCGGTTCAAATCGGCGATCCCGGCTTTCTTCGCCCGGCCCCGTTCGTCATCGTTGCGAAACAGCAGACGGCCCCAGATTTGCCCGCCCATGCATTTCAATGCCGAGGCCGCCAGCACACCCTCGGGCGCGCCGCCTGACCCCATATACATGTCGATGCCGGTCAGTTCGGCCTCGGCGGTGTGGATCACACCCGCGACGTCGCCATCGGTGATCAGACGGATCGCCGCGCCGGTTTCGCGAACTTCGGCGATCATGTCCTCGTGCCGGGGACGTTCCAGAATGCAAACGGTGATGTCGCTGTCCTTCACACCACGGGCTTTCGCCAGCGCACGCACACGCTCGGCCGGGGTCATGTCCAGACTGACGACATCCTTGGCATAGCCCGGCCCGATGGCCAGCTTGTCCATATAGACATCCGGCGCATGCAGCAGCGTGCCGCGCGGAGCCATGGCGATCACGGTCAGCGCGTTCGGCATATCCTTGGCGGTCAGCGTGGTGCCCTCCAGAGGGTCCAGCGCGATGTCAACTTCGGGACCATTGCCGGTGCCGACTTCCTCGCCGATATAGAGCATCGGGGCTTCGTCGCGTTCACCCTCGCCGATCACCACGACGCCTTTGATGTCCAGCATGTTCAACTGATCGCGCATCGCGTTGACAGCGGCCTGATCGGCGGCTTTCTCGTCACCGCGCCCGATCAACAGGGCCGAGGCATGTGCCGCCGCCTCGCTGACGCGGGCCAGTCCCAGAGACAGCATGCGGTCGTTGAAATCCTTCGGCGTGGTCATGGTTCTGTCCTTGTCGTCATCAACAATGCTTGGCCGGGCTTCTACGCGGGGGGCATGACAGCGGCAAGACGATGTGGGCGCTAACGGTTCAGCTTTCCGACAATTCCAGCGCCAAAGCATGGATGCGCGGCACGATATCGCCCAAGGTCTGATGCACCAGCCGGTGCCGCTCTATCCGGCCCAGACCTGCAAAACGCGGGCTCGCCAGACGGATGCGGAAATGCGTCTGGCCCCCTTCGCGATACCCCGCATGGCCGCGATGGCCCTCGCTTTCGTCGATGACGTCGATACTGGTCGGTTCCAGCGCCACCAGCCGGGCCTTCATTTCGTCAGCGATCATCTGCTCCCCTCCGTCAAGACCTTTCATGTCGCGCGAAATACATTAGACTGCCGCCTCCGAGTCGCAAAGGTGCCCCAGAATGAGCAATAACGACCCGTTCGGATTCGACATATCCGCCGCCAAGGACAAGAAGCGGCGGAACAAGGGCAGGCGTGGCATGTCCGGTGCGTTCGAGACCTCGACCCGCGTTTGCGAGAAAGAGGGCTGCAACGAGCCGGGGCAATATCGCGCGCCTAAAAACCCCCGGAATCTGGATGATTATTTCTGGTTCTGCAAAGAACATGTGCGCGAATACAACGCGAACTGGAACTATTTTCAGGGCCAGAGCGAAGAAGAATTCCAGCAATTCATCGATAATGCGACGGTGTGGGAACGTCCGACCAAGCCCTTCGGCCGCGCGGCGCAGGACCAGAAATGGGCGCGCCACGGGGTCAGCGATCCGTTGGAGATCCTTGGCGCCAACGGCACTTCGCCTGAAGCCCGTGCCAAGGCTAGCCGCAAGCTGCCGCCGACCGAACGCAAGGCGCTGGATATCCTTGAGGCCAAGGATAGCTGGACCCGGGCCGAGATCAGGAAGCAGTACAAATCGCTGGTCAAGGATCTGCATCCCGACATGAATGGCGGCGACCGCTCGGACGAGGATCGGCTGGCCGAGGTGGTCTGGGCCTGGGATCAGGTCAAGGAAAGCCGCAACTTTCGCGATTGAGCCGGGGCAGGGGGCTGTCGCCCCCACCGGATTCCGGCAGTGAGGTGGTCAGGCCCGGCGACGGGGCAGGATCAGGGCGGCGGCGAGCGCGATCAGCAGGAATGACAGGATCGGGGCGTTGCCCCATGTGATCCAGAAGGTCGGCGGCAGCGCGCCGGGCAGCGGGGCATCGATCTTGTCGATCTCGCCAAGGCCCAATGAATCGCGGATCTCTCCATGTGGATCGATGACGGCGCTGATGCCGGTATTTGCCGCGCGGACCAGCGGCAGGCCCGATTCGATGCTGCGCAGGCGCGCCTGCGCCAGATGCTGATAGGGCCCCGAGAATTTTCCGAACCACGCATCATTCGTGGATTGCAGCAGCCAGCCGGGGCGGCTCTCGGTGGCGCGCAGATGTTGCGGAAAGATCGCCTCATAGCAGATGAGGGGCTGATAGGCGGGCGCGACATCGCTTGTGATCACGCGGGGGCCGGGGCCGGCGCTGTAGCCCATACCCGCCTGCGCGGCGAAGGCGGTGATGCCGATCTTCGCCATTGCGTCGCCCCAAGGGATGTATTCGCCGAACGGCACCAGATGAAACTTGTCGTAAATCTCGGTCACCGCGCCCGCGCGATCCAGCGTGACGAGGCTGTTATAATAGCGGCTGCCGTCGCGGCGCTGAATGCCGAAGATCAGTTTCGCGCCCGCGGCCTGCGACATGATCGGCAGAACCTCGTCCGCATCCTCCAGCAGGAAATTCACCGCCGTTTCCGGCCAGATCACCAGATCGCGTCTGCCCGGTTGGGCAGAGAGATCAAGCAGGCGACGGAAGAATGTGCCTGACCAGTCGGGGTCCCATTTCAGATGCTGTTCGGCATTTGGCTGAACGATGCGCAGTTGTGTGGTCGTGTCGGCGGGCAAGGGTTCGGCCAGACGGTTCAGGCCGAAGGCCCAGAAACCGACAACCAAGGCAATTGATGCCGCGATACCCGGAAGCAGGCCGGGGAAAGAGCTTCCGGCAGGGCGGCGCAGAACGACCGGCAGCACGGCGATTGTCATGGTCAGGGTGGAAAGGCCGATGGCGCCGATCCACGCCGCCGCCTGCGCGACCGGCGTGCCGATCCAGACATGGCCGGTCAGCGCCCATGGCAATCCGGTGAAAATCCAGCCGCGAAGCCAATCGGACAGCACCAGAAGGATCGCGATGGCGACTGCCTGACTGCGCCAAGTGGGCGCAAGCCTTGCTGCGACCCAGACCGGCAACGCCCAGAACAGCGCCCCACCAAGCGCCATCAGAAACAGCGCGAAGGGGGCCATCCAGCCGTAAATTTCCGGCTCGACCAGAAACGGCTCGACGATCCAGTGCATCGACAGCGCGAACCAGCCAAACCCGGCGGCCAGCGCGTGCCAGAATGCCGCCGCTGGCTGCGCGCGGCAAAGACGCCACAGAAGCAGGCTCAACGCGATGGGCGTTGCGGCCCAGATACCGAAGGGCGGCAGGCCAAGCGCGGCGATCAGGCCAAGCGCCAGATCGGGCCAAAGCTGCCGGAACGGCGGCCTGCGGCGGCGCAGGTGCGGGACGTGGGACGTGTCACGCATGAGCGGGTGTCAGGCTCCGGCGTCGATACTGTCCTGTTCGGGGGTATCTTCAGCCTTCTTCCGACGGGTCCGGCGGGGCTTTTCCGTGGTCGCAGTCGCGGGTTCGGCCTCTGCCGCCGCCTCGGGTGCATCGGCTTTCTTGCGGCGGGTGCGCTTCGGCTTTTCGGCGGTCTCGGCCTCAACTGCCACGGTTGCTTCAGCCGCGGGTTCCGCTTTTTTGCGGGTGCGGCGAGGCTTCTCTGCCGTTTCGGTTACTGCCGGCGCTGCTTCCGCAGGTGCAGCTTCCTCGGCTGTTTCGGTTTTCCTGCGGCGAGTGCGCTTCGGTT
Source organism: Paracoccus caeni (assembly GCF_016629665.1). Taxonomy (GTDB): domain Bacteria; phylum Pseudomonadota; class Alphaproteobacteria; order Rhodobacterales; family Rhodobacteraceae; genus Paracoccus; species Paracoccus caeni. Next base: position 281,851 of record NZ_JAEPRQ010000003.1, read on the forward strand.
TCGCCGGGGCTTCTTCCACGGCTTCCGGCTGCACGACCTCAGCCTCGACCGGGGCCGGTTCGACTACGGGTTCCACCGCCTCGACCTGCGCTGCATCACCTTCGGCCTGTGCCTCCGCTGCCGGTTTGCGGCGCGAGCGGTTGCGGCGGGATTTCGAACGCGGCTCTTCAGCTTTCGGAGCAGGGGTGGCAGCGACGATCTCTTCGACCTCGGTTGCCACATCCTCATCACCAAGGGTCGTCTGACTGCGCAGCTCGACCAGCATGAATTCCGGTACATGATCGCCCATGCCGACGATCACCGGACCGCGATGGTCATCGCGTCCGCGACCGCGCCGGTTTTCGCGGCGGTCATCATGACGATCGTTGCGGCGATCTTCACGGCGGTTCTGTTCCTGCCGCTCTTCCTTGCGCTCATCGCGACGGTCGTCACGGCGGTCTTCACGACGTTCCTCCCGCCGCGGTTCGCGGCGCTCTTCAGAGCGTTGCGGGCGGGCACGGTCTTCGTTCACGGTCTCGATCACACCAGTTTCCTTGCGGGTCTCATCACCACGGCCACGGCGGCGATCACGGTCGCGGCCATTCCGGCGCTCTTCACGATCCGGGCGGGCCGGACGATCCGATTGCGACAGCACGAATCCTTCGGGCATCTCGCCGCGCGGCAGGGTTTGTTTGACCAGATTTTCGATGGCCGACAGGAATTTCTCATCCGACGGGGTGGAGATGCTGAATGCGGTGCCCAGACGACCAGCGCGGCCGGTGCGGCCGATGCGGTGGACGTAATCCTCGGCATGGCTGGGCAGGTCGAAGTTGAAGACATGGCTGACGGCCGGAATATCCAGACCGCGCGCCGCCACATCCGAGGCGATCAGCAGCTTCAACTGCCCGTCGCGGAAACGATCCAAAGTGCGGGTGCGGTGGCTTTGATCCAGATCGCCGTGAATGGCCGCAGCATCATAGCCATGCTTTTGCAGCGATTTCGCGACGATATCCACGTCAGTCTTGCGGTTGCAGAAGATGATCGCGTTGGTCAGCTTTTCGGCTTCCGAATCGATCAGGGCGCGCAGAACCTCGCGCTTCTGCTTGGCGGTCTGGTCGCGGCGGGTCGGCGTGATCTCGATCAGTTTCTGGGTGATCGTTTCGCTGGTCGTCGCCTGACGGGCAACCTCGATCCGCTCGGGGGAATGCAGGAAGGTGTTGGTGATCCGCTCGATCTCAGGCGCCATGGTGGCGCTGAAGAACAGCGTCTGGCGGGTGAACGGGGTCAGTTGGAAGATCCGCTCGATATCGGGGATGAAGCCCATGTCCAGCATCCGGTCGGCTTCGTCCACGACCATGATCTGCACGCCGGTCAACAGCAGCTTGCCGCGTTCGAAATGGTCCAGCAGACGGCCCGGCGTGGCGATCAGCACATCGACGCCACGGTCGATCAGCTTGTCCTGTTCCGCGAACGAGACGCCGCCGATCAGCAGCGCCTTGGTCAGCTTGGTATGCTTGGCATAGGTGTCGAAATTCTCGGCCACCTGCGCGGCAAGTTCGCGGGTCGGGCACAGGACCAGACTGCGCGGCATCCGTGCCCGCGCCCGGCCACGACCCAGAAGCGTGATCATCGGCAGGGTGAAGCTGGCGGTCTTGCCGGTGCCGGTCTGGGCGATCCCAAGCACGTCGCGGCCTTCCAGTGCGGGCGGAATCGCCCCGGCCTGAATCGGCGTCGGGTTTTCATACCCCGCCTCGACAACGGCTTTCAGCACTTTGGGGTCAAGTTTTAGATCGGTAAACTTCGTCATTCGGGGCTTTCCCAGCTTTCGCGCCGCTTGTGACACGATGCGTTCCATAGCCGCGCGCCCGGATCGGCGGTGTTGCGGCCCTTATGGGACGCATGTTCGCACGCCCCTTCGCTAGGCCTGCCGGATGCAGGCGATTATTCGCCTAGCTCAATGAGGCTCCGGCGTCAATTGTCAGGTGAAATCCGCTGCAATGCGGCATTTAGCGCGAATCGAGGTTTCCCGGCGTGAAAAGGGCCATCGCGCCGCGTCGCCCTGTCGAAAAGACAGGGTTTCCTTGACCTTTCCCCCCGGCAGGCGGTAACCCGCGACAAGCATTCAGGAAGCCGATGATGAACCTCTTTACCGATCTTCGTGGCGTCGTTCTGGCCGCGTTGGACCAGATGACACAGGCGGGGGAACTGCCCGCAGGACTGGACTTCGCCAATGTCGCGGTCGAGCCTCCGCGCGATCCGGCACATGGCGACATGGCCACCAACGCCGCGATGGTGTTGGCCAAGCCCGCCCAGATGAAGCCGCGCGACATTGCCGACAAACTGGCCGCGCGCCTGACCGATGACCGTATCTCCAGCGCCGAAGTGGCCGGGCCGGGCTTCCTAAACCTGCGCCTGTCGCCCGCCGTCTGGCAGGGGGTCGTTGCTGCGGCCATCCGCGAAGGTGCGGATTTCGGGCGTTCCGACATCGGCACCGGGCAAAAGGTCAATGTCGAATTCGTCAGCGCCAACCCGACCGGCCCGATGCACGTGGGCCATGTTCGGGGTGCGGTCTTCGGCGATGCTCTGGCCAATCTGCTGGCGTTTTCGGGCCATGATGTCACCCGCGAATACTATATCAATGACGGCGGCGCGCAGGTCGATGTGCTGGCGCGGTCTGCCTATGAACGCTACCGCGAGGCCAATGGCCTTGAACCGGCGATCCGCGAGGGGCTTTATCCCGGCGATTACCTGATCCCGGTCGGCGAAGCGCTGAAGGCCAAATACGGCGACAGCCTGCTGGACAAGCCGGAAGAGGAATGGCTGGTCGAGGTTCGCGAATTCTCGACCGAGGCGATGCTGCAGATGATCCGCGAGGATCTGGCGGCGCTTGGCGTTCGCATGGATCTGTATTCCAGCGAAAAGGCGCTTTATGGCAGCGGCAAGATCGAGGCGGCGATTGCCCGTCTGGAAAGCCTGGGCCTGATCTATCGCGGCGTTCTGGAACCGCCAAAAGGCAAGCTGCCCGAGGACTGGGAAGAGCGCGAGCAATTGTTGTTCCGATCCACTGCGCATGGTGACGATGTGGACCGCCCGATCCAGAAATCGGACGGGGCATGGACCTATTTCGCGCCCGACATTGCCTATCACTGGGACAAGATCGATCGCGGCTTTGATGCGCTGATCGACGTGTTCGGCGCGGATCACGGTGGCTATGTGAAGCGGATGAACGCGGCGGTGAAGGCGCTGTCGAACGGGCGTGTGCCGCTGGACATCAAGCTGATCCAGTTGGTGAAGCTCTATAAGAACGGCGAGCCGTTCAAGATGTCGAAACGGGCGGGCACCTTTGTCACCTTGCGCGACGTGGTGGAAGAGGCTGGGGCCGATGTCACCCGCTTCATCATGCTGACCCGCAAGAACGATGCCACTCTGGATTTCGACTTTGCCAAGGTGCTGGAGCAGTCGAAGGACAACCCGGTCTGGTATGTGCAATACGCCAATGCGCGGGCGAACTCGGTCCTGCGCCGCGCGACCGAGGCGGGAATCGATGTCAGCGATTCTGCGCTGACCGGCGCCGATCTGACCCGGATCAGCCATCCGGCAGAGCTGGAACTGGCCCGCAAGGTCGCCGAATGGCCGCGTCTGGTGGAACATGCCGCCCGCGCGCACGAGCCGCATCGGATCGCGTTTTTCCTGTATGAAATCGCCTCTGACCTGCATTCGCTGTGGAATCGTGGCAATGACGATACCTCGCTGCGTTTCGTGCAGGATGGCGATTTCGCCACGTCGCAAGCAAAAATCGCCCTTGTGCGGTCCGTCGGCGTTGTCATTTCGTCAGGTCTCGCTATCCTTGGCGTCACTCCGATGGAAGAAATGCGCTAAAAAACAGTGCCGCCGTCGGACGTCTGAGAGCAGTCAACGGAAAACATACCGGGGCAACCGGCAGGCAGGCAGACATGGCAGTGATGGATTTCCGCGAAGGCGGTTACGTTTTCTCGCGTCACAAGGTGAAGCGTGAATTTTCTTACGACCAGGACGGTTGGGACGACGAACAGGCCCAATATGACGATCAGCGATTCGCGGCTGACCCGCAGGGCGGGGCCAGTCTATCGGCGCGTGTGGCCCGGCTGACCCATTATTTGGGTGCGCTGGCCTCGGTCGGGCTGATGGTGGCGCTGCTGGCCTGGGGCTGGCAACTGGTGTCGCGGGATGTGTCCGGCGTTCCGCTGATCAGCGCGCTTGAGGGCGAATCGCGCACTACACCGGAAAATCCGGGTGGTGAGCTGACCAGCTATACCGGCCTTGCGGTCAACAACGTCGCCGAAGGGACCGAGCCCGCGCCGACCAATCAGGTCGCCATCGCGCCCGCCGCGACCGGGCTTAATGATGACGACGTGGCAATGGGCGCGCTTGGCGCGACGGCACGGGAACCGACGAACACCTCGGAGATCCCGCTCAGCTTCGATGGTGAGCCGATCATGCCGATGTCGGATTCCGAAGCCCGCGCCCTTGCCGAGGCAGAAGCCGCCGCCGAGGCGCAGCGTCTGGCAATGGAAAGCCTTGCGGCGCAAAACCCGGCTGTGATCGACGCCCCGGCAACCGAAGGCGCGGTGAACGAGGTTGTCACCGATGAGAATGGCGCCCCGGCACAGCCCGATGCCATCAACGCCGCTTTGGCCGAGGCGCAGGCCGCCGCCAATCCCGGCGTGCTGACGGCGTCAAGCCGCCCGGCACCGCGTCCGCGCGCAACCCGCGTGGCCTCGGCTGCGACCACGGCAACCGATGCGCGACCGGCAGCACCTGCCGCAGAGGCGCCCGCCGCCCGTCCGCAAGCCGCCCCGGCAGCGGCCCCGGCCGTCGCAGCATCCTCGGCCAGCGGCGCGGTGGTGCAGCTTGGCGCCTTCGACAGCAATGCCATCGCGGCGAACGAATGGAACCGCCTTGCGGGTAAATTCTCGTCCTTCGGCAGCAAACAGCAGGTGATTCAAGAGCATCAATCGAACGGTCGCACCTTCTGGCGGCTGCGCGTGGCTGGCTTCGGCTCGATCAGCGAGGCACGCGAATTCTGCGCCGCGCTGAAATCGGGCGGCACCGACTGCCTTGCCCTGAACTGAACCCGGACCCGGTGATGAGCCACAGCGCGACGATCCTTGGCGGCATCACCGGAACCGAACTGACAACGGCCGAGCGGGATTTCTTCCGCGCGGCAGACCCTTGGGGGTTCATCCTCTTCGGGCGCAATGTCGAAAGCCCCGATCAGCTTCGCCGCCTGACTGCCGATCTGCGCGAAGCTGTGGGGCGCGACGCCCTGATTACCGTTGATCAGGAAGGTGGCCGCGTCCAACGCCTGCGCGCGCCGCATTGGCAGGAATGGCCCGCGCCGCTGGATCAGGCGGCGGCTGGTCCCCGCGCCATGTGGCTGCGCTATTACCTCATCGGGCAAGAGCTGCGCGATGTCGGCATCGATTCCGATTGCGCCCCCACGCTGGACATCGCTCAAGCGGACACCCACCCGTTTCTGCGCAACCGCTGCTTCGGCACCGACCCGATCAGCGTGGCTGACCTCGGCCGCTCTGCCGCAGACGGGCTGATCGCCGCAGGCGTGGTGCCGGTAATGAAACACATCCCCGGCCATGGCCGCGCCGTCGCCGACAGCCATCTCGGTCTGCCCACCGTGACCGCGACGATGGACGAGTTGGACATCTTCGACTTCGCGCCCTTCCGCGCATTGTCAGACCTGCCCATCGGCATGACCGCCCATATCCGCTTTACCGCGCTGGATGACGCGCCTGCCACGGCCTCGCCGACGGTGATCGATCTGATCCGCCGCCGCATCGGTTTCGACGGTCTGCTGATGACCGACGACATCACCATGAATGCGCTTGCCGGGACCGAGCCTGAACGCGCCACCGCCTCGATCGCGGCGGGCTGCGATATTGTCCTGCATTGCAACGGCACTATCGACAGTATGGAGCCGGTCGTGGCCGCCGCAGGAACCATGTCGCCGCAGGCGCAACGCCGCGCCGATGCTGCTTTGACATGGCGCGATACGCCCGAGGAACTGGACCGCACCGCGCTTCTGGCCGAGTGGCAATCCCTCACCACCGCCTGATTGTGTTCGCTCTGCAAATACCGATGACTATGCGGCCACGCTTGACTCGGGCCCGGCAAGGACAGACCCTGTCCGCCTGAGAACCCCGGAGAGCACGTGGCCAGATCGCCGAAAGATGCGCCCTATCTGAAACCCGTCGCCGGTGACGGGTTCGACGCCGATGCCGTCGCCCTGCGCCGGTCCGAGGAATCGCTGATCATCGATATCGAGGGCTATGAAGGCCCGCTTGACCTGCTGCTGACGCTGGCGCGGACGCAGAAGGTGGACCTGATGAAAATCTCGGTCCTCAATCTGGCCGAGCAATATCTGCAATTCGTCGAACAGGCCCGCGCGTTGCGGATCGAACTGGCCGCTGATTATCTGGTCATGGCCGCGTGGCTGGCCTTTCTCAAATCGCGTCTGCTGCTGCCGCCAGACCCCGAGGCCGAAGGCCCAAGCGCCGAGGATATGGCCGCCCATCTGGCCTTCCAGCTTGAGCGTCTGCAGGCCATGCGCCAATCCGCTACCCGGCTGATGGGCCGTGACCGGCTTGGCATCAGCCGTTTTCAGCGCGGCGCGCCCGAAACCGTTGCCCGCAAGCGTCGCACCGAATGGCAGGCCGGGCTGATCGACCTGATGCGTGCCTATGCGCGGCTGAAAACCAAGGACGAATTTCGCCCCTATGCCTTCGACCGTCAGGACATCTTCACGATGGAGCAGGCCTTGGACCGGATGCGCCGCCTGATCGGCTTTGCGGGCGACTGGACCGAATTGTCGGACTTTCTGCCCAATGGTTGGGAAGCCGACGGCACCCGCCGCCGTTCCGCGACGGCAGCAACCTTTGCCGCTTCGCTGGAACTTGCACGGCAGGGCAAGTTGGAGATACGGCAATCCGACACATTCGCCCCGATCAGCTTTCGTATGAAACCCCCTTCCGAGCGCCATTGACGTGACCGACCTGACCCAAGACGACAGCCCGGAGACGGCAGAACCCACGACCGAAACTGTGGGCGAGCGGATGGCGACCCCTGCCTTCCCGCCGCCCTCGATGGCAGAGCAGGAACGGATGGTGGAAGCGATCCTTTTCGCCTCGGCCCAGCCGGTCTCGGTCCGCGAACTGGCCGACCGGCTGCCTGCCGGAAGCGATCCGGCAGAGGCGCTGGCGGGGCTGCGGAAATTCTACAGTAACCGGGGTGTGGCGCTGGAGCGGCTTGGTGACGGCTATGCCTTCCGCACTGCCGCCGATCTGTCCTTCCTGATGCAGACCGAGACCGTTGAACAGCGCCGCCTGTCCCGCGCGGCCATCGAGACGCTGGCGATCATCGCCTATCACCAGCCGGTCACGCGCGCGGAAATCGAGGAAATTCGTGGGGTTGCGGTCAGTCGCGGCACTTTGGACCAGTTGATCGAGATGGAATGGGTCCGCATTGGCCGTCGCCGCATGACGCCGGGACGCCCGGCGACCTTCGTGGTGACTGAAACTTTCCTTGACCATTTCGGCCTTGAATCCGCCCGCGATCTGCCCGGCCTGACCGAGTTGCGCGCGGCAGGTCTGCTGGATTCCCGACCGCCTGAAAACGCCCTGCCGCCACTGGTGCGGGCGGATGACGACGAAGACGACGCTGGCGGTCCCGCCGACGATCTGTTCGACGATGATTGAGGCACGGCGATGAATGCCAATCAACTGATCAACATGCTGATGCGGATGGTGACGCAGCGGTTGATGAACTGGGGCATCAACAAGGGCGTCGGGCAGATGTCGCGGCGCGGGGGCAAGCAGGCTTCGGGTCGGCAGGTTCAGCAGAACAGCAAGCGTATCCGGCAGGCGATCAACATGATCCGGCGGATGGGGCGCTGACGGCTCTCGCTTTTCTGCGACACGCACGCTAGGGCTGCCGGATGAGCGATCCATTTGACATCTTTCTGGTAGCCACGCCGGGGCTGGAGCAGCCGCTGGCCGCCGAGGTTTCCGAGCTTGGCTTGACCCCCGAAATCCAGCCCGGCGGCATTACCATCCGGGGTGGCTGGGCGGATGTCTGGCGGGCCAATCTGATGCTGCGCGGGGCGACGCGGGTGCTGGCGCGGGTGGGCTCTTTCCGGGCTATGCATTTGGCACAACTGGATAAACGGGCGCGCAAGTTTCCGTGGAAGGATGTGCTGCGGGCCGATCTGCCGGTGAAGGTCGAGACGGTCACGCGGGCCTCGAAAATCTATCACGCCGGGGCGGCGACCCAGCGGATCGAGCGCGCGATTGCCGAGGAACTGGGTGCGCCGATTGCGGCGGATGCGGGGATCGTGGTGAAGGTCAGGATCGAGGATGATCTGGTGACGATCAGCCTCGATACGACCGGGGAATCGCTGCATAAACGGGGACATAAAGAGGCCGTCGCCAAGGCGCCGATGCGCGAGACGATGGCGGCGATGTTCCTGCGCGAGATGGGGTTTGACGGCAGCCAGCCCGTGCTGGATCCGATGTGCGGGTCGGGGACGTTTCCGATCGAGGCCGCCGAGATGGCGATGGGCCTTGCACCGGGGCGGTCGCGCAGCTTTGCCTTTGAAAATCTTGCGAGTTTCGATGCCGCTCGGTGGCAGGGGCTGCGGGACGGCGTCACATTGCGGAAGCCGCTGGTTCGGTTCTTCGGCAGTGACCGGGATGCGGGCGCGATACGGATGAGCCGTGCGAATGCCGAACGGGCAGGGGTGGCGGAAGTGATTGATTTCGCATGCCTTTCGATCAGCGATCTGACCGGGCCTGACGGACCCGCGGGGATCGTCATCATCAATCCGCCTTATGGCGCGCGGGTCGGGAACAAGGGGCCGCTGTTCGGGCTTCATGCGGCGATGGGTGATGTTTTGCGCAGCCGGTTTGGCGGCTGGCGGGTGGGGATCGTGACCAGCGAGGCCGGATTGGCGAAGGCGACCGGGTTGCCGTTTCTGCCGCCGGGGCCGATTGTGGCGCATGGCGGGCTGAAGGTTCGGCTGTGGCAGACAGCGCCTCTTTGAGGCCGCGCGCAACGGGGCGGGCGTTGCTTTTCGGTATTTGGCAACGGAGAAATAGGGTGTGTTGGCGCGGCCAGCAAATGCTGGCGATTTGACCGCACAGCATATGCAACGGGCGTACACAGATTGTGCACAGGCTGTACACCGCTTGCGTGCGGTGGTGTTGCAGGTAGGGCGCGAGGTGATCGAAGCCCTCATCGCTTTGCGGATCGAACCTTCGGGGCTTTTTGCGTGGTTGCTGCGGCAGGATGGCGAGGCGGCGTGGCACACGATGCTGGATTTGGCGCAGGGCAAGCATGTTCGCAGCTATTATGTGCTGGATGATTCTGCCGACGAAGCGGCTTATGCCGAAGCCGTCGCTGCGCTGGACCGACGCGCGAAGGATAGCCTTGCAGCGCATCTTAGCAACGAGGTGCTGACCGAGAAATGGATCGGCTGTGCCGAGACGCATCCGGCCTTGGCCGATCAGATCAGCGCGGCGGAATATCCGATACAGATGTGGCTGTTTCGGTATGAGGCGGGGCAGCGCGAGCGGGATGAGGCGCTGATCCGGCGGATCGTGTCCCGGCGTTCGGCCTGATCGGGTTAGCTGTCACCGTAGTGGCAAAGCGGCGGACGCGGGATGCCCTTCTCGGTCCCGGTCATGCCTTCGTACCAACCTGCGGCCAGAACGATCATCATGCCTTCCATCCACAGCCAGGCATTGGTGTTTGGTCTTCCGTCAAGTTTGGCGATGATGTCATCGAACTTCATGGAATTGGGCGGCGCGTCTTCGGTGCAATTCAGCAGCTTGGCATTCTCACGGATGATGTGGTCGAAATTTTCGATGAGCACGCGGTGGCTGTTGCGGATTTCTTTGATCTGCGGGATTTGGGCGCAGTCGCCGCGAAGAAGGCTGAAACCGACCGGGGTGCGAAGCGGGCTATCTCCGTAGAAGGCCATGTCGCCCGACGCAAGCGAAGCGCCGACAAGGCGGATGTATTCGATGGTCGCCCTGTCGTTGTCCCAGCCACGCGACAGGCGCAGTCCCCGTCGCAGAGCGTCACTGTCAAGGAAACAGCCGGGGTCGCCATCTGCCGCATGGGCATCGATATCGCTGAAGGTGAGCGCCACATCGGGATCGTCGAGATTGAGCGCATGGTCGATCACCGGGACGCGGATCGTGCATTGCGAGGGCGGCAGGACCAGCCAGTCGCCCGTTTCGATGGTCTCGGGGTCCGGCTTTGCCAGTGCTGCAAGGCCGTCGATCTGTTCTTCGGTGAAGCCTGCCGTGATCGCCGCCGCGCGGGTTGAAGGGCCGATGGCGCAGCCCTGACCGGCAAGGAAGTCGATCAGATCGGCGGAATCGGCATGGGCGATTGGGCTGAACGAGAGCAGGTAAGCAGTGGCGAGGATCAGCGGACGGATCATGCGCCTAGCGGAACTGCTTGGCCAGTTTCAGTCCCTGTCCCTGATAGTTGGACTTGATGCCTTCACCATAAAGCCGGTCGGGGCGCGTCGCCATACGCTCATAGACCAGACGGCCGACGACCTGTCCGTCCTCAAGCACGAAGGGGGCTTCGTGGCAGCGCACCTCCAGCACGCCGCGTGCGCCTGCGCCGGTTGCGCCGATGCCGAAGCCGGGGTCGAAGAAGCCTGCATAATGGACGCGGAATTCGCCGACCATGGCGAGATAGGGGGCCATCTCGGCGGCGTAATCGGCGGGAATGGCGACCGATTCGCGGCTGACGAGGATATAGAAGGCGCCGGGGTCGAGGATCAGGCGACCCTCGGTTGTGCGCAGCTCGTCCCAGAACTCGCGGGCGTCGTATTCGCCGATCCGGTCAAGGTCGATGACGCCGCTATGCGGGCGGGCGCGGTAGCCGACCAGATCGCCGGTCTCGGGTTTCAGATCGACCGAGAAGCCAAGACCCTGATCGATCAGCGCCGGGCCGGTTCCGACCAGCGGGTCGCGGGCGTTGAGGTCGCGCAACTGGTCGTCGGTCAGCACCGCCTGTCCCCGACGCAGTCGCAACTGGTTCAGGCGCATGCCGGGGCGGACAAGGACCGAAAAGCTGCGCGGGCAGATTTCGGCGTAAAGCGGGCCGTCATAGCTGTCGGGAAGGCGGTCGAACTCGGTCCCGTCATCGGCGACGAGGCGGGTCAGAAGATCAAGGCGGCCGGTCGAGGATTTGGCATTTGCGACGGCAGAAAGGCCTGTCGGCAGGGTCACACGCTCCATCAGCGGGACCAGATAGACGCAGCCGCGTTCAAGGACGGCGCCGTTGGTCAGGTCCATCTGGTGCATCTGGAAATCGGGCAGGCGGTCAAGGACGCGGCGGCCTTTACCCGCAAGGAAGCTGGCGCGGAGGCGGTAGGCGGTGGTGCCAAGGCGCAGATCCAACGAGGCGGGCTGGATTTGTTCGGGGATAATGGTGGGGCTGGCGGCGATTGCGCTGGTGTCGATCAGGGTCAGGATTTCGCTGTCGGGGAGAACGCCGTTCATGGCAGTGGTTCCTGAGTTGATCGGGTGTCGGAGATAGAGTGCCCGCCCGGAATCAAGGCGCAGAATGCGCCGCCGGGCAGTGCCTGACCGCCCGGACGGGCGGGCACTTCGGTGAGGTTGCACACTACGGCAATGTTCGACGGGGCGGCACCATAAAGTGTGCATGACGACTGATGCGGTGCCCACCCACGGTCGGGCACTGCCCTCATCTCTTGGTCGGAAGCGTCGATTGCGTCAATCACGGTCACTCCGGGGCCAAGGGCGGATAAGGAAACGCCCACCCCCGCAAAGGGATGGGCGTTTTCGAAATGGTCGGGCCGGCGAGATTCGAACTCGCGGCCTTCCGCCCCCCAGACGGACGCGCTAACCAGACTGCGCCACGGCCCGACACGCCGGTCATATAGAGCGAAGCCGAGGCGCTGCACAAGGGTAGGTTTGCGGAAATCTGCACCAAATGCGGTCAGTAGAGCCGGGCAATGGCATCGTTCAGCGATGCACCAAGGGGGCGCGCACGCTGCCAGCCGCGATCCTGCGGGCGGGTGTCGTGCAAAGCCTCGGACAGCGAGACCAGCCGGGCGAGCCACTGAACATCGACGGGTGCCTTGTCCAGTTCGGGAAACAGCGGCAGGACGCCGATGACCGGCAGGGTGCGACGCTTGCGTGGGCGGTTTGGCTGGGCTGCGGCTTCGCGCGGCTGGGCCACAGGAGGATCGGGCAGGAATGTGGGTTCCGACGGCGTTTCGATGATCGGTTGTGCCGTGGTCTCGGCGGTATCAGCGACCTCTTCGACATCCGCATCAGGCTCGGCCAGAATGCCCAGTTCGGACAGACGCTCGGCCCCGCGGGCGCGGACGGATTGGCCGCGATCCTTGGCAAGCATCTTCTTGGCGCCGCGAATCGTCAGGCCTTCGTCACGCAAAATCTCGCACAGACCGGCGGCAAGGCGCACGTCATCGGGGCGGTAATAGCGCCGCCCGTCCGGGCGTTTCATCGGCTTGAGAAGTGAGAACTGGGTTTCCCAATAGCGCAGCACATGGGGCGCAACGCCGATCAGTTTGGCGACTTCGCCAATTGAACGGAATGCCTCCGCGCCCTTCCTCATACCGCCGTCCTAGCGCTTGTTGCCGGCCGCCACGCGATCCTTCATCAGATGCGAGGGCCGGAAGGACAGCACGCGACGCGGCGTGATCGGCACCTCTTCCCCGGTCTTGGGGTTGCGGCCGATCCGCTCATTCTTGTCGCGGACACTGAACGTGCCGAAGGAAGAAATCTTAACCTGCTCACCGCGCACCAGAGCGTCGGAAATGTGGTCGAGCACACTTTCGACAAGCTGGGCTGATTCATGGCGAGACAATCCGACATCGCGAAATACGGCTTCCGCAAGGTCCATCCGGGTCAGCGTCTTGTCGCTCATGATTTATCCTCTTTGATCCCCGCAGGATGGTTATGTTTGCTTTGCCTGTCAACGAGAACAGCGGGGTTTTCGTTCCCATTCCGTGGCTTAGGCACGCGAATGCGCGAATATGCGCGCAAGCCTGCCCGTGCCTCACCGTTTGCGACGAAATTGACACAAAGCATGGCGGGCTGGCTATCGCCTTGCGGGCGAACATGCGGGGATACACGACGATTTGAAAGCGTGGGCGAAAGTGCCCATGTTGTAGATTCGCGAATATTCGGACGGAGGTGTCGCATGGCTGGCGGCTGGGCGCGGGACGACGCGGTGAACGAACAGATCGAGGTCAGCACCGCAGAGGCGGTGGCACGGGCGCGCGAACGCGCCGCCCGGCTTGCGGCGGCTGGCGAAAGCGCGGCGTTCTGCGCGGAGTGCGATGAGCCGATCCCCGAGGCGCGGCGAAAGGCGATTCCCGGTGTGAAGCTGTGCGTCGATTGTCAGGGCGGGCGCGATAAGGCGCATCGGCTGGTCGGTGGGATCAACCGGCGCGGGAGCAAGGATTCGCAATTGAAATAGGGGATGTGGGCTGGAAACCCACCTTACGGGTCGTGGCTGTCACCAGCGCAGGACGACCGAACCCCAGCTCAGGCCGCCGCCAATAGCTTCAGTCACCACTACATCGCCCGGTTTGAAGCGACCTTCGGCATCGGCCACGGCCAGCGCCAGCGGGATCGAAGCTGCCGAGGTATTGCCGTGATCGGCCACAGTCAGCACGACCTTTTCCATCGGCAGGTTCATCTTTTGCGCCGTCGCGCTGATGATGCGCAGGTTCGCCTGATGCGGAACCAGCCAGTCCACTTCGTCCGCCGTCAGCCCGGCCTTGTCCAGCGCGGTATGCGCGGTCTTGGCCAGCTTTTCGACAGCATGGCGGAAGACCAGATTGCCCTGCATCCGCAGATGCCCAGCGGTCCCGGTGGTCGAGACGCCGCCATCCACATATAGCAGATCGCGATACTGCCCGTCACTGTTCAGATCGCTTGCCAGCAGGCCACGATCATTGCTGTCGCCGTTCCCTTCGACCGCTTCCAGAACCACCGCCCCGGCACCATCGCCGAACAGGACGCAGGTGCCGCGATCTTCCCAGTCCATGATCCGCGAGAAGGTCTCGGCCCCGATGACCAGAACCCGGCTTGCCAGCCCGGCGCGGATCATCGCATCGGCATTGGCCAGCGCGAAGACGAACCCGGCGCAGACCGCCTGCACGTCATAGGCAAAGCCGGTTTTCATGCCCAGACCCGCCTGCACCATCGTCGCCACAGCGGGGAAGGTGAAGTCGGGGGTCGAGGTCGCCAACACGATCCCGTCGATATCCGCAGCCACCATCCCGGCGCGGGTCAGCGCATCCTGGGCTGCGCGCAAGGCAAGGTCGCTGGTGGTCTGACCTTCGGCGGCGAAATGACGGCGCTCGATGCCGGTGCGAGAGCGGATCCACTCATCGGTGGTGTCCAGCTTGTCCTCGAACCAGCTATTTTCGACGATCTGATCGGGCAGGTAACATCCGGTAGCCCGGATCATCGAACGACGCATTACGATATTGCCCCCGACTCTGTCGCGACATCCGTCCCGGCTGAAACCGCATTGCCTTGGGCAACACGGGCCGCCAGACGGTCCTGAAAACCTGACTTGGCCAATTGAAAGGCCAGCTTGATCGCGGCCGACACGCCGGTCGCATCAGCAGAACCATGAGATTTCACGACGGTTCCGTTCAGACCAAGGAAAATGCCGCCATTGACCCGGCGCGGATCGATGCGCTTCTGCAGACGTTTCAGCGAAGTCATCGCCAGAAGGGCCGCGAATTTGGACATGATCGAGTTGGCGAAGGCTTCCCGCATGAATTCTCCGACCAGCTTGGCCGTGCCTTCGCCCGTTTTCAAGGCAATGTTGCCGGTAAATCCATCAGTTACGATCACATCGACTTGCGAACCGGGCAGATCGCCGCCTTCGACAAAGCCGACATACTGGAAATTGCCGGCCTCTGCCGCCGCCGCGATCAGGTCGTTGGCCAGCTTCATCTCGGCCCGGCCCTTATGCTCTTCGGTGCCGACATTCAGCAGGCCGACGCGGGGCAGTTCCAGATCCAGCCCGTTGCGGGCGTAAGAAGAGCCCATCAGTGCATATTGCAGCAGATCGGGCGCATCGGCGCGAATATCGGCGCCGACATCCAGCATGATGTTGAAGCCCTGCGGATTGCGCGAGGGCCACAGGCAGGCAATGGCAGGACGGTTCACGCCCGGCAGCTTGCGCAGGCGCAGCATCGACAGCGCCATCAGCGCGCCGGTATTGCCGCAGGACACCGCGGCCCCGGCCTCTGCCGTGCGCACCGATTCGATCGCCGCCCACATCGAGGTATCCGCGCCTTTGCGCGCCACCTGACTGGGCTTGTCGGTCATGGCGACGACGCCCGGCGCATGACGGATATCGCAGCGACCGGCCAGCACCTTGCGGCGCTTGATCAGGCGATCAAGCTGCGCCTCGTCGCCATGGACGATGAAGCGGATCTCGGGGTTCTTGTCTGCGCTTTCGGCCATGCCCGCGACAACGGCGGTGGGACCACGATCCCCGCCCATCGCGTCAACCGAAATCACCACGCTGCCCCCATCTGCGGGGGCGCGCGGTGTCGAATTGCTCGCTGCGTCCGATGTCATCTGGCGGAAGCCGCGCCCTTATCAGGCCGCGTCGTCGTCCAGGTCGATCTCGTTCGCCTGCGCGATGACTTCGCGATCAGCGTAGTGGCCGCAAGACGGGCAGACGTGGTGCGGGCGTTTCAGCTCGCCACAGTTCGGGCATTCGTTCGGGTTACCGGCGACCAGTGCGTCATGGGCGCGGCGCATGTTACGCTTCGAGCGCGTGACGCGATTCTGAGGGACAGCCATGTCTCAACCTCGGTTTGTCGGGGGGTGGACGCGGGACGCGCGCCTGCCTCCACAGGATTTGAATTCGTAAATGAACCGCGCAGATACGCCATGAGCGACGTGCCCGCAAGCCCTTTGGGCGCAGCTTTCCTTGTAATTGCATGGTTGAAAGGGCTTGGGAAAGCGGCGCTTGTGAGAGGACGGCGAAATCAGCGGGATTTCTGTGGCCCGATTGCAACTTTGAAGAGGGTCAGGGATTCGCCAGGCTATTCGTGAGGCGGGATATTTCACCGCCGAAGATGAAGTGCCCGCCCGGAATCAAGGCGCAGAATGCGCCGCCGGGCAGTGCCTGTCCGCCCCACCGGACGGGCACTTCGGTGATGTTGCACGCAACAGCGATGTCCGACGGGATTGCACCATAAAGTGCTATGTAAGGCCGTTGCTGTGCCCATCCGGCGGACATGCCCTGCCCTCTGCTTTAACCGGCAACCCTATCGGCGATTCGCCCTTATTCCGACGCGCCACCCTTCAACAGCTTGTCGAGACCCTCAAACGGACGCCGCGTATCCGCAGGCTCATCGTCCCCTTCCTCCGCCTCGAACTCGGCACCATCGGCGCGCGGATATTCAGGCAAGGCCAGTGCCAGCTCTTCGATCATCGCCGCCGACAGGTCGATGAACTGGCCCAGAGGCTCCAGCGTGTCATCGGGCATTTCGACCTCATCGCCCTCGGGCGCGGCCACATGCGGGGAATAATGACGCTCGACCGTCTCATTCAGCGCGGTCTTGACCGGCTTCAGCGTGACCACACAGGGTTGCACGACACGCGCGGTCAGCCGTCCGGTCAGCGCCCAGGCATCATTGCCCTCGGCCCGGATTTCCCCCTGAAAGGCCAGCTTCGGAAGGCCGCTGATGCCCAGCTCTGCGGCGATGGCCTCGCGCGTCTCGGCGTCGGGGGTCAGCGCGAAGGAGGTAGGGGCGCGGGGGTTAAGGTGGGCCACGCGCAGGCGGGTCTGCTGCGGGTTGGGGCTGGACATGGGAAAGCCTCTGATCTGCTAAATAGGTCTTTTCAGGCGGAATCTCTCGCCCAGGGCGCTCGCGAAGATTGATATTCTTGAGCGTGCTGCCCGAGTTTGCTAAGCCGGGCGGGCCGCGTCAACTCGTCCCAGCAAAGGAACCCTACATGGCAGCCTTCAGGAACCTTCTGATCCTGGCATTCGTGGCCGTGATGGGGCTATCGGCCTGCGCCGCGGTCTATCGCAATCATGGCTATGTCCCGCCCGAGACCGATCTGACCCAGATTGTCGTCGGGCAGACCACCATGGATGAACTGCAGGGCCTGATCGGGCGTCCTTCGGCCCAAGGCCTGCTGACCGGGTCGGGCTGGTATTATGTCGGCTCTCGCTGGCGGCACTATGGCGCGATGGAGCCGCGCGAGATCGAGCGGCAGGTGGTCGCGATCTCGTTCACGCAGAACGGCATCGTGTCGAATGTCGAACGGTTCGGGCTGGAGCGTGGTCAGGTCGTGGTGCTGTCGCGTCGTGTGACCGAAGGCAGCGTCACCGAAATCTCGCTGATTGGCCAACTGCTTGGCAACCTGGGCAACTTCCAGGCTGGCGATTTCATCGACTGATGACGCGGTGATGATGCGACAAGGGCGCTTCGGCGCCCTGTTCGCGCTTCACAAGGTTTCGACAATCTCCTGCGCCAGCCGGTGCAGATCATTGCGATAGCCGGTCCGCGCCGAGGGCTGATCGGGGTCCGAGGTCATGGCAATGGCGGCAGCCGCTTTGCCGCGCGCCGCCGGGAAGACATAGATCATCTGCCCGCCATAGCCCCAGCCATAGCGCACCTCGCGCCCACCGATTCGGTCCAGAAACCAGCCATAGCCGTAACCCTGTCCGGTAAAGATCGACGCCGTCCGATATTCCCAGCTTTCGGCGATCCAGCGCTCGGATACGATCTGCTGCCCGCCCGCCTTGCCGCCGCGCGCGTAAAGCGCACCGAAGGCCAGAAGCGAACGGGTGCTCATCGCCATCTGATTGCCGCCCAGATAAATTCCCTGCGGATCGCGGTCCCAGCCGGAAATGGCGAAACCCTCGACCCCGGCCAGCCATGACCGCGCCAATTCCATCGTCGATTGACCGGAAACTCGGGTGAGAATCGCCGAGACCAGATGGGTCGAAGCGGTCGAATACTGCATCTGCGTGCCGGGATCTTGGGTGAACGGCGCGGCCAAAGCCGCCCGGACCCAGTTGCGACTGCTGACCCAACGGCCGTAATTCGGCCCCGATTGCCGCTCTAGCCCGGCCTGCATCGACAACAGGTTGCCCAGCGTGATCCGCGCCAGACGCGGATCGGGATCGGTGGGCAGATCGTCGCGCAGGATCGGTGCGATCGGCTGATCCGCGCCCTGCAACAAGCCGCGATCAATGGCGATTCCGGCAAGCGCCGAGACGATGGATTTCGAGGCCGACTTGATATTCGTCGGGCGATCCGGGGTGAAGCCGTGATAGCCTCTGGCCTCAATCTCCTCTCCCGCAGCGTCGCCATCGCGCCAGATGGCAACCGCGCGCAGCGGGCCAAGCGTGTCGGCGCCGGACAGGATCGTGGGCAGGCTGGCCCGCGCCAGCCGAGGTGCGGCCAGAAGCGGGGCCAGAATCGGGGTCAGAGCGGCAGTCAGAAGCAGCGATCGTCTTTGCATCTGTGGAATATGCGGCCTGATCGCGCCGCGCGGGAATCACGCTTGCGTCATGGCGCTGCGTGAAAGGCGGGCGAGCCTAGACCCGCCACCCCTGAAGCGCCTCGACGAAGGCCGTCAGCCATGCATTCGTCTGATGCCCGTCCAGCGCGCGGTGATCGATGGTCAGCGAGACATAGGCCATCGGCCTGATCTGGATGCTGTCCACCCCGTCCACTTCGCGCACCACCACCCGCTTTTCCAGCTTGCCGACGCCAAGGATCGCCGATTGCGGCTGATTGATGATGATCGGCGCGGCCAGAAGCGACCCCGAGACCCCGTGATTCGAGATGGTGAAGGTGCCCCCCGCCATATCGGCCGAGGTCAGCGTGCCTTTGCGCGCCCGCTCGGTCTGGTCCTGAAGTGCGGCGGCGATGCCTTTCAGCGACAGGTTCTGTGCCTGCCGGATCACCGGCACCACCAGCCCCTTGTCGCCAAGCGCGGTGCCGATGCCGATATTCATGTCGCGGAAGATCTCCAGCCCGTCGTCATGCCAGCGGCTGTTGATCTGCGGCACCGCGCGCATGGCGGCGACGCAGGCCATCACGATATAGGCGGTATAGCTGAGGTTCACGCCATCACGGGCGAAATCGGCCTTGTGGTGATTGCGATGGGCGATGAGCGGGCCGAAATCCGCCTCGAACACCGCCGTCACTTGCGGCGCCTGCGTGACCGAGGCCAGCATGTTCCGCGCAATCGCCAGCCGCATCCGGTCATGGGGCACGAAGTCCGACCCCTCGGCGCGCGGGGCGGGATTGGCGGCGGGTGTCGGGGCGGGCGTTTCCACTTTCTTCGCCGCGCAAAGCACATCGTCGCGGGTCAGCCTGCCGTCGCGGCCCGTGCCTTCGATTGTCGCGGGATCAAGGCCGGTCTCGGCCAGCGCTTTGCGCACCGCCGGAGAATGTCGCTCGGCGGGCGGGTCAGTGCGATCCTCTGTGACCGGGGCAGGTGTCGCGGGCATCGGCGTGGCGTCGTCGGTGCCGCCCGCGGCCGTGTCGATCCGCGCCAGAACCGCGCCGGGCAGGGCATCCGCGCCCTTTGGAATGATGATCTCGGTCAAGACGCCGGCGACCGGGGATGGAACCTCAAGCGTGACCTTGTCGGTCTCGATCTCGACCAGCGGATCGTTTTCGGCGACGCGCTTGCCGATCTGGACCAGCCAATCCAGAACCTTCGCGGTTGTGCCTTCCTGCTCCAGCGGAACGATGACATCATACATGGCCTAGAACCCCACCAGATCGTCGATCTTCGCCGCGATCCGCGCGACCGAGGGCACCGCATGTTCCAGCAGCACCGGGTTATGCGGCGAAGGGATGTCGGGCATGGTCAGCCGCGACACCGGCGCGTCCAGATCCATGAAGGCGGCATCGGCGATGCGGGCGGCGATTTCCGCACCGAAACCGGCGGTCTGCAAATCCTCGTGGACGATCAGGCACCGCCCGGTGCGTCGGACCGACGCCAGCACGGTTTCCTCATCCCAGGGCATCAACGTGCGCAGATCGATCACCTCGGCATCGCGGCCGTCGGCGGCCTCCTCGCAGCGATGGACCATCGCGCCCCATGTCACCACCGTCGCGCGGTTGCCCGGACGGGTGATCTTCGCCTTACCAAAGGGCAGCGCGAAGGCATCGCCCGGCCATTGCCGCCGCGCCGAAGGATGGTCCAGCATGGCGCGATGTTCGAAGAACACCACCGGATCATTGCCGCGCAGGGCGGTGCGCAACAGTCCCACCGCATCCTCGGCATTCGAGGGGACGGCGACCTTCCAGCCGGGATTATGGATGAAGGCGACCTCGTTGGTTTGGCTGTGCCATGGATCGCCGCATTTGAAGAACCCGCCTGGCATCCGCAGCACCATCGGCGCGGCAAAGCCATTGGCGGTGCGCCAGCGCATCGTGCCGCAGTCGTTGATCTGTTCGGTCGCGGGCTCGGCATATTTGCGGAACTGGATCTCCGGCACCGGCATCAGCCCGGCCAGCGCCATGCCGACCGCGCGCCCGACGATGCCTTCTTCGGACAGGCTGGTGTCGAAGACGCGGGCGGTTCCGTATTTCTCTTGCAGGCCCAGCGTGACCGCATGGACGCCGCCCTTGGGGCCGATATCCTCGCCAAAGAGCAGCACTTTCGGGTTGATCGACATCTCTTGATCCAGCACGCGGCGGATCGCGGTGACCATATTGATGCGCTGGCCTTCGGGCTGCGGAATGTCGGTCGCGGCGGGGGCCTCATATCCCTGCGGGTGAAGCCCGCCCATCTTCTGCATCTCGCCCTCGAAGAAAACGTTCCGGGTGACCAGTTCGGGGTCGGAAACGGGCCGCGCCTCGGCGGTCTCTCGCGCCGCTTCGGCCGACGCCTTGGCCTCATCGGTCAGGCGACCCCATTCGGCCTCTTCCATGATGGCGGGGACCAGATAATCCTTCAGACGGGGCAGGGGATCGCGCGCCCATTCCTCGGCCACGAAATCTTTGGTCTTGTAGGTCTGGGTGTCCTGAAAGCTGTGGCCTTGCAGGCGCGGCACGGTCAGGCGCAGCAAAGCAGGGGTCCGGCTTTTGCGCACATGATCGACTGCGGCGCGGGTCAGTGCGGCGGCCTGTGCCGGTTCCGCGCCATCGCCCGAGATGATCTTCAGCCCCTGCCATGCGGCCAGATTGGCGGCAATATCCCCGCCCGGCGTGTTGAACACCGACGGGACCGAGATGCCGTAGCCATTATCCTCGACATAGAACAGCATCGGCAATTGCTGGGTCGTGGCCATCATCAGCGCGGCCCAGAACCCGTTGGTCGCGACCGAGCCATCGCCGCCCAGCACCACCCCGATCGAGCCTGCATGATCCTTCGATCCCAGTTCCTCGGCATGATAGCGCAACGCCTGCGCCCAGCCCGCCGTGGGCGTATATTGTGCGCCAACGCCGCCGCACATCGGCAATGCCGTGGTGCCGTTCGGGTTCGGATAGTTGAAGACCACGCCGATGTCGCGCCCATCGGAATAGCCGCCCGCGCGCCCCATCGAGGACGACAGCGCCTCAACCGGATCGACGCCAAGCGCCAGCAGCAGCGGTCGTGAACGGTAATAGCCGCAAACCGCGTCATGCCGCCCGGTCAGGTTCTGCGCCAGCAGGATCTGCGCCATGTCGTGACCACGGGCCGAAAACTGATACAGCACCTTTTTCTCCGGGACGAGGCGGGTTTCCTCCATCTCGTCCAGCGCACGGGACAGGGCCAGGGTGCGCACGGTCGCGGCCCAGTCGATACTGGGGTCCGGCGTGTTGAGAAGCTTGTTTCTGACGGTGATCGACATGACGGCTGGCCCTTATCTTGCGCGCGTGTGGGGACGGATCGGCATGTCTTTGAGTCTGCCTGAAAAGGGTGATACGTGCTTATCTGAGTTCTTCGCGGAACGTTAATTTGTGATTTGTTCCATTCGGTATTTTGCAGAAGGTGAAATGAATGTTTCGTCTTGATGATCTGGATGAACGGATAGTTTCTGCGTTGCAGCGTGACGGATCGCTGAGCAGCGCGGCATTGGCCGAGGTGGTGAATGCCTCGCCTGCGTCCTGCTGGCGGCGGGTGAAGGCGCTGGAAGAGGCGGGGATCCTTGGCCCGACCGTTCGCATCGTGAAGCCCGAATCTCTGGGGCGGGGCTTGGATGTGTTCTGCCAGATCCGCATGAAATCGCAGGACGCGGCGGCGCGGATGGATTTTCAGCGGGTGCTTGAGGCAGAGCCGACCATCCTTGAAGTCTATTCGATCTCGGGTGAGTGGGATTATCTGCTGCATCTCGCCGTACGCGGGATGGCGGATTACGAGGAAATCCTGATGCACCGGATTCTGGCGCATCATTCGGTGGCGCAGGCGTCAAGCGTGTTTGCGCTGCGGCGGGTGAAGCATACGAATGTGGTGCCGGTTTAGGTGCGAGACTGATGCTTTTGCCGTCGACGGTGAAGCGCCTGCCCGGAATCGAGGTGCCTGAAAGGCACCGCCGGGCAGTGCCCGTCCGCCCCACCGGACGGGCACTTTGTCGACGTCCCGCGCTACAGTAATGTTCGGCGGGTTGGCGCGATAAAGTGTTCAGAACGACCGTTGTTGTGCCCATCCGGCGGACGGGCCCCGCCCTCTGCTATCCCATCACCGAATTTGACAACAATCCCCCCGCTGACTAACCCCTTTTGAACCCTCACCGTCGGAACGGTCGCGAACGCCATGCCCAGAACCCCCCTGATCGGCACCCTGACCGAGGATCTGACGCTGACCGCAGGCTCTTTCATCGTCACCATCTACGGCGATATCGTCGTCCCGCGTGGCGAGGTGTTGTGGATGGGCAGCCTTATCGAGATCTGCGCCCGGCTGGACATCAGCGAGAACCTTGTCCGCACCGCCGTCTCTCGCCTCGTCTCGGCCGACCGGCTTGAGGGCGAGCGTGTCGGACGGCGCAGCTATTACCGCCTAGCCCCTTCGGCCCGCGCCGAATTTGCCGATGCCGCACGGCTGCTTTACGCCCCCCGCGACCGCGCGAACAAGTGGCTGCTGGTTTTCGATGCAGACCTGCCCGAGGATCAGGCCCGCCGCGCCCGGATGGCCAAAGTCGCGCCGGGCCTGTGGATCAGCCCCGACCGCGCAGACCTGCCCGCGACCCACGCCCCGATCCTGCGTGCCGAACCTGTGGCGGGGATCGACAGGCTGTCGGAACTCGCCCGCTTCTGGGACATGGATGAGCTGCATTCCCGCTACCGTGCCATGCTCGACCGCTTCCGCCCGCTGGCCGACCGTCTGGACGACATCACGCCCGAGGATGCACTGATCGCCCGGCTGCTGCTGGTCCATGTCTATCGCTCGGTCGTTCTGCGCGACCCCGGTTTGCCCGAGGCGGCGTTGCCGGAAGACTGGCCGGGAACCGAGGCGCAGCGCCTGTTCCGACAGCTTTATCTGGCGCTGTCGTCAAATGCCGACCGGCAAATCGCCGCGATGATGGAGGGCGAGGCCGGTCCCCTTTCCGCAACGACCGACCGCACCACAGCCAGACTGGCGGCGCTGACAACGTAGATTTTCGTCGTTGAAAGTTAATTGCCCGCCCGGAGTCAAGGCGCAGAATGCGCCGCCGGGCAGTGCACAGCCGCCCCCCGGCTGGGCACTTTGGTGATGTTGCGCTCCACAGATATGACAGGGGAGGTGGCACCATAAAGTGCCAAGCGCGATCGTTGCAGGTGCCCAACCGCGGCTGTACGCTGCCCTCATCTCTTTATTCTTAAACATTACAGTAAATCTAAAATATTGCTTCACAGTGTAATGTATTAATGCTATAAGGTGACCAAGCGGTCGATGAATTGGGAGAATCATCGGCTTTTCTCGGATCACCGGAGGGCGCATGACCGAAGCATTCATCTGCGACGCAGTCCGCACACCAATCGGGCGCTATGGCGGCTCGCTGGCCCAGATTCGTGCCGACGATCTGGCGGCTTTGCCGCTGAAGGCGCTGATGGATCGCAATCCGGGTGTGAACTGGGCCGAGGCAGATGACCTGATCTTCGGCTGCGCCAATCAGGCGGGCGAGGATAACCGCAATGTTGGCCGGATGGCGCTGCTGTTGGCGGGAATGCCGATCGACGTGCCGGGGACGACGGTGAACCGGCTCTGCGGCTCGGGGATGGATGCGGTCGGCATGGCGGCGCGGGCGATCCGGGCGGGCGATTGCGATTTCGTCATCGCGGGCGGCGTGGAAAGCATGACCCGCGCGCCCTTCGTGATGCCCAAGGCCGACGCGGCCTTTTCGCGCGGCAATGCGGTCTATGACACCACCATCGGCTGGCGCTTCGTCAATCCGAAGATGAAGGCGGAATATGGCATCGATTCCATGCCGCAGACCGCCGACAACGTCGCCGCCGATTATAATATCAGCCGCGCCGATCAGGACGCCTTTGCCGCGCTGAGCCAGGCCCGCTGGACCGCCGCGCAGGAAGCCGGGCTGTTTCGGGATGAGATTGTCCCGGTCCAGATCCCGCAGCGCAAGGGTGATCCGGTCATCTTCGACACCGACGAACACCCGCGCCCCGGCACGACCACCGAGACTTTGGCAAAGCTGAAAGGCATCAACGGCCCCGACCTGTCGGTCACCGCCGGCAATGCCTCGGGCGTCAATGACGGCGCCGCGGCGCTGTTGGTTCTGTCAGCCGAGGCTGCCGCGAAACAGAACCTCACCCCCAAGGCCCGCATCGTCGCCATGACTGCGGCGGGGGTCGAGCCGCGCATCATGGGCATTGGCCCGGCGCCTGCCGCGCGCAAGGTGCTGGCGCGGGCGGGTTTGACCATCGATCAGATGGATGTGATCGAGTTGAACGAGGCTTTCGCCAGTCAGGCGCTTGCCACGCTTCGCGACCTTGGATTGCCCGACGACGCCCCCCATGTGAATCCGAATGGAGGAGCGATTGCGCTAGGCCATCCGCTTGGAATGTCGGGTGCCCGGCTTGTCACGACCGCGATGTATCAGCTTCACCGCACCGGCGGGCGCTATGCGCTTTGCGCCATGTGCATTGGTGTCGGGCAGGGCATCGCGATCATCATCGAACGCGTCTAGGGAAGGAAGCCAGCCATGTATGCACAGCTTGTGAAATCCGAAGGCACTGCCAACCGCGATGAGATGACCCCCGAAGAGGTGGCCTTTCAGGACCGCATCGACCGGAACGAAAAGATCGAGCCGAAGGAATGGATGCCCGACGGTTATCGCAAGACGCTGATCCGCCAGATCGGCCAGCATGCCCATAGCGAGATCGTCGGCCAGCTTCCCGAGGGCAACTGGATCACCCGCGCCCCCACGCTGGAGCGCAAGGCGATCCTGCTGGCCAAGGTGCAGGACGAGGCGGGGCATGGGCTTTACCTCTATTCCGCCGCCGAAACGCTGGGCGTCAGCCGCGATGAGCTGCTGGAGGCGCTGCATGCGGGTAAGATGAAATATTCCTCGATCTTCAACTATCCCACCCTGACCTGGGCCGATATGGGCGCGGTCGGTTGGCTGGTCGATGGCGCGGCGATCATGAATCAGGTGCCGTTGCAACGCACCAGCTATGGCCCCTACAGCCGCGCGATGATCCGCATCTGCAAGGAAGAAAGTTTCCACCAGCGGCAGGGCTACGACATCATGATGAAGATGTGCGCGGGCACGCCGGAACAGAAGGCGATGGCGCAGGATGCGCTGAACCGCTTCTGGTATCCCGCGCTGATGATGTTCGGCCCCTCTGACAAGGACTCGGTCCATTCCGCGCAGTCGATGGCGTGGAGGATCAAGATGAACACCAATGACGAACTGCGCCAGAAATTCGTCGATCAGACGGTGCCGCAGGCCAAGTTTCTGGGCCTGACCGTCCCCGACCCGGACCTGCAATGGAACGAGGAAAAGGGCGGCCATGATTTCAGCGAACCCGATTGGTCCGAATTCTATGCCGTGCTTGCCGGGAACGGTCCCTGCAATGCCGAACGGCTGGGCGCGCGGGTCAAGGCTTGGGACGACGGCGCATGGTTCCGCGAAGGGCTGATGGCCCATGCGGCGAAACATTCAGGCGGGCGCGTCGCGGCCGAGTGACCGCCCCGTCCGCCACGAACATCCAGCTTTCGGGAGGAAGCAAGACATGTCCAGCGAATGGCCCCTGTGGGAAATCTTTATCCGAGGTCAGCACGGCCTGAACCACCGCCATGTCGGCAGCCTGCATGCGCCGGATGCGGAAATGGCGATCCGCAATGCCCGCGATGTCTATACCCGTCGCAACGAGGGGGTGTCGATCTGGGTGGTCCGCTCGAACGACATCACCGCGTCCAGCCCCTCGGACAAGGGGCCGCTTTATGAGCCGTCGAACAGCAAGGTCTATCGCCATCCGACCTTCTACGACATTCCCGATGAAGTGGGGCATATGTGATGCCCTCGCTTCCCGATATGACCACGCCGAACCTTGCCGCGCTGGCAGGCGATGCGACGGCGCAAGGCGGCCATCCCGCCGTGCCTGCCCCGGATGCAGGGCAGCCGGAATTTACCGAATGGCTGCAACGAGTCGGCGATAATTGCCTGATCCTTGGCCATCGGCTGTCCGAATGGTGCGGGCATGGCCCGGCGCTGGAGGAAGACATTGCCATTGCCAATCAGTCGCTTGATCTGATCGGCCAATGTCAGTTGTGGCTGGGTCTTGCCGCCGAGGTCGAGGGCAGGGGCCGCAGCGCCGACGATCTGGCCTATCTGCGCGACGTTCTTGCCTTTCGCAATGTGGTGCTGGTGGAGCGCCCGAACGGTGATTTCGGCCAGACACTGATGCGGCAATTCCTGTTCGATGCTTTCCATCTGGAATTGCTGCGCGGGCTGGAAAGCTCGACCGATGCCCGGGTTGCTGACATCGCGTCAAAGGCCGTCAAAGAGGTCGCCTATCACCTTGAACGCTCGGCCGATCTGGTGATCCGTCTGGGCGATGGAACCGCTGACAGCCATGCCCGGATGCAGAAGGCGCTGGACCTTTTGTTCCCCTATACGGGCGAGATGTTTGCCGATGATGCGACCGACCGCGCGATGGCGAATGCCGGAATCGCGCCGCTGCCCTCGACCCTGAAACCGGCATGGGACGCGGTGGTGGCCGAGGTGCTGACGGCGGCGAGTCTGACCCATCCGGGCGAGGTCTGGCAGCATGGCACGACCGGCACAGGCGGCGGCAAGCGCGGTATCCATTCGGAACATCTGGGCTATCTGCTGGCCGAGATGCAGTTCCTTCAGCGCGCCTATCCGGGCGCGACGTGGTGACGCGATGGAAACCGCGATCCGCCCAGATGAAGCGCAGATATGGGACTGGTTGTCTCAGGTGCCTGACCCGGAAATCCCGGTCATCAGCCTGACCGATCTGGGCATTATCCGCGATGTCGAATGGCAGGATGACACCTTGGTCGTCACCGTCACCCCGACCTATTCCGGCTGCCCGGCGACCACGATCATCAATCTGGATATCGAAAGCGCGCTGCGCGATCACGGCATCGACAAGCTGCGCCTTGACCGCCGCCTGTCGCCGCCCTGGACGACCGACTGGCTGACCAAGGAAGGCCGCCAAAAGCTGGCCGATTACGGCATCGCCGCGCCGATCGACGGCACGGCGGCGGATGGTCGGCTGGTGGGGCGGATCGCCCGGCTGGCGGGCACGTCGAACCTTGTGATCACCTGCCCGCGCTGCGGCTCGAACGCGACCCAGAAGATCAGCCAGTTCGGCTCGACCCCCTGCAAGGCCAGCTATCGCTGCACCGATTGTCTGGAACCCTTCGACTATTTCAAATGCATCTGAACGTGCATCCGGCACACAGGAACACCCAATGGCACGCTTTCATCCGCTGAAGGTCACCGACATTCGCCGCGACACCCGCGACGCCGTGGTGGTGACCCTTGCCCCCCGCGACGAAGACCGGGCGCTGTTCGATTTCACCCAAGGCCAATACCTGACCTTCCGCCGCGACTTCGACGGCGAGGAATTGCGCCGCAGCTATTCGATCTGCGCGGGCCGGGACGAGGGCTTTCTGCGCGTCGGCATCAAGCGCGTCGATGGCGGCGCGTTTTCGACCTGGGCCAACGAAAACCTGACCCCCGGCGACGAGATCGAGGCGATGCCGCCAATGGGCCGCTTCCATACCGAGATTCAGCCCGATGCCGCCCGCCAATATCTTGGCTTCGCGGCGGGCTCTGGTATCACGCCGATCCTGTCGATCATCAAGACCACGCTGGCCCGCGAGCCGAAATCCCGCTTCACGCTGGTCTATGCCAACCGCCAGATCAACTCGATCATGTTCCGCGAAGAGCTTGAGGATCTGAAGAACCGCTACCTTGGCCGCTTCTCGGTCCTGCATGTCCTGAAATCCGAGGCGCAAGAGATCGACCTGTTCACAGGCCGCATCGACGGCGACAAGGTGGCTGCGCTGTTCCGACACTGGATCGACCCCAAAGCCGTCGATACCGTCTTCATCTGCGGCCCCGAGGGGATGATGCTGTCCGTCGCCGACGGCCTGCGTCAGCACGGCCTGACCGACGACCAGATCAAGTTCGAACTTTTCGCCAGCAGCCAACCGGGCCGCGCACGCCAGCCGGTCATCTCTCGCAACGCCGCCGAGGCGGGCACGGGCATCGCCGCCACCGTCACGCTGGACGGCGCCACCCGCAGCTTCGCGATGGCCCGCGAAGGCGAGACGATCCTTGACGCCGCCATCGCCAACAACATGGACGCGCCCTATTCCTGCAAGGCCGGGGTCTGCTCGACCTGCCGCTGCAAGGTGCTGAAGGGCGAGGTCGAGATGGCGGTGAACCACGCGCTGGAAGATTACGAGGTCCGCGCCGGTTACGTCCTGTCCTGCCAGGCCTATCCGATCAGCGACGATGTCGTCGTGACCTATGACGAGTGAGGCGGTGCCATGTCCGACACGATGAATATCGAAGACTATCTGGCAAAGGGCGGCGTCCTGACCGCGCCCGACAATGTCCCCGCCCGCTATCGGGGCGAATTGTTGCGGCTGATGTCCTCTTTCGTGGACAGCGAATTGGCGGCCTCTGCCGGTTTCGCCAATTCCATCAACTTCGCGCCGGGCATCAAGGAACGCATCGCCGCCAGCCGGATCACGCTGGAAAAGGCCGATCATGCCGAACGCGTCCTGCGGATCATGGGCGATTTCGGCACCGATATGGCGCGCTATCAGGCAACCCATGACTGGGCCTCGCGCCAGCCCCGCGACAGCGACATAGGCGCGGCCCGTCAGATGGACGACATGCGCCTGTCGGTCTTTCACTACCCGATCACCGGCTGGGCCGATGCCGTGGTGATGAACGTGCTGCAAGGCCTTGCCACCGGCGTCCAGATGACCGAACTGACCCGCCTTTCCTATGGTCCCTTGGCCGAGGTCTTTCGCGAAATCGCCCCGCGTGAGGCCCGCCATGCCGAACTTGGCCTTGAAGGGTTGGAGCGTCTGGCCGCGACCGACAAAGGCCGCGATGCCGCCCGCGAGGCCATCACCTATTGGCGCCCCCGCGTTGCCGCCGGTTTCGGCACGGCAGGTTCGACACGGTTCGAGCGGCTGAAAACCTTCGGCCTGCGCCACCATGCGAACGAAGACCTGCTGGCCCGCTGGACCCGCCTTGCCGATGGGCATCTGGCGCGTCTGGGCCTGTGATATTTCTGGAAGGACATCCCATGACCATTCACCCGCGCCGTCTTGAAAGCTATGTCTCGGGCCGCTGGACACCGGGCGAGAAAGACGGCCAGACCCTTCTGGACGCCGCGACCGGCGCGCCTGTCGCGGTCATCGATTCCTCGGGCATCGATTTTGCCGCGGCGCTTGCCCATGGCCGCGATGTCGCCGGACCGAAGCTGCGGAAGATGTCCTTCCACGACCGCGCGGCGATGCTGAAGGCGCTTGGCCTTGCGCTGATGGGGATGAAGGAAGAATTCTACACCGAAAGCCTGCATACCGGCGCGACCCGCCCGGATGCTTGGGTCGATATCGAAGGCGGCATCGGCACCATGCTGACCTTTGCGTCCAAAGGCCGCCGCGAATTGCCGAATGCCCGCGTGCTGACCGATGGCGCGGTCGAGCCATTGTCCAAGGATAACAGCTTCTCTGCCCAGCATATCCTGACCCCGCTGCATGGCGTGGCGGTGCATATCAACGCCTTCAATTTCCCGATCTGGGGGATGCTGGAAAAGATCGCGCCGACGCTGCTGGCAGGTGTTCCCTGCGTGGTCAAACCCGCCAGTCAGACTGCATACCTGACCGAGCTGATGGTCCGCCGCATCATCGATACCGGCATCCTGCCCGAAGGCGCGCTGCAACTGATCTGCGGCTCGGTCGGCGATCTTCTGGACCATGTGACCGGGCAGGACGCGGTGACCTTCACCGGCTCGGCCTGGACCGGGCGCAAGCTGCGCGCCCATCCGGCCATCGTCGAAAACTCGGTCCGCTTCACGATGGAGGCAGACAGCCTCAACGCCTCGATCCTTGGCCCCGATGCCGGGCCGGGCACGCCCGAATTCGACCTGTTCGTGCGCGAGGTGGCCCGCGAAATGACCTCGAAAACCGGGCAAAAATGCACCGCCATCCGCCGCGTCATGGTGCCCCGCGCTCATACCGAGGCGGTGATCGCGGCGCTGCGCGACCGTCTTGCCAAAACCGCCATCGGCCTGCCGGGGGATGAGGGCACCCGGATGGGTCCGCTGGCCAGCCTCGATCAGCGCGAGGAAGTCCGCGCCC
This sequence comes from Paracoccus caeni, assembly GCF_016629665.1. Classification (GTDB taxonomy): domain Bacteria; phylum Pseudomonadota; class Alphaproteobacteria; order Rhodobacterales; family Rhodobacteraceae; genus Paracoccus; species Paracoccus caeni. The sequence goes on from NZ_JAEPRQ010000003.1 coordinate 312,687, forward strand.
GCATCCGCGACCTGCAAGCCGTGGCCGAGATTGTCGCAGGCGATCCAGATCAGGTCAGCGTCACCTCGGGGGATGCCGAAGCCGGCGCCTTCCTGACCCCGGTGCTTCTCCACGCCGCCAAGCCGTTCGAGGCAACGGCGGTCCATGATGTCGAAGCCTTCGGCCCGGTTTCGACCGTCATGCCCTATGACGATCCGGCCGAGGCGGTGGCACTGGCACGGATGGGCAAAGGCTCGCTGGTCTCGTCGGTCTTCACCGACGATCCGGCGGTCGCGGAAGAGATCGTCCTTGGCGTTGCGCCCTTCCATGGCCGTGTGCTGATCGGCAACCGCGCTTCGGCGAAATCCTCGACCGGCCACGGCTCGCCCTTGGCGCCGCTGGTTCATGGCGGACCGGGCCGGGCAGGCGGTGGCGAGGAAATGGGCGGCATAAGGGGCGTGAAACACTATATGCAGCGCACCGCCGTTCAGGGGGCGCCGCGCCTGTTATCGGCGGTCACCGGCCGCTGGATCGAGGGGGCGGATGCCCAGCAAGGCACCCACCCGTTCCGCAAATCGCTGGAGGAATTGCGGATCGGCGATCAGTTGGTGACGGCGGCCCGCACCATCACCGAAGAAGATGTCGAACATTTCGCCCATTTCACCGGCGACACCTTCTACGCCCATATGGACAGCGCGGCGGCCAAGGCGAACCCGTTCTTCGACGACCGCGTGGCCCATGGCTACCTGATCGCCTCGTTCGCGGCGGGATTGTTCGTGGAGCCGAACCCCGGCCCGGTCCTTGCGAATTACGGCGTCGATAACCTGCGCTTCCTGACCCCGGTTTATTTCGGCGACAGCCTGCAAGTGCGGCTGACCTGCAAAGAGATCAACCCGCGCGCCAATGCCGATCACGGCGAGGTGCGTTGGGATTGTCAGGTGACGAACCAAAAGGCCGAGATCGTGGCGCAATATGACGTGCTGACGATGGTGGCGAAAACATGGCCGCTGGCTCAGGCGGCGGAATAACCCTGATGGTGCGTGCAAAGCACGCACCCTACACCCACGCAACACCGACCGTTCGCAAGCTGTGTACGCCCTGTGCACATCCGGTGTCTGCGTGGTGCACGCCCTGTGCCGCCAAATTCCCAGCATTTGCTGGCAAAGCCGCACCTGCCGCTTCTTCGTTGCACAAATACCAAAAGCAACGCCCGCAGGTGTTGCGCAGGCTCAGCGAACCGCCTTGATCCCTTCCAGAATCAGCGTTGTCGCCACGTCGGCATAGTCCTGACGGCTGATCCGCCCGCCATCCTTGAACCACATATAGACCCAGTTCATCATCCCGAACAAAGACATGGTGACCGGCATCAAAAGCGGCCTGTCCCTGTCGTTCAAATCCGGGTTGATCTGCTCCAGAACCACCGAAAACCGCCGCACGATCCGCCGCTCGATTGCCATGATCTCGGCCTTCTGCTCATCCGACAGCGCGCTGCTGGCGTTAAGCTGAACCTTGTGCTGATTATCCGCCCCGCGATAGCTTTCCAGCACCGTGCCCACCAGCTTCCGCAACCGCTGCTCGGGCGGCAAAGCCGCGTCATCCGCCGCCTCAATCGCCTCGTCCAGTTCTTCCAGATGGGTGGTGATGATCGCAAAGATCAGCGCGTCCTTGCCGGGATAATAATGATATAACAATGCTTTGCTGACCTGCGCCTGAACGGCGACCTGCGACATGGAAGCCTTTTCCATGCCCTGTTCGGCAAAGACCAGCGCGGCATTGTCCAGAATGCTGCGCTGCTTTTCCTCGAAATCCTGTGCCCGTGTCCGAGCCATAATATCACTTTCCTGCTTGCCCCGGCCCCGCCGCTTTAGAGGCTGACGGGGCCAAAGTCACCAGCGCAGAACGCGCCGGCATTCAGCCCTTCGGTCGGTTATCCACCACCCGCTTCGCCTTGCCTTCGGAACGGGCAACGCTGCCCGGATCCTGCACCTCGATCCGGGTCGAGATCCCCACGATCGACTTGATCTTATGCGCCAGTTCCTTGGCCGAAACCGCCCGCGCATCGCCCGCCACCTGATCCTCGGCGCATTCGACATGGACGATCATGCTGTCCATTCGCCCTTCGCGGGTCAGCTCGATCTGGAAATGCGGCGCAAGGCCGGGACATTTCAGGATCTGCTCTTCGATCTGCGTCGGAAACACATTGACGCCCCGCAGAATGATCATGTCGTCACTGCGCCCGGTGATCTTCTCGATCCGCCGCATCGACCGCGCCGTGCCCGGCAAAATCCGGGTCAGGTCGCGGGTGCGGTAGCGGATCATCGGCAGCGCTTCCTTGGTCAGCGTGGTAAAGACCAGCTCGCCCATTTCGCCATCCGGCAGCACCTCGCCCGTTAGGGGATCGATGATTTCAGGGTAGAAGTGATCTTCCCAGACATGCAGCCCGTCCTTGGTTTCAACGCATTCCTGCGCCACGCCGGGTCCCATCACTTCGGAAAGCCCGTAGATATCAACGGCATGCATATCGAAGGCGTCTTCGATTTCCTGCCGCATGGCGTTGGTCCACGGCTCGGCCCCGAAGATGCCGACCTGTAAGGAGCTGGCGCGCGGGTCCAGCCCCTGACGGCGGAATTCATCAAGGATCGACAGCATATAGCTGGGCGTCACCATGATGATCCGCGGCTTGAAATCGTTGATCAGCGTCACCTGCCGTTCGGTCATGCCGCCCGACATCGGAATGACGGTGCAGCCCAGACGCTCGGCCCCGTAATGTGCGCCAAGGCCGCCGGTGAACAGACCGTAGCCATAGGCGTTGTGCAGAATATCACCGGGCCGCCCGCCCGCCGCACGGATCGAGCGGGCAACCAAAGCGGCCCAGTTGTCGATATCGCTGGCGGTATAGCCGACCACGGTGGGCTTGCCGGTTGTCCCTGACGAGCCGTGGATGCGGCTGAGGCGATCCTGCGGGACGGCGAACATGCCGAAGGGATAGGTGTCGCGCAGATCCTGCTTCACGGTGAAGGGAAATTTCGCAATGTCCTTCAGGGTCTTGAGATCGTCAGGATGCGCGCCCGCCTTGCCAAAGCTGTCGCGGTAGAAGCTGGAATTCTGATAGGCATGGGTCAGCGTCTGCTTCATCCGCTGGAATTGCAGCGCCTCGATCTCATCGCGCGACGCGGTCTCGATCGGGTCGAGATCCGCGCGGCGGGGGGTCAGGTCTTTCATGTTCTCCTCCCTCGAAAACGCGCCGGGTCAGGACCCGGTCGGCAGGTGGGTGCCCTTGACCGTGCGGGAATGGCCGCGAAATTCGGCCACATGCGCGCCGGTCTGATTGGTGATGCGAATGTCGTAGATGCCTGACCGGCCAAGGCGATGCGTCTCGGTCGCGGTGGCGGTCAACCGGTCGCCGATATGGCCGGGGATCAGATAGGTGACCGAGCAATGCTGGGCTACCGCCATCTGGTTGTAGCTGTTGCAGGCAAAGGCAAAGGCGCTGTCGGCCAGCGTGAAGATATAGCCGCCATGACAGGTGCCGTGGCCGTTCGACATATCGGCGGTGATGGTCATCGACAGCGTGGCTTGCCCCGGCGCGATATGGTCAAGGGCCATGTTCAATCGCTGGCTGGCCGAATCGTCGTTCCACATCGCGCGGGCCGAGGCTTCGGCGATCTCTTGCGGGGTCATGTCGGCGACGGGTTTCATTTGCCCTTGAACTCCGGCTTGCGCTTTTCAAGGAAAGCGGTGACGCCCTCGGCATAATCGGCGCTGCGCCCGGCCTGCTGCTGGCAGTCACGCTCCTCATCAAGCTGTTCGTCCAGCGTATTGGTTGCCGCCGCCTGAATAAGTCGCTTCGTCAGCCCCAGACCAAGCGTCGGCCCGGCAGCAAGCGATTGGGCCAAAGCCTGCGCCTCGGGCAACAGCGCGTCGTCATCGACGGCTTTCCAGATTAATCCCCAATCGGCGGCCTTTTCGGCCATCAGCGGCTCGGCGGTCAGGGCCAGCGCTTTGGCGCGCGGTTCGCCAAGGATCCGGGTCAGCGACCATGTGCCGCCTGCATCGGGGACAAGGCCGATCTTGGCGAAGGCCTGAATGAACTTTGCCGATTTGGCGGCCAGAACGATGTCGCAGGCGAAGGCGATATTCGCACCTGCTCCCGCCGCCACGCCATTGACTGCACAGACCACCGGCTTTTCCAGCGACCGGATCAGCCGCAGCGTCGGGTTGTAAAAACTGTCAAGCGTGCGGCCAAGATCGGGGGCGGGGCCACCCTTGCGGGGATCGCGGTCGCCCAGATCCTGACCCGCCGAAAAGCCGCGTCCCGCGCCGGTCAGCAGCACCGCCCGGATCGCGTCATCATCGTGGGCACGCCGGATCGCCGCGCGCAGCGCCAGATGCATGTCTTCGTTAAAGGAATTCAGCTTTTCCGGGCGGTTCAGCGTCACCGAAAGCACACCATCGGACACGGCCTGTAACACCGTTGAAGATGCGGTCATCCTCTCCTCCCTCATGCGCCGATTTCTCGGGCTCCTCGAAGAAATGTGTTGCATAAACCGACCGGCCGGTCAATGATATTCGTTAACCGGAGAGGAGGCCGGTGGAGCGGGTGCTGCGCGCCCGTCTGCCGACAAGGACGACGCACGTATTCTGGGAGGAGATACGCATGAAGACCACACTGATCACGACGGCTGTTGCCATCTGTATCGCCGGGGCGGCCAGCGCCGAGATCCGCATCGGCGCCTCGGTTTCGGCAACCGGACCGGCGGCATTTCTGGGCGATCCCGAGGCGAAAACGCTGGAAATGCTGGTCGAGGCAGCCAATGCCAATGGCGGCATCAATGGCGAGGAAATCGCGCTGGTGCTGTATGACGATGGCGGCGATCCGAACAAGGCCCGCACCTTCGCAACCCGTCTGATCGAGGATGACGAGGTGGTGGCGATTATCGGCGGATCGACCACCGGCACCTCGATGTCGATTCTGTCGGTGGCCGAGGATAACGAGATTCCCTTCATCTCTCTGGCCGGGGCGATTGAGATCATCGATCCGGTGAAGCCTTTCACCTTCAAGACCCCGCATACCGACCGCATGGCCTGCCAGAAGATTTTCGAGGATATGCAAAAGCAGGGCATCACCCAGATCGGGATGATTTCCGGCACGGACGGGTTCGGTGCGTCGATGCAGGCGCAGTGCAAAGAGGTCGTCGGCGAATACGGCATCACCGTGGTCGCGGACGAGACTTACAATCCGACCGATGCCGATATGACCACGCAACTGACCAAGATCCGCAACACCGATGGCGTTCAGGCGGTGCTTAACCCCGGTTTCGGGCAGGGGCCGTCGATCGTGACGCGGAACTACAAGCAGCTTGCCGTCGATCTGCCGCTGTATCAGTCGCATGGCGTCGCCTCGGACGGGTTTATCGAGCTGGCGGGCGCGGATGCTGCCGAAGGCGTTCGCCTGCCGGGCACCGCGCTGCTGATCGCCGGGCTTCTGGCCGATGATGATCCGCAAAAGCCGCTGGTCGAGGCTTACAAGACCGCGTTCGAGGAAAAGACCGGCACCTCGGTCGGCACCTTCGGCGGCTATGCCAATGATGCGTTCCTGATCCTGACCGATGCGATCACCCGCGCCGGTGAGGCCGATCCCACGGCGATCCGCGACGCCATCGAGGCGACCGAAGGGCTGGCTGGCACCACCGGCATCTATTCGATGAACGCCGAGGATCATCTGGGACTGGATCTGTCCGCCTTCCGCATGCTGGAAATCAAGGGCGGCGAATGGACCCTGATCGAGTAAGCCGCAGGGCCGCGCCTTTCCGCGCGGCCTGTCTGCCCTGACACCCCTCAGCCGGAGATATCGATGCCGGAACTGCTGCAATTCCTGTTCTCGGGGGTGACGGTTGGCGCGGTCTATGCGCTGGTCGCGCTTGGTTTCACCATCATCTACAACGCCTCGGATGTGGTGAACTTCGCGCAGGGCGAATTCGTCATGCTGGGCGGCATGATCACCGTGGCGGCCTATGCTGCGGGGGTTCCGCTGCCTCTGGCCGCCGTGATCGCCATCGTGGCGACGGCGGCTATCGGCGTGGCGATGAACAAGCTGGCGATCGAGCCTGCGCGCGGTGCGCCGGTCGTGTCGCTGATCATCATCACCATCGGTGCCTCGATCTTTATCCGGGGCGGGACGCAACTGCTGCTGGGCAAGCAAATCCACACATTCCCCGCATTTTCCGGCGATGCGCCGATACGTATCATGGGCGCGACCATCCTGCCGCAAAGCCTGTGGGTGATCGGTGGCGCGGTGGTCGTGTTCATCGGGCTGTGGCTGTTCTTCACCCGCACGCTGACCGGGCGGGCGGTGCTGGCCACGTCGAACAACCGGCTGGCGGCGCAACTGGTGGGGATCAACACCCGCTTCGTGATGACGCTGTCATTCGCGCTGTCGGCAGGCATCGGCGCGCTGGCCGGGGTGCTGGTGACGCCGATCACGCTGACCTCTTATGATGTCGGGCTGGCGCTGGCGCTGAAGGGCTTTGCCGCCGCCATGCTGGGCGGAATGGGCAACCCCAAGGGCGCGCTGGTTGGCGGCCTGCTGCTGGGGCTGCTTGAATCGATGACGGCGGGCTATCTGTCCTCGCAATACAAGGATGCCGCTGCCTTTGTCGTGATCTTGCTGGTGCTGTTCTTCATGCCGCAGGGCCTGTTCGGCCGCAAATCGACCGAGCGGGTGTGACCATGAAACTGTCACCGAAAACCGCGACGCTGCTGGTTCTGGTCCTGCTGATCGCGCTGTCGCCGCTGCTGTTTCCGTCGGGCTATTACTATCGCGTCGGCGCGCTGATCTTCGTCAATGCCATTGCGGTAACCGGCATTGTCATCCTGACCGGCTATGCGGGCCAGATCAGTCTGGGTCATGCGGGCTTTGCCGGGATCGGCGCCTATGCCTGCGCGCTGGCGCCGGTGCATCTTGGGCTGCATCCGGGGCTGGCAATGGTGCTTGGCGCGGTCATTTCCGGGCTGATGGCCTTTCTGGTCGGGCGTCCGATCCTGCGGCTGAAGGGGTATTACCTTGGCGTGGCGACGCTTGGCTTTGGCATCCTGATTTCGATGGTCCTGAACAACGAACGGCAACTGACCGGCGGCCCGGACGGGATGGAAGTGCCCGATCTTGGTCTGCGCGGTCTGTTGAAAGATGCCGGGCTGGACCTGACCAACGGGCAGTTCTGGTATTGGTTCTGCGGCATCGCCGTGATCATCGGCGCGTGGCTGGCGCTGAACCTGTTCAACAGCCCCTCGGGGCGGGCCTTGCGGGCGCTGCACGGGTCAGAGGTCGCGGCGCGGACCGTGGGCGTCGATGTAACCCGGCTGAAATTGCAGGCTTTCGTGATCTCGGCGGTCTATGCCTCGGTCTCGGGCTCGCTTCTGGCGTTGCAGAACAAGTTCATCACCCCGGACGTGGCAGGCTTCATGCACTCGATCGAGATGGTGACGATGGCGGTTCTGGGCGGCGTTGGCTCGGTCCTTGGCGCAATCTTCGGCGCGGCGGTGCTGACGCTGTTGCCGCAGGTGCTGACGGTCTTTGCCGAATATGAACAGATGGTGCTGGGCCTGGTGATGATGCTGGTGATGATCTTCCTGCCGCAGGGGCTGCTGCCCTCGATCCTGCGCCGCTTTCGGAGGGGTGACGAATGAGCGCGCTTCTGACGGTCGAAGGGCTGGGCATCAGCTTTGGCGGGCTGAAGGCGGTGGATGAGGTGGGCTTTGCCGTTCGTCCGGGCGAGATCGTGTCGATCATCGGGCCGAATGGTGCTGGCAAGACCACGCTTTTCAACATGATCTCTGGGGTCTATCTGCCGGGGCGGGGCCGGGTCACGCTGAACGGCGAGGATGTGACGGGGATGGAGCCGCATCTGCTGGCGGCGCGCGGCCTGTCGCGGACCTTTCAGAATTTGCAGATCTTTCAGTCGATGACGGTGCTGGAAAACGTCATGGCGGGCTTTCACCTGAAAGAGCGTGGCCCGGTTCTGGCCGATCTTTTCAACCTGCCCTCATCCCGCCGCCGCGCCGCCGAGGCGGCATCGGGCGCGATAGAGCTTCTGGCCCGCGTCGGGTTGGACAAGGCGGCCGGGCGCGAGGCGGGGAACCTGTCATACGGCGCGCTGAAACGGCTGGAGATCGCCCGCGCCCTTGCCTTGTCGCCGCGCATCCTGCTGCTGGACGAACCTGCGGCGGGTTGCAATGCGGTCGAAACCGAAGAGATCGACCACCTGATCGCCGAGGTGGCCCGGTCGGGCGTGGCGATCCTGCTGGTCGAGCATGACATGAAGATGGTGATGCGGATTTCCAACCATGTCGTCGTGCTGGACCACGGCCAGAAGATTGCCGAGGGCGATCCGGCCAAAATCAGCCGCGACCCGGCGGTGATCGCCGCCTATCTGGGAACGGAGGCCGCCGATGCTGAAGGTTGAGGGCTTGCGGTCGCGCTATGGCCGGATCGAGGTGCTGCACGGCATCGACCTGACCGTCGAGGCTGGCGAGATCGTGACCGTCGTCGGCGCAAACGGCGCGGGCAAGACGACGCTTCTGCGCTGTCTGTCAGGGGTGCAGCCGGTCTCGGGCGGGTCGATCAGCTTCAAGGGAGAGACGCTGAAGGGCGTCCCTGCGCATCGCCGCCCGGCCCGCGGTCTGACCCAATCGCCCGAGGGGCGGCAGATCTTCACCAATCTGACGGTCGAGGAAAACCTGCGGCTGGGCGCGTTTCTTTACCACGACGACCGGGTGGCGACGGATATGGAGGACGCCTTCCAGATGTTCCCGATCCTGCGCGACAAGCGCAACCTGTCGGCGGGCGGTCTGTCGGGTGGGCAGCAACAGATGCTGGCCATGGCCCGCGCGCTGATGGGGCGTCCGTCCTGTCTGCTGCTGGACGAGCCGTCGATGGGCCTAGCCCCGATCATCGTGCAGCAGATTTTCGATGTGGTCAGCGGGTTAAAATCGCTGGGCGTCACGGTTCTGCTGGTCGAACAGAATGCTTTCGGGGCATTGAAGATTGCCGACCGGGGCTATGTCATGGAAACCGGGCGTATCATCATGTCGGGTGCCGCCGATGACCTGATCGCCGATCCGCGCATCCGCGAAGCCTATCTGGGGATTTGAACATGCCTGTCACCATTGCCCGAGACGCGGAAATCGCCGTCGTTTCGGTGGATAATCCGCCGGTCAATGCGCTGTCGCATGCGGTGCGCCAAGCCTTGTGGGACGCGGTTGACCAGTTGGACGCCGATCCGCAGGTGCGGGCGGTGGTGTTGATCTGCGCCGGTCGGACCTTCATCGCCGGTGCCGATGTGCGCGAATTCGGCCAACCGCCGCAGCCGCCGCATCTGCCCGATCTGGTCGATCATATCGAAGCCGCGCAAAAGCCCTGGACCGCCGCCATCCACGGCTCTGCCCTTGGTGGCGGGTTCGAGGTGGCGATGGGCTGCCGCTTCCGAGTTGCGGTCTCCACAGCCTCGGTCGGTCTGCCCGAAGTTAACCTTGGCATCGTGCCGGGTGCGTCCGGCACCGTCCGCACCCCAAGGCTTGCCGGGGTCGAGTCCGCTGTTTCGCTGGTCACATCGGGCAAGCCGGTGAAGGCCGCGAAGGCGCTGACGATGGGCCTCATCGATGCGGTGTTCGAGGGCGATCTGCAGGCAAATGCAGTCGCGTTCGCCCGCGACGCATTGAGCCGCGATTTGCCGCCGCCGGTCTCCGCGCGCCAAATCGAAGCACCGGATGAGACGTTCTGGGCCGAGACGGCGAAAGCCGTCACCAAGGCCGCAAAGGGGGCCGAGGCACCGCTGCGGGCGTTGGACTGTCTTCGCAAAGCCAGTGAAAGCCCCTTTGCCGAGGCGCTGGCCTATGAGCGGAAAACCTTCCTTGAACTGCGCGATTCCGATCAGGCAGCGGCTTTGCGGGCGGTATTCTTTGCCGAACGCGCCGCACCCCGGCCCGCGCATCTGAAGGATGTGGAACCGCGCGGGCTCAAAAAGGTCGGCGTAATCGGCGGCGGCACCATGGGCGCGGGCATCACCGCCGCCCTGCGCGATGCCGGACTGCCGGTGGTGCTGATCGAGCAGGACGACAAGGCCGTTGCCAAAGGGCTCGCCAATCTGCGCGGGATCTTCGCCGGGGCGGTTAAGCGCGGGCGTCTGTCCGAAGCCGCAGCGACCGAACATCTGGCCGGGGTGACGGCGACCGCCGATTATGCGGAACTGGCCGATGCCGATCTCGTCATCGAAGCCGTGTTCGAGGAGATCGAGGTCAAGCGCGCCGTTTTCGCCCGCCTAGTGACCGCCTGCCGTCCCGATGCCATTCTGGCGACGAATACCTCATATCTCGATCCGCGCCTGATCGCCGAAGGGCTGCCCGGCCCCGACCGCTTCATCGGGCTGCATTTCTTCAGCCCCGCCAATGTGATGAAGCTGATGGAGATCGTGCCGATCCCCGAAACCTCCGATGAGACGCTTGCCACAGGCTTCGCGCTGGCCCGCCTGCTTCGCAAAATCCCGGTTCAGGCTGGCATTTGCGAGGGCTTCATCGGCAACCGTATCTTGAAACGCTATCGGGCCGAGGCCGAGGCGCTGCTGCGCCGGGGAATCCCGGTGGCGCAGGTGGATGCGGCCATGCGGGCCTATGGTTTCGCCATGGGTCCGTTCGAGGCGCAGGATCTGGGCGGGCTTGATATCGCCTATCTGCAGCGTGAAGCCGCGCGCAAGGCGGGTGCAGAGGTGCCGGAGACGCTGGGCGACATTCTGGTGCACAAGGGACGCAAAGGGCAGAAGACCGGCGGCGGCTGGTATGACTACGAGGACGGCGATCGTCACCCCCGACCCTCCGCAACGGTCGATGCCCTTCTGGCCGACCGGATCGAGGCTGGCCCGGCCATGGATGCCGATGCCATCTCGTCGCATCTGGTTGGTGCCATGACCGCCGAAGGGCAGGCGATCCTTGCTGAGGGGATCGCGCGCAGTTCAGCCGAGATCGATCTGGTCGAAATCCACGGCTACGGCTTTCCACGCTGGCGTGGCGGGCCGATGTTTGCGGGTGGCGTCAGGGGGTAGCGTCTAGCAAGCCGGGGTCATTGCGCGCCGCGCATGACCTCAGCCGCCTCGGTGCGATTGCGGACGTTCAGCTTTACGATGATATTGTGAACGTGGTTCTTGATCGTCGAAATCTCCAATCCAAGCTCTCGGGCGATCTGCTTGTTCGACTGACGGTTGGACAGCAGCGACAGAACGTGATGCTCGCGCTGTGACAGTTGTGCCAGACGTTCGGTCTCTTGCCGGGTCTGTGACAGTTCCAGCAGGCGTGTCTGAATCATCCGGCCAATGCGCGGCGGGCAGGCAAGTTCGCCACTGATCGCGGCGCGGACAATCGCCACCAGATCGTCAATGGATTGTTCGCAGGTGACGCAACCCGCCGCCCCCGCCTCGACCGAAGCCAGCAAGGCGCAATCGTCGCTGTCCAACCCAAGGGCGATGACCGGCCGCCCGCAAGAGGCGTCGAAGGCGGATCGCACACCGCCCGCCGCGTCGCCACGGGTGTCGTGGCGAATATCCACCAGAATCGCATCGATCTGATCGGCAGGGATCGAGGCAATATCCTCTGTCCGGCTGCAAACGGTGAACGAGCGGATTTCGGTCCGCTCGCTCAATATCCGCTGCAATCCTTCGCTGTAGATCCTATTTTCTATACATAGCAGTAACGAGAAAGGGGTCATGGAGCTGACGTCTCCGGGCAACCTTCAAAGACATATCGAATCTGACCTTCGCAACACTTGTATCATGAATACATAACGATAGGCGCGAGATTCTGAACCGCGTGAGACAAAATGATGAGCCGGGATGGGCCCGTCCTTTCCGCCTGCCCATATCGCAGTCACACCATCTTCGGCGGCCAGCCATTCGCCCGGTCCACCCAGCATCCCGGTCAGTCCGAACGGCGACTGATCCATCCGCATCGCTGCATTCGTACCCCAAGGGAACCGCCGACCGTCCGCCCCACGCATGGCCGCCTCCCACATGGCCGGTGACGGCAGGGCGACCCTGTGCGACAGGGTACGGGCGATCTCTGCCGCGTTCTCGATGGCGGTGGACAAGGGAGCAGCGGGGCGTGGCTCGGCATCGATGAAGAAGCCTTGCGACAGCCGGAACAGATGCCGCGGATTGGGCAGGCTGTGGCGCAGCGGATAGGGCGTGCCCAGGCGATAGACGCCCGGCGGCACCCAGCAAAGCAATCTGCCATCGGCAAGCCTTGGCCCCCCGGCGCCCGACAAAATCCCCTCAACCTCGGGCGGGGCGGTGCCGACGGGCAGCGGCAGTAGCAGCGCGGCGGCAAAATCGCGGAAGTCAGGCGGCAGGTGGTCGGGATCACCCTCCAGCAGCTCGGCGATACCGGGCGGAGAGGCCTTGCCGACAGGCTGTCCCAGACGGCGCAGGCAGGCGTCCCGCAAGGCAAGCAGCAGGCGTGCCTCGGCCGGTGCCACGCCCTGCTGCGTGCGGTCCGGCAGCGTCAGGCGGCGCACGCGAGAGGAAAGGCGCGACAGACGCAACCGCCCCGCCGCGAGCATCGCGGTAACGGCGATTTCCCAGTCCGGGTCCGTCAGTGCCCGGTCAATCGCGGCCTCGACCGTGCCGGGATCGCTGGGCGGCTCCTGCATCCACCAGCGCATGATCTGCAGCTTTTCCCGCCGCCAGCCCGGCAGCGAAAACAGCGCAGCCGCCGCATCGGATCGTGCCAGCAGGGTGACGGCGACCGCATTCAGGGTCAGAACTTCGCGCGCGCGGTCCGAAATGACCGGATCGGCCGAGGCCGACAGCGCGACAATCGGCGTCAGCAAATCAGCCTCTTCGCGGCCTTCGGCGGCTTGCAGACCAGCAAGATTTTCGACCGGGTCGTTGCACAGAAGCAATCCAATAATCTCGGCGACCGAGGGGCGCGGCAAGTCTTTCGGCAAATCCTCTGGTGCGCCTGTCAGGGTCAGATTGCCCGTGGCGAGATCGCGGATCAACCAGACGGGCGCGGATTTCCCCTGAAAGGCCAGCTTGTCTGGATCGCCCGGATCGCGCCACGTTACCGGAAGCCCGCCTGCTGTCAGCGCGGCCTCTGCCACCGCTATCGGGATGCGGCCAAGAACCTGCGTTTTGGTGATGTTGTGGCTGGCTGTCATGGCGCGGCGGCGGGGATGTCTTCGACCAGCACAAGATCGGCGCCGGAACGAATGAAGACAAGCGGCATCAGCGCAGCCCGCAGCGCGGCGATTTGCGCCGTGCTCAACTGGGTGTCGCGCAGATCGACGATGACGACCTCCTTGTGATCGCGGCGAAAGATGGCGCTTTGCACCTCGCGCAGGAACTCGGTCTGGTCATAGCTGCCGACGGGCGGGACCTCGACAAGCTGCAGGCGCGGGTCGCGGGCGGCGGCGTTCCTGACCTGTTCGGGACTGGCCTCACGCAAGGCGGTCTGGCGCTGCGTCAAGGTGGCCGAGGGCAGCAGATCACGTCGGGTGATGCTGTCGGGCGGTGGGACGATGTTGCGGATCACGTCAAGGAACTGGCGCATTTCCGGGCGAAGCATCGCCACAGCCGCAGGCTCGACCGGGTCGATGGTGATCAGCCGTGAGGCCGCGACCGAACCCGGCTCGACATCTGCGGGCAGCGGCGCGGTGCGAATGCCGAATTCCAGAAACGGCACCCGCTCGCCGTTGATGATCGCATCGACGGCATAGGTCGCCGCGGCAAGCCGGTTCTGGGTCGCCTGTGTGCCGATCTCGATCCGGTAGGCAAAGCTGACGCCGGGTGGGGCGTTGTCGCGCAGGGCGGCGATGTATTTCTCGATCCCGCGCCCCTGCAGTTCTTGGTTCACATAGACCAGCGCGCGACGGATACCGAAGGCGCTTTCCGCGCCAAGACCGGCCCCAAGCGCATGGGCAAGTTCGGTGAACGGCCCCTCCATCTTCGCCTCGGTATGGGTAAGCTGCGAGCGTTCATGATGCTGCCGCCGGACACCCGGCGCGGCGACGGTTTCCAGCACCAGCGTATCGTCGGGCAGACGCCAGACGCGCATGCGTCCATCGGCCAGTTGCAGCACGACCCGGCCTGCCTTGGCATAGGGCGGGAAATCGTGACGGAAGGTGAAGAGACGGTTCCCGGCCTCATCCGTTGCCCGCGCACCGCTGTCCAGCCTGCGCCCGTCCACGATGATCGTGCCCTCGCCCACCCGCAGCGTGCCGGTATCGGGATTGACCACATCGGGCCTTGCGATGCGATTGCCGCGCAGCATCGCCTCTAGCTGGTCCCATGACACATTCTGCAACTCATAATCGCGCGGCGCGGCGGAAAGCGCGTCAAGCTGCGCCTGTGCCGAGGGGTCGCCAGATCTGATCCCGGCGAAAATCTCGTCCATGCTTCGTGAAACAGCCGCGCCATCCTCGCGCGGCATTGCGTTCAGAACCGAGGTCAGGAAATCCTTGTTGCCGACAGGATCGGGCGCAGGCGCGGGGCTTGGCTCGATCGCCAGATCCGGGCGCCGCAGAAGATCGTGGATGCGGGGGTCGCCACCGTCGGCGGTGATGTGGCTGACCAGCAACCGCTGATCCAGATCGAAAAGCCGCGCCGTCTGTTCGATGATCAGCAGCACCTGTGGCGGCACCGGATCGCCGTCGGCCATGCCGTCCAGATGACGGCGCGCGGCGTCCAGCCGCCGGGCAAGATCGACGCGCCCCGCCTCGGTCAGCAGGCGGGTGTCGCCGCTCAGACGCTCGCCAATGTCGATCTGGGACAGTTCCGCCGCTGTCGGCGGCCGGATCGCCTGTGGCCCGCGTGGGGTAACGGCCAAATCGTCGCCCTCGGTCCGGGCAAGCGTCATGTCGGCCTCATCAAGGATCGACAGGCCGTCGAGGCCCTCATCCGCGCGACGTCGGCGCATCGGTCCGCTTTCACCGGCGACGAAGCCCCGGCCCGGTTCGGCCCGCGCGACGGGATCGGAGAGGATCACCTCATGCTGATGGAACTGCGTTTCCAGCGCCACGAAATCGCTCATCATCCGGGCCTGAGCCTGCGGCGACAGACCTGCGCCGGTCATCGCCTCCATACGCTCAAAGACCAGCCCCGGCAGTTTCTCCAGCTCAAGTTGCGCCTCCCATCCGCGCGAGCCGATGGTCATGCCAGAGCCCGACAGTTGCGCCAGCATGTCATGCCAAGCGCGGCGGATATCCCCCAGAAGGCCGCGATATTTTATCATCGCATCGACCGTCGCCATATGCATCGCAATATCCAACGGCGTCGCGTCCGGGCCGATGCGGATATCGACGCCGATGATCTGCTTGCCGATCCGCAGCGGCTCGACCCGGACCGTGCGCCCGGTGAGATCGGGGTCGGGGGTGACGAAACTGCCCTCGCGCAGCTTGGGCGGCAGAACGTTATGCAGCATCTGAACGCGGGCCTCGTCGGGCATGACCCGTGGCGGCACCGCATCAGGCGACGGCGCGTTTCGGCCCGTCGCGGCGGCGGTGACATCCGCATCGGCGCGCACTGCAGGCGGAGGGGCCATCTGATCGGCAAGTTGCGAGGCGTCGCGCATCGCCGACATCAGCCCGCGTTGCTCGATCTCGAATTGCAGGCTGCGGCCATGGGGCGAGGCAAGGAAATCGCCCAGAGAGGCGTGCGGGTTGTCGTGGCGGTAGGTGCCGTAGCTGTCATTCACCAGCCGGTTCAGTTCCAGCAGGCGACCCATGTCACCGCCCTCGCGCCAGATGCCGCGACCCAGATGGAAGGCCGATCCGGCCAGCGACATGCCCGCGCCCAATGTGCGGCCCATCGCGACGGATTGCACGATCGCCATGCCGCCGCCTTCCAGAAAATTCTTCAGCGGATCTCCCTGCCAAGTCTGATCCGCCGCAGCCGTCTGCACCAGCGCCGAGGGCAGGCTACCCGCAGCATCGCCAATCCCTTCGGCGATGAAATTCGCCACCGCCCGTTCGGCCCCCTCGCGGGTCGGAACCACGCTGCGCCCGATCCGGGCCAGCACCCCGCCGCCTTCGGCCTGCGCCAGCCGTTGCGCCATGCCGGTGCGGCCCAGCCGGGCGGCAAGGGCAGGCAGACGGGTGCCGCGCGCCACGCCCTTCAGCGGCTCGATCAGGCGCGAGCCCAGACCGGCGGTGAAATAGGCTGCGACCGCATCGACCACGCCGACGGCGATGTCGATGCCCACTTCCTCGATCCCGTAAGCCCCGCCCTTGATCAGCGCCTTGGTCGCCATCGTCGCCGCCGTCGCCGCGAGCGAGGCTGACACGGCAGCCCAGGCGGCGATGACGGCGGGGGCGGCTGTGCCTGCGGTCGCGACGGTGACGATGGCCCCCACCACCACGGCCACGACGATGCCCACCACCTGCGTGGCGGTGTCGGTCACGCTGTCGATCCGCCTGCGGTGATCCTCGACCGCCGCCTCGACGCGGCTCACGCGGAAATCGACCTCACCGGCCAGCCGCGCCCGGTCGGCGCGACCCTCGGGCGTGTCGGGCCAGTCGGTGCGGTTCAGATCGGTGCGCAGATCCTGCAACCGGCTGAGTTCGGAATTCATCCACTCCGCCTCGCGCCCCGCCGCAGCCCCGCCCAGAACGCCGGTCAGATCCCGCGTCTCGCGCTCGACCCGGCGTTCTTCGCGGGCGATGGCCTCAAGCGAGCTTTCCGGCGCGCCATAGTCATACATGTCAAGAATGTCCGAGGAATCCCGCCCGGACAATTCGCCGACCAGCATGTCACGGAACCGTCGGCCGGGATGCCGCCGCTCCCATTCCGCTGCCATGGCGCGCAGTTCCGCATGGGTCATCCGGCCCAGCACCCGCCGCAACGTATCCTCGTCTGTGCCTTCGGTGCGGGTGGCGTATTCGACCTCTTGCAACGGGTCCAGCCTGCCGCCCTGATCCAGCATGTTGCGGGCCTTGTTCCGATCCTCGCCGGTCATGTTGGTCTCGACCACGAAGCTCAGCGGCCAGAAATACTTGTTCTCGTATATCCGGCCCAGTTCCTGCATCGAGACTTCGGAATCGCGCTGAGCCCCGTCCTCCAGCTCTCGTTCCATCTGGCGTTCCAGCGCCATCCGCCGCCGCGAGATTTCCTCTTCGCTCAGCGGTGGTTGCTGGGCGCGCAGATCGCTGACCAGACGGCTGACACGCATGTTGCGCGCCGGTCCCTCGGCCAGCCGCCGCCCTTCCAGCGCGCGTTCATATTGCGACCGCAGCACCTCGTTGATCTTTTCGTCCGAGGCGTAGAACAGCGAGGTCCGCTCGATCTCGATCTGGGCCGCATCGGCGCGGATCATGTCGTTGTCCTGCAGCGCGTCGGCATAGTCCAGTTGCGCGCCGCTCAGTTCCGAACGGAAAGCGCGCCGCAGGGTGGTTCCGCCGCCAAGGCCGGGCTCGTTATACTGTTCGACCCCGGAATAGCGATCCTCGAACCGGCCTTCGATCGCGCCCAGGCGGCGGCGAACCTCTGCCTCCATCTGCTGCGGCGTCCAGTTCTCGGCCCGCGCCCGTGCAAGCACTTCCGAACGGACGCGGCTTTGCACCTCGGTGATATCTTCCTCGGAGGTGCCAAGCCCCAGAAAGCCGCCACGCATCGCCTCGTCCAGCGCAATCGCATCGGCGGTCGCCGTATCGCCCGAGATCAGCGCCTGCGCCTGATCGATCTCGTTGCCCTCTGACAGGTCGTCCTTAAGATCGGCATCCAGCGTGCGGCCATACATGCGCAGATATTCTGCTCGGATCGCCTCGGCCTCGGCGGGGGTCTTGTTGCGCAAGAGGCGCATGATCGCGGCCTCGTCGGTGCCTGGCCCGGACATGGCGTCGTGCAACGCAATCGCATCGGCGCGGGACTGTTGCCCCTCGATCTGCGCCTGCGCCTGTTCCAGCTCATCGCCGCTCATCTCGTCTTCAAGATCGGCGTCGAGGCTTCGGTGAAACATCGCCATATACATCTTGCGCACCACCGCGCCCTGAAGCGCCGTCAGGCCGCGCAGGTTGTCGAAAATGCGCCGTTCATCCGTGCCGACCTGATCCATCGCCGCATGGACGTTCTGCGCGATAGAGGCGGCGTTGAAGCTGCCGCTTTGGGCGCGGGCGACATCATTCAGCTTGTTGGCGGTTCCGTGATCGCCCGCGCCGACCGGGGTTGCGATCAACTCGCGCTCGAAGATCGCGTTCGCGCCGGGCTGATGGTCGCGGGTCAGGTTGCGGCGCAATCGCGTCTCGGCGAAGTCCAGCGGATGTGTCCCGCGCGGCATGCGGAAATAAGCGGTGATCGCCTCTTTCTGTGCATCGGTCAGCCGGTCTGACTGCATCTCGGCGTTCAGGTCCACACCGTCGCGCACCATGTCGAAGGCCAGTTGCACGGCATCCATATCGGTGGCGATGGCGTCCCGGTTCTCGGTCCCGCGCCGGACGCGCCATTCCTCGTTGACGTTGCGCGCCTCGCCCAGCCAGCGGGTCAGCCGGGCGACGAAGCGGTCCCACCAGCTTTTGTTCGACAGGATCTTGTCCTCGGCCCATTGCCGCGCCGCCTCGATCCCGGCGCTTCCGGCATCCTGAATGGTCGTGCGGTTGGTCCGGGTCGTGATGTCGGCACTTGCCAGAGCCAGCCGGAAATGTTCGCGAACGGCAGCGATCCGTGCGTCCCGCCACGCATTCATCAGGACCGAGACATCCGCCAGCCGCCGTTCCCGCGCCGCATCGGACGTGTTGCGTTCAGGACGCGGCGCGGCAGGCGACATCACCTGATAAACCTCGCGCTGCGTCAGCGTGCGATAGCCGGAAAGCTGGTCGTCGCGCGCCTTGTTCAGCTCTCGCTCGCGCCGGTCATAGGCACGCTGATAGGTGGTGATCTCGGTCGTCACATGTTCGCGGAACCACGCGACGATCCGGTCGCGCCGCCCGTTCACCACCTCGGGGTCCGCCTCGCCCGCGACGGCGGCCTGACGGTTCAACGTCTCCTCTTCGGCCGCATCCGCCGCACCTTCGATGGCATCGGCGGTGCGTTGTCCCTCGTCGGTGACCTCTTCGGTGGCGGTGTCGCCCTCCTCGGTCGCAAGCTCCTCGGCCTCTTCGGCGCTGCGCCGCAGCTGTTCCTGCCGCTCGGACACCATGCGGTCCAGTTCGTCGCCGGCAATGCCCGCCGCATCCGCCATCTCGCGCAGTTCCGAGATCAGCGCGGTCTGTAGATCGGCGCTCATGTCCTGCCCGATGGTTGGGAAGTTCCGCAACAGGACGCCGTCGGCGAAGGCATTGCGGCGCAGATCGTCCATCATCTGCCCGGCGGTTCCCCCCGGATTGGCCAGAAGCCGCGTGACCAGTTCGCCCACATGCGCGCGGTTCGAGGCGGAAAGAGGCGCAGGCCGCAGCGGTCCCAGATCGGGCGAGATGACCTGAGGCCCGCGCCCCTGCCGGTCATCCGTATCCGGCGTTGCGGTCAGCGTTTCCAGCGCCAGCCTGACCCGTCGTTGCTCGGTGGTCTCGGCGACCCCCGGCGCCGCAGCGCCCGGCAGCGCCGCAAGATCACGCGCGCCGGGGGTGATCAGCACTTGAAAAAGGTCGTCGGCGACCGGCTCGACCCCCAAGGGCGGGGCGGTGCCGCCGATGATCTGGCCCTCGACATCGCGCCGCTCCGAGTTGACAAGAACCGGCGCGGACTGATCCGGCAGCCGTTTCCCCGAGGCTGCCAGCACCGCCGCGGTATGTTCCGGCACCGGGTTCGGCGGTGGCGGCGCGGGCGGCGTGGTGTCCAACTCCGGCGCGGCTGGCACGGTGTTGATCGCGTCCTGGGTCAGCCCGTCGCGCGCGGTCTCGTTCCGGGTTCGCGCACCGCCACTGGCCCGGCGCAGGGCAGACCTTCCCTCGGGCGGCACCTCGACATTCGGTTCCGGCAGGCCCGAAGCGGCGGCGCTGACCTGACCCTGCCATCGCTGCACGATCTGGCGCGCACCTGCGCCGCTATCGCCACCGCTGGGGGGCAAGGTTGCCGGGGCACCGGCAGAACTGCCGGTAACAGGCGCGGCTTCGGGAGCGGTGGCGTCAGGCAAAGGTTGATCGCCCTGCGGAAAGGCGGGCATATCGACCGGCCCGGTCGGAAGACCCGGCACCCGGCCTTGCAGAAGATCGACCTCTTCGCCTGCGGGCATAGCCGCGGCGGTTCGGGGCAGGCCCAGCGGATTGTCGGCGCTGTCATCTGTCGCCGTTTGGGCGCCAGGTTCGGGCATAGCTGCCGGTCCGGCAGCGGGATCGCGCGCGGTGTCTGTCCGTTCCGGGTTAGCAAGAAACGCCGTCTCGGGCGGTATTGGTGCTTCAAGCATACGGAGCAGGATCTGCGCCAACTCGCTCCATGCGTCCTCGGTGGTGGTCTGATCCTCATTGCGGGCGTCGGCGATGCGATCCGGGCGGCGCGTGGCGGGTTCGGTATCGGGCCGATGCTGGGCGCGCGCCTGAAGCGGGGCGCGGCTCATAGCGCCCAATCCTCTTCGTCCGAGCCGAAGGCGATTTCGACCCGTCTGTCGAGCCAAGGCAGGTAGCCCGGATTGGCGTCCAGCCCGGCGCGGCGCAGGCCAAGATCGATGGCCCCTAGCGGCAGACAGATGCGGATCAGCGTATCCGTCACCTCTATCCGACCGGGGATTTCCAAAGATGGCGCAGGCTCTGGCGAGAGCAGATCGTGCAGCGTGACGACCAGCGCCGCAACCGCCCATTCGGTCAGCCGCCATGTTTGATCTTCGGCCAGCGCGGCACGTCGCGCCTCGATCCGAACGCTTAGATCGGTCGTATCGGTCAGGCTTCGCACGGCGGTCAGGATCGCCTCGCAGAACTCATCGCGAGCCCATTCTGCGACCATGCCTTGCGGTTTGGGCCGCTGTGGAAAACCCGGAGCGGGGAGGGTGGCGGCGGGGTCTTCATCGGTGCCGCTGGCGATGGCCAGCATCTCGGCCAGCGCTTCGCCTTCGGGGACACCGATCCGCCACAGCGCCTCGGGCATGCCCAATCGCAGCGCCACATTGAGCAGATAGACGAGGCCGCCCCAGCCGGTCTCGAAAACCTGCATCTGATCCGTCGATGCGGGATGAACGGGAGGCACCGTTGGACTGTCGGGTGAATGCGGGGCGTTAGAGGGCTGAGGTTCCTTGTCTGGCGGAGGCGGGGTTGTCCGTGCTGCTTTGCGCGAGGTTTGGGTCGTGGACTGTTGCGACGGGCTGGTTGGCGCGGTTGGTTGGGACGATGCCAGCGGATCACGCCGTTGAGGGGTGTTCGGAGAGACAGCATCGGACTTCGGCGTTTGCGGCTCTGCCTTCTTTGCTCCCTCGGAAGAAGGGATCGGCTTATCTTCGGGCGGCCCTTCGCCCGCCTGCTCGGGCGTGGCCGCTTGAGATCGGGTTCGTTTGCGCGATTCCTTGGACGTCGCCCGGCTCTCAGGTTCTTCCCTTGCCTGCCTTGCCAGATACTCCGCGATGCGTCGGCGGATTGACGGAGCCAGCCCCCCTTCCGCTGCTTTCACCAGTTCCCGCAGCATGGCGTCGGGCAGCGCGGTTAGAACATCCTCAAGCGCATTCGCCTGTTCGCAATGGCTCATCACCGCCTGCACGGTGCCTGCTGGCTCGCGAAGCACCGCGCCGACGGTATCGGCGGCAGGCTCGACCTGACCATCCGGGCCGGGTGCGCGACGAACGGCGGCGATCATTGCCGAAGCCAGAAACGCCGCGCGATCCGGCCACAGTCGGGCTTCGTCAGCGGTGGCATGCTGCGGGCTTCCGGGCCGAACGACGCGGATGCCGTCACGCACCTGTCCCGCAAGGTCGCGGCCAAGCTGACGGGCCAAGGCGGCGGCGTCGCGGTTCTGCGGACCCACATTCAGACGCAGGCGCAGATAGGGGATGCGGATCACCGCGTCCGAGCCATAGGTGGCGTCAAGCTCGGCCCGCAGCGATTGCAGGACGGCTGGCAGGAACCGGCGTTCGACGACGTCCTGCAGGCGTCCGGCCTGATCGCGGCGCTGATCCGGCAGGCGCAGGCCAAGGGCCAGGGATTTCACCCGCAGCCCCGGCATGATCTAGCCCCGGTCGGCGACGCGGGTCGCGATGCCCCTGACGGCGGCGGCGCTAAGCCCGGTGCCCTTCAGATGCACATTCACCGCCTTGCGGATGGCACCCAGCGTCGCCGTCTGCCGCAGATCGGAGCGTGTGAACAGCTCTTCATCCGGGCGACGTTCTGCCTCGGCGACAACGGCGGTGCCGATCGCTTCAAGCGAACGCTGCGCTGCGGTGAAGACCTGCCCGACCGCGCGGTCGGCGGCGGCAGCATCCTCCAGTCCCGGAGAGCCGACCAGTCCGGCGCGCAGCTTCTTCGCGGCAAGATCGGGGTCCAGCGCGAAAAGTTGATCGACATTGTTGACGCCATCTGCCTCCATCGCGGCGATGACGGCGTCGAATGCACCCTCTTCGCCCAAGGGCTTCAGCTCGGCCAGTGCAACGGCGGGGGCGATCTCGCGGATCAGTTCGCGGGCAGGGCCGCGGGCCATCACCGGGGCGGTATCCGTCCGTGCCTCCAGAACCCTGAAATTGGCGTCGGCGATCTGTTTCGTGACTGCTGCAGGCGGTGCCGGCTGAGCCACCGCGCCGCCCTCGCCACCTCCACCTACACCTACACCGCCAAAGGGCAACCCTTCATCCAGAAGACGCTGAATGTTCAGCCTGCGGCGACCGCCCAGACGCAGATCGCCATCGGCCGACAGAAGCTGCGCCCGGATCGCCGCAGCCGCGGCAGCGTCGATAGGAATCAGCGGCGCGCGGGCGACGCAGCAGATCCAGCTTGCCAGTCGCGTTGCCACGGCATCGATTGAGGGAAGACCGAACAGCCCTGCCCAGTGGGTCAGCAAAGGCCCGGTCAGCACGTAGCGGCGGTGCTTCCATTCGTCGAAGCAGATGATCTTGCCCTTGGGCGAAATCAGCACGCTGCCCAGCATGATCCCATGCTGATGGCAGTCGCAGCGCGGTCCCTTGTAGTTGAATTCGGCACACCACGCCTGAAACAGCTTGTGAAGGCACCGTTGGGCACTGGCGGCCAGCGTCGATTCCGCGATGTCGATGCGGAACAGGATGCGCCATGCCAGCCATCCCGCCATCCAGCCGATTGCCGCCCGCGTCGGATCGGGTTCTGCCGTTCCGTCAGCGTTGGGCAGCGCACAGGGGGCGGGGCCGACCAGCCCCTTGAACCACCCCCAGACCGCTGCCAGTAACAACGTCCGCGTGGCGCAAAGCGGGTCCGCGCGATCCGCCCAGACCCGCAACAGCGAGCCGCAATCTTTGACTTTGTGAAGCCTGCGGACCGAGACCACGCGAATAACGGCCTCGACCGCACTTGCCGTGCGCCGCGCCTCGACCGCATAGGCTATCTCGTAGGACTGCCCGCCTGCCAAGGGCGCGATCTCGACCAAGGGGTAGCGCTCCATATGGCCGCCCGCCTTCAGGTCGCTTTCCCGGAAGCTAAGCTCCATCAGGGTTTCGATGGTCTGTTGCGATGTCTCCTGCCCCTGAGCGGTCTTTTCCCATGTCCGCAGGAAGCCGTAACCAAGCGGCGGCGTCAGCGAGAAGACCAGCGGCTGGCTGTCACTGACCGCCAGCGAAAGGGTCCCCTGTGCGCCAGCGCGGCTGGCCAGTTCCTCGCGGGTGGCGCCCTTCAGTGTCTGCGACCCGTTCTCCAGCGAAAGCATGACCGCGACAGGGGGCGCGCCGATTGCGGCGGCATCGGCGGCGGGTGCCGGTGCGGGCGCAGGTGGTGGTGGCAGGCCTTCGGCTGCCAGCATCGCCCGCAATTCCGCGATCTGCTGACAGAAACGCTCCATCGGTTTCGGTGCGGGGGGTGGGGGCGGTGGCACCAGCCGCAGCCGTGTCGTCTCGCGCACGGCGCTGTATTTGCAGCCGGTGGCCTTGGTGGCGCATGGATCTTCGAAGGCCTGTCGGGGAAGGCCGGGGCATTCGACATATTCCAGCATCAACACTGCCTCGACCGGAGCATCGGGGCGGGTGTCGCAAGGATCGGTGCAGGGGCCCTGCGCCGCTTTCAGAATGTCACGGAAATCCTGCGAGCAGGGATCGATCAGATCGCGTTCGGCCACGGTTTCGGTGCATTCGACGACCAGATCGTCTCCGCAGCAGGACAGGCCATAGCCGGGGCAAAGGGTAAAGCTGCGCGCCTTGGCATCCCAGTGCAGCGACAGGCCCCAGACCACGCCCTGACCAAGCGCCCGGTTTGTCAGGCGGCGCTTCATCTGCCAGTAGGACTGTTCGCGCTTCATGTCGGCTTCGCCAAGCACCATGCCGTCATAGAACTCGGTCCGGCTGAGGCCGCCGTTGAAGGCGCCGGGCACGACAGGATGAAATTCATGTCTGGTTCGGGTCATGATCAATCCCCCACGGCAAAGCTGCAGCCGCAGGAATGATCCGCAGGCGCGGGTCCGCAGCAGGGTTCGGCGGCCTCTGGCGGACAGATCGCCTCGGGCAGGCAATGCAGCAGATTACAGATGAAATCCTCGACGCAGGCGCCCAGATCGGGCCTTGTCGTCTCGTCACGGTCGCAAAGCTCGTTCCCCATGCAGCGCAGGAGATCGCAGAACGACATCTTGAAACATTCGCGGATGCGCCAGCGCGTCTCGCACGAGATCGACAGCAGATTGGCGCAGCGACCGTCATCGGTGTAGCGGGCGGGCGAGAAGGCACGCCCATGACCTGAGCCGCATCCACACCCGCAGGAATCATGCGCTCCGCCAGAACTGCCGCCGCATCCGCAGCCGCAATCCGCATGCTGTCTCGCGGCGCTTTGGGATGGCGACCGGGCTGCCGCCGCCCGTCCCGCGCCCGCGACAGCGACCGGCGCGCCAGCCCTTGCCATCGAGGCAGGCGCGAGAACGGAAGGATTGCCGGAATAGGCAAGCATCGCCTGTTGCGGCATGTTCAGGCTGCGCTGACGCATGGCATATCTCCTGATTTCGGCGGGTTGCTGGGGGGCGGACAGATAGCGATATTCGCCCGGAGCCGTGGCGACATAGGCGACGGTGCGGCTGGCCGGATGAAATTCCTCTTCGGGCACTTCCGGCTCCGGGCGTTCCTGTGAGGCATTCCAGCGCGCCCAGATCGCTGCTGCCGCGCGGCCAAGCGCCAGCAGATGCACAAGCTGTGGCGCGTTGCTTTGCTCGTTATCGCCGCGCATCCGATAGACCGGGGCGCCATCGTAAACCGGATAGAGCAGCGAACTGATCTCAATCGATTCCAGCAACGCCTTGCCTGCCGCGCGACGGACGACCAGCGCCTCGCCCCGCGCCATGCCAAGCCGTTCAAGCCTTCCGGCTGGAAGCTTGCCTGCCTGCTGTTCTTCGATCTCCCGCGTCGTCGATGCATAGACCTCCAGCATCGGGACCGAGACGCGCAGCGCCCCGATCGCCGCGCGACCGCCAAGCGCGGCGCCGGCGATGGCGAGTTGGCGCAACATCTCGCTGCCCGCATTCATCCGCGCCTCGGCGGCAGCCTCGCGGGGATCGTTCGCGGTGTTGGTGCGGGTGTTGGGACCGTCTTTTTCGGTTTCGGCCATGATCTTACACTCCCAGCGGATGCATGGTCAGGTCGTCGCCGAGATTCTCTTCGGTCAGGGTGAACCGCCACGAGAATGTCCGGGGCTGCAACCTGCGCAGCAGGGAATCGACGACGGGGTCGGGGTTATCGATGGCGAAAAGCTGGTATTTGCCGTCTTTTTCGATAAAGCCGTCGCCCGCTTTGATGACCAGATAGATCGCCGGTCCGTCCTGGTTCGCATCGCCCGAAACGGTCTCGGAATAGCTGGCGGTCAGCGCCGCCCCCGCCGGGTTCTGCCAGCCGTTCGAGGTCAGCCGCCGCAGCCCGAAATCGCCCTCGGCATCAAGCGTGCTGGCGTCGATCCTTGCGCTGAGCGGCAGGATGAATTGATACCGCTCGGCGTCGAGGCGACGGAACAGGATGCCGGTGATCTGCGGGCCGCCGATATCGGGATCGGTCCCGGCCATCACCGCTGCCAGCAGATGCTGGATCACCTCGGCCGAAAGCAGCACCTGCGTGGCGCAGCCATAGTCGATATCGTCTATCGCGACGATCTCTTCCGGCTTGTCGGCCTTGACGGTGACGTGGAAGCAGCCCAGCAGCAGCCATTCGCTGTCCGGTCGCGGACAAGCCGCGCGGATCGCGGGCGTCAGCGCGCCCAGAAGACCACTGACCCCAAGTCCGGTCGCCAAAGCCTGCTCAATCGCCTCGCTGGTCGGGAACAGGTTCTGCGAGGTCATCTCCTTGGCGGCGTCGGCGAAGGCAAGTCGCAGCTCGAATTCCTCGGTCACGCGCCCGAATTCCGCCTGATGCCCGCAGGGATCGGCACCGCCGCATTCCCCGCCGCAGCCACAGCCGCAATCGTCATGGCCGCCGCCGCAAGGATCAGGCGGCACCTGTTCCGGCGCGCCGCCACATTCGGCATAGCGGATCACGACGCAAAGTTTGACCCGGTTCGTCTCGTCAGGGGTACAGGGACTGCCATCCTGATCGCGCATCTCATAGGCCTGCTGGCGGAACCACGCTGCGACATCGACGCATTGGTCATAGCCCACCACGATCTCGCGCCCGCAATCGTCAAGCGCTGCACCGCGCCCGACGCGCAGCAGCGTACCCTCGGGCTGCATCACCGACAGCTTGAGGCCGCAGAGGATGCCGGTGCCGTGCAGGCGCTGATTGTGGAAGCGATGCTTGCCGGAATGGTAGCGCTGTTCGTCCACGTAATCGGCAAGCCGCATTTCCTTGCCGTGGAAATAGTTCACCCGGTAGAATCCCGACGGCAGGTCGCATCGGGCATTCGTTCCGCAGGTCGTCAGGTTCAGGTCACGCCATTTGGACATTGGCACCTCCTTGCGATCGTGGGTCGGCGGCATGTTCCGCGGCCAGCACTCCGCCAAGACGGATCAGGCCCGCGGTGCCGCAGGATGTCGTGATATCTGTCATCGTCGAGCAGGGATCGGCGGGCTTCGGCCCCGGAATGACGATGGCGCCGATCTGCGTCCCCATGCCGATCCGCGCCGCACCCGCGCCGCCAAGCCGCAACGTGTATTCGGTATGCGCGGGCTTCATATCGTCGATGATCTTGCGCACCGCAGCCAGCTCGGCGCGGCGTTCCGTGCGTCCGGGCAGCGTCACCGTGACCGCGAAGCGATGCGCCAGATCGGTGCCCTGCGTCTCGCCGCCAAGCGGGGCGACGCCAAGCGCGCCGCGTTTGCCAAGCTGGATCGGGGCAGGGGGACGGGTGCGATAGGCCTCGACAATGCCGACCGGGTGGGTGGTGTAGATTTCCAGCGCCCGCCTGAGCGCTTCGACCGTGCCCCGGCCTGCCTGCAAGGCCGCGCCTTCGATCACCAGTTGACGGCGGGCATCGGTGGGCCATGACGGATCGAAATCCAGATCCAGCCAGCTTGCGATGAAGGCCAGCCATTCGTCGGGCGCGCCACGGGGGTTCATCTGTCGCGGAATACGGTCCAGCGCGGTTTCGGCCTCGGTCAGGCGTTCCTCGAAGAGGGACAGGAACCGCTCAAGGAAATTCGCGCCGGGTGGTTCGGCGGTGATGTCATGTTCGGAAAACAGCGGTGGCAGCCATTGCAGCAGGCTGTAGCGCGGCGCGGTGATGCGCAGGCTGCGCAAGACGGGCGACGCGGTGGCGCTGATCGAGGGACCGACGCGACCCGGCGACGGCAGACCGCGCCCGGTCATCCGCAGCCGCAGCCACAGATAGCGACCGCGATCCGTGGCGGCAGGTTCGGGGAACCGGGCATTGGTCCAGTCCTCCGCCGTCACCTTCCCGGCAAGCGGTTCGCTGAGCCAGATCGTCCCGGTCCGCGCATCCGTCCAAAGCGGCGTCGCCACAAGGCTGTCGTCGTCCGAGACGACAACGAGTTGCGATCCCGCCGGAAGCGGCCCGGTTTGCGGCAGGCTTTGATCGAGCGGCAACCGACCGGGTGTCACCTCCAGCGTCACGGTGCAGGTGGAAAAGTCGCCCGCGACCGGCTGGGTCAATGTAACGGTGACGGTCTCGTCCAGCGGCTCGATCAGTTCCAGTCGGGCGCGGTTCGTGCCGTCGCGCAGTTCAAGCACGTCGCCTTCGGCCAGAAGCGCCGCAAGCGCGGCAGGCAGGGGCATCGTCGCGCGACGGGGGTTGCCGGTCAGCACCAGCGCGGGCAAGGGCCGGATCATCATGCCAAGATCGACCGGACCGTAAGGCAGCGGGCTGCCGTCGCGTTGGATCAGGGCAAGGTTCGCGGGGGCGGCCAGCAGCGCCGGGTCGCCATGGGCCGAGACGGTCCATTCGGCAGGGCTGATCGCCTCGATCCGGGCTGTGATCTCATCGCCGGAAAGGGTGGTCAGGCGGATGTCATCGCCCGGCAGCATTTGCCCGGCCAGATCGCGGGGCAGGTCGAAACTTGCGCTGCCATTCGGGCCGCCGCTTTCCAGCATTGCGACAACCGGGCTTCTGCGGCTCATCTGGTCCAGCCGCCACAACGGCCACAGCCGGTCATCGGCGCGGATCAGGCGGTCCATTCCGCCCTCGGCCCGGTCGGTCGGCAGTTGCGGTAACGGCGTCGGCCTTTCGGGCGCCCAGGCGCGCAGCGGGTCGTCCGGATCGTTCGAGGCATAGGTCTGCAACGCGATCCCGGTGCCTTGCGGCAGGTCGGCGTCGATCTCGATCCGGTGCCAGGCGAGGTCGTGGATGCCGCCGTCAATGGGGCCAAGCAGCAGTGTTGCCTCGGCGTCGTGGCGGCGCGGTGTGGGCGACCAGCCGGGGGGCAGGTCGGCATCGTCGAACCAGCCAAGCGCAGGCAGGGCGCGACCGTTGCGGGTCATGTGCCACAGCATCGGCCTCAGCGGATCGAAGGCTGCCAGTGTTCCATCGTCAAGCAGCGCCACTGCCAGCGGACGCGGCGCGGGATCATCGCCCCAAGGCGTGCCGGTCAGCGGGTCCAATGTCTTAAGGGGCAGCGGTTCGCAGGGTTGGAAGCGCTTGGAAAAGACATGCAGCGCGCCGGTTCCCGCATCGGCGACGAAAACGGTGCCGTCCGGCGCAATCGCTGTGTGAACCGGCAGGACCAATCCCGCCTCCAGCACGGCGACGACGTGACCCTCGGCAAGATCGATCACCTGCACCCGCCGATTGCCGGGATCGGCGACATAGAGCCTGCCGTGACCATCCAGTGCCAGACCGGCTGGCGCGCGGAAGCGACCGGTGGCCGAGCCTTCGCCGCCAATGCCGGGCATCGGGATGAAATCCTCATCGCAGGGCAGCTTGCGCAGGATACGCCCCGTCTCAGTGTCGGCGCGGTAAAGCGCACCGCCCGGCCCGTTGACCGGCGCAAGCGGCAACCAGTCCTGTGCAATCTCGGGGCGGGCCTGCGGCGCAAGGATCAGACCGCCGCGCGCCGGGTCCCATGACGCGCCTTCGCCCGCAGCCTTCGCCCAATCCTGCGGATAGCGCAGGACGGCCCAGAAGCTGCCATTCGGATCAAGGCCGGCGCGAAGACGGCGGGCGAGGGTGGAACCGCTCATGGCGCCCCCACCACATTCACCATCAACCCGGCGGGATCGATGAAGACCACTTCGTCCGGCATCAGGACGATCCTGCCATGTTCGGCGTCATCGTCATCGACCGGGCAACTGACCAACCGCTGCGGCAACCGCCGCTCGATCCGCCAGAGGATGTCGCGGGCATCGTCCTCGGGTGAGCGGCCATCGACAAAGGCTTCCAGCGCCTCGACCCGTGCGACGCCAGGCGTGGTCATCACCTCGGTCATCAGATCGGAATGGTGCAGGGGCGCGCCGAAGGGATAGCCGGTGCCGTCCGCGCCGCCGGTCAGGACATGGAAGCGGCGGCGCAGCCGGTTGATGATCGCCTCGCGCACCGCATTTTCGGAATAGCCGGGGGCGGCGCGAACGGCGACGGTCATGTCATAAAGCCGCACATATTGGGGGGCGGCGACGTGAACCTCGGTCGTGATCAGGCGCAGCCGGTCCAGATGTCGGGCGACGAGCGACAGTTCTGACGTGGTCGGCATCGGATAGGGGCCGGGCTGGTCGGGAACGGCGATGACCGTCAGCGCGCCGGGCACATCGGTGTCGAAATCCATGCCAAACGCATCGAGGCCGTCGATTTCATGGCCCATCGGATAGGGCAGGCGGCGCGGAATGACCGTCGCGCGGGCGATACGGACGCCCGGAGCCTCAAGCGTGGCTTCAAGGAAGTCCGCATCGGTGACGGCGCGGCCGCGCCTGCGGAAGGCACCCGGTGCGCGGCGCTTGGCCTGATCGGTGGTCTCGGCCGGGTAGCCGCCGTGGGCCGGGATCACGTTGAAGGCGCCGTCCATGCCGGTCGGCAGCGAGTCGGGCTGCTTCACCGCGCCGGTTTCGCAATTGCCGTCCGGGCCGCCGCCATGGCGATAACGCTCGGCGATCATCACTTCGGTCGCGAAGGGCGGGCGACCGGCCAGACCGTCGCCGAAGATGACCAGCCCGGCCTCGGCATCCAGCGCATAGACCGGATCGCCGGGGGCGGATGCGTCGAAATCCGGCACCTGCCGCCAGTCGAGATATTCCGGCGACCGCGTCGGATCACGGCTGATGATGCGGATGCTGTCCGCCGCCACATTCGGATTGGCCAGCGACATTGTCTGCGCCGAAAGCCCGGTGCCGCGCCCCAGCCTTTCCCCCGTCACCGTTTGCAGGTTCGTCGCAGTCATGCTGTTGAAGGACAGCGAGCGGACGCGGATCTGCGGCGGAATGACGAAAGCAACGCGCAGCCAGCCGCTGATCGGCACTTCCTCAGGCGTATCCGCGACCGGCGTCTTGATCTGGTCGATCAGCGGATGCGCCATGTCGGGCTCGACATCCGCCCAGGCCGCTACGGGAACCGGGCCGATACGTTCGGGGACATCCAGCCGGATCGTGCCCGAGCGCGTCCAGCCATCGGTTTCATCCGACAGGACCATCAGGGGCTGCCACGATCCCGCCGCCTCACCCGTCGCGGGCGGGCGGAAATAGCTGTAGCTGACCAGCGGCGGGCCGTCCTCGAACGCATTGGCGACGGTGAACGGCTTGCCGCCTGCTTGCACCTGAGCGCCGGCTTCGGGCTGCTGATCGCCGTCGATCTGTAGGTGCAGATCGGCCCGCGCGCCCAGAAACCCGGCTGACCGGATCTGGTTGAAGGCAAGGCCAAGATACAGAATCCGGTGCGTCACCTCTTCCGGCTTCTCGAACAGCGCGACTGGCTGCAGGGGCATGTCTTTCAGTTTCGGCTTCTTGCCGTCCCAAGCCAGCGAGAAACGCTGATCGACATAGCTGACCGGATCGTCGCCCGAGGCCGAGGGGCCGGTATCGGGCAGCTCATTGATGTTGAGAAGATCGGCGCGGGCTGTCACCAGCGCGGCAAGCTGAACCGGAAGCACCGACAATTCGGCATCGGTTTCGAAAACGGGCGTGGTGCCGCCGGCGCCCTTGCCGCGAATCCGGCTGCCCGCGGGCAAGGTCATCGCCTGTGCCTCACCCGGTTTCGACAGGGTGAAGGCGATGCGGGTTTCGGCGGCGCGGGCGGGGGCCAGTGTGACGCCGACCAGCTTCAGAAACTCGATATAGGTCTTTTCCGGCACCCGGTTCAGCCGATAGCCAAGCTGATCGGTCAGATGCGCGAAAAGCTGGATCATCGCGATGCCGGGATCGCTGTCGTTATGATCGGTCCATTCCGGCGCGACCAGCGGGATCCGCTCTCGCAGCATCCGTTCGACAACGGCATAGCTCAGATCGGCAACGGTGGGCGGCGTCAGCGGCATCGCTCAGTCCCCCTCGTTCAGATAGAAGGGATAAACCATGTTGTAGAAAGCGTTGGAGCGGCGGACGACATAGTCGATCTCGATCCGCATCAGGTTCGGATCATCGGGATCGGCCAAAGCGGTGACCCGCTCAACAGTGATGCGCGGCTCTTGATCCAGCAGCGCGCTGCGGACGGCATCCTCGACCCGGCGGTGAATGACCGAGGTGTTTGGCGAGAACAGGAACCGCCGCAGGCCCGCACCATGGGCGGGCAGCATCACCCTTTCGCCCGGATTGACGCGCAGGATCATCTCGACCGCCTGTTCGACGTCTTCCTCATAGCGGGCCCAGGTCAGGCGACCGCCGACGGGACGGACGGGAAAGGCCCAGCCGACGCCCAGATAGGGGCGGGGTCCGGTCAGTCTGGGATCCGCTTCGGCCATGATCTCAGCCCCCCACCAGCACTTTCGGAAAACCGCCCAGAACGATGCCCGAGGCATTGCCGCTGTTCTGCATCGTCTGATCTGACAGCCGCACGATGGGCGAGCCTTCGGCAAAGACCGTGGCCGATGCGGTGACGAATTCGACCGGGCCTGAGGTGACACCGGCCTGCCCCGCCGCATCGCCGGTGGTCGAAGAGATCGTATCGGCCTGCCGGACGACATTGCTGCCGCCCGCCTTGACGGTGCCGCTGCCCCCCGCCGCCGAAAGCTGGCCGATCGAGGGATAGGGGATCGGCACAGTCGCCGGTCCGACCTGTGTCAGGCAGACGTTCGGAAAGGCGAAACAGATGCCCCCGGCTGTCGTGGTGATCGGCTTGCCCATGTCAGGACACCTCCAGCGTTGCGTCTTCGAAGCGGTCTTCCCAAGCAAAGGTGACGCGCCAGATCAGGGTGAATTCCTGCCGTCCGCGATCCATCACCACGGTATCGACCAGCGGTGTCAGCGACAGCGGCGGGTCCAGCGGCGCGCCCTCTTTCGTCACCGACAGGACCGGCGCGGTCGGGATGGTCAGCAGCGTCACCGGATGCGGCAGGGGAACGGTCGTGTCTGTCAGCCGCAGACGGTTGCCGGGGGCGAAGGCGGTCTGTCCGCTCAGCGGGCGACCATTCTGGAAACCGTTGTCATAGCCATCGGGCAGCTTGTAGCGCGCGCCATCGAATTCATTGAGCCGCCACGGATCGTTGGTTGTCGCATCTCCGGCCAGCGCCAGCCGCCCGCCCGTTCCCCGCGACTGCCAGCCAAAGGCCACCGCCTGCGCCGGGCCGAAACCCGCGCCGCGATCAATTTCGACCGTGCCGAAGGACGCTGTGGTCAGCACGGCGTCGATATCGGCGGCCAGATCGGCGTCATAGGGCGCAGGTGGCAGCGGTGTCAGCGAAGGGTCGTTCACGACCGCCGGGATCGCTAGAATATCGTCGACCACCACGACATCGGGGGCCGCTTTCCAGACCGAGATATCGGCTTCGTAACGGAACGGCCCGCTTTCGGGCATGCCGTCATATGCCTCGTCCTCGGTCGCCACCTCGCCCGGATCGCGCGGTGCGCCATCAAGGCCAAGCCGGGCGCGGGCGATGAAGCTGCCGACCTCCTGAAAGCTGACGATGTCGGTGCCGGGCTGATAGGTCGCCGCCTGCCCGACAGGCGCGCGGAAGCCGCGCAGGAACATATGCGGCAGGGCGGTATCAGTGGCGTTGACGATCATGATGCCCTCCGTTCAGTTCAGGTTGATGACGGTTCCGGTGACGGTGATGCCCGCCAGCGCGAAGGTGATCTTGTTGCTGTCGTCCAGTTGGATGGTCAGGGTCTTTGCCGCATCGTCCATCTCGATCTTCATGCCGCCTTTGGATTGCAGCAGCACCTTGCCCGCCTGCTTGGTGTCGTCGAAGGTCAGCTGATGCCCCTCACGCGAGACGATGGTGCGGGTGTTGTTCGATGAGGAGGTATCGGCATCCGGCGGCGGCGGGTCTTGCGAGGACCACAGCGCGCCAAGGATGATCGGGTAATTCTCGTCATTATCGACGAAGCCCACCACCACCTCATCCCCCTGCTCGTAGGGGAAATAGGCGCCGCGTTCCTTGCCTGCCATGAAGCTTGCGGCGCGGGCGGGCGCGCTGTCCGAGCGGACATTGCCGCTTAGCCATGTCAGGATATAGCCACGCTCATCGATGGATTTGACCTCGGCCAGCCGCAATCCGCGAACATCGCCGGGGCGGGAGGCGGCATTCATCGCGGTGAAGATGGAATGTCTCATGCAGCGGCCCCCGGATAGGTCGAGGGGTCCAGCATCCCCGGACGGCGCAGCGATGATTTGGTCATGTAGCCAGCGCCGTTCAGCGTGTGAACGGTCTGGGTGACATACCACATGCCGTCGAAAGGGGCGTGGAACCCGGTCAGGTTCAGATGGATGCCGGGCCGAATGCGGGTGAAGCCGATGGTGCTGATCTCGGCCGTCAGAAACTCGCGCAAGCCGGTACGCAACGCGGCGATGGCGGCCAGCCGGGCGCGTTCGATATCAAGGTTCTTGGCATCGACGCTCAGCGAGTTCACCTCTTCGCCCGCATCGCTGAAGGCGGTGCTGCGAGCGGCCACCGGGTCCATCGGTGCGGCGCCGCCTTCGGGCGCGGGATGCAGGTCGGTCAATACCTCGGCGCGGTTATCGGCGACCGAGACACGCTCTTCGATGGTGCCACGGTCGCGGGGGGTGTTTCCGCGCGCCACCGCCTCGGTCGGTATATCCCAGACCTTGAACGCAGGCTTGAAGTCGATGATGTCGCGGCCCCATTTCAGTGTGACGATCCTGTCGGCCTGAGCCGCGCGATTTGGGACGAAGAAGCCCACCGCCTCGCGTCGGGTCGCGCCGGGGGTGGTGATCGGGCTGTCATCCTCGAAGCCTGCGAACAGCTCGAAATCCATGCGCTTGCCGATCTCGGTCAGAAATTCCATCCGCGATTTCGCCTTCTCATGCGTCACCACGTCGATCGGGGTTGAAAAGGGCGATTGCGGGGCGGGTGCGCCGACGCGAAGGCCAGCCTCGGAAAACTCCATCTCGGCGATCTCGACCTCGTTGAAGTCGATATAGAGATGGTCCATCTCGGGCTTGACCTTCAGAAGGCTCAGCATGTCTTCGGTCTTCAGCGTGACCTGCGCCCCGGCATTCGAGGGGAAGTCGAATTCGATGCCGGTGACCTGCGCCATCATCATCGGCGACCAGCCTTCCTGCCCGTAGCGCATATCGATCCGCAGGATGGTGCCGAAGGACAATTCGCCCAGCTTGTTGTAGCGCCAGATCGGCACGATGGGGCGGTGCGCGTCGTCGTGCCGCTGATTGTTCAGCACGATATCGGCCTGACCCACACCGGATGCGGTCAGCGTCACCTTGGCGCTGATGATATCGGCCGATACGGGCTGACCGCCGACGGTCAGTGGCTGCCCGGTTTCGGTCACCAGCCGCACCTGAGGCGCGTGAAAGGCGGTGCCGGGACGCTGGCCTGCGGCGGCCTGAGCCAGATCGCCATCCATCGCCTAGCCCCCCATGATGCGGCGGACGGTGTCATATTCCTCGGCCAGAAGGTCGAGGATCAGCGGCCGCAGAATTTCGCGCAGGCGTGACAGATCGTCGGTCGCCTCGGTCGGCGGCGTTGCGGTGATGATCAGCGGCTCGAAGGTGATTTCGGTGACCATGTTGTCGATTTCGGTGTCAGCCATGATCCCCTCTTACAAAGCCGGAATTTCAACGATGGCGCCGGGGACCAGCAGCCGCGGGCGGTCGTCGCCATTCGCCTCGGCCAGAACCGTCCACAGCGTCGGGTCGCCATATTCCTCGGCGGCGATCAGGTCGTAGCGGTCGCCGTGACGGGCGATGCGGGTCTTGGTACGGTCGGGCGATTGCTGGTTGATCTGCGTGTATTGCAGGTTCGCCGGGGCATAGGCCTTGAGCTTGACCGTCACCCTTGCGCGCAGGATTTTCCCCGCGCTGTCGAACATGCTGAACTTTTCCTTGAACTCGACCATGACGCCGGTGAAGGTCGTATCGCCCCAAGCGAAGCTACAGACCGGCGGTGCATGAAGGTCGCTGTCGATGGTGATGTATTTCCTGAGCTTCGCCAGATCAGCGGTCAGCGATTCCCCGGAATTCGACCTGTCGAGAAACAGCTCTGCCTCCAGCGTCTTCGCCTCGCCGCGCACGAATTGCAGCAGCGGCGTGGAAAGTCCCGGCACCGAGACCTCGGGGTAGAGCATGTTGGTGGTGACCGTCATCTCGGCCGGGTTGAACATGACCGGCACGCCGGGATCGGCGGCGACAGAGGCATTCGAGAGGGTGGCGAGTGTCAATGTCATCCCCGCCCCCTAGAACCCGCCAGCAATGGCCGTGGCACCTGCCGACGCCCCGGCCAATGCCGCACCACCCGCAAGCCCGACCAGACCCGACAGGACCGAATTCAGATCGGCCACGCCGGGGATCAGTGCCAGCGACACCCGCTCGATCTTCTCGGCATGCAGTTCCAGCGCCTCGATGGCGACCGCACCCGCCCCCGCGCCTTCGGTCGCATCCAGTTTGGGACCGGCCAGCTTGGCGGGCAGCGCGTTGTGAAAGGTCCATGAGGCGACCGGGAAGGCCATGCCGGGCAGGCTGGCGCCAAGGCCCGGCACCTCGTAAAGCTTGCGCGTATCCATCAGCACGATGGTGCCGCTTTTGCGGGTCTTGCGCTTGCCGGTGATGACCTGATGCTGCCAGTCCCAGAGATCGGTGTTGAAGGTAACACCGCGCTGCAGCACGATCCGCGCATAGCTTGCCCGGTCGAAAAAGTGCAACTCGCTGTCGTTCTGGCCGCCCTGATGATAGGTCGTCAGCGTGTTCGAGGCGTCCAGCCCCTCGACCGATTTGAAACCGCCCAGAACGAACTGTGTCGCCGCGCTGAGAACCGCCGAGCCGACAGTGCTGAGCGCGCCTTCAAGCCCGCCGCCGTTGGAATCCGGGGTGTCCCACATCGTCACCATGAAGTTGACCTTCAGGACCGGCTGAAACAGCGGGAACACAGCCATCACACAGCCTCCGCCCGTTCGATCACGCCGCCTTCGCGACCGATGCGAAACTCGATGAACTCTGCCGGTTGGGCCAGCGCGACGCCGATGGTGCATTCAAGGTGGCCCTCGGCGGTGCTTTCGACCGTCTCGACCTTGACGAAAAAGGCGTCCTCGGGCTGCGCGCCTTTCAGCGCGCCGGTGGCAAAGACGCGGCGCAGGTAATCGACCATCAGTTGGTGGAATTTGATTCTGAGCAGTGCAGTGTTCGGTTCGAACACCATTGGCTGCCCGACCACTTCGGCGCTACGGGCAATGGCCGAAAGGCAGCGTCGGGCATTGACGAAGGATAGCGGATCGGCGGCGTCCAGCGGTCCCTGCCATAGCAGTGTCCGCGCGCCCCAGACCCGGATGCCCTGACCCGGAAAGCTGCGCAAGAGGTTGATCCCGGCCTCATAGGCGCGGGCATTTTCGCGGTCGCCGATGGGCGTCTCCAGCCCGACCACCCCGCTGACCGGACGGTTCGCCGGTGCGACATGCGGCCCCTCGGCGATATCGGTCGCGGCGAAGATGCCCGCCACCGCCCCGATGGGCGAGCGCAATTCGACCGGCGCGCCGGGGCTGTCCTGAACCAGCAGCCACGGCCAGTAAAGCGCCCCCAGATCCGAGCCGCCCATGGCCTGCGTCAACCGCGTCCGCCAATCCATCGCCCGAGCCAGCGTATAGCCCGAAGGCGGCGCAAGCAGGGCGAACCAGCGCCAGCGTTCGCGTTCCAGCCGGGTCAGCAGATATTGCTGTGCCCAGAGCATGTCGTCAGCCGGGATCGCCCGCCCGAAGGAATGCGCGCTGGCGGCTCCGTGCCCGTTCGCGCCATCGCTGCGGATGGTGCGGCAAGGGCCGAAACAGGGATTGCCGCGCGGCGGGAGGGGCTCGGCGCGGTCATCCTCGACGACGATTTCCGCATCCAGATCGGGCAGGGCGACCAACATCACCTCGGACTGGCGCAGCAGCAGTTCCAGCCCGTGATGTCCGGCCAGATTGTCCAGCCCCAGCATGCGGTTCAACAGTTGCGCCGCAGGCAGCGCATCGACCGAGGCCGCGACATTGACGATCCACAGCCGCCGCCCGCCATTGGCGAAATAGTCGCGAACGGCCTTGTCCAGCACCGCGCCGGGCGGTGGCGGGACGGGATTGCCCAATCCATCCGTGCGATAGGCGGCGACATATCCCTGCCAGTCGTTCACCGCCACGGCCTCGCCCAGATGGCGCGGCCCGGCAATGCCGACGAAGCCCGTCACATCCGTCCGCACGCGCGGGAAACCTTCCGCGCGGGGACGGGGGCGGGCATAGACGCCGGGGATCTGATAGGTCATCGCCATGGGTCAGGGCCTCAGCTTACGTCAAGCCGCTCGTGAATCAGATCAAGCTGCTCGACCGCGAATTCATTGCCCTTGGCGGACAGGGTCGGGCCGGTCAGCTTGGTCGGCCAGGCATTGGTCAGCACCCATGTCATCGCCGGGGCGTTGCGGTCATGCTTTTCGTTCAACAGCTTGATCGTCACCGTCCGCGTGGGCGGGAAGGTGGTGCCGCCGTCGCGGGCCTCTTTCCGCCAGTTCCACAGATAGAGCGAGCCGGTGATCCCCCGCTTCAGCGTTACCGGAGAATATTTCTCGGTCCCCGGCAATTGCCGCATGGCCGAGGTCGGATCGCTGCCTTCACGGTATTCGACCGGGGTGGTTTCGCTGTCGAGGCCGGTGACCTCGGAGAAGCCCAGAACTTCTTCGTTGTCGATCTCGACCACGAAGTTGAAGTTGGAATAGGGGTTCGGTCTTTCGGTTGCCATGTCTCAATGCTCCTAGCTGCTCGACGCAGTGAACTGGCCGATCTTGAAGATGACGAACTCTGCCGGGGCGACGGGGGCCAGGCCGATCTCGCAGACCAGTCTGCCGTTATCGATGTCGTCCTGGCTCATGGTCGAGCGGTCGCAGGTGACGAAGAACCCCTCTTCCGGGGTGGTCCCCATCAGCGCCCCGGATTTCCACACGCCGGTCAGGAAGGACGAGATGGATTGGGTCACTCGTTCCCAAAGCGCTTCGGAATTTGGTTCGAAAACAACCCATTGGGTGCCGATATCGATAGAATGTTCGACATAGATGAACAGCCGGCGGATGTTCAGGTATTTCCATTCCATGTCCGAACTGATGGTCCGCGCGCCCCACATCCTGATGCCGCGCGGTGTCAGATCGCGGATCAGGTTCACGCCTATGGGGTTCAGCACCTCTTGCTCTGGCGCGGTCAACGGCAGCGCCACATCGACGATGTTGCGGACCACCTCGTTCGCGGGGGCTTTGTGGACGCCGACGGAATTGTCGGTGCGGGCATAGATGCCCATCGCGTAGCCCGAAGGCGGGAAGGATGCGATCCTGCCATTCACGCTGTTCAGCGCCCGCAGCCATGGCGCGTAATAGGCCGCGTATTTGCTATCGTAATTGTTCCGATGCGCCTGGATCGAGGTGACATCGGCGGCATCGGGCGGGACATCCAGCACCGCGACGCGATATTTCAACCGCTCGCAATGCGAGATCAGCGCCGCCTGCACCGTTTCGGCGGTCACACCGGGCACCGCGACCATCGAGATGTCGTCGCGTTCGGCCAGCGCCTCGATCCCGGTGCGACGGCCCGGCCCCATATCCTCGCCGATCAGCGACAGATCGGTGATCGCACCGCCATTATCGCCATTGGCCAGATATTTCGGCAACCCGTTCGCCGTCGCCGGAGCGTCGGTGAACCCGATCCCGGCACCCGCGACCGGTGTATCCACCTCGATCAGCTTCGAGCCGATCTCGGGATCGTTCAGCCGCTCGGCGAAATAGCGCAGCCCGGCATCGGTCGCCATGTCGTCGTTCCAGGTCAGCCCCTCGAACGCCTCGGCCAGAACCGGAAGCCCGGATTCTGCATCGTTCTGCCAGATCAGCACATCGATCTCGTGAACGCGCAGATATGCCGCACGCTGGGCCGGATCGGGATCAAGTTGCAGCGGAGCGGCCAGCGTGAGGGGCGGGTCCAGCGTGACCGTTCTGGCGCCACTGTCGATTGCGGCGACGGTCGCCTCGATCTTCTCGGTCCCGGTGTCCAGTTCCACCTTCGCGCCGGTATAGAAGCTGGCGGTCGAGGCGACGGTCAGTGTGTCATCGCCATTGGCCGCAACCTGCAAGCCCTCGAAGCTGACCCAGTTTTCTGAATCGACGCCGCTGGCCGGGAAATCGCCCGCCGTTTCGGTCAGATACAGCGCGCCGCGCGTGGCATCGACCAGCACCACCTGCGCATTGGCAAAGCCGCCCGCATTGCGCACCGCAATCGCCTGCAACGAACCGGCCTGATTGGGCGCGGTCAGGCCCGTGGCATCGTTGACATAGATGCGGTGGAACAGACCCGCGCCGGGCGCGGTGGCGACCAGACGGGTTGGCGTCGCGGCAGGGGCATTTGCGGTCAAGGCGGTGTCGATGGTTGCATGCGCGCCCGCCGCGATGTCCTGCGCGGTGCGGATGGCCGAGACGGTGATCTCGGTCACATTGCCGCCGGTCGTCACCCGAAGCTCATCCCCCGCCTGCAGGGTCATCGCCAGATCATGCGGGATCGTGCCCGGACCGTAGGGGCCAGCACCGCCGGTCATGTCGATGTCGAAGGCCGCCGGGGCCGCGCCCAGATCGACCTCGGTCCCGGCGGGATTGCCGCTGCGGGCAATCAGCGTCAGGGTCGAGCCGCCTGCGCTGTGATCCGCGCCCGCGCCGCCGCCGCTGACCGAGAAGGTTAGGTCGCCGTCCGCGATGGCGGTGATCGTCGCCGCGTCCGCGCCCACCAGAATGCGGTCGCCGACGCGCAGGTTTTGCAGCGCCTGCCCGGTAAAACTTAACGTCGTGTCGCCTGCCGCCGCATCGGCGGCCAGCGGGATCGCCGGATCGACGCGCCTGCCGCTGGCAGTGGTCAGCGCCACCGGCGCACGGTCGCGCGGACGGAACTCGACCGCAAGCCGGTTGCCGTCATTGCCGCGATAGCGCGCCAGAATGACCGGCCCGGTATCGGCCGAGGGTGCGGCGCCCATGATCTGAACCATGGTGTTGTCGGCCTCGAACGTGACGCCAGCCGCGACCGGGTTCGCCAGAACGACTGAATTTTCTTGCGGATTGGTCGAGGCCACGGGAGAGACCAGCCGCTCGGCAAAGGGGCTGGTGGCATTAGGGCGGGTCAGGATCCGCAGAATGGTGCCGGGCACGATCTGCCGCAACGTGTTCAGCCGCAGCGTGTCCGAGGGGCCGCGCACCGTGGCCCCGCGTGCCAGACGGAAGACGGTGCCCTGATCCATGCTCTGCTGCGCGGCGGCAGCGCCGGGGCCAAGCGCGCGAACGACATAGCATCGGCTGCCGCCATTCTCGAAGAACGCCTTGACCGAGTGGCCAAGATAGTCGCCCAGCCCGGACGGCACGGCGACAGGATCGCCAAACAGCCGCCGGAACTGACCATAGCTGCCGATAAAGGTCGGCTTGCCTTCAGGTCCGCTGCGTGCGGCACCGACAAAGCCGGCGGTCGAGGTGCTTACGCCCTGGATCGGCTTGCCGCGAAACGAAGTCTCCTGAATGAAGACGCCGGGGCGGAGATATTCGGGCATCGTATCGTCTCCTTTGCAGAGGCTTTGTCAGGTGAGTTGAAAGACCACCCGCGCCACCGATTGCGGCGCGATGGTGAAATCCTGTCCGGCGAAGGCAGCACCGGCGCTGTCGGGGATGAACCGGCCCGAGGCGACCGGACGTGCCGCGCCGCCGGGAATACGGGCCTCGATTGTCAGGGGAATCCGCCCCGCCATATCCGGGGCCATCGCGCCCGGAGGCAGGAACAGGAACTCGCCACCCTGATCGGTGCGGGTCATTCTGTCGAAGGGCTGTCCCTGCTGGGCGATGCGGATCTCCAGCCCGGCGGTGTCACTGCCCTGCAGCTTGCCACGGATGCCGGTTTGGCCTGCGGTGGCGATGGCATCGGCGGCGGGCCACAGATCGACTTCGACCACCGTGGCGGGGTCGGGCAGGGGCAGCGTCACCTGCGGATCATCGGCGTCCCACCGGACCCAGCCTGCCTCGGCACGGGTCAGCGGCCTGCGCCACAGGATCGTCTGGGCACCCGTGCCTGCGCCAAGGAAGCGATAGCTGCCATCGGCCTGTCGGATGCCCTTGCCATCGGGGCGGCGGACCGGGCGGAGCAGGCTTCCCGCCAACCGCACCGGTAGTTCCTGCGGCACCGGCTGGCCGGTGAAGTGATCGCGGAAGCGGACGATCAGCGACAATTGATGACGGATGCCTGTCATTGCACCACCGACAGTTCGGCTTCGACCACCTGCGGGGCAG
Organism: Paracoccus caeni; assembly: GCF_016629665.1. Taxonomy (GTDB): domain Bacteria; phylum Pseudomonadota; class Alphaproteobacteria; order Rhodobacterales; family Rhodobacteraceae; genus Paracoccus; species Paracoccus caeni. Next base: position 354,998 of record NZ_JAEPRQ010000003.1, read on the forward strand.
GCGGCGGATCGGTCGGATCAAGCGAGGCGACCCTGACGCGGTAAACCAGCGACAACCGATAGCCCAGCTCGGTGGCATCCCAAATCCTGTAATGACCATCCAGCGGCAGGCTTTCCAGCAGCACCTGTAACCCGTCGCCCGGCATCCAGACCGGCATGCCCGGCATTTCGAACAGGTTTGCGCGGGCGATCTCGGCATTGTCGTAGAAGGCTTGCAGGATCGCGCCGTTCAGACGCGCCTCGTCCAGCGTCGCGGGCATGTCGCCGGTCACGTCATCCGTCGCGCGCGCACCCCATGCCGTGACCAGATAGCACAGCTCCAGCGGCAGCGCCTGACGGCCAAGGGTTCCGTCGGGGCGAAGCCGCATCGGATTGCCGCGCATCTCGGCATTGCCGGTGATCTGATAGAGGAACAGCGAGATGAACGGATCGCTGGTTCCGGCAAGGCTGGTGAACGCCGCCGGAGTGACCAGACCGACCCCCACATTCGGGATGCCAAGCGCCACGATATGCCGGTCTAGCACATCGACCAGCGTGCGCCCGGCATTCTCGATGACCCGCCAGTTAGCCATGAACGGGCCTCTCCCGGACGAAGGATCGCGATGTCTGGACATGCATTTGCATGAAGGAACCCCGGTTGGTCGGCGTTTGATCCTTCCGATCCTGCGCCACGCCACGGTCATCGGGCAAAGCGCTCGGAGGTTCAAAATCGGCTCATGGGCGAGCGATTTGAACTTTTATGTTCATTAATCTCTGGTTTTTTTGAGCGATCTGCACCGGGGTTACGGAGCGGGATCGGCAATGCAGGATATGAACCCTATTGTTCAAAAAGATCTGCATCTTTTGATCAAGGTGATCTAGTTCTTTCCGCTGATGCGGAGTGATGCAAAACCGATCAGTTCAAATTTTACCGGGAAAATCTGCGATCATCTGGACCCGGTTCCTGCCATGAGATTTGACATCGGTCTGTCCCAAAGGCCGCAACCTCTGCACGGCAATGCCCGGTCGTCGGATAAACCCGTTTTGCACCCGGCTGAACCCTCGTCACCAATCAGAATCAGCGGCAACTTGCCTTAGCCTGCAGGAAGGCTTTCGCAACATGAGGCGGTCGGGGGCACTGTGCGGATCGGAATCAATCTGTCGGCGGCGCCGACCATGTTGCGCACGATCCTTGATCGCGGTCTGTCGGGGATCGATGGCGCCGAGATCGTGACGCTTCCCGCGAACGGCCCGTTCGATGCTGTGCTGCTATGTGCGGACAGGCCCGATCTGGGGCTTCTGGAGACGGGGCAGACGCAGCGTCTTGTCATCGTCACGCGGCGCGGAGACCGGATGTGGGTGGCCGGGCCGGACATGCATCCGCATCGCTTCGATGATTTCTCGCCCGATATCCTGCACTCTGCCCTGATCGACGATCCGCGCCCCGTCCAGATCAAGCGCGGCGGTTTCCGGCGCTGGTTCGGTCGCAGCGACAGATCGCAGCCCCCTTTGCCCGCGATTGCCCCGCCAAAGCGCAGCGCAAGGCTTGCGCCGCTGAACGCATGGCTTGCCGGGCGCGTTCTGGACAATCGCGGAGCTTCCCTGCCGGTCGAGGGGGCGGCGCTGCTGGAAAGCCTCGCCCGTTCGCAACAGGGTCAGCCGCTGCAGGCTCCATCCTTACCTGGCCTTGACCGTATCGCAGCCGAGTTCGGTCTTGATCCGCCCGGTCGGGAATTGCTGCTGCTGGCCTCGCTGGTCGAGGTCAGCCCCGAAGCCGCCCGTCTGGTCGCGCTTCTGGGTGGCGGCAATCATCTGACATTGGGTCGGGTGGCTGATATAGGCCATGATCCGATAGCCTTCCTGCCGCGCCTGCAACCCGGCGCGCCGCTGATCGACTATGGCTTGATCCGCATCGAGCCTGAAGGCCCGCTGATCAACCGCAGGATCACCGCGCCTGCCGATGTGGTGGCCTATGCGCTGGGGCAGGCGGATGTGACGCCCTTCCCGCTGCGACCGCTTTACGGCACCCCGCCGCCACTGTCCGAGGTTGTGTCCGAGCGCGTCGCCGTGTTGTCGCGGCTTCTGGCCGAACGACGGCTTCCGCCGGATGCAGCGTTCATCGTTACCGGACCTGTCGATGGTGGGCGGGGTGATGTGGCGCGGGTTTTGGCTGCTTCTACCGCGACCGCTGCGGTCGAATTGGATGCCGCCGCCCTGACCGAAAGGGCGGTGAGGAACGATTTGCGGCGGATGGTGCAGCTTTACCGAACGGCGGTGATCCTGACGGTGCCCGAAGAGGGGGCCGAGGCGCTGGACTGGACGGCGTTGCTGCGTGGTCTGGGCGGGCATGTTTTCCTGATCGCCGCGCCTTCGCAGTTTGCGGCGCTGGCGGTCAGGCTGGGGCGACAGGCGGTGCCGGTTGATCTGCCGGGTCGCGACCGTCCGCAGCGGGCAGAGTTATGGCGGCAGGCGATGCCCAGCCTCACCGATGACGAGCGGGATCTGATTTCCGAACGGTTCGATCTTGGCCGCAAGGGGGTCGAGCGTGCGCTTGGTCTGGCGGTGACCGCTGCCCAGCTTCAGGGGCGAAGCGCGCCTGACCAGCAGGATCTGATCAGCGCCTGTGACCGCCTGCGTATCGCCGATTTCCGGGGAACCGCGCAGCGGCTTGATTGCGATCTTTGCCGCGAGGACATCGTCCTGCGCCCGGAGACCGAGGCCGAGATCGATCTTGCCATCGCCTGGGCCCGCCATGGCGCGGGACTGTTCGACACAGGCGGCGCAGGCAGCAACCTGCAGACCGGGCGCGGGCTTGCCTGTCTTTTCACCGGGCCGCCGGGGACCGGGAAAAGCATGGCGGCGCGGATCGTCGCGCGCGAGGTGGATTATGCGCTTTACCGGATCGATATCAGTCAGGTCGTGGACAAGTTTATCGGCGAAAGCGAAAAGCGGCTGGCTACGCTTTTCGATGAGGCCGAGCGGTCGCGCGTCGCGCTGTTCTTCGATGAGGCGGACTGCGTCTTCGGCAAGCGCACCGAACTGCGCGACAGTCATGACCGATATGCCAATATCACCGTCGATTTCCTGCTGCAGCGGCTGGAAAGTTTCGAGGGGCTGGCAATTCTGGCGACGAACCTTGCGGGAAATATGGACGATGCCTTCCTGCGGCGGTTGCGGGTCCGGGCCGAATTTGCACCGCCCGGCCCGGACGAACGCCGCCGGATATGGGAAAAACTGCTACCTGCTGCAGAACAGCGCGCGGGGGATATCGACCTGAATTTCCTGTCGCATTCCTTTCAGATCGTCGGCGGCGAGATCCGAAATGCAATCTATACCGCCCATCTTCTGGCGGCTGCCGAAGGTCAGCAACTGGCGATGCGTCATTGCGTTCGCGGTCTCTGGCGCGAATTGGGCAAGATCGGTCGGCTGTCGGATCGCGGGCTTCTGGGACCGTGGCGTCAGGCGATCGGCTGAGACACCGCCTTGTGAGGCAGGCGCGGAAAGACCCCCGCGCCTGTCATTGTCACCAATCAGACGAAGACGAAGCTGTCATCCTCGATCCGCGTGAAATCAGCGGCTGCGATTTCGAAGGACAGGTTTCCGCTTGTGCGGACAGTTACCTCGTCAAATGCGGCATCGGCCTCGTATGCGATCTTGCCATTGGTGATGGTCAGGCTGGCCTGATCGACCAGCTTGCCGTCATCGTAGAACCCAAGCTGGACCGCGCCCTTGCCTCCCAGATTGACGAACTCGAATGCTGCATCCAGCGCGTCGCCCAGCCGCCCCCGGTCATCCATCGCGAAACGGATCGTTTCGTTCTGGTTAAGCCGCGTGGCCTGGGACCCAAACAGGCTGTCGCCGAAGAGCGAATAGACCCCAAGGCCCTTGCCCGCCAATGTCAGCAGATTGATCCCCTTGCCCTCGGCAGAGACGGTGATGTCCGAGCCGTCGATCTTCAGACGCGGCACCGGCAGCAGCACCAGATCGCTGTCCACCTTCACCCCGTCTTCGGAATAGGTGACGCGGTTCAGCAGGATCGCGGGATCAAGGAAATCGACCCGCGTGGCGATCGTTGTCGTGGGCGCATCCAGTTCCAGCCCGATCAGCAACGGATCATGGTCCGAGACCGCGAAGGGATCGTTGTTGTAAAACGCCGGATCGTTGAATTGCGACGAATAGGAGAACAGGTCTGGCTCATCTGCATTGATATGCCATTCGGCGACGCCGGTGACATTGTCGCGGATACCCTGACTGCCCATGCCATAGTCCAGCGTCCCGCGCTGGCCGTCGAAGACATAGCTATAGGCATCCTCGCCCAGCCATTCCGTCGCCAGATCGACCATGCCGGCATCGGCCAGCGCCTGAAGCGGATCTTCTTTCGCGTAAGAGTTCAGATCCCCCAGAACCAACTGGTTCTCGGTGCTGTCCGCCCCAGTCGGGTTCGAGGCCAGCCATTCGGCAAGCTCCGCCGCCGCCTCGGCACGGACGCCATTCCAGAAAGCCTGTCCGTCGCCCTGATCGTAGTTCGGATCGTTCCGCAGCGCGTCGATCAGTGCGGGGTCCAGCCCGGCATTCTCAGCCGCCTCCAGCAACGAGACCAGACCGCTATCCCCTTTCGATTTCAGGTGGTTCGCGGCGACCGTCACTTCTGCCCCGTTCGCGGTTTCGAAAGTCGCGGCAAGGGCCGGGCGGTTGCGCTGAAGATCGGCGAATTCGGTGCCGGTCGCAGCGGTGATCTGATCGGCAATGGCCTGTGTCGCGGCAGAGCTGTTCTCGGCATATTCCAGCACCGCGGTTCCTTTCAGGCTGACCTGATCGGCGCGATAGATGATGCCGGTGGTGATGGCATCCTCACCCAGAAAGCCGGTGCCGGGATCGGCATAGGCCCAGACACCCGCCCCCTCGGCCGCGTTCAGCGCATCGACCAGGGTGGCAATCGCGCTGTCCGGGCCGAAGCCGTTATTCTCGATCTCCTGCAGGGCGACGATCTCGGCCCCCATCTGGGTCAGCGCGGTGACCAGCTTGTCGGTCTGCCGCGCAAGATCCTCGGCGGTGGTGGCGCCGCGCGGGTCCAGATCGCCGTTCGGGCCGGTGCCGCCGCTGCCATCGTTCAGCGTGGTGAAATAGTTCAGCACGTTGAAGCTGGCCACCTGAATGTCGCCGCCTACATCCGGCACCTCTGACGGGCGCTCGCCGCTGCCCTCGGTCACGTCCAGCGGCTTGTCCACCTGAATCCGGTAGGTGCCGTAACGCTGATCCATGATGCCGGTGACGCCGTCCAGTTCCGTGCCCAGCCGCAGCGTCGGGCCGGTGGCGGTCAGCGGATCGCCTGCTTCCAGCGGGGTGCCGTCGCCGGAATCGATCATCGTCACCCGGTCCGGGTTCTGCGCGGTTGAGCCGTCATCGATCACGAACCGCGCCGCCGCATTGGCCGCCGCCAACTCGGCCACCAGTTCCGCTTGCGTCTGCGGGTCATAGATCTGCGTCGGCTGGACCAGATTGCCCTCGGCCACCTCGATTTCGCCGAAACGGTCGAGGTTGAAGTTTGTCACCACGGTCAGCGGATCTTCCGAGCCGGTCAGAAGCTGGACCCGCATTCCTTCGAAGGTCTCAAAATTGTCGCGCATGCCAAGAGTGATCTGGGTGACGCTGGGCAGCGCCTGCCCGGTCGCCAGCACCTCGACCGATTGCAGGTTCTCAAGCTGGGTGAGGTTGCCGAATTCCGACACCCGCCCGGTGACGCGAAGCTGGTCGCCGACCGTCACAGGCTGGTTCGAGAACACATAGATCGCCTCGGACGTGGCGGCATCGCCGTCGCTGTCGGCATCCTCTTCCTGCAGGTAATAGCCGACCTGCTGGCCGTTCGCGCCGGTAATGATGCCGGTCACCACCGCCTCGACCGTCACTTCATCGCCGACCATCGCCGACGCATCGCCGCTGCCCTGAATGGCCGAGATCAGCGAGACTGCGGCATCGTTATCCTGAATGGTCACGGTCAGATCGCCGACGGTCAACCCGGCATAGGCGGGATCATCGCTGGCGACGGTAAAGCTCAGCGTGCCCTGATGGCTGCTGGCCTCGGCCAGATCGTCGTCAATGGCGCGGACGATCACCTGAACCGGATCAACCCCGGTCAGGGTCGCGGTGACCGAGGCGGCGAAGGTTTCGCCATCAAGGCTGATTTCGCTTTGCCCGTCGGGTGCGGCCACGGTGATCTGAACCGGGGCGGCGGGCTCGGTCGCCAGTTCCAGCGTGAAACTGTCGGTGCCGCCCGATTCCGCGACAGCCAACCCGTCGCCTGCACGCGCGATCACGGCGGGGGCGGTTTCGCCGCCGGAATTGCCCAGCACGCGGAAATCATCGACGGCGAAATCCTCGTCCCCGGCCTCGACACTGGCCGAGAATCGCAGATCCAGAACCGACCCGCTGCCGGTGATCGAGGCGGTGAAATCCTGCAGATCGCCGGTCAGCAGCGCACCATCGCCGCTGCCGTCCAGATCGGTGTCCTGCCGGAAGTTGCCATTGAAATTGCCCGAGGTGAAATCCGCGCCGACAAAGGCCAGCACGGTTTGCCATGCGCCGCCATCGATCCGCGCCTCGACCCGCAGATAGTCATCGGCGTCGATATCGCCGGGCGCATCGAAAAATTCGGCAAAGCGGCCCTGAAAGGTAAGATCAGAGAGGCCGTTGATGTCGATGCCCGACCATTCGGCGGTGACCGGCAGGCTGGCGCCTTCGCCGTCAAGATCATGCCCGGTCAGATAACCGCCATCGGTGCCGCCATAGGATTTCAGCCCGGACGGCGTCGCCCCCTCGCCGAAATCATCGCCGGATGCTGCGCCCGCGATACCGAAATAATCGCCCGAACCGTCCGAGAAGAACGGCACCGAAGTGGCGAACCCGGTCGCGTCGTCAAAGGTTTCGTGCAGGGCGACCTCTGACGTCGCCGCGTCCGAGGCTGCTGAAAATTCGCTGCCGATCCTGTTTGCCATGATTGTCATCCCTGTCGCTGATCCGGCCAGTTTCGATCCATCGACTAGCAGCGCTTTGCGACCATGTGATGACGACGGTCCGGTATGATTGTTGTGCGGAAAAGACCCGCATCGGACGATTATGAGCCGAGCGTCCCGAAACACAACTTGCGCGACAACGCATCGGCGGTTCGTCGCGAAGAGGGGGTATCCGGTGAGTTCGTCAGCAGGGGAAGACAGTCATCTGCGTCTTGTGCCGTCGGGGCCGCCGCACCTCGCGGCAGCCCCGTTGCGTCTTATTGCGCCGTCGCGCCCTCGATCAGTCGCTGAGCCAGCGCGATACCCGCCTCGACCCGGACCTGATTCGGATAGTTGCGGTTCGCCAGAATGACGATGCCGAAATCTTCTTCGGGGATCAGCGCGACATAGCCACCGAAACCGCTGGTCGAGCCGGTCTTGCTCAGCAGCACACCGTCGCTTTTCGTGTCAGGGCTGTCCAACCTGTCCGCAGGCTGGCTTTCCAGCGCCATCGAGCTGTCATTGCCCGCCAGAAGCCGGTTGAGATCGGCGGGCCAGCCATACCGTTCCCAGATCATCGCCTGCTGAAAATGCGCGGTCTGCGTCTGGCCCGCCTGCGTGGCCTGTATCGCCTGCGCCAGATCCTGCGGCACCTGCCCCTGACCCAGTTGCGCGTCCAGATAGGTCAGCATGTCGGTCACGCTGGATTTGACGCCATAGGCCTCGGCGTCCAGCATGCCCGGATTGACCCGGATTGGCATGTTCGTATCCTTGGAATAGCCGAAGGCATAATCGCCCTGCGCCTCTTGCGGCACCACGATATAGGTCGCCTCAAGGCCCAGCGGCGCAAGCACGTTTTCCTGCAAGGCCGTCGGGAAATCTTGCCCGAATGCCATCGCGACAAGGCGGCCCAGCACGCCGATGCTGATGTTGGAATAAGAGCGATCATGCCCCGCGCCCGCCTCGGGCCGCCATTCCGCCAGCCAATCGATCAGACCGGCATTGTCGCTGATCTCATCCGGCACTTGCAGCGGCATGCCGCCCGACTGATGGGTCGCCAGATCCATCAGGCTCAGCCTGCCAAAGGCGGTGCCTTGAAGCGCGGGTGAATGATCGCTGACCGGATCGGCCAGCGACAGCACGCCGCGCTGATCCGCAAGCGCCGCCAGCGTGACGTTGAAGAGCTTGCTGATCGAGCCAAGCTCGAACACCGTGTCCTGATCGACCGGGCGGCCCGCCTCTTGGTCGGCCATGCCGGAGACGTGGACGTAATGCTTGCCGCCCATGGTGACGCCAATTGCCAGACCGGGAATGTCATGTTCCTGCATCACCGGATCGAAGATGCCCGACGCGGCATCCTGAAAATCCTCATCGGTCAGGGCAAAGGCCGGCACCGGAATGCAAAGGCTCAATACGATCAAGCCAAGGCTTGCGCATCCATAATTCATGTTCATGCTTTCTGTTTTGCTGGTCGGCTGGGCCTGTGTCGGCCCCGATAAAATCCTGATAACCGGAATTTTGGTGAGGTTTCAAACGATGATACTTCACCTTCGGAATTAGAAAAACTAATGTCCCCGCATGGACAGACCGCGACTTCCCCTGAACGCCCTGCGCGCCTTTGAAGCCGCCGCCCGGCACCTGAACCTGACCCGCGCCGCGGTTGAGCTTTGCGTGACGCAGGCGGCGCTGAGCCACCAGATCCGCGGGCTTGAAGAGCGTCTGGGCGTGACTCTGTTCCGGCGCGTGCCGCGTGGGCTGGTGCTGACGGATGAGGGGGTGGCGCTGACGCCGGTGCTGACCCGCGCCTTTGACGGGATGTCCGAGGTGCTGGACCGCTTCAGTCGCGGGCGGTTTCACGAGACGGTCAATCTGGGCGTGGTCAGCAGCTTTGCGACGGAATGGCTGATGCCGCGCCTTGCCGATTTTCATGCGCGGCACCCGGCGGTGGATTTGCGCATTCATGCCAACAACAACCGCGTCGATATCGCGGGCGAGGGGCTGGATCTGGCGATCAAGTTCGGCGACGGAAGCTGGCATGGCATCGCGGCGGTGCAACTGATCGAAGCGCCGATGACCCTCTTTTCGCCACCCGCCTGGGCCGACCGGCTGCGCAGCATCAATGATCTGGCCGAGCTGCCGCTGCTCCGCTCATATCGCGGAGGCGAGTGGAAACAGTGGTTCGAGGCGCAGGGCGCGACCTGCCCCCCGCTGCGCGGCCCGGTCTTTGACACCTCTCTGGCCATCGCGGAAATGGCCGCGCGAGGTCACGGTGCTGCGCTTCTGCCGTTGCCGCTTTTCGATCACTGGACCGCTTCCGGCCGCCTGATCCGGCCCTTTGCTGCCTTGGTCAAGGCGGGTGCCTATTGGCTGACGCGCCCGCATTCCACCGTGGAAACGCCGGGGCAGGGCGCGTTTCGCGAATGGCTGGCCGAGCAGGCGGCAGGTCATGCGCTCAGCTAATGCATGTTCGGGCGTGATCTTGCCGCGCATTGCTTTGGGATGTTGTCAGAAGAGCTTGCGACCACGACGCGCGATTTCGAAACCATGGCCGTCTCGGTTGACGCAGGTGACGCCGCTCTCCGCAATCTCGCAGCGATAGCCGAGCACTGACCAACTGGAGCCATAGGATACAACCGGCGTTGGCACCGGCCAGAAGACGTCGCCATGGCAGAACATGCTTTCACTCGGGTTGCCTTTGGGGCCGAGCGCTATCGTGGCCGTTCTATCGAGATCACAGAATTCCTCGGACGGAGGCGTCCAATCGGCCGAGAAGATATGGCAGAAAAGGTCCGCTTCCGCGTCGAAAGAGCCAAGATGGACGGGAACATAGCACAGGATATTGCCGGAAGGGGTGCTGAAGGAGGGCGACTCTGCCCGTGACTGGCTAACGCCGGTCGCAGCGACGGCAAGAAAGATCGCAGAAACCAGTCGCAGTGCATGATACATGTCGGCTCCATCCTGAAAAATGCGAAATCAATTCGTCTGAAGATAGCGATGCGAAATTCGGCTGCGGTCGGCACGTCGGCTGCCCGTCCATTGTTACCCTGCACAACATCGCCCGTTAATCCAGCCCCTTCGCAACGCAGCCGAGCCGCGTCTCAACGCACGGCTCAGCCGACGGCTTGCCACCCATCCATTGCCCTTGTGCATCCGTTTCGACAGGCGTAACGCTATTTCCGAGTGGTTCGGTTGGGTAACCCTTTCGGCCGCCATGACAGGGGGACGCGGTGATGTTGCCGTCATTTCTGATCATGCTTCGCGAGGGGATCGAGGCGGCGCTGATCGTCGGTCTGATCGCGGGCTATCTGGGCCGGACAGGTCGCAGCGCATGGCTTCCCGCCGTCTGGGTTGGCATCCTGCTGGCCGTCGCCCTGTCGCTGTTCGTGGGCGCCGCCGTCATCGCACTTGGCGGACAATTCCCGCAGCGCACGCAGGAATTGTTCGAAGCAATCGTCGGCGCGGTCGCGGTGGTGTTCCTGATCTCGATGGTGTTCTGGATGCGGAAAGCCGCGCGGTCGATGCGCGCCCATATGGAGCATGACATCGACGCCGCACTGACCGAATCCCGCGCGCCGGTCTGGGCGCTGATCGGGATGAGCTTTTTCGCCGTTGCCCGCGACGGGCTGGAATCGGTCTTCTTCCTGCTGGCGATCTTTCAGCAGAACCCAGGTCAGGGCGCGGCTTTGGGCGCGGTCCTTGGCGTCGTTATCGCGCTGGTCATCGGCTATGCGATCTATCGCGGCGGTCTGCGGCTGAACCTGCGCCGCTTCTTCCGCTGGACCGGGGTGTTCATCATCCTTGTCGCCTCGGGCCTTGCCGGATCGGTGCTGCGCAAGCTGCACGAGGCGGGTCTTTGGAATCATCTGCAACAGCCGGCCTGGGACAGTTCGGAATCGCTGCCGATCACCTCGGTCGCGGGCACGGTGCTGAACGCGCTCTTCGGCTATCAGGAAGCGCCGGTTCTGGGCGAGGTGATCGTCTGGGCCGTGGTTCTAATCCTGTCGCTGTGGTTCTTCCTGCGTCCGATGCCCGCGCCGGGCGGAACCCATGTCGAAGGGAGCGCCTGAATGGCCGACCGCAATCCCATGTCGCGCGGCACCGCGATCCTTGCGCTTTCTGCTGCGACGTTTCTGGTGGTGGCGGGCGGCCTTGCGCTGTGGCTGGCCACGCGCCATGCGGGCGAGCCTGTGACCGAGGGTGCGATCAGGGTCACCGTCAACGACCGCACCTGCGATCCCGCCGATCTGACCGTGCCTGCCGGGCAGCCGACCTTCCTGATCCACAACGGCTCGAACCGGACGCTGGAATGGGAAATCCTCGACGGCGTCATGGTCGTGGCCGAGCGTGAGAATATCGTGCCGGGGCTGGACACCACCCTGTCGCCGCGCCTGAAGCCGGGGACGTATGAGATCACCTGCGGCCTGCTGACCAATCCGCGTGGCACCCTGACCGTGACCGCCACAGCGGAATCCGAGGCTGCCCGCGTCAAGCCAGAGCTTCGCGAATTCATCGGCCCGCTGTCGGAATACCGGGTCTATCTGAGCCGCCGCTCCTCGGAACTGGTCGAAACAACCGAGGCGCTGCACGACCGCATTGCCGCAGGCGATCTGGAGGGCGCGAAAGAGGCGTGGCTCGCCGCCCGTCAGCCGTGGTCGCAGATGGCCCCGATCTGGCCCCGGATCGGCGATCTGACGCAGCGGATGGACCCGCTGGCCGCCTATCTGGAACAGCGAGAGGAAGACCCGGCCTTTACCGGCTTCCACCGCATCGAATACGGGCTGTGGGAAAAGGGCTCGACCGAGGGGCTTCAGCCGTTGGCCCAGACCCTCGCCACCGATGCCGAAACCCTGAAACAGCGCATCCGCGAGATGCAGGTCGCGCCCGAAGAACTGGCGGCGAATGCTTCGGCCTTGGCGGGGCGGGTGGCCGATCAATTGCAGGGCGACCATGTCAGCTATGCGGGGGCTGATCTGGCCGAATATGCCGCCGATCTGGACGGCGCGGCCAAATCGGCGCTGCTGATCGACCCGCTGGTCAAGGATGCCGACGCCAAAGTGTCCGAAGGGCTGAACGCAGCGCTTACCGATGCCCGCGCCGCGCTGGACGGGTTGAAGCAGGGCGAGGCTTTCCCGTCATGGGCGGACCTGGCCGAGGCAGACCGCCAGAAGATCGGCGATGCCTTCCGCAAGGTGGCCGATGCCGCCGCTGCCTATAACCCTGCCATCGGTCTGGAATAGCGCCATGACCGACCGCCCCACCCGCCGCCACGTCCTGACCGGAGCCGCCGCATTGGCCGGGATCGTCCCCGGTCTGGCAATGGCGCAGCAGGCGCAGAACGTCGCCGCCGCCCCGGTCGAAGGGACCGAGGATCGCGGCCAGATCATCTCGCCCTATGGCGCGCATCAGGCGGGGATCACCACGCCCCGGCCCGCGCATGGCATGGTCGCCTCCTTCCATGTGATCGCCGCCGATCCCGCCGCGCTGGAAGACCTGTTTCGTCGTCTGACCGACCGGATCGTCTTCCTGACCCATGGCGGCCCGGTGCCTGAACTCGACCCGAAACTACCGCCCGCAGATAGCGGCATCCTTGGGCCGGTGCTGCGGCCCGATGCCTCGACCATCACCGTCGGGCTTGGCAATTCGCTGTTCGAGGGTCGCGATTGGCTGGCGGGGCTAAAGCCCGCGACGCTCAGCCGGATGACCAAATTCCGCAATGACGCCCTTGTCGCCGATATCTGCCACGGCGATCTGGCAATCCAGTTTTGCGCCAATTCGCAGGATACCGTGGTCCATGCCCTGCGCGATATCGTCAAATCGCTGCCCGACCGGCTGGTGCTGCGATGGGCGCAGGTCGGGAATGTCCCGGTGATTCCGCCCCGCCCGGATGGGCAGGTGGAAAGCGCCCGCAACCTGCTGGGCTTCCGCGACGGATCGGCCAATCCCGACAGCGGCGATGTGCCGCTGATGGATCGGATCGTCTGGGCCGATGCGGGCGAACCCACTTGGGCCTCAGGCGGCAGCTATATGGCCGTCCGCATCATCCGCAATCTGGTCGAGCGTTGGGACCGCACCCCCCTGAGCGAGCAAGAGGCGATCTTTGGCCGCACCAAGGCCAGCGGTGCGCCTTTGGACCGACGTGCGGGGACCGAGACCGACGTTCCCGACTATACCGCCGATCCCGAAGGCGCGGTGCTGGCGATGGACAGCCATATCCGGCTGGCCAATCCGCGCACACCGGATTCGGACCGCAATCTGATGCTGCGCCGTCCGTTCAACTATGTGAACGGGGTGCAAAAGAACGGCCAGCTTGATCAGGGGCTGCTGTTCATCGCTTTCCAGTCCGATCTGGAACGCGCCTTCATCGCCGTTCAGCATCGTTTGGATGGCGAGCCGCTAGAGGAATATATCAAGCCCGTCGGCGGCGGTTATTTCTACGCTTTGCCCGGATTTTCCGAGGGCGGCGACTATCTTGGCCGCACCCTAATCGAGGCCATTTAAGATCCCCGACAAGCCACCAGCCAGTCGGAGCATAGCAACGGGACACAGTAACAGGAGGTTCCCATGCGAATTCTGACCCTTGCCGCGATTTGCGGCATGTTAGCCACCCCTGCGGCCTTCGCCGATACGACGCTCGATCTGGTCGGGCCGATCAGCGATTACAAACTTTATGTCTCGGACAAGACCGACGATCTGGTCGGCGCGACCGAGGAATTCGTGGCCGCCGTGAAGGGTGGCGATGTCGAGAAGGCAAAGGAACTGTTCGCGCCCACGCGCCAGCATTACGAGGCGATCGAACCGATTGCCGAACTGTTCTCGGATCTCGACGTGTCGATCGACAGCCGCGCCGACGATTATGAACAGGCTGAGGCCGATCCGGCCTTCCCCGGTTTCCACCGTATCGAATACGGGCTGTGGGAACAGAACTCGACCGAGGGACTGGAGCCTGTGGCAGACAAGCTCTTGGCTGATGTCAAGGAATTGCAGGGCCGCATCGAAGGCCTGACCTTCCCGCCGGAAGTCGTGGTGGGCGGTGCCGCCGCGCTGATGGATGAGGTCGCAGCCACCAAGATCTCGGGCGAGGAAGACCGCTATTCCCACACCGACCTGTGGGATTTCCGCGCCAATTTCGACGGTGCCCGCAAGATCGTGGAACTGGTGCGTCCGCTGGTCACGGATGAGGCGTTCCTGACCAAGGTTGACGGTAATTTCGCCACCATCGACACCACGCTGGACAAATACAAGGAAGGCGATGGCTACGTCACCTATGACAAGCTGACCGAGGATGACCGTGTGGCGCTGTCCGCTGCGGTGAACGCGCTGGCCGAGGATCTTTCGACCCTTCGCGCGCAACTGGGTCTGGGCTGACCGCCCCCACGGCGGCCCTTGCCGGGGCCGCCATCCGGCACATTGTCCGGCAGCGTGACGATGCGGCAGGCGGGTGTCACAACCACTTGATCGAAGCGTCCGCTTGCCGCATTGATGGAAGTATAGATTCTTCCGGTAAATAACTTGCTCTCTCATCTTCTGTCCGCACCTTATCTTCCTTTTTTCTTTGCCTTCGGCCTGCTGATCGCGCTGCTTCTGCTGGAACTGATCGCGCTTCTTCTGGGCGGCTCGCTGATGGCTGCCGAGGCGGACGGCCCCGATTTTGACGCCGATCTTGGCGATGCCTTCGACCTTGACGCCAATGCGATGCCCGACACGGCAGAACTGCTTTCGGCGTCCGACCGAATGGCCGCATCCAGATTGCAGCCGTCCTCGCCACAGGGGCTGGCCGGATGGCTGGGCCTTGGCCATACCCCGTTCATGATCTGGCTGGCGGCGCTGCTGCTGGGCTTCGGGTTGTCGGGCTTTATCCTGCAAACGGCCGCAGAAAACCTGATCGCCGCGCCTCTGACCCGCTGGATCGCTGTGCCGGTCGCCGCCCTGATCGGCGTGACCTTTGCCGCCCGCTTCGCGCGCCTTTTCGCCCGCCTGCTGCCGCGCGTGGAAAGCACCGCGACCTCGGCGCAATTCATGGGCGGGCTGCGCGGTGTCGTCACGCAGGGCACCGCCCGCGCCGGTTCCCCGGCCGAGGTGCGGCTGCGTGATCTTTACGGCAATATCCACCACATGCGCTGCGAGCCGCACCACCCCGACGACGTGATCCCCGAAGGTCGCGAGGTGCTGACCGTGCGGCAACGGATCCCGAACGGCGGCGGCTGGCTGCTGCGCATCATCCCCATCGAATGAACCTGTCCCTAAGGAAGCTCACATGAACATGACCAATTATCTGGTGATCCTTGGGGTCATCGTCGTCTTCTTCCTGCTGATTGGCGTGATCCTTGGCCGCCTTTACCGCCGCGCCACGCGCGAGGTCAGCCTGATCAAGACCGGCGCCGGCGGCAAGCGCGTCATCATGGATGGCGGCGCCATCGTCATTCCGCTGCTGCACGAAATCCGCCCGGTGAACATGCAGACCCTGCGTCTGGAAGTGCGCCGTCAGGGCGATGGCGCGCTGATCACCAAGGACCGGATGCGGGTCGATGTGGGGGTCGAGTTCTACGTCTCGGTTCAGGCGACCGAGGACGGCATTTCCCGCGCCGCGCAGACGCTGGGCGAGCGGACCTTCAACGTCGATCAGTTGCGCGAAATGATCGAGGGCAAGCTGATCGATGGCCTGCGCGCCGTCGCCGCCCGGATGTCGATGGACGAACTGCACGAAAACCGCACCCATTTCGTGCAAGAGGTGCAGAATGCCGTCTCCAACGACCTGCTGAAAAACGGTCTGGAACTTGAAAGCGTCTCGCTGACCGCTTTGGACCAGACGCCCTTCAACGCGCTTGACGAAAACAACGCCTTCAACGCCGTCGGGATGCGCAAGCTGGCCGAGGTGATCGCGACCTCGAAGAAAGAGCGCGCACAGATCGATGCCGATGCCGATGTGGCCGTCCGCCGCGCCGCGATGGAGGCCGAACGTCTGAAGCTGCAAATCGAACGCGACGAGGAAGAGGCGCGGATCGCCCGCACGCAGGAAATCGAGCAGTTGAAGGCGCTGCAAGAGGCCGAGATTTCCCGGTCCCGCGAGGCTGCGGAATCCGAGAAAGAACGCGCCCGCATTCAGCGCGAGCAGGAAATCAACTCTGCCGAGATCGCCCGCGCCCGCACCATCGAGGCTGCGCAGATCACCAAGGAACGCGATATCGAGGTGGCGAACCAGGATCGTCAGATCATCATCGCCGAAAAGTCCGAAGCTGAAAGCCGCGCCCGCGCTTCTGCCGACTCGGCCCGTGCCGAGGCGATGAAGGCGCGCGAGGCGATTGAAACCGCCAGCGCCGTGGCCCGCGCCGAACGCGACAAGGAAATCGCCGTCATCGACGCCCGCCGCGAGGCCGAGCGCGAGGCGACCCGCCTGCGCATCGCCGCCGAGGCTGAACGCAACGCCGCAGCCGACCGCGCCGCAGCCCTGCGCGAAGAGGCACAGGCCGAGGCCGACGCCCTGACCATCCGCGCCGAGGCGAAGAAGCTGGACCTTCTGGCCGAGGCCGAAGGTCGTCAGGCGCTTGCCAATTCCGAGAACACGCTCTCGCCGGAAATCGTCGCCATGCGCGTGGCCTTGGCCCGGCTGGAGGCGTTGCCGCGCATCGTTCAGGAAATGGTCAAGCCGGCCGAAAAGATCGACTCGATCCGCATCAACCAGATCAGCGGTCTGGGCGGCGCGAATGGCGGCGGTGGCTCGGGCGAGGGCAAGGCCCCGGTCAATCAGGCCTTCGACGCCATGCTGGGCGCGGCGCTGCAACTGCCCGCGATGAAAAAGCTTGGCGAAGAGCTGGGAATGAACTTCGAGAACGGGTTGACCGGTATTCTGGATGAACCGGCCGCAAAACCGGCGGCCCCGAAAGAAGGCACGAAGCCCGACGCGCCCGAGTCGCGGTCATAGGGGCGTTTCGTCGCTTTTGATTGGCACGATCCTTTTCTGCCACGGCGGCTGAGGATCGTGTCTGCGCGAAAAGGCCGCGCATCGCCCCTCAGCCAGCCTTTGCTCATCGCCTTAAAATCCCCTTTCTATCGGCGCGCGCCCCGGCTTTGTTGTGGCTGCGAAACTCCTTCGGACGCACGACGCGCAAGGACATTAAATGATTGTAAAACAGCTTTTCACCGCACCCCGCCGCCGCGCTTTGCTGCTTTCGGCAACTGCGCTTTTGCTGGCGCAAGCCGCTCAGGCTCAGGCTCAGGACGCGCCAGAGATCCCGCCAATCCCCGCAATCGTCGTGCCGGACTTTGTCGGCGTCGAGCCCGCGCAGCAAAGTTTTCAGGATGCACTTGGCGATAAACTCGCCGCAATCGACGGCATCCGCATCGCCCCGGCCCGATGCGATGATCAGGGTGCCTTGGTGCCCGGCCTTGGCATGGTTCTGCGCGACGATACCGGGATCACCGCCGATCTGGGCGACGAGGGCACCTATGTGATCGACGAAGGTGGCGCTGGTGTCGCCAATATCGGCGGTGCGCAGTTTACGGTCGAAGAGGATGGATCGGGCACGATCAACCGCGAAGGTGACGATGGCGAGCAGATCACGGTCGAGGCGGATGGCTCGGGAAGCTATAACAGCCAGCGCGATCAGATCACGCTGGATGGCGAAGGCGGCGGTACCTGGAATTCGGATCGCGTAGGTCAGGTGGTCATCGAAGCGGATGGCAGCGGCATCTGGAGCGGTCCTCTTGGCCAGATCATCAATGAAGGCGATGGCAGCGGATCGTGGAATGGCGAACATATCGTCATCAATGACGGCAATGGCAGCGGCAGTGTTGACGGTCAGGATATGGCGATGGAGCCACTGCCGCCGGTGCCGCCAGCGGGCAAGTTCCCATTGCTGACGAAATTCCGTCTGCCGCCTGCTGCTTGCGGTTATCTGATCACGCTAGAAGATCGCATCCTGTTCGACTTCGACAAGGACGATCTGCGCTCCGATGCTGCGGAAACCGTCGATGCGCTGGCAGAAGCCTTCATCAGCGTCTCCCCGGGGCGGCTGGAGATCCGTGGCCATACCGATGCCAAGGGCAGCGACGACTATAATCTGGACCTGTCTCAGCGCCGCGCCCTGACCGTCGAGACCGCGTTGAAGGACCGCGCCGTCACAAGCGACATGGAGGCGGAGGGCTTTGGCGAAAGCCAGCCCGTTGCGCTGAATGAGGTCGACGGCAAGGACAATCCCGCCGGTCGTCAGCTTAATCGCCGGGTCGAAATCTTCGTGCCGAACTGAAAGGCAGGTCCGAACGATGTGTTCGAACCTGATCTCGTTCGAATGATTGCGCGGTCTGTGGTTGACCAAGGCTAGCCGGTGCCGCGGCGACGACCAGTCACAGCGGCACAGACGGTGAGGATTGCGGAAATTTGGATGCCGCCCCGCATTCGCCTAATAAGCATGCCTCAATGATTTACCCTTACGTCAACAGAATGAGCGAACATTCGCTCAATCCAATGGTTCTTGCTCAGTTTGCGCTAACTCCAAATTGACCGAACTCCTTCTTCTCACGAAGAGGTGAGTTGGGATTAAAGAGTTGGGGGGAAACAACATGATCCGCTTATCTGCTTGCTTGCTGGCAGGCTTTCTGCCGCTGTCGGCGATGGCCGCACCTGTCGATATTCTGTTTGTCGGAAACAGCTACACCTTCGGTCGCGTCGATCCGGTGATGAGCTACAACGCCGAAAACGTCACCGACCTGACCTCGCCCGAGCGTGGGGGCACCTTCACCGACACCACCGGCAGCCACGCTTTCGAGCCGCATCCCTGGGGCGGCGTTGCGGGCATCTTCAAACAGTTGGCCGATCAGGCGGGGCTGGATTACAACGTCTCGCTGTCCACCCGGAACGCGGCCTCGCTGCGCGGCCATTTGCTGAACAGCAGCCCTGCCAACTGGGATACGCGCGGCAACATCACCCAGCAGACCTGGGACAAGGTCGTTCTGCAGGAACAAAGCGCCAATTCGCTGGCCTATCAGACCAATGCCAGCGGCAATAATAACGGCGCCGACCGGGAAGGTTTCCGCTACTACGCCAACGCGATCAAGAACCTGGTCCAGTCACCCGGCGGCACCGGCGTATTGCGCGACCGTGACGGCTTTGACGGCGCCACCGCAGCCGAGCGTCAGGCCGCCTGCGAGGCAACCGGCACCTCTTCCGTGACCTGCAGCCGCAGCCGTGGCGAATATGTGAACGCCAATGCCAGCGAAGAGACCGAGGTTTATCTCTATCAGACCTGGGCCCGCCCGAACATGATCCACGGCGCGCCCGAGACGGTTCGCGACGATACCGACGGCTCGATCACCTGGACCGATACGCCGTCGTCGGAAACGTTCTACGACAACTACGCCCAGATGACCGCCGAACTGGTCGAAGGGTATCAGGAAGCCTATGACTATGCGCTTGCGCAAGGCGATACCGGCTATGCCGGGATCGCGCCGGTCGGGCAGGCTTTCCTGCGCGCGCTTGACCAAGGCCTTGCGACCAGCGATTTCTGGGGCCCTGATGCCGGGACCGACGGGCTGATCGATCTGTGGTTCGACGATGGCACCCATGCCAGCAAATACGGCAGCTATCTCAGCGCACTGACGCTTTTCGGGACGATCACCGGGCTGAACCCGGCCATGTTCGGCCTGCACGAGATCGCCGCCCGCGACCTTGGCATCAGCCAGCGCGACTCGCTGATTCTGCAACTCGTCGCCAGCGAGCAGTTGGGCTATACCCAACCCGCCCCGATCCCGCTTCCGGCCAGCTTCCCGCTGATCCTTGCCGGGATGGGCGCGCTTGGCCTGATCGCACGCCGCCGCAAGGCCGCAGCCTGATCCATCACGAACCCGCCTGTCCCTTTCCAAGGGGCAGGCATCCCGGCAGTCCGGCAGGCAGCACCAGCACCGCCCCGGCCCGGTAAAGCGCCAGCCCAAGCCCCGGCTGATCACTGCGCACCGCAATCCAGAACCGTCCCGCGCCAGCCACGCCCGCACCATCGGGCAATTCCGCCACGAAATCCTGCGCCGGGAAGAACGCCACGGCGCCGGGCGCTGCATCGCTAAACAGCATCACCGCCGACAGCACCCCGATCCAGCCGACGAATACCGCCAGCAGATAGAGGCTCCACCGCCTAATAATCGTGAACATGCTCAAGCGTCAGGCCTTCGCCCGACATCTCTCGCAACAGCGAACCCAGATCCGCCACCTTGACCATGATCAGATGCCGGAAATCGCCATATCCCTGCCGCCTGAAGCTGAAGATCGCCCCCGTGGCCTGTTCCTGACCCGAGATTGCGGTGACCAGAATATCGTCATTCCCGGCGATTTCGACAAAGCCCGCCCCCTCTGCCGCCATCTGCGCCAGCAGATGCGTCAGCTCGCGATAACGCGGCGTCTCGATCTCGATCCCCTCTGGTCGCTGGCCGATCACGTTCACGCCGGGCAGAGCGGCCAGCCGCTCGGCATCGATCCCGGCCACGATCATCCGCAGGGTCAGCGCATCCGCCCCGACCTGCGCCACCGCCTGCGCGATCACTCCGGCATAGGCGGCCTTGCCCCGATATTCCAACCCAAGCGCCAGCCGCCTTTCCCGGTCGCGAAAACCCCTGCCGCCTGTCTCATGCAACTCTGCCGCGCTTTTGGCGAAATCCCACTTATACCACGGCACCTGCTGCAAAAACTCTGCGTAATCCGCCGCTTGCAAGGCCGAGAGATCATCCAAAGGCGCCCGCGTATCCCCCCGGATCCATGTGGCCACCCGGCCCAATGTCTCTTCATAGGCCGCCTTCATCAGCATTTCAGCGGTAAAGCTGACGCCGATTGTATAGACCATCTGCTTCGTCTCCCACGGGAAGCCACCATGATCCCCGGTCGCCTCTGACAAGGCGCAAAGCGACGACCAGAAGCCGCCTATCGAGGACAGATAGCCATAATCCTGCGGATCGCCGGTGGTGATGACACGGGCGTAATCGTCATAGGCATGAACGATATGCCATTCGGGATAGGTAAGCAGCGTCCGCGCCTCGGGCCGACGATCCGTTTCGGGCAGGATCGGGCGATAGTCATCGGCGCGCATATCCGGGCGGCAGGCCAGTTCGACATAACCTGCCGGAGCCAGCAGGCACAGGATCAGAGCCACCAGACCGGCCACCAGCCATAGCAGCTTGCGCAGCAGCCAGCGCATTTAACCCGCGACCCCTTGCCGACCCCATTTCAGCCCGGCGAACAGCGCAAATCCACCCAGAACCAGATGCGGCAGGTTGGCAAGGAACCTGAACAGCGTGAAGGACAGCCCCTCTGCCGGATTGGTGAAAATGCCGAAATCCAGATAGCCATAGCCGGTAAAGAACCCGAAGACTCCGTCGCCCAGATAAAGCGCGCCGAAGATCAGCAGGAAATTCCGCGCGGCGCGCCCGCCCATCACCCCGGCTACCAGTGCCCAAAGCGCCGAGGCGACATGCAGCGCGTCATCGAACAGATCCAGTTCGAAGATGCCGAATGCCAGCCCCTCCTGATCGGTCAGTCCGGGGATATAGTTCAACGAGGCCGCGCCCATCAGAGCGATAAAATAGCCGATGCAGATTTTCTGTATGATGCTCATAGCCGATCCAGATAGCTGTCCCACAGATTGTTGCGGAACAGCAGGCCGGGGTCCAGCGCCCGCTTGGCGGCGGCGAATTCCGGCGCACGGGGATAGGCCGCGGTCAACTGTTCGATCCGCGCATGCGGGCGATAGGGCAGGTAATAGCTGCCGCCGATGGCGATGACACCACCGATCAACTCTTGCGTCAGCCGGGCCATATCCGCCTCGGCTCGCGCGGTCATTTCCTGACTGAAGGACATGACGGCGGCGATCCGGGGAACGGTGGCATAGGCCAGTACGCTGTCAGGGTCACGGTCCACGAACCGCAGCGTGACATTCAGAAATTCCTGATACGAGGCCGGGATCACCTTCCGGCACAAATCGACGAACTCCGCGAACCGCTCGGGTGCGACGAAATATTCGTGCAGAATATCGGTTCGGTCGGGATTGCGGTCGTCCAGCGTCACCACCGGCTCGTTGATCAGGCTGTTTCGTGTCACTGGCCCGGCTCCCAGCAAGGGCCCGGTCGTCGTCTCCGTCCACCAGCGCAGCCGCTTGGCGGGCTCATTGCCCAATTGCGCGCGATAAAGGCGGCTTGCCAGCTTCGCCATCCATCCCGACCCGCTGGCCGGGGGCAGGTTGGTCTGATCGGCAACCGGGCGATAGCTGATCATCAGCGCCTTGTCGAAAAAGCCCGCCCGATCCACGCTCAGCCGCCCATAGGCCATATTCACCTCGGGCTGCTGCAATGTGGACAGGAAGCGCGTCCCGAACTCGGCCGCGGGCATTTCCTCGAAACTCGGTTCAAGCCGCAGGTTCGGCGCGATCTCGACCTCCATCGCGATGATCGCCCCTGTCAGCCCGTAACCGCCCATGGTCATGCGGAACAAATCGGCGTTTTCGTTGCGCGAACAAGTGACCAGATCACCGCCGGGCAGGATCATGTCGAAGGACCGCACCGTCGCCCCCATCGGCCCCTTCGGCACCGGCCAGCCATGCGCATTGACGCAAAAGGTCGCGGCGACGCCGAAATCATTGTTCGACTGCATCACCTTCGGCCCAAAGCCCAACGGGTCCAGCGCCGCGATCACCTGCGACCAGCGCGCCCCGGCATGAACCCGCATGGTTCCCGCCGCCTGATCCACCTCGACCTGCCCATTGTCGAAGGTCAGCGCATGGCCATTGCGTGGGATCGCCTGCCCGCCCATCGAATGCCGCGCCGCGCCGACATTGACCGGACGCCCGGCCGCCCGCGCCTCGGCCATCTCGGACCGGATCGCCTCGATCAACGTCTGATCGGGCGGCTGCTTCAGGATCACATGGCGGTGGACCGGCGTGCGGCTTAGCCCGCTGGCATCGTCAAGATGACCGGCATCGGCCTCGGTCCGCAGGATCGGGTTGCCGTCCAGCACCGGCAGGTGCGGACCATAGCGCGCCGTCAGCCATCCGCCGACAATTGCCCCGCTTCCGAACAAAGCCGCGCGCCGTGTGAATTTCAGCATGCTCAAATCGCCGTTCCGTTGAATTGGGATTCATCCTAATTCTCCAACGGCCTGACACAAGCACCGTTTTGCAGGCCCGCCCCCCTGTAACGCAACACCACCGTTCGCAAGCTGTGTACGCGCTGTGCACATCCTGTGCACGGGCGGTGCACAGGATGTGCGGCCCTGTGTCCAGCATTTGCTGGCCCAGACGCACCCCGCCGTTTCTTCGTTGCAAAAATACCGATTGCAACGCCCGCACCCCGTTGCGCGGCCCGATCAGGGGATCGCGACCATATTGTAGCCCGGTCGAAAGGCCAACCTGACCGAGGTGATCGCACCCAGATCGTTCCAAGTCGTCCGCTCCAGCACCAGCAGCGCGGTGCCCTGCCGCGTCTCCAGCATCCGGGCATCGGTTGCGTCGGCATTCTCGGCCCGGAAGTTCATATCCGCCCGCGACCACGGAAAGTTTCTCACGAGCCATTCGTTGGGATTAAGTCGATTGAAATCAACGCTTTCAACGCCCGGTGCCGCGACTGGATTGATCCAGCGATCCTCGAATTGATAGGGCGCATCATCGCCAAAATGAACGCTCCGCACATGGATCAGCGGGCTTCCCGCAGCCAGCGCCATCCGCGCCGCAACCTCGGGCGGCAGCGGCGCGGTCTTTTGGGCGACAAGGCGGTGGCTATAGACCATCCCGGCCTGTTCGACCTGTTCCCGCACGATCGGAATGGTCAGCGTCGCCTTGCGCGCGGGGTTCACCGCCACATGCGTCCCCGCCCGCCTTTTCCGATACAGCAACCCCTCATCCGCCAGCAATTGCAGGGCTTTGTTGACCGTCGCCCGCGCCACACCAAAGCTGACCGCAAGCTCTGCCTCATCAGGAATCCGGTCCCCCTGCCGCCATTCGCGGTCCACGATCCGGCGTCGAACCTCGGCGGCGATGGCCTGAGCCTTGGAGCTGGAGGGAAGGTCTTTCTCGGTCACATCCGGTCCTGAAGTCTGGAGATCGTTGAGAGATATTCGTGGGTTATTTGTTCCCGATGGATGTGTTGGCCATCTTGCACAACATGCCGCCCCGCAGCCCAGACATCCCGGATCAGCCCGTCATGCCCGGCAAAGATGAAGGAATCCAGCATCGCATCGCCACCACGCCCCGCCATGACCGAATTATGCAGATCAACCGCGACCAGATCGGCCCAAAGCCCCTCACGGATCGCCCCGGTCTCGCGCCCCGCAGCGGTTCTGCCGCCATCCAGCCCGGACTCGTAAAGCACCCGCCCGGTCGAACGCTCTTTCGTCGCCAGAACAGCCCGCCCCCGGTCACGCAACCGCTGGCTATATTCCAGCGCCCGCAGCTCTTCTGCCAATGAAATCCGTATGTTGCTGTCCGATCCAAAGCCAAGGCGACCCTCTGCTCCGGCCCAGATCGTGCCGTTGAAGATACCGTCGCCAAGGCTCGATTCCGTGATCGGACACAGTCCCGCAACCGCCCCGGTCGCGGCGAGGTGACGAGTTTCATCCTCGGTCATGTGGGTCAGATGGATCAGCGTCCAGCAGCTGTCCGGCTGATGATTGTCCAGCAACCATTCGACCGGGCGACGACCTGTGGCGGCGCTGATTTGCTCGATCTCGGGGATTTGCTCGGCCAGATGCATGTGCAGTGGACGACCCGGCCGCAGGCTTTCGCACAAAGCCAACCCTTCGGGCGACACCGCGCGCAGCGAATGCGGCGCAACGCCAATCCCGGCATCGGCAGGCAGATGCGCCAGAACCTTCTCGGAAGCGTCCAGAAGGCGCTGAAATTCTTCAGGCGAGGTTCCAAAGCGGTTCTGGCCGGGCCCAAGCGGGCGCTGGTCAATGCCGCCGAACTGGTAATGCACCGGCAGCAGCGTCAACCCGATCCCGGTGCGGCTGGCGGCGGCGGCGATACGCTCGGCCATCTCGGCGATATTGTCGTAATGCCCGCCGCCGGGCCGGTGATGCAGGTAATGAAACTCGACATTGGTGGCATATCCCGCCTCCAGCATCTCCATCTGCACCAGCGCAGCGATGGCTTCGACATCCTCGGGCGTCAGGTGGTCGAGGAAGCGATACATGATCTGCCGCCATGTCCAGAAGGTGTCGCGCGGTTCCGGGCCACGCGCCTCGGAAAGACCGGCCATTGCGCGCTGGAACGCATGCGAATGCAGGTTCGCCATCGCGGGCAGCAACAGTCCCACCCGCTGACCGACCGGCGCTGCGCCCGTCTCGACCGCAGCGATGCGGCCCTGATCCAGCGTCACGCCGACATTTTCGGCCCATCCATCAGGCAACAACGCCCGCTCTGCCCAAATCCGCTGCATGCCACCATCGCAAAATAAGTTTAGACATAGAGTGTTAATAAGTTTAGACATAGAGCCGAGAATAAATCAATGCCGGATGTCAGGGATGCAGCTTTTCAGCAATGCCGGAATTGCGGTGATGGACGCGGAATCAGGCGGTTATGGCCTGATCGGGCGCGGCGCGCTGGTTGTCGAAGATGGTCGAATCGTCTGGGTCGGCGATGCGGCGGGGCTTCCGGACGGCTATCGTCATCTGACGCAGCACGATCTTGAGGGGCGGCTGATCACGCCCGGTCTGATCGATTGCCACACCCATATCGTCTTTGGCGGCGACCGCGCCCGCGAATTCGAAATGCGGCTTGAGGGTGCAGGCTATGAGGAAATCGCTCGCGCGGGCGGCGGCATCCTGTCCAGCGTCCGCGCCACCCGAGAGGCCACCGAGGATGCTTTGCTGACGCAATCCCTGCCGCGCGTCGATGCATTGCTGGCCGAGGGTGTCACGACGCTGGAGATCAAATCCGGCTATGGCCTCGATATCGAGACAGAGCTGAAGATGCTGCGCGTTGCCCGCCGGATTGGGCAGATACGCAAGGTCTCGGTCCGCACGACATGGCTGGCCGCCCATGCACTGCCGCCCGAATATAAGGACGACCGCGCGAGCTATATCCGCGATGTGGTGATTGCCGGGATGGACCGCGCGCATGCCGAAGGGCTTATCGACGCGGTGGACGGGTTCTGCGAAGGCATCGCCTTTAGCCGTAACGAAATGGCGGCGATCTTTGATCATGCGGCCACGCTGGGCCTGCCGGTCAAGCTGCATGCCGAACAGCTTTCCGATCTGGGCGGGGCGGCGATGGCGGCACAGCATGGCGCGATCTCGGCGGATCATCTGGAATATCTGGGGCCGGACGGCATCAGCGCGATGGCGGCGTCCGGCACCGTTGCCGTGCTGTTGCCGGGGGCTTTCTATACGCTGCGCGAGACCAAGCTGCCGCCGATGCAGGCGCTACGCGATGCGCAGGTGCCGATGGCGCTGGCCACCGATTGCAATCCCGGCACCTCGCCGCTGACCTCGATCCTGCTGACGATGAATATGGGTGCAACCCTGTTCCGCATGACCCCCGCCGAATGCCTGACCGGGGTGACCCGCCATGCGGCCACCGCGCTTGGCTTGGCTGATCGCGGCCAGATTCGCCCCGGCATGCGCGCCGATCTGGCGATCTGGAACGTCACCCACCCGGCCGAGCTGACCTATCGCATCGGCTTCAACCCCCTTCACGCCCGCATCATCGGAGGCGAACTTGTCTGACCTGATCCTCATCCCCGGTGAAACCACGCTTGCCCAGCTTGAACGGGTCTGGCGCGAAGGGCTGGCCGTCCGCCTTGACGACAGCGCCCGCGACGGCATCGCCGCATCCGCCGCCCGGATCGCCGCCGCCGCGAACGGCAGCGAGCCGGTTTATGGCGTCAATACCGGCTTCGGCAAGCTGGCCTCGATCAAGATCCGGGCCGAGGATACCGCGACCCTGCAACGAAACCTGATCCTGTCGCATTGCTGCGGCGTCGGTGAGCCGGTCGAGACGCCGACGGTGCGGCTGATCATGGTGCTGAAGCTGTTATCGCTGGGCCGTGGCGCGTCGGGCGTCCGCCCAGAGGTGATCGCGCTGCTTGAAGGGATGCTGGCGAAAGGCGTCTTGCCGGTGATCCCGGCGCAAGGCTCGGTCGGTGCATCGGGCGATCTGGCACCGCTGGCGCATCTGGCGGCCGTGATGCTGGGCGAGGGTTTCGCCACCTATCAGGGCCACAGGATGCCGGGGGCCGAGGCGCTGGCGATGGCGGATCTGTCGCCGATCGTTCTGGCCGCGAAAGAGGGGCTGGCGCTGATCAACGGCACGCAGGTCTCGACCGCTTTCGCACTGGCGGGGCTCTTCGATGCCTTTGCCTCGGTTCGGGCGGGGCTGATTATCTCGGCGCTGTCGACCGATGCGATCATGGGCTCGACGGCGCCTTTCCTTGAGGAAATCCACACGCTTCGCGGCCATCGCGGTCAGATCCTAGCCGCACAGGTGATCCGTGGTCTGATGGAGGGCAGCGAGATCCGCGAGAGCCATCGTGTCGGTGATACCCGTGTGCAGGACCCCTATTGCATCCGCTGCCAGCCGCAGGTGACGGGGGCCTGCATCGATCTGCTATGGCAAGCGGCGCGGACGCTGGAGATCGAATCGAACGCCGCGACCGACAATCCGCTGGTGCTGACGGCAGCGGATCGCATCGTCTCGGGCGGGAATTTCCATGCCGAGCCGGTGGCCTTCGCCGCCGATCAGATCGCGCTGGCCGTGGCCGAGATCGGCGCAATCGCACAGCGCCGTATCGCGCTGATGGTCGATCCGACGCTAAGCCACGACCTGCCGCCCTTCCTGACCCCCGATCCCGGTCTGAACAGCGGCTTAATGATCGCCGAGGTGACCAGTGCCGCGTTGATGAGCGAAAACAAGCATCTGGCGAACCCCTGCAGCACCGATTCCACCCCGACCAGCGCAAATCAGGAGGATCACGTCAGTATGGCGGCCCATGGCGCGCGGCGGCTGAAGCGGATGAATGCCAACCTGTCGCAGATTCTGGGGATCGAGCTGCTTTGCGCCGCTGCCGGGGTCGAGTTCCGCGCGCCGCTGACCACCTCGGCCCCGCTGCAATCGGTGATCGAGACCTTGCGCGATACCGTCCCGGCGCTGGATCAGGACCGCTACCTTGCCCCCGATCTGGCCGAAGCCGCCGATCTCGTTCGTCAGGGCGTGCTGGTCGCCGCGGTCCCCGGTCATCTGCTGGATGAGGTCCGCGTATGATGCCGGTCGAGGTGACGCAAGGCGACAGCCCGGTCATTCTGGGCCTGCCTCATACCGGCACCCATATTCCCGACGACATCTTCGCCCGCCTGAATGCACGGGGGCAGGTGTTGGCCGATACCGATTGGCATATCCACCGGCTTTATGACGGCCTGCTGCCCGGCGCGACAACCGTGCGGGCGACGTTCCATCGCTATGTGATCGACGCCAATCGCGGACCGAATGATGCAAGCCTCTATCCCGGTCAGAACACCACCGGGCTGGTGCCGCTGACCGATTTCGACGGCGAGCCGATCTGGACCACCGCCCCCACACCTGCCGAGATCGAGACCCGCAAGGCGCATTTCCACGCCCCCTATCACGCAGCGCTTTCCGCCGAGATTGAGCGGGTCAGGGCGCTGCATGGGGTGGCGATCCTTTATGATTGCCACTCGATCCGCAGCCATATCCCGTTTCTCTTTGACGGCACCCTGCCGGATTTCAACATCGGTACCAATAACGGCACCACCTGCGATCCAAGGATCGAGGCTGCCGTGGCGCGGATCACCGCAGCTTCGGGGCGGACATCGGTGCTGAACGGCCGCTTCAAGGGCGGCTGGACCACGCGCCATTACGGCCAGCCCGGAAGCGGCACCCATGCGATCCAGATGGAACTGGCGCAATCGACGCATCTGCAATCCGAAACCCCGCCCTTTGCCTATGACGACGCCAAGGCCGCCGCTTTGCGTGTCACTCTGCAAGACATCCTGACCGAAATCGCGGCGCTGGCCGCCGAACTGAAGGCATGATCCGATGAACAATCCCCGCCATAATGCCCGCGACATCTTCCCCGCCACCGGCACCGACATCACCGCCAAAAGCTGGCTGACCGAGGCGCCCCTTCGGATGCTGATGAACAACCTGCATCCCGACGTGGCCGAGAACCCGCATGAACTGGTCGTCTATGGCGGCATCGGTCGGGCGGCGCGGACATGGCGCGACTTCGACCTGATCGTGGACAGCCTGCGCAAGCTGGAAGCGGATGAGACGCTGCTGGTCCAGTCCGGCAAGCCGGTCGGCGTGTTCCGCACCCATAAGGATGCACCCCGCGTGCTGATCGCGAATTCGAACCTTGTCCCGCATTGGGCGAACTGGGACCATTTCAACGAATTGGATAAGAAGGGTCTGGCGATGTATGGCCAGATGACCGCCGGATCGTGGATCTATATCGGCAGTCAGGGCATCGTTCAGGGCACCTATGAAACCTTCGTCGAGGCCGGTCGGCAGCATTACGACGGCAGCCTGAAAGGCCGCTGGATCCTGACCGGCGGGCTTGGCGGCATGGGCGGCGCGCAGCCTTTGGCGGCAGTGATGGCAGGCGCATGTTGTCTGGCGGTGGAATGCGATGAAACCCGCGCCGATTTCCGGCTGCGGACCCGTTATGTCGATGAGAAGACCCATGATCTGGATGAGGCTTTGGCGCTGATCGACCGCTGGACCAAGGCGGGCGAGGCGAAATCCGTCGCTCTGATCGGCAATGCGGCCGATATCTTCCCCGAACTGGTGCGGCGCGGCGTCCGCCCCGATATCGTCACCGACCAGACCAGCGCCCATGATCCGATCCACGGCTATCTGCCGAAGGGTTGGAGCGTGGCCGAATGGCGGGCAAAGCAGGAAACCGATCCGAAGGCGGTCGAAAAGGCGGCGCGGGCCAGCATGCGCGACCACGTTGCGGCGATGGTGGATTTCTGGAACGCCGGCGTGCCGACACTGGATTACGGCAACAACATCCGGCAGGTCGCGCTGGAAGAAGGGCTCGAGAACGCCTTCGCCTTCCCCGGCTTCGTGCCCGCCTATATCCGCCCGCTTTTCTGCCGCGGCATCGGGCCGTTCCGCTGGGCGGCTTTGTCGGGCGACCCCGAGGATATCTATAAAACCGATGCCAAGGTGAAAGAGCTGATCGACGACCCGCACCTGCACAACTGGCTGGACATGG
The DNA here is from genome assembly GCF_016629665.1 of Paracoccus caeni. GTDB lineage: Bacteria > Pseudomonadota > Alphaproteobacteria > Rhodobacterales > Rhodobacteraceae > Paracoccus > Paracoccus caeni. The sequence goes on from NZ_JAEPRQ010000003.1 coordinate 385,164, forward strand.
CGCGCGACCGGATCAGCTTTCAGGGCCTGCCCGCCCGTATCTGCTGGGTCGGTCTGGGTCTGCGGCACAAGCTGGGGCTGGCCTTCAACGAGATGGTCAGAAACGGCGAACTGAAAGCGCCCATCGTCATTGGCCGCGACCATCTGGACAGCGGCAGCGTCGCCAGCCCCAACCGCGAGACCGAGGCGATGCGCGACGGCAGCGATGCTGTGTCAGACTGGCCGCTGCTGAATGCGCTGCTGAACACGGCGTCCGGGGCAACCTGGGTCAGCCTGCATCATGGCGGCGGCGTCGGCATGGGCTTTTCGCAGCATTCCGGCATGGTGATCTGCTGCGACGGCAGCGCCGATGCCGACAAGCGTATCGCCCGCGTGTTGTGGAACGACCCGGCAACCGGCGTCATGCGCCATGCCGATGCGGGATACGACATCGCGCTGGACTGCGCGCGAGAGCATCAGTTGAACCTGCCCGGTATCCTCTAAAGGCCGCCCGGGTTCAGCGCGGTGGTTGCAGATTGTTGTCTGCCAGATGCTGAACCCGTGCGAAACCCGCGTTGGCCCCTGCGATCACCCCGGCCCCTTCTGAACTGTCCAACGTGACGGCGTTCAGGCCATCCTTGAAGGCGCGGCCCTCGGGCGCGTCGGCCAGATGGCGGGCGCCGTATTCCGCCGACAGTCCCATCTTACTGACGCGGGACGATACGCAAACGATCCGCAGCAGTTGTCTGCCCAGCCGCAATTCGCGCTTAGACCGCGCGATCAAGCCGGGTCGAGAGATGAACCAGACTTTCCAGCGACCGCACCCCCTCGATCACGCTGATCCGGTCCAGAACCTCGTCCAACTCGGCGGTGGAGTTCGTGGACAGGTGCAGCAGCAGGTCGATCCGACCGCTGGTCGTATGGATGCGCTCGATCTGCGCGATGGCTTTCAGACGCGACAGGATGCCAGCCTGACTGCGCGGCTCTATCGCCAGCAGAACCGAGGCGCGGATGCGGGATGTCCGTGCCGTCTCGCCCAGACGGATGGTGTATCCGGCAATCACGCCGGTCGTTTCCAACCGCTCAAGCCGCGCCTGAATGGTCGAGCGCGCCACCTTCATCCGGCGCGCCAGAACTGCCAGCGATATTCGCGCGTCCTGAGACAGATGGGCAATAATGGTGCGGTCAACGTCGTCCAAAGCGCAAATCCCGCCGGTTTCGTGAAAATGTCATCATTTTCGTCATATTAACGACAATATACGGCGTTTCCACTCTTTTCATCGGTCGGTTTGGAACTCAAAAGCGCGTCTTCTGGTTCGTGCTACCAATCCTTGGAACATAGCCCGGACAAGAGGCCCCTCACATGAATGAAAGGACACCCTCAATGGGAAACATGAAGACCGTCTGGGACAATCCGGCCGAGATCATTAGACATCTTCAGCCCGAAAATCCGGTGATGGTGTTCGCACCGACAGTGTTGCAGGCGCGTGCCCGCAGCTTTGTCGAAGGGTTTCCCGGTCTGGTGACCTATGCCGTCAAATCGAACCCGGAAGAGGCCGTGATCGAGAATCTGGTGACGGCTGGCATTTCCGGTTTTGACGTGGCCTCGCCTGCCGAGATCGATCTGATCGGTCGCATGGCCCCGCGCGCGGCTCGCCATTACCACAATCCGGTCCGCTCTCGCGCCGAAATCGCGCAGGCGATCGAGGCGAAGATTCTGGCATGGTCGGTGGACAGCCGGTCCGAACTGGACAAGCTGCTGGATGCGGTGCCGGTCGAGTTTGACGGCAAGGGGGTCGAGATCTCGCCGCGCTTCAAGCTGCCGGTGATGGGCGCAATTTATGACTTTGGCTCGAAGTTCGGGGCGACACCGGAATATGCGGCCGAGATGCTGAAACTGGTCGCGGATCGCGGCTATATCCCGTCGCTGACCTTCCATCCGGGCACGCAATGCACCGATCCTATCGCGTGGGAAAGCTATATCCACGTTGCGAAGGAAATCTGCGACATGGCGGGGGTGAAGGCACATCGGTTGAATGTCGGCGGCGGTTTCCCGTCGCACCGCGTCGCCGGGGTCGAGCCGGACCTGACATCGATCTTTACCGAGATCGGCGAGACCGTCGCGGAAAGTTTTGGCACGGACGCACCGGATCTGGTCTGCGAGCCGGGCAGGGGGCTTTGCGCCGATGCCTTCTCGCTGATCACGCGGGTCAAGGCGGTGCGCGACGGCATGGCGGTGTTCCTGAATGACGGCGTCTATGGCGGGCTGGCCGAACTGCCCATCGTCGGCAATCTGGACCGGATCGAGGTGCTGGACCCGCAGGGCCGACCGCGTGGCGGCGATGTGACGGGCCGGATCATTTTCGGGCCGACTTGCGACTCGGTGGACCGGCTTCCGGGTGAGTTGCCGTTGCCTGCTGACGTGGTCGAAGGCGACTATGTCATCTTCCACGGCGCGGGCGCCTATTCCGTCGTGACCAATACCCGCTTCAACGGTTTTGGTGCGATGGGCCACGCGACCGTGATGAATCTGTAGCAATCTTTTGCTTAGCTTTGCGTGTTAGCGTCTGGTCATGGACCAGATTCGTACGCCCAATATCCATGTGGTGCTGATCGACGGCACCTTCGCTTCGCTGGCCGATGGTCAGCGAAGCTCTATCGGGCGGATCTACCGGCTGTTGCGGGCACAGGTGGGATCGTTGCGTGGGGCCCGGCTGCGGTTTCATTATGGCTTGGGCCAGCAATGGAACCGCTGGCACACGCTGACCGATCTGGCGATGGGCCGGACGCTCGAGGTACAGATCAGGGATGCCTATGGCTGGCTTGCCTCGGGCTATCGGCCGGGCGATCTGATCTTTTTCTTCGGCTATTCGCGCGGAGCTTTTGCTGTCCGCTCGCTAGCCGGAATGATCGGGCGGGTCGGTCTTCTTCGCCCCGATGTGGCGACCGAACGGAATGTGCGGCTGGCCTGGCGCTATTACAGCGAGGGCGGGTCGAAAAAGGCCATCGGCGCATTCCGCCGACGGCGCTGTATGCCCAACATTCCAATCCGCATGGTGGGCTGTTTCGACACGGTGATGTCGCTCGGCCTTCGGTTGCCGCTGCTCTGGATGCTGACCGAGCCGCGCTTTCGCTTTCATGACTACCAGCTTGGCCCCGATGTCGAATATGGCCTGCATGCTTTGGCGCTGGACGAGACGCGGGCAGCCTTTGCACCGCTGTTATGGGAGGGTGAGCCGGGGCGGATCGAACAGGTCTGGTTCCGCGGGGCACATCCCGATATCGGCGGGCAGCTAAGCGGGATGGAGTTTGCGCGACCGCTGGCGAATATCCCGCTGGTCTGGATGCTGGACCGGGCCGAGCATTTCGGCCTGCCGCTGCCCGAGGGCTGGCGCGACGGTTTTCCCTGCGATCCCACCGCGCCGCCCATCGGCACATGGCGCAACTGGGGCAAGGCGTTTCTGGCCCGCGCCCCCCGCGTCGCAGGCACGAATGCGTCAGAGACGCTGCACCCCTCGGTCGCGTTGCCCTATAGCGGGCCTGCGATTCTGGTGGGGGAACTGGCTGGGGACAAGAAAGAGCCCGCCCGTCGTCGCCGTCGTCCGGCAAAGGCCAAGCCGTTGTCGAAAAAAGCGCGGGGCGGAAGGCCTTAGGCCACGTTTTCCAGATTGCGCGTAGGCTTCACACCCAAAGCGTTGCAGACTTCCAGCGTCAGTTCTGGGCGGTTCAGCGTGTAGAAATGAAGCTGTTCGACTCCGCCCGCGATCAGATCATTGCACAGCTTGATGCAGGTATCGGCGGCCAGCTTGCGTTCAGCCTCGGGGCCATCCGCGGCGGCGGCAGAGAAAGCCTCTTCCGCCCAGAAAGGAATATGCGTGCCGCAGGCGGCTGCAAAGCGCCTTGTCCCGGCCCAGCCCTGAATCGGCAGAATGCCCGGAATCACCGGAGCATCGATCCCCGCCGCCGCACATTTATCACGGAAACGGAAAAAGGTTTCAGCGTCGAAGAAAAACTGCGTCATCGCGCTTGTCGCGCCTGCATCGATCTTGCGCTTCAGCCACGCCACATCGGCATCGGTATCGGGGCTGTCCGGGTGCGGCTCGGGATAGGCGCCGACGCGGATGGTCATGTCGCCCCGCGCCGCGATCGCCTCGATCAGCTCGATCGAGCTGGCAAAACCATCGGGATGCGGGGTGAAATGCGCCTGACCCTTGGGCGCGTCGCCGCGCAGAGCCACGATCTCGCGGATACCGGCATCGGCATAGGCCTGCACGATCTCCATCGTCTCGTCGCGGGTCGCCTCGACGCAGGTCAGGTGCGCCGCAACGTCCAGCCCGTAATGGCGGTTGATCGTCGTCACCGCCTCGTGCGTCAACTGCCGCGTGGTGCCGCCCGCGCCATAGGTGACCGACACGAAATCAGGCGCCAAGGGGGCCAATGCCCGCGCGGTTTCCCACAGCCGGAATGACGCATCGAGCGTCTTCGGCGGGAAGAACTCGAAGCTGATCCGGGGCGTGGTGTCGGAAACGGGGCGCGACATGACGATTCCTTTCATTTGGGCCCTTGTGTCATACGATAACGGATGAGACAAATTCATAATCCTCATGATCAAGTTGAATTCGGCTCACCATGCACCTTGAACTTCGCCACCTTCGGACGGTCCACGCGATCCATGAACAGGGCGGGTTGGCCCGTGCGGCGGATGTGCTGAACATAACACAATCCGCGCTGTCGCATCAGATCAAGGCGTTAGAACAGCAGGCGGGCGTGGAATTGTTCGTCCGTCGTGCCAAGCCCATGCGCCTGTCGCCCGCCGGAATGCGGCTGTTGCGGCTGGCCGAGCAGGTCTTGCCGCTGGTCGGCGCCACCGAGGCCGAATTCAAGGGTGTGGAGCAGGGTCGAATCGGGCGGCTGCATATCGCCATGGAATGCCACGCCTGTTTCGACTGGCTTTTGCCGGTTCTGGACATCTTCCGCCGCACCTGGCCCGAGGTCGATGTGGACATTCGCCAGCGCCTTGCCTTTGGCGCGCTGCCCGCGCTGATGCGGCAAGAGGTGGATATGGTGATCTCATCCGACCCCGATGAAATGGCCGGGATCGCCTATCAGCCGTTGTTCGACTATGCGCCGACGATGGTGGTGCCAGCCGGGCATCCGCTGGTCGAAAAGGGCTTTGTCGAACCTCAGGATTTGGCGCGCGAGACGCTGATCACCTATCCGATGGATCGGGCGCGGCTGGACGTGTTCAGCCAGTTCCTGATCCCGGCGGGGGTCGAGCCTGCCCAGCGGCGGACGGTCGAGTTGACCGATGTGGCGCTGATGCTGGTCGCTTCGGGCCGGGGGGTGGCGGTGATGCCCGATTGGGTGCTGCGGCGGCAGTCCGCCAATCCTGAACTGTCGATGCTGCCTCTGGGGCGCGGGGGTATTCTGCGCAGGCTCTATGCCGCCGTGCGCGAAGAGGATCTGGGTCAGCCTTATATGGCCCATGTCTTGCGACTGGCGCGGACAGAGCCGCTGAGAATGCTGCGCGGCGCGGCGGCTTGATCCGGCTTACTCGATCGAGCGGATCAGTTTCTTCTCCAGCACGCGTAGCACCTGTTGCAGGTCATGGCCGCGTTTCAGCACCCGGCCATCCATGCCGATCACTGCATATGCCCCCTGTGCGGCGCGCTGTTTCGGGCGTTTTTCAATGCGATATAGCGGATGCTCGGCAGCGCGGCGGAAGACGCTGAAAACCGCGACCTCTCGCAGGAAGGACATCGCGTAATCCCGCCATTCGCCGGCTGCGACGAAACGGCCATAGACCGACAGGATCATGCCCAGTTCATGCCGGTCGAAGACCACGCGGTCGGGGTCGGCGTGAAAAGGCGGCAATGCACTCATCATGAAAGAATGGTTACACCGCCATGACGGCAAAGCAACGCGAAAAAGGCGGCACCCGAAGATGCCGCCTTTTCATGCCGTTTCACGAGGCGATGTGCCTAGTAGCAGCTGACTTTCTCGATCCGCCCGCTTTCGCCATATTCGATGTTCAGCCGGTCAGGCCGGAAATCGGCCGTCACTGCATCGTTCGGCCCGATCTGGCGGGTGCCGATGGGGAAATTCATCTGCGCCAGAACATCGCGCGGCTGCCCGACCAATCCCTGATAGGACGAGGCCTTGCATTCGTCGTTCGAAGGCTCGGTCGTGACGTCATCGGCAGGAACCGGCTCACAGGCGGCAAGCGTCAGTGCGGCGACCGGAGCGATAAGAAGGGGCAAAAGGCGCATGGCGATTATCCGCAATCAATGTTGGTGATGACACCCGAGGAATCCAGCCGGAACACGATGCGGTTCGGGTTGTAATCCTGCGGCTCGATCCCGCGATATTCGACGACACGGTAATCTTTGGTGATGCCCAGTGTCGGGATGACGCTGCCCGGCTGCGAGATGCTGCTGGAATAGTTCTTCGCACCGCACAGATCCGGCGTGCGTTCCTGCAGCCCCGAAATTCCCGTCGTCGGGGGCGGGGAGGAAATCACCGGCTCGACGACCGGCGCGGGCATGGGGGCGGCGGGCATCTGGGCCTGCCGCGGGGCGGGCATACACCCGGCCAGAACGGCTGTGGCGGCAAGCGCGGGCAGAAGAAACTTGATCTGGGTCATATGATTACCGGTCATCCCTCGGGCGGACTGCTTCGTTGCAGGTTCTTGTCACGCTTATATGTCGATCAAACCTGCTTGAGAAGCCAAGCGCGCGTCACGATTGCATCATTCCGCGCGCCTGCGGTGTTCATCTGGCCGCCGCCAGCCTGCCGCCAGAGCCAAGACTTGGCGCATAGGCGCGCAGGAAGACGCGAGAGGCGGCCTCGGCGATGCGGTTGACGTCATCTTCGGTTGTCGAACTTCGCTTGCTCAGCAATGCGGTGTCGTGGATCGATGCCCCCGCCATCCGTATCAGCAGATCCGCCGCCATCGATGTGTCGGGGATGTCCAACTGCCCGGCCTGCACCCAGTGATCCAGATAGCCGCGCACCCGGTCGTGCAGAAGGCCCTGCAAGACCGTCTGAAACCCGTTTGCAATCGTAGAGAAGCGAACCGTCTCGGCCACATGGACGCGATAAAGGCGGACGTTCTGCGGCTCGACCAGCCAAACGGCGATCTGGCGGGCGATTTCATGCACGCCGTCATGGGCGTCCATATGCGACGGGATCTCGACCGGCGAGGTCGAGGACAGTTTCTGCAAGGCGATCGACAGCGCTTCCTCGAACATCAGCTTCTTGTCGGGGAAATAGCTGTAGAGCGTCGCCTTGGAGACGGTCGCTGCCTGGGCGATATCATCGACACTGGCGGCTGCATAACCGTCGCGCAGAAAGATCTCTGTCGCACCGGCAATCACCTGGTCGAATTTGCGGCCATAGCTAATCTTTTGTTTCTTGGTCATAAATGGCCCTCACGTCAAAAGCGCAAACTTCTTTTCTCGGTAAAACAATGCTGAAACCGCTTGTTCGGTTTCCACCTTTCCGAGAGTCGGCGGGGAAGCGCGCAGTGCGGCGGCATGTTAGCGCTGCATCACATGATTGCCTGAAAACTGGTCAATCGATTATGGCGTCGTCATGCCGCTTTGGTCTAGCCTTCCCCCAGAAGGCTCACGAATCGCATTATTTTTTGGGAGGGGGATGGCGATGTCTGTTCAGTTGATGTCTTTCCGCGACTCGGTCGAACGCATGTTCACCCACGCTGCCGGCCTGATGGAACTGGCGCCGGGACTGGAAGAAAAAATCCGCGTTTGCAATTCCACCTATACCGTTCGTTTCGGGGTCCGGCTGCGCGGTCAGATCCACACTTTTACCGGCTACCGATCCGTCCATTCCGAACATATGGAGCCGGTCAAGGGCGGTATCCGCTATTCGCTCGACGTGACCCAGGACGAAGTTGAAGCGCTGGCGGCGCTGATGACCTATAAATGCGCGCTGGTCGAAGTTCCGTTCGGCGGGTCCAAAGGCGGCCTCTGCATCGATCCCCGCGCGTGGGAGCCGAGCGAGCTTGAATCCGTCACCCGCCGCTTCACCTATGAACTGTCCCGCCGCAACCTGATCTCGCCCAGCCAGAACGTCCCGGCCCCCGACATGGGCACCGGCGAGCGTGAAATGGCTTGGATGGCCGACGCCTACAAACGCCTGCATCCCGACGACATCAACGCCAAGGCCTGCGTCACCGGCAAGCCGCGAACCGCAGGCGGCATCGATGGCCGTGTCGAGGCGACCGGGCGCGGCGTGCAATATGCCCTGCGCGAGGTATTCCGCCATCCCGACATCCTGAAGCGGACCGGGCTGACGGGCACCTTGGCCGGGAAGCGGGTGATCGTGCAAGGTCTGGGGAATGTGGGCTATCACGCCGCGAAGTTCCTTTCGACCGAAGATGCCGCGCTGGTCATCACGGTGATCGAGCGTGACGGCGCGATCACCAATCCGCAGGGCATCAATATCGACGCACTGCGCGGCCATATTCAGGCAACGGGCGGCATCAAGGGCTTTTCGGGCGGCGAATATCGCAAGAATGGTCTGCAGGCGCTGGAGGATGAATGCGACATCCTGATCCCGGCGGCGGTTGAAAGCGTCATCAACATCGACAATGCCGACCGTATCAAGTGCAACCTGATCATCGAGGCTGCGAACGGTCCCGTCACCGCCGATGCCGATGAAATCCTGAAGAACAAGGGCGTGGTCATCGTGCCCGACATGTATGCCAACGCCGGCGGTGTGACGGTTTCCTATTTCGAATGGGTGAAGAACCTGTCGCAGATCAGCCTTGGCCGACTTGAGCGTCGCCACGAAGAAGCCAAAGCCCGGATGCTGGTCGAAGAACTTGAGCGACTGTCGGCCGATACCGGGCTGAACTGGACCCTGTCCAAGGGCTTCAAAGAGGCGTTCCTGACCGGCGCGGATGAGCTGGAACTGGTCCGCTCGGGCCTTGACGACACCATGCGCGAGGCGTTCGGCAAGATGAAAGAGGTCTGGGACAACAACAACAAGGTCCACGATCTGCGGACGGCGGCCTATGTGGTGGCGATCCGGCGAATTTCGAACGTTTACGGCTCTCTGGGCCTCTGACGCGCGGTCACGACCAAATCGACGCCCCCGTTCCGGCGGGGGCGTTTTTGCGTTCCGGGTCTCAGATCTCGAAATGAATGTGATCGTCGTGACGCGCGGCCCAGCAGCCCTGAAACCTGAACTTGCCTGACACGACGCCCAGCCTGTCCCGCAAATGCGGCTCTAAAAACACTTTCGAGACGCGCGGATCGCGGGCAAGCCAGCGCAGCGCATCCCGCATCCTTGACTGATCCAGCTTGTGTTCAGGAAACAGCGGTTGCAGCCATGCCAGATCCCAACGCAGGCTGAACCTGCGGCGCGGGCAGTCGGAGCGCCCTTCTTCGAAAGCGAAATAGCCGATGGGCGACCGCACCAGCCCCGGCTGATACTGGCCGTCGCTATCCTGATAGAAAAACGCCAGATCCAGCTTGCGCCCATCGTCATGCGACAGATGCGGGATTAGCGGAAAGCCGGTGACGAAGGGAAAATTGCCGTCGAGAACCAGCGTGACCGTCCCCGGACGGGCGCGGTCCAGATCGCGGGCAAGGTCGGTCACGGTCTCTGCCAGCGGCGGGGTGACATAGTTGCGGTTCGTCAGGCAGTAGAACCACGACTGCATCCGCAAGGGACCATCGCCGCCACACTGCATCGCCACCCGCCCAAAGGCCGGCGCGGCGATCTGTGCGGCCAGCATCAGGCACAGATAAATCCCGGCAAAAGCCAGAAACCGCCGCCGGAACCACAGGCTCAAGAGCCAGGCGATACCGCCGATCTGCGTCAAAATGGTTAGCAGCGCGACAATCAGAAAATGCAGAACGATGCGCAATTCAGCCGTTGTTCCTTGGCGCCGCCGCCCGCCGCAGCCGGTCGTTGATGGCGGTGCCCAGACCGTGATCCGGTACCGGATCGACCGCAATCGGCAGCCCTTCACGATCAGCACGGCGCAGCATGTCGAACAGGTTCGCCGCCGCCTCGGTCAGATCGCCATGGGGCGACAGGCTGAACGCGCCGGGCCTGCCGAAGGTGATATGCGTCTCACCCTCCCTCATATCCGGCGCATTGATCCGCAGCGCCGCATTCGGGGCGTAATGGCTGGTCATCTGGCCGGGCGAACTGGGCGAGAAGTCATCGCTTCCGGCCTTCCGCGCCAGCTTGCGGCCAAGCGCCTCTTCCAGCGCTTCGGCAGGCAACCCGCCCGGACGCAGCAAAACCGGGCGATCCCCGTTCCAGCCGATAATCGTCGATTCGACGCCGACCGGACTGGCACCCGCATCCAGCACCGCCGCGATCCGGCCATCCAGACCGCCATCGGGGTCAAGCACATGATCCGGCGAGGTCGGGCTGATCCGCCCCGAAGCGTTGGCCGAGGGCGCGGCCAGCGGCCCGCCGAACCGGCGCAACAATTCCTGCGCCACATCGCTGGCCGGAACCCTGATCGCAATCGTTTCATGCCCCGCTGTCACCAGCGAGGCGATACCCGCATCCGGTCGCAACGGCAGAACCATTGTCAGCGCGCCCGGCCAGAACGCCTGTGCCAGCGCCACCGCTTCGTCCGAAAACACCGCGATCCGCCGGGCTGCGGTCAGATTGGGCAGATGGACGATCAGCGGGTTGAACGAGGGTCGCCCCTTGGCTTCGTAGATCCGCGCGACAGCCTCGCCATTGCGCGCATCGCCTGCCAATCCATAGACCGTCTCGGTCGGGATCGCGACGACCGCGCCCGAGGCAAGCAGGTCGGCTGCACGGGCGATTCCGTCGCCATCGGGCTTAAGTCTTTCAGTCCGCATTTGTGACGCCGGGTTTCGGTTGAGCCTTGCCGCCAGCATCCTACAATGCCAGCAGCAATCAATCTGATAGTCGCGGTGTGGCTTTTTGCCAAGGCGCGGAGGGGAGACAGACAGATGAGCTACAAGGCACCCGTTGACCAGATCCGCTTCATCCTCGATCACGTCGTCGCATTCTCTGACGTCGCCGCGACCGAACGCTATGCCGAGGCGACGCCCGACACCGTCGGCGCGATCCTGTCGGAAGCGGGCAAGATGTGCAGCAATGTCCTTGCCCCTCTGAACCGCAATGGCGACGAAACGCCCGCGCGGCTGGAAAACGGCAAGCTGCGCTCTTCCCCTGGCTATGCCGATGGTTTTCAGGCGATTGCGGAAGGCGGCTGGATCGGGCTGGCCTCGAACCCCGAATATGGTGGCATGGGTCTGCCGCAGGCACTGAACATGTCGGTGGCCGAGATGATGGCAGGGGCCTGTCTGGCGCTGCAACTGAACCCGCTGCTGACGCAGGGTCAGATCGAGGCGCTGGAGCATCACGCCAGTGACGAGATGAAGGCGCTCTATCTGCCGAAGCTGATCAGCGGCGAATGGTCCGGTACGATGAACCTGACCGAGCCGGGGGCGGGCAGCGATGTCGGCGCGCTGACCACCAAGGCCACCCGCAACGACGACGGCACTTATACGATCACCGGCCAGAAGATTTTCATCACCTGGGGCGACAGTGATGTGACCGAAAATGTCTGCCACGCGGTTCTGGCGCGCCTGCCCGATGGCGGCAAGGGAACCAAGGGCATCAGTCTGTTCATGGTGCCGAAATTCCTGCCCGACGATGCTGGCAATCCCGGCGTCGCGAACAGCCTGAAGGTGGTCAGCCTTGAAGAAAAGCTGGGCATCCATGGCAGCCCCACCTGCGTCATGAGCTTCGACGGCGCGACCGGCTGGCTGATCGGGCACGAGCATAAAGGCATGGCCGCCATGTTCACCATGATGAACGCGGCGCGGCTGGGCGTTGGCATTCAGGGCGTCGGCGTGGCCGAAGCGGCGCTGCAGCAGGCCGTGGCTTACGCGACCGAGCGGAACCAGATGGGGCCGATCATCCGCCACCCCGATGTGCGCCGGATGCTGGCGACTGCCCGGGCCGAGGTCTTTGCCGCCCGCGCCATCTGCCTTGCCTGTGCTGCCGCGCTGGATCTGGAACGGGCGACGGGCGATGCCGAACATGCGGCGCGCGCGGCGTTTCTGACGCCGATCGCCAAGGCTTACGGCACCGATGTCGGCTGGCGCGTCGCCGATACCAATGTGCAGGTCCATGGCGGCATGGGCTATGTCGAGGAAACCGGCGCCGCCCAATATCTGCGCGATGTCCGCATCACCCAGATCTACGAGGGCACGAACGGCATTCAGGCGATGGACCTTGTCGGCCGCAAGCTGTCCGATGGCGGCGATGCGGCGATGCGCCTGCTGGACGAAATCCTCGACACCGCGAAATCGGCCCAATCCGCGCTGCCGGAACTGGCGAACCAGTTGTGGCAGGCCGCCGAGACTCTGCGCGAGGCGACGCTGGCCATGCTGGAGCGCGATCTGCCAGAGCGTTTTGCCGGGGCGGTGCCGTTCCTGACTGCCTATGCCCGGCTGCTGGGCGGGGCCTATCATCTGCGTGCGGCGCAAGCGGGCGGGGCGGATCATCTGGCACTGGCACGGGTGTTCATGGCCCGCGTCCTGCCGCGCTACGCCGCCGATCTGGTCGAAGCGCAGGCCGGGCTTGCCGATCTGACAGGCATCGATGATGCGGTTCTGGCCGGCGAATTCGCGTCGTGATCCACGCGCCGATCCCCATGCCCCCGGCCGAGGGCGAGGCGATCACCGTCGCCCCCGGTATCCTCTGGATGCGGCTGTCGCTGCCGATGGCGCTGGATCACGTCAATGTTTATGCGCTTGAGGAAGACGACGGCTGGACCCTGATCGACACCGGCTTCGACAGTAAACACGCCCGCGCCACATGGCAGGCCTTGCGTGACGGCCCGCTTGGCGGTCGCCCGATCCGTCGGGTCATCGGCACGCATCACCACCCCGACCATATCGGCCTTGCTGGCTGGTTCATGGCGACCGATGGCGCGGAACTGATGATGAGCCGCACCGCTTGGCTGACCGCCCGCATGCTGGTTCTGGATCAAGAGCCGCGCCCGACGCCGGAAACCATCGCCTTCTGGCGGCACGCCGGTATGCCCGAAGAGATGGTGGCGAAACGTGCCGCCGAACGCCCGTTCAACTTCGCCGATATGGTCCACCCGCTGCCGCTGGGCTTTCACCGCCTGACAGATGGCGCCAAGATCACCTTTGGTCGCCGCAGCTGGAAAGTGGTGATGGGCCACGGCCACGCCCCCTGCCATGCGACCTTCTGGTCGCAGGACGACGATCTGGTCATCGGCGGGGACCAGCTTCTGCCCTCGATCTCGCCCAATCTCGGCGTCTATGCCAGCGAGCCCGATGCCGATCCGGTCGCCGAATGGCTGGAAAGCTGTGGCGTGATGGCCGATCTGGCCGAGCCGCGCCATTTTGTCCTGCCCGGCCACAAACTGCCTTATACCGGCCTGCCGACCCGGCTGCGGCAGTTGATCGACAACCATCACGGCGCGCTGGACCGCCTGCATGACGCCCTGCGCCAAGGCCCCAGAACCGCGGTCGGCTGCTTCGACATCCTGTTCAAGCGCCGCATCGGCGACAGCGAATTCGGCCTCGCCTTGGTCGAGGCGGTGGCGCATATCAATTATCTGCGCCACCGGGGGATGATACGACAAACGGGTAACACCGGGCCTGCGGCGTTGTGGGGGACGTGACAGGGCCCGCGCTTTCGGCTATCCCGAAATCGCAGACCGACAGGAGATGACGCATGGCCTCGAACTCGCATCACGAAGTGACCGACTACAAACCGGGCGAAATGGATATTACCGAGCATCAGAAGACATTTGCCGGGTTCATCAAAGCCTGTATCTGGGTCTCGACCCTGTCCATCTTGGCGCTGATCTTCATGGCGCTGGTCAATTCCTGATCGCTGACGGACCTTTGCAAAGATGAAAAGACGCGTCTTTCTGGCGGCCTCGTTGCCCGCCCTTCTGGCTGCCTGCGGCGCCGACAATATCTGGGCCAGCGATGAGGCGGTCCGCGCCGCGCGCTTCACCTCGAACGAGCAGCCCTCGATCACGCTTTTCACCGTGATCGGCATCCCGCGTGGCGAAGGCGGTCATTCTGCGCTGATGATCAATGGCAGCCAGCGGGTGATCTACGATCCGGCCGGAAGCTGGAACCACCCGCGTATCCCGGAACGCCATGACGTGCTTTACGGGATCACCGACAATTTCAAGAATTTCTACATCGATTACCACGCCCGCAGCACCTATTGGGTGGCCGAGGATACGGTCTTCGTCAGCCGCGAGGTTGCCGATCTGGCGATCCGCCGGGCCGAGGCGAACGGCGCTGCGAACAAAAGCTTCTGCGCGGTCGAGACTGGCACGGTCCTGAAAGGCGTTCCGGGCTTCGAAGGCTCGCCCACCGGCTTCTCGCCGACGAAGCTGCGCAACTGGTTCCTGACCCTGCCGAATGTGCAGTCGAAGCGTCATCAGGACGGCGATCCGGCCAATAACCACGACGTGCTGATCCGTCAAAAAGACGGCCGGATGACGGGTTACAACCAGTAAAAGCCATCGCCTGAAGTTAAGCACCCGCCCGGAATCAAGTCGCCTTCAGGCGACGCCGGGCATTGCCCGACCGCCCCCAGGGCGGGCAATTCGGTGATGTTCCGCACCACAGAGATGCCCGACGGGGTTGCACGATAAAGTGCCCAGAACGACCGTCGCATTGCCCACCCGCGGTCGGGCAATGCCCTTCGCTCTTAACAGCGCCTTCTCAGATCAAATACAACAACCCGAAGAGCGTGCATCCCCCGGCAAGAATCGCCCAGATTACGCTCTTGGTCAGTACCCCCACGCCAAGTGTCGCCGCCGCTGCGGCCAGCCGTGCCACATCAGGCTCTCCCCCGGTCGCCTGCGGCCACATGACCAGCGGCGCGACCAGCGCAGGCAGCACCGCAACCGGCGTATAGCGCAGCATCCGCAGCACCCATGCAGGCATTGGACGATTGCCAAGCGCGCCAAGGAAAGACCAGCGAATCAGATAGGTGCCGATGCCCAGCAGCACGATGATGATCCAGATCGTCAGATCGGACATGCCCGGCGCGTTCATGTGACCTGCCCCTGCTTCTCGGCCCACATCTCGACCATCGCCCCCGCCGCCATGCCCAGCGGCGCAGCGACCAGCAGGCCCAGCCCCGAGGGCAATCCGGCAAAGATCAGTGCCGCGACGATCGCCACGAAACAGGCGGCCATATGCGCAGGCGTCCGCAGCATCGGCGCGATCATGGCGATGAAGGTGATCGGCATCGCGAAATCCAGCGCAATATCATCCGGGATCGCCTTGCCGATGGTCGCCCCCAGCCACGAACAGATCATCCATGGCACGCACAGGGCGACAGCGGTTCCGCTGAAATAGGCAACCCTTTGCGCCATGCTCAGCCGCGGATGACGCTCGTAATGCTGGATCGACAGCGCATAGGATTGATCGATCAGCGCATAGGCGACCCAGGCCCGCTGCCCCGGCTTGGCCTTTCCAAGCCATGGCACCAGCGAGGCCGAATACATCGCCATCCGCAGATTCACCGCAAGGCTCGACAACAGCACGATCACCGCCGAGGCATGATCGCTGATCAACTGCACCGCCGTGAACTGCGAGGCGCCCGCCAGAACCAGAACCGAAAAGCCCATGACCTGCGCAATATCCAGCCCCGCCTCGGTCGCGACGACGCCGAACAGCATCGCGAAAGGCAGGATCACGATCATGAAGGGCAGCGACTGCACCATGCCATGCCAGAAGGCTTGCATCGGCGTGCGCGCCAATGCGCGGACAGAGGCCGGATCATTGGCAATCGATTGCTGCGCGGCTGGTCTGGGCTCTGGCTGCGGGGACATGGGCTTTCGCTCGGGCTGATTTCGCGCCACCTTGCTGGCACGACCACCCGGCAGAGGCAAGACCGCGACGTGCAGATCAGATCCCCGATCCCCGAGGAACACCGCGACGCGGCGGCTCTGCTTTGGTGGCAGAGCTTCGGCACCGGGTTACGGCGACGCACGCCGCCCGAAATCCGGCCCGCCCACGGCATCGCCGCCATCGACAGACAGGGCACGCTGGCAGGTGTCATGGGTCTGCGCGACGATCAGGGCGGCTTTCTGGTCGCCCGTCCCTCGATCATCGGGTTGCTTTACCGTCCGGCACCGCCGACCTCGGATCTGGTGGTGGACGGGATCGTCTCGGCCCGCCCGCGTCAGGGGGCAGGGCGGGCGATGATGACCGAAGGGCTGGACCGCGCCCGCGCCGCAGGCCGCCCCGGTCTTCGGGTCGAGGTGCAGGCCAGCAACCGCACCGCCATCGCCTTCTATGCCTCACTTGGCTTTGTCGAGATCGCGCGTGGTGGTTATGGCTGGCCGTGGACCGGCCCGGTGATGGTCATGCGCCGCGCCGCCTGATCCGCGCAACGCACGCAAGCGGTGTACAGGCTGTGCACGCCCTGTGCATCTGCGGTGCACGGCTTGTGCCGCCAAAACCCCAGCATTTGCTGGCTCGCGGCGACATACCGTTTCTTCGTTGCATAAATACCGATTGCAACGTCCGCAGGCGTTGCGCCTCAGTCGAACATTCCGGCGACCCGACCCAAAAGCATGAAGGCGCGGGTCGAACGGGTATCTGCCAACGCGCCGATCTGATCCTCATCCAGTTGCGAAATCAGCCGGGTCAGGGCGACGTCATACTGCCGCAGAAAGTGATGCGCGCTATCGCGGAAAATCTCGTCCCCGCGCATCATATGTCCGGCGATTTCCAGCGCGATCTCGTCCCGAACCCCACCGATTCCACTAATCGAACTGCCCCGCACGCCATCCGCAAACCGCAGCCAAAGCGAGGCGGGCGCAGGCTCGGGTTGCAGATCGTCCATATAGACATCCTGCGCGGCAAGCAGTGTGACCACATCCTGCGCGGCACGCAGTACACGGGAATATTGTGGGTCTTTCAACGCCATACGCAGCGCCGAGATGGCCGCATGATCGTCAGGCCCGTCAGGGAAATTCAGCGCCGTCACCATCCTCTCAGGCGGCACGGAAACCGCTTCCGGCCCGTCGAAGCTCATCGCCGTCTGCCGCCCGTCAACGGGTCGCGCCGGGCGAAGTGGGGCAGCTGGTGCAGGCACGGGCGCCGGTTTCGGCGCTGGCGGTGCGGCGCGGAACGCAGGTTCCGGCGGCAGATCGGCATCGCGCATATCCTGCACCGGACGGGCAGGCGGCGGCGTGCCCCGGGTTGCCGCCATCTCGCGCATCTGGGTCAGGCGATAGCGCAGATCATCGGCCTCAGCCCGCAGCGCGGCAATCGCCCGCGCCAGCCCGACCGCCAGCCAGATCAGCACCAGCGGCAGGATCATCCCGACGATCATGACCAGCCGCGCCACCCCTCCGCTGCCCTCGCCCGAGCCGCCGAACAGCCAGAAAAGGAGCAGCAGAACCAGCCACAAAAGGCTCAGCACGGCGCCAATGGCAGAGGCTGCGTCAGCCTGAACGAAGGATGCGATGCGTTGCGACAGCGACATGGTTACTCGAAACGGATCGCGAGGATCTCGTAGCTGCGCTGACCGCCGGGCGTGGTCACCTCGACGCTGTCACCCGCGTCCTTGCCGATCAAGGCGCGCGCAAGCGGCGAGCGGATGTTCAGCAAGCCGCGTTCGATATCCGCCTCGGGCTCGCCGACGATCTGGTAGGTCCGCTCTTCCTCGGTATCCTCGTCGATCAGATCGACGGTTGCGCCGAACTTGACCGAGCCGGACAGCTTCTTCGGATCGATCACCTCGGACCGCGACAGGATCGATTCCAGCTCCTTGATGCGACCCTCGATGAAGCCCTGCTTTTCGCGGGCAGCATGATATTCGGCGTTCTCGGAAAGGTCGCCATGCTCACGCGCCTCGGCGATGGCGCGGATGATGGCGGGCCGCTCCTTCGATTTCAACTCGTTCAACTCGCGTTCAAGCGAGTCGAACCCGCTGCGCGTCATCGGTATCTTGTCCATCGCTGCCCTGTCCTTCCGGGTCTGCGGGTTGTCGTGCAGGTGCTAATCGAACGCCCCCGCCATTCGGAATGACAGGGGCGCGATCTATGTCCTGACGCAACGTGACCCCAAAATCTTGCGCTTTGCAAGCCCGCCGCGTCGGTTTGCAGCAGTTTTCAGCCGCTAACAACTTTGCGTCACAATTGCCCTGCGGATAAACGCGGGTTAGGTCTGCTATAGCTAGAGAGGGAGTTATCAAGCCATGTCCGACGCCGACGCAATCGAACGTGAGTCGATGGAGTATGACGTCGTGATCGTGGGTGGCGGGCCGTCCGGCCTGTCTGCAGCGATCCGGCTGAAGCAGATCGATCCCGAACTGCAGGTGGTGGTTCTGGAAAAAGGTTCCGAGATCGGGGCGCATATCCTGTCCGGCGCGGTGCTGGACCCGTCTGGGCTGAACCGTCTGATCCCCGACTGGAAGGAAAAGGGCGCGCCCCTGAACACCGAAGTCGTCGATGACAATTTTTATGTGCTGGGCGAGGCTGGTCAGGTCCGCGTGCCGAACTGGCCGATGCCGCCGC
This sequence comes from Paracoccus caeni, assembly GCF_016629665.1. Classification (GTDB taxonomy): domain Bacteria; phylum Pseudomonadota; class Alphaproteobacteria; order Rhodobacterales; family Rhodobacteraceae; genus Paracoccus; species Paracoccus caeni. The sequence goes on from NZ_JAEPRQ010000003.1 coordinate 403,710, forward strand.
TGATGAACAACCACGGCAATTACATCGTCAGCATGGGCAATGTGTGCCGCTGGCTGGCCGAACAGGCTGAAGAGCTGGGCGTCGAGATTTTCCCCGGCATGGCCGCCAGCCAGCTTGTCTGGGAGGGTGACCGCGTCAAAGGCGTCGTCGCCGGTGTGATGGGACTGGAAGCCGACGGCACGCCCGGCCCGAACTATGAACCGGGGATGGAGCTTCATGGCAAATATGTCTTCATCGCCGAAGGCGTCCGGGGCAGCCTTGCGAAAGAGATCATTGCCAAGCTGAACCTGTCCGAAGGCCACGAGCCGCAGAAATTCGGCCTTGGCATGAAGGAAATCTGGGAGGTGAAGCCCGAGAAGTTCCAGAAAGGCCGCGTGGTGCACACGATGGGCTGGCCGCTGGGCAGCAATGCAGGTGGCGGTAGCTTCATCTATCATTTCGAGAATAATCAGGTGCTGGTCGGCTTCGTCGTCCACCTGAACTACAAGAATCCGTATCTTTATCCCTACATGGAATTCCAGCGCTTCAAGCATCACCCGATGGTGGCCGAGCTTCTGGAAGGCGGCAAACGCGTGGCTTACGGCGCCCGGGCGATCAGCGAGGGCGGCTGGCAGTCGATCCCCGAGCTTTCGTTCAATGGCGGGCTGCTGCTGGGCTGCTCGGCCGGGTTGGTGAACGTGCCGCGGATCAAGGGCAACCACAACGCCATGCTTTCGGGCATCGAGGCGGCGGAAGCGGCGGCGGCGGCGATTGCGGCGGGCCGTGAAGGTGATCGGCTGGAGGATTACGACAAGGCCGTCCGCTCGGGCGAGATCGCCAAAGATTTGAAGAAGGTCCGCAATGTGAAGCCGATCTGGTCGAAGCTGGGCCTGTGGCCGTCGCTGGCGCTTGGTGGCTTTGACATGTGGGTGGCGAACCTGACCGGCTGGAACCCGCTGGGCACCTGGAAGCATGGCAAGAACGACGCACAGGCGACCGGCAAAGCCGCCGATTTCAAGCCGATCGACTATCCGCGCCCCGATGGAAAGCTGTCTTTCGACCGGCTGACCAACGTCGCCTTCAGCTTTACCAACCATGAGGAAAGCCAGCCCTGCCACCTGAAGCTGAAAGATCCCAGCATTCCGATTGCGGTCAACTTGCCGGAATTTGCGGAACCGGCGCAGCGCTATTGCCCGGCGGGGGTCTATGAGGTGCTGGAAACGCCCGAGGGGGCGAAGTTCCAGATCAACTTCCAGAACTGCGTCCACTGCAAGACCTGCGACATCAAAGACCCGTCGCAGAACATCAACTGGACCACGCCGCAGGGTGGTGACGGGCCGAATTACCCGAATATGTGATAACTGCGGGCAGGCGATGCGATTGCCTGCCCTGTCTCGGAAAGATAGGGTCCGGGAAACGCATTTGTGATTATCCGGGATGGATGCCGTGACCTTGACCCGCCCGAACCTGGCCTTGCTGGTTGCCCTGATGATGGGTGCGGCCCTGCCTCTGCCCGCTCAAGACCGCCCCGAGCCGCGTCCGCAGCAGTTGCAGGGCGGCTCCGAATCCTCGCCCGAAATGGCCGAGGCGGAAGAGGAAGCCGAACCCGAATCGCCGCCCGCGCCGCTGACCTTTGGTCTGGCCGGACCCTATCTGGCCGCCCGCATGGCGGCAGTGGAAAACAATTTCACCGCAGCCGCGCGGTATTTCGTGCAGGCCGTCGCCCATGATCCGCAGGACCGCTATTTGCAGGACAGCGCACTGGTTGCGCTGATCTCGGCCGGAGAGGTCAACCGGGCGGTGCAGTTGGCGAACCAGATTGCGGCTCAGGGTGAGCCGACGGAATTGTCGCAGTTGGTTCTTCGGTCAGAGCTGGTGCATGAGGGCAATTGGGAAGGCCTGATCGCCTCGATCGATGAGACCGGGACGGGCGAGGGCGCGGAAACGCAGCTTCTGGAAGGCATGATGCGCGCCTGGGCGCTGATGGGCGCCGGCCGCGCGCAAGAAGCGCTGGATGAATTCGAGCGTCTGGTGAAGCTGCCGGGTGTCGCGCCGGTGGTGCAATATCATCTGGCGTTGGCGCGGGCGATGGTCGGCGACTACGAAGGGGCCGAGGCGCTGCTGTCAAATTCGGCAATCGGCTCGCATCTGCTGGGCTTCACCGCCCGTGCCGAGATTCTGGCCCAGCTAGAGCGTCGGGACGAAGCGATTGCGATGATCGACTCCGTTCAGGGTGTCGAGGCCGAGCCGCAATTGCTGGCCCTGCGCGCGAAGCTGGAATCGGATGAGCCGATCCCGTTCGACGTGGTCAAGACGCCTGCGGACGGGATCGCGCAGGTCTTCCTGACGCTGGCCTCGGCCCTTGCGAACAGCCCGGATCCCGAACCTTTGGCGCTGATCCACGCGCGTCTTGCGGTGTGGCTGTCGCCCGACACCGCCGAGATCCGGCTGATGATGGCGCAGCTTCTGCAGGACCGTCAGCAATTCGATCTGGCCGAGCCGGAATTTGACGCGCTGCGTCGCATGGGCCAGATGCGCCCGATTGCCGAACTGTCGCGGATCGACGCACTCAGCCGGGCAGATCGCGCGGATGAGGCCGAAAAGGCCGCGCTGTCGTTGACCGCCGCCTATCCCGATTTGCCGCAGGCATGGATCGCGCAAGGCGATCTTCTGCGCCAGCAAGAGAAATTCGCGCAGGCTGTCCCCGCCTATGACAAGGCGCTGACGCTGCTGAAGGACGCCCCGCCCGAGGCGAGCTGGTTCCCGCTTTATGCGCGCGGGATCGCGCTGGAACGATCGGGTCAGTTTGACCGGGCCGAGGAAGATCTTCTGGCGGCAATCGAACTGCGCCCGGATCAGGCGAGCTTGCTGAACTATCTGGGTTATAGCTGGATCGACCGGAGCGAGAACCTCGATCAGGCGCTGGAAATGATCAAGAAGGCGGCAGAGCTGTCGCCGGGCGATGGTTATATCCTCGATTCGCTGGCTTGGGCCTATTACCGGCTGGGCCGCTATGAAGAGGCGGTCGCACCGATGGAGCAGGCGATTGGCACGATGTCGCAAGACCCGTTGGTGAACGACCATCTGGGCGACATCTACTGGAAAGTCGGACGTCATCGCGAGGCCGAGATTCAGTGGAAACGCGCCCTGTCGTTGGAGCCGACTGATTCCGGCGATGTCGATCCCGACCGGATTCGGGCAAAGCTGGACCGGGGTCTGGACGCGATTCTTGCGGAAGAGACCGCGAAGGGTCAGCCCCATGGCACTGCCCATGCCAGCACGCCCGCAAGTCAGGCCGAGGCGTCGAACGATTAAGGCAGCACTGCGCCAACCATGATCGAAGCCGCGCGCGCCAAGCTGAACCTTGCCCTGCATGTCACGGGCCGCCGCGCCGACGGCTATCATCTGCTGGATTCGCTGGTCGCGTTTGCGGCTTATGGCGACGAATTGCGGCTTGAGCCCGGTCCGTTGTCGCTGCGCATCGAAGGGCCATTCGCCGAAGGGCTGGCTGCCGATCCCGACAATCTGTGTCTCCGCGCCGCCCGTCTGGTCGGGGGGGAGGCCGCGATCACGCTGACCAAGAACCTGCCGGTTGCTTCGGGCATCGGCGGCGGCTCCGCCGATGCGGCGGCGGTGCTGCGCGGATTGGAACGGATGGGACATTCGCTTCCCGAGAACCCGGAAAAGCTGGGCGCGGATGTGCCTGTCTGCCTGCTTTCGGCCCCCGCGCGGATGGAAGGGGTGGGCGAGATCGTGACCCCGCTGCCGCCGTTGCCGTCCTTGCCGTTGGTGCTGGTCAATCCGGGCGTGGCGGTCTCGACCCCGCAGATTTTCGCGGCGATGGAGCGGCGGGACAATCCGGTCCTGCCCCCGATCCCGCGGTTCGATTATCTTGATGCGCTGACCGGGTGGCTTCGCCTGACCCGCAACGATCTGGAAGCGCCCGCCCGCGCCGTCTGTCCCGCCATCGACGAGGTATTGGCGGCGCTTGGCTCGACCGGGGCGGCGTTTGCGCGGATGTCGGGGTCGGGGGCGACCTGTTTCGGGCTTTATGACAGCGCAGGCAAAGCTGCGACTGCCGCGAAGATGTTGAAACAGCATGGCTGGTGGGCAGTGGCAACGGAACTGGCACAGCCGCCAGCCGCAGGCTAGATTACCCCGGAGCAAGCGGAGGAAGCCATGCTGCGACTGGGCGTCAATATCGATCACATCGCGACCGTTCGTAACGCGCGTGGCACGCCTTGGCCCGATCCGCTGCGCGCCGCCATGCTGGCCGAGGCGGCGGGTGCCGACGGTATCACCGCCCATCTGCGCGAGGATCGCCGCCATATTCGCGACACCGATATCGACGCGCTGATGGCCGAACTGCGCCTGCCGCTGAACCTTGAAATGGCCGCGACGCCCGAGATGCAGGCCATCGCACTGCGCCACCGGCCCCATGCAGTCTGTGTGGTCCCCGAAAAGCGCGAGGAGCGCACGACCGAGGGGGGGCTGGACGTTGCCGGGAACGAGGGTTTTCTGCGTGACTTCATTGCGCCTTTGCGTGAAGCGGGTTGCCGGGTGTCCATGTTCATCGGTCATGAACCCGCGCAGATCGAAGCCTCGGCCCGGATCGGCGCGGCGGTGGTGGAACTGCATACCGGCGCCTATTGCGATCTGGGGATCGAGGGGCGGCTGGCGGAACGCGACGCCGAACTTGCCGGGTTGATCAAGGGCGCGGAACTGGCCGCGTCGCTTGGGCTAGAGGTTCATGCGGGCCACGGGCTGACTTATGAGAATGTCGGCCCGATTGCCGCGATTCCGCAATTGGCGGAACTGAATATCGGCCATTTCCTGATGGGCGAGGCGATGTTCGTCGGGCTGGCCGAGGCGGTGTGCGAAATGCGCCGCAAGATGGACGAGGCGCGCGCATGAAACGCCTTGCCGCCGCCCTTGCGCTGATCCTTGCGACCCCCGCAGCCGCCGATGACTCGTGGAGCGATGCGGGCGTCGTTCCCTGCGATGATCGCGCCTATGCCGATTTCATCGCCGAGCCGTGGGACCAAAATTCCCGCGTCTTTGCCAATGGCGAGGTGCGGGTGGCGCTGATGGATTTCGTCGAACCCGCGGCAGCCGCCTATTACCTGATGATCCTCAGCCCGCCCTATGATGAGATCGGCATGCGTCAATGCCGGTTGGTGGGGATGGCGGGCGACTTTGGCTTCGGCTCGTTAGATTTCGACGCGCTTGAGGCGGGATATGACCCGGCGACCGGGTTGACGCTGACGCTTCCGGCGAAGATGCCGATGCCTGACGGGGGCGATGACGGCTTGTTTCAGCTTGCCGTCCGGCTTGACCAGAAGACGGGAAAGATCGTCACGCAGGGGATGAAATGATCCTCGGCATCGGCACCGACCTTGCGAATATCGAACGGATTCAGGGCACGCTTGAACGTTTTGGTGACCGTTTCCGCAACCGCGTCTTTACCGAAACGGAACTGGCCAAGGCCCGCCGCCGCAAGGACGAGGCCGGGACATTGGCCAAGCGTTGGGCGGCGAAAGAGGCTTGCTCCAAGGCGCTTGGGACCGGGCTTGCCATGGGAATAAGCTGGCGCGACATGTCGGTCAGCAATCTGCGCTCTGGTCAGCCGATAATGCATCTGACCGGCTGGGCCGCGGACCGGCTGAAGTCGATGACGCCCGAGGGGCACGAGGCCACGGTTCATGTCACCCTGACCGACGATCACCCCTGGGCACAGGCTTTTGTGGTGATCGAGGCGCTTCCCGTCGTTGTGAAACCTGCACAATCTTGACTTTGACCCCCTTGGGGGACCATGAACGCGCGAATGCGGATGACAGGCCGCGCAATGCCAAAGGACGACATCATGGCTCAACGCACGGCCCGCAAGAAGGAAGGCATCTGGGAGACGGTCAAGACGGTCTTCTGGGCGCTGATCATCGCAGGGATTTTCCGCACGCTGTTCTTTCAGCCGTTCTGGATTCCGTCGGGCTCGATGAAGGACACGCTGCTGATCGGCGATTTCCTGTTCGTCAACAAGATGGCTTACGGCTATTCGCAATATTCCTGCCCGCTGACCGGCTCGCATATTCCGGGCACCGATATCCGCATCAACCTGTGCCCGTTCAGCGGCCGGATTCTGGCGTCAGAGCCGACGCGCGGCGATGTGGTGGTGTTCCGCCATCCGACCGCGAATGTCGATTTCATCAAGCGCCTGATCGGCATGCCCGGCGACCGCGTGCAGATGCGCGACGGTATCCTCTATCTGAACGGCGAGGCGGTTCCGCAGACGCCAGCGGGGAACTTCAGCGAAATTCAGGAGCCTCAGGGCCCGCAAGGCTCGCTGCCCTGCCGTGGTGTGCCTCAGGGGCAGGAATGTGTTTCCGAGCGTCTGACCGAGGCTTTGCCGGGCGGACCCAGCCATGACATCCTGAACGCCTTCGACAATGGCGACGGCGATAACACCCCCGAATTCACCGTGCCCGAGGGCAATTACTTCTTCCTTGGCGACAACCGCGACAATTCCGCGGATTCGCGTTGGAATCCGGTATTCGACGGTCAGGGCGTCGGCATGGTTCCGGCGGAATACATCATCGGTCGGGCTGACCGGATCATGTTCTCGTCGGCGGGGCGCTCGTTGCTTTATTTCTGGACGTGGCGAGCCGACCGTTTCCTGAAGGCGGTCGATTAAGGACCATGTCGTCTTGAAGGTGCTACAGCTTGCCGGGACCGCGAGCCGCAAGACGGCATGGATCGCGGTTCTTGCCAATCTGGCTTTGGGTTCTGCCGTCATCTGGGCAGGGCCGGAGGTTCGGAACGGCATCCTTGCGGTTCCGATCTTTCCGCTGCTTGGGCTGGCCGCGATCTGGATGTTCGCGACCCTGATCCGCAGGCTGCACGACATCAACCGATCAGGAGCCTGGGCGCTGCTGTGCCTGTTGCCGATCGTCGGCGTGGTTGTTGTCCTGCTGATCCTTTTCTGGCCGCCGACCGCGCAGAAATTCGTGGGCAGCCCGGCGGGACGGGTAGGGGCATGGCTGCTCTTTGCCGCGCTGATGATCATTTGCGTCTTGCGCGTCTTCCATCATCCCTATCAGATTGTTGCCGAAGATATGGCGCCGACCCTGCTGATCGGGGATTATGTGGTGGTGACCCCTGTGCTTCGCGCGCCGGGACGGGGCGAGGTGGTGCTGATCCGGCAGAATGGCCGTGGCGATGGTCTGCTGAAGCGGATCATCGGTATGCCCGGCGACAGGGTGCAGATGCGCGGCGGGCGTCTTTGGCTGAACGGGGAAGAGGTTGCGATGATGCCTTCGGGTGACTTCGTCCAGATCAAGAAACAATATGGCCCGATGGGAAATATCCCTCGCTGCGCCAATGATCCCGTGCCCGAGGGCGGTGACTGTGTCACGCCCCGGAATATCGAGGAACTGCCTGACGGCCGTTCATATGCTGTCCTGAACCTTGCCGATGGCACCATGCTGGATGACAGTGCCGAGATCACGCTGGCCGGGGATGAATATTACCTGCTGGGCGACAACCGCGACAATTCGGCAGATTCCCGATTGCCGGTTGAGGCGGGCGGGCTTGGCGTCGTCCGTCGTGACGAAATCCGGGGCCGCGCCCGTTGGGTGCTGGTTTCGGCGACAGGCTGGTCGCCCGCTGAATTCTGGACTTGGCGCAAGGGCCGCTTTTTCGAGGCGGTTCAGTGAAGCCCGGCGCCGACATCCGCGCCTTCATGGAGCGGCTGGGCCATGATTTCGGCCACCCGGAACTTCTGATCCGGGCATTGACCCATGGCTCGATCGCCTCATCCACGCGGCCCGATAATCAACGGCTGGAATTTCTGGGTGACCGTGTGCTTGGGCTGGTCATGGCAGAGGCGCTGTTCAAGGCCGACCGCGCCGCCAATGAGGGCCAGCTTGCGCCGCGTTTCAATTCGCTGGTCCGGGGCGAAACCTGCGCCGCCGTCGCGCGCGAGGTGGGGCTGGGCGAGGTGTTGAAGCTGGGCCGGTCCGAGATGCTGTCGGGCGGTCGCCGCAAGGATGCGCTTCTGGCCGACGCGATGGAGGCGGTTTTGGCCGCGATCTACCTTGATGCCGGGTTCAAGGCGGCGGAAGCGGTGATCCTGCGGCTCTGGGCCTCGCGACTGGCAAGCATCGAGGATGACCCCCGCGACGCCAAGACCGCGCTTCAGGAATGGGCGCAGGCGCATGGGATGCCGCCACCGACCTACGAACAGACCGACCGCAGCGGCCCCGACCATGCGCCGGTTTTTCATATCACCGTCCGCCTCAGCGATGGCCGTATGGCCGACGCCAAGGGCGCGGGCACGAAACGCAGTATTGAACAGGAAGCCGCGCAGACGCTGATGTCGCGGCTGGAGAACGGCACATGACCGAAACAGAAACCCGCGCCGGATTTGTGGCGCTGATCGGCGAACCGAATGCCGGCAAATCGACGCTGCTGAACCGTATGGTCGGCGCCAAGGTCAGCATCGTGACCCACAAGGTCCAGACCACCCGCGCCCGGATTCGCGGCATCGCCATCGAAGGCCAAAGCCAGATCGTCTTTGTCGATACGCCCGGCATCTTTCGTCCGCGCCGCAGGCTGGACCGCTCGATGGTCGCTGCCGCCTGGGGCGGGGCGTCCGATGCCGATATCATCCTGCTGCTGATCGAGGCGCATCGCGGCCTGACCGATGGCGGCAAGGCGATCATTGAATCGCTGAAGGCGCTGGACAGCAGGACGCCGGTGGCGCTGATCATCAACAAGATCGACCGGGTGAAGGCCGAGGTTTTGCTGGCCTTGTCGCAAAAGCTGAACGAAACCTATCCCTTTGCCCAGACCTTCATGATCTCGGCCGAGAAAGGCTATGGCTGCGACGATCTGGCGACCTGGCTTGCGGCAGAGGTTCCGGCGGGTCCGTGGCTTTACCCCGAAGACCAGATCGCCGATCTGCCGATGCGGATGATCGCTGCCGAGATTACCCGCGAAAAGCTGACTCTGCGGTTGCACGAGGAAATCCCCTACCAGCTTACGGTCGAAACCGAAGCGTGGGAGGAGAAGAAGGACGGCTCGGCCCGCGTCGATCAGATCGTCTATGTCGCCCGTCCCGGCCACAAGGGGATCGTGCTGGGCAAGGGGGGCGAGACGATCAAGGCGGTCGGTCAAGCCGCCCGTGCCGAGCTGGAAGAATTCATGGGCCGCCGCATCCACCTGTTCCTGCAAGTGAAGGTCCGCGAAAACTGGCTGGACGAGGCAGAACGCTATAACGAAATGGGCCTTGATTTCCGCGACGGCGATGGCTGAGGCGCGGCTGGCAGCGGGCATCTGGGTCAGCGCCTATCTGGCCCGGCTGGGTGCGGCCAATATCCCCGCCTATGTCGCAGCCCACGGCGACGACACGGCGGGCGCGGTGCTGGTGAAATGCGCGCGGCTGGACGGCACCGCGCAGCTTTACGCCCGCGAATGGGATTTCGAGACCGACACCCGCCCTTGGCAGATCACCGCAAACGGTCCCGAGCGCGAGGTGGACGAGGCGATCCGCCGTCAGCGTGGATTTGACCCCGATCTGTGGGTGATCGAGATCGAAAGCCGCGAGGGCCGGACGCTTCTGGACGAGGACGGGCTGGCCTGACCTTCGCCCGGACGCAACCGGCCTGATCTGAAGCGGGCCGATGAAAGGCGCTTGCAAAGGCCGATTTCGTGCTGCTTCAGTGGCGCGCGGGGGGCAGATCATGGCGTTTTATGCGTTTTATTTCACGCTTTATGCGCAGATCGCGATCGGCATCACCTTCATACCCATGTGGCTGCGGGCGCAGGGCCTGAGTGAAACCGATATAGGAACCTGTTTGGCCTTGGCCGCATTCGTCGCGGTCATCATCAATCCGGTCGTGGGATTGATCGCCGACCGCACGCACCAAAACAAGGCGATCCTGACCGGGCTTGTTTTGTGCGCCACGGTCTCGGTCCTTGTGCTGGGCGCAAGCAGCGGGCCGCTTTGGGTTGCGGTCGTCTTTCTTGTTTACCGTTCTATCGTCTCTCCGCTGGTGCCTCTGGCTGAATCGATCCTGATCGCCAACCTGTCCGCCTACAGGCTGAGCTTTGGGACGGTGCGGGCTTGGGGTTCGGCATCGGTCGTCGTGACCACCCTGCTTTGCGGCTTTCTGGTCGACTGGTCGGATACAGGCGCGATCCTTTACCTGCTGATCGTGATCCTGCTGGCGCAGATCGGGACATCGACCGGGCTTCCGTCGCGGGCGGGGGGAATTCGGCCCGCCATCACGACCGCCTCGATCCTGCGCGCCCTGCGCAATCGAGGCTTTCTTTTACTACTGGGAAGCGCGGCAATTTCACAGGCCTGCCACGGGGTTTTCTACGCCTACAGCACCTTCCGCTGGCTGGAGGCCGGGCATTCGACGTCGGCCATTGGCATCTTCTGGGGCATAGGCGTCAGTGCCGAGATTGTCGCCTTCGCGTGCGGTGGACGTATCACCGCCCGTCTTTCGCCCGGCAAGATCATCGCTATCGCCTGCTGCGCTGGCGTTTTGCGGTGGGGAATCTTCGGTCTGTCTGCAGAGCTGATGCCGACGCTTTTTGTCCAAATCCTGCAAGGGGCGACGCTTGGGCTGACCCAGATCGGCGTCGCTGCCTATCTACAGCGGAATATCGCGCCCCAGTTTCTATCAAGCGCTTCGGGAACCTATTGGGCGTTTTCAGGGCTGGCTGCCGCTGTGGCAATTTTCGTCGGCGCGCGCCTTTACCCGATCAGCAGCAGCCACGTCTTTCTGTTCTCGGCCCTGCTTTGTGGGTTTGCCACAATCGTCGCCTCGATGCTGACGAGGTATGAAAGAGGTCATAGTCATGGCAAAGCGGCGTAGCGGCGACACCGTCGCCATTGGATCAGTCCTATGTGTCGCTGCACCTGTAAAGAGCATGACATATCTGGCGCTGCCGTAATTTGCAGCATATGCAATCTCTATGAGCGACTCTCCAAACCAGAACGTCGATTCGCCGCGTGGTTTCACCTACGCGTTCGCGGCCTATTTTCTGTGGGGTTTTCTGCCGATCTATATGAAGGCGCTGTCGCATATCCCTCCGACTGAGGTGATCGCGCATCGGGTCATCTGGTCCCTGCCCATCGCAGCCGCCGTATTGATTTGGCAAAAGCGTACCGGTGAGGTGCTGACCGCTTTGCGCAATCCGCGTCTGTTGGGAATGGCCGCGCTGACGGCGGCGCTGATCTCGGTCAACTGGCTGGTCTATGTCTGGGCGGTCGGCAATGGTCACGCGCTGGATGCAGCACTTGGCTATTACATCAACCCGCTGTTCAGCGTTCTGCTGGGCGCGCTGCTTCTGGGCGAGAAACTGGGCCGTATCCAGTGGATCGCGATTGCATTGGCGGCTGCTGCGGTGGTGGTGCTGACAGTCAATAATGGCCGCCTGCCGCTGGTCGCCGTTGCGCTGACGCTGTCTTGGGGCTTCTATGCCTATTGCAAGAAAAGCCTGCCGCTTGGCCCTAATCAGGGCTTCACGCTTGAGGTGCTGCTGCTGCTGCCGCTTGCAGTCCTGTATCTGCTTTGGATTTGGGTAGGCGAGGGCAGGCTGTTCGGCACCGGCACTCGCTTTGACGTGCTGATGCTGATCGGCTGCGGTCTGGTGACGGCGGTGCCGCTTCTGTTCTATGCCAATGGCGCGAAACTGCTTCGGCTTTCGACCATCGGCATCATGCAATACATCGCGCCGACGCTGATTTTCCTGTGTGCGGTCGTCCTTTTCAAAGAGCCGTTCGGCCGCGCTGAATGGATTGCTTTCCCGATGATCTGGGCGTCGCTGGCGATATATTCGGCGTCACTTCTGCATGAAGCGGGGGCAAGGCGCCGGAAAAAGTCTGATTTGACGCGGCGTATGCAGTAATTACAGCCACCAAAACATACAAATAGGTAAAACTACTGATTTACCGAAAATCCGCAAAGTATTAGCGATGCCAAATTAACCTTGGTTAATATTTGTGTGTTTTGTATGTTTTGCGAGTGATCGAAAATGGCGACGACCTGGAATGCAATCTATTTAGGCCAAGTCTCCACGTCCCTAGACCCGTCTGAAGGCAGCCTGCTTTTAGGTCCAAATTATGTCGCAGAAAATGCTGCGAATGCTGCGTTTGTCGGTCGGACCTTTGGCAGTGCAGCGAACCCTCTCAATCAGAATATTGTTTCGGTCGAGGCCGTGGATAACTTCGGCCCGCTTGTTCAGGGTCAACCCGCGCTCAATCAAAGCGATCGCGATGGGGTAGATCAGATACGTGTGGACCTGAACGGCGACGGGATACGCGAAACATACAATTTCGACGCGACGGTGACTTACAATTCTCGGGTCACCTTCGAAGATGGAACCACAGCCACCCTTATCCTGCCGGTTTTCCAGACATCGAACGGGCATCTCTTTCTTGCACCGGGGCTAAGCGACGCAACAAACAGCATCCTGACCAGCAAGGCGATCACTTCAATCCGGTTCAATTCAGTCGGATCTGACACATTCGGCGGCCTAGCAACGAACCGGCCGGTGATCGACTTTATCTGCTTTGCGGCAGGCACACAGATCCGAACCGTCAACGGCGAAATGAAGGTCGAAGATTTGCTACCTGGCGATCTTGTCGTCACAGCCGATCATGGGCCGCTGCCGATCCGCTGGATCGGGCAGGCCGAGATCGATCTGCAGGCGAACCCGAAACTGCGGCCGATCCGTATTCGCGCCGGAGCACTTGGTCAGGGCATGCCCGAAGCCGATCTTATCGTCTCGCCTCAGCACCGCGTCCTTGTCCGTTCAAAGATCGCCCAGCGGATGTTTGGAACGGATGAGGTGCTGGTGGCGGCGAAACAACTGCTGGAACTGGACGGGATCGATCTGGCCGAAGACCTCGACAAGATCACCTATGTCCACTTCCTTTTCGATCAGCATCAGGTCGTCTGGTCGAACGGCGCACTCACGGAATCGCTGTTCACCGGAGCCGAGGCACTCAAGAGCGTCGGTCCAGTCGCGCGTGAGGAGATTTTCTCGATCTTCCCCGAACTGCGCGATCAGGACGGCAACACGACGCGCGCACCGGTGCGACCGCTGATCGGCGGACGACAGGCCCGTCAGATGGCCAGCCGCCACGCCGGAAACGGCAAAAGACTGGTTGGCTGACTTCAGGCGGCCTGCAGTTGGAAAGCTCCTTGCGGCGTGCCACAGTGCTGGTCTGACCGTGAGGAGCCTTCCATGCCGCTTCCGAAGCAACGTGTAACTTTGATCACCCTTGGCGTGGCCGATCTGGACCGCGCCCGCACCTTCTATGCCGCCTGGGGCTGGCAGCCGCATCCCGGCACTTCGGACGGAGTTTCCTTCTACCAGATGAACGGGGCGGTGCTGGCGCTGTTCGGGCTTCACGATCTGGCCGAGGATCAGGGTCGTCCCGGTGCCACGCTTGCGACGGGCGCGATGACGCTGGCGCAGAACTGTGCCGATGACGCTGAAACGGATGCCGTTTTCGATGCGGCGCTGGCGGCGGGGGCGACGCAGCTGAAGCGGCCCGAAAAGGTGTTCTGGGGCGGCTATTCCGGCTATTTCGCCGATCCCGACGGCCATGTCTGGGAAATCGCCACCAACCCGTTCTGGCCGCTTGGCGAAGACGGCTCGCTGACGCTGCCGGCCGGATAAGTGATGGAGTGGCAGGGGCAGGGCACGGTGATCGCGCGTCGTCCGCATGGCGAGAACGCGGTGATCATCGACGTTCTGACCCTGCAGCATGGCCGCCACTCTGGCATCGTGCCCGGCGGAGCCTCGCAAAAGCGGGCGGCGATGTTGCAGCCCGGCTCGGTTCTGGATCTGCGCTGGCGGGCGCGGCGGGATGATCAGCTTGGCACATTCACCGCGGAAGCTGTGCGGCTGCGGGCAGGCATCATGGGTGATGCGCTTGGCCTTGCCGGGCTGAACGCGATCTGCGCCTTGCTGATCTTCGTCCTACCCGAGCGTGACCCGCATCCGCAACTGGTTCAGGCGACCGAGGCGCTGTTGGACGCGATCGAAGCGGGCAGGGATTGGTCCGGCGATTATCTGCAATGGGAATTGCGGCTGCTGGACGAGATGGGCTTTGGGCTGGACCTGACATCATGTGCGGTCACCGGCGCGACTGAGGGGCTGGCCTATGTCAGTCCACGCTCGGGCCGGGCGGTCAGTCGTGAGGGCGCGGGAGAGTGGGCGGATAGGCTGCTGCCCTTGCCCGCGATCCTTGGCGGGGCGGGCGACAATCGTGGACGGGGGCTGGCCGAAGGGCTGGCGATCACCGGGCATTTTCTGGAAAGCCGGATTGCCGCCGAACTGGTCGGTCGTCCGCTGCCTGCGGCGCGCGACCGTCTGGTCAGGCGGCTGATGCGCGATCAGCCGCCTGAAGCCTATCACTGCTGACCGCGAGCGGCCTCCAGCGCGTTCACGCCGCTGGTGTCGGTGGTGCCGCGTTCAAAGATAAGCCAGGTCGAGGGCGCCTTCACCTTCAGCACGCCGCCGTAATATTCAACCTCGGTCGCGGTTTGCATGACGTGGAAGAAACGCTGCTCGAACGTGGCCTTGTCGCAGGCGACATAGGTGGTGGTCAGCGGCGCCAGCGCCAGCGCGGGCAGTTCGGCACTGTTCGGCGTGGTATAGCCGTTGCACGGACCCTGACCCGACAGCCGTTTTTCCTGCACGTTAAGCGTCACGTTGCGCAGCGGAACGGCAGCGCCATCCATGCCGACCAGAACGTAATTGCCGAACGGAACCCCGCCCAGCGAAGTCTTGGGCGTGGAATCCTGGCAGGCGGCAAGAGTGAGTGTGGCCGCTGCCAGAGTGGCGGCCAAAAGCGGGCGACGGAACATCGGGGAGGGTCTCCTTGGAAAGCGAATGACGTAATCGCGGTTATTCCGCAAATTCCGCCACTTAATAGCCGCTTCCTTGTCACCCCAAAAGACGGCGCGCAATCACCTGTGCTTGAATTTCGGCGGCACCTTCAAAAATATTCAGGATGCGTGCGTCACAAAGCACACGGCTGATCTGATATTCCAGTGCAAACCCATTTCCGCCGTGAATTTGCAGCGCATTATCGGCGCTGGACCATGCGACCCGCGCCGCCAGAAGTTTCGCCATGCCTGCCTGCAAATCACAGCGGTGTCCCTGATCCTTTTCACGCGCGCTGAAATAGGTCAGTTGCCGGGCGATCATGATTTCCACGACCATCATCGCCAGTTTGTCCGCGACACGCGGGAAATGGATCAGCGATTTGCCGAATTGCTTGCGGTCCAACGCATAGCGCAGCCCCAGTTCCAGCGCATTCTGCGCCACCCCGATGGCCCGCGCCGCCGTCTGTATCCGCGCCGATTCAAAGGTCTGCATCAATTGTTTGAAGCCCTGACCCGGCTCGCCGCCCAGAAGGTTTTCGCCCTTCACCTCGAACCCGTCGAAGCCAAGTTCGTATTCCTTCATCCCGCGATAGCCCAGAACCTCGATCTCGCCGCCGGTCATGCCGGGGGTGGGGAAGGGGTCATCAACGGTGCCCGGTGTCTTTTCGGCAATGAACATCGACAACCCGCGATAATCCGAGGTCTCGGGATCGGTCCGGGCCAGCAGCGTCATGATATGCGTGCGGGCAGCGTGGGTGATCCATGTTTTGTTGCCGGTGACTTTCCAGTTCTCGCCATCACGCACAGCCCGCGTCCGTAGGCTGCCGAGATCGCTGCCGGTATTCGGCTCGGTAAAGACGGCGGTGGGAAGGATCTCGCCGCTGGCCAGTTTCGGTAGCCAATGGGCCTTCTGATCCTCGGTGCCGCCACCGATGATCAACTCTGCCGCGATCTCGCTGCGGGTGCCTAGGCTGCCGACGCCGATATAGCCGCGCGACAGTTCCTCGCTGACCACGACCATCGCGGCTTTTGGCATGCCAAGCCCGCCGTATTCCTCGGGGATGGTCAGGCCGAACACGCCTAGCCCAGACAGTTCCTCGATGATCTCCATCGGGATCAACTGGTCCTTCAGGTGCCAGTCATGGGCATGGGGCACCACCTTGTCATCGGCCCAGCGGCGGAACTGATGACGGATCATCTCCAGATCTTCGTCCAGCCCGGTCGCGCCAAAGGTGGCGCTGCCGCTATCCGCCGCGATCAGCTCGACCAGCCTTGCCCGCGCCTCGGGCGTGTTGCCGGTCATCAATTCGCGCGCCGCGTCCGAGGGGTGCCACGCGAGGCCAAGATCGGACAGGCGCGCAAATTCCGTCTGACTCATCGGGATGCCGCCCGCGATCTGCACCAGATATTCGGCAATGGCGATCCGCGCGATCAACTGCTCGATCTCGCCGGGCTGATCCTTGGCCCAGGTCGCAATCTGGTGCAAAGATTCCACATAGGTCGCAAGCCAGGACAGCGTATGGGCGGCGTGCTGATGGAGTTCCAGCGCCTCGGCATCGATACGGCCCGATGGCGAAACCAGATCGCGCAAAGCGGTGGTGGCACTGCTTTGCAGATCGTCAAGCTCGGTCAGGACAGAGGCGATTCCGGGTTGCAGATCTTTCATCGGTTCATTCCTTGCGGCGTTGCAGCATAGGTAAAACCTTTGCAGTCGCAGCGCAACTATAATGCTTTACAGCGGTGATGTTTGTTCAAAAATGTCCCAACCGTTTCTTGATCGGTGAAACAACCGGGATTTTCTTTTCCTGTTCCGTTGGATAGCGTGCGCGCCATGTTCGGACTGGATCCCTGGCAGTTCTGGTTAGCTTTCGCCGTCACCGGCTTCGCGGGCTTCGTGAAGGGTGCGATCGGCTTCGCCATGCCGATCATCATGATGTCGGTTTTTGGTTCGATCATGCCGACCACCACGGCGCTTGCGGCGATGATCCTGCCGACGTTGTTCACCAATATTCAGCAGGCTTTCCGCGATGGCCGGGCCGAGGCTTTCGGCGCGATCAGCAAATACCGGCTGCATATCGCGATGGTCGCGATCTTCATCTGCGTCTCGGCGGGTTTTGCCAAGGTGATCCCGCAATGGCTGATGTATGGGCTGCTGGGCATCCCGATCACGCTGTTCGCGCTGTGGCAAATCTCGGGCAGGCCGTTGGTCCTGAACCTGCATCACCGCCGCCGGGCCGAGGCGATCTCTGGCATCATCGGCGGGCTTTACGGAGGAATTTCGGGCATCTGGGGACCGCCGCTAATCGTCTTTCTGCTGTCCTCCGGCACGGACAAGCGCGAACAGATCCGGGTGCAGGGCGTTGTCTTTCTGATCGGCGCAGCGGTGCTGACCGTCGCACATCTGTTCTCGGGGTTGCTCAACGCCCAGACCGTGCCACTGTCGCTGGTCCTCTGCATTCCCGCCTATCTGGGCATGCTGGCGGGGTTTGCCTTGCAGGATCGTCTGGATGTGGTTCAATTCCGTCGCTGGACCCTGATCCTGCTGATCCTGACCGGCCTTAACCTGACCCGCCGCGCATTCGAATATTGGAACGCCTGATGACCGACCCCGCCGACCTGACCGCCCGCCTGATCCGCTGCCCCTCTGTCACCCCGGTTGAGGGAGGTGCGCTGATCCTGCTGGCCGAGATGCTGGAAGCGGCGGGGTTCGAGGTTCATCGGGTTGACCGCAACGGCACCCCTAATCTTTTCGCCCGTTGGGGGGCCAAAGGCGCGCGGACATTCGGCTTCAACGGCCATACCGATGTGGTGCCGCCGGGTGATTTGGGCTCATGGACGCATCCGCCGTTCTCCGGCCATGTCGAGGACGGCATCATCTGGGGCCGTGGCGCGACCGATATGAAATCCGGTGTCGCCGCCTTTGTCGCCGCCGCCATCGATTTCGTCACCGCAACGCCACCCGATGGCGCGGTGATCCTGACCATCACCGGGGACGAGGAAGGTCTGGGTCGCGATGGCACCCTTGCATTGCTGGACTGGATGGCCGCTGAGGGCGAGCGGATGGATGTCTGCATCGTGGGCGAGCCGACCAATCCCGACATCATGGGCGAGATGATGAAGATCGGTCGCCGCGGCTCGGCCACTTACCGCATCGCGGCGAAAGGGGTGCAGGGGCATGCGGCCTATCCGCATCGCGCCAAAAACCCGCTGCACGCGCTGACCCGCTATCTGAACGATCTGATCGCAGCGCCGTTGGATCAGGGAACCGACCATTTCGATCCTTCCGGCTTGCAGATCACCTCGATCGATTGCGGCAACCCGGCCTCGAACGTGATCCCCGAACGGGCGACCGCCGTGGTCAATATCCGCTTCAACGATCTGCATACCGGCACCTCACTTAGCGAAGAACTGAACCGCCGCGCCGCCGCCCTGAGCGCGGAAACCGGGGTCGAACTGACCGTCCAGACCGATATTTCCGGCGAGGCGTTCCTGACCCAACCCGGTCCCTTCGTTGATCTGGTCCGCGATGTGGTCACGCAGGAAACCAACCGTCAGCCGGAACTGTCCACCTCGGGCGGCACCTCGGATGCGCGCTTCGTCAAGGATCACTGCCCGGTGGTGGAATTCGGTCTGGTCGGCCACTTCATGCATCAGGTGGACGAACGCGTCCCGGTGGCTCAAATTCATCAGCTGAAGACCATCTACCAGCGCATACTGGAGAAATATTTCGCATGAGGATCGAACTGACCAACGACATCGCTCTGTGCCACGCCATCCGCCGTGCCGTGTTCATCGAGGAACAGGGCATTGCCGACGCGGATGAATGGGACGATCTGGACGGTCAGGCGATCCATCTGCTGGCATGGCAGGACGGCGAGGCGGTCGGCACCGCGCGCATCCTGCTGGACGGTGCGACCGGCAAGATCGGCCGCGTCTGCGTGCTGCCCGAGGGGCGCGGCACCGGCCTCGGCGCGCAACTGATCCGGGCGGCGGTGGATGTGCTGCGCTCTCGCCCCGGTATCGTGCGCGCGAAACTTGGCGCGCAGGTGCAGGCGATCGGTTTCTACGAAAAGCTGGGCTTTGTGACGGTCGGCGACCTTTATGACGACGCCGGCATCCCCCATCGTGACATGGTGCGCGAGCTTTGATTTCTGCTGCTGCACCCGTTTCCGAAGCCTGCTAGATTGGCCCCATGACCCAGTTACCGAACAAGCAACAGATATTGGATTGGGTCGCCGAACATCCCGACGCCAATTCCAAACGCGACATCGCCAAGGCCTTTGGCATCAAGGGGGCCGAGCGGATCGAGCTGAAGCGCCTTTTGAAAGAGCTTCAGTCCGAAGGCCATCTGGAACGCCGCCGCCGCCACTATCTGGACGCCGAAAAGCTGCCGCCGGTCACGGTGGTCGAATTGCTGGCGCCGGACGGCTCGGGCGATCTTTTCGTGCGGCCGATGGAATGGCGCGGCGACGGCCCGGTGCCGGTGATCCTTTATGCGCCGCGCGAGGCTGATCCGGCGCTTGGCCGGGGCGAGCGTTTCCTTGCCCGTCTGGCCGAGGTGCAGGGCGAGGATCATCAATATCAAGCCCGCTATATCCGCCGCATCACCGTGGCGCCGAACCGCATCACCGGCATTTTCCGCAAAGAGGCCGAAGGCGGGCGGATCATGCCCATCGACAAGGGGCAGGACCGCGAATGGCGGGTGCGCCATGACGCCACCCTTGGGGCCGAAAATGGCGAATTGGTGCAGGCCGAACAGGTCGGGCCAAAGAACCGCCTTGGCCTGCCTTCTGCCCGGATCATCGAACGTCTGGGCGATCCCTCTGCACCGCGCGCGGTCAGCCTGATCGCGATCCACCAGCACGGCATTCCCGACGAGTTTCCGCTGAAGGTCATCGAAGAGGCCGAGGCGCAAAAGCCCGCCAGCCTTAAGGGACGCGACGATCTGCGCGATCTGCCGCTGGTCACCATCGACCCCTCGGACGCGCGCGACCATGACGATGCGGTCGCGGCGTTCATCGAAGAAGATGGCGGCGCGACTATCTGGGTCGCCATCGCCGATGTCGCCTATTACGTCCGCCCCGGCAGCGCGCTGGACCGCGAGGCATGGACGCGCGGCAACTCCACCTATTTCCCCGACCGCGTGGTGCCGATGCTGCCCGAGGCATTGTCGGCGGATCTCTGTTCGCTGCATGAAGAGGTTGACCGTCCGGTGATCGCCGTTCGCATTCGTCTGGACGCGCAGGGCAACAAGGTCAGCCATAATTTCCATCGCGGCATGATGAACAGCCGCGCCTCACTGTCCTATGAACAGGCGCAGGCAGCGGCGGATGGCAATGCCGACGATCAGGCCGCACCGCTGATGGACAGCGTGATCAAGCCGCTATGGCACGCCTATGATTTGCTGAAATCGGCCCGGGACCGGCGGCAACCGCTGGATCTGGACCTGCCCGAACGGCGGATCGAACTGACCCCGGATGGCCGGGTGAAATCAGTGAATTTCCGCGACCGTTTCGACGCCCACAAGCTGATCGAGGAATTCATGGTGCTGGCCAATGTCGCCGCCGCCGAGGAATTGCTGCGTCGTCAACGCCCCCTGCTGTTCCGCGTCCATGAGGAACCCAGCCTCGACAAGATCGATGCTCTGCGAGAGGTCGCACAGGCGTCGGGCTTTGTGCTGGCGAAGGGGCAGGTGCTGCAAACCGGGCAGTTGAACCGGCTTCTGTCGCAGGCCCAGGGCACGGATTTCGACGAACTCATCAATATCTCGACGCTGCGGTCGATGACGCAGGCCTATTATCACCCTGAAAATTATGGCCATTTCGGGCTGGCACTGAAAAGCTACGCGCATTTCACCTCGCCCATCCGACGCTATTCCGACCTGATCGTCCACCGTGCGCTGATCGCGGCCCACGGCTGGAAAGGCGGGCGGGGGAGCAAGCCGGACGGGCTGCAGCCGCAGGATGTTGAACGCCTGCCCGAAACCGCGATCCACATCTCGGAAACCGAGCGGCGCTCGATGGCGGCGGAACGCGACACGACCGACCGTTATCTTGCCGCCTATCTGGCCGACCGGGTGGGCAGCGAAATGACCGGGCGGATCAACGGCGTGCAACGCTTTGGCGCCTTCATCCGGTTGGATGAGACCGGCGCCGATGGCCTGCTGCCGATCCGCGAAATCGGGCAGGAATATTTCCACTACGACGCGGATCAACAGAAACTGATCGGCAGCGATACCGGGCTGGAAATCGGCATTGGCCAGCGGGTCACAGTCCGGCTGTCCGAGGCGATCCCGATGACCGGCGGCCTGACGCTGGAACTGCTGGAACTTGAAGGCAAAACCCTGCCGCGCGGCCCGCAAAAGGGCAAGGGCGGTCGCGGCCCTCGTCGTATGTCCACCAAATCGCGCCTGGCCGAGGTCAAACGCGCCGCCAAACGCAAAAGAAAACGCGGCTGACCACAGCCGCGCCTTTTCTTCTTCATCCCAATATCCCGGGGGTCCGGGGGCAGCGCCCCCGGCTTTATCAGTTGTCGCGGAACGCCCGGCTGAAATAGTCGGTCAACGGCTTCATCAGATATGCCAGCGGACTGCGTTCTCCGGTCTGCACATAAACCTCGACCGGCATGCCCGGGATCAGGGCAAGATCGCCAAGTTTCGCCAGTTGCTCCGGCGGAATGGTGACTTCCGCGCGGTAGTAAGAGGTCCGCGTGGCCTCATCGACCAGCGCATCCGCCGAAATTCGCACAAGAGCGCCGTCGATCTCTGGCGTCGTCCGCGATGAGAAGGCTGAGAAACGCAGCACCACCGGCTGACCAATCTGCACCTCGTCCACATGGATCACCGGCAGACGCGCACCGATGACCAGCGGCCGGTCCTGCGGGATGATGTAAAGCAGGGGGTCCGCAGGCCGAATGACCGAACGCGGCGTGGTGACCTGCATGTTATAGACGATGCCTGCGACAGGGGCGGTGATGTCCAGACGGTTGATCTGTTCGCTTAAGCCCCGCCGACGCTCGGCCAGTTCAAGTTCGCGATAGCCAAGGTCGCGCAGCTCTGTCTCGGCCTGCTCGCGCCGTTCCGAGCCAAGCCGCAGCCGCTGAATGTCCAACTCTGTCTGACGCGATTCCGAGGCAGCACGGTTTGCCTGCAATTCGCCAAGCTGACCGTCCATCCGTGCAGCCTCGCGTTGCAGCGCCAGAACGCGGGATGCCTGCGCCAGCCCGCGATCCAGCAGGCTTTGCTGGTCGGTCAGTTCCTCGCCGATCAATTCGCGCTGCGTCGCCAAGGCCGCAATCTGGGCGTCGATCCCCTCGACCTGCTGCTGGACCTGATCGGATTGCTTCTCAAGCTGCTCGACCGATTGCCGCAACGTATCGCGGCGCGTCTCGAACAGGCTGCTTTGACCCTGAACCAGTTCGGCGACGGTAGGATTGGCCTTCGCGGTCCGTTCAAGCTCTTCGGGGAAGTTCAGAACATGCGAATCGCTGCGCTCGGCCTCAAGACGGCCCCGACGTGCAAGGATTTCGAAATACTGCCCCTCGACGATGGCGAGTTCCGTCCGCAGCATCGTGCCGTCCAACTGGATCAGCAACTGCCCCGCTTCGACCTTGTCGCCGTCCTTGACTGCGATCTCCTGCACGACGCCGCCATCGGGATGCTGCACCACCTGGCGCTGCTGCTCGACCTCGACCTGACCCGAGGCGACGACCGCACCGGCGATCCGGCTTTGGGTGGCCCAGAGGCCGAAGCCGCTGAACAGGACTAGCATCGCCACCAGACCGGCCAACATCGGACCGCGCACGGACCAGCGATTCGGGTCGGGCGGCGCGATCGGCTTGGGCGGCGGCGGCGGCGAGGGCGGATCGACAGGATCGGATGGCGTCACCCGACCGCTGCTGGTCGCAGGCGCGGTCGGCCCCTGCGGACGCGGCTGCTCGGTCGCTGCGGGATCATTGCGCGGAGAAGTGATCGGCGGGCCGATACGGCTGGAGAGAATACCCGATTGCGCGCGACCTGCGGTGGGGCGCTGCTGATCGGGTCCATCCTGACCTGCCGTGTTGCCGGTCGCGTCGGGTTTTTCGCCCGGTTTGTTCTTGTCATCGCTCATGACACACCTCCCGTGCGCCCGGCTTCCTGCGCCTTCATGATCTGGGCCGAGTTCTGCACCATCTCTTGCAGCACCTTGTCGCGCGGCCCGAAGGCGCGCCGCATGCCCTGTTCCATGACCAGCAGCAATTCGCATTCGTTGATGGCGGCGGGGCGGTGCGCCATGATGACGACCACACCGTTCTGCGCCTTGATCCGGCGGATCGCCATGTTCAGCGCCTCGGACCCCTGATTGTCGAGGTTCGAGTTCGGCTCGTCCAGAACCAGCAACACCGGATCGGGATACAGCGCCCGTGCCAGCCCGATCCGCTGAATCTGCCCGCCCGACAGCCGGTCGGTGCTTTGGGTGATGCGGGTGTCGTAACCGTTCGGCAGATCAAGGATCATCTGATGTGCCGCCGCGGCCTTGGCCGCACGCACGACCCGTTCGGGGTCTGGTTCGGGGGCAAGTCGGGCGATGTTTTCGGCGATGGTGCCGTCGAACAGCGTCACCTTTTGCGGCAGATAGCCGATCAGCGCGCCCAGAACGTCTGGATCGTATTGATCCAGCGTCGCCCCGCCAAGCCGCAGCGAACCGCCAACCACGGGCCACGCACCGATCAGCGCGCGGGCCAGCGTCGATTTGCCTGCACCGGACGGCCCGATCACGCCAAGCGCCTGACCCGGTCCAACGGCAAAGCTGACGCCGCGAAGGATGGCGACGTTCTGGCCCGGAGGCGCAACACTTAGCTGACGCCCTTCGATCTGCGCGTCGGGGCGGGGCAGCGGGGTCATGCTGGGCTGCGCCGGGTGACGCGACAGCAACCGCGCCAGCCGGTCCCATGCATCCTGCGCGCCCTGCACCATCGGCCAGCCGCCGACCAATTGCTCGATCGGCTGCAGCGCCCGGCCCATCATGATCGAGCTGGCGATCATCGCGCCCGGGGTAACTTCCTGTTTCAGCACCAGCCATGCGCCGGTGGCCAGCAATGCGCTTTGCAGGAACAGGCGGAAGCTTTTCGAGAAGACGGTGAAGCCGGACGAGACATCGGCACCCTTGACCGCATGGGTCTGCGCCTCGCTTCTGGCCTTGCGCCAGCGGGTATAGGTGGCGCTACGCATGCCAAGCGCGCCGATCACCTCGCCCTCGTCACGATAAAGGTCGGCCATCCGCTGCGCCTGCGCGGCGGAGGCGTTGGATTGCTGCAACGGGCTTTTGGTCATGCTGCGGTTGATGATGGTCGAGATGACCAGAATCGCACCGCCAATCGTCGCGACCACGCCCAGAAGCGGGTGGAAGATATAAACGAAGGCCAGAAAGACCGGGGCCCATGGCAGATCGAAGATCGCCAGAAAGACCGGCGATCCCAGCAGCCGCTGAACCGAATCCAGATCGCGCATGCCACTGGCCGCGGCGGCGGATTCATCGCCGCTGACCGCGCCTTCGCGCAGCGCAGCCTCGAAAACGCGACCCTCCATCCGGTCCTGAAAGCGCGTGGCGACCCGCTGCATCACCCGGCTGCGGATCAGATCGACGATGCCCATCAGCAGGAACAGGAACATGACCAGAAGGAACAAGGCCGTCAGCGTTTCAACCGAACGCGACCCCAGAACCCGGTCATAGACCTGCAGCATGAAGATCGGGCCGGTCAGCATCAACAGGTTGACCACGGCCGAAAAAATTCCGACCGCGATGAACAGCGGCGTCCCGACGGAGCGTGCCTTCTTCAATTCCTTGCTGCCGCTGAGTGCGACCGGCGCTCTACTCATTATACATTGTCCCCGTCTTGGCGGGCATCTTGCCCCCGGCCTTCACAACTGGATGCACCCTTGCCGTGCGGCAATACCGCCTTTATGCCCCTTAGCGCCATTGCTTTCATGATCCGAACGGTCCTGTTTCGCTCTATATCGAAAAGGTTAGAGAGTCCTTTGCGAAGTCTTTATCAAATCGGCCTGCCGCTGGCCTTTGCCTTTGCGACCTTGACGGCGGGTTGTGCGTCGAAACCTGTGATGCAGGATGGCGTCCTCGTCAACGATCCGTATGAGGCACAAAACCGCAGCGTTCACAACTTCAACAAGTCGGTTGACCGGAACGTGATCGCGCCGGTCGGCAATCTGTTGCGCTCGGGCGGTGGTGGAGAGCAGCGGTCGGACCGGATCGGCGCGCGGGATGCGGTGATCAATGTCGGCTCTAACCTGTCGCTGCCGGGCAAGGTCGTGAACAGCGTTTTGCAGGGTCGGCCAGAGCCTGCGATCAAGAACTTGTTCCGATTTGCCGTGAACAGCACCATTGGCATCGCAGGCATATTCGATCCCGCAGGCGAAGGCTTCGGCCTGCCCGAGCAGGATACGGATTTCGGCGAAACACTGGCTGTCTGGGGTATTCCCGAAGGCACCTATGTTGAACTGCCGCTGATCGGTCCATCAACTCAGCGCGATGCCGCCGGGCGTGTGGTCGATATCTTCATAGATCCGCTCAATCATGTGCTGAACCGGGATGAGCGAATGATCGCCCTGGGCTTGCGAATCGGGTCAAAAGCCGGTGAACGCGCGCGATTCGGTGATACGGTGGATAGCATTCTGCAGGACAGCGCGGATAGTTACGCGCAGACGCGGTTGATCTATCTGATGCACCGCCGCCATGAACTGGGAGAAACGCGTGCCGAAATCGATCCTTATGCCGACGCAGATGCAGATGCGGGCAGCGATGTCGGGGCAGATGAGGGCGTCATCGATCCCTATGAGGAATGATCGCCGGGGTTTTCTGACCCTGCTGGGCGGCGCTGCCGCATTGACGCTGTTGCCTGCTGGTCGCGCGGCGGCGCTGGACTCCGATCAGGCGCATGCGCTGATCGATACCGCCTTGGGCGAGGTCTATCAGGTCATCAATGCCGGCCAACCGCCCGAGCAGATGTATGAGCAATTCGAGGATATCTTCGTCCGTTACGCCGATGTCGATGTGATCGCGCGCTCGGCCCTTGGCCCGGCGGCGCGGCAGACCGATGCGTCGGTGCTGGCGGCCTATACACAGGCGTTTCAGGGCTATATCGGCCGCAAATACGGCAAGCGTTTCCGCGAATTCATCGGCTCGCGGATCGAGGTGACTGGTGCGCGACCGTTGAAAAGTTTCTTTGCGGTGACTTCGGTCGCCTATCTGAATGGCCGCGCCCCCATGGAGGTCGAATGGCATGTCTCGAACAGGTCGGGACAGGACCGTTTCTTCAACATCATCATCGAAGGCGTGAACATGCTGGCCAGCGAAAGGGCCGAAGTGACCGCGCTGCTGGCCCGCAATCAGGGCGACGTGACCGCGCTGGCGGCGGAGTTGCAGCAGGCGGGCTGATAATGGGTGGCGGAAGATAAAGCGTCCGACCGAGATTACCCCAGCTTCAGCGTCGCCGCGAAGTCGAGGAAGCTGCGCATCGCTGTCGTCAGCAGCTTGCCGGGCGGATAGACGATGCTGATCGGCAGGTTCGGGATTGTGTAGTCCTGCATCAATGGGATCAGCGTGCCCTTGGCGATCTCGTCGGTGGCGACGAATTCCGGCAGGATGGTGATGCCCCTGCCGCTGACCGCCATCGAGTGCAGCAATTCGGTGTTGTTTGACGAAAATACCGGCTCGATCCGTTGCAGCAATGTTTGCCCGTCGCGGATCAACGGCCAGCTTGTGCCGCGCAGATTGGTATAGTGCAGACAGCCGTGATGCAGCAGGTCGTTCGGTTCGACCGGGGTGCCGTGGAGTTCAAGGTATTCGGGGGAAGCAACCAGCATGATCCGCGCCGAATCCAGTTTGCGCGCTCTGAGCGAGGAATCCTTCAGGAAACCTATGCGAATGACCGCATCAAACCCCTCGCTGACCAGATCGCTGGTGCCGTCATCCAGTGTCAGGTTCAGCTTGATGCCGGGATAAAGCTCCATGAACTTCACCAGATGTGGCTGTAGCACTTTGAGCGTGTAGGCGACGGGCGATCCGATCCGCAAAACTCCGGCAGGTTTGTCCGAAGCGGCCCGCACATTATCTGTCGCGGCGTCCAGTTGCGCCAGGATGAGACGCAGATTTTCGCCGAATTCCGCGCCGACGGCGGTGGCGTGAACCTCTCGCGTGGTGCGGACCAGCAGGCGGGTGCCAAGCTCTTCCTCCAGATCCGAGATATGCTTGCTGGAAAGGCTTCGCGATATGCCCAGCCGCCGGGCGGCGGCGGCAAAACTGCCTTCGTCCAGAATTGCAATAAAGGTCCGTAGTTCAATGATATCCATGATGCCGAAGGTCGTCCTGCCGGGGTGAAATCACCTGTCGCAGGTCAGCATATGGGGCGCCAGTGGCGAAAAACCAAAAACCGCCCGAATGGGGCGGTTTGACGGAGGTGTGATCCACACCCCGAAAGGTTCGGCAGGGCCTTGATCAGATCAAGGCGCAGCCGAAAAACAAATCAGCGTTCGTAGGTGCTGGGCACAGCGCTGGACGAGAAATCGCTGACTTTCACTTTCGCATCGGCTTTCAGACCGGCACGGTTCAGTTCACGCGGGCTCATCACGGTACCAGCATCGACGCTGACGGTTTTGGCGGCTTCGAAGCTGCGGACAGGCAGATCGGGGCTTTCGTTGGTGCCGCCGAAATTGGTGGCCGAAGCGGCGCCTGCAACGAGGCTCAGGGCGGTCAGGGCAATAGCAAAGCGTTTCATGGTCTTCTCTCTTTCGTTTTCGTCGTGAATGTCATTTTTCTTTCACGAGACTGATCTAAGAGCGGGCCAGATCGGGCAGTAGACGCTATTTTGTGGTTTCATTGTTCGATATTGTTGAACAATCCGGCGGATGTGCGCGCACCGAACGGTTTGGTTTACACCATAGCGCGAGCCGCGCGTGATCGGGCCTTGAAATGTCGTGGATTCAATCCACTGCGATGATGTCGACGCTGTGCCGCCCGGACTGGCTGCCATCCACCCGCATTGATCCGGTGATCGGCGCCGTATCCGCATAGTCGCGGCCATAGCCGATGGTCACATGATCGGCGGAAACGAAACAGGCATTGGTCGGATCATATTCGCACCATCCCGCCTCGGTCCCGGTCCAGGCGCGGACCCAGGCATGCATGGCATCGGCACCTTCCAGACGCGGCTTGCCCGGCGGCGGCACGGTGCGCAGAAAGCCCGACACGTAGCCCGCCGGAATACCAAGGCTGCGCAGGGCAGAAATCATGATCTGCGAAAAGTCCTGACAGACGCCCCGCCGCCCGGCAAAGGCTTCTGCGGCGGGGGTGTCCACCTCGGTCGCCTCGGCGTCAAACAGCATGTCGCGGTGCAGGGCCTTGCCCAGAGCCTCAACCACCTGATTGGCCGTTGCCCCCTTTGGACAGTTTGCGAGAGCGTAAGAAGCAATCTGGTCGTCCACGGGAATCCGCAGCGAGGGCGGCAGGAAATGGTGCGGCGAATTGGGTCCAAGATCGGTGACCGCCTGAATTTCATCCGCCAGACGGCTGATCGGCGATGACAGATCCAAGAGCGAGGCCGAGGCATGCCGCAATACCCGCGCCTTCATGTCGAACCGCACTTCACGCAGACCTGCGGGCAGGACCAGTTGAATGACCTCTGTGCCGAAGAAGTCGGCGAAATTGCTGCGCTCCAGCGCCGGGGGCGTGACCATGACGGTGCATTGCTGCACCTCTTGCAGGCCGGGCAGATCGGCGGGGGTGATGCGCAGAAGCTGCCGACCGCCACCAACCGGGCGCTGAAACTTGTAATTAATGGAAAGGTTCAGCCGGTAGAGCATCAGTGAAAATAACTCTCGGTCAGCAAATCAGACAATCCCGCGATCCGTCCACGCAACTCCCACAGGGCGTCCGAATCCAGCGCCGCCGGATCGGCTGTCGCGATCTCGGCATGCAGGCGCAACACTTCGCGCGCAAGGGGCGACAGCGCGCCAAGCTCATTCGCGGCGGGCAGGGCATCGATCTGTTCGCGCAGCCGGTCGATCTGATGGCGCAACGCGCGCGGGTTCATCGGGTCCAGCGCCATCAGGTCGATCACCGTCTCGCGCGAGGTCGCCACACTGAAGCGCCGCCGATGGGTCATCACGCTGTCGCCGATCTCGATGGCGACTTCCAGCGCGCCTTCGGGGGCGTCTGGATCGGCCAGAACCGCCAACAGGGCCGAGATGTTCATCGCCCTTTCGTGCAGGCGACCGATCGACAGGAAACGCCAGCCGGTGAAGCGATACATATTCTCATGCACCAGCCCCGAAATCCCGGCCAGCTTGCGCAGCAGCGCACTCAGCGCGCTGGCCGCATCATCGCCGGGCGTCACCCGGTTCGCCATGTCATCGGCGCTGCGGCGGATATCCTGCAAGGCCGACCAGGCATCCGGGGAAAAGCGGTCGCGCACCGCCCCCGCCGTACCAATCGCCGCCGCAAGGTTTCTGAGCAGCGAAGGCGGGATACCTCTCTCCGGGTCGATGCCCAACGGCTCCAGCAGGGGCGCCATCCCCGCCAGCAGCGCCGCATTGCCCGGACCAGCCTCGGCCAACCGGACGTTATAGGCGCGCATCAGCCGGACGATGCTTTCGCTGCGCTCGATATAGCGACCCAGCCAGAACAGGTTATCGGCGGCGCGGGCGGGCAGGCCGCCGGGATTGCCGCGACTGGCCGCGCCATGCGTGCTGCGCAGCATGCTGACCTCGGCCACCGGGCCGTCGCCGACCACCCAGACATCGGCGGCGGTGCCGCCCTTCTGCATCGCCAGTGCCGACGGGTCGGGCGTGGCACCGATCCGGGCAAAGCCGCCCGGCATCACGGTCCATCCCTCGGATGTGCGGGCCAGAAACACCCGAAGCGTCATCGGGCGCGGCATCAGCAGGCCGTTTACCAGCGTCGGTGCAGTCGAAAGCGTCGCTGTTTCCTGCGCAACCAGATTGCTGCCGTGCTGCGCGATCATGTCGGCCAGTTCTTCGGGGGTCAGATCGCTGGACGGGATCTGCTGGTTCGCCGGATCAAAGGGCAGGCCGGTCGCAAAGGCCGGGCCAAGGCTCATCCTATGCGGGTTCGACAGCACCGCATCCCGCGCCGCCTGATCGCCGCACCACCATGTCGCGATATTCGGCAAAGCCAGCGGCGCCCGCACCAGTTCCGGGGCAAGCTGCGGCAGGAAGGCCATGAAGGCGCGCGATTCAAGGATGCCCGCGCCAAGGCTGTTGATCATGCTGGCCGAGCCCGCCCTGAGCGCCGCGACCATGCCCGGCGTCCCGATCCGCGAGGCCGGGTTCAATTCCAGCGGGTCGGCATAATCCGCATCCAGCCGCCGCCAGATCACATCAGCGGGCATCATCCCTTGCACGGTGCGGATCATCAGCCGGTCGTTGACGACAGCCAGATCGCCACCCTCGACCAGCGTGAAGCCCAGATAGCGGGCGATATAGGCATGCTCGAAATAGGTCTCGTTCAGCGTGCCGGGGGTCAGGATCGCGACCCGACCGTCGCTATCGGTCCGCAAATCCAGCAGCGCATCGCGAAAGTCGCGAAAGAAGCCCGCAAGCCGATGAATATTCGCGTCGGCGTAAAGATCGGCAAAGGCCCGCGCCGTCGCCACCCGGTTTTCCAGCGCATAGCCCGCGCCGGAAGGGGCCTGCGTCCGGTCGGCCAGCACCCACCAGTCGCCATCCGGTCCCCGGCCCAGTTCGAACGCCAGAAAATGCAGATAGTGGCCGGAACGCGGGCGCACCCCGACCATTGGGCGCAGCCAAGCGGGATTGCCCGCCACGATCCCGGCAGGCAGCCGGCCCGAGGCGACCAGCGTATTCGGCCCGTAAAGATCGCCCATCACCGCTTCCAGCAGGTCGGCGCGCTGCCTTAGCGCGGCGGCGATGCCGTTCCATTCGGTCTGTGACAGCAGCATCGGAACATGGCTTAGCGGCCAGGGCCGCTCGGTCGAAATGCCGCTGCCATATTGGCGATAGAACACGCCGCTGTCGCGCAGATAGCGGTCGGCGCGGGCAAGGTTGTCAGACAGATCCGCAGGCGTCAGCGATGCCAGATGCGCGGCCAGACGAGACCAGAGCGGACGGACGCTGCCGTTGGCATCGACCATCTCATCCGGCACGCCGGGCAAGGGACGGTAATCCTGCAATGGCCGCTCTGCCGTGCCTTCTGCCAATTCGCCTGCCATATTCCGTTACACTCCGGCAGCTCGCCTGAGATCCAGCGTCAGCGGGAATTCCCGGTGCCGCCGCTCTTCCACAATGATCCGGTTCTGGCCCGGCTGATGGCCGTTGGCGGTGAATCGCGCCAGCCTGCGCGCCTCGGCCTCGTTGCCGTTGACCGGGAAAGTGTCGTAATTGCGCCCGCCCGGATGCGCAACATGATAGACGCAACCGCCAAGCGCCCGGCCAGACCACGTATCGAAGATGTCGAAGGTCAGCGGCGCATCGACCGGCAGCACCGGATGCAGCGCGGATGACGGCTGCCATGCCTTGAAACGCACCCCCGCCACCGCCTCGCCCGCGCCGATAGCGGTCAGCGGCGTGGCGCGGCCATTGCACAGCACCTGATAGCGCGACGGATCGGCGGCGGAAAGTTTCACCTGCAACCGCTCGGTCGAGCTGTCTGTATAGCGTACGGTGCCGCCGATGGCCCCGGTTTCGCCCAGCACATGCCACGGCTCCAGCGCCTGCCGCAGTTCCAGATGCACCCCGTCAAACTCGGCCTCGCCGCAGAAGGGAAAGCGGAACTCGGCCTGCGCCTTGAACCATTCCTCCTGCATCGGGAAGCCGTGCTGGCGCAGATCGGCCAGCACGTCCAGAAAATCAGCCCAGACGAAATGCGGCAGCATGAAGCGGTCATGCAGCGCCGTGCCCCATCGGGTCAGCTCGCCAGTCGCCGGGGTTTTCCAGAACCGCGCGATCAAGGCGCGCAGCAGCAATTGCTGGGCAAGGCTCATCCGCGCGTCGGGCGGCATTTCGAAGCCGCGAAACTCGACCAGACCAAGACGGCCGGTCGGGCCATCCGGGGAATACATCTTGTCGATGCAGATTTCAGCGCGGTGGGTATTGCCGGTTACATCGGTCAGGATATTTCGCAGCAGCCGGTCGGTCAGCCACGGCAGCGGCGGCGTGCCGCGATCCGGCGAGGGGATCTGCGCCAGCGCGATTTCAAGCTCGTAAAGCGAATCGTGGCGGGCCTCGTCGATACGCGGCGCCTGAGAGGTCGGGCCGATGAACAGGCCCGAGAACAGGTAGGACAGCGACGGATGCCGGTTCCAGTGCAGGATCAGGCTGGCCAGCAGATCGGGCCGGCGCAGGAACGGGCTGTCATTGGTGGTCGCGCCGCCGACCACGACATGATTGCCGCCGCCGGTGCCGGTATGCTTGCCGTCGATCATGAACTTTTCCGCGCCAAGGCGGGACTGCCGGGCATCCTCATAGACGCCCTGGGTGATCTCGACACAGTCCTGCCAGTTGGCGGCGGGATGAATATTCACCTCGATCACGCCGGGATCAGGGGCGACACGGATCACGTTCAGCCGCGGGTCTTGAGGCGGGGCATAGCCTTCGACATGGACCTTGAGATCCAGCCGCAAGGCCGCCGCCTCGACCGCGCGCAGAAGGTCCAGATATTCCTCCAGCGTGGGGACAGGCGGCATGAAGACGCAAAGGCGGCCATTTTTCGGCTCGACCGACAGGGCGGTGCGGACGGTGCCCGACAGGTCGGAGGTGGGTGCCACCTGTTCGACCACGTTCTGAACCGGCCCCGAGGCGACGAAACTGGCCATCGGCTGTGACCTGCGGTCCGGCGATATCGCACCGGGTTGGTCCAGCGGAGCACGCTCGACCGTGGGGTCGGTGGGGTTGATATAGGGATAGACGGATGGCGGCAGATGAGGCAGCGCGCTGAGCGGCAGGCGATAGCCGACCGGGCTGTCGCCGGGCACCAGAAACACATGGCCGCGCCGCAATTGCCATAATTCGGAATGCCAAGTCCGGCCCGCCTTGGTCTGCCAGCTTTGCACCGGCAGCACAAAGCCGGTGGGCGTAGTCAGCCCGCGATCAAAGACGGCGGCGATACGGTGGCGCGCCTCGGGGTCTTCCAGTTTGGAATTCTCGGGCGTGACATTGGGCGGCAGGTTCGCTTCCTTGACCAGCCATTCGGCGGGGTCTTCATAGGCGGGCATGACATTGGCATCATCAACGCCCAGTTCATGCGCCATTTCCCGCAGCAATTCCTGGGCCTGCAGCGGGGTCACCTCGGCCTCGTCGCTTTCCTGTGCGATCAGATCGGGGTTCTGCCAGATCGGCTGCCCGTCCTTGCGCCAGTAAAGCGAAAAGGTCCAGCGCGGCAACGTCTCGCCCGGATACCACTTGCCCTGCCCGTAATGCAGAAAACCATTGGGGGCGAAGCGTTTGCGCAGCTTGCGGACCAGCACATCGGCGCGGTGACGCTTGGTCGGGCCAACGGCATCGGTGTTCCATTCAGGGCTTTCGAAATCGTCGATCGACACGAAAGTCGGCTCGCCGCCCATGGTCAGGCGGACATCGCCTTCGGCCAGCGCGGCATCGACCTGCTGGCCCAACCGGTTCAGATCGGCCCATGCGTCATCGCTGAACGGCTTGGTGATGCGCGGATGTTCGGCCACACGACGCACCTGCATGTCAAAGTCGAAATCGACCTGAGCAAAGCTCGCCACACCAGAAATCGGCGCGCAGGACCGATAATGCGGCGCGGCGGCCAGGGGGATGTGGCTTTCGCCGGTCAACAGGCCAGAGGTCGGGTCAAGACCGATCCAGCCCGCGCCGGGAAGATAGACCTCGGCCCAGGCATGCAGATCGGTGAAATCGACCTCGGTGCCGGAAGGGCCGTCCAGCGCCTTCAGATCGGGTTTCAACTGAATGAGGTAGCCCGACACGAACCGCGCCGCAAAGCCCAGATGCCGCAGCGCATTGACCAGCAACCATGTGGAATCGCGGCAAGAGCCGCTGGCCAGCGACAGGGTTTCCTCGGGCGTCTGCACGCCAGGCTCCATGCGGATCGTATAGGCGGTCTGGCCGGAAATCCGCGCATTCAGATTCACCACGAAATCGACGGTGCGGATTCTGTCGCGCGGGACCGTATCAAGGAACGCCTGCAACAACGGCCCGGCGGGATCTGCCTGACGATAGGGCACCAGTTCCTCGGCCAGTTCGGGGGTATAGCCGAAGGGCCAATGCTCGGCGCTTTCCTCGACGAAGAAATCGAACGGGTTATAGACGGTCATATCGGCGACCAGATCGACCTCGATCTTCAATTCGCGCACGGGTTCGGGAAAGACAAAGCGGGCCAGCCAGTTGCCGAAGGGATCCTGCTGGTGGTTCACGAAATGGCCTTCCGGCGCCACTTTCAGCGAATGCGAGATGACGCGGGTGCGGCTATGTGGCGCCGGGCGCAGGCGGATGATCTGCGGGCCCAGAATCACCGGGCGGTCATATTTGTAATGGGTGAGGTGATAGATACTGGCCTTGATCGACATGCTCGCGCTCCGCCCTGTTCCCTACCCGCATCGGGTGAGTTCTGCTGTTCCTGACCAGAGACAAGGACGCATTCAGCCCTCAGACCAGCCCATTCGTTACTTCACCCCCGGCAACATGCCGCAATGCCTAAATAACGATCAATCTTCCTGCGCGCCATATCTTGGTGCGGACCGCCACGCAGAACGGCACGGTGACAAAGCACTGCGGCTCAACTGATTTGTGTAAAGCATGCTTGACATATGGCCCGCAGTATATGTAAAGCAACCTTGACATCCAAGGAGCTTCCCATGACCCGAAAATCCCTGCCCTTCCTTTTTGCAATGCTGGCCTATGCCGTTGTTCTGGTGATCTCATTGCGCATCCTTGCGGGCGGTATCGCGGACCCCTCGCTGCGCCTGATCATCTCGCTTGCGCCGATGCTGCCTGCGATTGCTGTCTGCCTCAGCGTCCTTTCGGTGATTCGAGGGTTGGATGAAATGCAGCGCCGGTTGCAGCTTGAGGCTTTCGCCTTCGCCTTTGCGGGAACGGCGCTCGTAACCTTTGGCTATGGCTTTCTGGAGAATGTCGGCCTGCCACGGCTGTCGATGTTCGTAGTATGGCCGTTGATGGCAGCTTTGTGGGGCTGTGGTGTCGCCCTTGGTGGTCTGCGCTACAGATGAACAACCGTATTCAGGAACTGCGCCAGCAGCGCGGATGGTCGCAGGCGCATCTGGCCGAAACGCTGGAGGTTTCGCGCCAAACAGTGAACGCGCTGGAGCGGGGGCGCTATGATCCCAGCCTGCCCTTGGCTTTCAGGATCGCGCGGCTGTTTGATCTGACGATCGAGGATATTTTCCAGCCCTGATCGTTGGTTCAACCATCTTCACTCAGGCTACGGAAGGCCGCTGCGACCCTTTGCCATTCTTCGGCATTGCCCGGAATGCCCAGCCGCAGCCAACGGTCTGAATAGGGGAAGCGGCGGCTCCAGATGTGATGGCAGGCCAGCATGTTCTGTGCCGTCTCCGCATTCGGCGTATCGTAAAGGCGGAACAGGTGCGTTCCGCCTGCCTGCACCCAGCCACCGCGCATCGCCAGATGATCAAGCCGCAGGCCCGCTTCGGAATGATAGACCGTCGCATCATCCGCCCAGACCGTATCGGCCATCGCCAGCGCCCCTATCGCCATTGCCGGGCCATTGACGGCCCAAGGGCCCGCTGCCTCGGTCAGACGGGCCAGAATGTCGGGCTGGGCAATGACAAAGCCCAATCGCAAACCCGCAAGGCCCCAGAACTTGCCGAAGCTGCGCAGGATCACGGCATTGTCGGGCATCTGCGGGGCAAGCGACAGGTCGGGCCGGGGATCGGCGAAACTTTCATCGACGATCAGATGACCGACCTTCGCAGCAAGATCGTACAGGCGCGCCGGGGACCATTGGCGCCCGTCCGGGTTGTTCGGGTTTACCACCACGGCCAGATCGGCGCCCGCCATCGCGTCGATTGCGTCCACCTCACTGACGGTCCACCCCGCTGCGCCAAGGCTGGCCGCATGTTCATTGTAGCTGGGCCAGATCACCCCCGCGCGCCCCGCCGGAAACAGTCGCGGCAGCATCTGGATCGCGGCAGAGGCCCCCGCCACCGGCAGCACCCGCTCAGGGTGGCAGCCGAACCAGCGGGCTGCGATCTGGGTCAGGTGCCGCACCGCTTCCGCTGTCGGCAGACTGTGCCAGACATGATCGGGCAGGGACTGAACCGGCCAGGGTCGCCGGTTGATGCCGGTTGACAGGTCGATCCAGTCGCCCGCCCCGAACCGCGCCACCGCCATGTCGATATTTCCGCCGTGATCGCGCCCGGTCATCACCCGCCAAACCCTTGTGTCCGCTGCCCTTTTGCTAGGCCAACAGCCGTTAACCCGCAATCCGTCAGCGAATTTTCACTTTACACCAAGCGGATTCGCGACCACGATATGTTGTAGGAACATTTGAGCACCTATGCTCGGTGTTGTGAGCAGACCAAGGGCTAGCGGCGTCAGAATCGCACCCAAGAGAGGCAGGATGCAGCCATGGCACAGACGGATCATTTCATCGCCAGCGACGAAATCCACCCCATCGACATCGTCGAGGCGGTGGCCGCACATCATGACTGGGATTTCGACCGTCTGGCCGATGACCAGATCGCGATGGTCGTGGCCGGGCAGTGGCGCAGCTATTCGCTGACGCTGGCCTGGTCCCCCCGTGAAGAGGTGCTGCGGCTGATCTGCAGCTTCGACATGGACCCGCCGTCCGAGCGTCTGGCCGAGATTTATGAGACGATCAATCTCGCCAATGATCAGGTCTGGGACGGCGGCTTCACCTTCTGGGCGCCGCAACGGCTGATGGTCTGGCGCTATGGTCTGGTGCTGGCGGGTGAGGCCGTGGCCTCGGCCGAGCAGATCGACCAGATGATCGGCAACGCCCTGATCGCCTGCGAGCGGTTCTACCCGTCCTTCCAGCTTGTCGGCTGGGGCAACTCCACGCCACAAGCCGCGCTGGATATCGCCTTGGGTGAGGCTTACGGGCGGGCCTAAGGCGCGCTCGTCACCATTTCTCGACAGCGAAAGCAGAGGCCGTTCTTGGCCCGGCGATGACTGCGGCACCTTGATTCCGGGCGCGCCTTTATCTTCAATGGCGCCGGTTCAAGATTGGGGAACGGGATGAGCGAATTCGACGATATCAATGCGCGCGGCCTTGTGCTGGTGGGCTGTGGCCGGATGGGCGGGGCGATGCTGAAAGGCTGGCTGGCGCGCGGGCTTGAGCCTTCAGCTGTCACCGTGATCGACCCGAAACTCGCGCCCGAATGGCAGGACAAGGGCCTGCGCGTCAATGCTTCGCTGCCTGACGATCCCGCCGTTCTGGTCCTTGCCGTCAAACCGCAGATGATGGCCGACGCTTTGGGAGAAATCCCGCAGCTTGGCGATGCGCTGATCGTCTCGGTCGCGGCGGGCACCACCATCGCCACCTTTGAGGCTACATTCCCCGGCAAATCCATCGTCCGCGTCATGCCGAACACCCCCGCCGCAATCGGCAAGGGTATCTCGGCCCTGATCGGTAACACCCGGACGACGCCGAAACAGCTCGACCTTGCCGATACGCTTATGCGCGCGGTGGGCCGCACCGTTCGGCTGGAAAGCGAGGATCAGATGGATGCCGTCACCGGCCTTTCCGGCAGCGGCCCCGCCTATGTCTTTCACCTGATCGAGGCGATGGCCAAGGCCGGCGAAGCGCAGGGCCTGTCGCCCGAATTGTCGCTGGAACTGGCGCGGATGACCGTCGCCGGGGCAGGGGCGCTGGCCGTCGATGCCGACGAAGATCCGGGGGTGCTGCGCGAGAATGTGACCTCGCCGGGCGGCACCACCGCTGCCGGGCTGAAGGTGCTGATGGACCCTGAAACCGGCCTGCCGCCGCTGATGGCCCGCACCGTCGCCGCCGCGACCGAACGTGGCCGCGAATTGGGGAAAGCTGCAAAATGATCACTTTCGACGATTTCATGAAGGTCGATATCCGCGTCGCGACCATCACCCGCGCTGAACCCTTCCCCGAGGCGCGCAAGCCCGCGATCAAGCTGTGGCTGGATGTGGGCGATCTGGGCGAAAAGAAATCCTCGGCCCAGATCACCCGCCATTACGACCCGGAAACGCTGATCGGCAAGCAGGTGCTGTGCGTGGTGAACTTCCCCCCGCGCCAGATCGGCCCGGTCATGTCCGAGGTGCTGGTCCTTGGCGTCCCCGACCCCGAAGGCGAGGTCGTGCTGATCCGCCCGGATCTGGATGTCCCGAACGGAGGCAGGCTTTACTGATGAAACTCCTTGTCACCCGACCGATGACGGATCGCGCAACCGCCGCAATAGCCGAGGCGTTCGACGCGACCTTCCACACCGATGGCCCCCTGTCCCCCGATCAGGCCGAACAGGCGATGCGCGATTACGATGCGATCATGCCGACTTTGGGCGATGCCTTCACGGCGGCGGCCTTCAGTGGCGATCTGCGCTGCAAGATCCTCGCCAATTTCGGCGCGGGCTATAATCATATCGATACCGAGGCCGCAAAGACCGCTGGCATCGCGGTCACCAACACTCCTGACGTGGTGACCGATGCCACCGCCGACATCGCGCTGACCCTGATCCTGATGACCATGCGCCGCGCCAGCGAGGGCGAGCGTGTTGTCCGTGCGGGCGAATGGACTGGCTGGCAGCCGACGCAATTCCTGTCGGGCCATGTCACCGGCGCGACTGTCGGCATCATCGGAATGGGCCGCATCGGCAAGGCCATCGCCCGCCGCTGCCATCACGGCTTTGGCATGGAGGTGGTGTTCTATAACCGCTCGCAAGTGACCGATCTGGACTTCCCGGCCCGACCATTGCCCAACCTTGCCACGACGCTTGAGGCCGCCGATGTCGCCGTGATCGCGGTGCCGGGCGGCGCTGGCACGCGCCATCTGATCGGCGCTGAGGAACTGAAGGCACTCGGTCCCGGCAGTTATCTGGTCAACATCTCCCGTGGCGATGTGGTCGAAGAAGCCGCCCTGATCGATGCGCTGAATGCAGGCACGATCGCGGGTGCCGGTCTTGATGTCTATGAACGCGAGCCGCAGGTGCCGCAGGCGCTGATCGACGCGCCCAATGCCTCGCTTCTGCCGCATCTTGGGACCGCGACGGAAAAGGCGCGAACCGCCATGGGGCTGCGCGCGCTGTCGAACTTGACCGCCTTTGCCAAGAGCGATGATCTGCCCGACAGGGTCGCATGATCGTGAGGTATGACATTTGTTAAGTCAGGAACTCTGCCAGATCCCGCGCGTTTCTTCCTCATACGATATGTTTCAAGGAGGACGCTATGAACTGGGATGTCATCCAGGGTAAATGGAAGCAGGTCAAAGGTTCCGTGAAGGAAAAATGGGGCGAGTTGACCGACGACGAACTGGACCAGATCGACGGCAACAAGGATAAGCTCGCCGGCAAACTTCAAGAGAAGTATGGCTGGGCCAAGAACGATGCCGAGCGTGAAATCGACGATTATTTCCGCGACAAAAGCTGATTTTCAGCCAGGCAGAAATACCGGAAAGGGTGCCTTCGGGCACCCTTTTCTTTTTTCCTGCAATGGCTAGCATCCGGTTATGATCACAGATGCCCCCTCCGACCCGCTGGCGCAGCGCGCGTTGAACCTGATCCGTCAGGGCATCGTCGCCGCCGATCCTGCCAAGGCGACCGCCTCTGCCATGGCCGAGGTGCTGGCCGATCCGCCGACCGGGCAGGGCGACTGGCATGTCATCGCGCTTGGCAAGGCCGCGCGGGCGATGGCTGCGGCGGCCCTGTCGGCGCTGCCAAAGGCGCGCGCATTGGTCATCACCAACGCAGGCAATGACGCACCGCTGGACCGGGCCGAGATACTGGTTTCGGGCCACCCCGTCCCCGACGCGGCGGGCGAGGCCGCTGCAAAACGGGTAGAGGCATTGTTGCGCCAGACCCGCCCAGAGGATCGTGTGCTTGCGCTGATCTCTGGCGGAGGTTCGGCGATGCTGCCCGCCCCGGTCGATGGGGTGAGCTTGACGCAGAAACAGCAGGTGAACCGGCTGCTTCTGGGATCCGGCGCGGATATCGCCCAGACCAACCTGATCCGTCAGGCATTGTCGCGGCTGAAGGGCGGCGGCTGGCTGCGGCTTAGCCACGCGCCGGTGACCGCGCTGATCCTGTCGGATGTGCCGGACGACGATCTGCGCGTCATCGCCTCTGGCCCGACCGTCGCCCCCATCGGCACCATTGCCGAGGCGGCGGATATGGCGCGCGCGCTTGGGATTTGGGACGACCTGCCGCCTGCCGTTCAGACCGCGCTGACCCGCCCCGAGGATCGCGGCAGCCTTCCGACCGCGCGCAATCTTCTGATCGGCTCGAACGGTCAAAGCGTTCAGGCGATGATCGAGGCAGGGGCGGTTGATGGCGGCACGGCGCTGTCAGGCGATGTCGAGGCCTGCGCACAGGCGCTGGTTCGCGCGGCGCAGGTGGCAAAACCCGGTCAGGCGCTGGTCTTTGGCGGGGAAACCACCGTCAAGCTGACGGGCGACGGGCAGGGCGGGCGCAATCAGGAACTGGCTTTGCGTTTCGCGCGCGCGGCAGAGCAGGCCGGGCTGACCGGAGACTGGGTCTTTGCCGCGATTGGCAGCGATGGCCGCGATGGGCCGGGCGAGGCGGCGGGCGGTGTCGTCGGGCCGCAGACGCTGGCCCGGATCGCGGAAGCGGGGGTCGATCTGGACGCGTCGCTTGCCCGGAACGATTCAGGCCCGGTGCTTCAGATCGCGAGGGGGCTTGTCATTACCGGCGCAACCGGCACCAATGTCGCCGATCTGGCCGTGTTCATCCGGGCAGAGTGACGCCAGCCACGGGGTTTCGCCGATGATGTATGCCTATACGATCCGCGATGGCCGCATCGTCATGATGGGCAAGGATCAGCCGCTGACCGATGCGGTCTGGATCGACATGATCACCCCCGACAAGTCAGAGACCGCCCGCCTGTCCCAGCTTGGCGTCTTGATCCCGACCCTTGCCGATATGGAGGAAATCGAGATCTCCAACCGGCTCTACCGCGAAAACGGGCTGGATTACATGACGGCGGTGCTGCCGGGCGATAAGGGTGACGGCTCTCGCGCGGCGATGCCGGTCAGCTTCATCCTCTCGGCCACCCGGCTGGTGACGGTGCGCCACCACTCGCCCCGGCCCTTCCTGACCTTCCCCGAACGGGCCGAGCGCAGCAGCCTTGGTTGCACCAATGTGAACCGGCTTTTCGTCGGGTTGATCGAGGAAATCATCGCCCGGCTGGCCGATATCCTTGAAGCCTCGGGGCGGGTGCTGGATGGTAACAATGCCGACATCTTCGAAAGCCGCGCGGGCAGGGGCCACAGTGATCGCCTGCAACAGGGGCTGCGCAAGGTGGGAATCGAGGCCGAGGGACTGGCCCGCGTCCGTCTTGGCCTGCTCAGCATCGAACGGATGCTGGCGTTCCACATGGCGATGATCGACGAATATCCCGATGCGGCGAAACTGCGCCCGGTCGTCCGCAGCCAGATCCGCGACGTTCAGGCGCTGGAGGTTCATGCCGACTTCCTGTCCTCGCGCGTCGGTCTGGCGGTCGATGCGACTTTGGGCCTGATTAATCTGGAGCAGAACAAGACCGTTCGTATGCTGTCGGTGATCGCCGCGCTGTTCCTGCCGCCGACCCTGATCGCCAGCATCTATGGCATGAATTTCGATGTCATGCCGGAACTGCACCTGTCCTGGGGCTATCCGATGTCTCTGGGGCTGATGGTCGGCTCGGTCGTGGCGACGTGGCTGTTCCTGCGCTGGAAGAACTGGCTTTAGGCGATCTTTCACGGCGCGGTGCCGCAGGGCGGTTTTTCAACCAGCCACGCCACAGGCATAATACCGAAGCCTCACACCTGATCGATCAGATCCAGCATTTCCGGCGGCAATTGCTGTTCATGCAGCGTGAAGCTGCTTTCGTGCCCGTCCTCGGTCACGGTGATGTGGTAAGTCATCCGGTCGGCGCAATCGCCGCAGGGTTTGCTTGCCAGCCGCGCCAATTCATCCGGCTCGAAGGCGTCGCATAGCTCTTGCCGGACCGGCTCTGCCTGCTGGTCCACGTCGATGGTCTTGTTCAGCGCGGCCGAGGCGATGCCGCCAAAGCCGCCCTGAGTCTCGATCTCGATAATCATGGCGATCCCACCCCCGATGGTGCATCCGCCATGAATGTAGGATCAGATCGCGATTCCGACAAGTTTCCATGCACGGCGCAGCATGACGCTTTCGATGCTGCCGCGTCCGGTCAACTCGATCGCGGCATCCATCGTCTGGTCCGCCCAGTCCGAGAAACTGGCCATCGGGTTGTTCAGCGTCTGCAGCGCGCGATACCAAATCCGCCCCGGAACCTCCCACGCCTTGCCGCCCAGATAATTGCAGAACAGATAGAAGGCATGGTTCGGAATGCCGGAATTGATATGCACCCCGCCATTGTCATCGCTGGTCGAGACGAAGCCATCCATGTGCCAGGGCTGCGGATCCTGCCCCAGCAGATCATCGGCATAGGCGGTGCCGGGGGCCTTCATGCTGCGCAGGGCAACGCCCTTGATCCCCGGCCCAAGGATGCCCTTGCCGACCAGCCAGTCGGCCTCATGCGCCTCTTGTGCAAGCGCGCGTTGCAGGGCCAGTGAGCCGAATACATCGGCGATGCTTTCATTCAGCGCCCCCGACTGGTTCTCATAGATCAGCCCGCCCGAAAACTGGATGACGCCATGCGACATCTCGTGGCCGATCACCGAAAGCTCAAGGAAGGTCTGGAAGATCTTGCCGTCGCCGGTGCCATAGGCCATCTGGTCGCCGTTCCAGAAGGCGTTGTTGTAATCGCGCCGGTGATGAACCGTGGCGATCAGCGGCATGCCTTCGCCGTCCAACGAATTGCGGCCATATTCCTCGGCATACATCGAAAACACCTGCCCGGCGGCGTCATAGGCGGTGTCGGCGTCCGCAATGCCGGTTGCCGGATCGCCTTCGGAACGGATCAGCTTGCCGGGCAGGGCGGCCTTGTGTTCGCCGTCATGGATACGGCGGTCCGAGCAGCAGATATCTTCAGCCGGACTAACGGCGCGGCTGGCGTAATTGCCGGACAGCAGTTCAGCAGGCGGCAGCCCGGCGCGGTTCAATTCGGCGCGCTCGTCCCGCAGTTTCTCGGTCTGTTTCAGCAGGGTCTTGGCCATCTCGGCCGTGCGGGCATCGCCGCGAAGCGCCAGAACCCGCAGCATATAGGGCGGGACAATGCAGTTGATCGGATGATGGTCAGAGCAGTTCAGCGTAAAGCACATGAAGCGAATCCCGTTAATGAAACTCGCTTCATTTTAGCACAATTTGTATGGAGAACAAAACGGGAATATCCCGTTTTGTTCACACCATTCAGTCGATCCGTTTGCCGGTTTCGCGGTGGAACAGGTGCAATGCGCCGGGGCGATAGGCCAGCCGCAGATTGTCCGACAGCTCGGAATCCGAGGGCAGGGCGACGGTGACCCGCTCGCCTTGGGTGTGACCGTGAACCAACCGTTGCGCGCCCAGTTCCTCGACCGCGGTGACGCTGATCTCTATCGGGCCATCGGCGGCCACGCTCAGATCCTCGGGACGAATGCCGATGGTGCCTGCATGGGCGGTGCCGGGCAGATGCGGCACGGCCTTGGCGTCGATCAGGTTCATCGCCGGGCTGCCGATAAAGCCCGCCACGAAGGTCGAGGCGGGTTTACGGTAAACCTCAAGCGGGGTGCCGATCTGTTCGATCTGGCCCGCGCTCAGCACCACCAGACGGTCGGCCAGCGTCATTGCCTCTAGCTGGTCATGGGTCACGTAAAGCGAGGTGGTGCCCAGCCGTTTTTGCAGCTCCTTGATCTCCAGCCGCATGGTCACGCGCAGCTTGGCGTCAAGGTTCGACAAAGGCTCGTCGAACAGAAACGCCGCAGGTTCGCGGACGATGGCGCGGCCCATGGCGACCCGCTGCCGCTGACCGCCCGATAGGGCGCGGGGCTTGCGGTCCAGATAGGGGCCGATCTGAAGGATCTCTGCCGCCTCGGCCACGCGCTTTTCGATCTCGGGCTTGGGCGTGTTGCGGTTTTTCAGACCATAGGCAAGATTCTGGCGCACCGACATATGCGGATAAAGCGCATAGTTCTGAAACACCATGGCGATGTCGCGGTCGGCGGGTTCGATGTTGTTGACGACCCGGTTGCCGATCTTCACCTCGCCCTCGCTGATCGATTCCAGCCCTGCGACC
This sequence comes from Paracoccus caeni, assembly GCF_016629665.1. Classification (GTDB taxonomy): domain Bacteria; phylum Pseudomonadota; class Alphaproteobacteria; order Rhodobacterales; family Rhodobacteraceae; genus Paracoccus; species Paracoccus caeni. The sequence goes on from NZ_JAEPRQ010000003.1 coordinate 447,975, forward strand.
ATGCGCAGAAGCGTGGATTTTCCGCAGCCCGAAGGGCCGACCAGCACGATGAACTCACCATCGGCGATGTCGATATTGACGCCGCCTACGGCACGGGTGCCGCCCGTATAGACCTTGCCGACATTTTCCAGCGTAATCGATGCCACTTTACTTCTCCGTATCGACAAGACCTTTGACGAACAACCGCTGCATGCCGATGACCACCGCGACGGGCGGCAACATCGCCAGCATGGCCGTCGCCATGACCAGATGCCATTGAGGAACGCCATCCACCGCGTCGGCCAGCCGCTTGATGCCGGCGACGATGGTGTAATAATCGCTGCTGGTGGTGACCAGCAGCGGCCACAGATATTGGTTCCAGCCATAGATGAACAGGATGACGAACAGAGCCGCCATATTGGTCCGCGACAACGGCAGAAGGATGTCGCGGAAGAATTTCATCGGGCCTGCGCCGTCGATGCGGGCGGCCTCGGTCAACTCGTCAGGGATGGTCAGGAAGACCTGCCGGAACAGGAAGGTCGCCGTGGCCGATGCGATCAGCGGGACCGACAGGCCCCAGTAGCTGTTCAGCATCCCCAGATCGGCAACGACCTTGAAGGTCGGCACGATCCGCACCTCGACCGGCAGCATCATCGTGATGAAGATGCACCAGAAGGCAAGATTGCGGAACGGGAAGCGGAAATAGACGATCGCGAAGGCCGAGGTCATCGAGATGGCGATCTTCCCGATGGCGATCATCAGCGCCATGATCAGGCTGTTCATCATCATCGTGCTGACCGGCGGGGTGCCGCTGCTGGACACGCCCGAACCCAGCATCCGCGAATAATTCGTGATCAGATCGGGGCCGGGCAGCATCGGGATCGTCCCCGAGACGAATGCGCTTGGCGGGTGGGTCGAGGCGACGAAGGCGATCCAGACGGGCAGGGCGACGATGGCCACCCCAAGGATCAACACCAAATGGGCCAGAAAATCCAGGCCGGGACGGTTCTCGATCATCAGTAAGCCACCTTCTTCTCGACATAGCGGAACTGAACCACGGTCAGCACGATCACGATCAGCATCAGAACCACCGACTGTGCGGCCGAGCTGCCCATGTTCTGTCCGACGAAGCCATCAAAATAGACCTTGTAGACCAGAATATTGGTGGCCTGCGCGGGTCCGCCTTCGGTGGTGGCGTCGATGACGCTGAAGGTGTCGAACATGGCATAGACGATGTTGACGACCAGCAGGAAGAACGTGGTCGGCGACAAAAGCGGGAAGGTGATGTCAAAGAAGCGCCGGACCGGACCCGCGCCGTCGATGGCCGCAGCCTCGCGCAGCGATGCCGGGATCGACTGAAGCCCCGCCACGAAGAACAGGAAATTATAGCTGATCTGCTTCCAGGCGCTGGCAATGACGACCAGGATCATGGCGTCCGATTTCGACGTCATGTGGTTCCAGTCATAGCCGACCATTTCCAGCAGATAGGGCAGGATACCGATGGTCGGGTTGAAGATGAACCACCACAGGATCCCCGCAACCGCCGGGGCCACCGCATAGGGCCAGACCAGCAGCGTCGTATAGATGCTGGTGGACCGGATCATCCTGTCCACCGCCACCGCCATCAGCAGCGCGACCCCCATCGACAGCACCGTCACACAGATCGCGAAGATCGCCGTGACTTGCAGCGAGTTCAGATATTGCGCGCTTCCGGTCAGTGCCTTGAAGTTCGCAAGGCCGACGAATTGCGTGCTGATGCCAAAGGCATCCTCGCGCAGAAAGCTTTGCCGAATGGCCTGCGCGGCAGGCCATAGGAAGAACACGAAGGTGATGATGAGTTGCGGCGCCAACAAAAGCCACGGCAACAACTGATTGGTAAAGGCGGTGCGCTTCATCGGTTTCCTGATGGAAAAGCGAAGGGAAAAAGGCCGCGCAGGTCGCGCGGCCTTCGAGATCTTCGGTTACTGGCTTTGCGCCTGGAACTCTTCCAGCAGCGCGTCGCCACGCTCGACCACCGAATCCAGCGCGCCCTTTGCATCCTTGGAGCCAGACAGAAGCTGCTCGAACTCTTCGTCGATGATGCCGCGGATCTGGACATAGTTGCCGAAGCGCAGACCTTTCGAGTTTTCGGTCGGCTCGTTCAGGGTGATTTGCTCGATGCTGACCTCGGTGCCGGGGTTCGCGTCGTAATAGCCCTGCTCCTTGCCCAGCTCATAGGCGGCCTGCGTGATCGGCAGATAGCCGGTGAACTGGTGCCAGTCGGCCTGAACCTCGGGCGTCGAGAGGTATTCGAAGAACTTGGCAACGCCCGCATATTCTTCGTCCGAACGACCCGACAGAACCCACAGCGTCGCACCGCCGATGATCGAGTTCTGCGGCGCGCCCTCGACATCGTCGTAATAGGGCAGCATCCCGAAGCCGACTTCGAAATCCGGGGTGTTCGCTACGATACCCGCACGGCTGCCCGAGCTGGCCATGTGGATCGCGCATTCCTGCGAATAGAACAGCGGGCCAGAGCCATCGCCGCCGACAGGGCCGCCATATTTGAAGATGCCTTCATCGGCCCAACGCTTCATGTTCTCCCAGTGCTTCACCTGCACCGGGCCGTTCAGCGACAGCCGCGCGTCGGTTCCGCCAAGGCCGTTCTCCAGCGTGCCGATCGGCTGATTGTGCCAAGCGCTGAAATTCTCGGTCTGGATCCAGCTGATCCACTGGCTGGTAAAGCCACAGCTCGCAGCACCCGATTCCTTGATCTTGTTCGAGAATTCTTCAAGCTCGGCCCAGGTTTTCGGGGGCGTTTCCGGGTCAAGACCGGCCTTCTCGAACACGGCCTTGTTGTAATAGAGGATCGGGGTCGAGCTGTTGAACGGCAGCGACAGCATATTGCCGTCAACATCGCTGTAATAGCCCGCGATCGCCGGGATATAGGCCGCGGGGTCGAAACCTTCGCCGTGATCGGCCATCAGTTGATAGACCGGGATGATCGCGCCTTCGGCCGCCATCATGGTGCCGGTGCCGACCTCGAAAACCTGCACGATAGCCGGCTGCTGCTTGGCGCGGAAGGCGGCAATCGCGGCGGTCATCGTCTCGGGATAGGTGCCCTTATAGGACGGCACGATATTGAAATCTTCCTGGCTGTCGTTGAAGCCCTTGGCGATCTCTTCCAGCTTGGCGCCCAGCTCGCCACCCATGGCGTGCCACCACTGGATGTCGGTCTTGGCATGGGCTGCCGATAGCGACGCAATTAAAGCGACCGCCGAAGCGGTGAAAATTCGTGACATTGGTATCCTCCCCATTGGAGTTGCGATTCAGCATCGGGCGTAACGGGCCTTGGTGACGCTGCCGCAACAATCTTGTGAGGGAAATGTGACAGTGTTTGCACAGCTGGTCAACGCTGTGTTTTTTCTTTTATGCGCGAAAATGTTCGAAATCGCGGGTCTTTCGGGCTGTCTATCCCGTAGTGGTTGTTCGGTGCGCGTCTAAGCGCACCGAAACCGAATCATGCGCCGCCGAAGGCGTTCCTGAGGCGCGAGATCAGGGGAATCACCGTCGCCTGCAACGCCGGGTTGATCAGATGCTTGATCACGGGGATCAGGATCAGGCCAAGTATCAGACCGAAAATGCCGTCGAAGAAGACGGTGACGGCCCAAGCGGCGATCCCCGCGGCCTGCGGAAATGCCTGTGCGGCGGCCTCGGCCATGTGGTGAATCCAGTCATAGGGAGCGCTGAATCCCATCTCGGCCAGCCCGTGCAGGATGATTTGCCCGCCAACCCAGATCATCGCGGCGGTGCCGACCACGGTCAGCACCTTCATGAAGCCGGGGGTGAATTTGACGATCCCGCGCCCAAGCGCGGCGGTCGCGGCATTCGCGCGCTGCGACAGGCTGATGCCCACATCATCGGCCTTCACGACCAGCGCGACGAAGCCATAGACGGCGACGGTGATGCCGATGCCGACAACGGCAAGGATCAGCGCCTTCATCCACAAAGTATCCTCTGGCGGGATGGTGGACAGCGCAATCGCCATGATCTCGGCCGACAGGATGAAATCGGTCTTGATCGCACCGGCCACCCGCTGTTCCTCCAGCGCCGCGCCATCGCCTTCCGGGTGAATGTGCTTTTCGCTGTCATGGGTGTCGTTCTGCCCGAAGGCATGGGCGACCTTCTCGGCGCCTTCGTAACACAGATAGGCGCCGCCGATCATCAACAGCGGCGCGATGGCCCATGGCGCAAAGACCGACAGCAGCAGTGCGGCTGGCAGCAGGATCACCATCTTGTTGAACATCGAGCCCTTGGCAATCTTCCAGACGATCGGCAATTCGCGGCTGGCATCGAAGCCCTGCACATATTTCGGTGTGACGGCGGCATCGTCGATCACCGCCCCCGCCGCCTTGGCCCCTGCCTTCGCCGCCTGACCGGCAACATCGTCGATCGACGCCGCCGCCACTTTCGAGATTGCCGCCACATCGTCCAGAAGTGCCAGAAGTCCGCTCATCCATTCCTCGCTGTCATGGGCCGCCCGGACCCGTTGGTTTCAGCATTTGGCGTGGAACGCGACAAAGGCAAGCCCGGTTCATATCAACCAGCAAAGCGCCGCGAATGACGCGGTGAATGTGCAACGCTGCGGGGCATTTGATGCCGCCGCGGACGTGGCGAGGGTTGATCCCGCCGCGCCCGCTGACTGACGGTTTACTCGGCGACTTTCTTTGAAGTCGCCTTTTTGGCGGCAGGTTTCTTCGCCGCAGTCTTCTTGGCGGCAGGCTTTTTCGCCGTCGCAGCCTTGGTGCTGGCTTTCTTCGTGCCCTTCTTCGGCGGTTTCGCAGCTTTGGCCGCGATCAGTTCCAGCGCCTGTTCGACGGTAATATCCTCGGGCGTCATGTCACGGGGCAGGGTGGCGTTGACCTTTTCCCATTTGACATAGGGACCATAGCGCCCGTTCATCACCTGAATCGCGCCGCCATCCGGGTGGTCGCCCAGTTCCTTCAATGGAGCCGCTACCGCGCCGCGTCCCCGGCTTTGCTTCGCCGCCAGAACCTCGACCGCGCGGTTCATGCCGATGGTGAACACCTCTTCGATATCCGCAACATTGGCGTATTTCGAACCGTGCTTCACATAGGGACCAAAACGGCCAAGCCCTGCCTCGATCAGCACCCCATCCTCGGGGTGAGGACCGACGGGGCGCGGCAGCGACAGCAACTGCACCGCCCGATCCAGATCCAGCGATGCCGCGTCCCAGCCTTTCGGCAGCGAAGAGCGGGGCGGCTTCGGCTGTTCCTCGGTGGCCTCGCCGCGCTGAACATAGGGGCCGAAACGCCCGACCTTCAGGCTGATCTGGTCGCCGTTATCATCGCCCAGAATGCGGTCGCCCACGGCTTCCTCGCCATCGGGCGCGGATAGCGGGCGGGTATAGCGGCATTCGGGATAGTTCGAGCAGCCGATGAACGCGCCGCCGGACCGGGCGGTTTTCAGGTTCAGCCGTCCCTTATGGCACAGCGGGCATTCACGCGGATCGCCGCCATCGGCCCGCGCCGGGTAAAGATGCGGGGCCAGAGCCTCGTCAATCGCGTCCAAAACCTCGCTGATGCGCAGTTCCGATGTGCCTTCCAGCGCCTTCGAAAAATCTTTCCAGAACCGCCCCAGAACCTCGCGCCAGACAAGATCGCCGGCGCTGATTTCGTCCAGCTCGTTCTCAAGATCGGCGGTGAAGTCATAGCTGACATAGCGCGGGAAATATTTGACCAGAAAGGCGGTGACCAGACGGCCTTTATCCTCGGGGATCAGGCGGTTCTTGTCCTTCGCGACATATTCGCGGTCCTGAATCGTCGTGACGATGCTGGCATAGGTCGAGGGGCGGCCAATGCCCAGCTCTTCCATCCGCTTGACCAAAGTGGCTTCGGTATAGCGGGGCGGCGGTTGCGTGAAATGCTGACGCGCTGCGGTCGAAGCAGCCTCGTTCACCAACAGGCCGGGTGCCGCGCGCTGACCGGCATGCGCATCGGGCAGGGGGTCGTCCTTTTCGCTGGCCTTGGCGAATTCAGTATCGAAAGCCTTGGCAACCAGCTTTGCCGCCTCGCCTTCGCTGATCGCGGGCAGGCGGGCGCTGTCTTCGCCGTCATCGTCATCGCGGCCTTGGTCATAGACGCGCAGGAAACCATCGAACAGCATCACCTGACCCGTGGCGCGCAGGCCGACCTGATGATCGGGGCTTTCGATTTCCACCGTCGTCCGCTCCATCCGGGCGGCTTCCATCTGGCTGGCAATGGTGCGCTTCCAGATCAGATCATAGAGCTTGCGTTGATCATCCGCGCTGACCCGCAGCTTGTCGGGCGACAGCATCATGTCGGTCGGGCGGATACATTCGTGGGCTTCCTGCGCGTTCTTGGCCTTGTTCTTGTACATGCGCGGGCTTTTCGGCACATAATTTTCGCCGAACCGCGCCTTGATCGCGTCGCGGGCGGCATGCACCGCCTCGGGGGCCATGTCGATGCCGTCGGTCCGCATATAGGTGATCAGCCCGGCCTCATACAGCCGCTGTGCCGCCGACATGCAGGCTTTCGCGCCCATGCCCAGCTTGCGGCTGGCTTCCTGCTGCAAGGTCGAGGTCATGAAGGGCGGCCACGGATTGCGGCTGGCAGGCTTGGCCGCGACGCTGCTGACTTTCAGGTCACGGCTTGCCACCGCGCTGACCGCCATCGCGGCTTTTTCGGCATCGGGTAGGTCGAAGCGTTCCAGCTTCGATCCGGCGAGCGAGACCAGTTGCGCGTCATATTCATCGCCCTGCGGCGTCGCCAGCCGGGCATGGACCGACCAGTATTCGCGGGCCTTGAACGCCTCGATCTCCATTTCGCGATCAACGATCAGCCGCAGGCAGACCGACTGCACGCGGCCAGCGGATTTCGCGCCCGGCAGCTTGCGCCACAGGACCGGCGACAGGTTGAAGCCGACCAGATAATCCAGCGCGCGGCGGGCCAGATAGGCATCGACCAGCGCCTGATCGATCTCGCGTGGCTGCGCCATCGCCTCGGTCACGGCGTTCTTGGTGATGGCGTTGAAGGTCACGCGGCTGACCGCGCTGCCCTTTTTCAACGAGGGTGACAGGGCTTCCAGCAAATGCCACGAAATCGCCTCGCCTTCGCGATCGGGGTCGGTGGCGAGGATCAGGTTCTGATCGTCCTTCAGCGCGTCCTTGATCGCCTTCAGGTGCTTCTTGCTGTCGGAAGCGACCTCCCATTTCATATCGAAATCATGTTCGGGATCGACGCTGCCGTCCTTGGGTGGCAGGTCGCGGACATGGCCGAAAGAGGCAAGCACCCGGTATCCCCCGCCGAGATATTTCTCGATGGTTTTGGCCTTTGCGGGGGATTCGACGACGACAACGGGCATTATAACCTCAAGGCACCTGACAATGGCTCGGCAACATGGGTGCGTCAGCGGTTCCTGTCAACGGGGCGTTCTGTCACCCGGACATGATCGTGATCGGCGAAAGCGGGCTGCGCGGTCAGGCCAGCGCCAGCCTGCCGCCCGGCATCCGGGTCAGCCGCCCCTGCAATTCAAGCGACAGGATGGCAGCACTGGCATGCTGAGTCGGAAGCGCAAGATCGCGGATCAGGTCGTTCTCTTCGGTCGGGCTGGGGCTTAGCCGGGCAAGGATAAGCGACTCGATTTCGCCACCATCGGGCGAGGGTAGCGCACGGGGTGATTCTGGCGGGGAGGGGGCCTCGGGCCCGGCGGGCAAATCTGCCTGCAAGGCCGCCACCACATCTGCCGCGCTGCGGACCAGCAAGGCGCCGTCGCGGATCAGCATGTTGCAGCCCGCCGCGCGGGCATCCATCGGATGACCCGGCACCGCCATCACCTCTCGCCCCTGATCCAGCGCGTTACGCGCCGTGATCAGCGAGCCAGAGCGATGCGCGGCCTCGATCACCACCACCGCCTGCGAAAGCCCCGAAATGATGCGGTTTCGCGTCGGGAAATGCCGCGCTTGCGGTTCGGTGCCCGGCGGCTGCTCGGACACCAGCGCGCCTCGTTCGGCGATCTGGGCGGCCAGAACGATATTCTCGGACGGGTAGATCACATCGATCCCGCCCGCCATCACCGCAACGGTCCCGGTCTGCAGCGCCGCATTATGGGCTGCCGTGTCGATCCCGCGGGCCAGACCCGCGACCACGGTTTGCCCGGCCTCGCCCAGAGCCGCCGCCATCCCACGCGCCATCCTGAGCCCCAAGGACGAGGCATTGCGCGCGCCAATCACCGCAATCGGCGCCAGCGACAGAAATGCCGGATCGCCGCGCAGCCACAGGATCGGCGGCGCGCCGTCGATCTGGCGCAAGGCGGGGGGGTAATCGGGCGAATCGAAGCGGATCAGCCGCGCACCCGCCCGGCGACCGGCGGCAAGTTCGGCGGCTGCGACGCCTTCGGGGCAAATCTGATACTCGGCCAAGCCTGCCTGTGCCGCGATCTCCGGCAAAGCCATCAATGCCGCCGCGACGCTGCCATGTTCAGCCAAGAGCCGGTGAAAGGTCGCAGGACCGACGCGGCGCGAGCGGATGAGACGGAGAACGGAAAGATCGTCGTCCCCAAGGGAGCACGGGGATTGCGAGTTCCGTATCAGATCTGCACCTGCCACTACATCCTCCGTCTCAGCCGCGATCAGCCATAGCGGAGCAGGGATTAAAAAACCGTTAGCAGGCGCAGATTTGTCGTCAGGCGGCTGATCCGCCCACGGTCAGGCCGCCGATCATCAGCGTCGGCTGCCCCACACCCACCGGCACCCATTGGCCCTGCTTGCCGCAATTGCCGATGCCGGGATCAAGCCGCATGTCGTTGCCGATGGCGCGGACCTGTTGCAGAGCCGTCGCCCCGTCGCCGATCAGCGTCGCCCCGCGAATCGGATCGCCGACGATGCCGTTTTTCACCCGATAGGCCTCGGTGCAGGAAAAGACGAACTTGCCGTTGGTGATGTCCACCTGACCGCCGCCAAAGCCCACGGCGTAGATGCCGTCCTTCAGATCGGCCAGAATCGCCGCCGGATCGGCATCGCCGCTGGGCATGTAGGTGTTGGTCATCCGCGGCATCGGCGCATGGGCGAAACTTTCGCGGCGGCCGTTCCCGGTTGGCGCGACACCCATCAGCCGCGCATTCTGCCGGTCCTGCATGTAGCCGACCAGAATCCCGTCCTCGATCAGCACGTTGCGGGCGGGGGGCGTGCCTTCGTCATCAACGCTGATCGAGCCGCGACGGTCGGGAATGGTGCCGTCATCGACAACTGTCACGCCGGGGGCTGCAACGCGCTGCCCCATCAGCCCGGCAAAGGCCGAGGCTTTCTTGCGGTTGAAATCGCCCTCAAGCCCGTGGCCCACCGCCTCGTGCAGCAAAATCCCCGGCCAGCCCGAGCCAAGCACCACATCCATCACCCCCGCAGGCGCCGCGACCGAGCGCAGATTGACCAGCGCGATCCGCAGCGCCTCGTCCACGGCGGGCTTCCAATGCGCCGGGTCCATCAGGCCCGTCAGCGAGACACGCCCGCCGCCGCCATGCGAGCCGGATTCCCGCCGGTCGTTGTTCTCGACGATGACCGAGACATTTAGTCGCGCCATTGGTCGGATATCGCTGACCAGCCCGCCCTCGGGCCGAAGAATGAACACTTCCTGCACCGCCGAGGCCAGCGACACCGAGACCTGCACCACACGCGGATCGGACGCGCGGGCATAATCGTCGATCTCGCGCAAAAGCGCGATGCGGGTGGCAAAGGCGATCCCCTCGGCAGGGTCGATCGCGGGATAGAGCGGGGTCACGGTCATGGGCGAGGGATCGGCCAGCGCGCCCCCTGCATCGCCCACCGCCAATCGCGCCGTTTGAGCCGCGCGTTTCAGCGAAAGCTCTGATATCTCTGTCGAATGTGCGTAGCCCGTGACCTCGCCCCGCACCGCGCGCAGGCCAAAACCTTGATCGGCGGTATAGCTGGAATTCCGCAGCCGCCCGTCATCGAAGACCAGCGTTTCGCCCACCGAACGCTCAAGAAAAAGCTCTCCGTCATCGGCACCTGCCACTGCTTCACGCAGGATGACAAGCGCGCGATCCTGGTCCAGCAAGCGGCCGAACGGGTCGAAATTTTCGCGGTTCATCAGGAAATCTCCGTCTTTGCGGCAACGCTTCGGCAGGGGGCCGGGGTGGGTGCAACCTGCGCCAGTGGCAGGGAAATCACACAAACCGGCATAGGTATCACTTGCCCGTAGGGTCGAGATATGGTCATAGAACGGACATTGTGAAAGGGAAAGGGTCGGCCCTCGGGCGGCCCTTGCGGCCCTGCGGGTCGTACCAAGGCAACGGGATGGGATGATGGCAAAAGCGATGATTCGCCGTGCAGTTGGCGCAGCTTCCGGGCTGGCGACGGCGGGAATGGTAGCCAGCTCGGCTCTGGCGCAGGACGTTCTGGGCGACCTGCCGACGATCGGCAAACCGCATGCGCGCGGGACCGGCTTTCAGGAGCCGGTGACGGAACTGGCGCATGATCAGCAATGGCTTGACCATTTCGTGCTGATCATTATCGCGGTCGTGACCGTGTTCGTCTGTATCCTGCTGCTGATTGTGATCTTCCGCTACAACAGCCGCGTGAACCCGGTCCCGGCCCGTTTCACCCATAACACCCCGGTCGAGATCGTCTGGACATTGGTTCCGGTGCTGATTCTCGTCGTGATCGGTGCCTTCTCGCTGCCGGCTCTGTTCCGCAGCCAGGAGATGCCGTCAGACCCCGACGTGGTGATCAAGGCCATCGGCAACCAGTGGTTCTGGTCCTACGAATATCCAGATAACGGCATCGCCTTTGATTCGATCATGCTGAACAAGGATCAGCTTGCCGAATATGGCTATGCCGAGGATGAATATCTGCTGGCGACCGATACCGCCGTGGTCGTTCCGGTTGGTCAGACCGTGCTGTTGCAGGTGACTGCCAACGACGTGATCCATAGCTGGACCATCCCCGCCTTCGCCATCAAACAGGACGCCGTTCCGGGCCGGATCGCGCAAGCCTGGTTCAATGTCGAGAAAGAGGGCATCTATTTCGGCCAGTGCAGCGAACTTTGCGGTATCAACCACGCCTATATGCCCATCGTGGTGAAGGCCGTCACGCCCGAGAAATACGCAGCCTGGGTCGCCGAACAGGGCGGCACCATGGGCGAAGAAGAACAGGAAAGTGCAGCGATTGACGCTGCGGCGGCGGAGGTCGAGTTGGCTGAAGCCAACTGATCGCCCGCCGGACCGCCAGCCAGAGAGCCAGACAAGACCGAAACGCGATGACCGACATTCATGCATATGACAACGCCCCCGAGGCAGAGTTCGGCGATTATGTCGCCCTGCTGAAGCCGCGGGTGATGTCGCTGGTGGTGTTCACCGCCTTTGTCGGGCTGATCATCGCACCGGTCGATGTTCACCCGTTCATCGCCTTCTGTTCGGTTCTGTTCATCGCGCTTGGCGGCGGTGCCTCGGGTGCGCTGAACATGTGGTATGACGCCGATATCGACGCCGTCATGCGCCGCACACAGGGCCGTCCGATCCCCGCAGGTCGGGTGACGGGCGGTGAGGCGCTGGCAATCGGGCTGGTGCTATCGGGCATTGCGGTGATGATGCTGGGGCTGGCCGCGAACTGGTTCGCGGCGGCATTTCTGGCCTTCACCATCTTCTTTTACGCCGTCATCTACACGATGTGGCTGAAGCGCTGGACGCCGCAGAACATCGTCATCGGTGGCGCCGCTGGTTCCTTCCCGCCGATGATCGGCTGGGCCTGCGCGACCGGCGGTATCAGTATTGAATCGCTGCTGATGTTCGCGCTGATCTTCTTCTGGACGCCGCCGCATTTCTGGGCGCTAGCGCTGTTCATGAAGGAAGACTACCACAAGGCGGGCGTGCCGATGCTGACCGTGACCCATGGTCGCGCCGCCACCCGTCGCCATATCTTCGCCTATACGCTGGTGCTGGCACCGTTCTCGATCTGGCTGGGGCTGACCTCGGTCGGCGGGCCGATCTATCTTGGCGTGTCGATTGTGCTGAACCTGCTGTTCATCCTTGGCGGCTGGCGCATCCTGCGCCGGGGTGAGGATGCAGCGACCGCAGATCAGTATGCGGTCGAGAAGCGCGTCTTCAAATTCTCGCTGTCCTACCTGTTCCTGCATTTCCTTGCGCTTCTGGTGCAGCACTGGATCGGAGGATGGTGATGGCCCTGAAAACCGAACATGAACTGCACGGTCGCCGCCGCTCGCGCAATGTCGGGCTGGCGGTGGTGCTGGCGCTGTTCGTGGCGCTGGTTTTCGGGCTGACCGTCGTGAAGGTTCAGCAGGGCGACATGATGGAGGCGTTCGATCACCAGCCGCGCACCTCGCTGCTGCCGGTCGAAGAACCCGCACCCGCACCTGCAACCGGGGAGGCAAGCCAATGACCCGCCGCACCAGCCGTGAGACCCGGACCGTGATGATGCTGGTCGGCGTCGTGCTGACCATGGGCGCGCTGTCCTGGGCCGCCGTTCCGTTCTACAACTGGTTCTGCCGCGTGACCGGCTTTGGCGGCACCACGCAGGTCGCGACACAGGCATCCGACGTGACGCTGGAAGAGGTCGTTCGGGTGCGCTTTGACGCCAATGTCGACAAGAACCTCGACTGGACCTTCCGGCCGATGCAGACCCGGATGGATCTGAAGATCGGAGAGAACGGGCTGGCCTTTTACGAGGCGATCAACAATTCCGACGAAATCATCACCGCAACGGCCAGCTACAACGTGGCTCCCGAGGTGACGGGCTTCTATTTCGACAAGATCGAATGCTTCTGCTTCACCGAACAGACGCTGAAACCGGGCGAGCGGATCGAGATGCCGGTCAGCTTCTATGTTGACCCGGAATTGGTGAACGACACGGATGCAAGCTGGATCAGGGACATCACGCTGTCCTATACCTTCCATCGTACCGAACCGAAACAAGCGGCGCTTGACGCCGATCGGGTCGATAACGTCAACTGATACTGGAACGAGAGTCGACGGGGACCGCCATGGCGCATGCAAAGAACCACGATTACCACATCCTGCCACCCTCGGTCTGGCCGTTCATCGGTGCGATTGCGGCCTTCCTGATGCTGTATGGCGCGGTCGGCTGGATGCATTCGGGCGAGGTTCACCTGTGGTTCATCCCGGTCAACGGGCCGTGGCTGTTCCTGATCGGCTTCGTCGCCGTGCTTTACGTGATGTTCAGCTGGTGGGTCGATGTCGTCCGCGAGGGCGAGGCGGGCGATCATACCCCGGTCGTGCGGATCGGCCTGCAATACGGCTTCCTGCTGTTCATCATCTCCGAGGCGATGTTCTTCGTCGCCTGGTTCTGGAACTTCATCAAGAACGCCATGTATCCGATGGGGCCGGAAAGCCCGATCAAAGACGGCGTCTGGCCGCCCGAGGGCATCGTCACCTTCGATCCCTGGCACCTGCCGTTCATCAACACGCTGATCCTGTTGCTGTCGGGCGTCGCCGTCACCTGGGCGCACCACGCTTTCGTGCATGAAGGCGACCGCAAGACGACCATCAACGGCCTGATCGTCGCGATCATTCTGGGCGTGTTGTTCTCGATCCTGCAGGCTTACGAATACAGCCACGCCGCTTTCGGTCTGGCCGATACCGCCTATGCCAGCGCCTTCTATCTGGCGACCGGCTTCCACGGTTTCCACGTCATCGTCGGGACGATCTTCCTTGCCGTCTGCCTGTATCGCTTCACCCGCGGTCAGATGACCCAGGAACAGCATATCGGCTTCGAGGCTGCCGCCTGGTATTGGCACTTCGTTGACGTGATCTGGCTGTTCCTGTTCGCGCTGATCTATGTCTGGGGCAGCTAAGCCCCGCTGCTGACAACAACAAGCGCGCGGGGCCCAATGTCCCGCGCGTTTTTCTTTGTCCGACCTGAACGGCACCACCCGAAAAGCTGACCCGCAATGCGCCGCTATATCTTCCCCCTGATCCTCGGCATCGTCGGCTGCGCCATCCTGATCCAGCTTGGCCTGTGGCAACTTCGCCGGATGGACTGGAAGGAAGGCATGCTGGCCGAGATACAGGCCCGCATCGACGCCCCCGCCGTGCCCTTGCCGGCCCACACCGATCCATCGATGAAATACATGCCTGTCAGCGTCGGCGGCACCACGACCGGGAAGGAAATCGACGTTCTGTCCGGCACCAAAGAGCAGGGCGGCGGTTATCAGGTCGTGTCCGGCTTCGTGACCGATGACGGTCGCACCATCCTGCTTGATCGCGGCTTCATCCCGCAGGAAATGCGGCATGTGGAACGCCCGCCTGTCCGCCTGCAAGTTACCGGCAACCTGCACTGGCCGGACGAGAAAAGCAGTTCCACCCCCGACCCGAACCTTGACGAGAACATCTGGTTCGCCCGCGATGTCGCCGCCATGGCCAAGGTGCTGGACACAGAACCGATCCTTGTCGTCGCCAGCTTCGTTCAGGGCGACGTGCAGGGCGTCGAGCCGATCCCCGTCGCCATCGAGGGCATCCCCAACAATCACCTGTCCTACGCGGTGCAATGGTTCCTGATCGCGGCGACATGGGCGGGGATGACAGTGGCGCTGATCTGGCGTATCAGGCAGCGGAAATATTGAAGGATCGCAGATGCGTTACGTCTCGACTCGGGGGCAGGCCCCGGTTCTGAACTTCGAACAGGCGATGCTGACGGGCCTTGCCCGCGACGGTGGCCTGTATCTGCCCGAAACCATCCCGGCATTTTCGGGGATCGAGCAGCTTGACGGCCTGTCCTACGAGGAAGTCGCCTTCCGCGTCATTCGCCCCTTCACCGGCGACAGCTTTACCGATGCCGAACTGCGCGGCGCCATCGACCGCGCCTATGCCCGGATCGAGCATGTCGCCAAGGCGCCGCTGCGCCAGCTTGCCCCCGGCCATCACCTGCTGGAACTGTTCCACGGGCCGACGCTGGCCTTCAAAGACTTCGCGATGCAGCTTATCGCGCAACTGTTCCAGATCGCGCTGAAACGGTCGGGCGAACGGATCACCATCGTCGGCGCAACCTCGGGCGATACCGGCTCAGCGGCGATCGAGGCGTTCAAGGGCATCGATAATGTGGACGTGTTCATCATGTTCCCGCATGGCCGCGTGTCCGAGGTGCAGCGCCGCCAGATGACCACGCCCGAGGCGCAGAATGTCCACGCCCTCGCGCTGGACGGCCATTTCGACGATTGTCAGGCGCGTCTGAAGGATCTCTTCAACGACCACGCCTTCCGCGATCAGGTCGGCCTTGCCGGGGTGAACAGCATCAACTGGGCGCGGGTCGTGGCGCAGATCGTCTATTACTTCACCGCCGCCGCCAGCCTTGGCGCGCCCGCGCGTGAGATCGACTTTACCGTGCCGACCGGCAATTTCGGCGACATCTTCGCAGGCTCCATTGCCCGCGCCATGGGCCTGCCGATCCGTCGCCTGATCGTTGCCACCAACCAGAACGACATCCTGCACCGCGCTTTGACGACCGGCGAATATCGCACCGGCACGGTCGAGCCGTCGATCAGCCCGTCGATGGATATTCAGGTCAGCTCGAACTTCGAACGCGCCCTCTATCTCGCCTATGGCGGCGACGCTGCGGCGATCAGCCAGATCATGGACGAGTTGAAAGCAGGCGGCTTCACCATTTCCCAAGGCGCGTTGCAGGCGCTGCGCGAGCAGTATCTGTCGGGCCGCGTCGGCGAAGATGAAACGCTGGCGATGATCCGCACGATCCGGCAGGAGACCGGCGAAATCCTGTGCCCGCACAGCGCCGTCGGCGTTGCTGTCGCGCGCCAACATATCGAACCCGGCGTGCCGATGGTGACGCTTGCCACGGCGCATCCGGCGAAATTCCCCGATGCCGTCGAAACCGCCATCGGTATCCGCCCCGGCCTGCCGCCGCATATGTCGAACCTCTTCGACCTGCCCGAGCGTGTGACCCGGGTTGAAAACGACGTGGATGCGCTTAAATCGCTGATCCTCGACCGGAGGACCAATTGAGCAACGATCCCGCCATCCGCCTGACCACGCTGCCGAACGGCCTGCGTGTCGCCACCCGCCACATGCCGGGCCTGCATTCCACCGCGCTTGGCATCTGGGTCAGCGCGGGCGGCCGCAACGAGCGGCTTGAACAGAACGGCATCGCCCATTTCCTTGAACACATGGCGTTCAAAGGCACCGCGACCCGCACCGCCCTGCAAATCGCCGAGGCGATTGAGGATGTGGGCGGCTATATCAACGCCTATACCTCGCGCGACACAACCGCCTATTACGTCCGCGTGCTAGAGGCCGATGTGGCACTTGGCTTTGACGTGATTTCCGACATCGTGCTGAACCCGATCTTCGACGAGCGCGAGATCGAGGTGGAGCGCGGCGTGATCCTGCAGGAAATCGGGCAGTCGATGGACACGCCCGACGACATCATCTTCGACTGGCTGCAAGAGGCCGCCTATCCCGATCAGGCAATGGGCCGCACCATCCTTGGCCCGGCCGAGCGTGTCAGCAGCTTCAAGAAGACCGATCTTTCGGGCTTCGTTGCCGAAAACTACGGCCCCGGCCAGATGATCGTGGCCGCCGCCGGTGCGGTCGATCACGAGGCGATCGTCCGTCTGGCCGAGAACGCCTTTGGTCACCTGTCCCCGGTCCATCAGGCCGTGCGTGAGGCGGCACAGTGGCGCGGTCTTGAAACCCGCAAGGTCAAGAAGCTGGAGCAGGCGCATTTCGCGCTGGCGCTGGAAGGGCCGGGCTATCTCGCCCCCGATTTCTACGCCGCGCAGATTTTCTCGTCCGCGCTTGGCGGTGGCATGTCCTCGCGCCTCTTCCAGAAAATCCGTGAGGAACGCGGGCTTTGCTATACGATCTTCGCCCAGTCCGGCTTTCATGACGATACCGGGATGCTGACGATCTATGCAGGCACCGGCGCGGAAGACATTGCCGATCTTGCCAACCTGACCATCGACGAAATCCGCCGCGCTGCCGAGGATCTGACCGAGGCCGAGGTGGTTCGGTCCAAGGCGCAGTTGCGCGCCAGCATGCTGATGGCGCTGGAAAGTCCGACCTCGCAGGCGGAACGGATGGCGCGGACGCTGGCGATCTGGGGCCGCATTCCCGATCCGGCTGAGGTGGCCGAGCGTCTGGCCTCGGTCAGCATGGCCGAAATCCGCGACCACGCCGCAAGGCTGATCCAGACCGCGAAACCGGCGCTGGCTCTTTACGGCCCGGTGAAATCCGCGCCGTCGCTTGAGAAACTGGCGCAAAGGCTCGCCGCCTGATGTTCATGCGTCGCCGTCCGGTCAGGCTTGAAGCCGAGCGGATCGTGCTTCGCCTGCCCGCGCATTCCGATTACATGGCCTGGACGGCCCTGCGCTCGACCAGCCGCGATTTCCTGACCCCGTGGGAGCCGGTCTGGGCGCCGGACCACCTGTCCCGCAAAAGTTTCACCAACCGCGTCTATTGGGCCGCCCGCGCCAGTCGCGGCGGCACCGCGCTGCCGCTGTTTCTGGTGCGCCGTGATGGCGTGCTGGTCGGCGCGATCACCTTGGACAATATCCGCCGCGGTCCGGCCCAGTCCGGCACCATCGGCTATTGGGTCGGCCAGCCCTTCGCGCGCCAAGGCTATATGCGCGAAGCCATCGGCGTTCTGGTCCACCACGCTTTCACGACGATGGACCTGTCCCGGATCGAGGCCGCCTGCCTGCCCGAAAACGCCGCCTCTCGTGGTGTGCTGGAGCAGTCCGGCTTCAAATACGAAGGCGTCGCGCAAAGCTATCTGCAGATCGACGGGCGCTGGCGGAACCACGTCCTC
Organism: Paracoccus caeni; assembly: GCF_016629665.1. GTDB lineage: Bacteria > Pseudomonadota > Alphaproteobacteria > Rhodobacterales > Rhodobacteraceae > Paracoccus > Paracoccus caeni. The sequence goes on from NZ_JAEPRQ010000003.1 coordinate 465,781, forward strand.
TACGCCAACCTGCGCAGCGACCGCAGGGGGCGCACCGATGCGCGCTGACCCGCAACCCCCTCGAAGTAACAGTACCCAACCGGCCGGGCACCTCGTCACCGTCCCGCGCTACAGATCTGTTCGACGGTGCGGCACCATAAAGCGCCCGGATACAACTGTCGCCGTGCCCATCCGCGGCTGACCTCTGCCCTCATCTCTGACAAGCGACCCCACAACCGCCAAGGAACCTCTTGATGCATAACCCCGCCGATCAATCCCTGGCCAAAAAGCTCCCGCAGGGCACCCTTCGCGACATCACCCCCGCTTATCTCGAAGAACCGCGCAGCCGCTTTCACGGCCAAGCCGGGCTGATCGCCGCGCCCCATGATGCCGCGGAAACCGCCGCCATCATCCGCGCCTGCGCCGAGGCCAATGTCGCCATCGTCACGCGCGGCGGCGGCACCGGCCTTGTCGGCGGTCAAGTTATGCCCGACGGCCCCGCACCGCTGATCCTGTCGCTTGAACGAATGACCGCGATCCGCGCCATCTTTCCCGAGGAAAACGTCCTTCTGGCCGAGGCGGGCTGCACCCTGCAACAGGCCCGCGACGCGGCATCGACCGCGGGCCGTCAGTTCCCCCTGTCGCTCGCCTCGCAAGGCACCGCCCAGATCGGCGGTGTGCTTTCCACCAATGCAGGCGGCGTCAACGTCCTGCGCTATGGCAATGCCCGCGCCCTCTGCCTTGGGGTCGAGGCCGTCCTGCCCTCGGGCGAGATCATCCACGACCTGAAACGCCTGCGCAAAGACAATACCGGCTACGACCTCCGCGACCTTCTGATCGGGGCCGAGGGCACGCTTGGGGTCATCACCGCCGCCTCGCTGGTCATGGCTCCGATCCCGCCCGAGATCGGCACCGCCATGATGGTCGTCGAAAGCCCCGCCGCCGCCCTTTCCCTGCTGGCGCTTGCACAATCGCGCATGGCGGGCTGCGTCACCGCGTTCGAACTGATTTCGGGGCAGGGGCTGCGCTTCCTCGACACCGCTTTCCCCGACCTGCGCCAACCCTTCGCCGACCGTCCCGACTGGCTGGTCCTGATCGAAGTCGGCCTGCCCACCGGTCTTTCCGCCGACGAGGCGCTAGAGGCGCTGTTCGTGGACGGCGCCGAAAGCGGTCTGGTCAGCGACGGCGTCATCTCGCAATCCGGGCAGCAATCGACGGATCTGTGGAACATCCGCGAAACCATCCCCGACGCCAATCGCCAGATCGGCGCCATTGCCAGCCATGACATCAGCCTGCCTCTGTCCGAAATCGCCCGCTTCATCACTGACGCCACCGCCATGCTGTCGGCACAGGGCGACATGCGGATCAACTGCTTCGGCCATCTGGGCGACGGCAACCTGCACTTCAACCTCTTCCCTGCCGAGGGCCGCTCGCGCGACGAATATGACCCGATCCGCAAGGATCTGTCGCGTGCGATCCACGAAATGGTGGTGTCTCGCGGCGGTTCGTTCTCTGCCGAACACGGCATTGGTCGCCTGAAAGCCGCCGATCTTGCCCGCTGGGCCGACCCCGCCCGCCTTGCCGCCATGCGCGCGGTCAAGGCGGCGCTGGACCCGAAGGGCATCATGAATCCCGGTGTGATCTTCCCGACCTGACCGGCGCGACCAAGGAAACGCGACGGACCTCCCACCGCTGATGACGTCCTCTGTCCGGCAGCGCGGTTAATCAAGCCTCAGGCGAAAAGACCGCATTCACCCGCGCCAAGCCCGCGCCGGGCTGCATGAACAAATCCAGCGCCCGCAGCGCAAGCAACTCTGCTTCGTCCGATATCTCTGCGGTCAGATAAAGCCGTTCGACAGGCTCGTCCCCCTCCGACCATGGCGCAAGCAATTCCACCCATGTCCTGACCGGGGAACCCGAATGCTGCTCCTCGGCTGTTTTCAGCGCCTCCGCATAAGACAACGGAAGTCGCATCGCATCGGTGATCGGGAAATCCTCTCCAAAGAGGGCGCGAAGCTCGCCCTCTTCTTCGGGATCTATCCCGCAATTGTCGTGCATCATCTCCCGCGCGGCACCCTCGACATTCGATACGAACAGCATGATCTGTTTCCCGCCGTCCGTCGCTTCAAGCCATAACATCCTGCCGGACCGCATATCATCTTGCAGCGGCATCGTTTCAGGAATGACCGTCCAGTCCGGATCGCTGAAAGACGGAACCGCGTTCACAACCGCGACCCAGTATCGTTTCGCTCCGGCATATTCGTCTGCATCACTGAAATAGCGGTAGAACGGAAAAGCCGCCTCATGTCGAAAACCATCAAGCACGCTCATGCAGGGCGACCGCTTTCGGCCTGTCCGCGCACCCTCACGCAACACCTACCGTTCGCAAGCGGTGTACAGGCTGTGTACATCCTGTGCTCGCCCGGTGCACGCTCTGTGCAGTCAAATTCCCAGCAAATGCTGGACATTTCCACCATTCGATTTCTTCGTTGCGAAAATACCCAAAGCAACGCTCGCAGTCCGTTGCGCCGCTCATGCTCCTTCGAAACTGGTCAGCGCATGAACCTCATAGCCCAGCCCTTCCAGCAGCGTCCGCCCGCCCAGATCCGGCAGATCGATCACAAAGGCGCAACCGACGACTTCCGCGCCCAAGCGCGTGCAAAGTTTGATCCCCGCCTCGGCGGTTCCACCTGTCGCCAGCAGGTCATCGACGATCAAAACCCGCTCTCCCGGCTGCAGGGCGTCGTCGTGGATTTCAACCACTGCCTCGCCATATTCCAGGGTGTAAGCCTCTGAAATCACAGCGCCCGGCAGCTTTCCCTTCTTCCTGACCGGCACGAATCCCGTGGACAACTGATGCGCCACAGCCCCGCCCAGAATGAAGCCGCGCGCCTCAAGGCCGACCACCTTGTCGATCCGCATCCCGGCATAGGGCGCCAGCAACTGATCCACCGCCATGCGAAAGCCGCGCGGATCAGAGAACAGCGTGGTCACGTCGCGAAAGATGATCCCCTCATGCGGGAAATCCACGATGCTGCGAATGTAATCCCTGACCGTCTTTGTCATCTCAGCGCGGACGCTCCATCTCGAAAAGGTCGGTCACGGCACAGTAATTCTTGTGCCCCAACCGCGCCAACCACCCACCGGCTACGCGCGGATCAAAGATCCCGTCGATCAGACAATCCTCGCGCAGATGCACCCCGGTCACCACGCCCAGCACCACGAAATTCGCCTCACCCGCCAAGGGCAAAACCCGGGTCATCCGGCATTCCAGCGCTGCAATGGCCTGCGCCACGCGCGGGCAATCGATCGACTCACATTCCGCCGCGTCGATCCCGGCTTCCTCGAACTCGCTGACCCCGGCGGGCAGAGGCGCGGATGAGGCATTCACGTCGTCCCGCTGATCACCCCCGGCGATGTTCACACAAAACACCCCGGATTCAATGATTTGCGCAACGCTGTCCTTGCTGCCCTTGCGATCCGGTTTGCCGCTGGTCGAGGCGAACATGACCTGCGGCGGCGTATAGGCGACCGCGTTGAAGAACGAATAGGGCGCCAGATTGTCGCCCAGCCGTCCGCGCGTCGAGATCCAGCCGATGGGCCGTGGCGCGATGATCGCGTTGAACGGATTATGCGGAAGGCCGTGGCCATTTTCGGGTCGATAGAACATGTGGGCCTCCTGCCAGAACCCGCCCAAACTGCCACCGCTTTTCCGCTACTGCAATGTTTCACCTGCCGCGCCATCGTGTTAATCCGCCGCCGAGTCCATGGAGGCGCGATGTACGAGATCTGCCCCGAAACGCCCGCCGACGAATACGAGGTCGAGGCTCTCTACGATTTGTGCTTCGCGCCGGGCCGCACGGCGTTGTCCTCGTATCGCCTGCGCGACGGCGTGCCGAAAGTGGCCGAGCTTTGCCTCGTGTTGCGCGACCCCTCGAATATCGTGGTCGCGGCGATCCGCTTCTGGCCGGTTCGTGTCGGCGGCCATGCGACGCTGCTGCTTGGCCCTATCGCGGTCCATCCGACGGCGCAGGGCGAAGGTCTGGGCGGAATGCTGATGCGCGACAGCCTTGCCCGCGCGGCCAGCATCGGCTGGGGCAGGGTGCTGCTGGTCGGCGATGCGCCTTATTATTCGCGGTTTGGTTTCATCAAGCTACCCGGGGTCGAGATGCCACCGCCGACCAACCCGGATCGCATCCTTGGACTGGAACTTCACCCCGGCGCGTGGGTTGACGTGGCGGGCCCGGTCACGCGCGAACGTTCGCCCAACGCCTTGGCCGCGATGGCCCATGCCGAAACGATCACGCCCGCTGAGCCCTGCAAGGAGGTCGCGAAGCCGCAAGATGACGAAGCCCGTCCCGCAATCGCAGGCAATTCTGCCGCCGATCACTGACCCGACCATCCACGCCCAGATCGACCGGCTCGCCCGTCGCTATCTGGATGCGGGCGGCATCGGCATGGAAATCCTCTCCCGGATCGGAGCAAGCGCCGAAGGTCTGATCGAGCGGTTGCCGGATTTCGCCCGTTCGAGGCTGGACGGCGCCACCCATGCCGCGCTTGACCGCGCCTTCTCTGCCGCCTCAGGCTCGCGCAAACTGGTCCGCGACCGGGGCGACTGGTTCAACCGCCTCGCCTCGACCGTCAGCGGCGCGGCGGGTGGTGCGGGCGGCATCGTCGGCGCACTGATCGAGATGCCCTTCACCATCACGCTTCTGCTGCGCGCGATGCTGGAAATCGCCGCCGAGCATGGCCTCGATCCCGAAGATGAAGAGGTCCGCAAGGAATGCCTGCGTATCTTCGCCACCGCTGGTCCGTTTGAGGATGACGACGGCTCCGATCTCGGCCTGCTGGCCGTCCGCTTTTCGGTCACCGGCCAGACGATTCAGGGGCTGATTTCCAAGGTCGCCCCGCGTCTGTCAATCGCGATGGGCCAGAAACTCGCCGCCCAAGCTGCCCCGGTTTTCGGCGCGCTGGTTGGCGCCTCGATCAACTACAGCTTTGCCCGTTTTTATCAGGAACTGGCCCGCGTGCATTTCGGCATCATGCGCCTGTCGCGCGAAACCGGCTTGCCGAAAGAGGCGCTGATCGAGGCGCTGCGCCTCTCCATCGACCGCCAGAAACCCCGGAAATAGCCGCTTCTTCGTTGCCCAAATACCGAAAGGCAACGCGCGCCTCAGATTTCCCCGGCTTCCTCTTCCAGCGCCAAGGGCGCAACCGGCACGTCCAGATCATCGATGGACAACAGCCCCGCAGGCCTCGCCAGCCGCGCCCGCGTCACCCAGAACAGCCGGTTTTGCGCCCGCGTGATTGCAACATAGGTCAGCCGTTTCCACAACGGCACCCCTGCCTCGGTCCGGTTCGACCAAGCGGCGGCGCTGATGTCGGGTGCAAAGACCTGCACGTCCGGCCATTGAGAGCCCTGCGCCTTGTGGATCGTCACCGCCGCGCCGTGCAGAAAAGCCGCCCCCATCCGTGCCGCATAGGGGATGAACGGCTCTTCCTCATCCGGCATTTCGATCTTGACGATACTGGCCGCCGACAGACGCGGCTCTTCGGCTCCGATGACGTGCAGGCGTGAAAAGCCTGGCTTTTTTCCCGGCCCCAGATAAACCACCTGCGCGCCTTTGATCAGTCCGCGCGCTTCCAGATCGATCCGCTTCTTGCGGTGTTTCAGCGGCAGTTCCAACCCGTCGCAGATCAGTGGTTCGCCCGGCAGCAGCGCGTCACCCGGCGCGCCGAAAGCAGTGCGGAAGGCGTGGATCAACCGGATGCGGGTGGCATTGCGCCAGACCAGAACCGGGCTGCGCGCCATCAGATCGCTTTCCACCCGCTCGGCCCAGATCACCCGGTCGTCGCGGGACGCCGCCTCGCGCACCAGCCGCTCGAAAGCGTCGAAGCCGACCGTCTCATCGGCCAGCGCATGCGCCAGATCAAGGATCGGGCTGTCGTCCGCCTGCCGGTGAATGCGGCTGAGAAACAGCTTCTGCCCCTCGGCCAGCCGGTCAAAAACCATTTCGCCGGATTGCCCGACCGGAGCCAGCTGGGCCGGATCGCCGAACAGCACCAGAACCGGAAAGATTTCCCGCAGATCGTCGAACTGCTTCTCGTCCAGCATCGAGGCTTCGTCGATCAGCCCGATATCCAGCCCGTCCTCGCGCCGTTTCCAGCCCCGGATAAAGTCCGATCCGCGCAGCCCCGCCGCCGCCAGCGCGCCGGGGATCGAGGCATGCAGATCATAGAACGCCTTCGCCCGGTCCAGCGCGGTTTCGGTCAGTCCTTCGATCACCGGACGCTCGCCGGTTCCGGTCAGCCATTCGGCGATCCGTTCGTATTCCGGGTCATAGACGGGGGTGTAGAGAATGCGGTGGATTGTCGTTGCGGGCACGCCACGGGTGCGCAGGACGAATGCGGCCTTGTTCGTTGGCGCAAGGATCGCAAGGCTGCGGCGGTCCTTGCGGCGTTTGCCCTCGTAATCGCCGCTGATCAACTCGACCCCGGCGGCGCGCAGCGCGCGGGTGATTTCTGACAGCAGCAGCGTCTTGCCGGAGCCCGCCTTGCCGATCACCGCCACGACCCGGCCCTTGCCCGGTTGCGGCGGCTGCAATTCCTCGGAGACGATATCGATGCCCGCACCGGCAAAGGTCTCGGCCAGGGAATCCCAGGCGTCGGCCTGATCAGGGGAAAGCGTGGGCGTGGTCATGCGCGCACCATATGCGTGGCTTGCGATGGGCGAAAGGTGGGATGAATGCGCATCGCTTATTGGATGATTTGTCTATATTGTAGGCATTCCGGGTGAAGCAGAGTTTGAGAGGGGGGATTTTTCAATGAGCAATGCGACGGAAGCCACATCTCGCGCGGAAGCAAGCCCCGCGGCATGGACCCGCTACGACACGATCTGGATGCTCAGCCTGTTCGGCACCGCGGTCGGCGCGGGTATTCTGTTCCTGCCGATCAATGCCGGGATCGGTGGCTTCTGGCCGCTGGTCATCATGGCACTGCTGATCGGACCGATGACCTATCTGTCGCATCGCGGGCTGTCGCGCTTTGTCTGTTCCAGCAGCAGGCCGGATGCCGATATCACCGAAGTCGTGACCGAGCATTTCGGCCCCGCCGCCGGACGCTTTCTGACGGTTCTCTACTTCCTCGCGATCTATCCGATCGTGCTGATCTATGGCGTCGGCATCACCAATACCGTCGGCAGCTTCATCGAGAACCAGATGGGAATGACCCCGCCCGCGCGCTGGTTGTTGTCGGGGCTTCTGGTGGCGGGGATGATGCTGGTGATGATCGCCGGCCAGTGGATCATGCTGATCGTGACGCAATGGCTGGTCTATCCGCTGGTCGCGATCCTGATTTTCGTATCGCTGTATCTGATCCCCGAATGGAACCTTGCCTCGGTGCGAGAGGTGACACCGATGGGACTGACGCTCAGCACGATCTGGCTGACGCTGCCGGTGCTGGTCTTTTCGTTCAACCACTCTCCGGCGATCTCGCAATTCGCGGTGGCGATGCGCAGGCATTACGGCGCGGATGAGGGCACGGTGAAGGCCGATCTGGTCCTGCGCAACACCGCCGCCATGCTGGTCGGCTTTGTCATGCTGTTCGTCTTTTCCTGCGTGCTGGCGCTGTCGCCCGCGCAACTGGCCGAGGCGAAGGCGCAGAACCTGCCGATCCTGTCCTATCTGGCGAATGTGAACGGCAGCCCCTTCGTCAGCTATTTCGGCCCGGCAGTGGCGTTCCTTGCCATCGTGTCGTCCTTCTTCGGGCATTACCTTGGCGCCGCCGAGGGGATGCAAAGCATCCTGCGCGGCACGGTGATGCCAGATCCGTCGAAGGTGTCGGATCGCAAGATGAAGCAGGGGATCGCCGTCTTTATCTTCTTCACCACATGGGGCGCGGCGATTCTGAACCCGTCGATCCTTGGGCTGATCGAGATGCTGGCCGGGCCGGTCATCGCCGCGATTCTATATCTGATGCCGATGTATGCGATCTACAAAGTTCCCGCGCTGGCGAAGTATCGGCACCAGTTGTCGAACATCTTCGTCATCATCGCGGGGGTGGTGACAATCAGCGCTATTTTCTACAGCTTCTTTTAGGCTGCACGCAGAGACGCAAAACCCGCCATCGCAGGGATGGCGGGTTTTCAGTTTCGATCATCCGATCAGATGACGCCGAAGGCCAGCATCGGTTCGGCAACGCGGATGAAGCCCGCGATATTCGCACCCGTGACGTAATCGCCCGGTGCGCCGAACTCATCCGCCGTCGAATAGCAGCTATCGTGAATGTCGCGCATGATGTCGGCCAGCTTCGCTTCGGTCTTCTCAAACGTCCAGCGGTCGCGCGAGGCGTTCTGCTGCATTTCCAGCGCCGAAGTGGCGACGCCGCCCGCATTGGCCGCCTTGCCGGGACCGAACTTCACGCCTGCCTGCTGGAACAGACGGATTGCTTCGGGCGTGCAGGGCATGTTCGCCCCTTCGCCAACCGCGACCACATTGTTCGAAATCAGCTTCTTTGCATCCTTGCCGGTCAGCTCATTCTGCGTGGCCGAGGGCATGGCCACGTCGCAGGGCACGTCCCAGATGCTGCCATCGCCCGATTTCACGAAATAGATGCCGCTGCCTTCCCCCTTCAGCCTCACATATTCCGAAATGCGACCGCGACGGACTTCCTTGATCTCCTGAACCAGCTTCAGATCGATCCCGCCCTCGTCAACGATGTAACCAGAACTGTCCGAGCAGGCGATGACCTTGCCGCCGAATTCCTGCACCTTCTCGATGGTGTAGATCGCGACATTGCCCGAGCCAGAGACGACGACGGTTTTGCCGTCGAAATCCTGTCCGTCCACCTGCAGCATGGCGCGGGTGAAATAGGTGTTGCCATAGCCGGTCGCTTCCTTGCGGGCCAGCGAGCCGCCGTAGAACAGGCCCTTGCCGGTCAGCACGCCTGCCTCGTAACGGTTGGTCAGGCGTTTGTATTGCCCGAACATATAGCCGATCTCGCGCGCGCCGACGCCGATGTCACCGGCGGGCACATCGGTATATTCGCCCAGATGGCGATAAAGCTCGGTCATGAAGCTTTGGCAGAAGCGCATGACCTCGGCATCCGAGCGGCCCTTGGGGTCGAAATCCGAACCGCCCTTGCCGCCGCCGATAGGCAGGCCGGTCAGGGCGTTCTTGAAGATCTGCTCGAAGCCAAGGAACTTGATGATCCCGACATTGACCGACGGATGAAAGCGTAGCCCGCCCTTGTAAGGGCCCATCGCCGACGAGAACTGCACCCGGAAGCCACGATTGATATGAACCCGGTTCTGGTCGTCGGTCCACGGAACACGGAAGATGATCTGACGCTCGGGCTCGCAGATACGCTCGATCAGCGCGTTATCCAGATATTCGGGATGCTTGGCGACGACACGGCCAAGGCTTTCCAGAACCTCGCGGACGGCCTGATGAAACTCTGCCTCACCGGCGTTACGGCGAATGACTTCATCATAGATCGGGGTCAGCTTGTCATCGATCTGGGGCAACTCTGCACTCCTTCGCATCATTTTCGGAACGCTTAGCTGCGATTTTAGGCAGATTGAATGGGTAATGATGTAAATTTGTGCAATAAAAGTAAAAGCCCGCCAGAAAGGCGGGCTTTTTTGTCGGAATAGCGGCGCGGATCAGGCCTTGCGGGCGTCCAGCGCGTCCTCGAATGTGCGCAGGCCGGTGATCGGCGACTGGACCAGCACTGCCATGTTCCCCGGCTTGTGTTCGTTGCGATACATCTTCGTATGCGCCTGCGGGATTTCGGCCCAGGGGAACACCTCGGACATGCAGGGGTCCAGACGGCGTTCCAGCATCAGCTTGTTCGCGGCGCTGGCCTGTTTCAGATGGGCGAAGTGGCTGCCCTGAATGCGCTTCTGATGCATCCACAGGTAACGCACGTCGAAGGTGCAGTTGAAGCCGGTGGTTCCGGCGCAGATCACGATCATGCCGCCCTTTTTGCACACGAGGGTCGAGACCGGGAAGGTCGCCTCGCCCGGATGTTCGAAGACGATATCGACATTGTTGCCCTTGCCGGTGATGTCCCAGATGGCCTTTCCGAACTTGCGCGCCTCGGTGAACCATTCCTTGTATTCGGGCGTGTTCACCTTGGGCAACTGGCCCCAACATTTGAATTCCTTGCGGTTGATGACGCCTTTGGCCCCAAGGCCCATGACGAAATCACGCTTGTCTTCTTCGCTGATGACGCCGATCGCATTGCCGCCCGCCGCATTGATCAACTGGATCGCGTAAGAGCCAAGCCCGCCCGATGAACCCCAGACCAGAACGTTCATGCCCGGTTTCAACTCGTGCGGCTCGTGCCCGAACAGCATCCGATAGGCTGTGGCCAGCGTCAGCGTATAGCAGGCCGATTCCTCCCATGTCAGGTGACGCGGGCGCTGCATAAGCTGTTGCGACTGGACGCGGGTGAACTGGGCAAAGCTGCCATCCGGGGTCTCATAGCCCCAGATGCGCTGCGTGGGCGAGTACATCGGATCGCCGCCGTTGCATTCCTCGTCATCGCCGTCGTCCTGATTGCAATGGACCACGACTTCGTCGCCGACCTTCCAGCGCTTGACCTTGTCGCCCACCGCCCAGACGATCCCCGAGGCATCGGACCCGGCGATATGATATTCGGCGCCATGGCCGTCAAAGGGGCTGATCGGTTGGCCCAGACCGGCCCAGATGCCGTTGTAATTAACGCCCGCCGCCATCACCAGAACCAGCACCTCATTGCTGTCCAGCGTCGGCGTATCGACGACCTCAAGCTGCATCGCCTGTTCGGGTTCGCCATGACGTTCGCGCCGGATCGCCCAAGCGTGCATCTTTTTCGGCACATGACCCAAAGGCGGCATCTCACCGACCTCATAGAGATCTTTCACGGGCGCATCATAGGGTGCGATCGGGGTCGGTGCGTCCAGAGCCATCAGGTTCTCCTGTCAATGCCGCGTCGCAGAATCGTTTCATGCTGCGTGAGGCAGTCGTAAAATCAACGACGCAATAATGCAATCAAGATTTATGTTACTGCGCAATATTATGTCGTTATGCCTAAATTTTTGCCGCGCCGCGGCGAGTTGACCGGGTATCTTTATTTCTGTATCAACGCATCAACCGTAAGATTGTTGCGAGGATCGTGATGGCGGAGAAGGAAAAGCCTTGGCTGTTTCGGACCTATGCAGGCCATTCGACAGCCGCGAAATCGAACGCGCTTTATCGCAGCAATCTGGCGAAGGGGCAGACCGGGCTGTCGGTGGCGTTCGATCTGCCGACGCAGACCGGCTATGACAGCGATCACGTTCTGGCGCGGGGCGAGGTCGGCAAGGTCGGCGTGCCGATCTGCCATCTAGGCGACATGCGGTCGCTGTTCGATCAGATCCCGCTGGAGCAGATGAACACCTCGATGACGATCAATGCGACGGCGCCGTGGCTGTTATCGCTGTATATTGCCGTCGCGGAAGAGCAGGGGGCGGATGTCACCCTGCTGCAGGGAACGGTTCAGAACGATCTGATCAAGGAATACCTGTCGCGCGGCACCTATATCTGCCCGCCGAAGCCATCGCTCGCGATGATCACCGACGTTGCCGCCTATACGCGCGAGCATCTGCCAAAGTGGAACCCGATGAATGTCTGTTCCTACCATCTGCAGGAAGCCGGGGCGACGCCGCAGCAGGAGCTGGCTTATGCGCTGGCGACCGGGATTGCGGTGCTGGACGATCTGAAGACCAAGGTTCCGTCCGATGAATTTCCGGCGATGGTGGGACGGATCAGCTTCTTCGTGAATGCGGGCATCCGCTTCATCACCGAGATGTGCAAGATGCGCGCCTTTACCGAGTTGTGGGACGAGATCACGGCCCAGCGATACGGGATCAACGACCCGAAATACCGCCGCTTCCGCTATGGAGTGCAGGTGAACAGCCTTGGCCTGACCGAGCAGCAGCCCGAGAACAACGTCTATCGTATTCTGCTGGAGATGCTGGCCGTCACCTTGTCGAAGAATGCGCGGGCGCGGGCAGTGCAATTGCCTGCATGGAACGAGGCGCTTGGTTTGCCCCGGCCATGGGATCAGCAATGGTCGCTGCGGATGCAGCAGATCGTCGCCTATGAGACGGATTTGCTGGAATATGGCGATCTTTTCGACGGCAACCCGGTGATCGCCGCCAAGGTGGAAGAGCTGAAGCAGGGCGCGCGGGATGAATTGGCATTGCTGGACGAGATGGGCGGAGCGATTGCGGCGATCGACTATATGAAGTCGCGGCTGGTCGAATCGAACGCCGAACGCTTCGGCAAGATTGAATCGAACGAAACCATCGTCGTCGGCGTGAACCGCTGGCAGCAGGGTGAGCCTTCGCCGCTGATGGCAGGGGATGGCGGGATCATGGTCGTCGATCCGGCGGTGGAAGAGGATCAGATCGCCCGGCTGGGTGCGTGGCGCGAAGCTCGCGACGAAGCGGCCGTCGAGGCCGCCCTCGCCGCGCTGCGCCTTGCGGCACAGAAAGGTGCGAATATCATGCCGGCCTCTATCGCGGCGGCGAAAGCGGGGGCGACGACCGGCGAATGGGCGGGCGTGATGCGGCAGGTCCATGGCGAATATCGCGGCCCGACCGGCGTTTCGGCCAGCCCGTCGAACCGGACCGAGGGGCTTGAGGAAATCCGCGAGGCGGTGGATGCGGTCAGCAGCCGGTTGGGGCGTCGGCTGAAATTCGTGGTCGGCAAGCCGGGTTTGGACGGCCATTCCAACGGTGCAGAGCAGATCGCCTTCCGCGCCCGCGACTGCGGCATGGACATCACCTATGAGGGTATCCGGCTGACGCCAGAACAGATCGTGACCCGCGCGCAGGAAGAGGATGCCCATGTCGTTGGTCTTTCGATCCTGTCAGGTAGTCATCTGCCACTGATCGAAGATACGATGCAGCGCATGCGGGATCAGGGGCTGGGCCATATCCCGGTGATCGTCGGCGGCATCATCCCCGACGAGGATGCCAGGCGGCTGGTCGAGATGGGCGTTGCAAGGGTCTATACGCCCAAGGATTTTCAGCTCAACACGATCATGATGGATATCGTCGCGCTGGTCGAGCCGGGGGCAGAGGCCGCCTGAACCGCGCCGGTTTCCGGCAGAATTCCACCGATTTCAGAGCGTAACGGAACCAGCCCCGAACCCGAGGCGCGATTTGTCCGTTGGGAAGCGAATACGCGACCAAGGACAAGACATGACGGCTACAGGCGATCGAAGCAGTGCGGTCGATCCATTGCGGATGTTGTTGGCGATCTTCGTGATCGGAATCCATACGGGCTTTCCCGACATTCTGCCGGAAATCCTCAGACAGACGCTGCTGAACGGGATTTACCGTTTGGCGGTGCCAGTCTTTGCGCTGATCTCGGGTTACTTCTTTCTTGATGCCGTGCGCAGCGGGCGCGAGGGGTTGTTTCTGCGCCGTATCCTGACGCTTTACGGGTTGTGGATGGCGATCTATCTGACCCGCTATCTGCCGGTGATCGACACATTCGAGGATGCGTTGAGCATGGCGTTCTTCGGATACTTTCACCTGTGGTATCTGCCGGGCATTTTGATTGCTGCCGTGATCCTTGCCGGGCTGGTGCGGATGCAGGTGTCTCCCCGTGCCATTGCCGTGGGTGCGGTCGTTTTGGCGGCGATCGGTCTGGGCCTGCAATTCGTGGTGCTCTCGGGTCTGGCGGAACTGGATGTGAAAGTCTTCCGTAACGGAGTGTTCTTTGTTTTCCCCTATTTCGCCATTGGCTATCTGCTGGCGATGTGGCGGAAGAAGCGGGATGACTGGCAGCCCGGCGGTCTGATGGTCACGCTTGCTCTGGCGCTGGTCATGGGGGAAAGCCTGATCTGGTATGCGATTGCAGGCAATATGTCGGGGGTTGAGAATATGGCCTCGCTGCTGATCGCCGCGCCGGTGCTGTTTCTGGCAGCACTGGGCACGCCCGGATGGGAGAACGGGCGGCATATCGCCGGAATGGCGGCCTTTACCTATTTCTTCCATGTCCACATGATGTTCACCGCAACGCGGTTGGGCATTTCGGACGATGCGAAGTTTCTGTTCGTGACGGTGGCCTGTGTTGCACTGTATCTGGCGGTGAACGCGATACAGGGCAGGCGGCTGTTGCGGGCGATCACCTGAGGGTCTTACGTCATTACGCTTGCCGGTCTGCGGCACGCCCCTCTGAAACGAAAAACGCCGCCCCGAGGGGCGGCGTTTTGGTATCGAATGGCAGCGGCGATCAGAAGCCGAGGCCTGCATATTTCGATTTGAATTTCGACACGCGGCCGCCGGTGTCCATCAGCTTGGCCGAGCCGCCGGTCCATGCCGGGTGCGAGGTCGGGTCGATGTCCAGCGACATGGTGTCGCCTTCCGAGCCCCAGGTCGAGCGGGTCTCGTAGGTGGTCCCGTCGGTCATCTTGACCGAGATGGTGTGATAATCGGGGTGGATATCTTTTTTCATCTGTTCGACCTTCCTCAGGCTTTCGCGTCCGAGAGGGGACGGTAATTGGTTTTCTCGGCGATACGGGCCGATTTACCGCGACGGTCGCGCAGGTAATACAGCTTGGCGCGACGGACTTTACCGCGACGGACCACTTCGATTGCATCGATATTGGTCGAATACAGCGGGAATACGCGCTCGACGCCTTCGCCGAAGCTGATTTTGCGGACGGTGAAGCTTGCGCCGATGCCGTTGCCACCTTTGCGCGAGATGCAGACACCTTCATAGTTCTGCACGCGGGTCCGGGTGCCCTCGGTCACTTTGTAACCGACGCGGACGGTGTCACCGGCCTTGAAGTCGGGGATGGTCTTGCCAAGCTCGGCGATTTGCTCGGCTTCCAGTTGGGCGATCAGGTTCATCGCTATGTTTCCTTGTCATGCTCGCGGTGATCCCGCGATTGGTCTGATGCGCCCGAGAGCTGTCGGTCCTTTGCCGGGTCCATATGCGTTTCGGCATATGCCCGCCACAGATCGGGGCGGCGTTCCTTTGTCAGCCTTTCGGCCTCACTGGCACGCCAAGCATGAATGGCCGCGTGATTGCCGGAAAGCAGGACTTCCGGGATCTCGCGACCTTCCCACAGGGCGGGCTTCGTGTACTGGGGGGCTTCAAGAAGGCCCCGATTGCCGATGGAAAAGGATTCCTCGGCCAGAGAGTCCTGATTCCCCAGCACGCGCGGTATAAGGCGAACCGTCGCATCGATCAAGACCTGAGCCGCAATCTCTCCGCCGGTCAAAACATAGTCGCCGATGCTGATTTCCTCGATGCCGTGGGCGTCCAGAACCCGCTGATCCACGCCCTCGAACCGGCCGCAAATCAGGGTCACGCCCGGCCCTTCGGCCAAGGCGCGGGCGCGGGCCTGTGTCAGCGGCTTGCCGCGCGGCGACATGTAGATGATCGGGGTTGGCGGGGCTTGCCGGGCCTCGCGCAGGGCCGCGTCCATCACATCGGCGCGCAGCACCATGCCGGCGCCGCCACCTGCGGGGGTGTCATCGACATTGCGGTGCTTGCCGATGCCGAAATCGCGCAGCGGGATGGTTTGCAGGTTCCAAAGCCCCTGAGCCAGCGCCTTGCCGGTCAGTGACAGGCCAAGGATGCCGGGGAAGGCTTCGGGGAAAAGCGTGATGATCCTGGCGGTCCAGGCACCTTTCACCTGCGGCTCGGCCATCAACTCGCGCGGGCGCAGGCTGGCCGAAATCGACAGCCGCCCATGCGACTTCGGTTCCGGGGATTTGGGCGTATCGCTCACTCGTCGGATTCCGGCGGATCGGCGACAATGCGACCGGCCTTCAGATCGACGGTGGGGACGACGGCGCGGGTGAAAGGCAGCAAAAGCTGTTCCTTGCCAATGACTTCCAGAATATCGCCCGCGCCGTGATCGAAGATTGCGCGGACCCGGCCAAGCACCTGCCCGCCAGTATCCACAACCTCCAGCCCGATCAGGTCGGCATGGTAGAATTCATCGTCGGGAAGCGAGGGTAGCACGTCGCGGGATGCCCAAAGGGTGATGCCCCGCAGCGCCTCGGCATCCTCGCGGGTATTGACGTTCGACACCCGCGCGCCAAGCCCGCCGGTAACCGGGCGGGTCAGTTTGACGGTAAAACTGCGCTTGCCGTCCTCGGTCGTCAAAGGACCGTAATTGGCGATATCGGCGGGTTCGGTGCAGAAACTTTTCAGGCGAACCTCTCCACGGACCCCGAAGGCCCCGGCAATCGCGCCTACGCAAATCTTGTCAGTCATTGGTCAAGTTCCCCGCATAATCTGGCCGCAATATCCGGCGCGCAGCCAGACGCCTCCGGATTTTTCGCAAAGATCTTGCTGATGCGCACGTTCAAAAAGCATCCCGCCAACGAAAACCAGCAAGATGAAGATGGCGCGGCGGAACAATTTGAACATGGGCGATCAGGGATTTCAGGCCCGGCTGAACGCCGGGCCTGAGGGTTCGATTATTCAGCCGAAGCAGCAGCTTCTTCGACCGGAGCCGCAGCTTTCGCAGCTTTTTCTTCAGCGCGTTTTTTGGCTTTCGCGCCCGGTTCGGCTTTTTTCAGGTTTTTGCGCTCGGTTTTTTCCTTGGCGCCAGCAGCTTCCAGGAAGCGGGCAACGCGGTCGGTCGGCTGGGCGCCCTGGCTCAGCCAGTACTGAACGCGCTCCATGTTCAGCTTGACGCGGTCTTCGCTGTCTTTCGGCAGAAGCGGGTTATAGGTGCCCAGCTTTTCCAGAAAACGGCCATCGCGCGGCATGCGCGAATCGGTTGCGACGACGGCATAATGCGGGCGCTTTTTCGAGCCGCCACGGGCCAGACGGATTTTCATAGCCATTTGTTTTTCTCCTTTGAAATGGCGGGGATGGTGGGGGGAAACCCCACCCTACGATTGGAAGGTTTCGTGATGCCTTATGACTTCGGCGATCACGAAATTCAGGAATTTGCGCGCGAATTCCGGGTCGAGGTCGGCCTCGCGCGCGAGGCGTTCCAGCCGCTCGATCTGTTGCGCTTCGCGCGCGGGATCAGAGGGCGGAAGATCGTGTTCGGCCTTGAGATGGCCGACGGATTGGGTGTGCTTGAAGCGTTCGGCAAGCGTATAGACAAGGATCGCATCCAGCCGGTCGATGCTGGCGCGGTGTTCCTTGAGCAATTCGGCGGCGCGGGTCACGGCGTCCATCAGCGGGCCTCCGGCGTCTGGCCGCAGCGCCGGGGGCTTCGCGCCCCCGGATCCCCGCGGGATATTTGCGTGAAGAAGAGGCCGAGGGTCATGCCTGCGGCTCCTTCGGGTGGCGGTAGATCAGGCAGGGGGTGCCGCGCACATTGCCTTCGCGTTCGAAGGTTGCGCCCATGCGTTCGGCGAGGCGGCGCGAACGGATGTTCTCGGGGTGGATCTGCGAGATCAGCGGGCCCAGGCCCATGACGTTCTGGGCGTGATCGCGGGCAGCCATTGCGCCTTCATAGGCGATGCCCCTGCCTTCGAAGCCTTCATAGACCTGCCAGCCCAGTTCGGGTTCCGGCCAGTCGATGTGATTGACGACGCCGAGACGACCGGCGACCGCGCCGGTGGCCTTGTCCTCGACCGTCCAGAAGCCATAGCCGCGGATGAACCAATGGCCGATGGGCGCCAGAAGCGAGGTCCAGATCTGCCATTCCTCGAACGGGCCGCCGATATAGCGCGAGCGGTCGGAGAGGCCGAAGGTGCGAACGGCGTCCCAATCGGTCGCGCGGGGTTCGCGCAGGATCAGGTTTGCGGTCTCAAGGATCGGGATGTCGATGGCGATTGTGGTCATGCGATCACCCCGTGGCGGAAGCGCAGCATCGGGCCGTAAGGGGTTTGCCATTCGCCGTCGGCAATCGCGCCCATACGTTCGGCCAGCCGGATCGAGCGGATATTTGTGGCCGTGATCGAGGAAATGGGCCGGGTAATGCCGAAATGGTGGGCTGCGCCGTCGCGGGCTGCGATGGCGGCCTCGAAGGCGATACCTTTGCCCTGATGGCTGTTGTCGTAGAGCATCCAGCCCAATTCCGGCTCGGGCCAGAAATCAGGGTGATAGATGCCCGCGCGACCGATATTGGTGCCGCTGTGGCGGTCGATGATTTCCCAAAAGCCATAGCCGCGCAGCAGCCATGTGCCCGCGGCCGAGGCAAAGGCGCTCCATGCGTCCTGCCGGTTGATCGGGCCGCCGATAGCTTCGCTGTGCGGGTCGGCGTAGAAGGCGGCAAAGTTGTCGAAATCCGACAGGATCGGCGCACGCAGGATCAGGCGTTCGGTCTCCAGAACCGGCGCGAGAGAGGCGAGGGCCGTCTCTTCCTGCAAAGGGGTATGTGCCGCGAAGCTCATGCCGTTCTATTTCTTCCCGAACAGTCCCGAGAGGCCGCTGGGCAGGCCAGCCTTGCCCAATTGCCCGCCAAGACCCTTCGGATCCTGCAACATCTTCGTGGCTTCGGCCATTTTCGCCGGGTCCATGTTATTCATGTCGGGCAGGCCGCCGCCTTTGCCGGTCATCGCGCGCATCGCCTGTTTCAGCATGCCGCCCTTGCCCATTTTGCCGAGCTTTTTCATCGTGTCGGCCATCTGCTTCTGCATCTTCAGCAGGCGGTTCAGCTCTGCGACGTCCATTCCGGCGCCCGCTGCGATCCGCTTCTTGCGGCTGGCCTGCAGCATGTCGGGATTGGCGCGTTCCTTCTTGGTCATCGAGTTGATCAGCGCGACCTGACGGCGGATGGCGCTGTCGTCCATGCCCGCAGCTTCGGCCTGTTTGGCCATCTTCTGCATGCCGGGCATCATGCCCATGATCGACTGCATGCCGCCCATCTTCTGCATCTGCTCAAGCTGGCCCTTGAGGTCGTTCATGTTGAACAGACCCTTCTGGAACCGCTTCATCATGCGTTCGGCCTGTTCGACCTCCAGCACTTCCTGCGCCTTCTCGACCAGCGCGACGATGTCGCCCATGCCAAGGATGCGGCCCGCGACCCGCTGCGCGTCAAAGGTTTCCAGCGCGTCCATTTTCTCGCCAAGACCGACGAAGCGGATCGGCTTGCCGGTGACGGCGCGCATCGACAGCGCGGCACCGCCACGGCCGTCGCCGTCCATCCGGGTCAGAACGACGCCGGAAATGCCGACCTTGCCGTCGAATTCGGTGGCGACGTTGACGGCGTCCTGCCCGGTCAGGCCATCGACCACCAGCAGGGTTTCTCGCGGCTGGGCGATATCGCGAACCGCCTGCACCTCATCCATCAGCACCTGATCGATATGCAGGCGACCGGCTGTGTCCAGCATATAGACGTCATAGCCGCCCAGATTGGCCTGCTGCTTGGCGCGTTGCGCGATCTGAGTGGCGGTCTGGCCCGGCACGATCGGCAAGGTATCGACGCCGATCTGCTGGCCGAGGATCGCCAACTGTTCCATCGCAGCGGGGCGGTTGGTATCCAGCGAGGCCATCAGGACGCGCTTCTTTTCGCGATCCTTCAGGCGCAGTGCCAGCTTGGCGGTGGTGGTGGTCTTGCCCGAGCCCTGAAGTCCGACCATCAGGATCGGCGCGGGCGGGTTGTCGATGCGCAGGGCGTCGGGGTCGCCTTCGCCTTGCAGCACCTTGATCAGCTCGTCATGGACGATCTTCACGACCTGCTGGCCGGGGGTGATCGACTTGGTGACCGCAGCGCCGGTGGCCTTTGAGGTGACTGCCTTGACGAAGCTGCGCGCGACCGGCAGCGAGACATCGGCTTCCAGCAGCGCCACGCGGACTTCGCGCATGGCAGCGGTGACGTCATCCTCGGACAGGGCGCCTTGCTTGGTGAGCCGGTCGAAGACGCCGCCAAGGCGGTCGGAAAGGTTCTCGAACATGGTCGGGCCTCCTTCGGTCCAATCGGATGCCGACCCGAACGGGCCCGCGAAAAACAATATTGCCCCCGTGGGCGCAACGCGCTGACGGGGGGCGATCCCCGTATCGGACGGGGACCGGAAGGCTGTTCCTTCCGGGAGTTCAGGATCACATAGGCAAAACCGACCGGCGAGTCAACGCAGGTCGGCCAGACAAGGCGTCAGCCGCGACGGGTTCCAATCGGCAACGGCAATGTAATGCTGGGCACGTTCATGTCGGGCGTAAAGGCGGGAATGTCGCGGATTGCACTGAAGTGGCGGATGAAAGCTGCGTCCATCGCCGGGTTGCCGCTGGATTCCACGACACGCACATCGGTCACGCTGCCATCACGGGCAATAGTTATGGCAACGATGGTTGAATGGTTGCGGTTGGCCCCGACCGTATTCAGAGCGGTATCCGATCGCCGCAGCGCGCGCCGAAACGCTTGCAGGGTTTGTTCGGTCCATTGCTCTAGGTTCTGCGGCGCTGTGGTTTCCTTGCGCCCGAAAGAGCTTTGGGCCCGAACCTCGGAAGTGAACAGCGGCGAGAGCAGTGACAGAGAGAGGCAG
Organism: Paracoccus caeni; assembly: GCF_016629665.1. Lineage (GTDB taxonomy): Bacteria > Pseudomonadota > Alphaproteobacteria > Rhodobacterales > Rhodobacteraceae > Paracoccus > Paracoccus caeni. The sequence goes on from NZ_JAEPRQ010000003.1 coordinate 486,200, forward strand.
GCGATAAAGAGATGCTTGAACATGGGCGCGAATCCGTTCGTGAAGATATCCGCCATCTATCGCTTGCCCAGCAGGAACGCCAAATGAATTAATTTAGAAAATCCATAGAATTTTCTGGCCGACAAGGAAAACCCGTCGGCCAGAAAAACTGTCAGGCAGCCAGCTTGTCCAGCGCTTCCTGCGCGCGGGCCAGACCTGCATCGCGGTCCATCGCAAGCCGATCAGCAGCGACGAATTCGACGTCGGTAATGCCAAGGAAGCCCAGAATGAAGCGCAGATAGCCCGATGCGTGGTCATATTCGGAACCGATGGGGGTGCCGGCAGCGGAATAGGCGATAATGGCGCGCTTGCCTTTCAGCAGCCCCTCGGGTCCGGCTTCTGTGTAGCGGAAGCTGACACCGGCGCGGGCAATCTGGTCCAGCCAGTTCTTCAACTGCGCAGAAATGTTGAAGTTGTAGATGGGCGAGCCGATGACCAGCACGTCAGCATCCTGCACCTCTTTCAGATAGGCGTCTGACGTGGCGATCAATGCCTTCTCTGCGGGCGTAGGATCTTGCGGCGCAAGGCGAACGGCAGCGAACCAGTTCGCATCGATGGCGGGCACGCCCTCGTGCAGGTCACGATAGACCACATGCGCATTTGAATGCGTGGCCTTCAGCTTGTTGACGATGTCGGCCGTCAGCTTGCGCGAGACCGAGTTTTCGCCGGTGATGGCAGCGTCGAGATGGAGAATGTTCATGGTGATGGTTCCGCAATGTCCGTTTGTCTTGACGGGAATGTAAGGCTGGATATTTTCGAACAAAAGACCGTCTCGCGCGCAGTGTGTGTGCGCTAGCGCACAAAAGGTGGTGAGCTCGAATGCAGATCGACAACTGGGATGACATCCGGGTAGCTCTGGCGGTGGCGCGGGCGGGAACCGTCAGTGGTGCGGCAGAGCTTCTTGGTGTGCATCATGCGACAGTAATCCGGCGGATTGATGCGCTTGAGGAGCAGCTTGGCGCCCGGCTGTTTCAGCGTCATCCACGCGGCTATGCGCTGACAGAGGCGGGACAGGTCCTGCTCAAGACCGGTGTTGAGGCGACCGAGCGGTTTGCGCAAATGGCGTCACAAATTCACGGCACCGGGGATCGGATCGAGGGCGAGCTGATCGTGACCTCTCTGGCCGAACTGGACGATTTGGTGATACCGCGACTGGTGGCGCTGATGCGGGATCACCCAGCATTGCGGCTGACTTATTTGACTGATCCGCGCCTGTTCAGGCTGGATGTGGGCGAGGCGCATATTGCAATTCGCGCAGGCAATCGCCCGACCGAGCCAGATTATGTCGTCCAGCATTTTCGTCACGACACGCATAGCCTTTACGCCTCGCCCGAATATCTCGCCCGGTATGGTGAGGTGAAGGGGGTGACCGGACACCGCTTTGCACTGAACGGTGTCGAGGGTCGGAATGCCCCTTACATGCGCTGGCTGGCCGAGCGATTGCGGCCCGAGAATATCGTCATGGTCGCCAGCGAAAGCGCCGCTCGCGAGGCAGTGATCCGGGCGGGGCTGGCGATCGGCGTGTTGCCAAGATCGAGGACCGCAGGGCTGGTCAAGCTGGACTGGCCGCAGGAATGGGACAGTCAGTTATGGCTGGTGACGCATGTGGACCTGCACCGCACGCCGAAGGTGCAGGCAGCGTTGAGGATGCTGCGGGCGGAATGAGCGGTGGCAGGGTCCGAACGAGATAGCAACTGGTTCTTCTGCTCGTCCTTTATGACCTCGTGGGCAACGCGGATTTTAGCCTCCAACTATAGTAATGCCTGCGAAGTATGAGATGGGTTGCGATGGGCATTCGTGCGCCCTTCGTTGGACGGCCCCGCCACGTGACCTGGGTTACATCACGCAAAACCCGGGCCAGATGTCACCTTGCAAGGTGGTCATCTTCCTTAATTACGTAGCTTCTATGAAAAACTGGCTCCGGCGGTAGGAGGCTTCAGATCGCCTCTAGAATTTTTTGAAAAATTCCCGTGACCTATAATTATTTCACAAAATCATACACTTATGTTAATAATTGACTAAGTCGTTGATTTTTAAACGCTCTCTCCGAGAGAGGATTTGCGAAGTTGAAGTAGGCCAAATAGTAGGCCATAGCTGATTAACGGCGCTGTCGGGGGAAAAAGCATGCCACGATACTCTAGGTTGCTCACAGCTAGGGACGTTCAGGACGCGCTGCGGGGACGGCTAAAGGCTGGCCGCTATGCTGACGGTGAAAACCTCTATCTTCGCGTTCGGAAGGGCGGTTCCTGTAGCTGGACCTTCATTGCTGTCACAGACGGTAATAAAACCGAAGTAAGTCTTGGGTCTGTCAAAAACCTAGGAAGCTCCGCAGGGATAGATGACATCGGCAAGATCGCGTCAGCTTCGCTAACCGCTGCGCGTGATATGAAGGTGAAAACCCATTCCCTGATCTATGCGGGTGGCGATCTATCGTCTTTGAAAAAAACAAAGCGCTCAAGAGTCGTGGTTTCAGACCACACCTTTGATGATCTTGCTCGCGTTTATGAAGGTTTGAGAGGAACATTCAACCAGAAGCGTCAGCAGGAGGTGAAGCGATTAGTTGCTGCGTTGCGAGAGGCCGCTCCCGAGGTCGACGATATACGGCTGTTCACAAAAGCACACGCCCGCATTTGGCGTGATGGGCGTCGAAGCAAGGTATCAGCACTTAGCGTGGAGCGCGAGAATAACGTAATTAAATCAATGTTTTCTGTATATTTTTCAGAGAATGATTTCCATCTAGATAACCCATTTTCTGGCCTGAAAATGCCGGAGAAAGCCATCGGATCAGCAGCGATTAGCAAGCGCTCGCCCTTGTCTATCCAAGAAATTCAAATGGTGCGTGAGCAGCTAGTTCAATCCAGCCGTGAACCGGAGATTACACAGATATGGGATGTTTTAACTATGACCGGTGGGCGCATGGCGGAAATTCAGGGATTGAGAATGCAGGATGTGCATTTAGATGGTCCCATACCACACATTCGCATCACACCTTCAGATAAACGGGGTGTAAAAACGGCCGAATCTATTAGATGGGTCCCGCTTTATGGGATCGCCCTGACTGCTGCCCAAGCTGCTGCGAAGCGCAATGCCTCTAGTGATTTTCTCTTTGGGAAGCAGGGCCATTCGTCTGCTGGCAATGTTAGCGCCAAGATCATGAAGCAGTTTCGAAAACAGATCACTGATCCAGAGAAGGTGACCTATAGCCTGCGTCATAGCCTTATCGATGAGTTTCGCGCACATGGCGTTGCGACGGAAATCGCCTATCCCTTCAGCGGGCATACCAGCGGCGATATCGCAGAAAAAGTTTACGGCTCAAGAGAGAGGCAGCTCAACAGAACGAACGATGTCGTAAAGCCAATTTTGGAAACTTATTCTGACAGGATTTTCCCGCCAAATGATGCTGAAAATGCTTGACATTCCAGCTAAAATGCTGTATATTTAGAGCTTAAGGATATTGTAGACGCTAGCCCGGCTTATGCCGACTCGCTTCGCAATTTCCGAAGCTCCCACACCCTCTGCCATCAGCGCCTTGACCTCCTTGGCTTTGCGCTGGGCTGTAGGAACCCGACCCTTGTATTTGCCATCACGCTTTGCCTTGGCAATTCCCTCGCGCTGTCTCTCAAGCATGATCTCGCGTTCAAATTCTGCGACACCGCCGAGGACGTTCAGCATCAGCTTGCCGGTGGGAGTACTCGTGTCGATGCCCATACTAACGATCTTCAATGCTGCGCTCTTGGCGGTGATATGCTGCAAGATCTCATGCATGTGGGCAACTGAACGCGCGAGGCGGTCAAGCTTGGTGACTACGAGTGTGTCACCTTCACGAAGGAAGTCGAGCGCAAGTGTAAGTTGATCTCGCTGCCTTACATCTACCGATGACACCTGCTCGCGAAACACCTTCTCGCAGCCAGCCGCCAGTAGATCTCGTTCTTGGGCTTCAATCCCAGCGACTTGGTCAAGAGTGGAAGTTCGCGCATAGCCGACAATCATTCTGGCACCGATCTGTCTAACATGATTCTTAGACATAAATATACGAGTGTATATTTTCGTCAAGACAATTCTATTTGGACATAATCTCCGCACTGACCAGCGGTCCAGCACGGGCAAGGTCTAGTTCGACAGCAGCTGCGACTGGGCCAGAAAAAAAGTCGAAGAAATTTGCTAATGCTTGGTCAGGAGATGAACACGCGATATAAATAAATAAGTGTAAACAAAGAGGTGAGTAATGGATGATTTACATATCCGCTTGCCTGAAGGTTTGAAGCGACAATTGAAAAAGCACTGCCGTGACGCGAACATCTCCGTCACCAGTGCCATAATCATTATGATTACGAATGAACTTCGCGAGCAGAAACTGTCGCCACTAGACAGCAGCATTGGCGATGACGACCAGTTCGTAGGCTTCCTCCTAAGGCAGTAGCAGGAAGGCAAGATGAGGGAGCCGCAGGGTGAACTTGAGCCTGAATGCTTTTCTCGACACCTCGATCACCAAATCGCCCGTTTTCCGGGGGATGGTTCAACCATATTAAAAGGATAAAATTATGTTTTATAATGATAAAATTACAGGAGAGCGAATGTGGAAATATGATCTGGTAGATGAAGTGCTTGCAGCAGCTTAATCAGGCATGTCAGCGACCACAGGGTTAGACCAGAGATGTATCATCTTCACAGTACATCTAACCAGCATGGCGGTGCACCCGCCGCTGTGTCGAACTCTGTTCGATACAGCTGAATCATTTTTCTTCAAGAAGGGGATAAAGCGCCGCAGCGCATCCTACACGGGACTTGCGTCCTTCGTAGATGTGAACGGCAGTAAGTACAGCGGGGCTGACCGAGATCGCACGCAGGTGCACTGTCATGGCTTCATATTCATACCATGGCACACAAGCCAAGAAGACACCCAGCAGCTAATAACCCGCCTTGAGTTCGCTGCCCATCAGGCGTGTCTCGAAGGGCAGTTTGTGGTGAAGAACACCCCAGACGCTATAGAGATCAGGGTATTCGACTCTACTCGAACAGATGCAGACCTAGGAAGCTGGACCGGGTACGCGCAGAAGGAAGCTGTCCGCATAGCGACCAACGGCGACCTGATGTTTCTGCTGCCGTTTGACACACGCGGGGATTACGGGGCGAAGGTTGCCGGTCAGATCGAAGGCAAACGCGACAAGACGCTGAATTTGCTGCGCAGTAATGAGAGATTTAAGATTTTTGCTTGTTGATGCAACAAAGGTTGGTGGATGCCTCATGGCGCGGTTGAGATACGGGTATCAGTGGGCAGGAAGCGGACCGTTGCTGCGATACCAAGCACCGGGCCGCCAACGGCCTATGCTTTTAGCCAACCCACCTTTACAAAGCTTGCCGCAACCACTCGCGCTCAAATTCTGATAACGCCCCTTTCGGATTCAGAATGGCTTTGTACAAGCGGTTCCTCAAGGTTGTCTTGGTGTCACCGTCAACGTAGAACGCCTGCGAAATTTGAATCGGTATCCCTTCCTCATCCAATTCCTTGAGAATTTCAGGCTGAAACCAGCTGCCAATGCTACCTAAAAAAAGACTGTAGTCGGCCTGTGCCGAGGACTGGCGGACAAATAGCTCAACCAGAGCAAAGTTTTGTGGCAAACCATACTCGCAAGCCCGCAAGAATTTGAAGATATTGTCTTGGCTTTCGGGTTGCCCCCTGTAGCTTTGATCTTGCCTCAGCAGGAAACTTTTTAGGTCTTCTGCCTTTCGAAGTTTGTCGATAAGTGTAGCAAGCTGTCTGGTATTGAACGCTCCAAAAGAACCGACTTTCTGTTGAGAGCAAAATACCTCACAGACTTCGAGAATTTCGGGCCATCTTGGCCAGTTTTGCCAAATCAATATGTCGCTCTCTTCCAGAGAACGGATTACCCGATCTTTTATTGCTATGGCCGTTTCCAAACCGATTGAAGACGCAAGTTTAAGCTCGTCGCCCTCAAGACCTAACCTGTCCCGGTAGTAACGAAATCTGTCATCTGACCGCTTTGACCTATCAGGTTTATCGATATGTACGATGTACTCGTCAGGCAGCTTGTCGTCGTCTGAAAACAATGTCGGACTGACATCCAGTTCTGTCTGTTCAGGGATATCATTGAAGACCATAACTTGGCCGACGTGATGCTGTCCGAGACGCCCGGCGCGCCCTTTGATATTTGAGTACGTGAAAAAGTCATAAGAGTCACGATTAATCGTTTTGTCAAAGATCATGACTGTCTTTGCAGCCGTGTTTACGCCTTCGATGAGCGTTGACGTGCAAAGCAATACGGGCAGCTTGCCTTGATTGAAGAGGCGAACCATTTGCGCAGCAATTGCTCTCGGAATGCGGCCATGATGAACACCAAACCCATAGTAGACTGCCAAAGACAGGAAATTATTTTGCCCTATATTGCTTTTCAACCAAACAGCGAAGTCGCTTGTGTCTTCCGACACGGCCATCTTTTCAGAAAGCTCGATTGCAAGTTTGTTGGCCTTACCCGGTGACGAGATGAACACCAAGGCGGGCCAATTTCTATCTTCTCCAACTTCTGCGATCAGACGGTCGCGTTTGTTCGATACAGCTCGGAGGTCGAGGGTCTCAACCGCAACCGTAGAAAATCGAGTTCTCAAAAATTCAAAGTTCCAGCGGGAATCTGGCGCAACAGATATCGTGTCGATATTGGGGCCAAGAAAGAAGAACTGCTTTGACCGTTTAAGCAAACGGTAGACTGCAGCGTTAAGTGTTATGCTTCGCTCGTCACGCCTGTCGGGATCAAGTTTGTAAAACTCGTCAACAACGGTGAGGTCCAAATTTCCCAAGTCTTCTCGATATATCAGTCGTTCTTGGGTCCCAAGAAAAATGGTCGGATCATCCGTCGATATTTCGCTCTGATGCATCACTAGTTTGAACTTTTCTGAAAAACGATCCCGAAACCGCCTTCTGAATTCATCGAGTAGCGCAATCGTAGGAAGTACAACAGCCACACGACGATAACGATCAGTCGATAGTAGAGCGTCGATCAGCAGACTCTTTCCGAAACTCGTTGGGGCGCTCAAAATGAGATTTCTGCCCGCGAGTAACGTATCGAGAGCCTTGATTTGTTCGCGGTGAAACGTTACCCCTCCTAATTCTGGAGCAGTTACAGCTTCAGCGATAAGTGCGTCTGTCTCGTCTGCCCACTCCGTTTCGATGTAGTTCCACAGCCCTGTTGAACGGGCCAAAGAACTTACTAGGGGTCGATAACTTAGGAGTTCTTCTGGGTGGGCGTCTAAGAGATCAGCAAGTCTGGGAACAACCTCAAGCAAGTTTGGGTCATCGGTGTCGGTTGACTGAATGGCGAAGGATGCAGCTTGCAGCACTCGAAACGTTTCGCGCTTCAAATCGGATCCAGAAAGCGCACTTAGTTTATTCCAGTTAATATCCAGAACGGGCATGTTACCCCTTATCCAATTTGTAGCGCTTTAAGGCGATCATCGAAGGCTTTGTTGAGTGTATCCTTGTTACCCAACGGGACATAAATAAGTTTGAGTCTTATTTTTTCAGTCAACCCGGATGCCTTCAATTTATCCCAAAGGATTTTCATCTCGACATCCACTTCCGCGCTGTAGTTATCGCTTGCCGACACGTGGCGCGCTGTTGCATCGCTATTCGCCGCGATCAAAACGGGGAAAACTGCATTCTTAATTAGATCGTCTAAAGAAACCTCCGCAGACAGAAGTTTTTTGATCTTTGCGCTGTGTGGAATGTCGTCTGATACCTGTGGGCCAAGCAGTAACTTCTCGTTCCTCAGGAAACCTGCAGTGATATGCCCCTTGATGGACGTGATTGCATCCTTAATCGCGTCATTCCGGTCTTTGAAAAACTTCGCTTCGCCCAACCAAAGCTCTATGTCGTCAACTCCGACATACCGCATATGAACTAGGTCAAATGCCTTTACCGGATCGTTTGACGCACTCAAATAGTTAACTCTAGCCGCGACGGGTATTGTATTGAAAAAGGTTCGGCAAACAGCATGAGCAGCAATCTCGCCTACCTCGCCGCGCCGTTCATATTTTTCACTGGTGTAAACTCTGGAAGCTGCCTGCTTGAGGCGAACAAAGGAGTTGGTATGGTTTGTGTTGCGAAGTTCGTCAGATTTTAGAGCGTAGTCAATAATCCACTCTATCAGATTGTCAGCGAGCCCAGAGCAACGCCACTCGGATAGTTCGAAGCCCGCGCAATAGCTCTCCAAGCTTTCATTCGATTCGGTGAGTCTAGTTAGAACGCAATTGGGAGCAATTTCGTAAGGGTTTGACATTCAACACGACTCTCTTGGCCTTATGACTAGACACTGCCCTAAAACCTTCTATCCGGCAACTCGTAATGGTTGCGCGCCCGGCTGTGCTGCACCCCGTTTCCATGGATCCTGATAGCTCGGATCAGACTATTCAACAGAATGACATCGGTCCCGTCTCGCGGCGACCGCCTCTGCGGCTCGAAGATCCGAGCAAACCTTGATTGTCTGGAATGGGCCGAATAATTATACTGGAAGAGTTGGAGCGTCACGCGACCCATCGCAGGAAGCTCGGTTAAATGACGCGCTTTACACAAGCGCGTTGTGGACGTTCTGTTTGCGAGCGTATCTTAAGGTGCGCAAAGCTACCCTGAAAATTCGCAGTTGATCTGGATCAATAGCAGGGGACGGCTGGGTAAAGAAGGCAAAATTGAAGTACGAATTCTTAGAAAAAAGCCCAGTGCCGAATGTTATACAGCCATGCTGATTCCCGAACTGAAGTAGGCCATAAAGTAGGCCGCCGCGCCTTTTGAAATCAGATTTTATCTGTGGATTTCATGGTGTTATGCCAGAAAAACTGGCTCCGGCGGTAGGGATCGAACCTACGACCAATTGATTAACAGTCAACTGCTCTACCGCTGAGCTACGCCGGAACACGGGGCGGATATAGCAAGGTGGTTCGGGGGCGTCCAGTGGGTTCGTGACGATTTTTTCACGTCAATGCGAAGGCGCTGTCCGCCGCCAGATGGCTGGTTGGCGTGACCGCGCCCAGATCGTTCAGCGCGATCAGATGGGCCAGCACATTGCGGGTTGCTGCAGGCATCAGCGGGGCGGGAACCACGTAGATTTGGTGGGCAATAGCGGCGGCGTTTGCCGGGCCGGACTGGCGAAGTGTCGACAGGATCTGTGCGGTTCGCTGGCGGCGATGGGTGGCCAGTTCGGCGATTCGGGTGGCGGGAGTGTCTATGGCCGCGCCGTGGGCGGGCAGCAGCCGGGTTGCGCCGATCTGGTCCAGCCTGCTCAGTGATCGCAGATAATCGGCCAGATCGCCGTCGGGGGGCGAGATGATCGTCGAGGACCAAGCCATCACGATATCGCCGCAGAAGATATTGTCTTGCCACTGAAAACACAGATGCCCGCCAGAATGGCCCGGCGTGTGCAAGGCGCGCAGCGACCATTCCGGGGTTTCGATCACCTGATCGTCGCTCAATCGCAGATCGGGCTGGAAGGAGATGTCGAGCCCCTCGCCGCCCCCGACCTCGCCCAAGGCAGCCAGCGCCTGCATGCTGGGCGAGCGTCCCGCCATTGCATCGCCAAAGGCCAATATCGGCGCGCCGGTCAGTCGCGCCAGAGCGGGTGCGCCTGCGCTATGGTCCAGATGGGCGTGGGTCACGAAAATATGGCTAATGCGGCCGCGTGCGGCTTCGACGATGGCTGCCAGATGGTCCGGATCGGCAGGGCCGGGGTCGATCACCGCAACCTGACGCTGGCCGATCAGAAAGGTGGTGGTGCCCGGCCCGGTCAGAGGCGACGGGTTCGGCGCAAGGATTCGCAGGGGCTCTTTCGTATTCGTGCTCATCTGGCTAGCCTAACGCCGAAAGGGCGGGTGTCCATGGCGAACCAGAACGAAGCAGGCAGGTTGAAAGGGCTGTTCCCGCGCGGGCTTTACGGGCGGGCTGCGCTGATCCTGTTTCTGCCAATCGTGGTGGTCACGCTGGTCGTCAGCGTCATGTTCCTGCAGCGCCACTTTGAAGGCGTGACGCGGCAGATGACCGCCAGCATGGCCCGCGAATTGGTCTTCGTCGCGCAACTGGTGGACCATTCCCCAAGCGAACAGGACGCTGAAACAGCCGGTCAGGCCGTCGCCATTCCGCTGGAACTGACGCTGGATTTCCCTGCCACCACTGGCGCCGAGGATCAGCGGAATTTCGATGATTTTTCGGGACGGGTGGTGATCGAGGAATTGCGCGCAAGTTTGCCTCAGATATCCGCCGTTGATCTGGCCACCGATGACAAGCGCGTCGCGATCACCATGGATAGCCGCTTTGGCCCCTATTCGGTCACTTTCGACCGTCGGCGGGTCAGCGCCTCGAACCCGCATCAGTTGCTGGTGCTGATGGTGTTCACTTCGCTGCTGATGACCGGGATCGCCACGATATTCCTGCGAAATCAGCTTAGGCCGATCCGGCGGCTGGCGAATGCGGCAGAAGCCTATGGCAAGGGTCGCATGGTGCCCTATCGCCCCTCCGGCGCGATCGAGGTTCGCAGCGCAGGAACGGCGTTTCTGGACATGCGGAATCGGCTGGAACGCCAGAACGAGCAGCGCAAGATGATGCTGTCGGGGATCAGCCACGACCTGCGCACGCCTTTGACGCGGATGCGGCTGGCCGTGTCGATGATGTCTCCTGAAATGCCGCCTGACGATGAGGACATCGCCGCCATGGACGCGGATATCGCAGAGATGAACCGGATGGTGGACGCATTTCTGGAATATGCCCGCGACGATGCGCAGGACAGCCCGCCCGAGCCCGTCAAGCCTGCTGAGTTCCTGCAATCAGTCGTTTCAGGCGCGCAGCGGGCGGGGCAGCATGTCGTGCTGTCGCGGATCGATGGCGATACTGAGGGTCAGGCGACTTTCCGGCGCGATATGTTGCGACGTGCATTGGAGAATCTGATCGGCAACGCCACCCGCTACGGCACCGAAGTCGAGATCGACGCCACTCTGGGGCCGCGCAGCCTGCGGATCGGGGTCGAGGATAACGGGCCGGGCATCCCTCGGGATAGTCTTGAGGCGGCCATGCGCCCATTTACCCGGCTGGATCCCGCCCGCAATCGCAATAGCGGGCAGGGGGCCGGCCTTGGTCTGGCCATTGCCGCCGATGTGGCAAGGGGACATGGCGGGCAATTGCGGCTGGGCCGGGGCGAACGTCTGGGCGGGCTTCGGGCCGAAATCGTCATTCCGCGATAGGCAGGACCAGCAGGATTTATCCTGCGGCGGCCCGGCTGCGGCAGAAATAGGGCGTAATCATCCTGTCATATTGAATGCGGCTTGCTGCGGACTTAGATTGTCGCAAAGCAGGGGTCGTGTGTTGCCATGTCGGGGCCACGACTTCGGGCAGGAAAGGAATGCATAGCATGAACGAATTTGCTTCTCAGACCTATCCGGTGCTGCCGCTGCGCGACATTGTGGTTTTCCCCCACATGATCGTGCCGCTGTTCGTGGGCCGCGAAAAATCGGTCCGCGCGCTGGAGACGGTCATGGAATCGGACAGCCCGATTCTTCTGGCCGCGCAAAAGGACGCATCGGTTGATGAACCGACCGAGGACGGCATCTACCGGACCGGCGTTCTGGCCAATGTGCTGCAATTGTTGAAGCTGCCGGATGGCACCGTGAAGGTGCTGGTCGAAGGCCGCGAGCGTGTGCAGATCACCGGATTTGTCCCTAATGACGACCATTTCGAGGCTGCGGCCATCGTTCTGGCCGAAACGCCGGGCGATGAGGCGACCTCGACCGCGCTGGTGCGCACCGTTGCCGAAGAATTCGAACGGTATGTGAAGGTTCGCAAGAACATCCCCGAAGAGGTCGTGACCGCTGTTGCCGAAGCGAAAGAGCCCGGCAAGCTGGCCGATCTGGTCGCGGGTCACATGGGTATCGATCTGGACCGCAAGCAGGATCTGCTGGACACGCTGGACGTGGCCGAGCGGTTGGAGAAGATCTATTCCCACATGCAGGGCGAAATGTCGGTCCTGCAGGTCGAGAAGAAGATCAAGTCGCGCGTCAAGACCCAGATGGAGAAGACGCAGCGCGAATACTATCTGAATGAGCAGATGAAGGCCATTCAGAAGGAGCTGGGCGATGGCGAGGACGGTCAGAATGAGATCGACGAGCTGGAGCAAAAGATCGCCAAGACCAAGTTCAGCAAGGAAGCCCGTGAAAAGGCCGAAGCCGAGCTTAAGAAGCTGAAGTCGATGTCGCCGATGTCGGCCGAAGCTACGGTCAGCCGCAACTATCTTGACTGGCTTCTGGCGCTGCCTTGGGGCGTGAAGTCGCGCACCCGCAAGGATCTGGTCGCGGCCGAGAAGGTTCTGGACGCCGATCACTATGGTCTGGAAAAGGTCAAGGAACGGATCGTGGAATATCTGGCCGTGCAATCGCGCAGTCAGAAGCTGCGGGGTCCGATCCTGTGCCTTGTCGGGCCTCCGGGCGTGGGGAAAACCTCGCTTGGCCGGTCGGTCGCAAAGGCGACGGGTCGCGAATTCATCCGCATCAGCCTTGGCGGCGTGCGCGACGAATCCGAAATCCGGGGTCACCGCCGGACCTATATCGGCTCGATGCCCGGCAAGATCATCCAGGCGCTGAAGAAGGCCAAGACCACCAACCCGCTTATCCTTCTGGATGAGATCGACAAGATGGGTCAGGACTTCCGCGGCGACCCGGCCTCGGCCATGCTCGAGGTGCTGGATCCCGAACAGAACTCGACCTTCGTGGACCACTATCTTGAGGTGGAATACGATCTGTCGAACGTGATGTTCGTGACCACGGCCAACAGCTACAACATGCCGGGACCGCTTCTGGACCGGATGGAGATCATCAGCCTGTCGGGCTACACCGAAGACGAAAAGCGCGAGATCGCGCGCCAGCATCTGTTGTCCAAGCAGACCAAGGCGAACGGGCTGCGCAAAGGCGAATTCGAGGTAACCGACGACGCGCTGACGCAGATCGTCCGCTACTATACCCGCGAAGCCGGGGTGCGGTCGCTGGAGCGTGAGATCGCCAAGCTGGCCCGGAAAGCCGTGACCGAGATCCTCAAGGGCGAGGTGAAATCGGTAACGGTCGATGCCGCGAAGGCCGAGGAATATCTGGGCGTTCGCCGCCACCGCTATGGTCTGGCCGAGAAAGAGGATCAGGTCGGCGTGGTGACGGGTCTGGCATGGACCTCGGTTGGTGGGGATCTGTTGCAGATCGAAGCCCTGCGGTTGCCGGGCAAGGGCCGGATGAAGACGACCGGGAAACTGGGCGACGTGATGAAGGAATCGATCGACGCGGCGTCAAGCTTCGTTCGCTCGATCTCGCCGGAAATCGGGGTGAAACCCCCGGAATTCGACCGGCGCGACATCCACGTTCACGTCCCCGAAGGCGCAACGCCCAAGGACGGCCCGTCCGCGGGGGTTGCGATGGTCACCTCGGTCGTGTCGGTGATGACCGGGATTCCGGTCCGCAAGGATGTCGCCATGACCGGCGAAGTCACCTTGCGCGGCAATGTGCTGGCCATTGGTGGCTTGAAGGAAAAGCTGCTGGCGGCTTTGCGTGGCGGGATCAAAACCGTGCTGATCCCGGCCGATAACGAAAAGGATCTGGCCGAGATCCCGGACAACGTGAAGACCGGGCTGACGATCATTCCGGTCAGCAATGTCCGCGAGGTCCTGAAACAGGCGCTGGTTCGGATGCCCGAGCCGGTCGAATGGGACGAGGCTGCGGAAGAGGCAGCCGAAGCCGCGCGAGTCGCTGCACGCCAGGAATCCTCTGGCGGGAGCGCTGTCGCCCACTGATCAGTCCGTTGGACTGGAAAAAACCTGTCAGGCCGAACCGGAAATCCGCCGGTTCGGCCTTTTTTGCTGTTTTGCAGGGTTGAACCAGTTAATGACCTTACGTAAACTTTCCCGACCATTCAGTTTATTTTTTCTCAATTACGGGGACGGTTTATGACTCAGCAATTCAGCGCTACCCAGACGAAAGCTCCGAAAGTGCCGCATCGCGCGCGGGTTGTCCAAAAACGGGCCTTCGTTGACCGAGTACTTGCCGCAACGGGCGCTGCCAAGGCCGATGTTCGTCCGATCATCGAGGCCACCTTGGACGAACTTGGCCGTGCGCTTTCGGCAGGCGAAACGCTGGCGGTGCCGCCACTTGGACGTGGTCGCGTGAGCATCCAGAAGAACCCTCGCGGCGGCGACGTGATCACACTTCGCCTCCGCCGCCGCCGCGCTGACATCCGCAGCAAAGCGGCGAATGAGGTGGCCAAATAACACGTGAAAAGCAAGGGGCGCCCATCATCTCGGGCGCCCTTTTCATGTTGGCGCCCCGTCTGCCGATCGCGAAATGAATACGGTATCTTGGACTTGCGGCCCGTATGGCTTGCTGCTAAACGCTGCCTCCACGGGTGATTAGCTCAGTGGTAGAGCGCTTCGTTCACATCGAAGATGTCAGCGGTTCAAATCCGTTATCACCCACCATTCTTCTCCCTTTCTTTTTATTCATGCGGCACTCGAGCGTTTTCTTGGGTGCCCTTCGAAATTTTGCGACCAGTTCCGAAGATTGCCCGCGGTCACGCAGAGTGCTTGGGTCACAGGGTGTCAGGGGACAACGAATCCGACCGACGATGCCGGACAATGCGGCGGCGCAGCGACCGGACGCCTCCTCGAGCGCGATCAGGGCTACGACGAAATTATGGATAGCCTACCAGCGGGGACGGTCGAACTGGCGGCGAGCACAAGGGCAACGATTGCATAGATCAAAGCTTCCGGAGCATTATTGGGCGCATATTGGGCGCATATTGGGCGCATATTGGGCCAAGTTCGGAACGGACGGGACGATGACCACAGGCATGACTCTCGAGCGTCCTATGCGTATCGCCAAGTATCCACCTCCCGATACGATTCCCAACTGGCGCGGCGACGGTTCCCCGTATTTCGGCGCATATCATGATCCGACTGGGGGACTTGCTACACTAAACGAAGCGAGCCTTAATCCAGTCGATTGGGTTAGCGATGATCGATGTCAACTAAAGGCCGGGCATCGCCTTCCTAGTATATGGCGACGAAATCATCGACAATTGGAGTGTCCACGGGCCAAACAGTGTAGGTCATAAAGGCTGGGATGTCATTCAATGGTATGTTCCGATTTAATATAAACCTCAGATGGCAGATAAAATTGAAGATGTAATGAATTTGAGAAATTTTTCGGGAAATGCACACTATGTGCAGGCCCTCAAAGAGGGTCGTATAGTGAAGCAGGTGCGGGAAGGTGATGACCGTGAACATTGGCATCTGGATGGCCGGGCAGCTCCCGATGCAGAAGGCGCAAGATGACAGAAGAGATGTTTGATGGACCGTTGACAGACGCAGATATTCTGCACCTGATCGAACAATTTGAAGCTTGGCAATCGACAACGAAAATATCATCCAATGCCGGCCTGTGGCAGATGCTGTCGTTTTTACGAAATTCTATTGAAAATGGAAAACCGCTTTATTCGAGAATATTGGATCGGCAACGGGAAAAAGCAATGGAACTTGCTAAATTGTCCGGATCTGCTCCTTTCGACGCGACGATCGCCGCCGATTATCTTTCGGAACGATTGCATGGTGATATCGCAAAATTGGATTATGATGGTGTTTTTCTGATTTGCGGAGATTATTTTGAGTCCACCGCAAAAATTCCAGGAACTTATCTTGTGGCACACTACAATTCTATATTCGGCCCTTATCTTTTATTGCGGCTTGTCAACTATTGGTCCGTTTACAGGCAGGGCAAGCAGGGGCATATCGGGGAACTAGAGTGCCCCATCATCAACGATATCCTCTTTGTCGGATTTAATTTGCCCATGTATGTCGATAGTATGCAGTTCGGGCAAGGTGCTTGGGGGGAAGGCGCCGACATTGTTGCGTGCATCAGTAAGCACATTCGGTCGCCTGCTTCGCAAGGTCAACTTTGCTCGCTCACTCCACCAGATGTGCCGGTTCCCGTCGATTGGCGCAGCAATGGCTGGGCTCGGAACGAAATATTTCTAGATTTAGAATTTTCGGGCGATCAGCCTTTGCCGAACTGGGTAAAGGATATGATGCGTAGCTAGGTCATATTCGCAAATGGCGGTGTAGTTCTTGATGCAGAAAGTGATGTATAAAGATGCAGGCCGACGAACAAAAAATAACTGATGCAGATATTCTCAGGCTGATTGCCGAGTTTGGTGAGTGGCGCACCGAGGTAGGTGTATCTGCCAATGGCGGGCTATGGCAGATGTTGGTTTTTCTTCGCGAGTCGATACAAAGCGGTGAAGGGCTTTATGTGCCAATGCTTGATCGGCAGCGTCAGCACGCGAGGGAGATGGCAGTTTATGCACTTGATCACCCCTATGATGCCGCGTTGGCGGCTGATTATCTGTCTGAAGCGCTTCATGGCAATCCGGTCGATCTTGACTATGATGGCGCATTTCTCTTCTGTGGAGACTATATAAATACTATTTCAAATTTAATGAACGCCTCTTCCCGCCCACAGTTGGGCGCAACCTACAACACCATTTTTTCCTTCGCTGTCCGACGTCGTTTGACCGGCTACTGGATAGTTTATCGAGGAGGAAATCCGGAACCGGCAGAAACTTTTCCACTGAGCATCCCGGTCATCGTTGACATCCTGCATCTTGGTTTCAACATTCCGATGTTTGTTGACAGCATGCAGCTTGGACAGGGTGCATGGGGCGCCGGAGAGAGGATTGCTCTTGTGATCGACAGGCACATCAGATCCGCGCGGTCGCAGGGACAGCTGTGCTCGCTCTATCCGCGAGATATTCCGGTTCCAGTTGATTGGCGACGGAATACCTGGGCCAGCAAATCCGAACTTCTTGACTATCTGGACCAACCATTTCGTGGAAACGAGCCTTTGCCGGAATGGGCCAAAGACTGGATGAAAAACGGAACTGCCTGATATCTTGTCATCTTATCCGAAGATGTCCGCGGTCACCGCGCAGTCACTCGGGATGCTCGGATCGGAGGGTGACAGAGACCTGAAATGGGACAGAGCAGTCCAACCAGCTCTCGCCTGCTGTCATTCGGCTTGATGGTGTCGTAGTGATGGTAAAACGATTCAGGTGAGACAATGCGAACTCATATTACTGCTCTTTTCGCCGTCATGATCGTTGCCGGATGCGCGGTCGGTTCCGGTGCGGTGGTCAAAGGTGTCGGGCCAGATGATCTCTTGAAGCTTCGGGACGGCCCGGGCCTCGACCACAACATCATAATCGGCCTGCCCGACGGGACGCGGCTCACCCGCCAGAGCTGCTTGCCGAATAACGGTAAGGTCTGGTGCATGGTCTCGCTGACCGATCGGCCCACTATCTCAGGATACGTCTCAGCCGAGTATCTGGCGCATCGTTGACCGAGACATTCGGCCTGCAGCTACCGTTATTCGAGTCTAACAAAAGGCGCTAGGCGGCCCCAAAGCGGGCAGCCGTGCAGTGGGCTACTCGCCACCGCCAAATTTCCTGTAGCCATCTCATACGGTGGACATCGGTGAGTGTTCGGTCCCGGCATCTGGTGGTTCGGTTTCAGGATGAAGCTGTCCGGCACGAACGTCCAGATTTTGCAGATGTATTCGTAGGTCGTGAGGCTGCAGAGAACCTTGCGCTTCCATGCAAATTGTATGCCGCCGGGTCGGGCCTCAGCCTAGAGCGCGTAGCGCCTCGCCGATCCGGCCAGAGTTAAACGTCCCTCATCCGGGACGCCCCCTACATCTCCGCCTGTCTCGGCGCGTTCAGCCCGATCCGCCGCCCAATCGCTCCGAAGATCCGCCGCTGTCCGCCGTGGATCACCGAGAACAGCGCCGGAACGAAGACCAGCGATAGCACCGTTGACAACAGAAGCCCGCCAATCACTGCGATCGCCATCGGTGCGCGGAATTCGCCACCTTCGCCGGTCGCCAGCGCCGAGGGCACCATGCCCGCGCTCATCGCGATGGTGGTCATGACGATGGGGCGGGCGCGCTTGTGGACGGCGTCAAGGATCGCCTCGCGCTTGGGCGTGCCTTCTTCCATTGCCGACAGCGCGAACTCCACCAACATGATCGAGTTCTTGGTCACGATCCCCATCAGCATCAAAAAGCCGATCACCACCGCCATGCTGATCGAGTTGCCGGTGAAGAACAGCGCCAGAATCGCCCCGCCGATGGCCAGTGGCAGCGACAGAAGGATCGTCACCGGCGTCACGAAATTGTGGAACAGCAGCACCAGAACCACATAGACCAGCAGCACCCCGGCGCCCATCGCGGTGCCGAAAGCCTCGAACACCTCGCCCATGATCTCGGCGTCGCCCGAGGGCTGAATCACCGTGCCGGGCGGCATCTCGATCGTCTCTTGCAGCTTCGCCACATCGGCGCTGACCGGGCCCAGCAGCGCGCCCTCGGCAAGGTTCGCGGCAACAGTCGTCTGGAATTGCCGGTCATAGCGCGAAATCTCGGTCGCACCTGCCGAGAGGGTCACATCCGCGACCGAGGCCAGCGGCACCTGCCCGGCAGAGCTTGGTATGCGCAGGTTCTGGATGGTCATCAGATCGGCCCGCGCCGCCTCGTTCAGGCGCACGACGATGGGGATCTGCTCATCGCCCGCATTGAATTTGGCAAGGTTCGATTCGACATCGCCCAAAGTCGCCACCCGCAGGGTCGTGGCAAGGGCGCTGGCCGTCACGCCAAGCTGCGCGGCAAGGTCCATCTTGGGATGGATTTGCACCTCGGGGCGCTGAAGGTTCGCCGATGAACTGACCCCTTCCAGCGTCGGCAGCCCCTCCATCGCTTTCTTCAACCGCGCCGCGCCGGTGGCGGCACCGTCTTCGGTCGCACTCAGGACGTTGATGGTCAGGTCGTTGACCCCGGCCTCGTTCTGGAAGTTGATCCGCATGTCGGGGATCGCCGACAGCCGCTCTTTCAGCTCTTCCTCCAGCACGAATTGCGAACGTTCCCGTTCGTGCTTCTTGCCGTAGTTGATCATCATCCGCGCCTTGGTCACGTCGCTGCCGTCGCTATAGGCAAAGACCGAGCGCGTCTCTTCCGTCTCATCCACACGGGCCGTCAGCATCCGAATAGCGGTTTCCGTGTCGCCGATGGTTGAGCCTGGGGGCAATTCCACCTCGATCTGGCTGCGGCCCACGTCTTCCGAGGGGATGAATTCGGTCGGAAGCAGGGTCGAGGAAAAGATCGACAAGGCGAAGACCAAGATCCCGCCCAGAAGGGTCAGGCCGCGATGCCGCATCGTCCAGCGCAGGACCGACATCAGGCCGCGCATGATGAAGCCGTCTTTCTTGTCGGCCTCGTGCACGGTGCCGCGCATGAAATAGGCGGCCATCATCGGCGTGATGATCCGCGCGACCAGAAGCGAGAACAACACCGAGACCGCGACCGTCAGCCCGAACTGCTTGAAATACTGCCCGGCAATGCCACCCATGAAGCTGACCGGCGCAAAGACCGCGACAATCGACAGGCTGATCGCAATGACAGTCAGACCGATCTCGTTTGCGGCTTCCTCGCTGGCCTCGTAGGGCGGGGCGCCCATGCCGATATGGCGGACGATGTTCTCGATCTCGACGATGGCGTCATCGACCAGAATGCCGGTGACCAGCGTGATCCCCAACAGGCTGACCCCGTTCAGGGTGAAACCCATCATGTGCATGACGAAGAAGGTCGGGATGATCGACAGCGGCAGAGCCACCGCAGCCACCAACGTCGCCCGCCAGTTGCGAAGGAACAGGAACACCACGATCACCGCCAAAGCCGCGCCTTCATAAAGCGTTTCCATCGCGCTATGATAGCTGGCCGAGGTATAGGTGGTGGCATCGTCGATCAGCGAAATCTCGATATTCGGATAACGCGCGCGCAATTCATCTAGCCGCGCCTTGACCCCGTCGCCGGTCGCCAGATCCGAGGCGCCAGTGGTCCGCGAGATGGCGAAGGCCACGACCGGCTGGCCGTTCATCAGCGCAAAGCTGCGCTCATCTGCGGGGCCATCGATCACCTCTCCCAACTGGTTCAGCGCAATCGTCCGGCCGTCGGCCAGCGCGATCGGGGTCAGCGCCAAACGCGCCACGCTGTTCGCGGCGCCCAGCGTGCGGATGGAAAACTCGACCCCCGCCAGATCGCCGCGACCGCCGCCCATGTCGATATTCTTGGCGCGAAGCTGGCTTGAGACTTCTGCCGCCGTCAGGCCATGGGCCAGCAGTCGGTCGGGGTTCAGCTCTACCTTGATCTCACGCGCTGCGCCGCCGATGCGGGGGCTTTTTGCGACTCCATCGACCGTGGACAGTTCCCGCGACACCACATCATCGACGAATTTCGACAGTGACTCGATGGATTGCGTCGGGTCGCTGACCGCATATGTCAGGATCGGAAAGCCCGCGACATCCAGCCGCTGCACCAAGGGCTCGCTGATGCTTTCGGGCAATTGCGACCGCACCGTCGCCACCGCATCCTTCACATCGTTGACCGCCCGGTCGCTGTCCGTCTCAAGCTCGAATTCGACGGTGATCGTCGCCAGCGAATCCGTTGCCGTCGAAGAAATGTGCCGGACCCCGGTGATCGAGGCGATGCTATCCTCGACCGGCTGGATCACCTGCGTTGTCAGTTCAGACGGCGCGGCACCCGGCTGGTCGATGGTCACCTGCACGATGGGCAAGTCGATATTCGGCATCGCCGTGACCGGCAGGCGCATGAAGCTGTAAAGCCCGACCACAACCAACACCAGAAACAGCGCGATTGGCGGAACCGGGTGACGGATGGACCAGGTCGAAAAGTTCATGGCTGATCCGCCTGCCCGACAGCGCCAGCGGTTTCTGCGGTTGCGGCGGCCTCGGCGTCGTCGGGTTCCTGGGACCTGTCCTCATCGATCACCCGGATCTGGTCGCCATCGCTGAAGAACGCTCCGGCGCGCGCCAAAACGGTTTCTCCCTCGTTGACACCCTCGACGATTTCCCGGCGGCCTTCCCATAGCAACCCGGCCCGAACCTCGCGGCTTTCGATTTGGCCATCGACGACCACCTGAACCCGCTCGCCATCGGCATCGGTCAGGACGGCAGCCATCGGCACCGTCACCGCCTGACGCTGGGCGGTGGTGATCCAGCCATTGCCGAACAGGCCGGGCCGAAGCCCCGGCTTCTGTTCCAACGAAATCCGCATCAGCCCCAGACGGCTGACCTGATCGACCGCTGCCGGGATCAGGCGCACCTGACCGCTGATCTCGCCCAGACCGGCAATGCTGACCGTCGCCGGAGCGCCGGTTGCAAGCTCGGGCAGGGCGGTTTCGATGACTTCGGCGGAAAACTCGATCTCGCCATTTTCGATCAGGGTGAACAGCGGATCGGTGCCGCCCCCGGCCATCGCGCCAAGCTCTGCCGTGCGGGCCGAGATGACGCCGCCGACCGGCGCAATGATCGCGGCGCGGTCCCGGTTCAGTTCCGCGATCCGCCGTGCCGCCTGTGCCTGCCCAAGCGCCGCCTGCGCCACGGCCAGCCCGTCGCCGGCCGAGGCGGCCTGCGCGCGGGCATTGGCCTCATCCGCGACCGCCTGATCCAGCACTGCCTGCGAGGCATTGCCGCTTTGCCGCAGCCGCTGCACCCGTTCCAGCGCGGTGGTGGCCTGTGTCAGACTGGCCTGCGCGCTGTCGATATTGCTGCGCGCCTGACCCACGCCCGCCTCGGCCCGCGCATATTCGGCCCGCGCCTGTTCAAGCTGCGCATCCAGCGTATCGGTCGCAAGCCGGGCCAGAACCTGTCCCTTTTCAACCGTATCGCCTGCCTCGACCAGAATTTCGGTGATCTCATAGCCCGAGACCTGCGGAAAGACCTGCACCTGCTGCCGCGCGACCAGCGAGCCGGAGACCGGAACACGCGCAAAAACCTCTGCCCGGGTTGCTTCGACGACCGACACGGCGGGCAGATTGCGGGCGGTTTCCGTCGAGGATTCGGCCTCGTCGGCCAAGGCCGCAGATGACAGACCGGCAGCGACGAGCAGCGGAAAGAGCACGCGCATCAATGGATTAATCTCCATGCGAAATCGGCGCGACCTTACCCGCTCACGGGTGCATCAACAATCGTCCAGCATGCGATGCGCGACCCGCTGCCTAGAATGTTATGCTGACGTTAGGTAAGTTTAGCTCGCTGATCAGATCGCGCAATTCCTGCCGCGCGGCGATGTTGGACATCGACAATTGCTCGGTCCCGATATCGCGCAGGTCCAACAGCGTCAGCCCGCGCGGAAACAGTTCGCGAAAGATCACCCGTTCCGAAAAGCCTGCCGCAACGCGAAAGCCGATCCGCTTCGACAATTGTTCAAGCGCGGTGCCGACCTTGCGTTTGTTGTGCATGGCCTGCGTGCCCAGACGGTTCCGCAGCACCAGCCAGTCGATCGGCCCGGCCCCGGCCTGCGCCCGCATCTGCCGCGCGGCCCAGACCATCTCGGCATAGATTGAGGGGCCAAGCACCTTACCCTCGGGCGACATCCGGGCCAGCAGGTCGAAATCGATGAAGCTGTCGTTCATCGGCGTGATCAAGGTATCGGCCAGCGTATGCGCCATCTGGCTCAGCTTGGTATGCGAACCGGGGCAGTCCAGCAGGATAAAATCGCATTCCGCCTCAAGCTGGGTCAGGGCAGGGGTCAGAGGGTCGTTTCCATCGCCCAGAACCCCAAGGATCGGCGAGGGCAGGTCCAGATTTTCGCGCTTCACATAGGCAAAGCGATTCTCCAGATAGCGGCCGAATGTCCGCTGGCGCACGTCCAGATCCAGACCGCCGACGCGATACCCCATGCGGGCCAGTGCAGTCGCCACATGCATCGAGGTGGTGGACTTGCCCGATCCGCCCTTCTCGTTCCCCACAACGATGATATGCGCCACGAAGATTCCTCATTTCGTCTTTCGCGCGGAACCTAACGGGGACGTGAGGCGAAGAAAAGCGCGCCAGCGACGTGCAGGCTATTTTGCCCTTTGTGATGGTTTCCGAGGCCGTCGACGGCAGCATAATTATTCTGCGGACCGGCTGGAATATGGAACTATCTTCTCCCGTCTGGGGCGGATTTTGCTTGATAATCACGACAGACTTTGTCGATAATAAACCTATCGCCGCTTCGAATGCCACGCGACAGGCAAGGAATTCGGGGCGGCCCATGTTGACAGAGGGAGATCGACATGACCCCGAATTTTCTGACCGGCCTTGCGCTGGCAAATCCGACCGCAGACCCGGTTTATCTGATCCTCGAATCCGATGACCGCCCGGAAGGACCGTTCGCAACGATCCGCGTTGGCAGCACCGGCATGGCTCAGGGGCCGATCCTGCGCAGGTTCTTCGACGGCTCGGTCACCATCGATGCGGGTGGTCGTATACTGACCGGCCATCCGGTGCGGGTGGATGCGCAAAAGGGCTTTTGGGCGCGGCTGAGCAAACATCTGAGCTGAGGTCGCGGTTAGTCCGCCTTCAATAGAATGGCGAGCGCGGCCACCGTGGCCAGCACGCCAATCAGCACCGTTGCGCCGGGCAGTCCTTGCCCGGCGATTGCTTCCAGCACAATGACCCATACCGGGGTCAGATAGGTATAGGCCATGACCTTGGCCGACGGCAGCCGCAGCGCCGAATATTGCACCAGCATGGTCGTGCCCGCGCTGGCAAAGATGCCCAGATAGAAGATGGTGATCCAGACGATTGCGGGCAGGCTGGTCCAAGCGGTCGCGCCGATTGCCTGCCATCCCCAGACCGCCGTTAGCATCCCGCCCGCAACCAATGTCCCAAGACTTGACACCAGCGGTCCTTCGTCCCGGTTCAGGCGGCGCACCAGCGGCGTGTAAAGCGCATGCAGCACGCAGCCCAGCAGATAGATCGCCTCGCCCCGGCCGATCTGGAACCGCGCAAGTGCCTCAAGATCGCCGCGAAAGATGACCCAGGTTGCGCCAAGCGCGCCAAGCGCCAACGCAACGGCGATATCCAGTGTCATCCTTTGGCGCAGCAGCAGCCAGCCGAAGCCCGCCGACATCAGCGGCGTCAGTGTAAAGACCGCACTGGCAGAAACCGGCGCCGCGGTTTTCAGCCCCTCGAACATCAGCACGAAATAGCCCGCGAAGGCTGCGCCAAGCAGCAGATAGCGCCATGGCTGGATCAGCAGCGCCGCCGGACGCCCTTTGCGGCTGACGATGACGAACCCCGCCAGAACGCCCGCCGCCACCACAAAGCGCGCCACGGTGATCGCCGTCGGATCGATCAGGTTCGCGGCCCTTGCGCCCAGCGAGAACGACCCCGCGACCAGTGCCGAGAACAGCAGCATCGCCGCATGACCGCGCAGCGCCTCTTGCCTTGCGGGGTTGGTGCCCGCCATGCTTATCGCCGCCGCTCCAGCAGCCGACCGTCGATCAGCGCCAGCCCTGCCGCGATCACCGCCATGCCAAAAAGATGGGCCAGCCCAAGGCTTTCGTTCAGGATCATCCAGCCCAGAATGATCGCGGATACGGGAACGAGGAAGGTGACCAGTGAGATATTGGTGGCACCCACTCGGTCGAGCAGCCGGAAATACAGCACATAGGCCAGTCCCGTGCTGATCACCCCAAGCGCCAGCAGCGCCATCCACACCGGCATCGCCACATCGGCGGCAGGCAAACCGTCAACGGCCAGCGCCACCGGCGCCAACATCAGCGCCGAACAGGTAACGGTGCCAGTCGCCGCCACGATCGGATCGATCCCCATGCGCCGGAACCTGCGGCCAAAGGTGCCTGCGAAGGCATAGGAAACCGTCGCCCCAAGGATCGCCAGTTGCGGCAGGATCGCATGGCCAAGCCCGGTCAGGCTGTCCAGCCCGATCATCACCGCAACCCCGCCAAGGCCGACGACGACCCCGGCCAGCATGCGCAGGCTTGCCCCCTCATCCGGCAGGAACGCCGCCGACACGATCACAGTCCAAAGCGGCGTGGTGGCGTTCAGGATCGAGGCCAGTCCAGAAGGAATCTGGGTCTGGCCGAAGACGATCAGCGAAAAGGGGATGACATTGTTCAGCAGCCCCATCACCGCCATTGCGGCCCATGCGCGCGGATCGCGCACGGCCTTTCTGCCGGTCGCCAGCACGATCAACCACAGGACCAGCGCCGCAATCATCAGCCTGACCGCAACGATGGTCAGCACCGGCAGGCCGGTCACCGCGATGGCGATGAAGAAAAACGACCCGCCCCAGAGGACCGAAAGCAGGATCAACTGTGCCCAGTCGCCCGGCTCCATCCGCGCGGAAATCGATGTTACCGCTGGTGCGACGGTCATTCTCTATCCTCGCGACATGGGGGCTGCCTGCGCTGAAAGCGCCGCCCTTCGGATTCTGTTCGGATGATCATCCCCGGCCCAGCATGTAAAACTCATCATTGGGCCGGATATCACCCGCATTCACCAGCCGGTTCGACATGCCAAAGAAGGCCGCAATCGCGCCAATATCCCAAATCTCGTCATCGTTGAATCCGGCCTCTTTCAGCGCCAGATGATCGGCCTCGACGATCTGCTGCGCATTCAGCGCGACCTTTTCGGAATAGGCCAGCATCGCGCGTTGCCGGTCGTTCAGATCGGCCTTGCGCCAGTTCACCGCCACCTGATCGGCAATGAACGGGTTCTTTGCCCTGATCCGCAGGATCGCTCCGTGCGCAACCACGCAATACTGGCACTGGTTCAAGCCGCTGGTCGCGACCACGATCAACTCACGCTCGGCCTTTGACAGGCCATCGTCCTTGTCCATCAGCGCATCGTGATAGGCGAAAAACGCGCGGAATTCGGCCGGACGATGTGCCAGCGCCAGAAAGACATTCGGAACGAAGCCCGATTTCTCGGAGACCTTTTCGATGACCTCGCGGATGTCATCGGGCAGGCTGGCCAGATCGGGGACAGCAAAGCGGCTGATCGGATGGGTGTCGGTCATGAGCGTCTCCTCTTCCGCGTGCATCCTGCGCCAAGCAGAAGCGAGAGGGAAGGGTGCCCGATTTCCAGGCCCTGAAACGATGGTTTTCCGCGCCAGGCGCGTATGATGCGCGACATGAAAAAGGGGCCTCGCGGCCCCTCAGTCTGTCTGTGATTTACGGGCGATCCGTCAGGCGAGCATGCCCATCGGATTTTCCAGATGCTTGACGATGGCGTCCAGCAATTGCGCGCCAAGCGCACCGTCAATGACGCGGTGATCGACCGAGAGGGTCATCGACATGACATTGCGGATCACCACTTCGCCATTCTCGACCACCGGGGTCTGGATACCCGCGCCGACGGCAAGGATCGCGCCGTGGGGCGGGTTGATGACCGCGTCGAAATTCTCGATCCCGAACATGCCGAGATTCGAGATGGCGAAGCTGCCGCCCTGATATTCGTGCGGGGCCAGCTTCTTGGTCTTGGCGCGGTTGGCCAGATCCTTCATCTCGGCTGACAGGGTGGACAGCGTCTTTTGCTGGGCATCCTTCAGGACCGGGGTGAACAGCCCGCCTTCGACCGCGACGGCAACCGCCACGTCCGAAGGTTTCAGCTTCAGGATACGGTCGCCCGCCCAGACGGCATTGGCATCCGGCACCTCTTGCAGCGCCAGGGCACAGGCCTTGATGACGAAGTCGTTGACCGACAGCTTCACGCCACGGCTTTCAAGCTGCTTGTTCAGCGTGCCGCGGAACTTCATCAGCTCGTCCAGCTTGGCCGACTTGCGCAGGTAGAAATGCGGGATGGTCTGCTTGGCTTCGCTGAGACGTGCGGCGATGGTGCGGCGCATGCCGTCCAGCGCGACCTCTTCGGTCTGGCGGTCGGCATACATTTTGAGGACCGTCTCGGTCGAGGGGCCGGTCGGAGCGGCAGCGGCGGGCGCTGCGGCCTTGGGGGCCTCGGCGGCTGCGGCGGCAGCGGGTTTGGCCGCGCCGGGCTTGGCGCTTTCGACATCGGCTTTGACGATCCGACCGTTCGGGCCGCTGCCGGTCACGCCGGCAAGGTCGATCCCCTTCTCGGCCGCCAGACGGCGGGCGAGCGGCGAGGCGAACATGCGGCCACCGTCAGCTTTCTTCGGCGCTGCCGGGGCAGGGGCCGCAGCAGCAGGGGCGGCAGCGGCTTCCTTCGGTGCTTCCTCTTTCGCCGCCGGAGCAGCCTCGGCCTTGGCCGGGGCGGAACCGATATCGTCGGCGGATTCACCGTCTTCCAGCAGGACGGCGATGGGCGTGTTCACCTTCACGCCCGCGCTGCCTTCGGCAACAAGGATCTTGCCGATCTTGCCTTCATCGACGGCTTCGAATTCCATCGTCGCCTTGTCGGTTTCGATCTCGGCCAGAATGTCGCCGGATTTGACCTCGTCGCCTTCCTTCACCAGCCATTTGGCCAGCGTGCCTTCCTCCATCGTAGGAGAAAGCGCGGGCATCAGGATTTCTGTTGGCATCGTGCTATCCCCTTACTTGTAGGTGACTTTTTTCACGGCATCGACCACTTCGGCAGAGGTGATCAGTGCGTGTTTCTCAAGGTTCGCGGCATAGGGCATGGGAACGTCCTTGCCGGTGCAGTTGATCACCGGCGCGTCGAGGTAATCGAACGCGTTCTCCATGACATAGGCCGAGATGTGGTTGCCGATCGATGCGACCGGGAAGCCTTCCTCGACCGTCACCAGACGGTTGGTCTTCTTCACCGATTCAATGATCGTGGCATAGTCGAGCGGGCGCAGCGTGCGCAGGTCGATCACCTCGGCCTCGATCCCTTCCTCATGCAGCTTTTCGGCGGCTTCCAGAGCATGGGCCATGCCGATGCCAAAGCTGACCAGCGTCACATCCTTGCCCGAGCGGGCGATACGGGCCTTGCCGAAGGGGATGGTGAAGTCCTCCAGATCCGGCACCTCGAAGCTGCGGCCATAAAGGATCTCGTTCTCAAGGAAGATCACCGGGTTCGGATCGCGGATCGCCTGTTTCATGAGACCCTTGGCGTCAGCCGCCGAATAGGGAATGACCACTTTCAGGCCGGGGATCTGGGCGTACCAGGCTGAATAATCCTGGCTGTGCTGTGCCCCCACGCGGGCGGCGGCACCGTTCGGGCCGCGGAACACAATCGGGCAACCCATCTGACCGCCGGACATATAGAGCGTCTTGGCGGCCGAGTTTATGATGTGGTCAATCGCCTGCATGGCGAAGTTGAAGGTCATGAACTCGACGATCGGGCGCAGGCCGGCCAAGGCCGCCCCGGTGCCGATACCGGCAAAGCCGATTTCGGAAATCGGGGTATCCACCACGCGCCGGGGGCCGAACTTGTCCAGCAGACCCTGCGAGATCTTGTAGGCACCCTGATATTCGCCGACTTCCTCACCCATGAGGAACACGGTTTCGTCGCGGTTCATTTCCTCTTCCATGGCCTCGCGCAAAGCCTCGCGCACGGTCATGGTCTTCATCTTCGTGCCTTCGGGCCAGTCGGGCGAGCGGTCCGGTTCGGGCGTGTTCACCTGCTCCACCGCCGATGCGGCGGGGGCTTCGGCTTTCGCCTCGGCAGGGGCGGCCTCGGCAGCGGCGGGCGCTGCGGGGGCGGCGATGTCGTCGGCGCTTTCGCCTTCCTCGATCAGCACGGCAATGGGGGTGTTCACTTTCACGCCCTGCGCGCCTTCCTCGACCAGAATCTTGCCGAGGATGCCTTCATCCACCGCTTCAAATTCCATGGTGGCCTTGTCGGTTTCGATCTCGGCGATGATGTCACCGGATTTCACCGCATCGCCTTCTTTCTTCAGCCATTTCGCCAATGTGCCTTCTTCCATCGTCGGCGACAGGGCGGGCATCAGGATTTCGGTAGCCATATCTGTTCCCCCCTCAGGCGTTCTCTTCCGCGCTGCCTTGCGGCAGGTCGGCGGCATAGATGTCGGTCCACAGCTCTTCCAGAGCAGGCTCGGGGCTTTCCTTGGCGAATTCGGCCGAGTCGTTCACGATATCCTTGATTTCCTTGTCGATGGCTTTCAGGTCATCTTCGGATGCGTGCTTGCCTTGCAGCAGCAATTCGCGGACATGCTCGATGGCGTCACGCTCGTCCCGCATCTTCTGGACTTCCTCGCGCGACCGATACTTCGCCGGGTCGGACATCGAGTGGCCGCGATAGCGATAGGTCATCACTTCAAGGATATACGGACCTTTGCCCGCGCGGCAGTGCGCCACGGCCTTTTCGCCAGCAGCTTTCACCGCCAGCACGTCCATGCCGTCGACCTGTTCGCCCGGAATGCCGAACGCCTCGCCCCGCCCGAACAGCGAGGTCGATTTGGTCGAGCGCTTGACCGAGGTGCCCATGGCATATTGGTTGTTCTCGATCACGAAGATGACCGGAAGATCCCAAAGCTCTGCCATGTTGTAGGTCTCATAGACCTGACCCTGGTTGGCGGCGCCGTCACCGAAATAGGTGAAGGTGACGTTGTCATTGCCCAGATATTTGTCGGCGAAGGCCAGACCCGCGCCCAGCGGAACCTGTGCCGCGACGATACCATGACCGCCGTAGAAATGCTTTTCGCGGCTGAACATGTGCATCGAGCCGCCCTTGCCCTTGGAATAACCGCCCTCACGGCCAGTCAGCTCGGCCATGACGCCGCGGGCTTCCATGCCACAGGCCAGCATGTGGCCGTGGTCGCGATAGCTGGTGATGCGCTTGTCGCCTTCCTTGGCGGCGGCTTCCAGCCCGACCACCACGGCTTCCTGCCCGATATAGAGGTGACAGAAGCCACCAATCAGGCCCATGCCGTAAAGCTGTCCCGCCTTTTCCTCGAACCGGCGGATCAGCAACATGTCACGATAATACTTGAGCAGCTCTTCCTTCGAGGTGTTCGAAGGGGCCGCCTTGGCAGCAGTGGCGGCAGGTTTCCTGGCCATCCTGGGTATCCTCCTCAGCGCGCGGTCAGAATAGTTCAGCGTTAAACTATCCGTAGCGCATCAAAAAGCGACGTGCAACGTGTGAACGTCCGCTGGCGCGGAAGAAGCAGTATTGCGCAGATGAAGGGGTGTTTTCAGGGCAGGATGATCTCGTCCGCGCGAGCCATTCCAAGGACTTCGCGGGCACGTTCATCCAGAAGATCGATGTCCAGATATTCGTCCGACAGGCGGCGGGTCAGGTTCTGCATGCGGTCCACCTCGGTCTTGAGGCGGTCGCGTTCGATGGCAAGTTCGGCAGATTCGGATTCGATCTGGATGCGGCGGAGGATGCCTGACGGCCCCTGCACGGCGGCAAAAGCGAAATAAAGGCCAAGCGCGACTGTCAGCACAAGGAAGATGGTGGCGCTGATGGAAAGGCGCTGCGACATGGACTGCCCGATCTGCTCGTTCTTCTTTTGCGGGCGATCATGCCACAGCGGGCAGGGCAGGGGAATCCCCCAGTGACGAGGGGGGTGACGTTTCAGCCCTTTCGTGCCTGCCGCCCTTTGGTCAGCGCCGCTGAGGCCTCAGGCATGGCGTTGAAACATTGCCTCCAGCCGCTCAGCCTCTTCAGCCAGCCCGTAAGGCGGGTTCAGCACCCACATGCCGGAACCGACCATCGAATGCCCCGGACGGGCAGGCGCGAAGCCTACCTCGGACCGCAGGGCTTCGGGATGCGCGTCCTGAAGCGCTTCCAGCATCGGCAGATGCCGTTTGTCGGTCAGGATCGGATACCACAGCGCGATGACGCCCACGTTCCATTTCCGCGAAATCTGCCCGACCGCGCGCGGGATGGTGGCGTATTCGGCCTTCACCTCATAGGCCGGATCGATCAGCAGCATCCCCCGGCGCGGCGTCGGCGGCGTCACCGCCTGCGCCATCTGGAAGCCGTCACGGTGATGCAGACTGGCGAACCCCGCCACCTGCTCCAGCGCCGCAAACTCGGCCGGATGCAGCTCGGCCAGATGCGCGCGATCCTCGAACCGCAGAAACTGCGCGGCGATCAGCGGCGAGCCGGGATAGGTATTCGCGCCATAGGCCCGCCTGACCTTCGCCACAGCCTCCAGCAGCGGATGGTCCGCAGGCAGCCAGCCATCGGCCTCGGCCCGCAGGATGCCCGCATTTGCTTCGCCGGTCTTGTGCGCCTCGACCCCGTCCAGCCGGTAAAGACCGCGCCCGGAATGGGTCTCCAGATAGGTCAGCGGTTTCGGTTTCTGTGTCAGGTAATCCAGCGCCGACGCAAGCAATGCGTGCTTGTGCAGATCGGCCAGATTTCCGGCGTGATAGGCGTGCTGATAGCTAAGCATGGCTCGCCATAGCGCATGCAGATCGTTCGGGAAAGGGGGTGCGGCGACGCTCAGGGAGGAGGAGGAGCGTCGCCGCTAAACGCTGGCCCGGGGAGGAGGAGAGGGCCGCGTATAGATGCGGTGAGCCGGGGAGGAGGAGAGGCTGCACCGCCACAGCGCAGGCTCGGGGAGGAGGAGAGAGCCTGTGCATCGGGTTGCCGCAGATGAGGCGGCTATATGGGGGCGGCAGCGCCGGGGAGGAGGAGAGGCGCTGCCGCATAACGCTGGCCCGGGAGGAGGTGGGCCGCGTAAGGGGTGCGACAAGGCCGGGGAGGAGGAGAGGCCGTTGTCGCTTACGAGCGGTCCCGGGGAGGAGGAGAGGGACCGTCGTATCAGGGTGCCGCGGGATGGGGCGGCTA
This sequence comes from Paracoccus caeni, assembly GCF_016629665.1. Lineage (GTDB taxonomy): Bacteria > Pseudomonadota > Alphaproteobacteria > Rhodobacterales > Rhodobacteraceae > Paracoccus > Paracoccus caeni. The sequence goes on from NZ_JAEPRQ010000003.1 coordinate 517,852, forward strand.
TATGGGGGCGGCAGCGCCGGGGAGGAGGAGAGGCGCTGCCGCATAACGCTGGCCCGGGAGGAGGTGGACCGCGTAAGGGGTGCGACAAGGCCAGGGGAGGAGAGGCCATTGCCGCTTACGACAGGTCCGGGAGGGAGGAGAAGGACCGTCGCATCGGGTTGCCGCGGGATAGGGCGGCTATGTCTTTGGGCGGCATCCTCGGGGAGGAGGAGAGAGGATGCCGCCAGTCCCGTGCCCTCAGGGAGGAGGAGAGAGGGCGAGGGAGTTCTGTTCTTACTTCGCTTTGCCCCAAGCGGCTTCGTAAGCCAGGCTTTGGATCATTGCGCGGCTGATGCCCAGATCGTCCAGGTCGCGCAGGCTCAGTTCGCTCAGCTCACGCACGGTCTGCCGGTAGATGGCGCGGCGTGCGCGCTCGTCCTGCAGGCGCTGGATCAGGTTTGCAACGCGTCCACGCAGGCCAATGTCGTCAAGGGCGATAGTCGGGTTTGCGATTGCAGTCATAGTCATATTCCTTCGTCTCTTCTTTCGGCGGTCTGCGCCCTGCCCGGATGGCCCGGCGCTTTCGATGACACCAAGATGCGCTCTATGCTGCGGATGCACAATGCGGCCTTTTGCCATTGCTGCCATGCGGCAACTGCATGGCTGTGGCTCAAGGAGCCGTTCGCTAACTGCTGAAAAGTCACGCGAAAGAATATGTGTCAGTAATGTTACCGTTCACGCTGCAGTGCAGAAAATGCTTGTTTCCCTATGCTCTGTCGCATTCGTGCAGACATTGACGCAGGGGGGTGGGTTGTTCACAGACTGCCCATAGATCATGCTGTGTGTGACACTCATGACAGGCGATAACATGTCCGTTAACCGCGAAGCTGCCCTAAGGGAAATATCCGAAATCCTCATGCCGGACGGAAAAACGCTGGAACAGGCGGATATCGTCAGGGCTTTTTCGATCGATGGCGCTACCATCAGATTCGTTCTTGAAGTGCCCGATGCCGACGCCGCCCGCGCCCTGTCCGCGGTCGAGGCCGAGGCAAAGCGGCGGCTTCAGGCCTTGCCCGGCGTTGAAAAGGTCCAGATCGTGATGACCGCCCCCGCCGCGCGGCAGACGCGCCCTCCACAGGGCCAGCCCCAAGGCCAGCCGGTGCGCAGTTCCGGCGAGGGTGGGCCGCCGTCGCTGCAGATCGGTCGCCATCCCACCGCGCAGGCCGGTCCCCAACCGATCCCCGGCGTGAAGAACATCATCGCCATCGGTTCGGGCAAGGGCGGTGTCGGAAAATCCACCGTCACATCCAACCTTGCCGTCGCTTTGGCAAAGGCCGGACGTAAAGTCGGCCTGCTGGACGCAGATATATATGGTCCCTCGCAGCCCCGGATGATGGGGCTCTCGGGTCGTCCCGCCAGCCCCGACGGTCAACGGATCGAGCCGCTTCACGCGCACGGCGTCACCGTCATGTCGATCGGCCTGATGCTGAAAGAGGGCGAGGCAGTCGTCTGGCGTGGTCCGATGCTGATGGGCGCGATGCAGCAGCTTCTGCAACAGGTGAACTGGGGCGAGCTTGATGTTCTGCTGATCGACTTGCCGCCCGGCACCGGCGATGTGCAGCTTAGCCTGTGCCAGAAGGCTCAGGTGACGGGGGCGATCATCGTCTCGACCCCGCAGGACGTGGCCTTGCTGGATGCGCGCCGTGCCATCGATATGTTCAACAAACTCAAAGCCCCGGTTCTGGGCCTGATCGAGAATATGTCCACCTATACCTGCCCGAATTGCGGCCACGAGGCGCATCTGTTCGGTCATGGCGGCGTCGCAGCCGAGGCGCAGCAGCTTGGTCTGCCCTTCCTTGGCGAACTGCCCCTGCAGCTAGAGGTGCGTCTGGCCGGCGATTCGGGCAAGCCCGCAGCTTTGGGTGAGGGTGCGGTGGCCGATGCCTATGCCCGGCTGGCGGATCGGCTGATCAAAGGCGGGATTGCCTAAAAGCGTCCCCGCCTGACTACCCGGCGGCTTCATGCATATCCGCATAGGCGCCGGGCGATATGCCTTCGTGCCGCACGAACGCCATTCCGAATGCGCTTGCCGAGCCATAACCGACCCGTCGCGCGATCTGGCTGTTGCTCAGCCCGCCGCGCGACAGAAGATCGCGCGCGACCGCCATGCGCCATGCGGTGAGATAATCCATCGGCGCGCGGCCGACCTCTTTGCGGAAGCGCTCGAAGAAGCCTGACCGCGAAATCCCTGCATCCCGCGCCAGATCGCTGACCGACAATTGCTGCGAGGCATCGGCGTGAATGCGGCGCAGTGCCCCTGCAAGCTGCGGGTCCGACATGCCGCGCAATAGCCCCGGCGGCAGGTCCGGGCCGGGATGCGCGCGCAGCGCCTCGATCATCAGAACCTCAAGCAAACGCTCCAGAATCATGCTGCGCGCCAGCCGGTCTGACCGCGTCTCATCATGGATCATCGAGACCAGTACCGTCAGCCGTTCCTGACCGCGCAGATGGATCACCTCGGGCAAAAGCGACAGCAACAGGTCCTTGTCAGGGGCATTGAAGTCGCAATGCCCGACCAGCGAGCGCAACTGAACCGGCGCATCGGGCGGGCCCAGACGGAACGTGCCCGGCCCGATTTCAAGCGGCATGCGAACCGTATCAACGGCAGGCGGCTGCAGACTGGACATGGTAAAGCTGTGCGGGTTCGGGATCAGCAGGAAATCCCCCGCCGCAAGCGTCACCGGATCGCGACCAGTGATGGTCAGCACGCATGCACCCTCGACAATCGCGCAATAGAAGGGGCTGCTCAGGTCTTGCCGCTGAACCTGCCACGGGCCGCCAGCCTCGACCATCTTGGAAATCGACGGCGACGGCTTCAGCAGCGCCACCACGCTGGCAAGCGGATCTTTGTCTGGATCGGCCACGGGTTTGGACTTTCGATGAATAAATAAGGACTATCGAATATAGTTTGTCCTGCCACGCATGTCTATCTCTGCCTCACATGAAATAAGGAGATCACAACATGCCTCGCATTATTATCACTGGCGCATCCTCGGGCTTTGGTCAGGCCATCGCGGCGCGGTTTCTTGACGAAGGCTGGGATGTCGTTGCGACGATGCGCACCCCGTCGGGCGAGGGACTGCCCGAATCCGACCGTCTGCATATTCTGCCGCTGGACGTGACCAACGCCGACAGCATCGCCACCGCGGTGGCCGAAGCGGGGCAAATCGACGCGCTGGTGAACAATGCAGGCGTCGGCATGCTGAACGTGCTGGAAGGATCCGAGATCGCAAAGGCCCGCGAATTGTTCGAAACCAACGTGCTTGGCGCGATGGCGATGACGCAGGCGGTCCTGCCCTCGATGCGCGCGCGTCGGTCGGGCGTCGTGGTGAATGTCAGTTCCAGCGTCACGCTGAAGCCGCTGCCCGCACTGGCGATCTATTCCGCCAGCAAGGCCGCGCTGAACGCCTTCACCGCCAGCTTCGCGCTTGAGGTAGAGCAATTTGGCATCCGCGCCAGCGTCGTCCTGCCGGGAAGCGCGCCGGAAACCGCGTTCGGGCGCAATGCGATGGCGCGGATGGGCATGGATGTGCCCGAGCCTTATGCCGAATTCGTACAGTCCCAGCTGCAGGCTCTTCGCGCCTCGACCGAAAACACCACTGCTGAGGATGTTGCCAATGTGGTCTGGCGCGCGGTCACCGATGCGGATTCGCCGATGATCATGCCCGCAGGCGCCGATGCCGAAACCCTGTTCCGACAAGCCCGCGACCTGAGCGCGTGATGTCGATGGCCGCAGCGCGCGAACGAAGCGCTGCGGCCGCTTCGCAGAGGGATGACTATGAACAGACTCATTACTCAATCCAGCCAACTGCCGACGCCCGCGCCCGCAATGACCGTCGCCTATACGCCGATCCAACTACCCATGCCGGGAAGGCCCCCGCTCGAGCTACGCCTGACCGCCCCGACCAGCGGTGGCGATCTGCCTATCGTGCTGCTGTCGCACGGTTTCGGGCCGTCGAATTACATCCCCTCGAAGGACGGCTATGCCCAGCTTGCCCAGTTCTGGGCCGAAAGGGGGCTGGCGGTGATCCAGCCCACCCATGCCAGCTCGCGCGTCGGCGGGCTTGACCCTGATTTGCCCGACGCTCCTTTCTTCTGGCGCGAGCGGGTCGCCGAAATCCGTGCGATCATCGACAACCTGCCTGAGATCGAGCGGCATGCCCCGGCCATTTCAGGTCGGCTTGACCACCGCTCAATCGCCATCGCGGGGCATTCCTTCGGAGGCTTCACCGCCGCACTGCTTCTGGGCGCGCGGTTGCACGGCGAGGATTTCACCGATTCGCGGATTGGCGCCGGGGTGCTGCTGGCGGCACCGGGGCGGGGTGGGGCGGACCTGACCCCCGAAAGCGCCGCACGCTTTCCCTTCTTCGACGTGGATTTCGGCCATATCGACACACCGACGCTGGTGGTCTGTGGCGCTGACGACAATCCTCATTTCACCACGCGCGGTCCCGAATGGCATGCCGATGCCTATCACGACGCCCCCGGTTCCAAGGCTTTGCTGACCATCGCAGGCGTCGGGCATGGGCTGGGCGGCATCGCCGGGCTGGATGCGAAGGAGACCGAGAAGGAAGACCCTGACGCGTTGGAGGCGACGCGCCGCCTGACCCTTGCATGGATGCGCTGGAAACTGGGCCTTGGTGCCGACGACTGGCAGCAAAGCCGGGATGCTTTGGACAGGATGCAACCGATGATCGCGCAGATCGTCACCAAGGAAGGCTGATCAGCCTCGGGCGCGGAACCGACGCGCTTTGCCGAAACTCGATTGCGGGTCACGTCTGGTCGGCGTGGCCCGCTGCGGTATGTTCAAGCCACAAATCGGGCGGGTGATCCGGTCTGGGAATTCACGCCACCACGCCTCGGGATTTCGTGGGACTGCGCTGCAACCCCGACTCCCGGCTTCGTGATTCGTCGTGATTCGGCGAAGAATTTCCGTGAATCTCCTCACCTTGTCGAAAGAACCTGAAACCCGTCGAGCGGATTTCTGCCCTTGATGGGATTTTCCGCCACAGGGCGCTGATGTCTATATCTTGTGGTGTTGCCGCAACTCCTTACCAAAAATTGCGTTATCGTGTCCTGAAAGGCACATATGCGAGCGATTCTTCGTCCTGAAACAGCAAGTTCACCTTGCGCTTCGGTGAAGAATTCCGTTGCTTCCCATGTTTTCCCATGTCACAACGGAATCACGGAAACGGGCAGTACAAGGGGCATCAAGACCCCGAAGGCGATGCAGGTCTCATACAGGCACCCGTTTTCCAATGAAGACCGTCCGCGTGTGCGAGCAGCACCTCCCCCAGGTGGCGCGCGAAGGGCGGATAACCCCGAAAACGGGGCCCAGCAAATGGGAACGAGGGCGGCGGATCGGGCAGTGGCAGCAGCCCGATCCGCCCTTTCTCTTTCGGGCGGGCGGAAGAGAGCAGGACAGTGAGGGCGGGCCTAACGTGGCGCGGAAATTCAGAGGGACCGAAACCGTCAAGGTCGATGGCAAGGGGCGCATGTCGATCCCGGCACGGCTACGGCGCGTCTTCGACGCGGGTGATCCCTCATTCCCCACGACCAATACCGGACGCACCCAGCTTGTTGCCGTCTACGGCCCCGACTGGTGGAACTGGATCGAGCTTTACACGCTGGAAGCCATCGAAGAAATCGACGAACAGATCGACGCCCTTCCGCGCGGCAGCCAACAGCGCCGCTGGCTGGAACTGTTGATGAACGGCCAATCGACCGAGCTGGAAATCGACCGCGAAGGCCGTCTGGTCCTGCCGCTGAAGCTGCGCGAGAAGCTGGGCTTCCTTGACGGCGTGGAAACCACCTTCGAATCCCGCGGCGATTATATTCAGGTCTATAATCCCGATCAGCGCCCGAAAGATGTCGAGGCGCTCGAGGATTTCGCCTCAACCTATGGTCCCGAATTCGATCCGCGCGCCTTCCTTGATCCACAGACGGACGAGGAATAGCCGATGGCCGACCCGCATATCCCCGTCCTGCTGAAGCCGCTTCTCAGGGCGGTCGAACCCGTCTCTGGCATCTGGCTGGACGGCACATTCGGCGCGGGTGGTTATGCACGCGGGTTGTTACAGGCAGGCGCGGATCAGGTGATTGGCGTGGACCGCGATCCGGCGGTGTTCGACATGGCCGCCGCGTGGAGCGGTGAATATGGCGACCGGCTGCGGCTGGTCGAAGGCACGTTTTCGCAGCTTGACGAATATGCCGATCAGCCGCTGGACGGTGTCGTGCTGGATCTGGGCGTCAGCTCGATGCAACTGGATCAGGCCGAGCGCGGCTTTTCCTTCCTGCGCGATGGCCCGCTGGACATGCGGATGCAGCAATCCGGCCCCTCTGCTGCCGATCTGCTGAACGGGGCTGATGAGGCGGTGATCGCCGATGTCCTTTACCATTACGGCGAAGAACGCGCCGCCCGCCGCATTGCCAGGGCGATTGTCGCGGCCCGTCCGCTGACCCGGACGTTGCAACTGGCAGAGGTGGTGGCATCCTGCCTGCCGCGCCCGAAGCCGGGGCAGAGCCATCCCGCCACCCGCAGCTTTCAGGCGATCCGCATCTGGGTGAATGACGAATTTCGCCAGCTTGTCGATGGCCTCTCCGCCGCCGAACGCGCCCTGAAACCGGGCGGAAAACTGGCAGTGGTCAGCTTTCATTCGCTGGAAGACCGCATCGTCAAGCGCTTCATGCAGGCGCGCTCGAACAGCGCGGGCGGCGGCAGCCGCTATGCGCCGGTGCAGGATAGCGCCCCCGCCGCCTTCACCATGCCGTTCCGGCGCGCCATCGGTCCCGACCCGGACGAGATGGACACCAATCCCCGCGCCCGTTCCGCGCTTTTGCGCGTCGCGATCCGCACCGACGCCCCCGCAGGCCGCGCCGAAGATGGCGCGCTGGCGATGCCGCGCCTGCCCGTGAAGGGGGGTGCCTGATGCGTTCGCTGACCTATCTGGCCTGTGTTCTGGTGGTGATGGCCTTGGCCTTCTGGGCTTACCGCGAGAATTACAGCACGCAGGCCGCCATCGATGAGATGCGTCAGGTCCAGCGCGAGATCGCCGGTCTGCGCGAGGATCTGGGCGTTTTGCGCGCCGAATGGGCCTACCTCAACCGTCCCGAGCGCCTGCGCGATCTGGTCGAGCTGAATTTCGACCGCCTGCAACTGATGCCGCTGGCTGCTGGTCAGGTCATCGACCTTGGCAATATCGATTACCCGAAACCCCCGGCACCCCAGCCGGACCCGTCCGAAAGCCCCGAGGAGTAACGCCATGATCCGCACGCCCTTGCGCCCACTGGCCCGCATCCTTCGCGCCCGCGAGCGCGGCGAGAACCCGGACGAGATCGAGGCCGAAAACCGCCGCCTGCGCCACGAGGCGATTCAAGACAAGGCCCGCCGCCGGGCCGAGGGGCGGCTGATCCTGATGTCGGCCTGTTTCGTGCTGGCATTCGCGACGGTCGGCGTCCGCATGGGCATGCTGGCCTCGGCCGAGCCAAGCGAGCCGCAGGATCAGGTTCTGTCCGCGCAGATCATGTCGCAGCGGTCTGACATCACCGACCGGCGCGGACGGGTGCTGGCGACGAACCTGCTGACGCATTCGCTTTACGCCCACCCGCATCAGATGGTCGATCCGGTCGGCGCAGCGAAGGGGCTGGCGCAGATTTTCACCGATCTCGATCAGGAACAACTGACCCGCGACTTCACCAGCGACCGCAAGTTCATGTGGATCAAGCGCAAGATGAGCCCGGAACAGATGCAGGCCGTCCATGACATTGGCGAGCCGGGCCTGCTCTTCGGCCCGCGTGAGATGCGCGTTTATCCCAACGGCCATATCGCCAGCCATATCCTTGGCGGTTCGGGCTTTGGCAATGAGGGCGTGAACAGCGCCGAGGTGCTGGGCGTCGCGGGGGTTGAGAAAGCATTCGACGGCTGGCTGCGCGATCCGGCCAATAACGGCGCGCCGCTGGAATTGTCCATCGATCTGACCGTGCAGTCGGCGATGGAGGACGTGCTGGCCTCGGGCATGCAGGTGATGAGCGCCAAGGGCGCCGCCGGTATCCTGATGGAGATCGAGACGGGCGAGATCGTCGCCATGGCGAGCCTGCCCGATTTCGACCCGAACGAACGCCCGCGTCCGCTGTTGCAGGGCGATCCGTCCGATAGCCCGCTGTTTAACCGCGCGGTTCAGGGGCAGTATGAGCTTGGGTCCACCTTCAAGATCTTCCCGGTCGCGCAGGCGCTGGATTTGGGGCTGATCAACCCCAATAGCGGCATCAACACCACCATGCCGATGCGTATTGGCCGTTTCCAGATCCGCGACTTCTCGAATTACGGCCCGCAGCTTTCGGCGACGGATGTGATTGTGAAATCCTCGAACGTCGGCACGGTGCGGATCGCTCAGATGCTGGGAGCAGAGCGGCAGAAGGACTTCCTGCAAAAGCTTGGCCTGTTCGACCCGACCCCGATCGAGATGGTCGAGGCGCCGACCGGCAAACCGCTGGTACCGCAGCGCTGGCCCGCCGTGACCTCGGCCACGGTGTCTTTCGGCCACGGCCTTGCCGCCAGCCCGCTGCACCTTGCCGCCGCCTATGCCACCATCGCCAATGATGGTCGTCGGGTGTCGCCGACGCTGATCCACGGCCGCACCCGGCCCGAGGGAGAACAGGTGCTGTCGCCGCGCGCCGCCGATATGGCGATCTCGATGCTGCGGCAGGTGGTGACGCGCGGCACCGCCCGTCAGGCCGAGGTTGCAGGCTACGAGATCGCGGGCAAAACCGGCACCGCCGACAAGCCGCGTCCAAGCGGCGGCTATTACGAGAACAAGAACGTGGCGACCTTCGCCTCGGTCTTCCCGGCCAGCGATCCGAAATATGTGATGGTGGTGACGCTTGACGAACCGACGGTCCGGCTTGCGGGCGGTGCCGAAAGCCGCACGGCGGGTGCGACCACCGCGCCGGTTGCCGCCGAAATGGTCCGCCGCCTTGCCCCGCTGATCGGGCTAGAGGCGCATACCGACGTAAAGCTGCCGACATTCGAGCCGCGCTTCTCGCCGCATGTTGAACCCCTCTCGGACGATGAGATAAAGCTCGTCTCAAATCAGTGACGGGTGAATGACTTGAGCCAGGACACGAAAACGCTGTCGCAACTGGGGCTGAGGGCGCGCGACAGCCGCGACCCGCAGATCACCGGCCTGTCGCTGGACAGCCGGACGGTGAAACCGGGCCATCTCTTCGCGGCGCTGCCCGGCTCTGCGGTGCATGGCGCCGAGTTCATCCCCTATGCGCTGCGCATGGATGCGGGCGCGGTGCTGACCGACCGCGCGGGTGCTGAAATGGCTGCCGAGGCGTTGGCCGGATGGGATGGCGCGCTGGTCGTGGCCGAGGATCCCCGCGCCGCCTTTGCCGGGGCCGCCGCCCTGTGGTTCGAGGCGCAGCCCGAAATCGTGGTCGCCGTCACCGGCACCTCTGGCAAGACCAGCGTGGCAACCTTCACCCGCCAGATCTGGCATCGGCTGGGCCTGAAGGCGATCAGTCTTGGCACGATGGGGGTCGAGGGCGATTTCCACGCCAAGCTGGCCCATACCACGCCCGACCCCCTGACCCTGCACCGCATCCTGTCCGAGGCCGCCGCCGAGGGCGTCACCCATGCCGCGATGGAGGCATCAAGCCACGGCCTTGACCAGCGCCGTCTTGACGGCGTGCGGATCGAGGCGGGCGCCTTCACCAATTTCAGTCAGGACCATCTGGATTACCACGCGGGCTTTGACGAATATTTCGCGGCCAAGGCGCTGCTTTTCAACCATATCCTTGAAGAGGGGGCGTCCGCTGTCATCAATACCGACAGCGAACGGGGCCGCCAGATGGCCGATATCGCCACGGATCGCGGACTGGCCGTCACCACCGTCGGGCAGAACGAAAACGCCATGCTGCGGATTCTGGGACAGCGTTACGATGCCACCGGGCAGGATCTGCGTTTCTCGATCATGGGTCGGCCCTATATGATCCGGCTGGGCCTGATCGGCGGGTTTCAGGCGGAAAACGTGCTGCTGGCGGCGGGTCTGGTCATGGCCGCCGGATCGCCTGCCGAAGAGGTTCTGGAATCGCTGCCGCAGTTGGAAACCGTGCGTGGCCGGATGCAGCTTGTCGCGCAACGCGAAAACGGTGCAGCGGTCTTTGTCGATTACGCCCACAAGCCCGGCGCGGTCGTGGCGGCGCTGCAATCGCTGCGTCCGCATGTGATGGGCCGGATCGTCTGCGTCATTGGCGCAGGCGGCGACCGTGATCGCGGCAAACGTCCTCTGATGGGACAGGCGGCGCGTGACTATGCCGATGTGGTCATCGTCACCGACGACAATCCCCGCACCGAAGACCCGGCCCTGATCCGCGCCGCCGTTCTGGAAGGCGCTGGCCCCGAGGCAACCGAGGTCGCCGACCGGGCCGAGGCGATCCTGCGCGGCGTCGATGCCCTGCAACCGGGTGACGCGCTGCTGATCTGCGGCAAGGGACACGAGACCGGCCAGATCATCGGACAGGATGTCTATCCCTTCGACGACGCCGAACAAGCCTCGGTCGCCGTCGCCGCTCTGGACGGCAAGATATGAGCCTCTGGACCGCCGAAGAAGCCGCCGCCGCGACAGGTGGCCGGGCGCAGGGCGACTGGATCGCCTCGGGCGTTTCCATCGACACCCGCACCATTCAGCGCGGCGATCTGTTCGTGGCGCTGACCGATCTTCGCGACGGCCATGATTTCGTGGCACAGGCGCTGGACAAGGGTGCCGCCGCCGCTTTGGTCAGCCGCATCCCCGAAGGCGTCCCGGCCAGCGCGCCCCTGCTGATCGTTCCCGATGTGCTGAAAGCGCTTGAGGCGCTTGGCCGGGCAGGGCGCAAACGCATGGGCGGCAAGGTGATCGCCATCACCGGATCGGTCGGTAAGACCTCGACCAAGGAAATGGCCCGCGTGGCCTTGGCAGGCCAAGGCCGCATTCACGCCGCCGAAGCCAGCTACAACAACCACTGGGGCGTGCCGCTGACATTGGCCCGCATGCCCCGCCACAGCGATTTCGCCATCATCGAGATCGGCATGAACCATCCGGGCGAGATCGCCCCCCTGTCGCGCCTGTCCCGCCCGCATGTGGCGCTGATTACCACCGTTGCCGCCGCCCACCTTGAGGCTTTCGAGTCAATCGACGGCATCGCCCGCGAAAAAGGTGCGATCTTCGAGGGGTTGGAGCCGATCGGCACCGCCATCATCCCCGAAGACCTGCCCGTCACCCGCATCCTGCGCGACTGTGCCGATGAATCCGGCGCGCTGGTCGTGGGCTTCGGCACCAATGGGATGGCCAAACTGGTGCAATCGAAGATCGAGAACGCCCGCCTGAAATGCCGCGCCCGTATCTCTGGCGAGACGGTGGATTTCACTTTGAACACCACCGGCACCCATTTCGCACTGAACGCGGTCGGCGTCCTCGCCGCCCTCGCCGCCGCCGGGGCCGATGTGAAAGAGGCAGGCAAGCGTCTCTCTGACTGGCAGCCCCCCAAAGGTCGTGGCGCGGTCGAAGAACTGGGCGCCATCCGCCTGATCGACGACGCATTCAACGCCAACCCCGCCTCTCTCTCTGCTGGCCTCGCCACGCTCGCGGGCCTCGAAGGCGGTCGCCGCGTGGCGATCCTTGGCGATATGCTGGAACTCGGCCCCGATGAGATCGCGCTGCACCGCGCCATCGCCGACGATCCTTCGATGGCTTCCGTCGATCTGATCCACCTCGCCGGCCCCCGGATGCGCCATCTCTACGACCTGCTGCCGACCGCGCGGCGCGGCGCATGGTCCGAGACTGCCGCCGAACTGGCCGCGCAAGCCACCGATCTGGTGCAACCCGGCGATATCGTGCTGGTGAAAGGGTCGAAATCCTCGAAGATTTCGACCGTGGTTGACGCCTTGCGCAAATCGGCGCAGACGCCCTCGACCTGAGAAGGAAGGAACACGAATGCTCTACTGGCTGAGCAGCTTTTCCGAAGGGGGCGACCTTTTCAACCTCTTCCGCTATATCACCTTCCGGGCAGGGGCGGCCTTTTTCACGGCGCTGATCTTCGGCTTCATCTTCGGCAGGCCGCTGATCAATTACCTGCGCCATGTCCAGAAAAAGGGCCAGCCGATCCGCGACGACGGCCCCGAAACCCACTTCGTCAAGGCAGGCACGCCGACCATGGGCGGGCTTCTGATCCTGTCGGCGCTGTTCGTCTCAACGCTGCTCTGGGCAAGGCTCGACAGCGGCTATGTCTGGGTGGTGCTGTTCGTGACGGCGGGCTACGCCGCGATTGGCTTTGCCGACGACTACGCAAAAGTCAGCAAATTCAATACCAAGGGCGTGCCCGGCAGGGTCCGCATGGTGCTGGGCCTGCTGGTCGCGCTGGTCGCCTCGGCCTGGGCGATGTGGCTGCACCCCGCCGACCTGACCGGCCAACTGGCGCTGCCGGTGTTCAAGGACGTGCTGGTCAATCTCAGCTTCTTCTTCATCCCCTTCGGCATGGTGGTGATCGTCGGCGCGGCCAATGCGGTCAACCTGACCGACGGGCTTGACGGCCTTGCGATCATGCCGGTGATGATCGCCGCAGGCACGCTGGGCGTCATCGCCTATACCGTTGGCCGCGTCGATTTCACCAATTACCTCGGCGTCCACCACGTCCCCGGCACCGGCGAGATCCTGATCTTCGTCGCAGCCCTGATCGGCGGCGGTCTGGGCTTCCTGTGGTATAACGCCCCGCCCGCCGCGGTTTTCATGGGCGACACCGGCTCGCTTGCCTTGGGCGGCGCCCTCGGTGCCATCGCCGTCGTCACCAAGCACGAGATCGTTCTGGCCATCGTCGGCGGCCTCTTCGTGGTCGAGGCGCTCAGCGTCATCATTCAGGTCGCCTATTTCAAACGCACCGGCAAGCGCGTCTTCCTGATGGCCCCGATCCACCACCACTTCGAGAAAAAGGGCTGGGCCGAGCCGCAGATCGTCATCCGCTTCTGGATCATCTCGCTGATCCTCGCGCTGATCGGCCTTGCCACGCTGAAATTGCGCTGACAGCGATTGCGCTTCTTCTTCATCCAAATATCCTCGGGGGTCCGGGGGCAGACAGCCCCCGGCGTTGAAAGGCACCTGATATGATCCCGGTCGTCGGCGTCGAAGATCAAACCATCGCGGTCCTCGGGCTTGGCCGCTCGGGCAAGGCCACCGCCGCAGCGCTTGCGGCAGGCGGGGCGAATGTCATCGCATGGGATGACGGCAACGACACCCGCGAAGCCGCTGCTGCCGACGGCCTGCAAATCGTCGATCTGACCAAGGATGCCAACTGGCACGGCGTCACCACACTGATCACCTCGCCCGGCATTCCGCATCTTTATCCCAAACCCCACCCGATCATCGCCAAAGCCTATGAGCTTGGCATCCCCGTCGATAACGATATCGGGCTGTTCTTCCGCAGCTATGCCACCGCTGGCTGGGACGAATTCGACCGCGCCCCCCGTGTGATTGCCGTCACCGGCTCGAACGGCAAATCCACCACCACGGCGCTGATCCACCATATTCTGCAAGAGACCGGCCGCCCCACCCAGATGGGCGGCAATATCGGCACCGGAGTCCTGTCGCTGGAACCCGCCGAGGATGGAGAGGTGGTGGTGCTGGAACTCTCCAGCTATCAGACCGACCTTGCCCGCGCGCTGACCCCCGATGTCGCCGTCTTCACCAATCTCTCGCCCGATCACCTTGATCGTCATGCGGGGCTTGGCGGTTATTTCGCCGCCAAACGTCGGCTGTTTGCCGAAGGCGGCCCCGACCGCGCGGTGATCGGCGTCGATGAGCCAGAGGGTCTTTATCTCGCCGGCCAGATGTCGATGTCGCCCGCCGATGACCGGGTGATCCGCGTCTCGTCGGGCCAGAAACTGGATCGCGCCGCATGGTCGGTCTTTGCGCGCAAGGGCTTTCTGTCCGAATATCGCAAGGGCCGTCAGGCGGCCTCGATCGATCTGCGCGGCATCACCGGCCTGCCCGGCGCGCATAACCATCAGAATGCCTGCGCCGCCTATGCCGCCTGCCGTGCCGTGGGCCTTGCGCCCCGCCAGATTGAGGCGGCGTTCCACAGCTTCACTGGTCTGCCGCATCGCAGCCAGACCGTGCGCGAACTGAACGGCGTCCGTTATGTGAACGATTCCAAGGCCACCAATATCGACGCGGCAGCCAAGGCGTTGCAGGCCTTCGACCGCATCCGCTGGATCGCCGGGGGCTTGGGCAAGGAAGGCGGCATCGCCGCGCTGCAACCACATCTGGACCGGGTGACCAAAGCCTATCTCATCGGCCATTCCGCCCGCGATTTCGCGCTGGAGATCGGCCAGACCGCTTACGAAGTGGTGGACACGATGGAAGCCGCCGTCGCCCGCGCCTCTGCCGAGGCGGAACCGGGCGATACGGTGCTTCTGGCCCCGGCAGCGGCCAGCTTCGACCAATACCCGAACTTCGAAAAACGTGGCGAGCATTTCACCGCGCTGGTCGAGGGTCTCTGACCGCCCTCATTTTCGGCTGTGCGGTCTGTTCTGCCAAAAAGGGAACACGTCAATGCGCATGTATCAGGTGGACGCGTTTACCGACCGGCTTTTCAAGGGCAATCCCGCGGCTGTTTTGATCCTGCAAGATTGGCTGCCTGACGAATTGATGCTTGCGATCGCGCAAGAGAACAATCTCGCAGAAACCGCCTTTGCCAAGGTGCAGCCTGATGGAAGTTGGGCGCTACGATGGTTCACCCCTGCCTATGAGGTCGATTTCTGCGGCCACGCCACCTTGGCGACGGCACATATCCTGTTCACTACGACCGATGCGGTTTCGCCGATTATCTTTCATACCCGTGTCGGAGAGCTTGGTGTTTCCCGTTCCGAGGGCGGCTACCACCTCGATCTGCCCCGCCTGTCGCCCGAAGCTCTGGATGCATTGCCCGAAGACATCATCGGACTATTTACCCACCCGCCCGTCCATATCTTCCGCAATTTCGAGAACCTCTTTGCAGATCTGGGCAGCGCCGAGGCGGTTATCCAATTCGTTCCTGATTTCGCGGTGATTGGCAGGCTTGGCCCGATTGGTCTGGTGATTACCGGGCAGGAAGGACATGGCGCAAAGGCGGACTTCGTGTCGCGCTACTTCGCGCCCGGTGCCGGAATACCCGAGGACCCGGTCACCGGATCAATCCATGCGACGCTTGTGCCATATTGGGCTGCCCGGTTGGGTCGCCCAAAGCTTGTCGCCTATCAGGCATCCGCGCGTGGTGGATGGCTGGATTGCGAATTGACCGATGATCGGGTCGTTCTGGGGGGACATGCTGTGACCTTCATGGAGGCCACGATATCCCTGCCTCCATCACGGACAGGGGCGTAGTTCTAATGTTTCGGGATCGGGATAGGTCGCTGCCATAACCAGATCGGCTTCGATCCTGACCCTTTCGATGATCTGATCGGTGATGTTTCCGGTCTCGGGGTCGATCCATTTCGGTGTCAGCCATTCCGAGGATCGCGTCGGATCGCCAATCACCGCGACCTCTATCGGCTGCGGCGCAAAATCCCAGACCGTGTCGATCACCCAGTCTCGTCCCTCAATGCGGGGATTCGTTTGCGGAAGCCAGGCTGCCAGTTCCTCGGCTGTGCTATTGGCGCGGATTTCCGGCCAGATAAAGATCTGGCCCGGCTGACCGCCCATGCTGTCGATTTGAATTCTCGGGCGGTTCAACTCGTATTCGTTGAACTCCATCTGGACCGTGACCAGACCTTTACGCAAATCGCCAAGATAGCTGGTCGACACGAAGTTGCGGACAAGCGGCGCCGCGCAAAGCGCTTGCGGGTTGTCGGGCATGACCAGCGTGATCTCTTCCCGAAAGTCGCCGACCTCAAGCGTCTCGACGGTGCCGTCACTCAGGGTAAAGGCGATCCGCACCGTGCCGGAAGGCGCCTCGGCCCCGGCGGTTGTCGCGATCAACAGGGCGGATGCGATGATGGCAAAAGGTTTCAAGGCTGATCTCCGTCATAAAATAAAGAATATAAAAATCTGTCCTGCGCTGCCGATCATAGGCGCCAGCTGCGATCAGAATGCCAGATAGCCCCCAAAAAATCGCCTCACGCAACACCCACCGTGCGCAAGCTGTGTACGCCCTGTGTACATCCGGTGCATGCGCTGTGTACGGGTTGTGCAGCCAATTCCCCAGCATTCGCTTACCAAAACACCAACGCGGCTTCTTCGTTGCAAAAATACCGATTGCAACGCCCGCACCCTGTTGCGCCGCCTCAATTCCAGTTCGGCACCCGCTTCTCCAAAAACGCCGCGATCCCCTCATCGGTCTCGGCCAGCATCATGTTCTCACACATCACCCCGCCCGCGCTGTCATAGGCGTCGGCCAGACCAAGCCCACGCTGCGCCTGAAACGCCCGTTTTCCCAACCTGACGGCGGCAGGCAGCTTTGCCGCGATCACCTCGGCCATCGCCATCGTCTCTTTCGCCAGTTCTTCGGCAGGGACGACCCGGTTGACCAACCCCAGTTCCCTAGCCCGTTCCGCACTGACAAACTCCCCCGTCACCAACATCTCGAACGCCGCCTTCGCCGGAACCGCGCGCGTCAGCGCCACCATCGGCGTCGAGCAGAAAAGCCCGATATTCACGCCGTTTACGCCGAATTTCACGCCCTCTGCAGCCACCGCCAGATCGCAAGAGGCGATAAGCTGACACCCCGCCGCCGTGGCGATGCCCTGCACCTCGGCAATGACTGGCTGGGGCAGGGCAGGGAT
Organism: Paracoccus caeni; assembly: GCF_016629665.1. GTDB lineage: Bacteria > Pseudomonadota > Alphaproteobacteria > Rhodobacterales > Rhodobacteraceae > Paracoccus > Paracoccus caeni. The sequence goes on from NZ_JAEPRQ010000003.1 coordinate 534,683, forward strand.
CATCTGCATCATCACCGCGCAACGCCCAAACAGATCCTCAAACGCCCCGCGCCCGCCATCCTCAGCCTTCCGCGCTGCCTGCATCTGCCGCAAATCATGTCCTGCCGAAAACGCCTTTCCGGTTGCCGCAAGGATCACCACCCTAACCGCCCGGTCCTCGGCCACGGCCCGGAAAGCATCCGCCAGCGCCTCTATCATCTCCAGCGACAGGGCGTTGAACTTGTCCGGGTTATTCAGCACCAGCCGCGCCACATGCCCGCGATCCTCACGCAACACCAGCTTATCCATCTTGATCTCCCCTCGGTTTGCAGGAAGCCTAAGCCGCAAGCGGGCAGGGGAAAAGCATGGATATCGCAATGGACGCAAAGGCGCTGAACGCCTTTCTTTCACAGGAATTCGAGCAGGTTGCGGGACAGTATCAGGTCGAACGCGCCGACGCCGCAGGTGTCACGATTCGCCTGAATGTCTCGTATGACCACCTGCGCCCCGGCGGCACTGTCAGCGGCCCGGCGATGTTTGCCCTTGCCGATGTCGCGATCTATTGCGCGATCCTGTCCCGCATCGGCCCAGTCGCCTTGGCGGTCACGACGAACGCCTCAATCGACTTCATGCGCAAGCCGGAAGCGGGTCAGGATCTGCTGGCCGAGTGCCGTATCCTGAAGCTGGGGCGAGTGTTGGCCGTGGCCGAAGCGATGATTCACTCCGCAGGGGTGGACGAGCCGGTGGCTCGCTGTTCAATGACCTATTCGATTCCGCCGAAACGGTAGGTTTTCAGCATGCTGCGACACGGTAAATAGATACCTATTTTATATCATGCTGATTTTGCTTGGATAATTGGCCTGTCAGCCCCTTGACCTGTCGCGATGAATTCCCGATATACCGCCATCTCGAATTCACACACGACCCTGAAGGGACGACAGATGAAAACCTATACCGCGAAACCGGCGGAGATCGAGAAGAAGTGGATCCTGATCGACGCCGAGGGCGTCGTTCTGGGCCGTCTTGCTACGATCGTCGCCAATCGCCTGCGCGGCAAGCACAAGCCGACATTCACCCCCCACATGGACATGGGTGACAACGTCATCATCATCAATGCCGACAAGGTGCAGATGACCGGCAACAAACGCGATGACAAGAAATACTACTGGCACACCGGCCACCCGGGCGGCATCAAGCACCGCACCGCACGTCAGGTGCTGGAAGGCGCCCACCCCGAGCGGGTGGTGATCAAGGCCGTCGAACGCATGATCAGCCGCAACAAGCTGGGCAAGCTGCAGATGACCCATCTGCGCGTCTATGCCGGTGCCGAGCATCCGCATGAGGCTCAGCAGCCCGAAGTTCTGGACGTTAAGGTCCTGAACGCCAAGAACACCCGGAGCGCGTGATTATGGCCGAAGACATCAAAACTCTCGACGATCTGAAGTCGGCCGTTTCGGGCAGCGACGCTGTTGTGGCCGAGGCTGCCGTCAAGCGCGACCCGCAGCGCGATGCGCAAGGCCGCTCCTACGCGACCGGCAAGCGTAAAGACGCTGTCGCCCGCGTTTGGGTGAAGCCCGGTTCGGGCAAAGTCATCGTGAACGGCAAAGACATCAACGAATACTTCGCCCGTCCGGTGCTGCAGATGATCCTGCGCCAGCCGTTCGACGTGGCAGGCGTTGCCGGTCAGTATGACGTTCAGGCGACCGTCAAAGGCGGCGGCCTTTCGGGTCAGGCCGGCGCGGTCAAGCATGGCATCAGCCAGGCTCTGCAACTGCACGAACCTTCGCTGCGCGCAGCTCTGAAAGCCGCTGGCTTCCTGACCCGCGACTCGCGCGTGGTCGAGCGGAAGAAATACGGTAAGGCCAAAGCCCGCCGTTCGTTCCAGTTCTCGAAGCGCTGATACCGCTTCTTGCAGGACAACTATCGAAACGCGCCCCTCGGGGCGCGTTTTTTCATTTTCGGGGCCGAATTCGGGGGGCGGGGACATCGGTGGCCTTCGCGGCATGCCGATTCCTCGGGCAGTCGCGGCGATTCTGCCTTGGGGCACGATAAATCGACCGCGATTCAGGCTCTCGATTCCCGATTCTCGTCACGATTCTGACGTGTTTAGCGGCTTTAATGGAGAAATCGGCAGAAGCGCGCACCGGAACGGTGATCGCAGCTTTCTGGCTTCATCCTGAATTATTAAGTTAATTCAGTGTGTTGAGAGAATGTGGGGAGAAAGTCGTTTTTTCCTCTTGCACCCGTCGTCCCATCTTCATAAATACCGCTTCACCGAAGGCGGGAACGCAGACGGGGCGGACGGAAGCGCGGTGAGTGCGGAGGTTCGGAAGACAATCTGGGAATGACTGACCGGACGGTGCGTCGATGAAGTGGCGCCT
>NZ_JAEPRQ010000004.1 GCF_016629665.1 Paracoccus caeni
GTCTGGGTTTCGTGCCCGAGGAACGCGGCATCTTCGCCACGCTGTCGGTGCAAGAGAACCTGATGCTGCCGCCAAAAGTGGCCGAGGGCGGCATGTCGGTCGATGAGATCTACACGCTGTTCCCGAACCTCAAGGAACGCCGCAACTCGCAGGGCACTAAACTGTCCGGGGGCGAGCAACAGATGCTGGCCATGGCGCGCATCCTGCGCACCGGCGCGCGCTGCCTGTTGCTGGACGAGCCGACCGAGGGGCTGGCCCCGGTCATTATCGACGCCATCGGCGATGTGCTGCGGGCATTGAAACAGCGCGGCATGACCGTGGTGCTGGTCGAGCAGAACTTCCGCTTCGCCGCCAAGGTCGCCGACCGCTTCTATCTGATGGATCACGGCCAGATGAAGGCAGAGTTTCCCGTCTCGGAACTGGCCGCGCAGACCGATCTTCTGCATCGCGAATTGGGGGTCTGAGATGACAATGATCTTCGGCATTCCCCTTCAGGCGCTGATGGGCCAGATCCTGATCGGCCTGATCAACGGCTCCTTCTACGCGCTACTGTCGCTTGGCCTTGCCATCATCTTCGGCCTGCTGCGCGTCATCAACTTCGCCCATGGCGCGCAATACATGCTGGGGGCATTCGTCACGCTGTTGCTGCTGAACAAGCTGGGCGTCAATTACTGGTTCGCACTGATCCTTGCGCCGCTGATCGTCGGTGCTTTCGGTGCGCTGATCGAGCGGACGATGCTGTCGCGGCTTTACAAGCTGGACCACCTTTACGGGCTGCTGTTCACCTTCGGGCTGGCGCTGACCATCGAGGGCACCTTCCGCTATTACTATGGCGCATCCGGCATGCCCTATCCGCAACCCATTCAGGGCGCGGTCAATCTGGGCTTCATGTTCCTGCCGATCTATCGGGGGTGGGTGGTGCTGGCCTCGCTGGTGGTCTGTATCGGCGTCTGGCTGATGATCGAAAAGACCAAGCTGGGCGCGTATCTGCGTGCCGCGACCGAGAACCCGACGCTGGTGCAAAGTTTTGGCGTCAATGTGCCGCTGCTCTTGACGCTGACCTATGCGCTTGGGGCCGGGCTTGCGGCCTTTACCGGGGTGCTGGCCGCGCCGATCTATCAGGTCAGTCCGTTGATGGGATCGCAGATCATCATCGTGGTCTTTGCGGTGGTGGTGGTCGGCGGCATGGGCTCGATCCTTGGCGCCATCGTCACCGGCTACATGCTGGGCATCGTCGAGGGGCTGACCAAGGTGTTCTACCCGGAAGCCTCGAATATCGTGATCTTCGTGATCATGGCGATCGTTCTGATCCTGCGTCCTGCGGGTCTCTTCGGAAAGGATGCGTGAGATGTCAGGCAAATCCGAACCCATTCCTGTCGAATTCGGCGCGGTTCATCCGCAGGCCCGGCGGATCCAGTTGGCGATCATTGCGATCTGCCTGATCGGGCTGCTGCTGGCGCCGCATTTCTTCTACCCGATCTTTCTGATGAAGCTGCTGTGCTTTGCGCTGTTCGCCTCGGCCTTCAACCTGCTTCTGGGCTATACCGGGCTCTTGAGCTTCGGCCATGCCTGCTTCTTCGGCGGCGCCGCCTATTTCACTGCGCATTCGGTGAAGGTCTGGGGCTGGCCGCCCGAGGCGGGGATCTTGCTGGGCGTCGCAGGGGCCGCAGGTCTGGGGCTGATCATGGGGGCCATCGCGATCCGCCGCCAAGGCATCTATTTCGCGATGATCACGCTGGCGCTGGCGCAGATGTTCTTCTTCTTCTGCCTGCAGGCCGGGTTCACCCATGGCGAGGACGGCATCCAGTCGGTGCCGCGCGGCAGGCTTTTCGGGCTGATCAACCTTCAGGACACCACCAACATGTATTACTTCGTGTTGGCGGTGTTCATCATCGGGCTGCTGATCATCTGGCGCTTCGTCAATTCACCCTTCGGGATGATCCTGAAATCGATCCGCGAGAATGAACAGCGGGCGATCTCGCTGGGCTATTCGGTCAGCCGCTACAAGCTGGGGGCTTTCGTGATGTCGGCGGCGCTGAGCGGGCTTGCCGGGGGCACCAAGGCGCTGGTGTTTCAGTTCGCGACGCTGACCGACGTGGCCTGGCAGATGTCGGGCGAGGTGATCCTGATGACGCTGCTGGGCGGCATCGGCACGCTGGCCGGCCCGATCTTCGGCGCGGGTCTGGTGGTGACGTTGCAGAACTATCTGGCGACCTCGGAATTTCCGGTGACGATCATTACCGGCGTCGTCTTCATGCTGTGCGTGCTGCTGTTCCGCCGTGGCGTGATCGGCGAATTCTTCGCATCAAAGCTGGGTAAAAAACTGGGATTCAGGGCGGAGAGCTAAGGCGATAGGAAGCAACGGCTAAGGCCCAGTCAGCCGGGTATCGCTCTTGATCTTGGCGCTTGCGCGACAGACTTGTCAAAAAAGACATTTTTCCGCTCCAAAGAAGGGACAGCCGTCGCAGACAATAAGATCAAACAACAAGCTTCGCCTGGTTTCGACAAATAATGATCCGCCTGAGTTCTTCCTGCGTATAAGGGTGATACGGGGAGGCCGCGATGACGCAGTTATTGATCCTTTATGCCGTGACGGTGGTGGTCTTTCTGGGACTGGACATGCTGGGGATCAACTTTCTGATCCGGCCGGTCTTTGATCGTCATGTCGGGCACCTGTTGGCCTCGCCGCTTCGGCTTGGGCCTGCCGCGGTGTTTTATATGGTTTATGTGGCGGGGCTGTTGTGGTTCGTGTCGGTTCCCGCGTTGAAAGAGAATGCGCCGCTGCAAGCGCTGATCGGCGGGATGGTGTTGGGGTTTCTGTGCTATGGCACTTATGAGATGACCAACTATGCCACCTTGCGCGACTGGTCGTTGGAACAGGTGGCCGCCGATCTGGTTTGGGGCACGGTTCTGACCGGCTTTTCGGCTTGGGTCGGGGTCGCGGTGCTTAGCGGGAAGCTGGCGTGATCTGTCAGCCGAAACGGCGGGTCAGTCTGAGCGATAGCGAATAGGGCAGCAGCCGCAGCAGTTTTACCGCCAGCGTAAAGCGTTTCGGAAAGTGGATTTCGAACGCCCGGCCCCTCATCCCCTGCAGGACGTGACCGGCGGCTTCTTCTGCCGAGATGATCGCGGGCATCTTGAAATCATTCTTCTCGGTCAGCCGTGATCTGACGAAGCCGGGGCAGACCAGCCGCACATCAATCTTCGGCGACAGTTCAGCGGCCAAGGTTTCGGTAAGGTTATTCACCGCTGCTTTGGTCGCGGAATAGGGCTGACCGCCGCGCAGACCGATATAGCCTGCGACCGAGCCGAACAGGACCAACTGCCCGCCATCGCGTAAAATCTTGGGGCAAAGACGTCCTACCTCGAACATCCCCAGAAGGTTGACGCGGACCAGCTGCTCGGCCACTGCCGGATCGATGTCGGCGATGCGGGTCGGTTCATACATCGCCGCTGTGCAGATCACGGCGTCCAGCAGATCAGGATCAAGCCGGGTGATTGCATCGGCCAAAGCACCGGGCTGGCCCAGATCGAAGGCGATGACCTTTGCGCCGCCGCATTCTTCCGCCAGCCGATTAAGCGCAGCTTCATCCCGGGCCGACAAGATTAGCCGTGCCCCTTCGGCGGCGAACGAGCGGGCCAGTGCCTCGCCGATGCCGCTGCTGGCGCCGATGACCCAGATCCGCTTACCCGCGAAATGGGTCATCGCTTAGATCCTGAACAGCGGCTGCAGAAGCCGGGGAATCAGCGCGTTGAACCGCAATGGCGCATCGGTCGCCGCAAGGCAGATGCAGGCCTCACCCGGATCGGCAATGGGTTGGTGATTGATCTCATCATGAGCCAGTTCCACATCGCCGCGTCCAAAGCGTCCGGCGCTGTCCGAAAAGCTGCCCTGCAGGACCAAGGTCATCTCCATCCCCTGATGCCCATGTTCCGGCACGGCGCGTCCCGGCGGAATATACAGCAACCGCAACGACGCCTGTCTGTCGTCGATCAGGATTTGCTGACGAATACCACCGCCCAACATCCGCCAGCGTGGCGGATTGCCATCCAAGATTTGCATCACCGCCGCCGGGAAAATGCCCGACGGCCCGATCGGGACAGGATCGTGGACCGGCTGATCCAAAGCGGCCATCACGCGGTCGCGGCGATCAGAGGCCAACGCTACCCCATCCGTATCCTGCAAAAGAAGCCCGCCCAGCGTATCGGCAGCCTCGACCCGCGCGCGGCATTCGTCGCAGATCGAGATATGCGCCGCAACGACGACAGCAAAAGCCTGCGCCAGACGGCCATCGGCGTAGTCGGCCAAAAGGTCATCGGTGATATGATGTGAAATCGGGGTCATGATTGCAGATCCCTCAGCTCGTGACGAAGCCGCTCTAGCCCAAGCCGGATGCGGGACTTGATCGTGCCGATGGGCAGGCCGGTCAACTGGCTGATCCGGCTGTGGGGAAGGTCTTCGAGATAAGATTGTTCCAGCGCCTGCCGCTGTTCTGCCGAAAGACGAGAAAGAGCATCGCGCAGATGTCGGGTTTCTTCGGCCAAGGCCAGAATTTGCGCAGGATCTGGATCGGTGCCCGGCGGTTCTTCCAGCAGATCGGGCTGCGGAACCGGGCGGCGGCGGATCAGGTCGATCTGACGATTGCGAGCGATGCGATAGATCCATGCGCTGGCCTCGGCCCGGTGGGGATCGAACTGTGCCGCCTTGCGCCAAACGACCAACATCACATCCTGCACGATGTCTTCGGCCGCGCCGTCGCGCTGACCGGATCGGATCAACATTGCCTTCAGGCGGGGGCCGAAATGATCGAACAGCCGCCCGAACGCCTCGCGGTCGCGGTGATCGCGAACGGCGATCAGCGCCTCGGTCATCTCCGATAGCGGCGATGTGGTCATTGGCCCGTCCTTTGGAATCGGGCCGATCTGACCCGCCCCGGCGCGGCAGTGCAACCCCCGGTCGGAAAAGCGTGCGGCAGTTGCCATGATATCATCAGGCCTTGTCATGAGGATGCTACGCCGCCGGGCAGTCAGCGGATCAAAAATTTTCGTTCAAAGTGATCCGAAGTGATCCAGGTTGCGTAAACCCGATTGCACGAAGACATGCGGGAATGTTCATGCCCTTCGATCTGACACGCGGCGCACCGCAACGCATCGCCATCATCGGCGGCGGCATCGCCGGACTTTCGGCGGCCTGGCTGCTGCGCAATCATCACGATGTCACGCTGTATGAGGCGTCGCCCCGCCTTGGTGGCCATGCGCGCACGGTGATGGTGGGCGATCAGCCGGTGGATACCGGGTTTATCGTCTTCAATTACGCCAATTATCCGCATCTGACCGCGATGTTCCGCGATCTGGACGTGCCCGTTCAACGCAGCGATATGAGCTTTGGCGTCTCATTGAACGGCGGCAGGCTGGAATATGCGCTGCGGTCCGGCAATGCGCTGTATGGGCAGCGGCGCAACCTGATATCAGCAGGTTTTCACCGGATGGTCCGTGATATCCTGCGCTTCAACAGTCGGGCCGAGGCGACAGCCGCGGCCCATCCGGGTCTGAGCATTGAAGGCTTGCTGGACAGGCTGGGTTTGGGGCGGCGCTTTCGCGATCACTACCTGTTCCCCATTTGCGGTGCGATCTGGTCCACCCCGGCCAGCGGCATCGGTGCCTTTCCGGCAGAGGCGCTGATCCGCTTCATGCGAAATCACGCGCTGATGTCGGCGGGCGGTCAGCATCAATGGTGGACCGTTGACGGCGGCAGCATCGCCTATATCCGCAAGCTGGAAGTGGCACTGGCGCAGGCGGGTGTGAAGCTGCGCCCCGGCGCGGCCATTCGTTCGGTCACGCGCGCGGAAAGCGGGGTGACGCTGCGCGGTGATGGTTTCGTCAGCGACGCCTATGATCAGATGATCTTCGCCACCCATGCCGATGTGACGCTGAATATGCTGGCTGATCCGTCACCGAAAGAACGCGCTGCGCTTGGGGCGATCCGCTTTCAGCCGAACCGGACCGTGCTGCATTCCGATCCGTCGGTCATGCCCAAACGTCGCCGTTGCTGGAGTTCGTGGGTCTATCGCGCAGACACCGTTGCTGACGAAGGCGCGGCGGTCGGGGTCAGCTATTGGATGAACCGGCTGCAGAATATCCCCGATAGCACGCCGCTGTTCGTGTCCCTGAACCCGGAAATTCAGATCCGCGACGATCTGATCCACGATCAAACCACCTTCCATCACCCGGTTTTCGATCATGCTGCAATCGCCGCACAAAGCCGCCTCGCCGCAATGCAGGGCGAAAATCGAAGCTGGTTCGCGGGGGCTTGGCTGCGTAACGGGTTCCACGAAGACGGCTTTGCCAGCTCTGTCCGTATCGCCCGGCAGTTGCTGCCCGCGCGGGTCTGATATGATGCTTGCCGAACGCCTTCATGCGGGACAGGTGCTGCACATGCCGGCAGATGTCACCCATGCAAGACGCGGCGCGATCCGGCATGCATTCCGATACAGGGTCGATTACCTGCTACTGTCCCCCGAAACGGCCAAAGGCCCGGCGCTTCTGTCCCTGAACCGCTTCAATCTATTTGCGGTTCATGACCGCGACCACGGCGGCCTGCGTGGCAAGGGTGTCGGCGCATCATGGGCTTGGGACCAACTGGCCCAAGCGGGGTTTGAACGGACGCCGGGGATGGTCATGGCGCTGCTGACCCAACCGCGCTTGCTGGGCCATTGGTTCACGCCCGTCAGCTTCTGGCTGGTCCTGCGTGGCGACGAGATTCTGGCCGCGATAGCCGAGGTGAACAACACCTTCGGCCAACGTCATTCCTATCTGTGCGTCACTCCGGGCTTCACGCCGATCGGACCCGACGACGACATTTGCACCCGTAAGCTGTTCCATGTCTCGCCCTTCCAGGACGTAGCCGGGGAATATCGTTTTGCCTTCCGACTTACGCCCGATCACATCGGAATCCGCATCGCGCAGATTGACAGTGGCAATGGCCTTGATGCCGCGATGACCGGCGCGCTGCGCCCGTTCGGCAATGCCGCCGCCATCGGTGCCTGCCTGCGTCGTCCCGGTGGAAGCCTGCGTGTGTTGGCGCTGATCTACTGGAACGCGCTTCGCCTGAAACTGAAGGGTGCTGCCTATCGGCCCGTGCCCGCCCCTCCCGACAAGGACGTAAGCTGATGGGCCTTGCCTCTCGCCTCATGCAACGACGCTTTCTGACCTCGCTTGAGGGGATCCGAAAGGGCCGCCTGTGCCTGACCACGCCCGAGGGGCGCGTCCATCATTTCGGCGACGAAGGGGCTGAGGTCGAACTGCATATCCACGACTGGGCAGTGCTGTCGCGCATGGCCGCGCGCGGTGACGTCGGTCTGGGCGAAGCCTGGATCGAGGGTCAGTGGTTCACGCCGTCGCTAGAAGCGTTGCTGACACTGGCCATCCGCAACCTTGACCACCTGTCCGAATGGGCGAATGCGGGCATCCTGTCGCGGCTGCGCATGCGGATCACCGATCAGGTTTTGCGGTTGAACAGCCTGCGCGGCTCATCCCGCAATATCCGCGCCCATTACGATGTCGGGAATGAGTTCTATCAGCTCTGGCTGGACCCCGGCATGACCTATTCATCGGCGATTTTCGCGCCGGGAGAAGATGATCTGGAACAGGCACAGGCCCGCAAGAACGCCCGCATCCTGTCGCAGCTTGGCCACGGCGAAACGGTTCTGGAAATCGGCTGTGGCTGGGGCGGCTTTGCCGAAGCGGCGGCGGATCACGGACGACAGGTGACCGGGCTGACCCTGTCGCATCAGCAAAAAGGCTATGCCGACGCGCGTCTTGATGGACGCGCCCAGATCCGGCTGCAGGATTACCGCCATGTGCAGGGGCGCTTTGCCAATATCGTCTCGGTCGAGATGATCGAGGCGGTGGGCGAGCGTTACTGGCCCATCTATTTCGCCACGCTGAAGGCGCGACTGGCCGAAGGTGGCCGTGCCGTCCTGCAAGCCATCACCATCCCGGATGCGGAATTCTCGATCTATCGTAAACGGTCGGATTTCATCCGCCAGCACAGCTTTCCGGGCGGAATGCTGCCCTGCAACGCCGTGATCGCGCGCGAAGCGGCCCGCGCCGGGCTGGTGCTGCGCGACACCTTTGCCTTCGGACAGGATTACGCCCGAACCTGCCGCATCTGGGCCGAACGCATGCTGACCGAACGCGACCGCATCCGCCGCTATGGCTATGACGAACAGTTCATCCGCGCCTGGCAGTTCTACCTGGAAGCCTGCGCCGCGACCTTCGCCACCAAACGCACAGACGTGGTGCAGATCACCCTGTCGCACGCCTCAGAGGTGCATCCCGCGCCACCTCGCTAAGAAGCGCCACAAATAAAGGGAATGGACCCATGCACCTTTGCGCAATTGCCCTTTTCACCCTGATCTTTCTGGCAAGCTGCGGTTTGGTGCCGAAAAAGCAGGGCGGCGACATTCTGGTGATCGGCGATTCGGTTATGGCGTGGAACGGTTTTGCGGGTGCCGATATCGGCGATGTCATCGCGGCCGAATTGGACCGCGATGTGGTGAACCGCGCGGCACTGGGCGCGCGGTTTCAAGCAGGCGGCGCGGCGACCCTGATCGGCCTCAACATCCCCGCCCAACTGTCATCCGGTCGCTGGACCTGGGTCGTGATGAATGGCGGCGCCAACGATCTGGGGGGCTCCTGCGGTTGCACCCGCTGCGATGGCGTCGTCGATGCCCTCATCTCAGCGGACGGGAAGGTCGGTCAGATTCCCAATCTTATCGCGCGGGCACAGTCCCAAGGCGCCCAAGTCCTGTGGATGGGCTATTATCAGGCGCCGAAATCCACCTCTTTCAAGGGCTGCCGCCCCGCTTTGGTCGAACTGGAACGGCGGATCGCCCTGCATGCCGGTCTGCGGGCCGGATTCTACTTCCTAGATGCAGAGGATGCGTTCGATCCGACCGACGACACGCTATTCGCATCAGACCTGACCCATCCTTCGCAGAAGGGGTCTGCGGTGCTAGGCAGATTCTTGGCAAAGAAGATGTCTGAAAGCGCGTTGTAGGGTGAGGCAGAAGCTTCTTCAGTTTGGCGTTCTCATCCTTTATGGCCTTCAGCCGCTTGCCTCCGGCAGCCTAATCTAGGAATTTGTTGGTGAAACAAAAGAAAAGGACGCCTTCCGGCGTCCATAGGTGACACAAATTTCACCGTAGACCAAAATCAATCCTTGCCCACGCTTGTGGTTGGCAGCAAACGCTTGACGATATCTGACAACGAGACGACGCCCAGAAGCCTTTCCCCCTCCATCACGACCGCCAACTGGACGCTGGCATCGCGAAAGCGGGACAGTGCTTCGTAGACAGGCATGCTGGGTGGAAGCGTCAGGACCGGACGCGCAACCTGTGATACGAACTCGTCGTCTTTCAACAGCAGTGTGTCGCGGACATGGATGATCGCAGGCTGCGTGTTCTCGTCAGTCAGCAGAATGCGCATGTGACCCGATGCAAGACCCGCCGCGCGCAGATCGGCAGCGGTAGCGTTCGGGCCAACCTGCGTCACGGCTGCCATCGGCGTCATCAGTGAGGCGATCTGAATGCTGCCCAGATCGATCAACCCCGAAAGCTGCTGCTGCATCTCAGGCTCCAAGGTGCCTGCCTTGGCTGAGTGTTCGACCAGTTGGCGAATGGTGGCGGCGTCTTGTCCACCGACCGCCGCTTTGTCTACCGGCGTGACGCCGCTGGCTTCGACAAGGCGGTTCGCCAATCTGTTGATCCAAGCCAGAAGCGGTCGCAGCGGCCAGATATAGGCCTGCGCGATATGGCCGATGGCCAGGGCGGATCGTTCCGGATGGGCGATGGCCCAGGATTTCGGCGCCATCTCACCCACGACAAGGTGCAGGAAGGTCACGACGAACAGCGCCAGCGCGAAGGCCAGACCGCCTGCCAACCAAAGCGGCAGTCCCGCCGAAAGAAGGATCGGATGCAGCCAGGAATCGACGGCAGGTTTGGTGATGGCACCAAGCGCAAAAGCGCAGACAGTGATGCCAAGCTGGGCACCCGCCAGCATCAGTGTCAGATCATTCATGCCGCGCAAAGCGGCGCGGGCCGAGCCGCTGCTCCCGGCCAGTTCTTCAAGCCGGTGACGCCTTGCGCCAAGCAATGCGAATTCGATGATGACGAACAATGCGCTGAGCGCGATCAGCGCGATCGTCGCCAAAACTACGGGAAGGGGACTCATGCTTCGTCCTCATCTTTAGAGACCTCGACCAGCTTCACACGAAGCTCGGTCGGGATATGTCGTTCGACCTGGAGAACATCGACTTCCAGCAGCCATTGTGACGGACGTTCGTTCACCAGATCGGCGGGATCTATCGGCAGAGGAACAACGATCCGCTCGCCCAACTGGGGCAGACCACCCCGCTGGGCGATCAGAAGGCCCGCAACAGTCTCGACATCAGGGTCCGGCAGATCGCGACCGATTTTTCTGCGCAACTCGTCCAGATGAACATCCCCATCGATCAGCCAGACATTTTCGCCTTCGGCCGTCAGACCGTCGCTTGGGCTTTCGTCATGTTCGTCCGTGATCTCGCCCACAACCTCCATCGCCAGATCTTCCAGCGTCAGCACGCCAGCGAAGCCGCCATATTCATCGATGACGCAGGCCAGTTGATTGCGCGAGGCGGCCAGCAAAGCCAAGGCATCAGGCAGGCGCATCAGCGTGGGAATGACGGTGGCCGGACGCATCAGTGTGGTTACAGTGGCCCCGGCGGGGTCGGCCACATCTTGGTTTAGCAGATCGGCCAGATGCACGACGCCCACCGGCGTATCTTCATCGTCGATCACCGGATAGCGCGTATGCGCCTGCGACATCAGAACGCGAAGTTCGCCCAAGGTGGTGTCAGGCGTGACCCAATCGACTTGCGAGCGCGGAACCATCGCGTGTTCAACATCCTGCTGTGGAAAATCGATGATCCGATCCATCATCAACGACAGTTCCAGCGGCAGATCGCCACTTTCACGCGAATCCGCGATGATATGCGGCAGGTCCGCCGCCGAGGCTGTAACGTCCAGATCGTGAACCGGCTCAATCCGCAAGGCGTGCAGCAGAATATTAGCGGATTTGTCGAAGAAGCCGATCAGCCAGCCGAATACCTTAAGATAGATGAGGGTTGAACGCGCAAGCCCCCGTGCCAATGGCTCGGGGTTCGCGATGGCCAGATTCTTGGGATAAAGTTCCGCGAAGATCATCGTGACCAGCGTTGCGACGATCAGCGCCAAGGCCGTGCCGATCCCAATCCCGATCGCGCCTGGTACGCCAAGCCCGCCAAGCACGACGCCCAGCGGATAGCCGATCATCGGCTGAGCCACGAAACCGATCAGCAGCCCGGTGACGGTGATGCCCAACTGCGCCCCCGACAGCATGAAGCTTGTGCGCTGCGTCACCAGCAAGGCGCGTTGCGCTGAGGCATCGCCCCCCGCCGCCTGCGCCGCCAACCGGGTCCGGTCGACGGACATATAGGCGAATTCTTGGGCGACGAAATAACCGCAGGCGGCGATGATCACCAGAATGACCACCGTGCCGACCAACAGCAGAAGAAGTGCTTCAATCATCGCTGCGCCCCCGTGTCAGAGCAGGGTTTGACGCGGCAAGACCTGCGGCCCATGAAAGTTTCTCCTTCTGTATGTTTAGATAAAGCCGCGCCGGACCGAAGGTCCGGTGCGATGATTGTTTCGGATGGGATATCACAGTCAGGAAGTCTAAGGGCTCACGCATGTCAGGACAAAAGACCCACAAGCAGATGCCAGACAAAGATGACCGATGCGGCCACGACACCTGACATCAAGATGATGCAAACCAGCGACAAGAACCAACCCAACAGAATACTGATACCGTCGCGCATCGCCAAAGCCAGCACAAGAAAGGTCATGCAGGCGGCGGGCGGAATGTTTCCGAAGGGTATAGGCAGGATCAGGATGATGGAAAGGATCAGGCACAACAGCCCTGAAAACCGGAATGCCCATCCTTGTGAAAGCTGCTCCCTGCGGGGCCGCAGTAGCTGTTCGCAACGCCGCAGATACGGCGTTCCCCGATACGCCAGTGTCTGGAACAGCGACGCGGAAATGCCCCGATCCATCACGATGCGGGGAAACCATGGCTGCCGGTCAAGCAGCATTGCCGCTGACAGATAAAGCATCGGCAGGCCCAAAACGACGGAAGAGCCTGGCGGGTTGGGCAGGATGTTCAGAATGCCAAAGATCAACATCAATGCCAGCGTCGCCCGGTCCTCAAACCAGAGGACAAGATCGCCGATCGCAATGCGCTCACCAGTCGTTTGACGAGGAAGCTCTTCGATCAGCGATGAAATAGGCTTGTTGCTTCGGTCACCCTCTGCATCGGTGTCAGACTCCGGAGACCCTGCTTCTTGCGAGCATTCGGTCATTCGAAGTCGTCAAAACCGCCGTCGTCAAAACCCTCAGCATCCGCCGATGTATCCTCGTCCTGAGCCGCTGGTTCTTGCGGTGCTTCTGCCGCATCGGCTGGGCCTGCGAACATGCCGCCGATAACGTTTCCAAGCAGCACCCCGCCTGCAACGCCCATCGCGGTCTGTGCGGCACCAGCCATGAAGCCGCCTCCTGTGCTGCGTCCGCTGCCCCAAGGCCCGTCGGATTGCTGTGCCGGAGCCGCTGCGCTGGCACGATGCGGCGCAGGGCGCTGCTGTGGCTGCGCGCCGCCGAACATGCGCCCGAAGATACCTCCGGTTTCAGGTTCAGGACGATCCTGCGCCTGTTTGATTTGCTCTTGCGCGACGTTAAGCGCCTGTTCCTGCATGATAACGGTCTGCGCAAGATAATAGGCCGCGCCGGGATTTCGAGAGATCAAATCGTCAATCAGCGTTTCGGCTTCGGGGTCGCGATCAGGTTGAACGCGCGCGGCATGGCCCAGTTTGTTGAACAGGCCTTCGATGGCCCGTCGGTCATGGTTGTCCATGAGGTTAAATTCCTTTTGCCCGAGCGTTATTCTTCCCGCTGGCCGGTCAGGCTCAGCAGAAGCTGAAAGATGTTGATGAAGTTCAGATACAGCGACAGCGCACCCATGACGGCCAGTTTCTGCTGCGTCTGGGCATCGTGATGCTGCGCATAGGCCAGCTTGATCGATTGGGTGTCCCACGCGGTCAGTCCGACGAAGACCAGAATGCCGATGATTGAAATCGCGAATTGCAGCGCCGACGATCCCAGAAAGATGTTGATGATGCTGGCGATGATCACACCGATCAGACCCATGATCAGGAAGCTGCCGAACTTCGACAGGTCGCGCTGCGTGGTATAGCCGTAAAGGCTCATCCCCGCGAACATGGCCGCCGCCCCGAAAAATGCGCGGGCAATGGATGCGCCCGTAAAGACCAGAAAGATCGACGCCAGCGACAGGCCCATGACGGCACAGAATGCCCAGAACAGGGTCTGGGCGGTCGCGCCCGAAATCGCATCGATGCGGAATGACAAAAACATCACGAAAGCCAGCGGAGCCAGCATCACAACCCACCGCAGTGGCGTGCTGAAGATGGGGACATAAATCGCGGGCACCGATGCGACCAGAACGGCGACCAGCCCCGTGACCAGAAGGCCAAGGCCCATATAGTTGTAGATACGCAGCATATGCGCGCGAAGGCCGTCATCAAAGGCCGCAGTCGGGGCGAAGCCGGCGCTGCGACCGGTCTGGTGGAGGGGTTGCATGAGATACTCCGGTTGCTTGAAATGTCAGTAAAGCGTGTCGGACAGCGCGAAGGATGCATCCAGCAACGTGTCTGCATGCTCATCCTCGGCCACCAGGACATGGGCGGTCTCGCCGATCTGGAACCAGGCGATGCCGTAATCAGGGGTCTCATGAAGGCGTGGCATGGTCACGTTGAACGCCCCGGCGCGAACGGCGAAATGGCTGACGCGGCCCAATTCGGCGGAATCGAAAAGAATCTCGATCCCCGGTCCTTCGGCAGAGGGAAACACCTGCACGTCGCGGACCGTCCAGTCCTCGGGGAAATGAGGCAGGATGATGCCGGTCGCGGCGCGCAATTCTTCTTCGTCAAGCTGCGTGGTTTCAGGCTGCGACAGCATCGCCAGCCGTATCGTGCTCACCTGATGCGCGGCCAGTGCGGATGTCACAGACGGAGGGGCAGGCTGTGAGGCTGTGACCGGACCGACTGAAAGTGGCCCCAATCCTGCATTGGCCAACCAACCCAGACCGATCAGCAGCACTGCCGGAACAAGTCGTAGCGCCGCCCGCATGCGAACTGCGCGCCGCCGCGCCCGCGCCAGAGCTCGTGCCGCGCCCAGAAGCGGTGCTGAGGCAGCGGGCGGCATCAATGCGCGGCGCAGATCGCGCCGCATCGCCAGATCGCGCATCACCTGCGCCGAAGCCTCCGGATGGTGGGAAAGCCATGCCTCGACCTCCGCCTTCTGCGTCTCGGTTAGTTGATCATCGATATAGGCGCAGAGGTCCAATTCGTGCATCGCAGGATCTTCATTCAGCATCAGTGCCTCCCACCAATTTCAGCGCCTTGACCGGGCGCTGCACGCCGTCCTCTATCTCGCGCAGCTTTGCCCGAGCGCGCGAAACACGAGACATGACCGTCCCTGGTGCCACGCCGATCAGCTGAGCGGCGTCGGCATAGGACAAACCGTCAACGGCGACGAGCGCCAGCGCCTCGCGCTGCTCCTCTGGCAGCGCCATGAAGAACTGCCGCAATTGCGTCAGCCGGATCGCGTCATCCTGCGGCGCGTCCTGAACCTGCGGCGATAACTGCGCGAAATCGACTTCGCGTTTTATTTGAGCGGCGTGCTGACGGCGCCGATCCAGAAAGCGATTGCGCAGAATCGAACGAAGCCAAGGGCCGACCGCCTTCTCAGAGACCAATTGCCGACGTTGTTCGTGACCGCGCAACATCGTGTCCTGCACAAGGTCATCCGCCTCGGCCCAGTCGCGGGTCAGGGCAAAGGCATAGCGCCTCAACGGCGCGAGCAAGGCAATGATCGGGTCAGGAACGTGGTGCATCTTGAAACTATAGACGCAGCCAGTGACGAAGTGCTTCCACCTCTTTGCAAATAAAGTTTCGGGGGAGGTTCTATTGCGCGTCGTGGCGGTGTCGAGAACCGGGATTGGTGATTGAAATCTGGAAGCGGGCCTGTGCGTCGGCCATGGCGGCGGCAAAGACGCTCGACAGTCGAACGACTGGTTCTCCCTTAGCGGAAATTCGAAAACCTGTTCGGTGAGACGCCGTATTTCTTCCGGAACGCTTTCGCGAAATGGGATGAGGACGCATAACCACAGGCGACAGCGACATCCATGACCGACAGATTGGTTTCCGACAGCAGGATCCGCGCCTTTCTTAGACGCGCATTGTTGCGATACTCGACCGGGGTGATGCCCAGATGCTGCCGGAACAGCCGCTGGATCTGGCGTAGCGACACGCCGCAATGGTCGGCACATTCGGCAAGGTTGAATTCTTCATCGATATGCGTCTCGATGAATTCGACCGCACTGACCAGATATTCGTTGCGCGTGCCCAGCCGCGCCGCGATCGAGATGGTCTGCGGATCTTCGGCCGTCCGGCGGTGGGTTAGCAGACACATATTCATCGCCGCCTGACCCATTTCCGCGCCGCAATGATCGTTGATCAGCTTCAATGCGATTTCGGCCGAGGCGATGCCACCGGCGCAGGTGATCAGGCGATTGTCAAAGCAATAGCTGCTCTCAACCGGGTCAAGGTCGGGATAGGCCTCGCGGAAGCCGGGGATGTTTTCCCAATGCAGGGTGAACCTGCGGCCCTTCAGCAGACCCGCTTCGGCAAGGATATAGGCACCGCTGCACAGGCTGCCGACCGTGCGGCCATGACGCCATTGCGCCCGCATCCAGTCGGCCAGCTGGGCCGAGGTGGTCAGTTCGGGTTCGACACCGCCGCAGACGAAGATATAGCCGGGCGGAGATTGCCGGGGCAAAGCCTCATCCACCGCGACTTGCACACCGTTCGAGGCGATGACACCCGCGCCGGTTTCCGAAAAGATCCGCCATTCGAACAGATTGCTGCCTGATAGCTGGTTCGCGGCGCGCAATGGTTCAATCGCAGAGGTAAAGGCCAGCATGGTGAACTTCGGGACCAGCACGAAGTTCACCATGATCGGCTCAGCCGGCTTGGGCGCATTAAGATGGGCCACGCCGCGAGACACGAACCTGCTTGCCACGGGGGCGGCCTCGTCCTGCCGGGTCATTCTCGTGAATCCTTAGTGGGGTGTTCGCCCTGACAGCCAAGAGCGGTGTCGCGACGAACCGGTAGATGACGCGCGGCTTACTGGAAAACCGCTTCCTGAGAGCTGCTAATCGATGCAATATATCCAGCAAAGCAGATATTCCGGTTACCTGCCAGATCGCCTTTACGTCAGCCTCACCGCCCTGATGCATCCGTGTGCTGCTGACGCACTACGCACGGCATGGACGTTCCACCCAATCATTTGAATGCGGACCATGGCTATAGCCACACTCGTTCCAATAGATCGACCCAATTGCGCCCCAAGACCTTCTCGATCTTCGCATCGCCCCAACCCGCCTTCGACATCGCGTCCGCAATGTTCGGGAAGTCGCGGATTTGGCGGAAGCCCTTCGGGTTGATCACCTCGCCAAAGGTGGTCAGCGCGCGGCCCGAGCCTTTGTCGTGGTTCAGCCAGTTGAAGAACGCCTCACCATAGCCCTGGGTGAAATCGGTGCCGATCCCGACAGCGTCTTCGCCGATGATGTTGATAACGTAGTCCATCGCAGCGACATAATCGGAAATATCTGCGTTTCCGCCTTTTTCCAGAAACGGTGGGAACATCGTCACGCCGACGAAGCCGCCTTTATCGACGATGTAGCGCAGTTCCTCGTCCGATTTGTTGCGGGGGTGGGACTTCAGCCCCGACGGCAGGCAATGCGAATAGGCGACCGGCGCGGATGAGGCGTCGATCACGTCACGTGATGTCTTGGGCCCGACGTGGCTCAGATCGCACAGCATGCCGACCCGGTTCATCTCGGCCACGATGTCGCGGCCGAAATCGGACAGGCCGCTGTCGCGGCTTTCATAGCAACCGCTGCCGACCCAGTTCTGGGTGTTGTAGGTCATCTGCGCGATCCCGACGCCCAGCGTCTTCAGGATCTCGACATAGCCGACCTTATCCTCGAATGCCGAGGTGTTCTGCATCCCAAGGATGATCGCTGTTTTGCCGGCCGCCTTGGCTTGCCTGATATCGGCGACGCTTTCTGCCTTGACGATATGATCCGCATAATCGCGAAGCCACTGGTTCCACTGGACAATATTATCCACCGTATCGCCGAAATTTTCCCAAACGCTGCAGGTGCAGTTCGCCGCGGTCAGCCCCGCCTGCTGCATCTCTTTGAACAGCGGGCCGTCCCATTTTGAAATGATCAACCCATCCACAACGATCGCGTCCTCATAAACGCGGCTGGCGCTGTCTTTCATCATATCCTCCGTTCTTGCTATGGCCCGCCGGACGGATGCCCGGCGGGTTTTCGTTTGTGATTCAGGAAAGCGTGCAGGTGACTTCGAACCGGCAATGCGGATCGCCCGTCGCCGCGCATCGGGTTTCGCGGCAAGAGATCGTCTGCGGGCTGATGCCAAGCGTCTCGCAGACATATTCCATTGCCCCGACGAAGAAGCCTTCGAAGATGTAACAGGTGGGCGCCTGCGCGCCGCCGCCCGCTTCAAGCACATAGATCGAATCCCGCAGATCGATCACCGCGACCAGTTCGTTCAGATCCAGCCTGTCGATGCTGAACCGTCCCCAGCCACGTTCGGAAAGGCGCCGCAGGTAGAACTCGAACACGTCGGACGCAGAGGCGCCGGATTGTTCTGCCTGCTTCCGGCACCAATGCAGCGCGGATTTGCGCCCCGACCGATGCAGGACATCGCTGAAGCCGTCGCGGCCTAGGGCCTGTTCGATCTCGTTATGCATGTTGACCATGAAGTGGCGCGGCACATACAGCATCGGCAGGCCGTCCGTGCGCCAGATGCCGCTGGCTTCATCCACGTCGATTTCAACTGCTGGTTGCATCAGTTTTTCCTTTCGATGTCAGATTGGGATCAGCGCAACGACCGCTGTGGGGCGTAGTCCGCCAGTTCAGCCTCAAGGTCGTCGCCCGCTTCATCCATCAGCGAAATCCGCGAGGTTTCACGCAGTGCCAGCCCCCCGGCAGCGGCAAGAAGCGTAATGGCCATCAGGTAGATTGCGGGCGCCAGATTGTTGCCGGTCGCGTCGATCAGCCATGTCGCCATCAGCGGCGCGGTGCCGCCAAACAGCGTGTAAGAGATGTTGTAGGTGAAGGCCGATGCCGTATAGCGCGTGCGCGTCGGGAAGGTTTCGGACATCAGTGTCGCGGTGACCACATTGCTTGTCAGCGCGCCTATGGCCAGCAGAAGCACACCGGGAATGGCCAGCAGCAACTGCCCCGAACTTGCCAGCAGAAAGGCCGGGATCACCATCAGCAGAAACCATCCGCAGACGAAGGTGATGGTGTTGCGACGGCCAAACCGATCGGACAGCGCGCCCGCCACCGGGCAGAACAGTGCCGCAAAGACGAGTGCAATCAGCGTCACCAGCAGCGCGCCAGGCCGGGTCAGACCTCCGACGACTTGCAGATAGGTCGCGAAATAGGTGGTGAAGGTATAAAACGACAGCGCCGTCAGCGAGATGAAGGCCCCAAGCCGCAGGATCAGACGGCTTTGGCTTTTCAGTGTCTCTCGCAGCGGCGAATGGTTGTGGGTCTTGTCCTCGGCGGCCATCGCCTTGAACGCGGGTGTTTCTTCCATCCGCCAGCGCAGATACAACCCGATCAGCCCAAGCGGTGCCGCGATCAGGAACGGCACGCGCCAGCCCCAACCGGCCATTGCTTCCGCCGACAGGGTGTTTTCCAGAACGAACACCAGCGCCGCCGCCGAAGCGAATGCCGTGAAGGTCGAAACCGGGATGAAGCTGCCATACCATCCGCGCTTATTGCGGGGCGAATGCTCCATCACATAGGCAATCGATCCGGCATATTCGCCGCCCGCCGAAAAGCCCTGCAGACAGCGGAGCAGCGTCAACAAGATCGGTGCAGCGATGCCGATGCTGGCATGGGTGGGCAGCAATCCGATCAGCGTGGTGGCACAGGCCATCAGAAGGATCGTCAGCGACAGGATGCCCTTCCGGCCCAACCGGTCGCCCAGCACGCCAAAGAAGATCCCGCCCAGCGGTCGCATCGCGAAGGCCACGGCGAAGACGCCAAAGGTCTTCAACAGGCCCAAGCTGACGCTTTCACTGGGAAAGAATTGGCTGGCGATCACCGTCGCCAGAAAGCCGTAGACGGCGAAATCGAACCATTCGACGAAGTTGCCGATCGCCGCTGCGCTGATCACCTTGCGCAAGATCGTCGGTGACGTCTGATCCTCGGATACTGTTGTCATGTCCGTTCCTCTCTGTTGGATGCGCGAGGATGAAACCGACCGGCCCGCAATCTGTGCTGCGGGTTCGTTCATGCCGGGTCGGAACGATCAGGCAGCGCCTATCGATCGGCGTGCCGCCGTTTTCCGCCTTGGCCTGACGGGGTTCCATCTCGCCTATGTCGGTCGAAGGGACCGAAATCCCCCGTCCTCTTCAGCATGCCCGAGATTTGGGTGACGATGTTCCTGACACGCCGTGCGCAGGGC
This sequence comes from Paracoccus caeni, assembly GCF_016629665.1. Lineage (GTDB taxonomy): Bacteria > Pseudomonadota > Alphaproteobacteria > Rhodobacterales > Rhodobacteraceae > Paracoccus > Paracoccus caeni. The sequence goes on from NZ_JAEPRQ010000004.1 coordinate 19,721, forward strand.
GCGGTAATCGCGGAACGGTCGTCATTCGTGCATTCCCTGAAGCTTTGATCATTCTGTGGTCAGGTTCTGTCGCCTGTGAAACCAATGATCCGCAGGAAGTCCCGCTTTGTAAAATATCATTTAAGGCGTTATTAAGATCTAGATGGAATAAATCTAAAGCATCCGATGAGCCTTGATCTTCGTCACCTGCGCGCCTTCGACACCCTCGCCCGCGAGCTGCATTTTGGTCGCGCGTCTGAAAGCCTGCGCATCGCGCAGCCCGCTTTGACCAAAACGATCCAGCAGCTGGAAGATCATATCGGCGCGCCGCTTCTGCGACGCTCGACCCGCCGGGTCGAACTGACCGAGGCCGGGCGCGTCTTTCTGACCGAAATCTCGAACCTCTCTGCCCAGATCGACCTTGCCGTCGAACGCGCGCGCAAGGCATCGCGTGGCGTTCGTGGGGAACTGCGCGTGGCCTATACCGACTTCGCGATCAACGGCAGCCTTCCGGTTTTTCTAAGGGAATTCAACGCCGCACACCGCGACATCCATCTGGATCTGATCTTCATGCCGACGATCCATCAGCACGAGGCGATCTTGCAGCACCGGATCGATATCGGGTTTCTGTATGGCGTCTCGGATCAGCAACCGATCAGCAGCCTGACCTTTGACGAAAACGATTATGTCGCGGTGCTGCCTGAAAACCACCCGCTCGCGGCACGCGATCATCTGACGTTGCAGGATCTGCGCGACGAAAAGTTCGTCTTCGGCACCGGCGACAGCTGGATCATCTTCCGCCAACAGGTCTTCGCAAAATGCCGCGCGCGGGGCTTTTTTCCAGACATATCGCTTGAAGCGACCAGCAGTGACGGAATCTTCGCCTTGGTCATCGTCGGGGCTGGCATCGCAATCTATTCAAGCTGCATCGGCAACATGCCCCGCCAAGGCATCGCGATCCGGCAGTTGGTGGACATGGAAGACAAACTGCCAATCACCGCCGTCTGGGAACGGGGCAACACCTCGGAAGAGCTGAACACGTTCCTGCGGTTTTTACGGCGCAGACGACCGTTGCTTGCAGAACCTAGATGTTCGGTCCCGGCATCTGGTGGATCGGATTTACGATGAATCGATTCCGGCTCCGACGTCTGATGTGAATGCCGTTCTGACGCATTAAACGGCCAACGTGACGCTGACCGACCTGTAGACCCAACTTGTTCAACTCCTCGGTCATGCGAGGTCGTCCTTAGCTGCCCAAGCTTAGCCGGTGTTGGTCCTTGACCTCTAGCCGGTCATCGCCCTGACGATGACGCTTGCATTGTCAGGCGCACCAAGGCGCAGGACTTCCTCCATGATCGCATCTGCCGCCGCCTGGGGCGTCGTTGCCAAGGTGCAAATCTCTGCCAGTCGCTCGACAGAAAGCACCTCACCGACGCCATCGCTTGCCAGAACAAGACAACCTGTCGAAGCGGCAGGCGGCAGATCTAGGATTTCGGGCTCATGCGATATGGCGGGTGTGAGCGCAGGCAAGCCAAGTGCTCTGGTCAAGGCGATGCCGCCCGCTCCGTCCGCACCATAGACGCGCAGTGGCCCCCAGGGCACCATTTCGCCGCTGTCCATCATCCGCGTTTCGCGCCGCACTGCGCCGCCTGCGGCCGTCACCCTTGCCGCCTCGGGTTCGCTGGTTGGATGATGGGCGCGGATCAGCGGACTTGGAGCAACCTTGTCAATCGACCAGGCAGGTGAATCGCCCGTCCAGCCGATGTCCACGCTTTCGGGGCCGATCACGACAACGGTAGCGGTCGTTCCACTTGTCACGGCGGGGTCAAGGCGTCGCAATCGGGCCTGCACCCCGACAAAGGCATGGCGGATCGCCGCAGCCGGCGCTTCGCGCGACAGCGCATCCTTCAGCATCAGCGCGAGCGAATGGGCCGCAAAACGGCTGGCGCGATCACCGCGTAGCCCGTCAAACACCGCAAGAATCTGGTATCCGCCCGCATCGAGGACGCAAAGCGCATCCTCCATGGCCGGGCGCTGCCTGCCAATTGTGGCCGCCATCCCGATCCCCTGCACGCCACAGCCGGATTGGGACTGCACTGGCGTCACGGGCAGGGATATTCCCGTCAGCGCCCGGTGAATTTCCGCGAAGTCGGGGCGCTGATCCGGATCGGCAGCCAGACAGCGGTAGGCGAGATCGCGCAATTCCAGGTCCGGGCTCCGCCAGTCCGGCCGCAGTCCTTGGGTCTTTACCTTTGCACCGAACTCCTCGGCTGTCATGGTCCCGGGCAGGCCCGTCGCGACCTGTGGGAAGGGCCGCGCGCCGCCATTCGCGACCTCGTGGATCAGAATGCCGAAGGCGTAGACATCAACGCGGTGGTCATAGGGCTGCCACGCCAGCAGTTCCGGCGCCATGTGGAACAAAGAACCGACCGGTTCGTGAAGGCGCGATCCGGGCGGCAGAGCGATTGCCCGGTCGAAATCGGCGATCCGCACCTCGGGGTCTGGTCCATCAGCGAACACCAACACATTTTCAGCCTTCAGATCCCGGTGCATGATCCCCCGCGCGTGCAGGCCCGCCATCGCCGAGGCGATCTGGGCAAGGATGCCGCGCGTGACCGTGGGCTCGGGCGGCCTCGGTTCACCGCGCTCATCCCGCAGGAAACGTGCAAGCTCGCCATGCGGGGCATAGTCATAGGCCCGAGCCAGATGATCGGCGGTCCCGGCGACTTCTCTAAGCGCGACCAGCCCTTCAGATCGCCCGAAGGCGCCAAGGCGGGCGTAAACGTCCAGCTCGGGCATCACGTCCTCGGCCTTCTCCCAGGGAGTCAGCTTCCAGATCAGTTCCGGCCGGGCGGGATCGCGCACCAGAACCGTGGTATTAGGCAGTATGCGCCCCCGCGGCGGCGGCACCGGTCCGCCAAGCGGCAGAGCCAACAAGCGCGGTGAATCTGTGGGTGGAAGAATATAGAGGCCGGTCATGTCTGAAGTCCCTGTCTGTCGCAAAGAAAAGGCGCGCGGACCTGCATGGTCTGCACGCCTTGGGGTTTGATGACCGTCCGATCAGTTGAACAGAGCTGCAGTCTTCAGGACTGTTGTCCAGACACCCCAAGCGAGCGGGATGCCCACCGCGGCCCAGGCCAGTGCCGCCGTCAGATCGAACCGGCCCCGGTCGATGCCGAAGGAGCCACTGCGAATTTCACCCGCCTGGGTCCCGTTGGACTGCAGGGCCGCGACTTCATCGGCCGACATGAACCACCTCTCGCCCAACGGTCGCACCAGCGCATTGGCCAGAAGGCCAAGCGCCAGGAAGCCCGCAAGGATATACATGGTGTTGTCATAGACCAACGCCCGCTCAACGCCTGCGTTGATCTGCGCCTCACGGATGTAGTTGACGACAACTGGCCCGACGATCCCGGCAGTGGCCCAGGCGGTCAGCAGCCGGCCATGGATCGCGCCTACGAACTGGGTGCCGAAGATATCGGCCAGATAGGCCGGCACGGTCGAGAAGCCGCCACCATACATCGACAGAATGATGCAGACCATGGCGACAAACAAAACCTGGCTGCCCATATGCGCCACCGTCGGCAGAAGCGCGTAAAGAGCAATCCCCAGACCGAAGAAGATGAAATAGGTGGTCTTGCGACCAAGCCGGTCAGATGCCGAGGCCCAAGCGATACGGCCGCCGATATTGAACAGCGACAAAAGTCCCGCGAACCCGGCAGCGATTGCGGCAATCGCTGCCTTCTGATCGCCGTTCAGTTCGGTGAAGCTCAGCTCCGGCAGACCAATCAGGCGACCGCCGAAGATCTCCTGCAACATAGGCGAGGCCATGCCGATCACGCCGATCCCGGCGGAAACGTTCAGGCAGAGCACCGCCCAGATCAGCCAGAACTGCGGTGTCTTGTGTGCGTCGCGCAGATGGACGTGATGCTGGGTGATCATGGCCGCTTTTTTCGGGTCTACCTTCGGCTCCCATCCCTCGGGCTTCCATCCAGCTGGCGGCACCCGGTAACCAAAAGCACCGGCCATCATGAAGACGACGTAGATCGCCGCCATGACAAGGAAGGTCTGCCAGACGCCCACGCCGGTGTCTGATGCAAAATGGCGCATCAACGCATCGGCCAGAGGCGCGCCGATCATCGCACCGCCGCCGAAGCCCATGATCGCCATGCCAGTTGCAAGACCGCGCCTGTCGGGGAACCATTTGATCAGCGTCGAGACTGGCGAGATGTAGCCCAGCCCCAGTCCGATACCCCCGATGAAGCCGGAACCGATCCACATCAGCCAGAGCTGATGGGTCATGATGCCGATGGCTGCCAGCACCATGCCGCCACACCAGCAGAGCGCAGCCACGAACCCGGCCTTGCGAGGTCCGGCGACTTCAAGCCAGCCGCCCCAGATCGCTGCAGAAGACCCGAGCAGGACGAAGAACAGGGTGTAGATCCAGCCGAGGTCAGCCACGCGCCAGTCACAGCTTGTGGTGAACAGCGCGGTCATCAGCCCCATTCCCTCGCAGACCACGGGATCAGTCACCCCGATGGCGCGCGACAGAGGCAGCCAGAAGACCGAGAAACCGTAGGCCATGCCGATGCACAGATGGATCGCCAATGCGGCAGGCGGCACGAGCCAGCGGTTGAAGCCCGGCCTGGCAATGGTTCTTTCGCGGGACAGAAGTGCGGTCGTGCCGCCGCTATCCCCCCATATTTCTTGAGTGGCTGTCATGTTTCCTCCCTCGACCGGTTTTCCGGATTCAAGGCGAAGAGCCGACAGCCTCCTCCTGGCCCGCGGCAGATCGCCCGGTTGAATGGCCGCGCAGGGCCGGCCTCCTCAAGCCGGCCAGGCGCGTTTCGATACGAAGCGGTGATAGATGAACGCGACCAGAAGCAGGATCAGCGCGCCCGCGATGATGGGCAAAGCCAGGAAAGACCAGCCTGCCCCGGTCATGATGACGACCAGCGGGTTGCCACCCGCTGGCGGATGCAAGGTTTCGGTAAACTGCATCGCGGCGATGCCCAGCCCCACTCCGATGCCCATGGCCAGAACGCCGTCACCGATGAATGTCAGCGCCAGAAGACCCATGAGCGCGGTCAGGAAATGGCCTCCTACCACATTGCGGGGCCGTGCCAATGGACTGGCAGGCAACGCAAAAAGAAGAACACAGCTTGCCCCGAACGGTGCAATCAGCAGCAACTGGTTGAGGGACGTGGTCAGTGTTGCCAGCAGCCAGATCGCCAGCGCGCCACCCAGACCAGATACAAGGGCCGGTAAGCCGTTCTTGCGGATGTAAAGCGTGATCGCTTCGATGGTGGAAACCGATTGTTCGGTGTTGATCTCGGATGACATGGGGGACCCCCCGGCTGAACGGGAAACCCGCGCGGATTTGCCCCGCGCGGGAGTTTACGGTCAGTTGACCTTCTTGAACTTGGCTGCCTCTTCGGAACCGCCAGTCGCATTGCCCTTGGAATAGGAATGCGCGCCGACCCCGGCCAGACCGCCACCCTGGACGATCAGGTATTCGTCGCGGATCGGGCGACCTTCAAAGTGGCATTCCAGGATCTCGCGGGTCCCCGCTGCATAGCGCGCCTGAGCCGACAGCGAGGTGCCCGAGATATGCGGGGTCATGCCGTGATGCGGCATCGAGCGCCACGGGTGATCTTCCGGGGCGGGCTGCGGGAACCAGACGTCGCCCGCGTAGCCTGCCAGCTGACCCGATTCCAGTGCCCGCGCGATGGCGTCGCGGTCGCAGAGCTTGCCGCGCGCGGTGTTGACCAAATAGGCGCCACGCTTGAAGTGCTTCAGCGTGGTGTCGTTGATCATATGTTCGGTTTCGGGGTGCAGCGGGCAGTTCAGCGTCACCAGATCGCAGGCCTCATAAAGGCTTTCGCGGGTGGCGTGCCAGGTCAGGTTCAGCTCTTCCTCGACCGCCTGCGGCAGGCGGTGGCGGTCGTTGTAGTGCAGATGGGTGTCGAAGGGCTTCAGCAGCTTCAGCACCCGCAGGCCGATGCGGCCGGCGGCGACGGTGCCGACATGCATGCCTTCGATATCATAGGAACGGGCCACGCAATCGGCGATGTTCCAGCCGCCCTTCATCACCCAGTTGTAGCTGGGGATATAGTTCCGCACGAGGCTGAGCGCCTGCATCACGACGTGCTCGGCCACCGAGTTCGAGTTGCAATAGGTCACCTCGGCGACGGTGATGCCGCGGTCGATGGCCGCCTGCAGGTCCACATGGTCGGACCCGATCCCGGCGGTCAGCGCCATCTTCAGCTTCGGAGCCTTGGCGATGCGCTCTGCCGTCATATAGGCGGGCCAGAAGGGCTGCGAGATCACCACCTCGGCATCGTGCAGATGCTGTTCCAGAACCGAGTCCGGGCCGTCCTTGGACGAGGTGACGATCAGCTCGTGACCCTGTGATTCCAGATACTTGCGCAGGCCCAGCTCACCGGAAACCGACCCAAGCAGATGGCCGGGGGTGAAGTCGATGGCCTTCGGCGTCGGCAGGGTCTGGCCGTCCGGATACTTGTCGATCTTCGGCAGATCGTCGCGGGCATAGGAGGAGGGGTAGCCGTCCACCGGATCATCGTAGAGAACCAGAACAACCTTAGCCATGTGACTTCCTTTTCAGCGTTCATGAGGCACCAGAAGCCCAGCCCCTGCACCGCATTTCCGGGCGCAAAGGTTCAGCAGGACGCAGGTTTCCGGGGCCTGACCCGGGGGTCAGACGCTCCGGACGCATGGGTCCGGGATGAAATCGGGGCTTCCCTCCCTGGATGCCTCGGGGTGAGCGAGGTGTCTTGTCGGACAAGAGAAGCTTGCATGCCATTGTATGCGGCTTCCAATGGAAATTATGCACGAATCCATAGACGATGCCGATGAAGCCGCAGTGCAGCGATGGATTTAATCTATTGCATCGCTATGGTTATAGGCTGGGGTCCGGTTTTCACGCCGCGCGTTTTCTGCACAGGAAAACTGTCGGATTTCTTAGTCTGACCGCATGTCGAGGCCGGAAATCATGTCCGCCACTGCGCAGTCCTGCCCGGTCGCCCGTGCGTTCAGCCCGGCGACGATCCATTTGCGGTCCTCTGTGCTCTGGTCCTGGCTGAGTTTGGCGATGCAGTCAAACGCCTCGATTCCAAGCCGGTATCCTCCATGATCTGCAGACGCCCCGGCATCGATTTTACCACCAGCCTGCTGGAAGGCCGTTGTGCCCTACTTGCGCACCAGAAGGATCTTTCCTTCCTCGTTCAGGATCAGTCCCACAGCGAAATGGATGTCACCTGCCATCTGCCACTATCAGACAGAGTGAACCTTCATATTCAGGCTGATTGCGCAATGATCCGTAGGCAGCGTCCCAACTTCCCGAACACAGCGCCTCTGAAAGGGCATCGACATAACAGGCGGCAAGATCTGCGGGCACAAAGCTCCAGGCCGAATTCGCCTGACGCGCCCCGGGATCAAGCAGGGTTTCGGGGCGCCCGAAATAGGCTTCGTTAAACCCATCCCGGCAATCGAACGGGATGGGAACAGGCTCGACCCGAACCCTCTCTCCCAATGCGGCTGCGATGGTGTCGGGCGAAGGATAGCGCCGGGCCTCGGTTGCCAGCACTTCGGGGGCATAGTCGTTCAGCCAGAACCGCTGGACCGCGTCCGGAAGGCAGGTCAGGATCACGATCGGACCACGGGTTACACGGCGTGTCTCTCCCAGACCGCGTGCCAGATCGGTCCATTGATGAACGGTAAAGCTGGCCATGGCGGCGTCAAACGCCCCATCGTCGAATGGAAGATCTTCCGCCGTGGCGTCAACCGCCTGCGCCAGTGCTGCCGGCCGTTGAGCGCGCATCGTCGCCGAGGGCTCCACCGGGGTTACAACCCGGTCGGTCGGCTCATAGGACCCCGCCCCGGCCCCAACATTCAAGACATTGCTCGCAGCACCCAATGCCGCGTGAAGCCGCTTTGCTATCTGCGGATCTGGCTGCCTCCAGCGCGTATAGCCGCCACCAATTGCACCGTAATTCGCATCGCCTGCACTGCCGTCTGGCTTTCTCATCCTCGCCTATCCCACCATCCGGGCGTTCGCATCCGCATCACCTCTGCCGAAGATCACCTCGAAGCGCTGTTCGACATTGGCATGCTCGGCACAGTCCTGCAGCGCCAGCGCCATCGGAGATTGCGGCGAGCGATCAGAGAGCACGAGTCCGATCTTCTGCCGGTGTGACGGCTCGACCATGTCACGCAGCACGAGATCTTCTGTTTCGCCAAACACGAAGCCAAAGGTATGGGGGACAATCGCACACCAGTGGCCCGCTCGCAGATGCGCCGCAACGCCAAGGAATGAGTTGCTGACAACTTTGGGGCGAAGTGCCACCCCCGCGCTGGCGGCCACATCGTTCAGGATACGCCGGTTCTGCATGTCGTCTGACAGCAGGCATAGCGGTTGGGTCACAGCCGCAGCCCAACTGACGGTCATGTCCTTGGCAAAGGGATGATCAGAGCGGCAGGCGAACACATACCTCTCATGGTAGAGAGGAAAGCGCCGCACGTTCTGAAGTGGCTCATTGTCCAGATAGGTCAACCCGCCATCGATCTCAAAGGTCTCCAGCCCGCGCTGGATATCCCTGGAAGACATCGAACGCACCGCTATTTCCGCAAGCGGATTGCGGGCCTCAAATTGCTCGGACAGGAAGGCAATTGACGGCATGGCAGCGGGGATGACACCAAGGCGAAGCGTGCCGTTAAGCCCCCCCTTCTTCTTGCCTGTCAGATCGTCATGCATGCTGTCGTAGTCCGCCAGGATCTGGCGTCCCCAGACCAGAACCTTCTCGCCTTCCGGCGTTAACGCCATGAACCGATGCCCCCTGATGATGAGGGCCAGGTTGAGGTCATCTTCCAGTTTGCGGATCGCCTGTGACAGCGTCGGTTGGGTGACGTTGCAAATCTCTGCCGCCCGGCCGAAGTGCTGCTCTTCGGCCAGGGCCACGAAGAATTTCAGGTGTCGGATCAGCATATGTTCCCCTTCCGGCCTATGTCCCAGGCGACGCGATATATTTGACGAAACATATCGAAATCTGCAACCTGCCGCCCGATAGAAAACCCAGCCGGTTCACGTGCGACATGCGGCCGAAACGTTGAAATCCCCCGCTCTCGGCATCGGCATCGCATACGGCACGGAGAACCTCGAGCATCTCCTCAATGTTTCCGCTTCGGAAATGAGCGCGCGGCCCGATGACCCCGACCATTTTCTTGACTGGCTCAAGACGCAAACAAGGTGGCGTCCGGTCTTCGGCATCTAGCCGCGAACCTTTGCTCCTCGCGGAATCTATCGAGACTATCTGCAGGACTTTCTTGCTGCCCGGGGCCTTAAAGAGGGCGATAGGCTGGTCCATCACCGCGCGATTGTGACCATGTCGATCACTCCATGCGCTCCCAGCTGGTTCAAGCCGAGGGAAGGCTGCACATGGGTCAATTCTCAGTGGCAATCAACATGCCCGTTATCTCGGCGGTGCGAAGGGCCCCTCATAGCCCGCCTCGCGTTCCAGCAAGTGCAGCTTTTCGCAAAACAGCGACAGGTTTTCTTTATCCTGCCAGTAGTTGTAGAATATTTGTCCCCAATCCAGCTCGGCCCGCCTGATCGGGTCCGTCACCTGTTCACCATCAACGACCGGCGGGAAGTAATCGGCATAGAGGCCGTGGAAAACATGTGCTGCCTGCGCCTGAGAATAGAGCATCTTTTCTGGGAAAATCGCTTGCTGGTCATAGCATTCCAGAAGCTGGCGGCCGAAATAGGAGTTTACAAAATCCTTGATATTGACCCTCAGACTCAGATCGCCCGGGATATCCTCCCCGCCCCCGGATGACGCAGTGACTGTCATCATCGCAAGCGCGCCATTCGGCAGCCACCATTGTCCAAGGTTCAGCACCCTCGCGGGCAGTTTCCGGTCCCACTCCTCCGTTGATACCAGAGTGCGAAACCTGTGCAGCTCTTCGCGCAGGGCGTCGGGAGAAAGCTTTTCGGTCGCCAGTATCACGCGCTCACAGGGCTTTTCGCTGATCTCGATACTGTTGTGAAAGCAGCTGCTCTGATCACGCGCCCGCAGCGTCAACTCCATGATGCTCGCGTAAATCCGGCTAATCGCCTCGATATCGTCTTCGCCTTGTTGGGTCGCGGAACCATCGCCGGGATCCATTCGGATAAAGGTGTGAAAGTCGAGGTCAAGTTCATCTGTGACGCCGACATACATCCACAGCATCCCGGAATCGGGCTGATATGGCAGCGCGACACTTTGCCCCGCGCCATTGCGCAATACGATCTGCAAGGGGGAGCCATCTTCGCCTCCCGGCCATAGTTCCAGGCCCTGCATGTCCAGCAGGATCTTGAAGTCATATTTCCGGGTGGAACGCGCCATGGTGCCGCTGAACGGCTCGCCGATCTCGACATCGAGGATATCGGGCTGCAGCATCGCATCGCTCCGGTTTTCAGCAAATGTACGCAGCGAAGAAATCAGCACAATCCCCATTAGCGCGAGGACTGCCAGCATCAACGTAGCAGGGATGGGCCGCCGATGCCTCATCCAGCCGCCATCACGCTGCGGATCTCATCATAGAGGATCGGCCGAAGCTTTGGCGGATTTCGCGGGTCAAGTCCGGTCCCGTAGTCCAGAAGTGCGGGCTTCCCCCAGACCCATCTGAAATCGTTACTGTCATTCGTGGCAGGCCAGTCGAAATTCTCATTCTCCGCGCGGACGAAATGCCGGACGACATCCTTGAACCACGGCGTTCGTTCATTGGGATCGGTGAAATCGCCGCGCGAATACGAGAAGAGGAAGGGCTGAGGCCCGACTGCGATCGGGCTCAGCGTAGCCGCTTTCAGCGGCAAGGATTGCAGCATATACGGCAGTTTCGACGCAGAAAGCAGCGCCCTGATCCCGGAGAACTGCGTCGTTGGGCCATTACGATTGCCGACCACCTCGACCACCCGCTCAAGCGTATTCATGAAGCGGCTGAAGGAGGCATCGCCCCCCTGCTCTCCCAGGGCCACAAAATCCTCGTCGGGCACAGCGCCCCTTCTGGGGCGATACATGTAGTTTTCAAGGATATGACGCTGTTCATGGTCGATGATCGTCAGTGAGCCTTCAACATCATTCATCGCCAGTCTTCGCAACCCATTACGAAGATGGTTGTTCAGTGGCGAGCCGAATGTGCCGTTCCCCCAATAGACCGGGTGTTCTTTCGCATATTTGTCTTTCACATGTGCCACGAAGTGATCAAAGCACTCAAGGAACTCATCGACCTTGCTCAAGCGGAAAAAGCCGAATTCTGCCTCATGCATCTGGCAAAAATGCAAAACCGCGCCGAGATCCATATAGATCGCCAGATTGCCATATATCAGCCGCCTCAGACCGATAAGGGTCTCGGGATAGCCCATATCCATCCACATGCGCGCAGAAATTTCCTGCCAGTCGACGAGGTTCGTGACATTGTTGTCATTCACGATGCCCCGCCCGCTTTCGTCATAGACGTCAGGCTCTTCTCCCCGCCCGGCCCAAGAGCCCCAACCCTTCAGCGCATCCAGCGCAGCGTCCATTGCATAACCGATATGGGTCGAACCAAGAGCCGCGCCACCAGCGAATTTAAGCCGTTTGGCCTCACCGTTTGGCTGCATGTAGATTCTGGCATAATCGGCCGAGATCGCCCTGTTTCGCTGCCGATGGGCCGCGAAATTCTCGATCGAGCAGCTTGCTGCGTTGCTGGAGCAGAGGTTTTTAACCCGCAGCACCTTCGCCATCACCTGATCGTAAAGCTTCTCGCACTGGCAACGATGGCAGGAAAGCGCCTTGGCATCTCCGGCTGCGGTCTGCGTCGAGAATGGGTTGGGTACGCGGCCCTGTTCCCCAACCTGCTGCCGTAGGATACGCGCATGCTGGTTCATGTGCCGGTCGAAGAAGGTGGATAGCATCAGGCGGTCTCCGAATTGGCCTTGCGTGACATCTCCCAGGCCGTGTCATGCATTCGGGCGAGTGTAGCCTGCGGGATCTCATGAGAGAGCGGCCTCATATCCACTACCCGTTCCACCGGCTGGCGCAACAGCCAAGAGGCGGCCAGATAGTCGCTCACCTCGCGCTCTGAACGCAAGCCAAGCTGGTTGCGGGCATGATGAAATAATTCCACTAGGAATCTGTGCTCGTCGATATGGCTCGGAAGTCTGCCATAAGAATCGGTCAGCCACTTGCGTACGCGGGCGACAAAACCGTCCATCACCGCCAGCTGCAGCGCGTGCCGGTCCTGCAGACTCAGTACGAGCGGCCCCGCCTCCAGCCGCGCGGCATCGGCCTGACTCGCCGCCCAGATCCGCAGTATTCCATGCGGCGCATCGGGGATCATTATCGTCCCCGCCGCCAGAAGACGTGCGCATACCGCGTGCGAGCCGTGATCCAGCAGATAGCGGGCGAAGACCGGGTTCCAGAAGCGCAGGAACATCCAGCGCGCTGCATCGCCCGCCTCGTCCCTGACCTGGGTCAGTTTGCGCAGCCGCCTGCGAACGCCATCGATCCCCAGATCCGAGCGCAGGAAGATCACTGCGCCGCTGTCCCACAGCCATCGATCCGAGGGCCCGCAGGTGAACAAGCTACGCGTCAAGGCATCCTCATCGGCAAGTTCGATCAGCCACGGCGCGACTGCGCCAAGCTGCACCGCCGCATCGCCATCGAACAGGCAAACCGAAGCGGGCCTCCTGCCCTGCAAGCGCTGGTCCAGATTGGAAATGGCCGCCGCATCAAGCACCGCAAAGCCCTGACGGCCATCCACACCAAGAATAGTGTCGCGCAGTGCATCCGGCACGGATTTACGCGGCCACTGACCTAGTTGCTGGTCAAGCGGTGTGACCTGCAGGGTCCGGTATGGCGCTTGTTGTTGCTGAACCCGCCCGGCGGAAAGCACGTCTGAATGGTCCGATGCAGATGATGTAACCCGCCATGGATCGTCGGCTTCCGGAAACTGACTTAGCATACCTGTAATTCGTCAAGGGAGTGAAAATGGCATGAAAACACCGTTTTATGGGACGCGGCTTTGGTAAGGTCAATATGAGATGGGCCGGGTCGAGCCGCGATGCAGTTCCCTTCAAGGCGAACATTGCAACATGTGTAGGCCGAAACAACAGGAAACCCTGTGGGTCCATCGCGGCAACGGGCATGAGTGCCCGGCACACTATCTCAAAGATGCCGGGCGGTCTCTGATCGGGCAAACCGGCTTCGGGTCAAGCTGGCGCCCTCGGGGACGGCACAAGTCCATATCGACCGCCCAGGCGACGCTGCACCGGATCCCGATTCAATCTCGCTATCTGTCGGTTCGGATTCCAGTCGACGGAACGGCGCATCCGGACCCATCTGGTTCGTCCTCCTTAGACGAGCAGGCTGGACCCTTTTTGGGATATCGCAGCTTACCTCGCTAGTTGCGGTTCCGCCTGACATCATCCTCTTAGCATTATTTATTTTTTAATAGATATCTATATAATCGAAACCGCGCCAGACATCTTACCTGCGGATCACTCATCGCTTCTCTTTGCTGCTCCAATATTTCCGATAATGTTCCCTTATCGCATACGCAAAGTGAGTACAAGAATTACGCCTCACCGCCCGTCGAATCCTGGCTCTAGTCAAAAAAATGGGCGAAGAATCCTCATAGATCCGTCGCCCATTTGTTGCCTGACTTACTTCTCCAGCAGTGCCCGCACCTCGATCATCAGAAGCTCCATCAGGTCGTTATTCATCGGCGCGCCTTCCAGTCTCAGAACATAGGCCTTGCCATCCCGCCCCCGCGTGATCGTTATCCCGCTCGATGTCCGCAAGGTTTCATCGTCCAGCCAGCCGTATTGCGGCGGTTGCTTGGCCTTGGGTCGCCCGCCCCTTGCCGGATCACGTGGCGCGTTTTCATAGCTTTGAAGAACCGGCTCGATCAGCGCCCATTCTTCCTCCGCATCATCCGGCCCGCGCGACGACAGGGCCTGCCGCAACCGCGTTTCAGCGCCGCTACGAAGCGCCGAGGACAGCCGTAGCCCGCGCTTTTCTGTCAGCGCCTCGGGATAGCGCAGCATATCGCCCAGTTCTTCAAAGATCAGCGCGAAGGATCGGACCTTGGACCGCTTCGCCTTTGAGCCGGTCGCGTAGAGCCGGTTGACGGCCTCTTCAGTGTTGGCGAAAGCGCCCTGATTGGCGGCGATGACGGCGATGCGGCCACGTTCGAAATGGCTTAGTTCTTCGCGGACTTCGTTCTCTTCGACCATCGAGACGAAAGCCTGATCCGCCTCGGCGCGCGGGCGGATCAGTGCGCGGATACGGGCATATTTATCGGCCTCGGTAAGCTCGTGCAGCGCGCGGACGGCGTGAAGGCGGCGGTAGCCTGACAGCAGCCCGTAGCGAGGCCCCTGCCCTTCTTCCGTCTCGATCTCGAAAACCTCGATCGGCAGCCGCAGCCCGCTCGCCGCGATGGATTGGCGAAGCTCCATCATGTCCGCTTCGCTCATCACCATGCGGTCGCGGATCATCGCGCCTTCGTTGATCTGATCGGTCGGCAGTTCGACCATCAGCAACCCCTGCTCCTGCGCTTCACGCAGCCGATTGGCGTCCGCCTCGGCCTTGGCGCGGATCGCGCGGGTTTCGGCGCCTTCGGTCGGCGACTGGGCGGCGCTGTCGGCGGCGACCTGTGCGATGGGCGCGATGCCGGGACCGACCGAGGGACGGCCAGAGGTTTCGCGGCGAAACTGTTCCTCGATCCGGTCCAGATCGTCGCTACTGGGGGTTTCAAGACGCCTGCGCTTAACCATGTGCCTGTTTCTCCTCTGCTGCCTTTTCGGCCTCGCTCATCTGCTGATCGCGCCACCAGGTTCCAAGGATCAGCTCTTTCACCTCGGCCCAGGTCCGGTCGAAGGTCTCGCGCCCCCGGACATAGGTGTCGCGGTTGAATTCGCGGTAATCGGCCTCGTAGATGCCGTTCACTTGCTCACCCGCCTGCCCCACCATGGCGGTCAGTTCCTGCCGGTATGTGGTCATGAAGTCGCCGAAATAGGCCTGAATGACATTGGCCAGATCGGTCTGCTGCGCGGCGTCGAACCGGGTGACGATGGCGCGCACCGCGTCCCATTCGAAGCGCATCTCCGGCAACCCGTCCCGGCGGCGGGCGGCATTTTCACCCTCTTCGACACTGGCGAAGGTTGAATAGAGCATGTCGAAGAAGCGGCCGGTTGAATCGAATTCAAGGAAGGACGCGCCCAGCGGCACCAGAAGGATGTCGGCGGCGGCCAGCGCGTTGATCGTCAGATAGCCAAGCGCGGGCGGTGTATCGAGGATAATGATGTCGTAAGTGTCAACGAGGCGGTCGTTGCTCAGCGCGTTGCTGAGCGCGTCCCATAGGGGCCAACCACGCAGGCCCATCCGCCAGACCGGAATTTGGAATTCGGCCCAATAGAGATTCAACTGCGCGCCCAGCAGGTCGATATTCGGCCAGTGGGTCGGCTGGATCAAATCCTGCGCGGTCAGCTTCAGCGCCTCGGTCAGGGTCTCATCAAAGGGCAGGGGCGGCTGACCGGCAGCCTCGCGGACGCGGTTCTCGTCCTGCAGTGCGAGGGCATAGTCCTTGGCCAGCAGCGGGAAGGCAGTGGACCATTCATCGGTGACTTCGCCACCCATGATCGAGGTCATGCTGCCTTGGCTGTCCAGATCGATCACCAACACCTTGTAGCCGTCCAGCGCCGCGGACATGGCCAGATGCGCCGCGGTCGAGGTCTTGCCAACGCCGCCCTTGAAATTGGCAACGGCGATGGTCTTGGCGGGAAGCCCCGCGGGGCGGAAGGGGCGGTATTCGCGGCCTGCGGCACCCTCTGCCGCGAAGTGATCGCGAAGGCGCAGGACATCTTCGAGACTGAACCACTTGGAATTGCCTTCCCCGGTGCCTTGCGGCAGATCGGGGAACTTGCGCAAGACGCGACGGAAATGAGCCGGAGCGACCGGGATCAGATAGCGGCAAACCTCCCATGTCGAGAAGCGGCGAAGGCGTTTGCGGCCATCCGGGGCATAGCCGCGTTCGGCCAGATCCTGTCGGCCTCGGGCGGCAAAGGCTGCCGCTTTCGCGAATCGCGCCGTATCGATAGGATCGGACAGGCGTTGCGCCGCCTTGGCCGGATCGATGTTGAAATAGGGGGGAAGGGGGTCCTTACTTGAGGACATGTCACTACCTCTGCGATGTGCTGCTCGGATACGTATTTTGCAGAAACTATCGCACATGGATTCGTGCAAGTGAATCACCAACCGAGGTTTCGCGGCGAAATCATGCGAAAAAGAGAAGAAACGACGGCAGAAAGCTTGTTGGATCTTTGAGATCTTTAGGATCTTTGCGCGAGTATTATTGATTTATATCAGCGAATTACGATCAGTCAGGCACCCGTTTACAGGCTTATTGGTATCCGTTTGCGGGATGAAGGGTGCCCGATTCCGGGGCGAGGGGCACCGATTCGCAGTAAGAGGGGTTTCCGTTTGCGGGAGCGGCGGAAAGCCGGACTTTTGAGCGAAAAACGGGGTCTTAAGCGCCCATATCGATCCCGTAAATGGGCGCCTTTGCGGGGTGGATGTGGCTGAGGAACCCGTTTACGGGAGAGTCTGGAAGGGTAGGGCACCCGTTTACAGGTGCCCATGAAAATGTTGTGACGAGGCACCTTTTCGGTCATACTCTCTGGCAAAAGAGAGTCGGGCAGACCAATGGAAGAAATCCCTCGCGACCAGTTGACGGGCGCGCTGCGCCGGGGCGCAGTCAAGAAGCACGTGGCGGCGATCCATGTGTCGGGCAAGCTGACGCTGCTGCAGCGGAAGCTGTCGAATGTGTTGTTGCTGAATGCCTATGACACGCTGACCAGCCGCAGCCGGCATCAGATCGACGCGCGGACGCTGTGCTTGATGATCGGCTATAACAGCAATGACATGGACACGCTGAAACAGTCGCTGAAGGGGCTGGCCGAGACGGTCGCCGAATGGGACATGCTGGATGAAAAGGGCCAGCAGGAATGGGGGGTCAGCAGCCTCTTGAGCTATGCCAAGCTGAAAGGCGGCGTTTGCGAATACGCCTATTCACCGGCGCTGGCCGAAAAGCTGCATGATCCGAAGGTCTTTGCGCTGATCAATCTGAACATCCAGCGGCGGTTCACCTCGGGGCATGCGCTGGCCTTGTATGAGAATTGCTATCGCTTTGTCAGGACCGGCTCGACCGGCTGGTGGCCGCTGGATCTGTTCCGGCGGCTGATGGGGGTCGAAGGGTCGGCCTATTATGAGGTGTTCAAGCATCTGAACGCCAAGATCATCAAGCCCGCCGTGGCCGAGGTGAACAAGACCAGCAATATCATCCTGACGCCGGAGACGAAGAAGACCGGCAGGGTGGTCACGGATATTCGTTTCCGCATCAAGGAAAACCCGCAGCTTGCGATTCTGGACATCGATGATGGCGAGGGGATGCGGCATGGGCCGGTCTATGCGCGGCTGCGCGGGCTTGGGGTCAGCGACCGGCTGGCGCGGCAATGGCTGTCGGTGCATGGCGAAGAGCAGGTGGTCGCGAAGCTGGACTATGTCGAGTCGCGGCCGAATGTGAAAAGCATGGTCGGTTATCTGACGGCGGCACTGGAGGGCGATTTTGTCGCGACGCCGGACGGGGCAGGGGAGGGGGCCGCCCCCTCGGGCCGGGCCGAGCAGTTGCGGCGTATCCTTGAGGCGGTCAAGGCGCGGACGCCGACGCAACGCGATGCCGACAAGCGGCTGTTCCTTGGCCAGATCTCTGACCGTCGGATGCGAGAGGACTTCGAGAAGCACGGCTGGATGTCGCCGCTGAATGCCTCGCGCATTGCCGAATTCTGGGCAGAGATGTCGCCGGGATTGCTGGCGGGGATCGAGTGAGAGGGCGTTCGGCGGTCTTGAGGATGACCGGCACGCCCGATGCCCGAAGCGATCAGCCTTTGACCCCGGCGGAGATCATCACGGCCTCTGTCACCCTTTTCTGGAACACGAGGTAAGCCAGAATAACGGGAGCGGCTGCGAGCAATGCAAGCGCCATCATCCGAGCATATGCGACGCCGAAGCTGTCATTCACCTGCGTTATGCCCACCGGGATGGTCATCATGTCTTCGGACGTGGCGACAAGGAAGGGCCAGAAAAAGTTGTTCCACGCCGAAATGAAGGTGATGATTGCCAGCGCCGCAGTGATCCCCCAGTTCAGGGGCAGATACAGCTTGAACAGAAGGGTGAACTCACCGCCGCCATCCAGAAGGACCGCCTCGCGCATTTCTTTTGGGATTGCGTCGAAGAACTGTTTGTAAACGATCACGACGACCGGAACGATCAGTTGCGGCAGGATGATGCCCCAAGCCCGGTTGATAAGGCCGAGATCGCTCATCAGGACGAACTGTGCCACATACAGCGCGGGGACCGGGACCATGAAGCTGCCGACGATCAGCAGATACAGCAAGCGACGCCCCGGAAAGCGCAGTTGCGACAGCGCGTAGGCGCACATCATCCCGAACAGCAATACGATTCCCGTGATCGTCAGAGAGGTGCCGATGGAATTCGCATACCAGCGCGCCAGTTTGGACGTGGACAACACTTCCCGATAGGCGGCCAGGTTGATCTCGTCCAACAGCACGCCAGCACTGTCAGAAACGATGCGGCCTTCCGTGCGCAACGATGTCGTCAGCGCCCAGTAAAGCGGGAAAATCCAGATCATCGCGGCGATCAGGACAAGGGCTGCGAAGGCCAGATTGCGGGCGCGTTTGGCGGTCATTTGCGGCCTCCGATCCGGAGCAACTGGAATTGCAGCACCGAAACAATGACGATTGTGATGAACAGGACCATAGCGATCGCCGAGGCGTAGCCGCCGTTGTTCAGCTGAAAGGCCTCGCGATACATCTGCATCAAGACGACATATGACTGATTGAAGGGCCCGCCTTTGGACAAGAGATACACCTGATCGAAGAGCTTCAATTGCAGGATCAACTGAAGCGTCAGGACCAGGGCCGTTACCGGCCATAGCAGGGGCCAAGTCACACGTGCGAAACGCTGCCATGCTGTTGCGCCATCCAGCGCAGCGGCCTCGTAGAGATCTGGTGGAATATTGCGCAGCCCGGCGATGAACAGAAGGACGTTGAAGCCGTTCGTCCACCAAACCGTGACGACCGCGATCATCGGCATCACCCAGTTGGGGTCTTTGAACACGGCGATCGGGCGGCCTGTTACGGTTTCGATCAGCGGCTGCAGAATGCCGAACTGGAAATCCAGCATCCATGCCCAGATCATCGTGACGACCGAAACCGGCAGGACATAGGGCAGAAAGAACAGCGTCAGCACCAAGGCCTGAACGCGCCCCCTTAGCTTGTTCACCGCCAATGCGATCAGCAGCGCGATCACTGTTGTCGGGATCACCGTCAGAAGCACGAAGTAGAAGTTGTTCCAAAGAGAAGTGTAAAACAGCTTATCTTTCAGAAGTTTGGCGTAGTTATCGAAGCCTATCCAGTCGCCACCACCGATCAGGGCGGCATTCGTAAAGCTCATCGTGACCACCCGAAGCGTCGGGTAGAGGAAGAACACGATGAAGACGATTACGAACGGACCTGTCAGAAGAAGTGCCGCGCGCATTTCGCGGCGCCGACGTAACTTTAGCGACATGGAGAGTATCCTTCCGGTGGGAGAAGGGTGCCGGAAGCGTCAGCGGACGCCCCCGGCAATCAGGTTCATCGGCAAAGGCAGGTCAGTCCAGAAGACTTTGCAATTGTTCTTGCATTTGCAGGGCAGCGTCTTCGGGGGACAGGAAGCCATGCACCGCCGGCGCGATCAGGTTGTCCACGGCGTCATATACTGGTGACGCCACCCCGGCGATGCGGGTTCGTGGATCAAACGCCGCGGTTTCGGCAAGCACCGCATAGGTCGCGTTCGGCTCCATCCCCTGATATTCGGCGCTGTCAACGGTGGGCTTGTAGGCCGGGATATGTCCGGCTTCTCCCCATGCAAGCGAATGTTTTTCCATCCAGCCGATGATGGTCAGCACCGCATCTCGGGTTTCCTGCGACATGTTGGGATCGTTCGGGATCGCGAAGCCGTGGGAATCCGCCCATGTCGAGCGCTGGTCCAGAAGTTGCGGCACCTCATTTGCGGACCAGTCGAAGCCCAGTGTTCCAGCGGTGCTTTGATCCTTGTAGGTTGGCACTTCCCAGACACCGTTGATGAACAATATCGACTTTTTGCCCGAGAACAGCGCGACCGAGGCTTCGTATTCGGCCTGTTCGGGGATCAGGCCTGCGGCGCGCCAGTCGGCAAGGATTTGGATTGCCCTTGTCGCTTTGGCCAGATTGTCGCCTTCAAGCACCTGGCCATCGGTGACCAACTGCCCACCTTGCTGGGTGAAGAGGGTGTAGAACGTGCGCCAGGTTCCGCCGCCGCCTGCTGTTTGAAAGCTGAGTGGATCCGAAAAGCCCTGCTCTTTGGCCCAGGTCAGCAGTTCGGTCATGTCCTCTACGGATTCCAGACCCGTCAGGTTGCCGTCTGTATCCAGCCATTTGCTGCCCGCGAGTGCGGTCTTGTTATAGTAGAGCACGATGGCATGGATATCGAAGGGCAGAGCCATGAGCTGACCGGCCTCGTCAGAAGCCGCCGCGATGGAGGCAGGAAAGAATTCCTCTTTCGAAAGCCCTGCCGTCGCGAGATCGGCATCCGTAATCGGGGACAGCACCCCCTCTTCCAGCGCGAGGGGGAGGCGGGACAGGTGATAGGTCATGATGTCCGGGCCTTCGCCGACGGCAACGGCGGTGCGGACCTTTGTGTAGAAGGGCATTCCCCATTCCAGTGTGGTGCCCTTGATCTCGATATCGGGATGTTCTGCGTTGAACTGCTGGATCAGCGCTTTCATGCGCACGCCATCGCCGCCTGCAAGAAAATCCCACCATTCGACCTGAACCTTGGCCCAAGCAGGAGATGCGAGGCCTGCGATCATCGCGACCGTTGCTGCAAATTTAGTAAATCTTCCTGTCATGCTTTCCTCCCTCGGATGACTGGTCTTGGATTGCGGTCAGCGCACCCTTTGGCCGCCCGCATCAAAAGCGAAGATGCGTCCCGGTTCGGGCAGCAAATTCTGGACAGTTCCGCGCAGGCCATGGCGCGCGCCGACCTGCTGAAAGATCACAGGACTTCCGTCTTGCAGCGCGCCATATTGATAAGAGATGCCGCCCAGTTCTTCGGCGACATCAACGGTGACCTGCAGGCCCGGACCATCCGTCAGGGTCAGATGTTCAGGACGCATTCCAAGGCTGATCGCGCTGTCGATCGCAGGCCGCGACGTGATCGGCACTGAAAGGTCAAGATCGGGCTGACCCTTCGGTCTGGCGCGGATTCCGTCCGTATCGTGAGCCGAGACCGTCGCCTCGAGAAAGTTCATTCCGGGCGACCCGATAAATCCCGCGACAAACCGATTGACCGGATCATCATACAGGTCCAGCGGCGCTCCCGCCTGCTGAACCATGCCAGATTTCAACACGAATATCTTATCCGCCAGCGTCATCGCCTCAACCTGATCATGGGTGACATAGATCATGGTCGTGCCAAGAGCCTTGTGCAGCCGCGCCAGTTCCAGCCGCATCTGCACCCGTAGTTCGGCATCCAGATTGGAGAGCGGTTCATCGAACAGGAACACTTCGGGGGCGCGGACAATCGCGCGCCCGATCGCGACCCGCTGACGTTGGCCACCCGAGAGTTGCGCAGGCTTCTTGTGCAGATGGTCAGTCAGTTGCAGGATGCCCGCCGCACGATTGACCTTTTCCTCCACCTCTTTCCTTGGGCGCCGCGCAAGGCGCAGGCTGAATGCCATATTCTCAAAGACAGACAAATGCGGGTAAAGCGCGTAGGACTGAAACACCATCGCCACTTCGCGCTTGGCCGGGTCTTCGTGAGTGACATCGCGGGCGCCAATATGGATGCTGCCGGATGTCGTGTCCTCAAGCCCGGCAATCATCCTGAGCAGCGTAGATTTTCCGCATCCCGAGGGGCCGACGAAAACAGCGAACTCGCCTTTGCCTATCTGCATATCGACGCCGCCGATGACATCGACCGCGCCGAAAGATTTCGTCACCCCTTCAAGATGAACGCCGGTTGCCGTCATATTCCCCCCTTTTTCTGTTCGCGCCGCCCGCAGGAAAATCGGCGCGTCGGTGCGGTCACTCCATTGCCAAGCGGATCAGACTATAGGAAAGCGCAGGCAATTCCCCCCGCAGAGAACCGTCAACGACAGCGATGCCGTCACCCTTCCGGGGTTTGATACGATCCGGTGCATCCGTGGTGTTCGCCACGCGGGGACCAGTTCCATCACCCCCCATCATCCGATGTTCGATCAACCGCAATCCGGCGAAGCCCAGTATCGCCACATCCAGTTCCATTGCCTGATCAGGGCTGCGGTTCACTGCGAAGATACTGATTTCGTTATTTTCCTTCGACAGCACGGCGGCAATGTCCAGATAGCTGACATCCTGCGCCGCGTCTGCATCATAGCGCGGGCCATCGACAGCCACGTTCAGGGCCGTTCCTCGTCCGAACAGGCTGGCGAATTGGTAGGGGTAGTAGATCGTCGTGGCCCAGGCCTTGCCACCCGGCTCTGCCCGGATCGGGGCGATAACGTTCACCAATTGCGCGATGCAGGCGATTTTCACCCTGTCGGACCGGCGCATGAACTCGTTCAGCAGCCCACCAACGAAGAGCGCGTCTTCAAGGTTATAGTCTTCTTCCAGCAGCACCGGGGCCTCGGGCCAGTCCCAGCTTCGCCAGTTCTTCGAGTCCTGTTCGCGGTTGTGATACCAGACGTTCCATTCGTCAAAACAGATGAAGACATCGTTCTTCGCCCGTTTCTTCGCCTTCACATAGTCGATTACACCGGCGATAGACTGGATATAGCGGCCGGTTTCTTCGATTTTCGCAAAGTAATTCAGCGTGTTGTGACTGGAGTTGCCGAAATATTTGTGCAGCGAGATGTAATCGACATTCTCGTAGCATTCTTCCAGGACTTGCCGCTCCCATTCCGGGTAGGTCGCCATCTGATCGTTCGACGAACCGCATACGACCGTCTCAATATCCTTCCCGAACGCCTTCACCGCCTTTGATGTCTCGTCTGCAAGGCGGCCATATTCCTTGGCTTCCATGTGACCGATTTGCCAGGGGCCATCCATTTCATTCCCCAGACACCACATCTTGACATCATAGGCCTGTTCAACGCCGTGACTGCGGCGCAGGTCGCTCCAATAACTGCCGTTGGGATGGATGGCGTATTCAACGTAGTTGCGCGCATCCTCGATGCCGCGGGTGCCGAGGTTCAGTGCCAGCATCATCTCGATCCCGGCATCCTTGGCCCAGCCGGCAAATTCGTTCAGCCCGACATGGTTGGTTTCCTTCGACCGCCAGGCAAGATCCAGCCGCACCGGACGATCTTCCCGAGGGCCGATGCCGTCTTCCCATTTATAGGCCGACACGAAGTTACCGCCCGGATAGCGGATTGCGGGGATCTGCAATGCCTTGACCAAATCCAGCACATCGCGGCGGAAGCCCTGCGGATTGGCCGTCGGGTGCCCCGGTTCATAGATGCCGGTATAAATTGCCCGTCCCATATGCTCGATGAAGGCTGAGTAAAGCCGGTTGTCGATTTCGGCGATGGTGAAATCGCGATGAATCGTTACACGGGTTTTCACGATGGTCCTCCAACTGTGCTTGTCTGGTTGAAGGCAGGCTAAATCGGAGGAATGTTTACAAACAATTTACATATGGGTGCATTTGGTTAGCAATTTTGGTAAGTCTCAGGCCAGTTCTTCCATCACCATTGCCAAAAGTTCACTTGCCGCGGCCGAGATGATGCGGTGGCGCGGTTGAAGAATGTGGTAGGCTTCGATCAGCACAGGGCGCGCGGGACGGATCAGCGCTATGTCGGCGGCATAGGGGGGCTGCAAAAGCAGATCAGCGACCTCTTCGGTGACAACGGCGATGATATCGGAGTCGCGCATCAGCGCCATGATCGCGACCACCGAGGCGGTCTTGATCAGATTGCGCGGAAGGGGAACCCCATCTTCGTGGAACGCTAATTCAAGCGCGCGGCGGATCGGCGCACCTTGATCCTGCATGGTCCAGGGAAAATCGGCCAAATCGCGTAAACTCGGGTTAGGGTTTTCTGCTAACGGGTGGGCGCGGCGGACCATGAACAACGCAGATTCCTGGCGTGCATGAGAGATGTCGAAATCGGGTCCATGCGCTCCTGATCCGGGGCGGCAGAGGGCAAAATCGTACTCCCCGCGCTCAAGCCCCCACATCAGGCGTGAAGAGGAAGAAACATCCAGCGCAACCTCGACCAGAGGTGCCTTGTCTTTCAACCGCAACGTGGCGGGAATGACAGCCGTCAGCGCGGCCCCCGTCACAGCACCTACGCGCACCGTGCCGCCGATCCCTGACGAATGGGCAATGAAATCTTCCGCCATTCGGTCAACGTCGGATGCAAGTTTGCGGGCATGGCGGGCCAGCACCTCACCGATCGGGGTCAGCACCATTCCCCGCGGCATCCGGGTGAACAGGCCGGCCCCGAGATTCTCCTCCATATCCGCCAACATCCGCGACGCTGCGGGCATAGTCATCGCGCACGCATCGGCAGCCAGCCCAAGTTTTCCGTGAAGGGCGATGGCAGCGATCAGGCGTAGCTGCACGGGCCGCAAGGAGCGAAGGTAAAGCTGCATCATAAACCTATCGAAAGGAGAGGGAGCGTTGGTAAAGTTTAGGATTGCCGAGGAACAGAGCCAAGCCTGCGGACCGAACAGGACCAAGAGGCGTCAGCAAACTCTGAGCTGAAGGTGACAGCTATCTTGGGTTTCCTTCGAACCCGGTGGAGATCAATCTTCCTTGGCGATCACGCTGGAAGTGCTTCTGGTCTTGATCACCGCACTAGGGGTTCGACGATGGACAACCCTTTCAACGCAGCTCCTATTTTCGGCCATCGGTTAACGCCCCACCTGATCGAGAAGAGGATTGCGCGATGTCCGCGCTACCTCGTCCCGCAACCGTTTGGCCAGTGGCGATAACGGACGCCTGACCAGATCCAGCAGGTAATAGGTCGAGACGCTGATCTGATGCACGCTGCGCAATACGGTAAACCCCGCCGATACCGGCGGCTGCATCAACAGGTCAGCGACCTCATCCGAGACCGGCGCAATGGCATCGCTTTGCGCAAGATAGGCAAGCGTCCACAGCATCGATGGAGAGTCGATGATATCAGCGGGTTCCGACAGGCCAACGCTTGCGAAAGCGGCCAATGTCGCCTCACGGATCGGGGCGCCGCGTTGCTGCATGATCCATTCGTGGCCTGCCAACTCGGTCAATGTCACCACCTGCGCCCGTGCCAGCGGATGGGCGGCCCGCGCGATCAGGCTGACCTTTTCGTCGCGCATCGGCAGGATGTTGAACTCGCGGCTGTCGAATTCGGGCAGGATGCGGGCCAGCACGAAATCCATCTCTCCCGCCGCCAGATGCCGCAGTAATTCGCGCGAGGGCTGCACATCGACGCTGATCTGCGCGCCGGGCGATTCGTGTTTCACCCTGCGGATCGCCGGAACCAGATAGCTGACCGCTGGCCCCGTCACCGCGCCTACCCTGACCGCCCCCGCATGACCGCCTCGCATATCGCGGATATCCGTGGCGATGCTGTCCATCTCTCGCAGGATCACCCGGGCGCGGCGCAGGAAGGTGGCGCCGATCTCGGTCGGCTCCATGCCTTTTGGCAGGCGCAGGAACAGGGCCGCACCCACTTGACGCTCGACCTCGGACAGCATGCGCGAGGCGGCGGGCTGCGTCATCGCAAGCACTTCGGCTGCCATCTGCAACTGGCCGGTCAGCGCGATCTGATGGATCAGCCGCAATTGTGGCGGCTTCAGGGACAGGCGTTCTAGAGACATATCAATTACGCTATGCAGGTTGCTTATTAACTCATTTTACCGATATGCAGCCGCGCTGCTAGTCTCTCTGCACCACTTGAGGAGCCGCAGGCGCAAAATGCGCCGCGAGGGAGGATAACATGAAACTCAGAACCGCCGCGATCGCGCTTGCGATCGGTGTTTCCTGGTCTGCGATGGGCGCGGTCGGCGTCATGGCTGAAACGGTTGGCATCTCGATGCCGACGAAATCTTCGGCCCGCTGGATCGATGACGGCAACAATATGGTGAAGCAGTTCCAGGATGCGGGCTACGACACCGACCTGCAATATGCCGAGGATGACATTCCGAACCAGTTGGCCCAGGTCGAGAACATGATCACCAAGGGCGTCGATGTGCTGGTGATCGCGGCGATTGACGGCACCACGCTGTCGAATGCGCTGGCCAATGCCAAGGCCGCCGACATCAAGGTCATCGCCTATGACCGCCTGATCCGCGACACCGGCGATATCGATTATTACGCGACATTCGACAACTTCAAAGTCGGCGTCGAACAGGCCAATTCGCTGGTCGCCGGTCTGAAAGAGCGCTTCCCCGATACGAAGCCGTGGAACGTCGAATTGTTCGGCGGCAGCCCCGACGACAACAACGCCTATTTCTTCTACGACGGTGCCATGTCGGTGCTGCAACCGCTGATCGACGCGGGCGATATCGCGATCCTGTCGGGTCAGATGGGCATGGATACGGTCGGCACGCTGCGGTGGGATCCCGCGACGGCGCAGGCGCGGATGGATAACGTGCTGTCGGCCAATTACACCGATGCGCAGGTTCAGGGCGTGCTGTCGCCCTATGACGGGCTGTCGATCGGTATCCTGTCGTCGCTGAAGGGCGTGGGTTACGGCTCGGGCGATATGCCGATGCCGATCGTGACCGGGCAGGATGCGGAAATTCAGTCGGTCAAGTCGATCCTTGCGGACGAACAATATGCGACCGTCTTCAAGGATACCCGCGAACTGGCCCGCGTCACCGTTGGCATGGTCAATGCGATGCTGAAGGGCGAAGAGCCCGAGATCAACGACACCGAAACCTATGACAATGGCGTCAAGGTCGTGCCCTCCTACCTGCTGGAGCCGGTGCCGGTCGATAAGTCGAACATCGAGAGCGTGCTGGTCGAAAGCGGTTATTATACCGCCGAGCAAATCCAGTAACGGCAGCAGAAACAGGCACGGGATCACCCATTCTCGGGTGATCCCCACCGACGGAGATCAGGCATGTCCGCGCTTTTGGAAATGCGTCATATCACCAAGACCTTTCCGGGTGTGAAGGCGCTGGACGATGTCAGCATCTCGGTTCGGGACGGCGAAATCCACGCCATCTGCGGCGAGAATGGCGCCGGAAAGTCCACGCTGATGAAGGTGCTGTCGGGCGTCTATCCGCATGGCAGTTATGACGGCGACATCATCTATGCCGGAGAACCGGCCAGCTTCGCCAGCATCCGCGACAGCGAAGATCGCGGAATCATCATCATCCATCAGGAACTGGCGCTGGTGCCGCTTCTGACCATCGCCGAGAATATCTTTCTGGGCAATGAACGCGCCACCCGCGGCGTTATCAACTGGCCCGAGACCTTTCGTGAAACCGAAACCCTGCTGGCCAAGGTCGGTCTGCGCGAAACGCCGGGCACGCGCGTTGACAGTCTTGGCGTGGGCAAGCAACAGCTTGTCGAGATTGCCAAGGCTTTGTCCAAGAATGTCCGTCTGCTGATTTTGGACGAGCCGACGGCGGCGCTGTCGGAAAGCGACAGTCAGGCGCTTCTGGATCTGTTGCTGGAGCTGAAGGCGCAGGGCGTCACCTCGATCATCATCAGCCACAAGCTGAACGAGGTGCGCCGCGTCGCCGACAGCGTCACCGTGATCCGCGACGGCGCGACCATCTCTACCATCGATGCGCGCGGCGGTGATCTGACCGAGGATCGCATCGTCCGCGACATGGTTGGCCGCAGCATGGAGAACCGCTTTCCCGACCGCGATCGCCATGCCGGTGAGCTGGTGTTCGAACTGAAGGACTGGAACGTCTGGCATCCTGAACAGCGCGAACGGCAGATGATCCGCGATCTGTCTATGAACGTCCGCGCGGGCGAGGTTGTCGGCATCGCCGGGCTGATGGGCGCGGGGCGGACCGAACTGGCGATGAGCATCTTCGGCCGCTCCTATGGCCGCAATATCAGCGGCGAGGTGCGGATGAATGGCCAGCCGGTCGATGTCTCGACCGTGGACCGCGCGATCAAGGCCGGGCTTGCCTATGTGACCGAGGATCGCAAGACGCTGGGCCTGATCCTTGAGGAAACCATTCGTCGCAACACCATCCTTGCCAATCTGGGCGCGGTGTCCAATCGCGGTGTCGTCGATGAAGGCCGCGAGACCGAGGTGGCCGAGAAGTATCGCAAGGCGATGCGCATTCGCACCCCTTCCGTGTTTCAGAAGGTGATGAACCTGTCGGGCGGCAATCAGCAAAAGGTGGTGCTGTCGAAATGGCTGTTCACCAATCCCGAATTGCTGGTGCTGGATGAACCGACGCGCGGCATCGATGTCGGCGCGAAATATGAAATCTACAATATCATCAACGATCTGAGCCGCGAGGGTAAGGCGGTCATCATGATCTCGTCCGAGATGCCCGAGCTGTTGGGCATGTGCGACCGGATCTACGTCATGAATCAGGGCAGCTTCGTGGGCGAGTTGACGGCAGAGGAAGCCAGTCACGAAGCCATCATGTCGCTGATCGTCAGGGAATAAGGGGAGGGGCCATGACACAGACCGACAGCGCCCAGAACGGCATCGGCATCGGCGCCTATATCGCCAAGCATATCCGCGAATACGGGCTGCTTTTTGCATTGATCGCGATCATGGCGTTTTTCCAGATCGTCACCGGCGGCGTGCTTTTGCGCCCGGTCAACATCACCAACCTGTTCCTGCAGAACAGCTACATCATCATCATGGCGCTTGGGATGCTGCTGGTGATCGTCGGCGGGAATATCGACCTGTCGGTCGGCTCGGTCATGGGCTTTATCGGCGCGCTGGCGGCGGTGATGATCGTGACGTGGAAACTGCCGGTCGGGGTGGCGATCATCGTCTGCCTGATCTGCGGGGCCGCCATCGGTGCGGCGCAGGGCTATTTCATCGCTTATTGGAAGATCCCCTCGTTCATCGTGACGCTGTCCGGGATGCTGGTCTTTCGCGGGTTGTCGTTGTGGCTGCTGGCCGGGCAATCGATCGGGCCGTTCCCGCAAAGTTTTCAGGCACTGTCGAACGGCTTTATCCCCGATCTCTTCATGGTCGGACGCCCGAACATCCTTGCGATGGCGGTGGGCGTGGTCACGGTTCTGGTGCTGGTCTGGCTGGGTCTGCGCACCCGTGCCCGCAACGCCCGCTACGGGATAGAGGACGAGCCGATGGGCCTTTTCGTCCTGCGCAACGCCATCATCGCGGCGGCGCTGCTGTTCGTGACGTGGAAGCTGGCATGGTTCCGCGGCTTGCCGAACGTGCTGCTGTCGATGGTGATCCTGACCGTCATCTATGTCTTCATCACCGAGCGGACCACCATTGGCCGTCGCGTCTATGCGGTCGGCGGCAATGCCAAGGCCGCGAAACTGTCTGGCATCCGGACCGAGCGGCTGACCTTTCTGACCTTCGTTAACATGGGCGTTCTGGCCGCTTTGGCCGGGATGATCTTCGCCGCCCGGTTGAACACCGCCACACCCAAGGCCGGTTTTGCGGTCGAACTGGACGTGATCGCGGCGGTCTTTATCGGCGGCGCCTCGATGGCGGGCGGATCGGGCAAGATCGTCGGCGCGGTGGTCGGGGCCTTCATCATGGGGGTGATGAACAACGGCATGTCGATCCTTGGCATCGGCATCGACTACCAGCAGGTGATCAAGGGGCTTGTCCTGCTCGCCGCCGTGTTCTTCGACGTTTACAACAAGAATAAAGAGGCCTGACCATGTTCCTGTCGCAACTGAAACTGGCCGATGGGAACCGCGCTGTCGCCGTGCGCGAGGATGAGGCCGCCTATCTGATCCCCGGCGTCGCCACGACGCTGGAACTGGCAGAGGCGGCCATCGCCTCGGGCCACAGCCTGCGGGCCGAGATCAAGGCGCGCGGACAGGGCGACCCGGTCGATCTGGCGGCTGCTTTGGCCGAGGGGCGGATGCTGCTGCCGGTCGATCATGCCGATCCCGCGCATCTGCATCTGACCGGAACCGGGCTGACCCATCTGGGTTCTGCCGCGACACGCAACTCGATGCACAAGAAGGCCGACCCGGACGATCTGACCGACAGCATGAAGATGTTCCGCATGGGTCTGGAAGGCGGCAAGCCGGGGCAGGGCGCCATCGGCGTGCAGCCGGAATGGTTCTGGAAGGGTAACGGTTACGCAGCCGTCGCCCCCGGCACCGATCTGACCTCGCCCGGCTTCGCGCTGGATGCGGGCGAAGAGCCCGAGATCGCGGGCATCTATCTGATCGCGGCGGATGGCCGACCGTTCCGGCTTGGCTTTGCGCTGGCGAATGAATTTTCGGACCATGTGACCGAACGCGGCAATTACCTGTGGCTTGCCCATTCCAAACTGCGCCCCGCCAGTTTCGGCCCGGAAATGCTGGTCGGCGATCTGCCGCAGCATGTCGAGGGCACCAGCCGGGTGATCCGCGACGGCGCGGTGATCTGGGAAAAGCCGTTCCTGTCGGGCGAGGCGAATATGAGCCATAGCCTGAGCAATCTGGAACATCACCACTTTAAATACGCGCTGTTCCGGCAGCCGGGCGATGTGCACGTGCATTTCTTCGGCACCGCCACGCTGTCCTTTGCCGACGGGATCGCCGTCCAGCCCGGCGACAGCTTCGAGATCGCCTGCCCAGCCTTCGGCCTTCCCCTGCGGAACGGCCTGACCCAACAGCCACACGAGACGACCCCGGTGGCCGTCGCAGCCCTTTGAGACCAAAGATGACCTTCACTCCGGCACCCTGGCCCCGCAAACTGCGCTCGCAGGAATGGTATGGCGGCAATTCGCGCGACACGATCTATCATCGCGGCTGGATGAAAAATCAGGGCTATCCGCATGACCTGTTCGACGGTCGCCCGATCATCGGCATCCTGAACACATGGTCCGACCTGACCCCGTGTAACGGCCATCTGCGCGAGCTGGCCGAGAAGGTGAAGGCGGGCGTGTGGGAGGCAGGTGGCTTCCCGGTCGAGGTGCCGGTGTTTTCGGCCTCGGAGAACACCTTCCGCCCGTCGGCGATGATGTTCCGCAATCTGGCCGCGCTTGCCATCGAGGAAACCATTCGCGGCCAGCCGATGGACGGGGCGGTCCTGCTGGTCGGTTGCGACAAGACCACGCCCAGCCTGCTGATGGCGGCGGCGTCCTGTGACATCCCCTCGATCGTGGTGACGGGCGGCCCGATGCTGAACGGCTATTTCCGCGGTGAACGGGTCGGTTCGGGCACGCATCTGTGGAAATTCAGCGAAGCCGTGAAAGCCGGAGAGATGACCCAAGGGGAATTTCTTGAGGCGGAAGCCTCGATGAGCCGGTCCTCGGGGACGTGCAACACGATGGGCACGGCCTCAACCATGGCCTCGATGGCCGAGGCTTTGGGTATGGCCTTGTCGGGCAATGCCGCAATCCCGGCGGTGGATTCGCGTCGTCGGGTGATGGCGCAGATGACCGGGCGGCGGATCGTGCAGATGGTAAAGGACGATCTGAAGCCGTCCGACATCATGACGAAAGCCGCCTTTGAGAACGCCATCCGCACCAATGGCGCGATTGGCGGGTCAACCAATGCGGTGGTGCATCTGCTGGCGATGGCCGGGCGGGTCGGGATCGATCTGACGCTGGACGACTGGGACCGGTTGGGCCGCGACGTGCCGACCATCGTGAACCTGATGCCTTCGGGCAAATATCTGATGGAAGAATTCTTCTATGCCGGTGGTCTGCCGGTGGTGCTGAAACGTCTGGGCGAGGCCGGGATGCTGCACCGCGACGCTCTGACCGTATCGGGCGAGACGATCTGGGACGAGGTCAAGGATGTCGTCAACTGGAACGAGGATGTGATCCTGCCTGCCGACAAGGCACTGACCGATCACGGCGGCATCGCGGTTCTGCGCGGCAATCTGGCCCCGAAGGGCGCGGTGCTGAAGCCCTCGGCTGCGTCTGCGCATCTGCTGACGCATCGCGGGCGGGCGGTCGTCTTCGAGGATATCGACGACTACAAGGCCAAGATCGAGGATGAGGCGCTGGATATTGATGAGACCTGCGTGATGGTGCTGAAGAATTGCGGCCCGCGCGGCTATCCGGGCATGGCCGAGGTCGGCAATATGGGCCTGCCGCCCAAGGTTCTGCGCAAGGGGATCACCGATATGGTGCGGATCAGCGATGCGCGCATGTCGGGAACGGCTTACGGCACCGTGGTTCTGCATACCTCGCCCGAGGCGGCGGCGGGTGGGCCGCTTGCGGTGGTTCGCGATGGTGACATGATCGAACTGGACGTTCCGAACCGTCGGCTGCATCTGGATATCAGTGACGCCGAGCTGGCCGAACGGCTGGCCGAGTGGCAGCCGCTGGCCGGTCAGCCCGCCAGCGGTTACGCATGGCTGCATCAGGCGCATGTGATGGGCGCCGATACCGGGGCCGATCTGGACTTCCTGCGCGGTTGTCGCGGCAATGCGGTCGGAAAGGACAGCCATTGATGAAGATCGCGCTTGTAGGCATCGGCAAGATCGCCCTCGACCAGCATGTGCCCGCGCTGGAAGCCAGCCCGGATTGGGAACTGGCCGCGACCGTTTCGCGCAATGGTAAGGTTGCGGGCGTGCCCGCCTATGCCCGGATCGGCGAGATGCTGGACGCTCATCCCGAAATCGGCACCGTCAGTCTGTGCCTGCCGCCGGTGCCGCGCTTTCTGGTGGCGCAGGCGGTGCTGTTCGCGGGGCGCAACCTGATGCTGGAAAAGCCGCCCGGTGCGACCTTGGCCGAGGTGCATATCCTGTGCGATCTGGCGATGGCGCAGGGCGTCAGTCTTTACACCACATGGCATTCGCGGATGGCCCATGCGGTCGCCGGGGCAAAGGCGTGGCTTGCCGATTGCGACATTCGCTCGGGCCGGATCATCTGGCGCGAGGATGTGCGGAAATGGCATCCCGGTCAGGACTGGATTTTCGAGGCAGGCGGCATGGGCGTCTTCGATCCCGGCATCAACGCGCTGTCGATCCTGACCGAGATCCTTCCGGTCCCGGTCCATTTGACCGCCGCTGAAATCGATTTCCCCGGCAACCGTCAGGCGCCCATCGCCGCGCGCCTGCAACTGGGCCAGAACATTACCGCCGATTTCGACTTCCGGCAGGAAGGCCCGCAGACGTGGGACATGGAGTTCCAGACCGATCGCGGCTCTCTGGCCCTGCGCATGGGCGGCAATCTGCTGGAAATCGACGGTCAGCGGGTAGGCGGTCAGGACAGCATCATGGGTGAATATCCCGCGCTTTACGACCGGATGGCGCGGCTGGTGGAACAATCCGCGTCAGAGGTTGACGTGTCCCCGATGGTTCTGGTGGCGGACGCCTTTACCCTAGGGCGCCGCACGACCGTTGAAGACTTTGAATTCTAAGGAATGGTTATGACCTATAGCCCGCAAGGCAAGCATCTGATCGCAGGCGAATGGATCGCCACCGATGCGAAATTCACCTCTAGCCCCGCGCATGGGCCGGTGCATGAGTTCAGCTCGGGCAATGTCGATCTGGTGGATCGCGCGGTGAAAGCTGCGGAAGAGGCGTTCTGGACCTATGGTGCGGCCAGCCGTCAGGATCGTGCGGCCTTCCTTGACGCCATCGCCGATGAGATCGAGGCGCGGGCGGATGCGATCACCGAAATCGGCGCGCAGGAAACCGGCCTGCCAGCGGCGCGGTTGCAGGGCGAGCGTGGCCGAACCACCGGCCAGTTGCGCCTGTTCGCGCAGCATGTCCGCGACGGCGAATATCTTGACCGCCGCCATGACAAGGCCTTGCCTGACCGCCAGCCCTTGCCTCGTCCCGATCTGCGGCTAATCCAGCGGCCGATTGGCCCGGTCGCGGTCTTTGGCGCCTCGAACTTCCCGCTGGCCTTTTCGACGGCGGGCGGCGACACCGCTTCGGCTTTGGCGGCGGGCTGTCCGGTCGTGGTGAAGGGGCATCCCGCCCATCCCGGCACGGGCGAGATCATCGCCGAGGCGATCTTTGCCGCGATCACCCGCACCGGCGTTCCGGCAGGGGTCTTTTCCTTCATTCATGGCGACAGCCACGAGGTCGGCAAGGCGCTGGTCGAACATCCGCTGATCAAGGCGGTGGGCTTTACCGGCAGCCTGCGTGGGGGCAGGGCGCTTTACGATCTCTGCGCCGCCCGGCCAGAGCCGATCCCGTTCTTCGGCGAATTGGGCAGCATCAACCCGGTCTTCGTCCTGCCCGCAGCACTTGCTGCACGTGGCAAGCAGATCGCCGAGGGTTGGACCGCCAGCCTGACGATGGGCGCCGGGCAATTCTGCACCAATCCGGGCATGCTGGTGATCTCCGAAGAGGGGGCCGACGAATTCACCGCCACGGCCAGTGCCGCGCTGAAGGAGGCCGCCGAGCAGGTCATGCTGACCGACGGCATCGCCCATGCCTATCGCGACGGCACCGACCGTATCGCCGGCGCGGCCCGGCCTGTGCTGGCCAATGACAGCCGCGGCCGCAATGCTTTGCCCAATATCTATCAGACCAGCGCCGCCGATTTCATGGCGAACCATGCTCTTGGGGAAGAGGTCTTTGGTCCGCTTGGCCTTGTCGTCACCGTCTCGGGCGAGGATCAGATGCTGGAACTGGCGCGCAGCCTTGAGGGCCAGTTGACAGTGACCCTGCAAATGGACGAGCCCGACACCCCGACCGCCCGCCGCCTGATGCCGATCCTTGAGCGGAAGGCCGGGCGGGTGCTGGCGAATGGCTGGCCCACCGGGGTCGAGGTGGCCGATGCCATGGTGCATGGCGGCCCCTATCCCGCCTCTACGAATTTCGGCGCAACCAGCGTCGGCACGATGGCGATCCGGCGTTTCCTGCGCCCGGTCAGCTATCAGAATATGCCCGCTGCCCTGCTGCCAGACGATTTGCGCGACTGAGGAGGCTTTGACGCGCAACAGACGGTCATAAACCCAAAGGGAGGAAACCATGACCACCAAGACCCTGATGACGACTGTTGCCGCCTTGGCGATCTCGGCTACTGCCGTGATGGCTCAGGACAGGACCATCGGCTTTTCGCAGATCGGTTCCGAATCCGGTTGGCGGGCCGCAGAAACCACCCTGACCCGCACCGAGGCGGAAGAGCGTGGCTACCAACTGCAATTCTCGGATGCGCAGCAGCGGCAGGAAAACCAGATCGCCGCGATCCGGTCGTTCATCGCGCAGGGCGTCGATGCGATCCTGCTAGCGCCGGTGGTTGCGACCGGCTGGGATTCGGTCCTGCAAGAGGCGAAAGAGGCCGAGATCCCGGTTGTGCTGCTGGACCGTCAGGTCGACAGCTCGGACGATCTTTATCTGACCGCTGTGGGGTCGAACCTTGTCCATGAGGGTCAGGTCGCGGGCGAATGGCTGGCCAATGAGGTCGGCGACCGCGAGTGCCGGATCGTCGAATTGCAGGGCACCACCGGCTCTTCCCCCGCTATCGACCGCAAATCCGGCTTTGAAAGCGGGATCGCCGATCACGCCAATCTGGAAATCGTCCGCAGCCAGACCGGCGATTTCACCCGCGCGCTTGGCAAGGAAGTGATGGAAAGCTTCATTCAGGCGGAAAACGGCGGCAAGGATATCTGCGCGCTTTACGCCCATAACGACGACATGGCCGTGGGCGCAATTCAGGCGATCAAAGAGGCTGGTCTGAAGCCGGGCGAGGATATCCTTGTCGTCTCGATCGACGGCGTGCCGGATATCTTCCAAGCCATGGCCGATGGCGAGGCGAATGCCACGGTGGAATTGACGCCGAACATGGCCGGACCTGCCTTTGACGCGCTGGAAGCCTT
Organism: Paracoccus caeni; assembly: GCF_016629665.1. Classification (GTDB taxonomy): domain Bacteria; phylum Pseudomonadota; class Alphaproteobacteria; order Rhodobacterales; family Rhodobacteraceae; genus Paracoccus; species Paracoccus caeni. The sequence goes on from NZ_JAEPRQ010000004.1 coordinate 55,720, forward strand.
CTGGGCGGACGGCACCGAGCCTGAGAAGTTCCTGCAGACGGAATCGAAGCTGTTCACGCAAGCCGATGATCCGGCTGCTGAATACGAGGCCCGCAAGGGTCTGGGCTACTGATCTTGTCTGGCCGGGCCACACGGCCCGGCCTTCTTTTCAGGGGTGGTGTCATGCTGCTTTCCATCAGCTCGCTGACCAAGGTTTTTCCCGGCACCCGTGCGCTGGACGATGTGCATTTTGACCTGCAAGCGGGCGAGGTTCACGCGCTTCTGGGCGAAAATGGTGCGGGCAAATCGACGCTGATCAAATGCCTGACCGGGGCCTATCGCCGCGGTGGCGGCAGGATGGTTCTGAACGGGACCGAAATCGATCCGCGCTCGACCGTCGAGGCGCAGGATCAGGGCATCGGCACCGTCTATCAGGAAGTGAACCTGCTGCCCAATCTGACCGTCGCCCAGAACCTAATGTTCGGGCGCGAGCCGAGACGTTTCGGCCTTGTGAACACCCGCGCCATGCGGGCCGAGGCACGGGCGATGCTGAACCAATACGGGCTGGATCTGGATGTGGATCGCGATCTTGGCAGCTATCCCGTCGCCATCCAGCAGATCATCGCCATTGCCCGCGCGGTAGCGCTGTCGGGCAAGGTGCTGATTCTTGACGAACCGACCGCCAGCCTTGATGCCGCCGAGGTGCGGATGGTTTTCGACGTGGTGCGCGGCCTGCGCGACCGTGGCCTTGGCATCGTTTTCGTGTCGCATTTTCTGGATCAGGTCTTTGATCTGACCGATCGGGTGACCGTCCTGCGCAATGGTCGCAAGGTGGTGACAGAAGAGACGCGCAGCCTCGACCGGGAACGGCTGATCGGTCACATGCTGGGCCGTGAACTGGAAGCCGCGACCAACCAGACCGCCACGGATCGCGGACCGCGCCCGCCGATGCTGCGCTTTCAGGGCATGTCGCGGCGCGGTGCGGTCGAAGCCTTCGACATGGATGTGGGTCAGGGCGAGGTTGTTGGCCTTGCCGGGCTGCTTGGCTCGGGGCGGACCGAAACGGCGGAACTGCTGTTCGGGGTCAGGACCGCCCAATCCGGCAGCGCCAGCGATCAAAGCGGCCCGCTAAACCTGACCGCCCCTCGTGCGGCGATTGCGGCAGGCTTCGGCCTTGCCCCCGAGGATCGCAAGACCGATGGCATCGTCGCCGATCTGACCATCCGTGAAAACATCATCCTTGGCCTGCAAGCCCGTCGCGGCTGGGCACGGCCGATCCCGCGTGCCGAACAGAACCGGCTGGCCGACGACTATATCAAGCGGCTGGATATCCGCACCACGGGTCGCGAAAAACGCATCGGCGAATTGTCCGGTGGTAATCAGCAAAAGGTGGTGCTGGCCCGTTGGCTGGCGATGAACCCGCGCTTTCTGATCCTTGACGAACCGACGCGCGGCATCGATGTCGGCGCCCATGCCGAAATCGTCCGGCTGATACAGGAACTGACCCAGCAAGGCATGTCGCTGCTGGTCATCTCGTCCGAGATCGATGAGCTGATCGCCGTCTCGGATCGGGTGATCGTGCTGCGCGACCGCCGCCATGTGGCAGAGCTGACCGGCAGCCAGATCGCCCCCGAAAACATCGTCAAAGCCATTGCCGCGACCGGCCCGAAACAGGAGGTCGCGTGATGGCCGAACTGCTGAAACGCATCGCCCCGCAACTAATCGCGCTGGCCGCGCTGATTGCGCTGGTGACGGTGGTTTATCCGGCCTTCCTGACCATCACCGTCAATGATGGTCGTCTGGTCGGCCCGCTGATCGATGTGCTGAAACGCGCGGCCCCGGTGGCGCTGCTGGCAACCGGCATGACGCTGGTGATCGCGACGCGGGGCATCGATCTGTCGGTGGGCACGATCATGGCGATCTGCGGCGCGGTCGCCGCTGCCGCCATCACCGCTGGCTGGGGTTTGCCGGTGGCGCTGCTGCTGGCGCTTGCGGCGGGGGCTTTTGCCGGGCTTTGGAACGGCGTTCTTGTTGCCATTGTCGGCATCCAGCCCTTTGTTGCCACGTTGATCCTGATGACAATGGGGCGCGGCATCGCGCAGTTGATTACCGAGGGCCGCATTCTGACCTTCACCCATCCGGGCTTTGGCTGGATCGGGTCGGGCAATCTGCTGGGCCTGCCGTTTCCGGCATGGATCTGGATCGTCACTGCCGTTGCGGCAACGCTGGTCCTGCGCCGCACCGCGCTTGGCATGCTGATCGAGGCGACCGGGATCAACCGCCGCTCCAGCGCCTTGGCCGGGGTCAATGCGACGGTGCTGCTGATCGCGGTCTATGTCGCCTCGGGCGTCTGCGCGGCCTTGGCCGGGCTGATCGTTACTGCCGATATTCGCGGGGCCGACGCCAATAATGCCGGGCTGTGGTTGGAGCTTGACGCCATCCTTGCCGTGGTCATCGGGGGCAATTCGCTGCTGGGCGGTCGGTTTTCCATCGCCGCCTCGGTCATCGGGGCGTTGATCATCCAGACCATCACCATCGGTATCCGGCTGGCGGGTTTCCCTTCGGAATATAATCTCATCATCAAGGCGGCGCTGGTTCTGATCATCCTGATCCTGCAATCGCCCCGGATCGCGGCGGAGTGGCGGCTGTGGCGTGACAGCCAGCGCGCCTCACGCGAAGCCGCGCTGAAAGGAGATGCGTGATGAATACCCGCGCCTTGCCGCTTTACGTCACCATTGCCATCTTCCTGCTGGCCTATGTGATCTGCTGGACGCAGTTTCCGACGATGCTGTCCACCCGCGTCATCGGCAATCTGCTGACCGACAATGCCTATCTGGGCATCGTGGCCGTCGGCATGACCATGGTGATCCTGTCGGGCGGCATCGATCTGTCGGTCGGATCGGTGATCGCGTTTTCGGGCGTATTCATCGCGGTGATCCTGCGCGATACCTCGCTGCATCCGCTGGCGGTCTTCGCGATGCTGCTGGTGCTGACCACCGCCTTCGGCGCCTCGATGGGGTTTCTGATCGACCGGCTGGCGATGCCTGCCTTTATCGTCACGCTTGCGGGCATGTTTCTGGCCCGCGGCGCGGCCTATATGCTGTCGATCGATTCCGTGCCGATCTCGCATCCGTTCTTTCAGTCGGTGCAGGGCGCCTATTGGCTGATGCCCGGCAAAGGCAGGCTGACGCTGATCGGCGTGCTGATGGTCCTAACCTTCATCATCGGCATGATCATCGCCCATAAGACCCGCTTCGGCACCAGCGTCTACGCCCTTGGCGGAGGCGAGGCGACGGCGCGGTTGATGGGGGTCCGACAGGGCAGGACGACGGTGCTGGTCTATGCCTTCTCCGGGCTGATGGCCGGATTGTCGGGGATTGTTTTCACCATCTATACCGGCTCGGGCTATTCGCTGGCGACGGTCGGGGCAGAGCTGACCGCGATTGCCGCCGTGGTGATTGGCGGCACGCTGTTGACTGGCGGCGCGGGCTATATGTTCGGCACCTTCATCGGCGTGCTGACGATGGGGCTGATCCAGACCTACATTGTCTTTGATGGAAGCCTGTCGAGCTGGTGGACCAAGATTGTGATCGGGGTGCTTCTGCTGGCGTTTATCCTGTTACAGAAAGGGTTGCTGAAACTGTCACAGGACCGACTGGCAGGAGGCCGGGGATGAAAGCTGAAATCTATGACGACAGGCCCTGCACGCTGGGCGAGGGGCCATTGTGGCATCCCGAACGGCAGCAATTCTTCTGGTTCGACATCATCGGCCGCAAGCTTTTATCGCGCGATGCCTCGGGACCGCTGGAATGGGGCTTCGACCGCATCGCCTCTGCCGCCGGATGGATCGACCGCGACCGCCTGCTGATCGGGACCGAGACGGGGCTGTCGGTGCTGGACCTGACCAGCGGCGCGCTGACCGATCTGGTCGAGATCGAGGCCGACAATCCCACGACCCGCTCGAATGACGGGCGGGCAGATCGGCAGGGCGGGTTCTGGCTGGGCACGATGGGCAAGCTGGCCCAGACCGGGGCGGGCGCTATCTGGCGTTGGTATCGGGGCGAGTTGCGCAAGCTGCATGACGGGATCAGCATCACCAATGCGATCTGCTTTTCGCCTGACGGGCGCACGGTGCATTTCGCCGATACGGCCATCGGCAAAGTCTGGCGGCAGGCGCTGGACGCGGATGGCTGGCCTGTGGGTGAGCCCGAGCTTTATCTCGACCTTGCGCCGCAAGGTTTGAATCCGGACGGCGCGGTGATCGATGCCGATGGCGGTTTCTGCTGTGCAATCTGGGGAGAGGGCGCGGTGCTGCGCTTTGATCCCGAGGGTCGGCAGACACATCGCTTTGATGTCGGCGGCGCGCATTCCTCCTGCCCGGCCTTTGGCGCGAGCGGAGAGATGCTGGTGACGACGGCCACACAAGGCATCAGCGATCCTGATCCGTATCAGGGCCTGACCTATCTTCTGCGCCACGATCTGCGTGGGCTTGCCGAACCAAGGGTGATTCTATGACTGTAACCGCACTTCCCCCCTTGCCCGACGGGCGCGATTTGCATGCGATCTCGCTTCAGGCAGACGGGCTGACCGCACGGGTTCTGACGCTGGGCGCGATCGTGCAGGATCTGCGGCTTGAGGGCGTCGATCATCCTCTGGTTCTGGGATCGCCCAATCCGGCCGCCTATATGACGACGACCCGATCAATGGGCGCGATTGTCGGGCGCTGCGCCAACCGGATCAACGGCGCCAGCTTTACTCTGGATGGCACGACCTATCACACCGACAAGAACTGCCTTGGCCGCCACACCCTGCATGGCGGGGTCGAGGGCGTCGGCCAACAGGTCTGGCAGATCGAGGATCACGCGCCGGACCGTGTCACCCTGTCCCATGTCTCGCCCGACGGACATATGGGTTTCCCCGGCAGGCTGACGATCCGCGCCACCATTTCGCTGCAGGATCAGGCTTTGGTGACAGAGATGGAGGCGGTAACGGACGCCGCCACCCCCTGCAATCTGGCGCCGCATGGCTATTTTAACCTCGATGGCAGCGACGATGTTCTGGACCACCACCTGATGATCGCCGCGGATCGCTATCTGCCGCTGAACGATGACCTGTTGCCGCTGCCCGGAACAGGTCTGGTCGAAGGCACTTTGTTCGATTTCCGTGAAGACCGCGAGATTGGCAGGTCGGGTTACGATCACAACTTCTGTCTTGCCGACAGCGTTTTGCCGCCCCGCCCGGTCGCGCGGTTGACCGGAAGATCGGGCCTTGCAATGACTGTTGAGACCAACATGCCGGGCCTGCAGATCTATGACGGCAGACATTTCGCCGGGCTGCCGGGACTTGATGGCCGGGTTTATGGCCCGCATGCCGGCTTGGCGATGGAGACGCAATTCTGGCCCGATTCACCGAACCGGCCGGATTTTCCCGATGTGATCCTGCGGCCCGGCCAGACCTATCGGCACCACGCCGCATATCGGTTCCAACGCGCATGACCGGGTTGATCGCCATCGATTGGGGCACAAGCTCGTTTCGGGCATGGCGGATGGATCGTGGCGGCGAGGTGACAGACAGCGTCACCGAGGGGCCGGGTATCCTTGCCGCAAGTGCCGAGCCGGGCGGGTTCGAAGGTGCGCTGAAACGTGCCATACCGGACTGGCTGGGGCAGGGTTTGCCGATCATCGCCTCGGGGATGATCACCAGCCGCAATGGTTGGGTCGAGACGCCCTATCTGCCCTTGCCGTTGGATGCCGAGGCACTTGCAGGCGCGCTGGTTACGCATGAAAGCGCGGTTGGGCGGATATATTTCGCTTGTGGCGCGATCTGTGATCCTGACGGACCGACGCCCGATGTGATGCGTGGCGAGGAAACCGAAATCATCGGGCAACTGGCCGTGGACGATGAGAGCGAAGGCCGGTTCGTGCTGCCCGGCACGCATAGCAAATGGGCGGTGATCGAGGGCGGGCTGCTGATCCGCTTTCGCACGGTCATGACCGGCGAGATGTTTGCGCTGATGCGCGATCAGTCGATCCTCGGGCGGCTGATCGAGCCGGGTGAGGGAAGCGCCGCTGCCTTCCTGCGCGGCGTGGAAACGGGCGGGCAGGAAGGCCCGTTGCTGGCGCGGGTGTTTTCGGCCCGGTCGCTGGCCTTGCAAGAGCGGTTGCCCGCGAATGAGATTGCGGACTACCTGTCGGGGCTGCTGATCGGGGATGAGGTTGCCGGGATGGCGACAGGCCCGGTCACCATCATCGGTCGGGGCGATCTGGCCGAGCGGTATCGGATCGCGCTGAACGCCCGGGGGATAGCCGCGAAGATTGCCGCGCCGGGAATGGCGCGGCAGGGGCTGTGGAAGATTGCACAACAAGCGGGGATCGTCTGATGGATTTCGAAGCTGCCTTTGCCGCCTGTCCGCTGGTCGCGATCCTGCGCGGACTGCGCCCGGACGAGGCGCTGGATCACGGCAAGGCGCTGACCGACGCGGGCTTCACGCTGCTGGAGGTGCCGCTGAACTCGCCTGAGCCGTTGGACAGTATCGCAACCCTTTCGGCAAACCTGCCGCAAGCGCTTGTCGGTGCGGGAACGGTTCTTACTGCGGAAGACGTCCGCTTGGTGGCCGAGGCGGGCGGGCGGCTGATCGTGGCCCCGAATTTCTCGCCCGCCGTCGCCGCCGAGGCGCGCCGATTGAACCTCATCTACCTGCCCGGCATCGGCACCATGTCCGAGGCTTTCGCGGCGCTGGATGCCGGTGCGTCGGCGCTGAAATTGTTCCCCGCCGAGATGATCCCACCTGTTGCGGTCAAGGCAATGCGCAGCGTGCTGCCCAAAGATGCAAGATTGCTGCCGGTTGGCGGCATCAATGCGCAGACCATGGCCGCCTATCTGCAGGCAGGCGCGAACGGGTTCGGTCTTGGGGGTTCGCTTTATAGCGCGGGGCAGGACTTCAAGGATACCGCTGATAAGGCGGCTATCCTGATCGAAGCCTATAAAAATTTTAGGTCAGCTGGCGCCGGGTGAATGTTTTTGTAGCCTGTTTGCAATCATGGACGTTGGCAGCAACGTGATCCACAAGATGCCGGGAATGAGCCCTTATTCGGCATCAGAAAGTGGCTCTTCCTCACTACCCACCGTTCCGGATTTAGCAACGCTGATAGCTGCGGGACTGTGTCAGGGCCAGCGCCGACGCGCTGGCCCTCATAGGTGTCAGAATCGTTCCGGCTTACGCATGTGCGTCATCAGGCGCCTTGGGCAGATATGGCCGGATCAGGTTCAGGAACCCTTCCACATAGGTCAGCAAGACCGGCACCACGATCAACGTCAGCAGCGAGGATGAGATAAGCCCGCCGATCACCGCGTGGGCCATGGGTGCGTTTTGCGACGTGCCGCCGTGCATGTTGATAGCCAGCGGCACCATGCCGAAAATCATCGCCAATGTGGTCATGACAATCGGCCTGAAGCGGGTCACGCCAGCTTCCAGCAGCGCTTGGCGCAGGTCCATGCCTGCGGCGCGTTGATGGTTGGCGTTATCGACCAGAAGGATCGCGTTCTTCACCACCAAACCCATCAGCATGATAAACCCGATGGCCGAGAACATGTTCAGGGTCGATCCGCCGATCATCAGCCCCAACATCACCCCGACAAGCGCAAGCGGCAGCGAAGACATGATCGCAAGCGGCTGCAGGAAGCTGCCGAACTGTGAGGCCAGAACCAGATAGATGAAGACAATCGCCAATGCCAGCGCGACCAAGGCCGAGATACCGGACTCGATAATGCTTTCAGCATCGCCGCCCATCGAGTAGCTGTAGCCCGGCGGCAATTCGACCGCTGCCATCGCTGCCTGGAGGCCCGATTGCGCGCTGCGGATATCGGCCCCGTCCAGCCCGGCGGTGATGCTGACCGACCGCTGGCGATCCTCGCGGGTGATCTCACCGGCACTTTCGGATTGTTCGACCGTCGCAATCTGATCAAGCCGCACCACGCCACCGCCATCCGGCAAACCGACTATCGGCAAGCTGGCAAGCTTTGCTGCGTCATCGCGCAGATCCTGCGGCAAGCGCACGACGACATCATAGTTGCTGCCGTCCGGGGCGGTCCATTCCGAGACATCCTCGCCCGCGATCATCGGGGACAGGGCGCTGCCGACCTGTGTCAGGCGGACGCCCAGATCGGATGCCGCTTCGCGATTGACGCGCACGCCCAGCATCGGTTGGGGATCATCCAGAGATGTGCGAATATCCACAAGTCCCGGAACCTTCGACAGTTCATCGGCCAAAGTGGCAGACAGCCGTTTCAGCGTGTCCAGATCGCTGCCGCGCATCTTCAGCTCGACCGGCGTTGCCACACCGCTGCCGAAGGAATCCCCCGCACCGACGCGAAACTTTGCGCCCGGAATTTCCTCCAGCGCGACCCGGATCGGGCCGCTAAGCTCGGTCGGGCTGCGATGACGTTCCGCGGGGGGCGTCAGCCGTGCCGTGATCGTTGCCTGATTCTTGCCGCTGGTCGCGCCGGAACCGACCGTGGCGTAAGTCCCGATCACTTCCGGGAACCGCCGCAGGATCGTATCGACCTGCCCGATCTTCGTCTCTGTCCGTGCCATCGAGGTGCCAATGGGAAGCTCGATTTCCACCTGAACTTCGGAATTGTCCGACGCAGGCGCAAATTCCGCGCCGACCAGCGGAAACAGCATCAGCCCGCCCACAAAGGCCGCCGTCGCAATCGCAAGGGTCGCCTTGCGCCAGCTAAGCGCCCATTCCAGCAGACGGCGGTATGACCGGATCAGTCGCTCGAACCAGCGATCAAAAGCCATGACCGCGCGACCGATCGGGCCGCGCTTGGCGTTCAGGTCCGAGGCCGGATCATACCAGACCGCCGACATCATTGGGTCCAGGGTGAACGACACGAACATCGAGATCAGCACGGCGACCGAAACCGTCACCCCGAATTGCAGGAAGAAGCGGCCGATGATGCCGTCCATGAAGGCCACCGGCAAAAACACCGCGACGATTGACAGCGTTGTAGCCAGCACCGCCAGCCCGATTTCGTTGGTGCCGTCCAAAGCCGCCTGTTCGTGGCTTTTGCCCATATGCAGATGCCGCATGATGTTTTCGCGGACGACGATGGCATCGTCGATCAGGATGCCGATGGAAAGCGACAGCGCCATCATCGTCATCATGTTCAGCGTGAAGCCCATGAAATAGATCGCGGCCATCGTTCCGATGATCGAGATCGGCAGCGTAAGCCCGGTGATCACGGTCGAGCGCCACGAGTTCAGAAACAGAAAGACGATGACGGTCGCCAGAATGGCGCCCTCGATCAACATGCTCTGAACGGCGGAGAAGCTTTCTTCCACCGAGGTCGAGTTGTCGCGGATGACCGAGATATTGATGCCGTCATAGAACGGATCGGCGCGCATCTTCTCGATATCGGCGCGGACGGCTTTCGCCACGCCGACCGTATTGGCGCCTTGGGTCTTCAGCACGTCAATGGTGATCGCGGGACGGCCATCGATCATCGCAAGGCTTTCACGCTCGGCAAGATCGGTGCCGACGAAGGCCAGATCGCCAAGCCGCACTGGAAATCCGCCGCGCTGGCCAACGATGATATCTTCGAACCCCTGAAGGTCGGGGATGCGACCCTCGACCTGAACCGATTTGGTGCTGGTGCCTTCGGTCACATCACCTGCGGGCAGATCGGTGTTTTCGTTGCGCAGGATCGAGGTGATGTCCGCCGCGCCGATGCCAAGCGCGGTTTGCCGGTCCGGGTCCAGCAGGATCTGCACTTCGTTCGGCAAACCACCGACCACGGATGCTTCACCCACGCCGGGAATGTTGGCGATCCGGGTCGATAGCTCATCCTCGGCCAGCTTGGTCAGCGTGGCTGTGCCCAGCCGGTCCGACGACAGCCCGATGGACAGAATAGGCATGCCCGTCGGGTCAAACCGCAGGATGCGCGGATCATCGGCATTGTCGGGCAAGGTGCCTTGGATCTGCGAGATACGGTCGCGGACATCCTGCGCGGCGGTGGCGCTGTCCACCTCTAGCTCGAACATGATCAGCACCATCGAGGCACCGGATTGTGCGGTCGAGGTGATGCTGTCGATCCCGGCAAGGGTCGCGACACTGTCTTCTATGGGCTTGATGATATCGTTCTCGACCGCCTCGGGCGTGGCGCCGGGATAGGAGGTGACCACGGCCACGACCGGAAAATCGACATCCGGCAGTTCGTCGATGGCCAGCCGGGAATAAGAGAACAGACCGATGACGACGATGGCAATCATCATCATCGTCGCAAAGACGGGCTGACGAACGGCGATGCGGGTCAGGATCATTGTGCTGCCCCGATCCGGTTCACGCGCGTCCCGTCTTGCAACCGTTCCATTGCTTGCGAGACAATAATGTCGCCTGCGTCAAGGCCCGACGCGATTTCCGAGGTTCGCCCACGATTCCAGGTCCGCGCAATCTCGACCTCTTGCCTGACGACCCGGTCATCCTCGACGCGCAGAACGTAGGTTTTGTCGCCATCCTCACGAATGGCCGTGGTCGGGATGCCGATCCCGTCCTGCGTTTCTTCAAGCACCAGCTCGCCCGCCGCGAACATGCCGCCTTTCAGCAGATCGTTGGTATTGGCAATCGTCGCATAGACCGGCAACACCCGCGTTCCGGCAACTGCAACAGGCGCGACGCGGTTGATCGTGCCCTCAAACCTGCGACCCGGAATGCCGTCCACCCGGATCGAGACCTGTTGCCCGACCCGCAGGCGCGGGGCGTAATTCACCGGGATGCCGCCTTCCAGGATCAGCTCTGAAATATCCACCAATTGCAGAAGCTCGGTTCCGGGGCTTGCGAAGGCTCCGGCATTGACCGACCTTTTGCTGATCACGCCATCGAATGGCGCGGTGATCCTGGCCTTCGACAGATCGTCTTCGGCCGATGCCACCTGCTTCATCAGGGCCGCATAATTCGCCTCTAACTGCGCGACATTGGCGGCCTCTGTCTCAAGCGAAGACGAACTGGTGACGCCGCGCCCGACCAGATCCGTGGTCCGCCGCAACTGCGCGCGCGCTAGATCAAGCTGCGCCAGCGTCGCCTGCGCGGTGGATTGCTGTTGCTCAAGCTGGTTTCGCAATGCTTCCACATCAATCGTCACCAACCCTTCACCCGCCTTGACCGCCTGGCCCTCGCGCAGGCTGACATCTTCGATCCGCCCGGATACTTCGGCCGCAATGGTCAGTTCTCGGCCCGGAACGAGTGAGCCGGTAAGCTGGACCGTATCGCGCAACGCAGCCCGGCGAACCTCATGAAGCTCTGACGGAAGCAACTGCATGACCACTTCTGTTGGCGCAGCGGGTGCAGGAGCTTCATCGCTTTCTGGTGGCGATGGCAGAAACAGGGACACCGCTATGATCACAACCCCGGGAACGATCAGCCAGATCAACCAGCGACGCCGCCGCGTCGTCCCAGCTTTGGCGGCCCCGGTTTCAGGCTTTTCGCCTTGATCAAAATTCGACATCGACCACTGTCCTGTGATGGTTAGATGATGTGTATAGTCTCGAACATTAACTAATGTCACTATATGACATAAAAAAGATCCTAAAGTGTCGTTTACTGACTACTTTATCCTTCCAGCTCAGCTGATCGGGATACGCTTTTGCCGATCATCAGCGGTTCGGAGCATGATTTCCATTGAGAATTGACCCATCTTGCCCGTCCTTAACGCGGCGAGCCGACGGAGCGGTGGTTGTTCTGTCCCGCGGCCGCTGGTCACATCGCCCTTGCGACGGTGTCCAGCTTGAGGATGCCGTCGCCAAAGGGTGGTGTGGCAGGCCGATTCGACAGTAGTCGCAACGAAAATATGATTATCTATAAATTTCATATAGATAAGAAGATTTCGCGACGGCCCTCTGATGCAATCGTTCTTCTCAACCCATGCCTGCATGAAATTTTACATGCGTTGCTGCGCTGCAAAAGAACGGGCTGTTTCATTTACGATTAAATCTACAGTGATATGGTAGAGATTAAAGCGGATCAGGCTCCAACGACGAAGATCCGAGCTTTCAATAGCCGAAGGTGGTCGCGTGAAAATGTGTTGTCATGACAAGCCGGAACTGACCGCCGCGCCGTGATCGCACGGCCATCTGACACGCTGTCGAAGACCCAGGAGACCCCATGAACATCGCTGTCAGACCGCCACCCGACGGATCGGGCGTATCGACCGCCATTGCCGAAAGCATCGCCGATTTCGTCTCGCTGCGGCATGAACTGCACCGCAAGCCCGAACTGGCTTTTGCCGAACGGGCGACGACGGCGAAGATTATCGACCTGCTGCAAGGCTGGGGTTATCGCGTCGCGCAACTGACCCGGACCGGGGTGATCGCGACGCTGGAGAACGGGCCGGGGCCGGTGCTTGGTCTGCGCGCGGATATCGACGCGCTGCCGATTGCCGAAGCCACCGGGCTTTCCTATGCCAGCGCGGTTCCCGGCGTCATGCATGCTTGTGGGCATGACGGGCATACGGTGATCCTGCTGGCCGCCGCGCGCTATCTGGCACGAAGCCGGAATTTCCAAGGGACGCTGCGGCTGATCTTTCAGCCCGCCGAGGAAATCGGGGCAGGGGCCCGCGCGTTGATCGAGGCGGGGCTCTTCGACCGCTTCCCCGTCGATGCGATTTTCGGGCTACACAACTGGCCGGGGGTCGAGGCGGGGCGGTTAGGCTTTGTCGAAGGTCCGGCCATGGCCGCCGTGGACAAGATCGGCGCGCGCTTTGTCGGCAAGGGCGGGCACGGGGCCGAGCCGCATCTGGCGGTCGATCCGGTCGTGGCATCGGCCCATGCCATCACCGCGCTGCAATCGGTGGTCTCGCGCAATGTCGATCCGTTGCAGATGGCGGTGGTCACCGTCGGCTCGATCCATGGCGGGCAGGCGTCGAATGTCATTCCGGGTGAGGTTGATCTGCAACTGACCTTGCGCAGCTATGCCCCTGAAGTGCGCGAGCTGCTGAAAAAGCGCATCCCGGCGCTGTTCGATCAGGTCGCGAAAAGCTTCGGGGCCGAGGTTCGTGTCGATCTGCATCACGGCTTTCCAAGTGTCGTCAATTCCAGCGCCGAAACCCGGCTGATCCGACAGATTGCCGAGGACAGCCTTGGCACCGACGCCGTGATCGCCGATTTCGCGCCGCGCACCGCGTCCGAGGATTTCGCCTACTATCTGCACCATCGGCCCGGCAGCTTCATCTTTGTCGGCAATGGCGACAGCGCCCCGCTGCACAGCCCGGAATACCGCTTCAACGACGACATCATCGCCCCTGCCGCGACCCTTTGGGCGTCCTTGGCCGAGCGTTTTCTGAACGGAGACACCCATGAGTGACCATTTCGTCGTGACCTCTCCTCTGGACCCGCGGGCCGCGCCACTGGTCGAGGATCTGATCCGCGAATACGATCAGCGTTACGGCACGCTGTTCAGCACCGGCGGCGCGCGGGAAGAGGTGTTTCGTTATCCGCCCGACTATTTCGCCGCGCCGAACGGGACGTTCCTGCTGCTGATCCGCGATGGTGAGACCATCGGTGGCGGGGCCTTCATGCGCTATGACGACGATACCGCCGAATTCAAACGCATCTGGACGCGCGCCGATCTGCGGCGACAGGGGTTGGCGCAGCGGATCGTGACCGAGCTTGAGGCGCAGGCGGTAGCGCTTGGCTATACCCGCGTCTATCTGACCACCGGCTTCCGCCAGCCCGAGGCGAAGGGGCTTTATCTGGGCCTCGGCTATCGCCCGCTGTTTGATCCCGATCTGCCGCCCGAGCTTTATGCGACACTACCTTTTGAAAAGCATATCGGCGCGCTGGCGGGGAGACCGGGCAGCACGCCGCTGAAACAACCGGCGGAAAATTTCGAGGCGGCGGCCAAGGCCGCAGTTGCCGCGAAGGTTGCCAAGAATGAACAGGTCGCCCGGCAAAGCGGCGAGATCAGGGCAGGAGCGGCATCATGAGCGCAACCGATATTCATACGGGGGCCGTCCCGCCACGCCGCGATCTGGGCGAGCTTCGGGTCATCCCCGTCAGGCATCGGGCGCGGACCATCGGCACCGCCTTTGCCGCCGTCCTGTTGATCGCGATCCTGTATTCGGTGCTGGGCAATCCCCGGTGGGGCTGGCCGGTCTTCGCCGAATGGTTCCTGTCCGAGCCGGTCCTGACCGGCCTTGGCCGCACCCTGTTGTTGACCGCGCTTGGTGCGTTCTTCGGTTTTACCCTCGGCACGGTGCTGGCGCTGGCGCGGGTGTCGTCTTCGCCGCTGCTGGCCGCGCTGGCATGGGGGTTCATCTGGCTGTTTCGGTCGATCCCGCTGATCGTGTTGCTACTGATTCTGAACAATCTGGGCTATCTTTATCAGACCGTCTCGCTGGGCGTGCCCTTCACCGAGATCAGCTTCTTCAGCTACAATACCACACAACTGATGACGCCGTTTCTGGCGGCGGTTCTGGGGCTGACGCTGAACCTTGGTGCCTTCTCGGCCGAGGTGATCCGGGGTGGTATCCTGTCGGTCGATCAGGGCCAGCACGAGGCGGCAGCGGCGCTCGGTCTGCCGAAAGGCCATCAGGCGCGACGGATCGTGCTGCCGCAGGCGATGCGGTCGATCGTGCCGACGGCTTTCAACGAGATCATCGGTTTGGCCAAGGGCACATCGATGGTCTATGTGCTGGCCCTGCCCGAGTTGTTCTATACCGTGCAGATCATCTATCGCCGGAACCTCGAGGTGATCCCGCTGCTGATGGTCGCGACGGTCTGGTATCTGATCATCCTCTCGGTCTTGTCGATCATTCAGTATCATATCGAACGGCATTACGCCCGCGGCGCCCTGCGCACGCTGCCCCCGAATGCCTTCCGCGTCTTCTTCGCTCGGCTTGGGCTGGTCAGCCTTTATTCGCCCGCCCGGCCCGTCTCTGTCGCGGCTGAGACGCCTGCGCCGGTGATCCGCGCCCGCAGCCATGGCTCTGACTGGGCCAACAGCCTGCCGGGCGGCGGTACGGTCGAAATTCGCGGCGTGACCAAGGCTTATGGCGATCTGGTCGTGCTGGAAGATGTGGATCTGGTGATCCCCTCGGGCTCGGTCACGGCGATCATCGGGCCGTCGGGGTCGGGCAAATCGACCCTGCTCCGCTCGATCAACCATCTTGAGCGGGTGGACCGGGGCTATATCGCCATCGACCGCGAGTTGATCGGCTATCGCCGCGAAGGGGACACGCTTTACGAGCTGAAAGAGCGTGAGGTGCTGGAACGGCGCACCGATGTCGGAATGGTGTTCCAGAACTTCAATCTGTTCCCGCATCTGACCGTGCTGCAGAATATCACCGAGGCGCCGATCAAGGTGCGCGGCCTGTCGCGCGGCGATGCCGAGCGGCTGGCGCTGGATCTGTTGGCGCGGGTCGGTCTGGCCGACAAGGCGTATGCCTATCCCCGGCAATTGTCGGGCGGGCAACAGCAGCGCGTGGCGATTGCCCGCACGCTGGCGCTGAAACCCAAAGTGCTGCTGTTCGACGAGCCGACATCGGCGCTTGACCCCGAACTGGTCGGCGAGGTGCTGGATGTGATCAAGGAACTGGCGCAATCCGGCATCACGCTGATCATCGTCACCCACGAGATCGGCTTCGCCCGCGAGGTCGCCGATCGTATCGTCTTCATGGAACAGGGCCGCGTCGTCGAGACCGGCAGCCCGGAGCAGGTCTTGAACGACCCGCAGCACCGACGGACTGCCGATTTCATCGCGAAGGTTCTGTAAATGTCAGGGCGCGCGGGTTCCTCCTCTCCCTGACGCGCGCGTCCTGACTGATTTTTCCTCCACCGACCGCCTTGCCTTCTGCCGTGATCTTTCGGGCAGCGGTCTTCCTCATGCCGTCAACAGAAAGCCTCCATCATGTCCTTCATCACCCGAACCCACAGCCTGTTTCTGGCCGCTGCGCTTGGCGCGTTGTTGCCGCTTGGCGCGCAGGCCGCCGACGAGATCGATCTGAGCCCCGAACAGCCGAACCGCGTCCGCGCCGAGCCGGTGCAGGCGGCCATCGATCTGCTGCCCGCAGATTACCCATGGGTCACGCCGGGCAAGCTGACCATCGCCTCGGTCCCGAACCGGCTGCCCTTCGCGGTCTATGCGACGGATACCAAGACCCCTGTCGGCAACGAGCCCGACATCGCCCAACTGATCGCCGATTCCCTTGGGCTGGAGCTTGAACTGGTCCCGGTCGCCTGGGCCGATTGGCCGCTGGGCGTGACCTCGGGCAAATACGAGGCTGCGATCCACAACATCACCGTCACCGAAGAACGCAAGGAGAAATTCGATTTCTCCAGCTACCGCAACGACCTGCTGGGCTTCTACGTAGCCACTGACAGCGACATCACCGCCATCACCAAGCGCGAGGACATCGCCGGGCTGAATGGTGCGGTCTCGTCCGGGACCAATCAGGAAGAGATCCTGTTGCGCTGGATCGAAGAGAACAAGGCCGAGGGGCTTGCGGATACGCAGGTTTCCTATTTCGACGATGAGGTGGTGCAGGATCTGGCGCTGGAATCGGGGCGGATCGATTTCTATCTGGGGCCGAACGCGACATCGGCGTTCAAGGCGGCAAAGGACGGCAAGATCCGCGTTGTCGGAACGCTGCCGGGTGGCTTCCCCGATACCGCTGAAATCGCTGTTGCGACCCGCAAGGATGCCGGTCTGGCCGAGGCGATCACCGCCGCGCTGAATGCGCAGATCGAGAATGGCAATTACGCCAAGGTGCTGGCGCAGTGGGGTCTGACGGATGAGGCCTTGTCACAGTCGCAGACCAACCCGCCGGGCCTTGCGAGTAAGTAAGCCACGCGCCCGGTCCGCATCATCGCGGGCCGGGCTTTTCGACACGCACGACAGGAACAGCCCCCATGAACATGCTCATGAACAGCATCATCCGCCGCATCGCCGTGGCTTTGACGGCCTCGCTGATATCGGTTGCGCCCGGCCTTGCGCAGGACGGCCCCTTCGATCTGAGCCCCGAACAGCCGGGGCGCGAGCATGTCGGCCCGAACCCGCAGGCCATCGAGGCGCTGCCCAAGGATTTCCCCTTCGTCACCCCCGGCAAGCTGACTGTCGGCGCGAACCCGTCCTCGCCGCCTTTGAACGCCTATGCCACCGACACCCAGACCATCGTTGGCGCTGATCCCGATATCGCCATTCTGATCGCCGAAAGTCTGGGGCTGGAGCTTGAGATCGTCCCGGTCGCTTGGGCCGATTGGCCGCTGGCGCTGCAATCGGGCAAGATCGATGCGGTGCTGTCGAATGTCGGCGTGACCGAGGAGCGCAAGGAGAAGTTCGACTTCGCCACTTATCGGCAGGGCCTACACGGATTTTTCGTGCATCAGGACAGCCCGGTCCAGTCGATCGCCGAGCCGAAGGATATCGCCGGTCTGAAGATCGTCGTCGGCATCGGCACCAATCAAGAGCGGATTCTGAACAAGTGGAACGACCTCAATGTCGAGGCCGGGTTGGAGCCGGCGGAGTTGATTTACTACGACGACGAGGGGACGAAATTGCTGGCGCTACGCTCGGGGCGGGTGGATGTGATGGTGCAGCCTCATGCGCAACTGGTCTTCATCGCCGAACGCGACGGCGATTTCCGCAAGGTCGGCACATTGTCCGCAGGTTGGCCCGAACGTTCGGACGTGGCCGCGACCTTTCGCAAGGATTCCGGTCTGGCCCAGCCGGTCGCCATCGCCATCAACGGGCTGATCGCCGATGGCGTCTATGGACGCACGCTGCAACGCTGGCATGTGCAGGATGAGGCGCTGGACGAGTCTCTGGTCAACCCGCCGGGCCTGCCGAAGTTCTGAGATGGGTATTTCGCATTTCGCCATCCTGATCCCCGGCAATTTCGCCGGGGAGGATCCGTTTCCGGGTTTGGAAGCAACGCTGCAACTGTTCGAGCTGGCCGAGGATTTGGGCTTCGATTCCGCATGGGTCCGGCAGCGGCATCTGGAACGGGGCGTGTCTTCGGCTGCGACCTTTCTGGCGGCGGCGACACAGCGGACGCGCCGGATCGGACTTGGCAGCGCGGTGATCCAGCTTGGCTATGAAAACCCGTTCCGTCTGGCCGAGGATCTGGCGACGGTCGATGTGTTGTCGCGCGGGCGGCTGAATGTCGGCGTCAGTGCCGGGCCAGCGCCTTTCGCGCATCTGTTGCAGGGGTATCTGCCCGAATGGCCCAAGGGTGAGGGTCGCTATGCCGTGGCCGAGAAGCTGGCGCGGGCCTTGCAGAGCGAGCCGTTATCGGGCGAGGCCGAGGCCGGGAATGCGGCGGGCGATCAGATCCCGCGGCTGCATCCGCATGCGGTCGGGCTGACCGGGCGGCTGTGGTATGGGGCGGGCTCTTCGGCATCGGCAGAGTGGACGGGGCGGAATGGCTGGAACATGCTGACCGGGAACGTGATCACGTCCGAGGGGAGCGTGAATTTCCTTGAAACGCAGGCGCGGCTGATCGCGACATATCGCGCAAGCTATGCGGGGCAGGGTGCTGCGTCGGTCGGACTGGGCCGGGTGCTTCTGCCGACCGATAGCGCGACGGATGTGCAGCGCGAGAAATATGCGTGCTTTGCGGAGGCGAGACAGGCGCGGACATTGCAGCCTAACGGGCCTAGGAAGATGATGTTCCTGCCGGATATCGTCGGGACCACGGATGAGATCGTGGCGGCTTTGGCCGATGATCCTGTGCTGCCGCTGGTCGATCATCTGCGGCTGGAATTGCCCTATGAGTTCGAGCTGGAGGACTACCAGCAGATCTTGCGGGATTTCAGCGGGGTTTTTGAAAAGCTTCGCCAGTGCGGCTGAATGTGAAGCGCCCGCCCGGAATCAAGGTGCCTGAAAGGCACCGCCGGGCAGTGTCCAGCCGCCCCACCGGCTGGGCACTTTGTCACCGTTCCGCGCCACAGTTATGTTTGACGGGGTGGCACGATAAAGCATTCAGAACGACTGTCGCAGTGCCCATCCGGCGGACGGGCACTGCCCTCTGCTCTGATATTTACCCCGCCTTGGCCACAATCCCCGCAGCCTGCGCGTATCGGCTTTCCTTCCTCGGCAGGCCCAGATGATCGCGCAAGGTCTCGCCCGGCAGATCGCGGCTATATCTTCCGCGCGCCTCAAGCTCGGGGATGACCAGACGGATGAAATCTTCCAGCCCCTCGGCCGAGACCGCAAAGCCCAGAATGAACCCGTCCGACGCGCCTGCATCGATCCATTCGATCAGCCTTTCGGCCACTTCCGCCCCAGTTCCGATGAAATTAGGGCGGGGCGTCGCCGCGGCAAGGGCAACCTCGCGCAAGGACAGGTTCCCGGCGGCGGCATCGGCCTTGATCCGGTCGGTGGTCGAACGGAAGCTGTTCCGCCCGATCTCGCCCAGATCGGGGAAGGGCGCGTCCAGATCGTATTGCGAGAAATCGTGGTGGTCGAAATAGCGGCCCAGATAGGCCAGCGCTTCCTCGATGCTCAAAAGGTTGCGGATGCGGTCATATTTCGCCTCGGCCTCTTCGCGGGTCTCGGCGACGATCGGGCTGATGCCGGGGAAAATCTTCACATCGTCGCGGCGGCGACAATGGGCGACGGCAGCATCCTTGACGCGGTTGGTAAAGGCGCGGGTTTCCTCGAGCGAGGGGGAATGGGTGAAGACCGCATCCGCATATTTGCCCGCCAGCCCGATCCCGGCATCCGAAGACCCCGCCTGAAAGATCACCGGCTGCCCCTGTTTCGAGCGTGGTGAGTTCAGCGGCCCGGCCACCTCAAAGAAGCGGCCCTTATGGTTCAGCGCGTGCAGCTTGGCAGGGTCGAAGAATTGGCCGGTCTCGCGGTCGCGGATCACCGCATCGTCGTCCCAACTGTCCCACAACCCTTGTGTCACCTGCAGATATTCGTCAGCGATTTCATATCGCAAGGCATGGTCCGGGTGGTCGCGCGAATAGTTCAGCGCGGACCCTTCCAGCGGCGTGGTAACCACATTCCAGCCCGCCCGCCCGCCTGAGATCAGGTCCAGCGAGGCCAACTGACGCGCGACGGTGAACGGATCGGAGTAGGAGGTCGAGATGGTCCCGGCCAGCCCGATCTTGTCGGTCGCCACGGCCAGCGCCGACAGGATCGTCAGCGGCTCGAACCTGTTCAGGAAATGCGGGATCGACTTTTCGTTGATGTAAAGCCCGTCGGCCACGAAGGCAAAGGCCACACCCGCCTGTTCCGCCTTCCGCGCCTGCGAGATGTAGAAATCCAGATTGACGCTGGCATCGGCAGGCCCGCCCGGATGTTTCCACGAATTCATGTGGCCGCCCGCGCCGTGCAGCATGATGCCGAATGAGATGGGTTTCGCAGTCATGTCGATCCTTTCCGGTCAGGCCGCAGCCCGACGCGCCCCAAGGGCAAGCAGTTCGATGGATTTCAGCCGCGCCGAACGATCTGCGACAGGCTGGTCGATGATGAAGTCGTTGACGCGCAGATCGGCCTGAAGCGCCTCGATCTGCTGATGCACATCCTCGGCGGTGCCGGCGATGGCGGTGGGCTTGCGGATCTCGATCCGGTAATCCTCGCTGCCGTCATATTGGCGGGCATATTCATGCGCCGCATCCTCGGAGCCAAGATTGACGGCGTGGCCATCGGAAAAGACCGGACGCACGACGCGCAATTCGCCCAGCCGGTCCTGCGCCTCGGCCCGGCTGGGCGCGGCAAAGGCGGCGATGGCAAGGGTCGGACGCTTGCCGGTCAGTGTCTCATAGGCATCAAGAGCGGCCAGCGTATTCGCACGGTCGCCATCTTGATGGCCCGCATGAACGAAGTTCCAGCCCAGCCGCGCCGCCTGCACCGCGCTATCCACGCTGCCGCCCAGAAGGAAGCGGTCGGGCAGCACCGCCGGGCGCGGGAAGATGTCGGCGTCGCGATAGGGTCCGGCAAGCCATGCGTCGAGTTCCTCAAGCTTCCGCACCAGATCGCGGGCCGATCCTTCCGCCAGTTCCGACTGGATCGCCCGCGTCGCATAGGGCAGCCCGCCCGGCGACTTGCCCACGCCAAGCTCGACCCGGCCCGGTGCCAGCGTGGCGAGGACCGAGAACAGCTCGGCCACCTTGTAGGGCGCGTAATGTTGCAACAGCACGCCGCCGCTGCCGACGCGGATATGCCGGGTTCGGGCAAGAATATGCGAGACCAGAATCTCGGGCGCGGCGCTGGCAAGGCTGGGGGTGCCGTGATGTTCGGCGACCCAGAAGCGGTGATAGCCCAGATCGTCGGCCAGCCGCGCCGCGTCCAGGGTCGTCGTCAGCGCCTCGGCCCCGGTCGCGCCTTCGGGGATATGGGATTTATCAAGAAGACCAAGTTGATAGGTCATTCGCCGCTCCTTTTCTGGCAGCTTTCTCCTTAAAATAACTATAAGAATTGTCGTGTTTTAGTAAATGAATGGAAGCTGGCGAAGTTGGGGCAAGCAGGGGGAAAAACTTCTGTTTCAGACCGCGCCGGGGAAAGCGCGGCCTGCGATGCAGCCGCCGCCGCGACTCAGGCGAAGCGGGGTTGCGGCGCGGTGACGTTGGCGGGCAGCAGCAGCGGCAACAGGGTCTGACCCTGACGCTTGATCTCAGTCAGATAGGGGGTGTCGGAGAGGATGAAGCGGGTGATCCCCAGCTTCTGATAATTCCGCAGCGAGGCCGCCACCTCTTCTGCTGATCCCACCAGCCAGGTCGTCGCCGCGCCGCCCGCGCCGAATTTTCCGGGGGCGGTGTAAAGATTGTCGTCCAGCACCTCGCCCTGTTCCTGAAGGTCCAGCAGCCGCCGTTGACCTGTGGCCACGAATTGCCGGTGATCGTGCCAGTGGGCCCCTTCGCTTTCGGCCATGCGCGCGACTTTGGCCTCGGCATCGCGCCATGCCTGTTCGCTGGTGTCGCGGATCAGGGTGGTGATGCGCAGGCCAAATTCCAGCGGCGGCAGGTCGCGGTCCAGATCGCGAGAAAGCGCCTTCAGCCGGGCGATGCGCTCGGCGATGCCGGCCAGCGGTTCGCCCCAGAAAAGCTGCACATCCGCCTCGGTCGCCGACACTTGCTCGGCTGCGTCGGACGCGCCGCCGAAATAGAGCGGCGGGTGTTTGCGGGTGCCGCGCGCCGTGATGCGGGGCTGCGCGGTCGAGCCGATGACGCGGTAATGGTCGCCGTCGAAGCGCACCTCGGTTTGTGTCCACAGCCTGCGGATCAGCCGCATGAATTCTCGGGTGCGGCCATAGCGATGCGCCTGATCGCCCTCGTGATCGCCATAGGCGGCCAGATCGTCCTTGCCGGAAACGATGTTGATCCTGACACGCCCGCCGGAAAGCTGATCCAGCGTGGCGGCGGCCGAGGCGAAATGTGCCGGGGTCCAATAGCCGGGGCGGATGGCGATCAGCGGGTTGAACCGCTCGGTCCGCGCCGCCAGCGCGGCGCCGACGGTGAAACAGTCGGGCCTGCCCCAGCCGGTGCCGATCAGCGCACCGGACCAGCCGTTATCCTCGATCGCCTTCGCCTGACGGGTCAGGTTTTCAAGGCTGTTATGGTCGTCGCTGGCGATGTCGCCGCGATGACCGCCTTCGGCATGGTTCGGGATATACCAAAGGAAATCAGGATGGTTCGTCATATCTCGTCTGCCTTTCTGCGGTGTCGTCAGCGTTGCTGACCCCAACGAAGGATTGTGGCGCGCTCGACCGTGGCGAAGACCACGTTCTCGACCAGAAGGCCGATGATGATCACCATGGCCAGCCCGGCGAAAACCTGATCGGTGTAAAGCTCGTTCCGGCTTTGGAAGATGTACCAGCCCAGTCCCCCACGCCCCGAGGATGCCCCGAAGACCAGCTCCGCCGCGATCAGCGTGCGCCAGGCAAAGGCCCATGCGATCTTCAGCCCCGAGACGATCGAGGGCAACGCCGCCGGAACCAGAATCTGCGCCACGAAGCGCCAGCCGGTCAGGCCATAGTTGCGCCCGGCCATGCGCAAGGTCTCGGGTACGGCCTGAAACCCGGCGAAGATGTTCAGCGCCAGCGGCCACAGCACCGAATGGACCAGCACAAAGATCAGGCTGGCCTGACCAAGCCCGAACCACAACAGCGCCAGCGGCAACAGCGCGATGGCGGGCAGCGGGTTGAACATCGAGGTGAGCGTGGACAGAAGATCTCGCCCGAACTGGGTCGAGACCGCCAGCGAGGTCAGCAGGAAAGCCAGCACGATCCCGGCCAGATAGCCCTTGAGTAGCACGGTGATGGAAATCCACGCCCGGTCCAGCAGCACGCCGTCGGCGATGCCCGACACGAAAGCGCGGGCGGTTTGCAAGAAGGTCGGCAGCATCAGCGGACTGGCCTGCCAGCGCGCGGCCAGTTCCCAGATCAGCGCAATCGCCGCGACGATGACCAGACGGCGCAGCCAGTCCTGCGACCACAGCCGCGCGGCAAGCGGGATATCGCGCTCGACCGGCGCGTCGATGAATTCGGGCAGATCGCGTTCATATTCGGCGCGGATGGGCGGGGTCAGGCTGGCGGTCATTCGGCGGCCACGGCGCGGTTGTCCTGCGCGTCCTCTGGGTCGGGAGTGTCGAACAGCAGGTTGTGGATGCGGCTGGCCGCTGCCTGAAAATCCCGCCCGCCAAGGCTGTGCAGATCCCATGCGTGGCAGTTGATCTCGGCCCGGACGCGGCCGGGGCGGGGGGATAGCAGCGCGGTGCGGTTGCCGACGACCAGCGCCTCTTCGATCGAATGGGTGACGAAGATCAGGGTAAAGCGGACCTCGTCCCAAAGCTGCAGCAGTTCCTCTTGCATCTTGCGGCGGGTCAGGGCGTCCAGCGCGGCGAAGGGTTCGTCCATCAGCAGGATCCGCGGCTTCATCGCCAATGCGCGGGCAATCGCCACGCGCTGTTTCATGCCGCCGGAAAGCTGATGCGGAAAGGAATCCTCGAAGCCCGAAAGGCCGACCTTGGCGATGCTGTCCCGTGCCCGCTCTTTCGCCTCGGCACGCGGCAGACGGCGCGAGGCCAGCAGGGGGAACATGACATTGCCCAGAACCGTCTTCCACGGCGGCAGTTGGTCGAATTCCTGAAACACCACGATGCGATCCGCGCCCGGCCCGGTGACCGGCCTGTCATCCAGCAGGATCTGCCCCTCGGTCGGGCGGATGAAACCGGCAATGGCCTTCAACAGCGTCGATTTTCCACAGCCCGACGGGCCCAGAAGGACGAAGCGGTCGCCCGCATGGACATCCAGATTGATCCGGTGCGCCGCGCGCACCACCCGTTCGCGCGTGGCATATTCCAGCGTCACGCCCTTGACCCGTAAAAGCGGGTCGGGCGTGGCTGCCGTGGCGGATGCTGCGTTGACGCCGGAGAGCAGGACCATCGTTGCCTCAGCTTCCCTGCGAGACGCGCGGATCGTCGAAGAAGTAATCCGACAGCGTCGCAGGCTCGGTGCGGATCGCGCCGACGCGGTGCAGGAACTTGCCAAGGCCCAGCGTATTCTCGGGCTCGACCTTGAAGGTCACGGCATCGCTGGTCAGCACCTCCAGCAGCAGATCGCGGTCTGTATTGCCGCCGGTCACGCGCAGGTAGATATCGGCGGCCTCTTCCGGGTTTTCGGTCACGAACTGCGCCGCCTCATCCAGCGCGGCAAGGAAGGCCTGATAGGTCTGCGGGCTGTTTTCATAGAAATCCTCGGTCGCATACAGCACCGTGGACGAGGCCGGGCCGCCCTGCACGTCGAACGAATTCAGGATCACATGGGCATCGGGATTTCCGGCAAGCTCTTGTTCCTGAAACGGCGGGTTGCCGAAATGCGCGGTGATCTCGGTCCCGCCCGAGATGATGGCGGCGGCAGCTTCCGGATGGGGCAGGGCGACCGAGATTTCGTCAAGCCGGTCGAATTCCTCATCGCCCCACAGCTCGGCCGAGGCCCATTGCAGGATCCGCGACTGCACCGAAACACCGACCGCCGGAACCGCGATCCGGTCCTTGTCGGACAGGTCGGCAATGCTTTTCACCTCGGGATTGTTCGAGACGAGGTAGTAGGGAAAATTGCCCAGCGACGCGACGCCGCGCACATTCTGCGCCCCCTGCGTGCGGTCCCAGATGGTGAATAACGGCCCGACACCGGCCCCGGCGATATCGACGCTGCCCGACAGAAGCGCATCGTTCACCGCCGCGCCGCCTGACAGGCGGATGAATTCCACGTCGATGTCGATTCCCGCCTCGCGTCCGTGCTTTTCGATCAGTTGCTGATCCTTGGCGACGTTGAGCAGCAGATAGACCACGCCGAATTGCTCGGCGACGCGCAACTTGCCCTCTTCCGCCGTGGCGGCGGTGGCGAGTGAGGTCATGCTGGCCCATGCCAGCAGGCCAATGGCCGAACGCAACTTGCCCTTCATTCCACGATTCTCCTAAATCTTTACCAATATACTGGATGAAAATCAGGAGCCGACAAGGCGCACAGGTCGCTGGCAAGGCGAATTGAAAGCCTGTTTCAAAGGGGGGTCAGGAAAGAGAAATCGCTTTCACGAAGCGGGTGCGGGGCAATGGAATCGTTCCTGCGCGCCTGCCAAAGATCATCGGTCGAAGGGGGGAGTAACAGTGTTGACGGGCGACAGATCGGGGTGCAGCAGCAGGTAGGCGGCAAGGCGGGGGTCTTCGCTGTATCGCGGCTGCTGATCGAGGATATCGTATCGTGCGCCCAGCTCATGCCGCAAAAGCGCAATCAGCGTATCCACCTTTGCGTTGAAACACTCGCATAACGCCTGTGTCCAGAGGCTTGGATCGGGTTGATAAAGCGGGTTGAGATAGGCGGAATGTTCGAAATCGATCTGATCGCGAAGATCGCGCGCCGGGACGGAAATCAGTAATTTTGGCCCAACTATCTCGCGGCCTTGCAAATCACGGAAACTGGCATCAACCGGACCAACGCCAAGTTTCTCGCGCGTCGTAGTATCGCCAGCCCAAAGACATCCGCCTGCGCCATAGGCGAAGAAAAATCTGAGGGTGCTGTTCGTCATATGGGATGATTTACATAAGATGCGGACGGCCGGAAAGTCCACGCTTGCCGTTATTGACCGAAAAATATTTCTATATATACAATGTAAACCACTCTGTTTACTGAGATATAAAGACCTAGAGTGGTAATGAAGCCGTTTCCCGCAATGTCCGAACGACCAGTTGTGACGTATAACTTTGAATGCGAATGTCGGAATAGGTTTCCAGAAAACTGTAGATGTAGTCGGTATAGTCCGCTGCCGTCCGGAATTTCGCGATCAGGACGAAATCAAACTCCCCCGCGACAAGATAGCTGGCCACAACCGCCGGATCGCGTTCAAGAATCTTCGCCAGCCGCCGATCCACGTCGAACGTGTCCTGTCCCAGCTTGATCAGGAAAATGCCGGTCACCTGAAATCCAAGTTTGTCCGCATCAAGCATGGCGCGACGACCCTTGATGGCGCCGCGCGCCTCAAGCGCCTTTATGCGCCGATGACAGCTTGCAATCGACATATTCACCCGCTCGCTGATTGCTTCAAGTGAAAGCGAGCAGTCTTCCTGCAGCAGCTTGAGAATCGTCAGGTCGGCGTCGCGCAAAAAACTGGCCCTCCAAAATCAGGAAAGTGAAAAAATCCGATCAGCGCCGCCCGATATTTGAAACAAGCTTACACCGGCCACGGCTACAATCTTAAGACACTGTTTGGGATTGGGAAAGACAATCAATGATTGTAGCGCAACCAACATGGGAAAATGATATCCGCACTCTTCTGGCGGCCCCCTACTGGTTGCCAACGGATGAGCGCGAGGCGATAGGGCGTGGCTGGCGCAACGCCATGGTCGAATATCTGATTGATCTGGGCGATTACGGCTCGGTTCGCACCTGGTCCGAGACGATTTATAATCATCTTGCGTCGCGTTCGATGCCGTTGACCACCGATACGCGGCAGTTCTGGCCGCTCGAAGCGCTTGAGACATTTCGCCTCTGGGTCAATCAGGGCTGGCGGCGCGTCTCTTCGGACCCGTTTGACGATGCGCCCCGGCTGCCCAAGCCGTCATGTCCCTATCCGCCGCCCTACGTCCGCCGCGATCTGGCGTCGCTCAGTCAGGCCGAGATCGACGATTTCCGGGCCCGTCTGGATGACATTATGCGGATCACCGATCCCTCGCCGTTTTCGCCGTGGCAGAAATGGGCCTATGTCCACACCAATTGGTGCCTGCATTATCAGGAAGCCTTCGCCTTCTGGCATCGTGGTTTCCTGATTTACCTTGAGACGATGTTGGGTTGTCCGATCCCCTACTGGGACTGGATGGCCAAGGACGCTAGCAAGGATGGCAGCCCCTCGGCCGGTCTGCCGCAATGCTTTCTGGACCAGACCTATATTCACCCCGAAACGGGCGAACGCCGTCCGAACCCGCTGCGCTATGCCGCCGCGAAGGATGGTGTTTCGAAACTTTGCGAGGTGCGTTTGCCCGAGGGGGTCGATTGCCGCTTCGTGCAGCGCAATCCGTTATTCTACACCAGCGGCGACGACCGCCGGGCCGAGCGGGCCGCGTTCTACGCCATGGCCGAAATCTTTCAGCAGCAGGTGGTGGATGCGCTTCGCTTTGACAGCTTCAGCGTGCCGCAGGGTTCGCCCGGATTCCCTTGGGCGAATATTCCGACCTTCACTCCGCCGCAGCCGGACAACCTCTATCCTTATCGCGACATGAATTTCGACGGCGCTTACGAACAGCCGCATGATAATTATCACGGCTGGATCGGCGCCGACATGGCTGACAATGCCTATACCGCCTTCGATCCGATCTTCATCTGTTACCACGCGAATATCGACAGGATGCTGGAGGTATGGATTCGCGCCAATCCGGTCGCGCAATACACCGCCGGGGTGCCGTTGCAGCCGTTCATCGGCCCGACAGCAGCCCAGATCGACGAAGCGACGCCAGAGGCGTGGCGCTACACCACGCTTGGCGATCTCGCTCAAGACAGCCGGCATCTGGGCTATGACTACGGCCCGCCGGTTTCACCGCAATTCCGGGGACGTTCTCCGGTTGCCGCGTTCGGCGCTGCCCCGGAACCTGGGACGGGTAGCAGTGCCGGGCGAATGGCCTGCGCCTCCCATGCGACGACAGATGCGTGGGTGATCTTCGACGGCGTCCGCTGCACCCATGACAGTTTTGCGATTGATGTGTTTCTGGGTGGAAGGGTCAGCGAGGCGCGGGCCGACAATCCCGCCTATGTCGGGCGGTTCAGCCGCATCGGCATGGGCATCATCGACGACAAGGGCCGCTGTATCCGGCACGGCGTAAGCCGGGCGCTGGATGCGTCGCGCGCGGCGGCGGCCCTGGGGCTTTCGGCAGGTGAGGATCCGGGCATGTGCATCCGGGTCACCAACCTGCATGGCGGCTTCGAGCTGAGCAGGGACGAGTACAGCAGGTTGCCGGGCTTTTTGCCTGAATTTCATTGGGGGGACCTGCGTCGCGCACCGATCAGGAAGGCTTCGCAATCCCCGTGTTGCCACTGATGGCCTCTGGCCGAAAGGATTTGACATGACGAGCTTTACCGCATTTTCCACCCCGGCATTGCAGGGTCCAAAGGATTACCAGCTTCTTAATCTGCCGCAGGACCAGCTTGCCGCTTTCGAGGCGGATTGGAGCGCGAATATCGCGGGCTGGACCGAGATGTCGATGATCGGCAATCCGTGGTCGAACCTTTATGATGCGCCGCGCGACAATTACTACAACCCGCTGGTCGAAGGCATGGGCACGGCAAGCGCTGCCGTGATCAGTTGGCTTCCCTTCCCCAATCGGCTGATCCAGTTCCTGACCAATCCGGGCATCGTGCAGGGTGGGCAGCTTGCCGCACCGCTGAGTCAGGATCAGGTTCAGCAACTGGCCGATACCGGCCAGATCACGATTAACGGCACGACCTTCGTGCTGTTCAATCCGCAACCGGGGCAGGTGCTGTTGAAGATCCCCGGCGACCGCTGCCCGGCAATCGACTGGAACGGCAGATACGTGGATTTTTCGCCCTCGGGGCCGCGCGGTTGGCAGGATGAATATTGCGAATGGTCGATTGTCAGGAACGCTCAGGGAGAGATGCAGTCGGTGTCATTCACCTGCGAGAACCCGGCCTATTTCCTGACCATGTGGCGGCAGAACCCAAAGGCGGTTCTGGGCATCTATCAGCAGTTCATCGATCCGGCGGTGCAGATTGAGGATCTGTTCCTTCGCTATGAATTCGACCAGCCGACCGGCAAAAAGGGTGATCCGGTCGTGGACCCGACCACCGGCATCCCCGCCTATGACCCGACGAACAAATGGAACCGCGGCCCGGCCCGTTCGCCCGGCAGCTTTGGCGGGGCGATGCACCTGACCTCGCCTCCGAATACGCTGTCGGCCGAGATCTATCTTGCCGCTGCCGCCACCATCCAGCGGTCGTCCGCGGTCAACGGCAACCCGCAATCGCTGATCTGCTGCGCGCAATACGGGCAGAATTTCCGCAACTCGGACCCGAATATCGGCTACGGGGCCAATGTCGCCGCGCGCACGTCGCGGTTGACGCTGACAGATCCGGTGGGGCTTTACCTTCAGCAACCGCAGAACTTTCAGGGCTGGCAGGGGCCGGGCGGACAGGATGTATCGGGCTATTGGAAGATCCTGCGCGGGACGGCGGGCACCGGGCCGAACGGCTCGGACCAGATCCTGCATGCGGTGTTCGACATTCCTGACAGTGCGGGCTTTTCGATCGAGGATTGCACCATCTACGGCATGCCGATCTCGCATGTCGGGGTGATCCTGAACCAGATGAAGGTCGCGCTGGCCGTCACCCCGAACAATGCGACGCCCGATCTGACCGTGCAGGCCTGCGTCGCCGACCGCACCAGCGGCGTGCAGCCATGGCCGGTCCAGATGGTGCCGGAAACGCTGTTCTATGGTGAATCGCCTTCCGATCTTCCCGCGCTTCTGCGGCCCGGCAGTCAGAACCGCTTCGTCCTGATCGTGCAGGGCGCGGATGAAAATACGACAACGGCCACGGCACGGGTGCAATTCTCGGACCCGAATATCAGCATCCGGATCGAGGAATTTCTGCCAAACGCATCAGCCGTTCCGGGACAGACCAATGGCGGCGGCACGCAGGGATATGTGATGACCGTCGCGGTCGGTGCGAATGCGCGCCCCGGCCCGGTCTGGCTGCGCGCGCTGAACCCGGCCGAGGGGGCCTCGCCCACACCGGATGAACATCCATGGGAAGCCGGGCTTGCCGTGATTTCGGCCACATAACCATCAGCACAGCGTCAATCACCGATTGACGCACCCATTCTGAAAGGAGATCCGCCATGCGAACGGGTCCAGTCACCGGCATGCTGGCCGCTTGCGTCACACTTGCCTTTTGCCCAACCGACGTGAAGGCGCAGACCGCTTGCAGCGCCATGCTTGTGACCGACCCGACCTCGCCCAACTTCCTGACCGGCGACACCCCCTTCGACCATACGCAGGACGGGATGAACTGCTATGGCTGGCAGATGTTTCTGTCGCTGAACTGGCCGGTGGAATCCGGCTGGCCGCAGACGCCCGCGCTTGCCGGAGAGCCTGACCGTAGCGTCAGCATCGCCGAATTCGGCCTGCCCGGCGCGACAGGTCAGCCGACACAGCGAACCACGGTCTGGCAAAGCTTCATGTCCGCGCCCGAGGTTTTCAAACCCTTCGCGGCCACCCCGACCGCATGGGGCGAAACCACGCCGCCCCCGGCAGGCTGCGGCACTGGCACATTGGCGGCCTCTGCCAGTGGACCGGGCAGAGTGCTGAACGCGGTCTCGAAATCCGCCGTCAGCCCGCTTCACGACTTCAATCTGGACACCGGGACGATGTCCACCATCTCGGATGAGATCGAAGAGGCGACAGGCGGCTGGCTGACCGACCAGAAGGGAAACTTGGTGTTCTTCGAGCGGCTGATCGGCAAGGCGGAATACGATTATATCGTCCAGAAAGGGCTTTATGACGCCGCCAATCAGCTTAGCGTCGCGACCAATGCTGACGGCACCACGCCTGAGGGTCTGTCGCTGCCAACAGGGCTTCGGGCAACTGGAAGCGTGCAAAGTCAGGATGATCTTGGCGCGTTCGAGCTGAAGGCGGCATGGCGCAATCTGACCGATTTCCCGGATCTCTATGACCGTTACCTGACCTCCATCGCCTATCTGGAACAGCCCGACGGAACCTGTTCGAAAGCGGTGGTGGGGCTGGTCGGGCTGCATATCATCCACAAAACCACCTCGATGCCGGATTTCGTCTGGTCCACGTTCGAACAGATCGACAACGTCCCCGGCGCGGCCCAGCCCGCACCCGGCACGGATTTCAGTTTCAACAATCCGAACTCGAACGCGAAACCGAACCAGATGCCGCACTGCACCAATGGCGTCTGCGACTATTCCCTGCCGATTCAGGTCACGCGAGAGGTTCCGATCCCTGCGGCCGTCGCCCAGACCAACAGCGATGTGCAACAGATGCTGGCCCATGAGACCGGGGGCAAATCGGTGTTCCAGTATTATCAGCTTGTGAACGTGCTATGGGACGGCGCGCCCACACCTCCGCTGCCCGAGCCGGGCGCAAATGCGCAGGTGCCCCTGATCTATGGCAGCTTCCAGACCGAGGCCAGCGTGCCGATGGCCAACACCACGATGGAGACCTATGCCCAGCAATTCACGCCGGGGCTTGGCCCGTCCTGCAATGCCTGCCACCAGAGCGCGACCATCGCCACCAGCCGGACACTGGCCTCGGATTTCTCGTTCCTGTTCTCGACCGCGTCCAGCCGCGCGAAACTGCCGGGGCTGTTCATCTCAAGCGATTTCGTCAGGTGAAGCCATTCACACCGGTTCGCCACATACCGCTTGTCGGAGATGTTCTGGCCGTAAGCCACAATTTCGTGGTCGCCTTCAGCAGCAGGGGGGCAGCATAATCGCCCTGGACCTGTCATGAGACGCTTTGCTCAGACCGCACCATCAACCGAGTCGAATTGCGCAACCCTGCCGCAGTTGAAACAGGGCTAGTCGGTTCGAAGCTCTCAGCTACTCTGATTGAACCTCCAATGTGCTTCTCCCGCGACTGGCCGCTGCAAACCAAAACGCAGCGGCCTTCTGTTTTTCTCTGTTGCGGAACATCGCAACGATGCCGCGATTAAAACCTTTCCTCTGAAGTCCTGCCGACAGCAAACCGCGTTCGCGGACGGCGGCAGAACGCAAAGGCTATACCATTTACCCGGCCAGTTAATTCACGATATTTTTTGTCGTGATAAACGTGATTCCGTTCGGCTGACCGGGATCGCCGCCGCCTCGGCTGAAACCATTCCTCCATTCCTGTAGGTTCGACATGAAATACAATCTGCTTGCCCTGACCGCCGCCCTTGCCTTGGGCGCAACTGTCGCCTCTGCCGCGCCGCTGAAGATTGGCGTGGTGCCGGGTGCCTATGGCGATACCGTAAACGTCGCCGCGGAAGAGGCCCGCGAAAAGGGGCTGGAGGTCGAGGTGATCGAGTTCAGCGACTGGACCACCCCAAACGTTGCGCTTGATGCAGGCGATATCGACGTGAATTTCTTCCAGCACGAGCCGTTCCTTGAAAACGCCAATGCCGAAGGCGGTTACGATCTTCAGGTCGTGGCGCCCGGGATTCTGGCAAATCTTGGCCTCTATTCGCTGAAGCACGACAGTTTCGAGGATATTCCAGAGAACGGGCAGGTCGCCATTGCGAACGATCCGGTCAATCAGGGTCGCGGGCTGCTGCTGCTGGAAAAGGCGGGGCTGATCAAGCTGAAGGAAGATGTGGGTTTCCTTGGCACCGTCGATGATATCGTCGAGAACCCGAAGAACCTGTCCTTCACCGAAGTCGAGGGCCCGCAGCTTGTCCGCATCACCGGCGATGTCGATCTGGCGCAGGGCTATCCGCATTTCATCGTCGCGGCGGGCACCTTCGATCCGACCTCGGGGCTGCTTTATTCCGGGATCGAGGATAAGCAATTCACCGTCAGCTTCGTGACCCGTTCAGACCGCACCGATGACCCGCAGGTCCGCCAGTTCATCGAGATTTTCCAGAATTCGCAGGCAGTTGAGGCTCAGGCACGCGAAAGTTTCTCGAACAGCGACAAGCTGTATATCCTCGCCTGGAAGGACCAATGACCGACGCGGCTTTCAGTGCCGGGCTGCGGCCCTCTGCCGTGCAGGGGGTCGTTTCGCTGGACAGTGCCGTCAGGGGGCCGGGCACGGTCCGTTTCGAGGGTGTAGGTAAGGTCTTCCATTCCTCGGCAGGTGAGGTTCAGGCGCTGAAGGATATCAGCCTCGACATCCGCGCGGGCGAGGTCTTTGGCATTATCGGCCGGTCGGGGGCGGGCAAGTCCAGCCTTCTGCGCACCATCAACCGGCTGGAAGCGCCGACCACCGGCCGGGTGCTGGTCGATGGGCAGGACATCTCGGCGCTGCAGGAAGACGGTCTGGTGCGCCTGCGCCGCCGTATCGGGATGATCTTTCAGCATTTCAATCTGTTATCGGCCAAGACAGTGCGCGAAAATGTCGCCCTGCCGTTGCAGGTCGCGGGGGTAGCGCGTGCCGATATCACCGCGCGGGTGGATGAGGCGCTGAAGCTGGTTGGGCTGGAAGGCAAGGATGCCACCTATCCGTCGCGGTTGTCAGGCGGGCAGAAGCAGCGCGTCGGCATCGCCCGCGCGCTGGTCAGCCGCCCCGAAATCTTGCTGTGCGACGAAGCGACCTCGGCGCTGGACCCGGAAACCACGCTGTCGATTCTGGAGCTTTTGCGCGACATTAACCGTCGTCTGGGGCTGACGATCATTCTGATCACCCATGAGATGAGCGTGATCCGCGAGATTTGCAGCCGTGTCGTCGTGCTGGAAACCGGCGAGATCGCCGAGGAAGGCCCGGTCTGGCAGGTCTTCGGCGCGCCGCGCCATCCGGCCACACAGGCGCTGCTGCAACCGCTGCAACGCGATCTGCCCGCCGATCTGGTTGCGCATCTGCGCCCGACCTCGCAGGGGCCGCGCGACCGGGCGGTCATCGATATTCGCTATGCCGGCCGTGCCGCGCCTGATCTTTCCGTGCTGGCGCAAGCAGCGGGCGCGGGGCTTGAACTACTCTCCGCCGGGGTCGAGCGGATTCAGGGGCACTCGGTGGGGCGTATCGTTCTGGCCGCAGGGCCGGGCACGGATCTGGCGGCGGTTCAGGCCGCTGAAACGACGGCAAGGGTGATCGGCTATGTCTCCGCAAATGATTGACCGCCTGTGGCAGGCGTTTCAGGACACGCTGTTCATGGTCGGCGTTTCGGCCGGGATCGCGGTGCTGGCGGGGATTCCGCTGGCGGTGTTTCTGGTCACCTCCGGGCATGGCGGCATCTTCCCCACGCCGCGTCTGAACCGGATCGTCGGATTGGCGGTGAACGGCTTTCGCGCGGTGCCTTTCATCGTGCTGCTGGTGGCGCTGATCCCGTTCACCCGGCTGGTCGTCGGCACCACCATCGGTGTCTGGGCGGCGATCGTGCCGCTGGCCGTGTCGGCCACACCTTTCTTCGCCCGCATCGCCGAGGTCAGCCTGCGCGAGGTTGATCCCGGTCTGATCGAGGCGGCTCAGTCCATCGGCTGCCGCCGTTGGCACATCATCCGCCACGTCCTGCTGCCCGAGGCGATGCCCGGCATCATCGGCGGGCTGACCATCACCGTCGTCACCATGATCGGGGCATCGGCAATGGCGGGCGTCGTCGGTGCGGGTGGCCTGGGGGATGTGGCGATGCGCTATGGCTATCAGCGCTTCGATACCAATGTGATGCTGGTGGTGATCGCAATTCTGATCGTGATGGTCAGCGCGGTGCAGTTTACCGGCGATACGGTGGTGCGTCGGTTGAAGGCGCGGTGAGAGCCGCGCCCGTTCGACATTGATGATCGAAGCGGAGGGCGGGGCACTGCCGCGGTTGGGCACGGCAACGATCGTGCAGGACACTTTATGGTGCCATCCCTTCGAACATCTCTGTAGCGCGGGACATCACCGAAGTGCCCAGCCGGGGGGCGGCTGTGCACTGCCCGGCGTCGCCCAAGGGCGACTTGATTCCGGGCGGGCGCTCTACTTTTGTCGCCGGGGGTGGAGGGCTTTCACCGCGTCCGATTGACCCGATACCCTTCGACCGCATGGCGGGCCGGTAGACGGTCGCCTTCTCCGAACAACTTGTGGCGCAAGGTGCCGGGGCTGTATTCGGTCTTGTAGCGCCCGCGCGTCTGCAACTCCGGCACCACCAGATCGGCGAAATCCTCGTAACTGCCGGGGGTGATCAGCCGCGACAGGTTGAAGCCGTCGATCCCGCCTTCCTCAAGCCAGCTTTCCAACTCATCCGCGACCTCTGCCGGATCGCCGACCACCAAAGGATAACGCCCGCCAAGTGCCAACTGCTGGAGCAGATCGCGCTTGGTCCAGCCGCGACTTTCGGCCAGCTTGTTCGCCGATTGGATCGCATTGCCGCCACCCCAGGGGATCGGATCGTCCAGCCCGTAGCGGGCAAAGTCGATGCCGGTCGAGGCCGAATAATGCGCCAGCCCGGCCTCGGGGTTGGAATGCGCCTGAATGCCCGCAAGCTTCTCACGCGCGGCACGGGCGTTGCGGTCGGTCACGATGTTGATACCGACCAGTATCTTCACGTCATCCGGCCGCCGTCCCGCCGCGACCACCGCCTCGCGCAAGGTTCGGGCGGTGCGCGCCGCCGTTGCCTTGTCGGGGGCCGAGATGAACACGCATTCCGCATGCTGCGCCGCAAAGCGCTGACCCCGGCCCGATGCGCCCGCCTGATAAAGAACCGGCGTGCGCTGTGGCGAAGGCTCGGACAGGTGATAGCCATCGACGCGGTAGAACGGGCCTTCATGCAGAACCGGGCGCACCTTGGCCGGGTCGGCATAGCGGCGACCGGCGCGGTCGGCGATCACCGCATCGTCGTCCCAGGAATCCTCCCACAGCTTGTAGAGGGCTTCCAGATAGTCATCCGCCTGATCGTATCGCTGATCATGGCTTGCCAGCCCCGCACCACCGACGGCGCGGACGGCACTGTCCAGATAGCCGGTGACGATGTTCCAGCCGATCCGCCCGCCGGTCAGGTGATCCAGCGTCGAGATGCGACGGGCGAAGGTATAGGGATGTTCCTGATTAACGTTGACGGTCACGCCAAAGCCAAGATGCGTCGTCACCGACGCCATGGCGGTGACCAGCAACAACGGATCATTCACCGGCAACTGGATGCTTTCCCGCAAGGTCAGATCGACATTGCCGCCATAGACCCCATAGGTCCCCAGAATATCCGCCAGAAAGATCCCGTCGAACAGCCCCCGTTCCAGCGTGCGGGCCAGATCGGTCCAGTGATCCAGCTGCGTGTAATCGGTCGAACGGTCCTCAGGATGCGTCCACAGGCCGTGGTTGATATGGCCGATGCAGTTCATGTTGAACGCATTGACGATGATGTGCTTGCGATCTTGCGCCATGATCAGATCGCACCGTGACGCGGCGGGTGGATGCCGTTCAGACTGTGGTTGCCGATGGCGTGATATTTCCAGCGCACCGGATCGTGCAGCGGATGCGTGCGGACATTGCGCCAGTGCCGGTCCAGATTGTCATCGGTAAAGGTGGCCGAGGTTCCGGTCAGCTCGAACAGCTTGTTCGCCGCCAGAAGCCCCGCCGTCGTGGTCAGCGCCCGCGCCGCCGCAACGGCAAGCGAGGCTGCGGCCACGCTGTCCTCGGTCGGATCGGCCTTCGCGGCATCGACAAAGCGGCCCGCGCGGTTGAGCAGCGCCTCGGCAGCACTAAGGCGCAGCGAGACATCGCCGATCCCGGTCAGGGTCAGCGGATCCTCGGATGCATGCGCGATCTTCGCGTCCAGCCATGGCCGGGCGCGGTCGCGGATGAAGGGCAGCGTTTCGGCGAACGCCGCCTTGCCGATGCCAAGATCAATCGCCGCATGCAGGATCTGGGCAAGCGGGCCGATGGGGGTCGGACGGTCGAAGCTGTCCTGAAACGGGATCACCCATTCGGGTCGCACCTGAACCCGCCGCAATGCGACCGAGCCGGACCCGGTGACGCGCTGTCCGAAGCCGTCCCAGTCGTCGGTGATGGTCACGCCCTCGGCCTCGCGCGGGATGAAGACCAGTTGTTGCCGATCATCCTCGTCGGTCACCAGCGTCGGTATCCAATGGGCATAGATCGCGCCGGTGCAGTAGAACTTGTTCCCCTCGACCAGCAGCTTGTCGCCGTCGTGGAACAGCCGGGTACGGCGTTTGAAATCGCGCGCGCCGATTTCGGCCAGCGCATTGCCGAAGCGATGCCCGGCAAGGGCAAGACCGTCGAAATAGCGCCGCTGTTCGGGTGACCCGCCCGAGCGCAGCACCTCGAGCGCGTAAAAATGGTTCTGCGGGATCTGGCCCAGCGAGCCATCGGCGGCGGCGATGATCGCGATGACCTGCGCCAGTGTCGCCGACCTGACCCCGGCACCGCCATGCTCTCTCGGGACGGTGATGCCCCAGAGGCCGGAGGCGGTGAAACGCTCGATCTCGTCCCAGGGCAGGCGACGGTCGCGGTCGCGCTCGGACGCGCCCTTTGCAAATTCGGCGGCAAGGTGGGTGGCTGCGGCGATGGCCTCGGCATCGTCGGCGATGACATGAACAGGGGCGGGCTTGGGCGCGGCTTTTGGTGCGGTCATCGGCTTAATTCCATTGATGGCGCGCAGGCAGCGCACCGTTTAGGTGCCAGTTGCCCAGCAGGTGATATTTCCAGCGCACCGGATCGTGCAGCGTATGAACCCGCGCGTTCCGCCACAGCCGCCCCAGATTCAGCGCCGCCCGTGTCGATGACGACCCCGCCAGTTCATAGAATTTCTCGGTCGCGGTCAGGGCGATTTCCGTGGTCAGGATCTTCGCTTCGGCCACCGCGACCGAGGCGCGGGCGCTGGCCTCGGCAGTGACCGGGGCTGCGGAGAGTTCGTCCAAAAGACGGGCGGCGTTGCGCAAGACCTCTTGCGCGGCCCAAAGGTCGATCTGAAGCCTGCCGATATCGGCGATGATATAGGGGTCATCCTGCGCCCGGCTGGCACCGGAATCGACCCATGGCCGCGATTTATCGCGCACGAAGGCGGTCGCCTCGCGCAGCGCGCCCACGGCGATGCCGCTGTCGATCGCGGCCTGTATGATCTGCGACAGGGGGCCGGTCAGGCCGGGAATCTCAGCGCGCTGCCAGACCGGGATGATCTGTTCGTCACTCTCGATCAGCACATTGTCAAAGATCACGCTGCCCGAGGCGGTGGTGCGCTGCCCGAAAGAGTTCCAGTCGTCGGGAATGGTGACGCCCGGCGCATCGGCGGGCACCCAGACCTGAACCGGGCGGCCCTCGGCATCATTGGCGCGGGTCGGAATCCAGTCGGCAAAGATTGCGCCTGTCGAATAGAAGCGGTGACCGCTGAGGCGCAGCCCGTCGGCGGCGCGATGCAGGCCGGTGGTGTTATGGGTCAGCACCTCGCGGCTGCGTTCCGGCCCGGCATTGCCGATACGTTTGCCCTTCAGGACATCGCCGTAGAAGCGGCGTTTCTGCGCCTCGGTCCCCGCCTCGTTCAGCAGTTGCAGGACGCCGAAATGGTTCTGCGGGATCTGCCCGACCGAGGAATCGGCGGCGCAGAGGATTTCAAACACCTCTACCAGCGTAAGGATCGGCAATTCCGGTCCGCCATAGGCTTTCGGCACGGTGATCGCGCCCAGCCCGGTCGCGGTGAAATCCGCGATTTCCTGATGCGGCAGGATACGTTCGGCATCGCGTCTCGCGGCCTTCGGGGCCCAGTCCTCGGCCAGCCGCAAAGCCGCAGCAATCGCCTGATCATGCGTGGAAATCTGGGCGGGGAATACGCCGTCCGATGGGGCGATTTTGTGGGCGAGATGTGTCATGGCACCGTCGCTGCCTTTTTATCTACCATATATGTCGTGATTTATACGGGTGACGCGCGGCGGGCTCTATTCCAAATTCGGGGCGGATCGTGGAAGCATTTGCCTGTCGGCGCGACATGCAGAGGAAAATCTGCCGTCATCTCGTTTCAAGCTGCATCCGCATCATGGGCGGCGCCTTTGGCTTCCTGCCGCAGCCAGTTCTGCAGAGCCATGATCTCGGGCCGTCTTACGCTGTCGGCGGGGGTGACGAAGTAATAGGCGCGTCCGATGGGCCAGGGATCGCCAAACGGGCTGACCAGGCGACCGCTGGCCAAATCCGCTTCGGCCAGACGCAATTTGCCAAGCGCGATGCCTTTGCCCGCAGCCGCCGCCTCTAGCAACATCGAGGATTGCTGCAGCCGGATGCCGGCGCGCGCATTCTCGCCCGCGACGATCTCGTGCTTCAGCAGCCATTTCTCCCAATCCGGGCTGGAGCCGTCATGTTCCGGCCCGCCTTCGTGCAACAGGACGACATCTCCGGCCAGTGCGGCGGGACCGCGCCGGGCAAGGTCGTGTCGCGCGGCCAGATCGGGGCTGCAGACCGGCAGCAGCGCTTCCGACATCAGATGGCTGACCGCAAGGCCGGGATACTGGCCGTTGCCATATCGGATCGCGCAATCCACCTTGCCGTCACTGAAACTGGCCAGCCCCACCGACGCCTCGATCAGCAGTTCCAGCCCCGGCACGGCGGCATGCAGCGTATCAAGGCGCGGCATCAGCCACTTCATCGCAAAGGATGGCGGGACCGAAATCCGCAGTGCCATGCTGTCCTGTCCCAGCTTCGCCAGCGCGCCGATCATCAGGCTGAATGCCTTGTCCAGATCGGGCAGCAGATCCTGTGCCATCGGTGTCAGGTCCAGCCTACCCCGATTGCGGTGAAACAGCGGGCCGCCAAGCTGCTCTTCCAGTAGGCGAACCTGCTGCCCGATCGCTGCGGTCGAGACCCGCAGCTCCGCCGCCGCCGCCCGGAAACTGCGGTGACGGGCGCTGACGACAAAGGCGCGCAGGGCGTTCAACGGCAGCCGGTCCATGGCCACATATCGCGCGCTGGCGGCTCTTTCTGTCGGCATGGTGGCAGCTCCCTTTGCTAGGGCACACCGTCGCAAGGGCGGATCGGCTGCGAACCTACGCGGCGGGGCGCATCCTGCCGATTCCAAAGAACCAGCCGACTGGGGAAGAGGATTCCCGTTCCGCGGGTGCAATCAGGAATTATCTTTTCCCGCACCGCCGCCATGCTGCCTGTTCGCCGAAGAATCCTCCGCAGCAGGGCCAAAACCAGCCCGGCGGAAAGAAATTCTTTCGGCGGCCCGATGGAAATCTATCTC
The DNA here is from genome assembly GCF_016629665.1 of Paracoccus caeni. Classification (GTDB taxonomy): domain Bacteria; phylum Pseudomonadota; class Alphaproteobacteria; order Rhodobacterales; family Rhodobacteraceae; genus Paracoccus; species Paracoccus caeni. The sequence continues at coordinate 96,019 of NZ_JAEPRQ010000004.1, forward strand.
AAGCGAAGGAATTCTGCGCCGCGCCCCGAGAAGAGCAGGATCAACCCCCGAAACCGTCCGTTTTAAGTACGGCGCGTCTATCGACATTAAAGTGTTTATGCCTAGCCTTTGGTGTTCAGAACTCATCTGGACAGGTTGGACATGACAAAGACCTTACTCCGCCATCTGCTGGCCCCGGTGCTGGCGACCTCATTCGGCCTTGCCGGTGCCGTGCCCCTTGCCTATGCCGCCGACCCCCTGCCTGATGAGGTACCCGAGGGAACGGTGCTGCGGATCGGCGATCCGTTGATTCAGAAAGCGCTGGAGCTTTCGGGGCTGATCGACGAGCTGAGCTTTACCGTCGAATGGGCCAATATCAGCGGCGGTCCGCAATCAAGCGAGGCTTTCCGCGCCAATGCGCTGGATATTTCAAGCGTCGCCGAGATCCCCTCGATCCACGCGACATGGACCAACCTGCCGGTCCGCAACATCGCCTATCGCGAACGCGAAGACCCGCTGGCCCATCCCATCTACCGCTTTGGCATCACCCCGGAACTGGGGTCCGAGATCGACAGTCTGGAGGATTTCAAGGGCCGCCGTATCGCCTATAGCCCCGGTCAGGCGCAGGGCGCGCTGGTCCTCAGGGTGCTGGAAGCGGCGGGGCTGGAACAGGATGATGTGACGCTGGTCGAACTGCCCAGCACCGGCGACGTCTATCCGGTCGCGCTGGCCTCGGGTCAGGTGGATATCGCGCCGCTTGGGTCGGTCTATATCCCGCGCTACATCGCGCAATATGGCGATGATGGCGCGCGGCTTGTCGATCACGGGCTGCGAGACGATCCGAACCATCTCTGGGCACCGCAGGCGGTGCTGGACGATCCGGCCAAGGCTGCGGCTGCGGCGGAATATGTCCGGCTCTGGGCGCGTGCGACCGAGTGGATCAACGACCACCCCGAAGAATTCATTCAGGGCTATTACGTCAAGGACCAGAATCTCAGCTACGAGGACGGCAAGGCCGCGGTCGAACAGACTGGGCGCTACGTGATCCCGTCGAACTGGGACGAGGTGGTCGCGCGTCACACCCATACCATCGCGCTTTTGGCCGAGGCGACCGGCAACGAGCCGTTCAGCGCCGAACAAATCTTTGACCGCCGCTTCGAGAAGGTGGCTGCCGAGGCTTTGACCGAAGGCTCCAGCGCCGTGAAGCAAGAGGAACTGAGCCAATGACCCTGATCGCGACAGACGGCTTCAAGCCGCAACAGGCGGCTGCGGCCAACCTTCAGAATCGTCGCCGCAGCGGGGCAAGGGTCCGTCTTGGGCCGGGCCCGGCGATCCCCTTCGGATTGCAGATCGGCAGTCTTGCGCTGCTTGTGCTGTGGACGCTGGGCTCGGCATTGGGGCTGATCGATCCGCGGATTTTGTCGGCGCCGTGGACGGTGCTGGATGCGTTTCGGCAACTGATCGCGGATGGACGGCTGCAGGATCACTTTGGGGTTTCGGCCTATCGGGCGGTGACCGGGCTGGTCATCGGCGTCGCCATCGGCACGGTTCTGGCGATCATCGCCGGGCTGTCGCGGATCGGCGAGGCGCTGATCGACGGCCCGATCCAGATCAAGCGCGCGGTGCCGACGCTGGCGCTCATCCCGCTGCTGATGCTGTGGTTCGGCATCGGCGAAGAGATGAAGATCATCACCATCGTCCTCGCCGTGATCGTGCCGATCTACATCCATACCCACAACGCGCTGCGCGGCATCGACAATCGCTATGTCGAACTGTCCGAGACGCTGAACCTGTCCCGCTGGGCCTTCATCCGCGAGGTGGTGCTGCCGGGCGCGATGCCGGGCTTCCTTCTGGGGCTGCGCTTTGCCGTCACGCTTTGCTGGGTCTCGCTGGTCGTGGTCGAACAGATCAATGCCACCAGCGGTCTGGGCTACATGATCAACCTTGCCCGCACCTATGGCCAGACGGAAATCATCATCGCCGGGATCGTGGTCTATGCGGTGCTTGGCCTTGCCTCGGACGCTGCCGTCCGCTTCATCGAACGGAGGACGCTCTCATGGCGCCGCACACTGTCGCAGTAAACCCGAACCCGGTCGTCCGCACGCAGGATCTGTATCGCGGCTTCAACGGGCGCACCATCCTGTCAGGGCTGGATCTGCATATCCAGCGGGGCGAGTTCGTCGCGCTTCTGGGACGCTCCGGCTCGGGGAAAAGCACCTTTCTGAAGGCGTTGGCTGAACTGGATCACGAGGTTGAAGGCTCGGGCACGCTGGATGTGCCCGAGAACCGCTCGGTCGTGTTTCAGGACGCCCGACTGCTGCCATGGCGCAATGTATTGCAGAACGTGACGCTGGGCCTTGCCGGGGCAAACGATGCCGGTCGCCGGATGTTGCGAGAGGTCGGGCTGGCCGGGCGTGAAAATTCATGGCCGGTCGAGCTTTCGGGCGGCGAGCAGCAGCGGGTGGCGCTGGCCCGTTCGCTGGTGCGCGATCCCGATCTGCTGCTGGCGGATGAGCCCTTCGGCGCGCTGGACGCGCTGACCCGGATCAAGATGCATGCGCTGCTGCGCCAGCTTTGCGCGCGTCACCAGCCTGCAGTGCTTCTGGTCACGCATGACGTGGACGAGGCGATCACGCTGGCCGACCGTATCCTTGTTCTGGAAGAGGGCAGCTTCATCGAGGATCTGCAGGTCGATCTGCCGGAACCGCGCGATCACGGCGATCCCCGTTTCGGCCAGTTACGCCGTCATCTGCTGAGCAGGCTGGGCGTTGCTGCGCACTGACAATCAAAGGAAATTCGACATGACCCAGAGACAGCTTCACCTGAACCTGTTCGTCTATCCGGGTGGCCATCACGAGGCGGGTTGGCGCTATCACGGTTCGGACCCCGACCGGGTGGTGGATATCAGCTACTATCAGGAGCTTGCCCGGAAGGCCGAGGCGGCAAAGTTCGACGCCCTGTTTTTCGCCGACGGTCCGGCGCTGGCCGACAATATCCGCTATGCCAGCCGCTTCCGGCTGGAGCCGCTGACGACGATCACCGCACTGGCGGCGGTCACGCAGCGGATCGGGCTGATCGCCACCGCCTCGACCACCTATTCCGAACCTTACAACCTTGCCCGGCTGTTCGCCTCGGTCGATCATATCTCGAACGGGCGGGTCGGCTGGAACATCGTCACCACCGGCGCGGCGCAGGCGGCGCAGAATTTCGGGCTGGACGCGCATCCGGACCATGGCGACCGCTATGGCAGGGCGCATGAGTTTCTGGAGGTGGTGACGAAGCTGTGGGATAGTTGGCAGGATGACGCGCTGGTCATCGACCCGCAGACCGGCATCTTCGCCGATGACGACAAGATCCATGAAATCAACCATGTCGGCGCGCATTTCCGGGTGCGCGGCCCGCTGAACCTGTCGCGCAGCCCTCAGGGACGGCCGGTCTATGTGCAGGCGGGTTCCTCGGAAGACGGCCGCCATTTCGCCGCCCTTCATGCCGAGGCGATCTTTACTGCCCATCAGAACCTGCGGAACGCGCAGGACTTCTATGCCGATATCAAGGCACGGCTGCGCGGTATCGGGCGCAATCCCGATCATCTGAAGGTGCTGCCCGGCATCAGCCCCTATATCGGCTCGACCACCGCCGAGGCGGAGGCGCTTCATGATGAATTCAACGACCTGACGCAGCCCGCCTATTCGCTGGGCGTGCTGCGCCGGATGACCGGGCTGGAGCTGTCGGGCCATGATCTTGACGGGCCATTCCCGCGCCATCTGATCGCCCCCGATCCCGACCGGGCCGAGGCAAGCCGCTTCAAGCTGGTCCTTGACATCGTGGACCGCGAAAAGCCGACGATCCGGCAATTGCTGCACCGGATCGCGGGCGCGCGCGGGCATTGGGTGACGGTCGGCACGCCGGAAAAGATCGCCGACGATATCCAGACCTGGTTTGAAAACGGCGCCGCCGACGGCTTCAACGTGATGCCGCCCTGGCTGCATGGCGGCTTTGACGCCTTCGTCGATCACGTCCTGCCGATCCTGCGCAAACGCGGGCTGTTCCGCCACGATTATCAGGGCCAGACCCTGCGGGACCATTTCGGTCTGCCCCGCCCGGACAGCCTTTACGCCACCGAAACCAAGCGGAGCGCCTGAAATGACGACACCCCGACGCCAGATCAAGCTGGGCGCGTTCCTGATGGCGACCGGCCACCATGTCGCCTCATGGCGCCATCCCGATGCGCAGGCCGATGGCGGCATCAATGTCGCCCATTACCGCAAGGTTGTGGAAACCGCCGAGAAGGCCAAGTTCGATCTGGTCTTCGTCGCCGACAGCCCCGCCGGCTGGCCCCGCGCCAAGGACCGCGAGGCGCAGCAACGCAGCAGTCAGGGCGCGCATTTCGAGCCGCTGACCCTGTGGTCGGCGCTGTCGCAGGTCACCAGCCATATCGGCTTCGTCGCCACCGCCTCGACCACCTACGAAGACCCGTATCTTCTGGCGCGGCGCTTTGCCTCGCTGGACCATTTGTCGGGCGGGCGCGCGGCGTGGAACGTGGTCACGACCGGCGCGGATGTGTCGCATAACTTCCAGATCGCGGGACATCCGGCCCATGCCGACCGCTATGCCCGGGCCGAGGAATTCGTGGATCTGGTTCTCGATCTGTGGGATTCGCACGAGGACGGGGCGTTTCCGCGTGACAAGGACAGCGGCATCTATGTCGATCTGGACCGGGTTCACCAGTTGAACCACAAGGGCACGCATTTCTCGGTCCGCGGGCCGCTGAACGTGCCGCGTCCGGTGCAGGGGCATCCGGTCGTGGTGCAGGCAGGCGCGTCCGAGCCGGGCCGCAGGCTTGCCGCCCGCACCGCCGAGATGATCTTCACCGCCAACCAGACGCTTGAGGATGCGCAGGCTTTCTATGCCGATGTGAAACGCCGCCTGCCAGCCTATGGCCGCAGCCCGGATCAATTGCTGATCGTGCCGGGCATCTTCCCGGTGCTGGGCGGCACCGAGGCCGAGGCGCAGCGCAATCACGAAGAGATCCAGAACCTGATCCACCCGGCCATCGCATGGGAGATCCTGACCCGGCATTATCAGGGCCGCGATCTGTCGGGCTATTCACTGGACGACCGCGCCCCACCCCTGCCCGAAAGCACCGAGTTGAACAAAAGCCGTCTGACGCTGGTCAGCGATCTGGTGTCGCGCGGCAATCTGACCTTGCGCCAGCTTTATCTGGCCGTTGCCGGAGCGCGCGGCCATCGCGAGGTGGTGGGAACGCCCGAACAGATCGCCGATGCGATGCAGCAATGGTTCGAGAACGGCGCGGCGGATGCCTTCAACATCATGCCGCCGGTGCTGCCGCGCGGGCTTGATGATTTCGTCGCAGAAGTAGTGCCGATTCTGCGCCGCCGTGGCCTGTTCCGCGAGGAATATGAAGGCCCGACCTTGCGGGAAAATCTGGGGCTGCAACGGCCCGAAAACCGCTTTGCGGCACGGCGCGGGATATCGGCAGCAGAATGAACGAGCAGAAGTCGGGCGCGACAACGCGCTTTCCATGGCTGGTGCCGCTGGTCCTGTCGGTGGCACTGTTCATGGAGAACATGGATTCGACCGTGATCGCGACATCGCTGCCCGCGATTGCCGAGGATATAGGCTCGACCCCGGTGGCGCTGAAACTGGCTTTCACCGCCTATTTTCTGGCGCTGGCGATCTTTATCCCGGTCAGTTCATGGCTGGGCGACCGTTTCGGCCCGACCCGCGTGTTCCGGGTGGCGATCCTGATCTTCATGCTGGGATCGCTTGGCTGCGCCTTTGCGACCTCTCTGCAAGGTTTCGTGCTGGCCCGGTTTCTGGGTGGTATGGGCGGTGCGATGATGACGCCACTGGCGCGGTTGATGCTGTATCGGATCACCCCTCGCGCCGGGCTGATGCGGGCGACGGCGCTGATGACCATTCCCGCCGTCGCGGCACCCCTGATGGGACCATTGATCGGCGGCGCGCTGACGACCTTTCTAAGCTGGCACTGGATTTTCCTGATCAATCTGCCGGTCGGGCTGGCCGGGATCGCCGCCACCGGCAGACTGATCCGAGAGGTGCCAACCGTGCCCGTCCGCGATCTGGACTGGCGCGGCTTTCTGCTTTTGGCGGTGACTTTCTCGGGGCTGATGTCGGGCGCCTCGCTGATCAGTCTGCCGATCCTGCCGGTCTGGATGTCGCTGACGATCACGCTCACCGGGCTCGTGGGCGGCTGGGCCTATCTGCGCCACGCGCGAAGACACCCCGATCCGCTGCTGGACCCGGCGATCTTCGCCGATCCGGTTTTCCGTCATGCCACCACTGCCACGCTGGTCTTTTTGATCGGCGCCGGGGCGGTGCCGTTCCTGCTGCCGCTGATGCTGCAACTGGGCTTCGGCCTCAGCGCGTTCGAGGCGGGTATGATCACCTTTGCGGGCGGTATTGGCGCGATCACCGCGAAACTGATCTCGACCCATGTTTTCGCCAGCCACGGCTTTCGTAACCCGATGATCCTTGCCGCGGTTCTGTCGGCCACCGGCCTTGCGATCAAGGGACTGTTGACGCCCGAGACCCCGCATCTGCTGATCGTCTCGCTGCTGGTCGCGGGGGGCGTGCTGCGGTCGTTGTTCTTCACCGGGCAACATGTGCTGACCATCTCGGAAATCCCGGCGCAGGATGTGGGCGCGGCGCTGTCGCTGACCACGGTGCTGCGGCCCATTGCCACCGCGCTTGGCGTCGCGATGGCGGGCGGGATGCTGGAAATGGGCAGCCACCAGACCGGCGGCCTGACCCTTTCGGCCTTCCATATGGCGTTCTTCGCGCTGTCCCTTGTCGCGGCACTGGCGATCCTGCCGCTGATGCGGCTTGCGGCCAGTTCCGGCCACGAAATGTCCGGGCAGGTGGTGCCGATGCGCAGCAGCCCGTGACGCGACCACGCAAACTGAATACCTTTAGGAGAGACTGAATGACACTCGACTACCGCCCACTTGGCCGCACCGGCACCAAGGTTTCGTCCATCGCGCTTGGCACGATGACATGGGGCGAACAGAATACCGAAGCCGAAGGCCATGCCCAGTTGGATCAGGCCACCGATTTCGGCATCAACCTGATCGATACCGCCGAAAACTATTCGATCCCGCCACGGGCCGAGACGCAGGGCGCGACCGAAAGGATCATCGGCTCATGGTTGAAGGCGCGGGGCGGGCGGGACCGGATCGTGCTGGCCTCGAAAGTCTCGGGGCCAAGCGACCGCACCTATCTGCGTGCCGACGGCCAGCCGCCGCGTCTGGATGCGCGCAATATCAACGAGGCGATCGAGGGGTCGCTGAAGCGGTTGCAGACCGATTATCTGGACCTTTACCAGATCCACTGGCCCAACCGCGCGGTGCCATTGTTCGGCAATGGCAATCACGCCCCCTCGCGCGGGCATGACGGCTCGGACGTGCCTATTGAGGAGACGTTGCATGCGCTGGCCGAACTGGTCCGGGCGGGCAAGGTTCGCCATATCGGCCTGTCGAATGAAACCGCATGGGGTCTGTCGCGCTTTCTGCATCTGTCGGAAACGGCAGGATTGCCGCGCGTCGCCTCGGTCCAGAACGCCTATAACCTGTTGAACCGCACCTATGAGCAGGGTCTGGCAGAGTTTCAGCCCCGCGAAGATGTCGGTCTTCTGGCCTATTCGCCGCTGGCGCAGGGCTTTCTGACCGGCAAATACCGCAACGGCGCCCGGCCCGAAGGCGCAAGGCTGACGCTCTTCAACCGGGGCGACCGTTATACCAAGCCGGGCGTGGCCGAGGCCGTCGATGCCTATCTGCAAATCGCGGATGATTTCGGGCTGGACCCGGCGGCTCTGGCCATCGCCTATGTCACCAGCCGCCCCTTTGTGACGGCCAATATCATCGGCGCAACCAAGCCCGAACAGCTTCAGGCCGATCTTGCATCGGTCGAAGTCACCATCACCCCGGAAATCGAGGCGCGGATCGACGCGATCTTCCAGCTTCATGGCAGCCCCGCGCCGTGAGCCATCGTCCATCGTGAAAGGAGAACCCGCATGAATATCCCCATCGACACCCCGCAGGACGCCGCAGCCGCAGACGCGGTTTTCGCCCGCTACCGCGAGGCGGTTCCTGTGACCGGCTGGAACCCGGTCCTTGCGCGCCTGCTGGACCACCGCTCGGTCCGTGCTTACCTGCCCGACGCTCTGGCCCCTGATACGGTTGAGACGCTGATCGCCGCTGCCTCCTCAGCCCCGACCTCATCCAACATTCAGGCATGGAGCGTGGTGGCGGTGACTGATCCGCTGAAAAGGGAGGCGCTGTCCCGTATCGCCGGCAATCAGGCGCATATCCGGCAAGCGCCGCTGATCCTTGTCTGGATCGCCGATCTGTCGCGGGCCGAGGCGGTTGCCACGCAGGCCGGAACGCAGCTTGACGGGCTGGACTATACCGAAACCTTCCTGTTGGCCGCCATCGATGCCGCACTGGCGGCGCAGAACGCATTGATCGCGGCGGAATCGCTGGGCCTCGGCACGGTCTATATCGGCGCCTTGCGCAACGATCCCGAGGCGGTGGCGAGGCTTCTGAACCTTCCGCCCCGCGCGGTTGCAGTTTTTGGGTTGGTTGTCGGCCATCCCGATCCCGCCGTGCCGACGGCAGTGAAGCCGCGCCTGCCGCAACAGGCGGTGCTACACCGCGAAACCTATTCGCAAGAGGTTCAGCCCGAAGCCATCGCCCGCCACGACCTTGCCACCGCCGCCTTCCGTCAGGAACAGAACCTGCCCCAACAAAGCTGGAGCGATCTGCTGATGGGCAGGCTGAAGACGGTCGAGGCATTGAAAGGTCGCCACCTTTTGCGCGAGGTGTTCGAGCGGCTTGGCATCAGGCTTGGCTGATGGCCGCCCTTGCTCGGGCGAGATGAGCTTGAGCTTTGGAAAGTAGGTCTGGTAGCGGCCCTTCTCCCGCGTCAGCAGCCGATAGCTGCGAATGGCGGCATGGGCACCGATGTAGAAATCCGGCAGGGGCGATCTGCGTGTCCCGCTCCGCCGATGATGGGATTGCGCAGACTGTCCGCTGCAACCCCTTGCCCCGCTGCGAAAACACGCCGGACGCCATCGTCGCCATACTCATGATCCGCTCGTTGATAATGCCGAGAAGTAATATTGGGGAGCGGTCAACAGCAGCATTGAACAACACTTCGGAGATACTGGGTGACTTCACTAGCATCTGCCGGAACGATGATGGTTCCAAAGCGATTGGGGGTGCCGCCGTCACGTAGAACAGCGTGACCGCCATCGACTCTGGCCCGGAACTTCGGCATGCGGTGCGTTCACCAAACACGGGGCTATCGAGGTGCCGCAACCGAATGGGCTGATACAATGAGAGTTCTGCTGGTCGAAGACGAAGCGGAGTTCGCGAAATCGCTGCGTGGAGCGCTTGAGCGTGATCGATTTGTCGTCGATTGGGTCGATAGTCTTGAACTGGCCAGCGAAGCATCGCGGTCGGCTGTACACGAGCTGGTGTTGCTTGATCGCACCTTGCCCGATGGCGACGGCCTTGGCCTTGTTCCACAGCTTCGCGCCGACAATCCGGGCGTGCCGATCATCGTGCTAAGCGCCCGTGGTGAGCTGACTGACCGTGTCGCTGGTCTTGACAACGGGGCCGACGACTATCTGGTCAAGCCTTTCCACCTTGATGAGATGTTCGCCCGTATTCGCGCAGTGCAGCGCCGCCCGAACGAGGTTGCCGCGCAAGAGGTCGGGATTGGGGATCTGGTTTTCGACATGACCTTTGGCGAAGCGCGGGTTCGCGGAATATCTTTGGTTCTGCAACGGCGCGAAATCAGGGTGCTGACCGCGCTGATGCAACGGCGCGGGCGCGTCGTCCTGCGAGAATCGCTGGAAGAGGCTGTCTATGGTTTTGACGACGAAATTCAGTCGAACACGCTTGATTCCCACGTTTCCCGCCTGCGCCGAAAGTTCAGTGATGCGGATGCCGGCGTCGAGATTCATACCGTCAGAGGAGTGGGCTATTTGCTGAGGGCAAAGGATTGAAGCGCCATCAGACATCGTTGAAGTCGCGTCTGATCACCCGGCAGCTTTTCCTGCAGTTCCTGGCGCTCGCGGCGGCCGCCATCGGGTTCATCTTCTTCTTTGTCAGTTCCACTCTCGACGGCATGTATGTCGAAGCGACGGTGTCCGAGATCGCCGCCGATGCAATCACCCGCGATCCCGAAGGAGCGGTGGTCGTGGAAATGACGCCCGAACTGGTCCAGCTTCAGCAGGAATCGCCGGATCTCTGGTTTGCGGCGCGGCTTGTCGATGGCGATGAGGTCAGTTTCGGCCATGTGCCAACAGAATTCGCCTCGCTTGTCGCCAATCTCGACAAGCTGTCTGCGGCGGATATTCGCGGGCAATTTGAGCCGTTCACGCTTTCGGCCATCGTGCGACAAGAGTCGGGACCCGCAGGGGAGATGAAGATCATCGCCCATGGACGGCTCCGGCCATTCACGGCGCTGATTACGGTGGCGTCGAATATCGTCGCCCTTGCGATCTTTCTGACCTTGGCTCTTGTCTCTGTCGTGGCGACGCCGATCATCGTCAGGCGCGCGTTCGCCGGGGTGATGAAGACGACAGAGGAAGCACAGCGGATCAACGCCGAGCATCGCGGTATTCGTCTGTCAGAGGATAAAGTGCCGCGCGAGATTGGCCCGCTTGTTCGTGCGGTCAATGACGCGCTCAGCCGCCTTGATGAAGGCTATGATCGCCAACAACGCTTCATTGCGTCAGCCGCGCATGAATTGCGGACGCCAATCGCCATCCTGAAAATGAAGATCGACGCCGCGCAGGACAGCGACATGCGCGCACTTTTGCCCGATGTGTCGCGGCTCGCCACCCTTGCCGAGCAACTGCTGGATCTGCACCGGCTGGACAACGGCGCGCCACGCGATCGGATCAAGCTGATGGACCTTGCGCGGGATGTGGCTGCCGATCTGGCACCGCTTTTGATTGCGTCGGGCAAGACAATTGAGGTGGTCGGCGACAAATCCGGGGTGATTTCTGGAAACCCCGGATCGATTGAACGCGCGCTCACCAATCTTGTCCAGAATGCGCTTGAGCATGGCGGCGACGAAATCATCGTCCGGGCGGACGGCATTTCTCTGGAGGTCGAGGACAACGGTTCCGGCATCCCTCGGGAAGAGCATCACCGTGTGCTGGAACCGTTCTATCGGTTGCGGCCGCGATCGTCCGGTGCGGGTCTGGGCCTGAGTCTGGTGAAGCAGATCGTCGATCATCATGGTGGCCGCATCACCGTCGCCAATGCAAGCGGTGGCGGAGTGATCGTGCGGATGGAGTTTGACGCCGCCAGATAACTGCGACCGCCAGTGTACGCGCAATGTTGTTCTGCACATCTGTCCGGATGAAGCAGGTTTGCCCGGCGGTGGTTGCCATTCTACCGCCGCCCACATTGCGGTGCGCCGAGAGACTTCATCACGTTGTTTTAGAGCTCGATCACCCCCCCTTGGAGAAGAAATCCTGTTCAGAGACGTGATTGCGAACGCACTCAACCACTACGGAGCCTTCGTGGGCAGTTTTCTGAATCAGGCAATGTTGCCGCAATCTTCGTCTGCTCTGAGCAGCTTCTGTTGGCTTCGGCGGCCACAGAGCCGCCTGCCAATGCTTGATTCAAAGGAGATCTATAGAATGCTGCAACGTCCCCACAGCGCGCGTCGCCGGTCGGCGACCCCTCTCTTCTCGGCTGCACTGATTGGCGTCATCCTGTCAGGATGTGTAACGGTCGAAGACCGGCAATCCGCAGACGCGAATACCTGCCAAAGTTTCGGGGCCTCTTACGGCTCGGCGGCTTACACCGATTGCATGCTTGAACAGCAACGCCGCCGCGACGACAAGCATCTGGATTCGCTTGAAAAGACCCGGATGACCACCGAAATCGCGCGGGATGCGCAGATCATGGCTGATCGCGCCCGCCGGGATCGTTGTGATCGCGATTCCGACCGTCGCGAGTGCAGACGCTAAGCGACGGACTTGCGTTCTAAGGCAGCTTGGCACCCGTCTCCGCCGATGATCTCTTATCGAGGTCGTCGGCGGATCACGGTTTGAAACTGAGTGGCTCAGCTGCAGAGCATTATCCATCCGCAACAGCGCCAAAAAACACGTTGGTTGACCAGACAGGTATCCGGCGCTTCAGGCCGGTTGCTTCACCGATCCCGAGAATGCAACAGTTTGGCATCGCGGGAGGGGACATGCGCCGGGCAGAGCGAATCGGGATCAGAACGCGGAGGTTGATTGTCCTGCTGTTGACGCTTGTTCTGGTGGCGTCACCTGCTTCAGCGGAAGAATTGCGGATCATGACCTCCTATCAGGCTGACGTGGTCGATCCGATGCTGGATGCCTTCTGGCGCAGCCATCCCGATATCCGCATTCGGGTACTGAACAAGAACACCAACGCCGCGGTCGATGAGGTGCTGGCGGGCAATGACCGGCGGTTTGACCTGTTCTGGGCCTCGGCCCCCGAGGCGTTCGTGGTGCTGGACAGTGCCGGGCGTCTGGCCGATCTGGGCTATGGACCCTACACGGATTTCGCATTGTCCGCCGTCGGCTGGGCGTGGCGCGTGCCACATGACGGGCCGGTGCCGCAGGAATGGAACGACCTCTTGGACCCCACCTTCGCCCAAGGCATCGCCATGTCGCATCCGATGCGTTCGGGCACGATGCATTCGCTGTTGGAAACGATCTTGCAGGATCGTGGCTGGCAGGCGGGCTGGGCATGGATATTGGAGCTTGGGGGCCAGTTGAACACGATTTCGGCGCGCAGCTTCGGCGTGCTGGAAGGCGTCGAAAGTGGTGATTTCGATATCGGCCTGACCATCGATTTTCTGGGCCTGACCCATGACGGGCTGGCCTTCCGATATGGCCGTCCCGTCATCCTTATCCCGGCCCGCATCGCCGCATTGCAGGGTGGCACCGAACCCGAAGCGGCAAAGGCTTTTGTTGATTTCGTTCTGTCGCCCGAGGGGCAGCGCATCCTGTTGCGACCCGATATCCGCCGCATTCCCGTTGACCCCGACATTCGTGCCGAGCTTCTGGAAACGCTGGACCCGGCGGTCACGGCGGCGCTTAACTTCAGTTGGTCAAGTTACGATCCCGAATTGGCCGCGCGGCGCTATTGGCAGGTCAAGCAGCTTTTCGAGGCTTTCGTCGCGCGTGACCTGATCCTGCGGCGGGACCTATGGCGGCGCCTGCGGGCGTTGGACGACGATGCCCCGGCGGCAGAGCGTGCGCGTATCCGCCGGTTACTGACATGGATGCCGCTGACCGAACATCAGGCGCGCGCGGCCCCGGCTGATCGCGGGACATTGCTGGAATGGTCCGAACGCTCGCATACCATCCTGCGCGATGCCGAGGCGCGCATCCGCGCATTGGAGCAGCAATGATCCGGCGCGGCTCGATCCGGGGGCGGCTGATGGCGGCGCTGGTGCTGGTGGTGCTTATCGCGACGGGGATATTGGCGGTGGGCATGATGGTGATGCTGCGGGCCGAGCGTGACTTTCGCGCGCTGGCGCAGGACCGCATTCCCGCCGTCGCGCTGGCAGGCGAACTGGCCGAGGCGACGGGCGAACTGGCGGCGCTGGCGATGCAGATGGTGGCCGACCCCGCCATGCCCGCAGATCGGATGACGCGCGCCATCGACAGCGCCTCACAGGGGGTCGAGGGGGTGCTGGCCTCGCCCCTCTGGCTGGCAGCGTCGGAACGTGCCCAGACGCGCGCCGGGATCGAAGCCGCCGAACAGGATCTGCGCCACGCACTGACAGGCTTCGGCAGGATCAGCACCGACCTGACCCGGCACGCGCAGGCGGAAGCCCGGACCGGGGCGAATTTGCGCTGGATTCACGCCGATGTGCAGGATCAGGTGCAGGGTATCCTTAGCGATCTGTCCTTCAACATGGATACGCAACTGGCCGCTTTGGTGGTGAATACCGATCCCGATACCCGTGCGGGGGCGGAACAGGCGTTGTCACAGGATTGGCTGCTGCGCGACCGGGTGCAGCAGATCGGCTCCGAGGCGGCGACGCTGACCGCACTGTTGTTGCAGGCCCGCTCGGCTGACAACCCCGATGCGCTGGCCCAGACCGGCCTGCTTGGTCGTGATACGCTGGACCGGCTGGAACTGGCGCAGTTGAACCTGCCGGAACGGGTTGATGTGACGCTGCTGATGCAGGCGCTGGAGCGGCTGAAGGCGCTGGCCTCGGGCGAGGACAGCGTCTTTGCCCAGCAGGGGCGGCGGCTGGAACTGCACCGGGCTGCCGTGGCCGAACTGCAGTCGGCGCAGTCATCACTGGCGCGGATGCAGGCGCTGCTGACCGAGTTGGGCCGGGCTGAGCGGATCGGCGCACAGGGCCGCGCCGATGCCGCCGCGACCGCGATCCTGCGTGGTTCGATCTGGCTGGGGCTGCTGACGGCTTTGGGGGCGGTGGCGACTGCGGTCATTCTGGCCGTTTTCGTCCGCAACCGCATCCTGATTAGGATCGAAGCGCTGTCCGCCGATCTGACCCATATCGCAGGCAGCGATCCGAACCCGCCTCATCCGCAAGGCGACGAAATCGCCGAAATGGCCCGCGCGGTCGAGGTATTCCGCGCCTCGGTTCAGGCGCGGCAGCAGGCGTTGGAGCGGTTGGAGATGACGCAGCGCGAGCTGGTTCAGGCGGGCAAGATGGCGGCGCTTGGCCAGATGTCCGCCGCGATCAGCCACGAGATCAACCAGCCGCTTGCTGCCATCGGCCACCGCCTGCACAACCTGCGCGCCGCCCATCCCGAGGCTCTGCCAGCGATCACCCGGATCGAGGCGCTGGTGGAGCGGATCACCCGCACCATCGGCCATCTTCGCCGCATCGCCCACCGCTCGGCCCATCGCAACACGCGGGTGATGCTGGCCGAGCCGGTGGCGGCGGCGCTGGAACTGCTGGATCACCGCTTGCGGGCCGAGGGTGTGGGCGTGAATTGCGCCGACCTTGACGGGCTGGCGGTTGCGGGCGACGAGATCCTGCTGGAACAGGTTCTGCTGAATATTCTGGGGAATGCTTTGGACGCGATAGGGGCGCGCGAGAACCCGGTGCAGCCGGGTCAGATCCGTATCGAATTGCGGGGGTCAGACCCTGTCAGGCTGGTCGTGATCGACAATGGCGTCGGTCTTGGCGGGCAAAGCGGACAGGCGCTGACCGATCCGTTCGTGACCACGAAAGAGCCGGGCAAGGGGCTTGGCCTTGGCCTTTCCATCGCGTTCAACGTCATGCAGGACATGGGCGGTCATCTGGAAATCGAGCAGCATCCGCAAGGCGGTGCCGAGGTCTGGCTGCGCCTCAATCGATGGGAAGAGGGGGACTGACATGCCCGAGGTGATGCTGGTCGAGGACGATACCGATCTGCGGCAGGCAACCGCCGAGACGCTGGAACTGGCCGGTTTCCGCGTCCATCTTTTCGGCGCCGCCACACCCGCCTTGGAGGCGCTGCGTCCCGATTTTGCCGGTGTGATCCTGTCGGATCTGCGGATGCCGGGGCTGTCGGGGCTGGATTTTCTGGACCGTGCCCGTGAAGTCGCGCCGGAGGTGCCGTTCATTCTGATCACCGCGCATGGCGATGTGCCCGCAGCAATCCGCGCCATGCGGGGCGGTGCCCATGATTTTCTGGAAAAGCCCTGCGCGCCCGAACTCATGCTGGATGTGCTGCGGCGCGCGCAGGCGATGCGCGATCTGCATCTGGAAAACGCCCGCCTGCGACAGACCCGGATCGAGGATCGCCTGATCGGGCGATCTGCCGTCATGCAGGATCTGAGACAGCGTCTGCGCGCGCTGGCGGGGCTGCAACTGGATCTGCTGATTGCGGGCGAGACCGGGACCGGCAAGGAAAAGGCCGCGCGTATTCTGCACGACCTGTCGCCGCGCGGCGATGGCCCATTCGTCGCCATCAATTGCGGCGCGCTGTCCGAGGCAGAGGTGGACCGGGAACTGTTCGGCACCACTGACACGCCGGGGCTGATCGCGCGGGCGCAAGGTGGGACGCTTTATCTGGACGAGCTGGAATCCATGCCCGACGGATTGCAGGTCCGCCTGCTGCGCGTGGTCGAGGCGCGCGAAATCACCCCGCTTGGTGCAGCGCCGCGTCCGGTCGATCTGCGCATTCTGGGCAGCGTCAAACGCCCGCCGGATGCGCTGGTCACAGCGGGGCAGTTGCGCGCCGATCTGTTTCACCGCTTCAACGCCACACTGCCCATGCCGCCGCTGCGAGAGCGCGAGGATGACGCGGCCCTGCTGGTCGCCCATTTCGCGGGTGAGGCCGCTGCACGTCACGATCTGCCGAAAATCCATATCGACAGCGCGCTGCGTCGCCGGATCGCCTATCACGACTGGCCGGGCAATGTCCGCGAAGCCCGCAATCTGGCCGAACGGCTGGTGATCGGGCTGGATACCAGTTTTCCGACCCCCGGCGGCGGCACTGAAACGGTGAATATGGGTTACGACGACGCGATGGATGCGTTCGAATCACGTCTGTTGCGTTCCGCGCTGATCCAGACCGGAGGCCGCAAGACCGAGGCGGCGGCGCTTCTGGGGGTGCCGCGCAAACGCCTTTATTTGCGGCTGCGGCATCACGGGATGCTGTAATGGGTCACAATTGACACATTAGATGTGTCACAAATGACCCATAAAAGTTAATAAAAACAATGTGTTGCAAGGTGAATTGGCGTCCGCCATAGTCGGGGTGCGCCAATGGCATGCCGGTATGATCCGGCCCGCCTGACGCCTCTGGGAGGAGAGATATGAACAGAAACTTTACGCTCGGCGCGCTTGCGCTGATGATGACTTCGGCTGCCAGCTTTGCTGATACCGTGACCGTGGTGACCTCGTTCCCGCGCGACCTGACCGATCCGTTCAAGGCCGCGTTCGAGGCAGCCCATCCCGGCACCACGCTGGAAGTGGTCAGCCGCAACACCAACGCCGCCGTCTCGCATCTGCAAGAGACCCGCAGCGCCAATACCGTTGACCTGATGTGGGCCTCGGCCCCCGACGCCTTCGAGGTGTTGAAGGAAGAAGGGCTGCTGGCCAAGGTTGATGTGCAGTTCGAGGGTATCCCCGACTCTATCGGCGGCTATCCGGTCCACGATCCTGATGGCACCTATTTCGGCTTCGCCGCTTCGGGCTACGGGATCATGTATAACACCCGTTATATCGAGGCGAACGAGCTGCCCGTTGCGAAAGAGTGGGAGGACCTGAAGCGCGCCGAATATAACGGCCATGTCGCGATGTCCTCGCCCTCGCGGTCCGGCACCACCCACCTGACGGTCGAAACCGTGCTGCAAGGCGAAGGCTGGGATCAGGGCTGGGCGACGTGGAAATGGATCTCGGGCAACATGAACACCGTGACCGAACGCAGCTTCGGCGTGCCCGATGCGGTCAATTCCGGTGCGACGGGCTTTGGGATCGTGATCGACTTCTTCGGGCTGGCGTCCAAGGCGTCGGGCTTCCCGGTCGAGCTGGTCTATCCCAGTGTGACGGCCATCGTCCCGGCCAATATCGGCATCATCGAGAATGCGCCGAACCCTGAAGGCGCCAAAGTATTCGTCGAATACCTGCTGTCGCCCGCGGGGCAGGAAGTGCTGCTCAATCCCGCGATCATGCGTCTGCCGGTCAACCCCGACGTATATGCAAACGCGCCCGAAGGCTTCCCGAACCCGTTCTCGGAAGAATTCGCGCCGGGTGCGATCGAATTCGACGTGGACGAATCCGGGCTGCGCTACAATCTGGTCAACTCGCTGTTCGACGTGCTGGTCACCTATCGCCTTGACGATCTGCGCGCCGCCGTGGCTGCCGTGCAAGAGGCCGAGGCCGTTCAGGCGGAAACAGGCAATGAGGAAGCCGCGGCCCTGATCGCCGAGGCCCGCGCGCTGATCGAAGCGATGCCGATCACCGAGGAACAGTCGCTTGATGCGTCCTTCACGCAGGTCTTCACCATCTCGCGGGCAGAGCCCGACACCGAGGTCGTGGGTCGTCAGGCCGAAGTGGAACAGTCCTGGGACAGCTTTGCGGTCGAGAATTACCGCAAGGCGAAGGAACTGGCTGATCAAGCCGCCGCGCTGAACTGATCCAGCCCCGCGCCGTCCTGGTGGCGGCGCGGGAACCCCCGATGCGCGAGGATACCATGTCCGATCTACCCCGAACCGCTTCCAGCGGATTCACCCTGTTTCCCCGTTTGTCAGGTGCGGCTATTGCGGGGATCGCGATTGCGATCTTCCTGATGGCTTTCCTGATCCTGCCGGTGGCGCAGGTGATCTACGTCGCCTTTCTGGACGCGCGAAGCGGTGCCTTCACCCTCCAGAACTTTCAGGATTTCTTCAACACGACGCTGTTTCGCGAAAGCTTCGTGAACTCTTTCTACGTCTCGGCCATGTCGGTTGTGCTGGCAACAATAATTGCACTACCACTGGCCTATATCACCACACGCTTCAACTTCGCAGGCACGGCTGCGATTCAGGCGCTTGGGATCATTCCGCTGATCATGCCGCCCTTTGTGGGCGCGGTGGCGATGTCGCTGCTGTTCGGGCGGAACGGTTCCATCAACCTGCTGCTGAACCAGTATTTCGGCTTCCGCATTCCCTTCATGGAGGGGTTAAACGGGGTCATTCTGGTGCAGGCGATTCACTATTTCCCGTTCATCCTGATCAACCTGTCGGCCAGCCTGCGCAATATCGACCGCTCGATGGAAGAGGCGGCGCAGAACCTTGGCTCGCACGGGATGCGGATGTTCCGCCGCATCGTCTTTCCGCTGGCGATGCCGGGCTATCTGGCAGGGGCGGCGCTGGTTTTCATCAAGGTGTTCGACGATCTGGGCACGCCTTTGCTGCTGAACGTCAACAACATGCTGGCGCCGCAGGCCTATCTGCGCATTACTGGCGTCGGGATCAACGATCCGATGGGCTATGTGATCTCGTTCATCCTCGTCGCATTCTCGGTCTTCTCGCTCTGGGCGTCGTTCCTGTTCATGCGTGGCAAGGACTATGCGACGGTGCAGAAGGGCGGCGGGGGCCTGTCGCGCCGCGACTTGAAGCCGCGCGAAAAATGGCTGGCCTGGGGTGTGATCCTGCTGATCCTTGCGATGGTGCTGTCGCCGCATCTGGGGCTGTTGCTGCTGGCATTCGGCACGATCTGGTCGTTCTCGCCGCTGCCAGACGGCTTCACCATTCAGCATTTCGGCACGATCTTCACCCAGTCGTCGCAATATGTCTGGAACACGATCATCTATGCCGGTTCGGCGGCGCTGATCGATGTCGTTCTGGGCACCGCTATCGCCTATATCGTGATCCGCACCAAGCTGGCGGGACGCAAATGGCTGGACTATATGGCGACCGCCGCTTTGGCCGTGCCGGGGGTGGTGCTGGGCATCGGCTATCTGCGGATGTTCCACGGCATCCAACTGCCCTTCGGGCTTGGCCAGATGTCCAGTTTCTGGGGCATCATCATCGTGGCTTTGGCCGTGCGTCGTTTGCCCTATGCGCTGCGCGCCTGCATGGCGGCGCTGCAACAGGTCTCGCTGTCGCTTGAGGAAGCCGCCGAAAGTCTGGGTGCCTCGCGTGCCAGCACCATCCGGCGGATCGTGGTGCCGCTGATGACGGGAGGCATTCTTGCCGGCTTCGTCACCAGCTTCGCCACCGCCGCGGTCGAGCTTTCGGCGACGATCATGTTGGTCGGTCGGTCGTCTGACGCACCGCTGGCCTATGGCATCTATCTATACATGCAATCGCCCGCCGGACGCGGGCCGGGGGCCGCGCTTGGCATTCTTGCCGTCGTGATCGTGGCGCTTGGCACCTACCTGTCGCAGCGCATCATCGAGCGCGAACGCGCCCGCCAGACCATGACCGGCGACCAGCATTAAGTTTCGGAGAAGCAACAGATGACCCAAACAAAAGCCGGCATCCGTATCGAGGATCTGCACCTGTCCTTCGGGGCGACCAAGGTGCTGGAAGGCATCGACATGGTGATCGAGCCGGGCGAGTTCTTCGCCTTTCTCGGGCCCTCGGGCTCGGGCAAATCGACCCTCCTGCGCGCCATTGCGGGGTTCGGTCCGACACCGCGAGGCCGCATCCTGATCGGGGACCGCGACATCGCCACCCTGCCGCCCTGGAAGCGCAATGTGGGCATGGTGTTCCAATCCTATGCGTTGTGGCCGCATATGTCGGTGCGCCGCAACGTGGCCTTCGGGCTTGAGGAACGCCGGATGCCCGCCCGCGAGATCGCCCCGAAGGTCGAATCCGCGCTGGAAACCGTAGGCCTGCTGCATCTGGCCGACCGGATGCCCGCGCAGCTTTCGGGCGGGCAGCAACAGCGCGTGGCGCTGGCCCGGACCATCGCCATTCAGCCGCAGGTGCTGCTGCTGGACGAGCCGCTGTCGAACCTCGACGCGGCTTTGCGGGTGCAGATGCGGCGCGAATTGCTGGCCCTGCAGCGCAAGCTGGGCCTGACGACGATCTTCGTGACCCACGATCAGGAAGAAGCGAACACCACCTCGGACCGGATGGCGGTGCTGGACAAGGGTGTGATTCAGCAGATCGGCACCCCGCAACAGCTTTACGATGCCCCGGCCAATGCCTTCGTGGCTGGTTTCCTTGGCACTGCGAATATCCTGAAAGGGGCCATGCAGGGCGCAGATTTCGTGACCGATGCCGGACAGAGACTGCCCGTCTCTGCCCCGGTGCAGGGGGCGAAGCGCATCGTGTTGCGTCCGCAGAATATCCGCATCGCCGCCTCGGGTGGGGAAATCGCGGGCAAGGTGTCGCATCGCGAATTTCTGGGCAGCCAGATCCGCTATCTGGTCGAGACCCCGGATGGCCGGATCATCGTCGATACGCTGCATTCCTCGGGCTATCCGCCTTACGATGCAGGTGCGCCGGTCTCGCTGTCCATCGACAGCCAAAGCGCACCGCTGCTGGCGGATTAGGACTTGCCGACGAGAGTGATGTTGCAGGGCGAATGAAAAGAGGGCTCTCGTTTGTAACGAGTGAAAACGCCGGTCGTCGAACATGACGACCGGCGCGTTTCGTTTCGCCGTGAGCTGCGATCAGTTGGTGACCAGCCGGATATCTTCCGGTTTCCAGCCGACGAAAACATTGTCACCCTTCTTGAACGCGCCTGCCGATGGTTGGGCTACGGCAAAAATCTCTCCGGCTTCGCTGGCCAGCGAATATTGGATGAGATTGCCCAGATAGGCCGCATAGGTGATCTCTGCCGGGAAAGTTCCCGGTGTTTGCGTTGCCTGAAGCTGGACCTGATGCGGGCGCAGCACCATCTTGACCGCCCCTTTCTGCGCGCTTGAAAGCGGCAGCAGGGTATCCTCGCCCAGCAGCCTGATCCGGGTCTCGGTACCGCTGGCGACCACCTCGGCGTCCAGCAGGTTCGCGTCACCGATGAAATCGGCGATGAACGCCGAGGCGGGCCGTTCATAAAGATCGGTCGGCGTGCCCGCCTGCGCGATTTCGGCGTTCTTCATCACGATGATCCTGTCAGAGACCGCCATCGCCTCTTCCTGATCGTGGGTCACGTAAACCGCTGTCAGGCCAAGCCGTTGCTGGATTTGGCGAATTTCCTCGCGGACATGGCGGCGCAGCTTGGCGTCAAGGTTGGACAAAGGCTCGTCCAGCAACAAAACTTCGGGTTCAAGAACAATCGCGCGGGCCACGGCGACCCGCTGTTGCTGACCGCCCGATAGCTCGGACGGCAGGCGCGCGCCAAAGCCCTTCATGCCGACCATTTCCAGACCCGCCTCGGCCCGCGAACGCGCCTCGGCCTTGGGGACGCGCTTGACGGTCAGACCGTAAGCCACGTTTTCCAGTACCGTCATATGCGGGAACAGCGCGTAGGATTGAAACACCATCGAGACCTTGCGATAGGTCGCCGACAGATGCGTGACGTCTTGCCCGCCGATCAGGATCTTGCCTTCGGTAGCGCTTTCCAGACCGGCGATCAGGCGCAGCGTCGTGGTTTTGCCACAGCCAGAGGGGCCAAGCAGCGTGCAAAGCGTCCCCGGCTCGATCTCCAGCGTCAAGGGTTTCAGGGCGGTCACCCCGCCATAGGCTTTGGTGACGTTTTCGAAGCGAACAGAACCTTTGGTCATCTGAGAACCTTTCATATCACGCAGCCACCCGGTCGACCCGGCGCAGACGGCGACGGCCGATCAGGGCCTGAAGCAGCAGGATTGCGGCAAGCATCGTCACGATCAGCACGGTCGCGTAGGCGATGGCGATGCCATATTCGTTGTTTTCGACCCGCCCGACGATGAACGAGGTCGCCATGTTGTGCCGGGCCGAGACAAGGAAGATCACGGCCGAGACCGAGGTGATCGCCCTGACGAAGCTATAGGTCAGCGCGGCAAGGATCGCCGGTCCCATCAGCGGCAGGATCACCCGGCGCAAGGTGGTAAAGCTGTTTGCGCCCAGCGTGATCGACGCCTCGTCCAGCGATTTATCAAGCTGGCTCATCGCGGCGATGCCGCCGCGCACGCCCACCGGCATATTGCGGAACACAAACACCAGGATCAGGATGATCGCCGTCCCGGTCAGCTCGATCGGCGGGAAATTGAAGGCCATGACATAGGCCACGCCAATCACCGTTCCGGGAATCGCAAAGGACAGCATGGTAGAAAACTCGAACGCGCCTTTGCCCGCGAATTTCTGGCGCACCAGCAGATAGGCGGTGGCCAGCCCGACCGCCGCCGTCAGCGGGGCTGAGATTGCGGCGATGGTCAGGGTCGAGAAATAGCTGTCCCATGCCGAGCCTACGAAATGCACACCGTTCCGAAACACGATGGCAAAGGCGCGTTTGTAGTGGTCCAGCGTGAAGCTGTGATCGTAGCCCCACAGTTTCACGAAGCTGCCGAAGACGATCAGCGAATAGACCACCAGTGTAAACGCCGCCCAAGGCAGGGCCAGACCGTAGCACAGCCATTTCATGCCGGGGTTCAGCGAGGCATGCTGGCCGTTATCGGCCTTGCCGGTGACCGTGGCGTAGTTTTTATTGCCCAGCCATTTGCGCTGCACCATGAACGCGCCCAGCGTCATGAACAGCAGGATCATCGACAGGATCGCCGCCTTGGCCGGATCGGCGACGGTGCCGACGATGGCGAAGTAGATCTCGGTCGAGAGGACGTTGAAATTGCCGCCCAGAACCAGCGGGTTGCCGAAATCCGCAAGGCTTTCGATGAAGCCCAGCAGGAAGGCATTGGCCAGCCCAGGCCGCATCAACGGCAACGAGACATAGCGGAAGGTCTGCCAGCGGTTCGCATCCAGCGTCTGGCTGGCTTCCTCCATCGAGGGGCTGACGCCTTCGACCACGCCGATCAGGACAAGGAAGGCAATCGGGGTAAAGGACAGCATCTGCGCCAGCCACACCCCCCAGATGCTGTAAAGCCAGCGGGTCTTTTCCCAGCCGAACAGGTCGGCGAAAAACTCGGTCATGGTACCGGTCCGCCCGAACAGCAGGATCAGGGCAAGGCCGATGACGAAGGGCGGGGTGATGATCGGCAGGATGGTCAGGACGCGCAGGAATTTCTTCGCGCCGAAATTCGTGCGGGTAAAGATCAGTGCGAAGGCCAGTCCAAGCAGCGTCGTTCCCACGCCGGTCATGATCGCCAGCACCAGCGAATTTACCGCTGGGCCGCACCAGCCCCGGCCGGTGAAACAGGCCAGCGACCAGTTCTCGGACGCGAACAGGCGCGGCAGGAATTCCGAAACTCCGAGCCCCGCACCGCCACGCAGCGAGAACGCCTGCACCAGCACGAAAGCCATCGGGTAAAAGACGAATACCGCAACCAGAGCCACGATCAGCCCGACCAGCCCGGTAACGAAAGCGTCGCCGCGGCCCCGACCAAGGGCCGATATGCCGGTGGTCGCGATGAAGAGCAGCGCCAGCGCCACGACACAGGCGCCCGCGCCCATCCCGGCTTGCGACACATCCCCGAAGAGATCAAAGCGCGAGCCGTTGCGCAGGATCATCAAGGCTTGTCCGGCCAGCAGCGTCAGCCCCGCAACCCCGGCGATCAGCCAGCCTCGCGCCCGCGCCAGATGCGACAGCGGCGCAAGCGAAACGATCAACGCCGCCGCCAGCGCCAGCCCGGCGCCCAGAAGCCAGACCCTGCCTTGCAGGATATTGGTGAAAGCCGAGGCGCCGTTTCCACCCGGATCCGCGACCCAGCCAAAGGACCAGAACCCTCCTGCGGCCATATACCAGGGCAGCAGGAAAAACCCTGCCAACCCCAGCAAACTCCAAAGGTTTGCTGTGCGTGTCATTGCGATATTCCTGAAGTATCAAGGCCCGCGCGGTGATCCGCGCGGGCCGATATGGCGATTATTGTTCGATGGCGCCGCCAGCGCCTTTCACATCGGATTCCCAACGCGCCAGCAGGCGTTCGCGCGTCTCCGAGGCACCATAGGTGGCGAAGTCGTAATCGATCAGCTTGACCGAAGCCATGTCCGGCGCGTCAGGATCGGTTTCGGCGGCCGGGTTCGACGGAATGTTATAGACGCCGACCTCCAGACCGGGGGACTGACCCTCAGCCGAAATCACGTATTCGACCCATTTCTTCGCGGCTTCCAGATTGGGCGTGCCTTCGACAACGCTGACCGCGCCCAATTCATAGCCGGTGCCTTCGCAGGGGGCGACGATCTCGACCGGGAAGCCTTCCTTTTTCAGCTTCACCATGTCGTGCATGAAGCCGATGCCGATGGTCGTCTCACCACGCGCCGCAGCCTTCACCGGGGCAGAACCGGATTTGGTGTATTGGTTCACATTCGCGCCGATTTCGGACAGCAGCTTGTAACCTTCATCCTCGCCGAAAAGCTGGACCAGCGTTGCAAGCTCGGTATAGGCGGTGCCTGACGAGTTCGGGTTCGCGACCTGAACCTCGCCCTTGTATTCCGGCTTTGCCAGATCGCGCCAGCAGGCGGGGACGGCAAGCCCCTTCTCGGCCAGAACCTCGGTATTGTAGATAAAGCCCAACAGGCCGACATGAACGCCGACCGCGCGACCTTCGGTCATTTCGGTCATGTTCTGCGCCCAGCCCAACAGGCCCGAAACATCCGCCCCGGTCGCCTGCGTCAGACCTTCATTCGCGGCGATGATATGGGGATCGCCGGTGCCGCCCCACCAGACATCGACCTTGGGATTGCCCTTTTCGGCCCGCAACTGCGCCAGAACCTCGCCGGTGGATTTGCGCACCATCGCCACATCGACGCCGGTATCAATCATGAAATTCTGCGCCATCAGATCGCACCACGCCTGCTCGTTCGAACAGACCACGTTAAGCTGTTCGGCCTGCGCGCCCGAAGCCCACATCGCAGAAGCCAGCGCCAGGGCGCTGATCGTCACTTTATACATCCTATCCTCCCGTTAGCCCGGCGCGCGGCTCCTCTGCGGCGCATTCCGGATCGCCTTCAAGCTTGCATGATGGATACTTGGCGAACGACCCCTTGCAGGATTAACAAGACTGCAATTCGGATGGTTTTTCATGAACAATGTTACAGGCTTCTGCCAGTTTGGTCACATAAGAAACCGGAAACCGCTTTCCCGACGGACAGCAGTTGAGGCAACATGACCGCGCCTGACGGGAGGGTCCGGCAAAAGGGGGGAACGCATGTCGAATGCGGGGGAAATTCGCGATCCGGTCATCGCTATTGTCGATGATGACCCGGAATTGCGCAGGACCGTCGCCGCGCTGTTGACGGAGAACGGGTTCACACCGCTGCCGGTCGCGGGCAGCAGCGAATTTTTCGCAGCCTCTGCCAATGAAACGATCGATCTGGCGCTGATCGATCTGCGGCTGGCGGGGGAAAGCGGTCTGTCGCTGGCAATCCATATCCGCGAGCGGATGGGCCTGCCAATCGTGATGCTGACCGGGCGCGGCGACGAGACGGACAAGATCATCGGGCTGGAAACCGGAGCGGACGATTACATCATGAAGCCCTTCAACCCCCGCGAACTGGTCGCCCGGCTGCGTGCTGTATTGCGGCGCAGCGGGCATCAGGCGTTGCCATTGCCGGATCGCAGCCACAGCCAGATCCGCCGCTTTGGCCGGTTGCGGCTGGATCAGACCCGCCGCGAATTGCTGGATTCCGACGGGACCGAGATTGCGCTGACCAATGCCGAATACCGCCTGCTGGATTATTTCCTGCGCCACCCCGACCGGGTCATTCCCCGGACCGAGTTGTTGCGCGAATTGGGTAATGATCTGTCGCTTTACATGGACCGGACAATCGATGTGCTGATCCTGCGGCTGCGGCGCAAGATCGAAGAGGTGCCGTCAAAGCCCGTGCATCTGCAAACCCGGCGTGGTCAGGGCTACGTCTTCGTCATCGCACCATGAGCCAAACCGCCCGTCTGTCCATCCGCGCACGATTGCTGCTGGCGCTTGTTGCGCTGGCGCTGGCGACGCTTGTGGTTGGGGCGACGGGCTGGATTTCGCTGCGTCAGGCGTCAAGCCGGCTGGACGAACTGCATAACGAGACGCTGGCGGCCGTCGATCAGGCGCTGGCCTTTTCGCGCCACGCCTCGGATCTGGCAACGCGTGCGCCCTATCTGCTGTCGCTGGAAAGCCCGTTCCTGATCGCGCAAGAGGCCGAAATATCGCGCGAACTGATCGCCACCATGCGCGCCGGTCTGGGGTCGGGCGATGTCTACATGGCCCAGACCCTGCAAGAGATCAGCGAAAACATCGATGCGCTGGTCGCGGCGATCACCGTCCGCGCGACCCTGACCGATCAGGTTTTGCGCAGGAACAGCCAGATCGGCGTGTTGGAGCGGCGGTTTTCGTCCTTCACCGACGGTGTTTACGCCGCCCTGCCAGAGGTGCGCGACTGGCTGATCCTGCAAAACATGGCGCGGTCGCTGCAACGCGCCGGTGAGGCGAATAATCTGGTCAGCGTCGGAGAGTTTCAGCGCGAATTCACCACTCTGGGCGCGCAGTTGGAAAGCAGGCCGGGCAGCGTTGCCCGCAACGATCTGGCGCATCTGCGCGAACTGGCCGCCGGGCCCGAGGGGCTGTTCGAGCTGCGCCGTCTGGAACTGGGCCGCCAGATTGCCGCCCATGCCGCACTGGAAAATATCCGCCGCCGGGTCGAGGCCGTCAGCCTTTACGCGGCCAAGGTGACGGCCGACGCGCAAGCCAAGATCGCGGCTGAACGTGACTACACCCTGTCTTCGATCGCCTTTTCCAAGGGTATGATCGTCGTTGTGGGCTTTATCAGCGCCGTGGTGGCGTTGTTGGCGGCGCTGTTCGTGTCGGGCTATGTCACCGGCAACCTCAGGGCGATTTCGGACGCGATGATCCGGCTGGCGGTCGGCGACCGTTCCAGCCGGTTGCCGCGCGGCGCCCATACCGGGGATGAGATCGGCAAGCTGTTTCACGCCTTCCGCTCTTTCCGCGCCAATGCCTTGCGGCTGGACCGCTCGAACCGGCAATTGGCGCGAAACAATGCGCTGTTCCAGAACCTCTACGATGCGATGTCGGACGGGCTGGCGATCATCTCGGAAGATGGTGCGCTGATTGCCCGCAACAGTCGGCTGCATCATGCCCTGCGCATCGATCCGGCGCTGCTGAACGGGCGTCCCGACATGGCGGCAATTCTGGCCGATGCGGGCTGGAACCGGGTCGAGGGGCCGAACGGCTTTGCAGAGCTGAACCATGCCGATGGTCGCGTCGTCGAATTGCGGCAAAGCCGGTTGGCGACGGGCGGATCAGTCATGCTGCTGTCGGACGCATCCGAGCGGCGAGAGCTGGAGGAGCGGTTGCGTCAGGCGCAACGGACCGAGGCTTTGGGCAAGATCGCGGGCGAGGTCGCCCATGATTTCGGCAATATCCTGTCCACCATTTCGACCAGTCTGCATCTGATCGAAACCGCGCCGCCGGACCGCGCCGCCGCCCTGCGGCAATCCTTGGGCACGGCGCTGGAACTGGGCACTTCGCTGACGCAACGCCTGCTGGCCTTCGCCCGCCGCCTGCATCTTGAGCCAGAGGTGATGGACCTGAACGAACTGGTCGCGGGGATCGAGGATCTGATCGTTCTGGCACTGGACCGCGATATCACCCTGACCATCCAACCGCATGACCGGCCATTGATGGTGCGCGTCGATCCGGGCCAGATGGAAAGCGCGCTGCTGAACCTGTGCCTGAACGCCGCGCAGGCGATTGAAGGGGTGGGCAACATTCACATCCGCCTTGATCGCGGCGCGGACAACATGGCGCTGATCGAGGTCAGCGATAGCGGGCGCGGCATGTCGCCCGATGTGCTGGCCCGCGCGATGGAGCCGTTCTACACCGCCCGCCCGGACGGCACCGGAACCGGCCTTGGGCTGGCGATGGTTTACGGCTTCATCCGCCAGTCGGGCGGCGACGTGGAAATCCAGTCCAGCCCCGGTCGGGGAACCATCGTGTCGCTGAAACTTGATCTCTGCGTGCCCGACGCCACCGCGCCGCGCTCGCTTGGCCGGGTCTTGCTGGTCGAAGATGACGCCTCCGATGCCCGCCACGCGCGGCGGGTCATTGGCAAGGCCGAGATCACCGAGGTGCGGCAGGCGGCTGATGCGCTGCAGCTTATCGCCGCCTCTTCTGCCTTCGATCTGGTCGTGACCGATCTTTATCTGGGAACCGATCCTGCTGGCTGGCGCATCGCCGAGGCCGCATTGTCCCGCGATCCGCAAACGCGGGTCGTCGTCACATCGGGCAGGCTTCCTGCCTCTGACCCGGTGACCGGGCGCTATCCGGGGCGGGTTTTCTGCCTTCCCAAACCCATCGACGCGGTCGCCTTTGCGGCCGGTCTTCAACGACGGAACGACGAATGACCCCGATGCCGAAGGCGCTGATCTTTGACTGCGACGGAACCCTTGCCCTGACCGGCGACATGCATTTCGCGGCCTTCGCCGCCGCCTTTGCGGCGCAGGGCGGTGTGCTGGACAATGACTGGTATCACGCCCGCGGCGGCCTTGCCCGGCAACAACTGGTCGAGCAATGGATGGAGGCGACCGGACAAGTGGTCGAGCTTCAGCGCGTCGTTGACGACAGTATCGCGCTGGCCCAGACAATGACCGACAGCGCCAGCCCCAACCCGCCGGTGGCGGAACTGGCGGAGATATGGGGCAAGCGTCCCTCGGCGGTTGCATCGAATGGCGAAGCGCCGGTGGTGCTTGCCACCTTGCGGTCCTGCGGGCTGGATCATCTGTTCGATACAGTGGTTACGCTTAGCGACAGCGGCGTTCCGAAACCCGATCCGACCATGTTCCTGATGGCCGCCCAGCGGTTGGGAACCGCCCCTGCCGATTGTCTTGTGCTGGAGGATAGCGAACAGGGGCTAGAGGCGGCCCGCTGCGCCGCGATGCCCGCGCTGGATGTCCGCCTGCCGGAAACGCTGACGATCATCGCCGGGATGACGGCAGAGCTTCGGCAAGCCCTGCTCGTCCCGGCAGAAACACCCAAGTCCTAGAAGATGGTGACCTGCGTGCCGACCTCGGCGATCTGGTAAAGCTGGGTGACATGCTCATTATAAAGGCCATAGCACCCGCTGGATGATTTGCGGCCGATCTTTCTGGTGTCGTGTGTCCCGTGGATCAAATAGGCGGGCCAAGAAAGATAAAGGCCATAGGCGCCCAAAGGATTGTCGGGCGCTCCGCCCTCGACCCGCTGCGGCAGGTTAGGGTCTTTCGCCCGCATGCTGGCGGTGGGCGTCCAGGGCGGGTCTTTCATCTTTCTGACGATTTCGGTCTGGCCGCGACGCGTCAGATCCTCTGTCATCGGGATGGCGCATGGGAAGACCAGATAAGTGCTGCCGTCGCCTGACCAGTAATGCACCGCGCGGGATGTGATATCGGCAACCGCCACGCCCTTGCCCAGCGTTGGATAAAAATCGCTCCAGTGCCGGGCCCGGAAGGAAGATTGGTTGCGGCTCGCATCCGCATTGGGATCAAGCTGATAGGTTCCCAGATCGGGTGCGCCCGAAGCAGGCGCATTGCCGTAGATCGGCTGGCCGGTATAGGGATCGATTTCCTGCCCGAAGACCGACGCCGCCGGTAGCATGACAGCCGACGTCAACATCCCGCCCAAAAACCTTCGTCGATCGTTAACGTAATTCTTGCTCATTTCATCTGCCTCTTACTTTATTTTTTCTGGGCTTCTGCTGCGCCAGCTAGGTTAGTTTTCTGGTTTCACCCAGAAGCCAAAATGTCGCGGGTTCTTCTGCCAGCGAGTGGTCTGTCACCACCAAAGGATCGGTGGCGGTTAATGATAGCCGGGACAATCTTCCGGACTCGCCAAGATTTCCGCAAGTTTCCTGAACCATCTAGACGTTCAAACTGTCGCGAACTGAGGCATGGAAGCCTCAGCGAGAATGTGCAGAGAACGGTCGGCGGCTAAACATTTGCCCAAGCCGAGACTTGAGACCATTCCACCAAACAGGCTTCAAGACTTTACGCTGACGCCTGCAACATATTCCGCCAGCGCCGCCTCGCCCGGCGCACAGGCCTTTTCGATTTCATCGCGTTCCCTTGCGCCAAGTGCATTCAATCGCGAAGGGCGTTGTTCGGGGATGGCGGTTGCCTGCTCCAGCCAGTTGGCCGGTGCATCGCAGCCGAGATGATGGACCAGTTTCCTGATCGAAGGGGTCGGTTCGCGGCACAAGTCTTCGTGGCGCAGGATCAGCGGCTGCGCGTCGTTCAGTCCTTGCAACCCGCGTATGGTCAGCGCCGACCAGAATTCACCGGCCTGGGTCAGGGTCGGGCGGCGGGAGACGATGCGGCGGATGCCTGATCGTGCGCCGATTGCGGCGATGACGGGCCAGAGGCCGCCGCGACCGAAATGCCGGCGGGGATGCAGCAGATCGATCCGAAGCGGCGCCAGATTGCGCCAGAACCACATCGCCAGACGTGCAGCGGGATAGTCGCGCATCGACAGGGCGGTTTCGCAGCCATTCCGGGTCAGCAGGATCAGCGTCGCATTTGGGAACAACTGGCGCAGCGTCCCCGAGGCGACCAGAGAGCCGCCAGAACGTTCGACCCAGATATCGCGACCACTAAGTGACCGCGCCATCGCGTCGAAAAGCGCGAGGTAGTGATCCGCCCGCTCGGCGAGAGGCCGTTTGCTGATTTCACCGGCCAGCGCGGTAAACAGGGCATCGGGATCGCTGCTGATATGCGGTAGCGCCACGGAAAGAATCGGCGGGCAGTTCCACGGATCATGGGCGGGCTGGGCGATGCGGCCATAAAGAAATTCCTGCGGCGCGGCATCGGGGTTTGCGACCTCGCTCATCGCGGCGGTCGGCTTGGCCATCTCGGACCAGAACCGCGCACCGCTGAGCAGGCCGGGCCGAAAAGCGCTATGGCCCGCAGCCGCGAACAGTTCGGAGACGGAGAGGATTGCGGGGTGGTTGCGCAATATCTGCGAAACGAGGGTCGAGCCGCAGCGCGCCGAACCCAGGATCAGCGCGCCGCGCATCGCCGTCATTCGGCACCGGCGTTGATCGCCGTGATCATGCGCTCGACCGCGGCGTGCGCAAGGTCCATGGGCTTCTGCTTGGTGATCAGATCCAGCCTCTCGATCGCGGCCAAGGCGACGATTCCATGAACGGAAAGCAGCAGCTGTTCTGCCAGAAGGCGCGGATCGCCCTTGGGCTTCAGGGCGGCGACCGGCTGGGCGATGCGGGCGATCAGCCCGTCGATCTGCGCCAGATACCAGTCGGGAAAGGCGCCGGTGATTCGCGGACCCTCGAAGAAGGCGCGCCAAACCTCGCGACGGTCCAGCATGAACGAGACATAAACCTCGGCCAGTGCAAGCAGGCGGTCGCGGGGTGAAGTGTCGCGAACACTGTCAACCAGCATCGCAAGATCGACCAGCGCCTGCCGGTTAACCTCTTGCAAAACCGCGCTCATACTGTCGAAGAGATTGTAGATCGTGCCGGGCGTCGTGCGCACGGCCTTTGCCAGCGCACGCGCCGTCAGGGCGGTAGGTCCACCCTCTTCCAGAAGCCGTTTCGCCGCCTCGACCGTCTGGCCGCGCAGGGCGTCATGATCATATCGTCTTGGTCTTGCCATGGTGTTCCTGAACAACGTTCAAAAATATTCTTGACAGGGATCGACTCTGTTGTCAACGTTAATGAACAGTGTTCAATAATGGTGTCGCAAGATGACCTTCAATAATCTGACAATCACCGGAACGGGCAGCTATCTGCCCTCGAACGTCCTTGCTTCCCGCGAAATCGATGCCCGTCTTGGCTGGCCGACCGGCGATTGCGAATCGCGTTTTGGCATCGCGTCGCGGCATGTGGCATCGCCCGAGGAAACCAGTTCGATGATGGCGGCCAAGGCCGCGCTTGCCGCGATGGAAATGGCGGGGTGCAAGCCCGCCGATCTGGACATGATCCTTGGCGCCTGCGGCGTGATGGAGCAGCCGATCCCCTCGACGGCGGCCTTGGTTCAAGAGCGGCTGGGCCTGGGCCATTCAGGTATTCCCGCGTTTGATGTGAACGCGACCTGTCTTAGCTTCCTGCAGGCGCTGGATCTGGCGGCGATGCAGATCCACCTTGGCCGTGCGCGGCGGGTGCTGGTGTTTTCGTCCGATATCGCCTCGGTCGGTCTTGACTGGGACCAGCCCGAAGCGGCCGCGATCTTCGGTGACGGTGCTGCGGCGGTGATCGTCGAGGCCGGTGGCGAGGGCGCGATTCTGGCGCACGATTTCCAGACCTATTCCTATGCCCGC
This sequence comes from Paracoccus caeni, assembly GCF_016629665.1. Taxonomy (GTDB): domain Bacteria; phylum Pseudomonadota; class Alphaproteobacteria; order Rhodobacterales; family Rhodobacteraceae; genus Paracoccus; species Paracoccus caeni. The sequence goes on from NZ_JAEPRQ010000004.1 coordinate 128,789, forward strand.
GATGCCTGTGTGCTGGCGGCGGGTGGCACGCGGGTCAATCCGGCGCGGGGAATCGAGCAGGGTCAGGACCGTTTTCAGATGGACGGGGCGAAGGCGTTCAAGATCGCTTCTCGCTACCTGCCGCGTTTCCTGAGCTCGCTTCTGAGCAAGGCGCGGGTGCGGATCGACGAAGTCGATTGCGTCGTGCCGCATCAGGCCAGCGCGTTGAGCGTCAGCCATGCGATGCGCAATCTGCGGCTGCGGCCCGACCGGGTGATCGATATTTTCGCGCGGATCGGCAACCAGATTGCCGCCTCTATCCCGACGGCGCTGGATCATGCGGTGCGTTCGGGCAGGCTTGGACGCGGTGATACGGCGCTGCTCATTGGAACCTCGGCCGGAATTTCGGTCGGCGGCATGATGGTGCGTTTCTGATGCGCGCGCTTGTCACAGGGGCCAGCGGTTGCCTTGGCCGCGCGCTGGTAGAGCAGTTGGAAACGCATGGCTGGGATGTCTGCACCACCGCAAGACGCCCGGTCGCGCTGCCCGGTTTTCAGGCCGCCGATCTGGTTGACGCCGATCTGACACCGCTTCTGGCGGGGGTCGATGTCGTGTTTCATTGTGCCGCGCTAAGCTCTGCATGGGGCAGCAGGCAACAGTTTCACGACGCGAATGTGCGGGCGACGGAACGGCTGGTGACGGCCTCGGAACAGCTTGGGGTGAAACGCTTCGTCTTCGCGTCCTCGCCCAGCATCTATGCCGATGGCAGCGACCGGCTGAACCTGCCCGAAACCGCGCCGCTGCCGCCGCAACCGATGTCGCTTTATGCCGAAAGCAAGCTGGCGGCTGAACGGATCGTGCTGTCGCATCGTGGCGAGATGGGCTGCACCGCCATTCGTCCGCGTGCGATCTATGGCAGCTTCGACCGCGCCTTACTGCCGCGTGTCATCCACACTTTGCGCCACGGCCGGGTGCCGATGATCCGTGGTGGTCGCGCGTTGATCGATCTGACGCACCGCCACGATGCGGCGCGTGCGATGATCCTTGCAGCTTCCGGGCAGCGCGGAGGCGTCTGGAATATCACGTCGGGCGAGGCTTTCCGTTTCCGCGATCTGGTTGCGATGATCGCGCAGCGCGGCGGGTTGCAATTGCGTACGCTTCCCTTGCCGCATGCGTTGGCGCGCGGTCTGGCAGATCTGTCCGAGTGGGTTGCCCATGCCCGCAACGGCGCAGAGCCGCGTCTGACCCGGCAAGCTGTCGCCTCGCTGGGCAGCAGCCTGACGCTGGATATTTCGGCAGCGCGTCGGGATCTGGGATATCGGCCTCGGGTGCGGTTCGAGGAAGGGTCGGCGGAATGCTTCGCGTAACCACCCTGAAGATCGGCGAATGTCGCGCGCCTGCATGGGGTGCGGGACTTCCGGGCCTGCGCCGCGCGACCTTCCCGGCGCAGGCAACGCTGATCGAGACGGAAAGCGCCTGCGTGTTGGTCGATACCGGCTACGGCCCCGCCTTCTTTGAGGCGACACGCAGGCTACCGGCGCGGATCTACCGCTGGCTGACCCCGGTGCGACTGAGCGACGGCGAACATCTGCTGCAGCAATTGCCGCGCGTGCCCGATCTGGTTTTTCTGACGCATATGCACGCCGATCATAGCGCCGGTCTGGCCGATCTTCCGAGCCAGACCCCGGTTGTCGCCTCTGCCGAAGCCATCGACGATCTGCGCCAACGCGGCGATCTGGCCAGCCTTCGCGCGGCCTGCCCGCCGGTTCTGCGCGATATGATCCTTGCGCGTGATCCAAGCCCGGTCGAGGCACGGGCGGTGGTCAGCACGGGCTTGGATGAATTTCCGCTGGGCCATGATCTGTTTGGCGACGGCCGCATCATCGCGATCCGGCTGCCCGGTCACGGCATCGGGCAGACCGGATTGTGGCTGCCTGAAGTCGCACGCTTCCTGATCGCCGACGCCGCATTCGGTCGTCGGTCCTTGCGCGAAAACCGCCTGCCTCCCGCTGTCGTGCTGTCCCATCTGGGCGATGCAGAAGCCTATCGCCGGACCTTTGCCCGGCTGCGCGCGCTGATGCTGCGCCGTCCCGAAATCACCATCGACCCCAGCCATTGCCCGGAGATCAGCCGATGAGCCTGACCGCCTTTCTGCAAAGCCGCTACGGTTCGGGTTTCGCCACGCGTGGCGCTGTCGAGGCACATCACAACGCCGCCTTCCGCCGGTTTCGCGCCAATGTCATGCCGCGTTCGCCATTCTATCGCGACATGGCCGCGCTACCGCTGGAGCAGTTGCCGCGCGTCGATAAAGCTATGCTGATGCAGAATTTTTCGGCGATCAACACCAGCGGCATCGACCGGGACGAGGCGATGCAGATCGCGCTGAAGGCCGAAACCAGCCGGGATTTCAGCCCGCTGATCGGCGATGTGTCAGTCGGTCTGTCCACCGGAACATCGGGGCAGCGCGGGCTGTTCCTGGCAACTCCGGGCGAGCGTCGGCTTTGGGCGGCGACGATGCTGGGCCGATATTGGCCCGAATTGTGGCGCCGTCAGCGGGTGGCCTTTTTCATGCGCGCCGACAATGCGCTTTACCGCAGCATGTCGAACGCCGTCGTGCGGTTCGAGTTTTTCGACCTGATGGCCAGCTTTGACGATCACCTCGACCGGCTGGACGCGCTGAAGCCAAGCGTTCTGATCGCCCCCGCACAGGTTCTTGCCGTGCTTGCCCGCCATCAGATCGAGAAATGGATCAGCCTGTCGCCGCGTCGCATCATCTCGGTCGCGGAAACCCTGTCGCCGGACGAGGCCGCGCTGATCGAGCGCGCTTTCGGCATCCGTGTCGATCAGGTCTATCAGGCGACTGAGGGTGTGTTGGCGATGACCTGTCGCCATGGCAATCTGCATCTGAACGAGCGCTGGCTGCGGATTGACCGCGATGTGATCGACGCCGAGACCGGGGCATTCTGCCCGATTATCCACGACTTCACCCGCGAGAGCCTGCCGATCCTGAACTATCGCCTGAACGATGTGCTGATCCCGCAAGCCGAGCGTTGTCCCTGCGGTTGCGCAAGCCAGCGCATCGCCCGGATCGAGGGTCGTGAAGATGACGTTTTGTGGTGGCGCGCCCCGACCGGTAATCGGATGATCACATCCGAAGCGATCAGGACGACCTTTGCCTGCCTGCCGCAGTCGCTGAGTGATTATCGCGTTATCCAGCGCGGTGGCTCGCTGCATATCTGGCTGGACGGTGCCGAGAAAGAGGCCGAAACCGCGCTGGAACGCGGCCTCGGCCTGCTTGCCGCGAGCATGGGGTGCCGCTTGCCGATCCTTGTCTTTCACAAGGGATTGCCGCCGGAGGAAAACGGGAAACGGCGGCGCATCCGTGTTGAATCGGACCTCGGCCTCAAGCAGGTGGGTTAAGTCGCCGCACGGGCGGCCAAGGCTGCGAACTGTTGCAGCGCCTCACGGTCGGCACCGTTTCGCGCCATCACCGACATGGCGACGGTCTGACCCACCAGAAACTGCGCAAGCGAGGCCGGATCTGCCGCGCCGGCAAGCTGCAGACGATCCTGAAGCGCCTGCATGTTTCGGGCGCTCAGCGTTGCCAGCGCCTCATGAACCGGCCCTTCCGTTTCTGCGGAACAATCGCTCAACGCCGAACTGAAAAGGCAGCCTGATGGCGTCGAACAATCCGTATGCGCCTTGACGAACAGGTCCAGATAGCGCGCGACAACCTGCTGCAGCGTGCCGGGTTCAGCCAGAACCGCATTCGTCTTTTCGCTCGATTGCTGGCAATAGCGCTCTAACGCGCGGGCGATCAGTTGCTCTTTGCAGCCGAAGGCGCGGGCCAGATTGGGCTTTGAGGTCTGCAGGCTCTCGGCCAGCTCATTCAACGAAAGGCCGCGGACACCGCTGCGCCACAAAGCCTCGACGGCTGCATCAAGCACCGCTGCCTCGTCGAATGTGCGGGGCCTGCCCCTGCGTGCCGTAAGACTGTCATCCATTTTTGTACCTATCGGTATTTTACCCCTTGAACTTCGCCTTGCCGGTTATTTAGTACCGCTCAGAACGAAAAACAACCGCAACGGCTATCTGGTGAAATCTGAAATTTGCCGGTCGTTGATACAAGCAGAAGGACCTCCATCATGAACTTCATCGCCATCAGTCTTATCGCCGCCAGCATAACCGCAGGTGCCGTTTCCGCCGCCGATTTTGGCCATACGAGCGAACGTCCCGACCCCGTTGTGCGTCAGGCAGAAGCCGTGAAAACGGTCACGGTCGATGCCGCCACGATCTATAGCGCCAAGGAACTTGGCCGTGCCAATCTGAAGGCAGAGGACAAAGTTACGGTGACCGATTTCTCTTCGGACAGCCAGAACAGAGTCTACGAGCGTTAATCACGACAAATCCCGGTGGTCCCTTTCGGGGCCACCGGCAATTCATTCGAAGACAATTTATTGATCGATCAGGTCCACTTATGGACTGTTCAAACTCTCAGGCGCTACGATACGCGCGCCCGTCTTGGATCGCGGACCGCGCGCCGGTATTCTGACGGCGTGACATATTTCTGCTTCACGAATGCCCGCGCCAGAACCTGATTTGACGAATAGCCGACCTCGTTCGCGATATAGGTTACCGGCAGGTCGGTCGTTTCCAACAACTCGCATGCGCGTTCGATCCGCAGACGGACCAGATAGGCCCGTGGCGGCATCCCGAACGACTGTTTGAACATACGCGAGAAGTGGAACGGCGACAGATTCACCGCAGCCGCCAGATCGTCCAGGCCGATATCCTCGGCCAGTTGGGCGTGCATCAGGTCAACCGTCGCCCGCTTTGCCCAAGAAGCAAGGCCACCGCGCACCGCCAAAAACGGCGTTCCCGCCAAACGGCAAATCTCGGCCAGAATCTCGCAACCCGCTGCCTGTGCAAGCAGCCGTGACGGCGGATCATCGTCGTCCGCAAGCTGCCAGAGCCTCTGCATCAGCGTCCCGATGGACGGCGCGGTGAAAGGGCCTTTGTAAAGCTGTTCAAGATCGAAGGAGAACGAACCGTCATTCGCCGCCTCCAGTGTGGACATCCACGCGCTGGTCGGGAAGGACAGGCAGCGGATCTTGTGGTTGGAGCTGACCACCACATTATTGGCGTAGTTCGGCGCGGCCAGATAGAAATCGCCCCTTCTGCTTTGTACAGCGAACCTGCCGCCGCCCATATCGGCGCGGACCCGGCTGCCACCCAGCATATCCTGATAGAGGATCAGATCCGGCACCGCAGGGTCCGACATGTCGCCTGCGGGTTGAGCTGCCTCGAACAGGGTCAGCAGGTTTCCATGCGACTTTATCGTCTTCACATAGGGCGCAAGCGGGCCCGTCGTGTACCAGTCGGTGAATGAGGGAAAAAGCTGTGCGCTCATGTCATTCTATCTTCTCGTATTCGGCGAATGCCCGAACCCAAGCGCGCACGCCTGCGCCGAAGCGTTCGACATCGTAATGTTCGTCCGGGCCGTGGATCGCGTCGCTGCCAAGGATGAAACCCACCACGATGCAATCGACCGACAGCGCCGTGTGAAGCTGATGGACCAGAGGGATGGCGCCGCCGGTGCCTTTCAGGACCGTCGGATTACCCCATTCGGCCTCAAAGCCGCGCGCGGTTGCGTGCAGATAGGGATTGTCCTGCGACAGAACGATTGCGGGGCCATAGCCTTCGCCTTCGAACTCTGCCCGGCAACCTGCGGGAACCCGCGCGCGCACGAAGGCGTGGAACCGCGCGCGCAACAGATCGGGGTCCTGTCCCGCGACCAGACGAAAGGTCAGCCGCGCATGCGCCGTGCCGGGCAGGACCGAGCGTCCGGTCGGCCCCTGATTTCCGCCCGTGATACCGTTGATATCGACCGTCGGACGGCCCCACATGGCCTCAAGCGTGGAATAACCCCGCTCGATCACGCCACCTTCAAGACTGACCCCGCCGGTCACATCCGAGGATGCGGAAAGATGCCGCCACTGGTCGCGCATCTTGTCGGGAATTTCCTGCACGTCGTCGTAGAAACCCTCGATCGCAATCCGACCGTCGGCATCGTGGATACCCGCCAGAATGCCCGAAAGAATACGGATGGGATTGGCCGCGACCGGACCAAAATAGCCGGAATGCAGATCGCTATGCGGGGTGTGGATCGTCACCTTTTCATGCACCAGCCCTTTGAGTTGCGTGGTGATGGCAGGCTGTTCGCGCGACCACATGTCGCCGTCGCAGATGAAGGCGATGTCGCAGCGAAGATCGTCGCGGTGGCGCGCAATGAAGTCCGGCAGGCTGGCCGAGCCGCTTTCCTCTTCGCCCTCCAGCAGCACCACAATCTCGGCCGGAAACGCGCCATGCACGGTTTTCCATGCCCGAAGCGCCTCAAGAAATGTCCAAAGCTGGCTTTTGCTGTCCGACGCGCCGCGACCGTAGAACCGACGCAGGCCGTCCTCGTCCAGAATGGTCGGCGCAAAGGGCGGATGCGTCCAGTCTGTCAGCGGCCCGGTCGGCTGCACGTCGTAGTGACCGTAGAACAGCATCCGTGGGCGCGACCCGTCGCCATCGCTTGCGCCAAGAACGACCGGATGCCCCTCCGTCTCAACGATCCGTGCCTGAAGGCCCATGTCCTCCAACGCATCGCGCAGCCAGATTGCCGCCCGTGCGATCCCTTCGCTACCGGGCGCTTCGCTTGAGACCGAGGGGATCGCGATCAGGTCCAGAAGTTTGCGGATGGCGGCATCCTCGCCCCTTGCGACTTCCGCAAGGACGCTTTCGATCCTTGGTGTAAGATCCGTCTGATCTGCGCTCTGGTTGTTCATCGTTCAGCCCGCCCGCACTTTCGCGACCGACTGGTCAAGCGCGTCCAGAAAGCGCTGAAGATCGTCCCAAAGCTCTGCCTCATCCTCAAGCCCGACCGAGATCCGCAGCGCGATATCCGGCTCGGCCCATGCGGTTGCGCTGCGGTTTGCCGCGACCGGCATCGGCGCGACAAGGCTGCGGGTACCCCCCCATGAGGCGCCGATCACGAACAGCTTCAGCGCATCCAGCGCCGGGGTGACATGGGGCGCGACGGTCTCTGGAAAGGTCAGCGTGAACACGCCGCTGGCACCCAGAAAATCCCGCTTGAAAAGCGCATGTCCGGGGCTTGAGGGCAGCGCCGGGAACAACACGCGACGGATCAGCGGGTGATCGGCAAGGCGCTCGGCAAAGCGGGTCGCCACGGCCTCGCTATGGCGCAGACGGACCCCCAGTGTCTCAAACCCGCGCAGGACCAGCGCCGCATCGTCCGGCGAGGCGCCGATGCCCATGCGACCCATCGTGGCCTTGATCCGCGCTGCCAGATCCGTCCGGCTGACGGAGATCGAGCCCATCAGCACATCGGAATGGCCTGCGACGTATTTCGTCAGCGCCTCGGTCACCAGATCCGCGCCAAGGCTCAGGGGTTTCAGGTTCAGCGGCGTGGCCCAGGTGTTGTCAACGCCCAGCAGCGCGCCGTTCGCATGGGCGATCTCAGCAGCGGCGGGGATGTCCATGATCTCCATCGTGGTCGAGCCGGGGCTTTCGCACCAGATGATCCGGGTCTGCGGCCGCATGCGGGATTTCAGGTCGTCCAGATCGGTCGGGTCAAAGAAATCCACCGCAACGCCCATGCGGACAAGGTCGTTCTGGGCAAGGTCGCGCATCGGCGGATAGACGGTATCGGCCAGCAGAATGTGATCGCCACCCGACAGGAAGGGCAGCACCGCCAGCGCATTCGCAGCCTGCCCCGAGGGCAGCAGGAAGCTGCGGCTTGCGCCTTCCAGAAGATTCAGCTTCGCCTCAAGCGTTCGGGTCGTGGGCGTGCCGTAAAGACCATAGGAATAGCCGCTGTCGCCACGATCACCGCGCGCGGCATAGGCCGCCGCATCCTCGAAGGCGATGGTCGAGCCGCGATGGACCGCGACGCCCAGCGGATCGAAGCCTTTCGAAGATACTTTCGGCGTCAGGACACAGGAGGTCAGATCGCTCATACCCGGCTCTCCCTGTGGTGATCCTGTGGTCGTTTGCCGTTCTTCGACGTTGAAAAATCTGTCATTTCAAATCTCTTCCGGTATTCTTTGACCACGTTATGAATGGAGGCGGCATGAACCTGCGGCAGGTCGAGGTTTTTCGCGCGGTCGTGACCCACGGGACCACTGCGCGCGCGGCAGAGATCCTGAACATCTCGCAGCCCGCCGTCAGCAAGATGCTGCAGGCGCTGGAACACAGCATCGGTTTTCCGCTGTTTCACCGCATCAAGGGCCGCCTGACCCCGACTGCCGAGGGACAGCTTTTCTTTCGCGAGGTCGAACATGCCTTCGCCGGTCTGGTGAACCTGCGCGGCGCTGCGGCGCGGATACGAGACTATGGTTCGGGCGAAATGCGGATCGCCAGCCTGTCGGCGTTTTCGAACAACCTGATGCCCTCGGCGCTTGCCAGCTTCATGGCAAAACACCCGAATATCGCGATCACCTTTCAGACCCGCATGTCCTCGGTCGTGCGCGATCTGGTTTCCTGCGGTCAGTTCGATCTTGGTGTCGTCGCGGATGAGATCGACAAAACCGGCGTTGAATGCCGCCCTTTTGTCGAACTGCGCGCCGCACTTGCCATGCCAGAGGGGCATCCGCTGGCACGGCTGGACGTGGTTCGCCCGGCGGATCTGGACGGCTATCCCTTCATCGCGCTGTCGCCCGAGGATACCGCCCGACAACATGCCGAAGCCGCCTTCGACCGCGCGGGCGTGAAGGTGCGGACGGTTCTTGAGACGCCCTATACGATGACCATCTGCGCGATGGTGGCGACCGGGATGGGCGTCGGTCTGGTCGATCCGCTGACCGCCAAGATGTTCATGGGCCGTGGACTTGAACTGCGCCCGTTCGAGCCCGCGCTGCATTTCCGCACGATGATCATCCTGCCACCGCACCGCCCCCCGTCCCGCAATGTCGAGGCATTCATTGAGGAGCTTGAGGCCGCCGCTGCGGTCGCGGTTTGAATCGGTGAAAGCGAAGATCCCGCCCGGAATCAAGTCGCCCTTGGGCACGCGCCTCTGCTCGAACACGAACCGTCCCATCACAGCACCTTCGACAGAAAGGCCCGCGTCCGGGCGTGCTGCGGATTGTCCAGCAGGTCCAAGGGCTTGCCATGTTCAACCACGCAACCCTGATCCATGAACACAAGATGATCGGCGACTTCGCGGGCGAAGCCGATCTCATGCGTGACCAGCATCATCGTCATGCCGTTGCGGGCCAGATCCTTGATCACGTCCAGAACCTCGCCGACCAGTTCGGGATCAAGGGCTGAGGTTGGTTCGTCGAACAGCATGATCTCTGGCTCCATCGCCAAAGCGCGGGCGATGGCCACGCGCTGCTGCTGGCCGCCGGACATCTGCGAGGGATAGCGGTCGGCCAGATGGCTGAGACCGACACGATCCAGCAGGCCCATCCCCAACCGGACAGCTTCGGCCCGGCGCTGGCGGTTCACCTGAATCGGGCCTTCGATCACGTTCTGCAACGCGGTCTTATGCGGGAACAGGTTGAATTGCTGGAACACCATGCCGGTCTTGCGCCGCTGCGCATCGATCCGGCGGGGCGGCAGGACGTGGAAGCGGCCGTCCCGCTCGTCATAGCCCTGCAATTCGCCGTTTACCCGAACCCGCCCGGCCGAGATCGTCTCAAGCTGGTTGATGCAGCGCATCAGAGTGGATTTGCCCGAACCGGACGGCCCGATCACCGCACAAACCTCGCCCCGGTCGATCGACAGATCGACACCGCGCAGCGCGTGGACGGTTCCGAAGAATTTGTGGATACCCTCAAGCGAGACGACCGGAACCCTAGACATGACGGCCACCCGTAACGTCCTGGCCTTTGCCGAAATGCCGTTCCAGATAATACTGACCGATCATCAGCACCGAGGTCACGACCAGATACCAGAAGCCCGCGACCATCAGCATCGGCACCGGCAGATAGATGCGGTTGGCGATGGCGTTGGTCGCGAACATCAGATCCAGCGTGAACGGCACCGCAAGCACCAGCGAGGTGCCTTTCAACATGCCGATAGTCTCGTTTCCGGTCGGCGGAATGATCGTCCGCATCGCCTGCGGCAACAAAATCCGCCACCAGATCCGCCCGCGCGACATGCCGATGGCCTGCGCGGCCTCGGTCTGGCCGGGGCTGATGCTTTTGAAGCCCGCCCGGAAGATTTCGGCCAGATAGGCGCTTTCGTTCAGGCCAAGACCAAGGATCGCCGCCACCGAAGCCGTGATGATCCAGTTGGTCGGCACGCCGAAAATCTCTGGCCCGAACGGGACTGAGATCGACAGCCGCGGGAACAGGACCGCGAACAGGCCCCAGAACAGAAGCTGCGTGTAAAGCGGCGTTCCCCGGAAGAACCAGATCCACAGCCATGCCGTTGTCCGCAGGATCGGATTGTCGGATTCGCGCATCAGGATCAGCGCGCCCGCGCAGATGATCGCAAGTGCCATTGCCGTCACCGTCAGAAACAGCGTCCAGCCGACACCGGCGATGACGGTTGGCGCGAACAGGTATTGCAGGAACACATCCCAGTGGAAGTTGGGGTTTTGGAGCAGGCTGCGGCCGATCTCGATACCCAGCAGGCCCAGAACCACCAGCGCGATCCAGCGCCCCGGATGGCGGCGCGGGATGATCACGTTCCTGACGATCTGCTCATCCTGCTTGCCCTTTTCCGAGGCGTGAGGGCCGTGTTTTTCTGCCATGTCAGTGCGGCGTCTCGGGGTTGATCACCGCCTCGCTGACGGTGAAATAAGACACGCCCCAGAAGGCGAAGATATCGTCATAAACCCCGCTTTGAATGAGGTGGTTCAGCGCATCGGCCAGCAGTTGGGTCAGCTCTTCATCGGATTTAGTCACTGCGATGCCGTTCAGCCCGCCTTGTGCCATGGCACCGACCGGAAACAGGTTTTCAAGCCGCCCTTCGGATTGAAGGACCGCATAGGCTGCGGTGCCACCGCCCGTCGCAGTGGCATCCGCGCCCCCCGCGGCCACACGAGTGATCGCTTCGGTTTGTGCCGTGAACGGCAGCATCTGCACCGGCGGCTTGTCCGAGGCGACGCAGGCCTCGCTATCCGCCATGATATTGGTTTCGTAGTACGTCCCCGGCATGACGGCGACGGTACGGCCACAGTAATCCGCCGGATCAAAGCCTGTCGGATTGCCCGCCTGCACCACCCAAAGGCTTTGCGTTTCCGTATAGCTGACGAAATTGACCACCTTCATCCGCTCATTCGTGATCGAAAAGGCGTTCAGGCCGATGTCGTATTTGCTGCCCAAAGCAGGCAGGATCGAGGGGAACGCCGCAGTCCGGGATTCAAATTCCAGATCCAGCGTCCGGGCCAGCGCCCTGCCGATATCGATGTCGATCCCGCGCGGAGTTTGCCCGTCATCGCCGCCAAGATATTCCCAGGGCGCATAGGCATTGTCAGATCCGCTGACCAGAACGCCGCGCTTTCTGATCTCGTCAGGCACCCGCGCCGCCAGTTCTTCTGCGACCTCGACGCCTGAAAGATCATAGACCTTGGCTTCCAGAGTGGCGGAGATCGCCAGAAGCACCACTGCCGACGCTGCGGCATATCTTGCACTTTGTCGTCCCGTCATGGATCGCGGTTCCCTGTAGAAGGGCGCGTTGATCGCGCCAGGTTCAGTCATTTTCGCAGAGAGCGATGGACTAACTGAACTTTTTGTACCAGAAACGATCCTATGCCGTCCAATATCAAATTTTACCGAGTCTATTCCGTTTGATTATACATAGGGGCGCCGCTCATGGAAAAAGGCGCGAACCCGCGCCCCTTTTCGTCAGATCAGCCCCTGGAATTTGCGTTGCGCGTTACACGGCCACGCTCAGATTGCCCGACAGATAGTCCATCAATGCCCTGACCCGCGCGATCTTGACCCGCGACGGCGGCACCAGCAGGTGAATGCCAACTTCTTCATGGGTATAGTCGGGCAACACGATCTCAATTTCGCCGCTGTCGATCAGGCTACAGGCCATGAAATGCGGAATGGCGACGATCCCGACACCCGCGCGTGCCGCCGCAAGCAGCATATGCTTGTTATTCGTGCGCAGGCGCGTGTTCACCCTGACCTGTTCACAACCCGAGGTTCCGATCAGCGTCCATTGCGAGGTGCAATTGGAATCGACCACCACATCATGCTCGGCCAGATCGACCGGATCGATGGGCCGCCCGCGCATATCAAGATAGTCCGGGCTTGCGACGATCACCGTCCGCACCTTGGTCAGCTTTCTGGTGATCAGGCTTGAATCGCGCAGGTTTCCGGCCTGAACGGCAAGATCGAACCCGCCTGCGACGACGTCGGCGCGATCCTCGAAACACAGGTCGATCTGGATCTTCGGATGCTCTTTGGCGAAATCGGCAAGCAACGGCGCAAAGAAGGTCTCGCCAATGCCCAGCGGGATCGACACCCGGATCGGCCCCGAGACTTCACCCACGGCCTTGCCGACGGCTTCCTGCGCCTGTTCAAGCTGCGCCACGCCTTCGGCAGCCTGAAGATAGTATTCGCGCCCGATATCGGTGGGCGAGGTTCCGCGCGGGGCGCGGACCAGCAGGGTTGCGCCAAGCACGCATTCAAGCCGGTTGATACGGCGGCTGATGATGGATTTGGCGACCCCCTGCCGGGAGGCCGCCTGCGCAATACTGCCGGTTTCAACCACGCATACGAATGACTTCAGGTCGGCGAGTTCTATCGCTGGTCGTGCAGACATGATCATTTCCCACTTCTAGGCCCGGAACGACAGGAAGCGTGCAGCAGATGCCGCCAGACCTGACAGAAACCGGGGAACTCTGATGATCGCGCTTGACCCTTGCCGCCATTACACCCGTAGGACGCAGGGCGAATCCGGGTGCTCGACAGAGCGTGACCGACGTTTTTCGTCCAGTCTTTCATAGCGCGGATCAGAAGGGCCTGCGTTGCAGAACCTGCTTAGAAGTGGCTCGACCTGACTCAATCTTCGCGGTGCGGTGCGATTATTTCATCGTGTCGGGCAAGGGGATGAATTCTGCATCATCGCCCGGAGGCAGCTGAAAACGACCGTTTTCCCAATCGCCCTTGCGCCATGCCTCTTTCGCCGCATCGATCCGTTCCTGCGACGAGGCGACGAAATTCCACGAAATATAGCGTGGCCCGTTCATCGTCTCACCGCCCAGCAGCATCAGCCGCGCACCGCGTTCGCCCGCGGTCAGGCTGATCCGGTCGCCCGGACGGAAAACCATCATCCGACCCGATTCGAATTCGGTTCCGGCCACGTCGATGCTGCCTTCGACCACATAGACGCCCCGGTCCTCATGCTCATCCGGCAGGGGTAGTTTCGCGCCCGCAGCCAGAACCACATCGGCATAGAAGGTCTCGGTAAAGGTCTTGACCGGCGCGCGTTCGCCCCAGGCCGAACCAAGGATCAGCCTGACCTGCTTGCCCTCTGCCTCAAGAAGGGGCAGCGCCTCACGGCCGTGATGCTCGAAGCTGGCATCGACGTCTTCGGCATGATCGGGCAGCGCGACCCATGTCTGAATACCGAAGGCCGAAAAGGGCTTGCGGCGCATTTCTTCGGTCGTGCGCTCGGAATGGGTGACGCCGTTGCCGGCGATCATCCAGTTCACCTCACCCGGATGGACCATCTGATCCGCGCCGGTGCTGTCGCGGTGATGGAAGGCGCCGTTGTAAAGATAGGTGACGGTGGCCAGCCCGATATGCGGATGTGGCCGCACGTCGATGCCGCCGCCGGTCAGAAACTCGACCGGGCCCATCTGATCGAAAAAGATGAACGGGCCGACCATCTGCCGCGAAGGGGCCGGCAGGGCGCGGCGCACCTCGAACCCGCCCAGATCGCGTGATCGCGGGACGATCAAAGTCTCGATGGAATCAAGCGAGGTTGCGTCGGGGCCGTCGGGATGTTGCGTGGGGTTCCAGCTCATGTGGTTTCCTTCGCTCAAAATGGTTTCAAAGCGGTCGCCGGGCAAGGCGAGCGCTACCGGGTATTCGCTGATGTGGAAGGCGTGGACATTCCACCCGATCCTGCCGTCACCATCCGGGGGGCGTTGGTCACCTTGGCCAATCAGCCCCGCGGACGGGCAGCGGAAATCATCAAAGGCGCGACCGGCGGCACAGCGGCCGGGCCTGCGCCAGTCCGATCAAGACTGAATCACATCCGACCATTCGGGGTGCTTCAGCGATTGCGCCCGCACGAAGGGGCATAGGGGAACGATGCGATACTCTTTCGTGCGGGCATCCGCGATCAGTGCCTCGACCAGCGCGACACCCGCCCCGGTTCCACGCATCGTGTCGGGAACGAGGGTGTGGTCCGCGATGACCAGCGCGTCCGAGGCCCTTGATGTCGTCAATTCGCCTTCCCCGGCAACGCCCTCAAGCTGAGCGACAAAGCGGGCCTTGTGGCCCTGTTCCTCGTAGGAAATCCGAACGGCAGGTTTCTGGGTCATATTGGCCTCGCAAGTTGATCGATGGAAACATGGCACGACTGATCGCGCACCTGACAGTTCTGCAGCGTAGGAATTTCAAGTTTGCCGGGCATTTCTTTTCCCTGATAGCCGTTTCGACAGCGGGAAAGATTCCCATAAGGACGTGGACAAACAGTCGCGCGCCGCCATCCGAACAATGCAGCCTGTCGTTTATGCGGGCTAGCACCGTTCTACCTTAACCCGTGTTGCGAAATTCGGAACGGCGGGTGGATCTGTCGCCCGTCAGCGTGCGCCAATGCGGAACCCTTGATTGTCTTTTCTGCGGCTTCTGCGGCCCGTCGCCGAAATCTACCCTTCCCGGTGCAACTCACGGCAACTGAACAGGAGTGTACAGATCATGCGCGTGGAGCAGGTTTCTGTTCATCATTTGCATCCCTGCAAGATGCTGATCACCGGGATCGCGACGCTTGCCGCGCTTGCGATCTTTTTGTTTCCGGCCATCGGAAACGCCAACCCCGACAGCAAGGAAGGGCTTCACATGAGCACCATCACCACCACCGACGGCACCAATATCTACTACAAGGACTGGGGCCCGAAAGATGCCCAGCCCATCGTTTTTCACCATGGCTGGCCGCTATCCTCGGACGATTGGGACAACCAGATGCTGTTCTTTCTTGAGCAGGGCTTCCGGGTCATCGCCTTTGACCGTCGCGGACATGGCCGTTCCGATCAGACCGATACCGGCAACGAGATGGACACCTATGCCGCCGACACCGCCGATCTGGTCAACGCGCTGGACCTGAAGAACGCCGTCCATATCGGCCATTCGACCGGCGGCGGGGTTGTTGCGCGCTATGTCGCGCGGGCAGAGACGGGCCGCGTTGCCAAAGCGGTTCTGATCGGCTCGGTCACGCCGATCATGCTGAAATCTGACACCAACCCGAACGGCACCCCGCTGGAGGTGTTCGACAGCTTCCGCAGCGCGTTGGCCGCCAATCGCGCCGAGTTCTTCCGTGGTATCCCCGCTGGCCCGTTCTACGGCTTCAACCGTGACGGGGCCGAGGTCAGCCAGGGGCTGATCGACAATTGGTGGCGTCAGGGCATGGCGGGTGGCGCGAAGGCGCAATACGATTCGATCAAGGCCTTCTCTGAGACCGACTTCACCGAGGATCTAAAGGCGATCCAGCTTCCGGTTCTGGTGATGCATGGCGAGGACGATCAGATCGTGCCGATTGCCGCATCCGCGCATCTGGCGATTGATCTGCTGTCGAATGGCACGCTGAAAACCTATCCCGATCTGTCGCACGGTCTGTTCGCGACGCATCCCGATGTGGTGAATGCCGATCTGCTGGACTTCATCCGGCAATAGGAATGCGTTGCGCCCGGTCTGGATCAGGCCGGGCGCATGACGCCCCCCAAGACGAGAAAGCGGGCCGCTGTCAGCGCTTCGCGAGCAACCCCGTCGCCAGCGCTTCGAAAGACTCGATGGCCTGCGGCAGCGCGGTGGCCGGGTCTTTGCTGGCCGCAACCCATGATGCAGCGTTCAGCGCCGCGCCGGTCAGCAATCGCGCCGCGGCCCCTGCATCGACCGGCTTGACCACGCCATCCGCAATGAGCCGTGTCAGCGTCCGTTCGGTCAGTTGCAGACAGGCATCCTGACTGGGCCATTGCGACGGATCGCCAAGATAGGCCGGTCCGTCCAGCAGCACGATCCGCTGCACCTCGGGCTCTTGCGCCAGTTCGATATAGGCGATCCCTTCGGCAAGCAGCGCGTCCCATTCGTTCTCGTGCCGCACGCCAATCGCCAGCGCGCGGGCCGCCATTTCGCCATCGACCTGCGCTACGACCGCCGCCAGAAGACCCTTTTTGTCGCCAAAGTTATGGTAAAGCGCGCCACGGGTCAGGCCGACATCCGCTGTCAGCTCATCCATCGACGCCGCCGCAAAGCCTTTTTCCGCAAAGGTTTTCCGGGCTGCGGACAGGATTTTGGCCCGGTTTTCCTCCATCGTTTCGGCACGGCTCTTTCCCGACATCTTTCACCTATTTTCAAATACGTAATGTATGTGAGTTGACATACGCATCGTATGCGACTATTTCCAGATACGCAGCGTATATCGGATGAACGATTTATAGGGAAGCCATGACGGCTTTCCCGACCGATACCGCGCCTCTACATCTGAAGGATAAGACAATGACCAAACGTGACGCCATTTTCCCGGCGAACCGGCATGCCCTTTATGAAGAACACGGCTATTCAGCGGCCATCCGTTCGGGCGATCTGCTGTTCGTCTCGGGTCAGGTCGGAAGCCGCCCGGACGGCAGCCCCGAACCTGATTTCGCAGCGCAGGTCCGGCTTGCATTCGAGAACCTCAAGGCCACTCTGGCTGCCGCAGGCGCGACCCTTGACGATATCGTCGATGTCACCACATTCCACACCGATCCCGAGACCCAGTTCGGGACGGTCATGGAAGTGAAAGGCGAAAACTTTGCCAGCCGCCCCTATCCGAACTGGACGGCCATCGGTGTGAACTGGCTTGCCGGTTTCGATTTCGAGATCAAGGTAATCGCGCGCATCCCCGCAAAATCTTGATCATTGGTGCCGACACTCTGGCACCAGAATCTTCAGATCATCGCCCGGTCTATCCGGGCCGGGCGGTGATCCAGCTACGAACGGGCGTAGCGTGCGATCAGGATGTGTTCCAGATCCTTCAAAGCGGCCGCTGCGGTCGCCAGAGGCTCGGTTCCCGCGCCAATGGCGACGGTCTCGCCCATCGCGTCGGTGGTGATGCGGATCGCCTTGTTCTTGCCGGAGACCAGCGCGAATGGATCATCGGGCGGATAGGTTCTGATGCCAACCGCGCCGTGCATTTCGCCATTTTCCCGAAGCAGGCTGCCGACCAATTTCGGAACCAGACCCTCGCGCCGCCATGCCGCGATATCGTCGGGCGACACGTCCTGAACGCCGGAAACCGCCAGATCTGCCATCGTTAGATCAAGGCCAAGCCCGAAATTCGCGATGATAAGCAGCTTGGCCGCCGTGTCCCAGCCTTCCGTGTCATTCCTCGGATCGGCCTCGGCAAAACCGCCTGCCTGTGCTTCGCGGAGCGCCTCGTCAAAGCTGATGCCGCGCGCAATCATCGCGTCCAGAAGAAAGTTGGTGGTGGCGTTCAGAATACCCTCGACCCGCAGCACGGTGCCGCCCAGCAGGCTGTGCCGGATCAGGTCGATGGTCGGCAGCGCCGCCGCCGCCGCGCCGCTCATCCTCAGCACTGCGCCGCTCTGGCGGGCCATATCGCGCAACGCACCGCCGCTGTGAACCAGCGCGCCTTTTGACACCACGATCCCGTGGATGCCTGCGGCAAGCGTCGTGCGCAGATAGGCCAGACCCGGACCGCCGGTCCGATAGTCACTCGGCCCCGCTTCGATCAGGATGTTCGCGCCACTTGCGGTCACGAAGTCCGGACCGGTCAGCCCCGGTGTCAGGGTATCCAGCCGATCCGGCTCAAGACCCGCAGGATCGGCCAGTCCCGACCGGGAACCACAGGCCGCGACAAGGCGCAGGTCCAGCCCGTAATGCTCGCGATAGCGGCGGCGGCGCGACAGCAGCAGATCGGCTGTCGCGCGGCCAACGCCACCGAAACCCGCAATCGCGACCTTCACAACCGGCACAGTCTGAACCCCCATCATGTCTTGGCGCGCCCGTTCAACGCCGCTCATGTGCTTCTAACGATGCTGCCAGAAGCTCTGACAGTATCCGCACCTTGCGCGCGGGATGTGGGCTTGGCGGGCGCACCACAAAGACCCCGCCGATCGGCAGCGGATAACGGGGCATCACCGGGACCAGCGCGCCAGAGGCCAGATAATCGCAGGTCACGCAATCCGGCAGCCACGCGATCCCAAGACCTTCCGCCGCCGCCCGTGCCAAAGCCGGGCCGTTATCGGCCTTGAACCGGCCCTGCGGCTGCACCGTCAACACCTTGTCTCCATCCATGAAACGCCACGTCTCTGCGCCGACCAGCGCCTGATGATTCATCAGATCATCCGGCGCCTCGGGCGCACCATGCGTGGCGATATAATCCGGGCTGGCGACCAACGTGCCGTAGATCTGCCCGACCCGTTTCGCCATCAGATTCGAATCACGCAGGTTGCCCACGCGAATCGCGCAATCGAAGCCTTCGGCGATCAGATCGACAAAGCGGTCGCTATAGGACGCATCAATCTGCAACTTCGGATGCAGGCGGGCCATTTCGGCGATCACCGGCGCGAAATGCATCGGCCCCGAGGATAGCGGCACCGCCACCCGCAGGCGCCCGCGCAACTCGCCCGCCGACAGAATCGTATCTTCTGCCATCTCGATCTCGTTGCAGGCGCGGGCCGCATGTTCGCGAAACGTCGCCCCCGCCTCGGTCAGCGCGGCACCGCGCGTGGATCTTGCAAGCAACTGGGTGCCAAGCTCTGCCTCGATCCGCAAAAGCCTGCGGCTGACGATGGATTTCGCCAGCCCAAGCCGCCGCGCCGCCGCCGAAACGCCGCCTGCATCGGCCACTTCCACGAAAGTTCGCAGGTCATCCAGATCCATTCGAGCGTTCCTCTTTTGGCGACACTGAAGCACGAAATCGCAGACTATCGTAGCTTTTGCGGCAACGGCAATATCGATCTCAGGCAAAGACGCTCGCAGAGCAAGCCCTTCAAGAAAATCACAACCGTCTGACTACAGAGGATATTCCGATGACCTTCCGCAATGGCCTTTCGTCGCTTCTTCGTCCCGAGGACTCGGTTCTGGTCCTGATCGATCACCAGCCCTATCAGCTGGCGAATCTGAACAGCCACGACCCGCATATGGTGGTGAACAACACCACCGCGCTGGCCAAGACGGCCAAGGTGTTCGGCGTGCCGACCATCCTGACCAGCGTGGTCGAGGATCGCGGCGGCAAGATCTTCAAACACGTCACCGATGTCTTTCCCGATCAGGAGGTGATCGACCGGACTTTCATCAACACCTGGCAGGATCAGAAGGTGGTGGACATCGTCAAGGCGACCGGCCGCAAGCAACTGATCATCGCCGGTCTCTGGACCGAGATCTGCGTCGCCATGCCCGCCATTCAGGCGGCAGGCGAAGGCTGGGACGTGACGGTGATCACCGATGCGTCCGGCGCGACCTCGACCGAGGCGCATGAGGTCGCGATTCAGCGGATGATCGGCGCCGGTGTGAACGTGATGACCTGGCTGGCGCTTGCCTCGGAATGGCAGCGCGACTGGGCACGGGACGAAACCGCCGCAGCCCTGACCGAAGTCGTCATCCAGCACGCGGCAGGCAGCGGCATCGCCTTCCTGTGGGAACAGCAATTGCTGAATACGCCGGTTCCGACCCCGGCATCCTGATTACCCCCCGCGGATGACGGGAAGTCAGAGCGGAACAGACCGTCGCCTGCTCTCGTCATCCGATCTTCGACCCCTCCCTACCTCAAACCCAACTGAAAGGATCAAAATCATGAAACTCATCGCCCTTACCCTGATCGCCGTAAGCCTTGCCGCTGGTGCCGTCTCGGCAGCCGACTTTGGCAATGGTCACGAAAAACCCGATGCCCCGGCACGCTCGGCAGCAGCGGCCCAGACCGTTACCGTTGACGCAGGCGCGGTTTACAGCGCCAAAGAGTTGCGCAGTGCCGGGCTCAAATCGTTCGACAAGGTGACCGTGACCGACCTGTCCGCGCCCAAGGCGAGCAGAACCTTTGAGCGCTAAGCGTATCTCTTGCCGGCGGCCCCTGAAGGGGACCGCCGGTCGGGTTTTGCCAGCAACGCCCAGCCTGACCAGAAACCCCGCCCCCGGTCATCGCAGCACCGGGATTTTGCGTAGCCGTTCCGCTGCGAAATCCATGAAAGACCGCACCTTCGCCGTCGCGCTTCGTCCATCGACATGCAGCAGATGCACGGGCAACGCCTCTGGTTCATCCGCTTCCAGAACGGTCTGAAGCGTTCCATCCTCAAGCTCGGGACCGATCTGATAGGACAGCACCTGACAGATCCCCCAACCGCTTCGCGCCAACCCGATCGCCGCCGCCACGCTGTTGAGGTTCAGGGCCGAGGAGACCCTGACCGAACGCTCGCCCTCGCGACCAAATCGCCAGCGGCGTTCGGAATTCAGCGGCGCGACAGAGATCGTCCGATGCGCGGCAAGATCGCTGACCGATGCCGGGCGGCCATGCCGGGCGAAATAATCGGGCGACCCGCAGACCACGCGGCGCACTTGACCCACCTTCAGCGCCGTCAGACCGGATGTTGGCAGCTCTGCGATGCGCAGCGCGACATCGAACCCCTCATCGATGATATTCACGATCCGGTCCACCATCACCATCTCGGCCCGTACCGTCGGGTAGCTTTCAAGATATTCAGCCACCACAGGCGCCAGATAAAGCCGCCCGAATTCCTGCGGGCAGGTGATCCGCAACTGTCCAGCAGGCGTGATCGCGGCACCCGAGGCCGCCTCATCCGCTGCCTGCAGGCTTGCCAGAATGTCCCGCACCTCATGGAAATACGCACGTCCGACATCGGTCAGCCGCACATGCCGCGTCGTCCGTGTGAACAGCCGCGTCCCAAGCGATGCCTCAAGCGCATTGATCCCGCGCGTTGCCGAAGGCGCGCTGAGCCCGACCGCCCTTGCGCCCACGGCAAAGCTTTCGGCCTCGGCGACCGCAACAAAGATTCGCAATGATTGCAGGCGATCCATTCGTCACATTATTCCGATATATGAAATTGTGAGTTCCTGATTGGCATCATTCTTTCATAGATAGGCGAGCGTTATCTTTCTGTCCATGCCGTTGGCGCGCTGACCGCGTCGCTCCCTCAGATATGAAAGATACCACTGATGACCGACGTAAATGTCCGCGACCGCCAGCCCGTCCTTCTTTACCGTCACCCGAAATCGGGCCATTGCCACCGGGTCGAGCTGATCCTTTCGATGCTAGATCTGCCGTATCAGACCATCGATGTCGATATGGCGAAGGGCCAGCACAAAGCGCCTGATTTCCTTGCAATCAGTCCGTTGGGACAGGTTCCGGCGATCAACGACAACGGCGTCACGCTTGCCGATTCCAATGCGATCCTGACCTATCTGGTCGAACGCTACGGTGATGCCGCCGAATGGCGCGGCCATGATCCGCTGGAACAGGCAGAGGTGCAGCGCTGGCTGTCGATTGCCGCGGGCGAGATTGCCTCGGGGCCCTGTGCGGCCAGACTGGTGACGCTGTTCGGCGCCACGCTTGATCATGAGACCGCCAAGTCGCGGGCGCATGATCTGTTTTCGGTGATCGAGGCGCATCTTGCCGGGCGCGACTGGCTTGCTGCCCCTCGCCCGACGCTCGCCGATATTGCGGCTTACAGCTACATTTCCCATGCCCCTGAAGGCGGTGTCAGCCTGTCCGCCTATCCATCGCTTCGCGCATGGCTTGGCCGGGTCGAGGCGCTGCCGGGCTTTGTCGGCATGGCCCGTTCGCCCGAACTGGCCTGATCACACCCGCCTTGATCCAAGGACAAACTGACATGACCATCCATCCCTCGCCCTTTCATTCCGGCGAAGTCGAGGCGCAGCGCCTTGCCGAGGTCGGCGATGTCGCGTCCTGGGCTGGCGGCTTCATTCGCGATCACATGCCCGATCAGCATCGCGAGTTTTTCACCGCCCTGCCGTTCATGATCATGACCGGCGGCGACACTGACGGCTGGCCGTGGGTGACCATTCTGGAAGGCGGCGAGGGCTTCATCCGCTCGCCCGATCCGCAGCATCTGATGGTCGCGGCCAGCCTGTCGGCGCATGATCCGCTGGCGGGCGCGCTGACATCCGGGGCGTCGGTGGGGATGCTGGGTATCGAGATGTCCACGCGCCGCCGCAACCGGATGAACGGGCTGGTCACGTCCAGCGAAGCGGGCCTGAGGATCGAGGTCAGGCAAAGTTTCGGCAACTGCCCGCAATATATCCACGAACGCGCATGGCAACGGGTGACGCGAGAAGCTGAGCAGCAACCTTCCATGTCCGACCGTCTGACCATCGATCAACAGGCCCAGATCGCAGCAGCGGATACGTTCTTCATCGGCTCCGGCAGCATGTCCGACGGCTATGACGCCTCGCATCGCGGCGGGCCGCGCGGCTTTGTGCATATCTCGCCGGACGGCAGGCGGTTGCGCATCCCCGATTATGCCGGGAACAATTATTTCAACACGATTGGCAATCTGCTTCGTGACCCGCGCGCCGGTCTTCTGTTCGTCGATTTCGAGACGGGCGGGCTTCTGCACGTTGCCGGGCGCGCGACAATCGACTGGCAGCCGACCGACAGCCATGATCCGAACGCCCGGCGGATGATCGAGATAGAAATCTCGCGCGTCATCGACCGCCCCGCCGCGTTGGCGCTGAGATGGCGTGACGGCTCGGCCGATCTGCGCAAGGTCAGGGTCGTGGCGAAAGTGCCCGAAAGCAACCGGATCACCTCGTTTCATCTGGAAGCGGCAGACGGCAAGGCGCTGCCGCCGTTCAAGGCAGGCCAGCATCTGCCCATCGAATTGCAAGTGCCCGGTCAGCCAGAGCGGGTGGGCCGCAGCTATTCCCTCTCTGGCGCGCCGGATACGAACAGCTATCGGATCAGCGTCAAGCACGAGGATCACGGCATCGGCTCGGGGTTTCTGCATCAGCATGTGAGCATCGGCGACACGTTCGACATCCACCCGCCGTCAGGCGATTTCGTCGTGCCGGAAGGGGATACGCCGCTGGTTCTGATCAGTGCGGGGGTTGGCATCACGCCGATGATCTCGATCATGCACGAGGAAGCGGCGCGGAAAGGCGCACGCCCGATCCTTTTCGCCCATGTCGCACGGGACGGCGAAAACCATGCGTTTCGGGCCGAGCTTGAGGCGTTGATGGCAGCATCGCCAAACATTCGTCGTCTGATGTTCTATACAAAGCCGCGTGATACGGATGTCCATGCGGTCGATTACGACCGTATCGGGCGTCTGTCTGCTGATGACATCATCGCGGCAGAGCGGACTAACGGCGCGCAGTATCTTCTTTGCGGTCCGGGCCGGTTTCTGGCCGAGATGAGAGACGGGCTTGAAGGCAATGGCGTGCCACAGGATCGCATCCATTTCGAGACATTCGGGCCGGGCGGTTAGGAGCCTCCCTTCAAGCCTCTGGATCAAGCGTAGGCGACACAAGTTGCCAACGCGCCACCTCGTTAGGTGGCGTGTTTCAAAACGGATTTCCACGGCTTTAAGCAAACACCGGCTTGATAATTTGACATATGATGATTAATAAAATGTCAGTAACTGACAGCACGACACCTACGACCGCCCCTCCCCGAAGACGACCCGGTGATCGGAGCATCCGATAGCCGGTCCTTTTTATGGATACGGACTAACTGATGCATCGCAACACCTTGATCTATCTAGGCTCATATAGCCTGTCACTGTTCGGCAACGGGATCGCCTCGGTTCTTTTCCCGCTGCTGGTCCTTGCGCAAACCGGCGACGTTCTGGCCGCTGGCACCGTTGTTGCGGTCTCGGCGGCGGTTTCGGCGGTTGCGGGCATTTTTGCCGGGGTGGTGGTGGACCGGGTCAACCGGCGCACGGTCTCGATTGTCAGCGATGTGCTGTCAGCGGCCTCGGTTGCGGCCTTGCCGGTGGTCGATGCCATCTGGGGGCTGAACCTTCAGTGGTTTATTATCCTTGCGGTGATCGGCGCTTTCGGTGATGCGCCGGGCATGACCGCGCGTGAGGTGCTGCTGCCGCGGCTGGTGCAACTTCAGGGCAATAACAAAGGCGATCTGGATCGGCTGGTCGGGATCAGAGAAGCGCTGGCTGGAACGCTGATGCTGCTTGGACCGGGTGCGGGCGGATTGCTGGTCTGGCTGGTCGGCGTGACGCCGGAAGCCATGTATATCACGGCAGCAACCAGCTTTCTTGCGGCTTTGCTGTCCTTTGGCATTTCGTCAGAGGCGGGTCAGGTTGCCGTCAGAACAGCGGCGGAGCGTGGCGGAGTGCGCGTCGTTCTGGCGGATCTGTGGACCGCGTGGACATTCCTGCTGCAACACCGGCTCTTGCTGGGCACGACCTTGCTTTCGGCCATGTTTGTCGCCGTCATCGTTGCCCTTCAGGCGACCATCATGCCCGCCTATTTCATTGCCGAGGGTATGCCCGCTTTGTCCGGGCTCGCGGCCAGCGGGATCGCGCTTGGCGGACTGGTCGGGGCGGCGCTTTATGCGATGACCGTTGGCAGGGTCTCGCGGCGGGCATGGTTCGTGACCGGCATGATCGGCGCGGGTGCGGGCTTCGCCATCGTCGGCGCGATGCTGTCGCCGTGGTCGGTTCTTGCGGCCTGCATCTTCATCGGCCTGACCAATGGCCCGATGTCCGCCGTCCTTGGCGTCGCGACGATAGAGGCCACACCGGATGAGATGCGTGGCCGTGTGCTTGGGGCGCAGAACGCGCTGGTCCTTGCGGCACCCGCGCTGACCGCTGCGCCCTTTGGCGCGATTGCCAGCGGATATGGGCTGCCCGCCGCCGGGATCGCCATTGCGGTCCTGATCATCGTCACCGTCGCAATCGCCCTGATTGCCCCGGCATTCCGATCTCTCGATCACGTCGGCCACGCGGCGGAATAATGATCGCGGTGAGGCAGAATTTCGGTCGGGTAGGATCGCCTTCCCGACCGGCTTTCAATAGCCCCGAAGCCCGGCGCTTACTGCGCGGCCTCGATGATCAGTTCTGCCACAGCATCCGGGTGCGAGACCATCACGACATGCGAAGCGCCTTCGATGACGACCGTGCGTTTAGAGCCCGCACGCTCTGCCATGAAGCCAAGCGCCTCTGCCGGGATGTTCTTGTCGCCATCGCCATAGACGAAATAGGACGGCAGCGACTTCCATGCCGGATCGCCCGATTTTTCGGTCAGCGCAGCCTCGGTGATCGGGCGCTGGCCAGCCGCCATCAGTGCAGCCTGATCGGCGGGAACGTCATGCGCGAACTGATCGTGGAACTTCGCCTGATCGATATAAAGATCGACCCCGCCGCCTGCGATTTGGACCGGCGGCGAAAGCGCGTCGCCAAGCGTGCTGCCGGGGAATTGCCCGGCCAATTCCGCTGCGGCTTCGTCGGCGTCAGGCGCGAAAGCGGCCACATAGACCAGCGATTTGACCTTGTCCTCGGCCGTGGTGACGTTCGAAATCACCTGCCCGCCATAGGAATGACCGACCAGAACCACCGGCCCTTCGATGCTGGCGACCACGTCAGAAACGGTCTGCGCGTCATTCGTCACGCTGCGCAAGGGATTGGCAACGGCGACGGTCCGGTATCCGTCATTTTGCAGATGGGTGACGACGCCGTTCCAGCTTGAGGAATCGGCGAAGGCTCCGTGGACCAGAATGATCGTCGGCTTGGCGTCTTGCGCGATTGCCGTGCTGGACAGAAGCGAGGTCGCGACGGCGACGGTTGCTGCGATCTTGGACATGGGTTTTCTCCTTGGGTTGTTGGGTTAAAGTGCAATTGAGGCGTCGATGAAGGTTCGCAGGGATCAGTCGCCCTGCTGTTTCCGCGCGGCCCGGATGATCGGCGCAACCTCGGTTCCCAGAAGCTCGATCGAGCGTTTCATCGCCGAGGTATCAAGCGAGGCAGTGCTCATCTGGAAGGTGATCCGCGATATGCCGCCAAGCACCTTGTCGGCATGCAGCATCTTGGCCGCGACGGTTTTCGGGGCGCCGATCAGAAAGGCACCGCCCGGCCCCGCCATCATGTCGAATTGCTGGCGCGAAGGTGCGGACCAGCCCCGTTCGCGGCCAATCGTCGTCGTCAGATGTGACCAGCCGGGATAAAAGGCGTCTCTGGCTGCGGCATCGGTTTCCCCGACGAAGCCCATTGCATGAACCCCGACCTTCAGCGTCGCGGGATCGTGTCCGGCACGGATGCCCGCCTGCCGATAAAGATCGACCAACGGGCGGAAACGCTCGAAATCGCCCCCGATGATAGCGATCATCAGTGGCAGGCCAAGCCCACCGGCGCGCGCGAAGGAATTCGGGGTGCCACCAACGCCAAGCCAGACCGGCAGCCGGGCCTGATGCGGCCGTGGAAAGACGCCCTGCCCTTGAAGTGGCGGGCGGAAGCGACCTTCCCAGGTGATGTTGGTCGTCTCGCCCAGCTTCAGCAGCAGGTCCAGATTTTCGGCCAAAAGGTCGTCATAAGCCCGCGTATCCAGACCGAACAGCGGAAACGCCTCGATGAAAGAGCCACGACCGACGACAATCTCGGCCCGGCCCTTTGCGATCAGATCGAGGGTCGCGAATTCCTGAAACACCCTTACCGGATCGGCGGCGCTGATCACCGTCACTGCGCTTGTCAGGCGGATCTTCTGCGTGCGCGCCGCCGCTGCGGCCAGAATGATCGCGGGGGCCGAGTCCAGAAATTCGGCGCGGTGGTGTTCACCGATGCCGAAAACGTCCAGCCCGACCCTGTCGGCGGTTTCAATCTCGCCAATCAGGTCGGCCATGCGTTCAGTCGCCGAGGGTCGCCGGCCTGTCGCTGGATCGGGCAGGATTGCGGCGAAGCTGTCGATACCGATTTCCATGAATAGTCCTTGCAATATCTTGGGTCTGCCTTGCCTGCCCCGAACTGCCGGGACAGGCGGTGATGTTCAGTGCATTGTGGCCGGGGACATGGCCACAATGCCTTTGCGCCAGCTATGGCGTCTCGGTCCGGACAAGGCGCGCGCCCTCTGCAGGGTCGAACATCGAAAGCCCGGCAAGACCCTCGGTCGTGGGCACCTCGTTCTGAAGCACATCCCAGTGTTCGGCCAGCTTGCCGCCTTCCACCCGGAAAATATCGACCACCACCTGCGGTGCGTCCCCCCAGCCTCGGATCCGGCCATGAATCGCGACGAAATCACCATCCGCGATCACCAGTCCCGGCTCGTAGAAAACCTCTGGCGACAGGGTCGCGACGATCTCGTGCAGGGCATCGCGGCCTTGGGGAATGTCGGGATTGTGCTGGATATAGTCAGCCGTATAGAGCCGCTCAACCGCCGAGGCGTCGTGTCGCTGAAACAACGAGGTCATCGCATCCAGCACCAGCGCCCTGTTACGATGCGGGCGGTCGTCGGTGATGCGGTCGGCGGGGCGGGTGATCTGGAACGTGCCGGTCATTCGCAGGAATTGCCCATGGGCCAGCGTCGCATGCGAATGGACGATGCCGCGGTCGTAGTCCTGAACGTTCACCACCGTCGCGCCGTCCTTTTCCTGCCAACTGACCGCAAAGACACTGTTGCCCAGCGGGATGACCCGGATCTCGACGGTCTCGACCCGCGCGAAGGGGCCGTCCTTGATCTCGAATTGCAGTTGCTGGACCGACAGCAGCTTCAGGCTGACCTGAAAATTGGGGTAAGAAACATCCATCTCTTGCCCAACGGGGAAACGGTCTAACGACATGCGGTTTTGTCCTTTCGTGGAGGTTTTTGTCATGGCTGACCCAGATGTTCGGAAAGCGCCGACCAGATCATCAGGGCGCCGAAGAGGACGAAGATGCCCCCGGTCAGCAGGCGGCCGTGCCTTGCATGTTCAGGTTTGCGCAGCATTTGCCCGATGCGCCTTGCGCCAAGGGCGTAGCCGCCCAGCACTACCAGCTTCACCACCACAAAGGTCAGCACCAGCAGGGCAAGCACCGATGCGCCGCTGCCGACCGGGATGAACTGCGGAAACAGCGCCGCGAAGAACAGCACCGCCTTTGGATTGCTGATGCCGACGCCGAAGGAATGCAGCCACAGGCTGCCGCCGTCATGGCCTTGGTCGGCGGAGGTAGCGGTTTGGGGTTGCGCAGGCGGGGTGCGCAGATAGCCCCAGCCAAGCCAGATGACATAGCCCGCGCCCGCAAGACGCAGGATCAGAAACGCGACCGGATAGGCGACCAGCAGCGCGCCAAGCCCCGCGACGGAAAGCGATGCTAGCAAAGCGATGGCGATCAGATCGCCGCTCAGCACGCCGATCGCCCGGCGCGGTCCGAAGGCCAGCGCATTATTCACGATGAACAGCGTAGATGGCCCCGGCGTCGCAACCTGCGCCGCGCTGACGATGATGAAGGCAAGATAGGCGGAAAGTTCCATGTGACACCTGAGAGACGAGGTCGTTCATCGGCATGATCCATGCCTCAAGATCGCGAACGGACCCCTCGCCTGTCCCGAAACATGCCGGGACGGTTGACGGGCAGCGGCATGGCCGCCCGAGGATGCAGATTTGGGTGGATGCCGCGCCCTGACCCCGGGCAAACGGGTCAGAGCGCGGCACCAGACGCGGATCAGCCGGGGGCAAGCCGTCCGCCGACCTTCACGAAAGCGACCGTGTGCAGCACCGCGCAGACCTTGTCCCTTGGACGAGGTGGCGATGCAGGGCCGTTCCGGGAGGGCATCGTCGTTTCCTTTGCTGCCAGTCCGCGCGGAAGGATGTTCCGTGAGTGGGCTGTCTTCCGCGCCTTGAACAGATACTGGCCCTCATCCCGATCCTGCGGAAGCGCCTTTGAGAGGTAAGGTGTGTTGCGGAAAGTGGAACGATGCCGCTCGGCGCTTACGCCGTCCGGTGCCGCCCGATCGGCAGCATCATCGGACGGCCCGAGATCGGATCGGTGATGATCCGGCTGTCCAGCCCGAAGACATGGCGCACAACGGCTTCGGTCAGCACTTCCTCGGGCGGGCCCGACACATGCAGGCGGCCATCGGCCATCGCGACCAGATGGTCGGCATAGCGCGCGGCAAGGTTCAGATCGTGCAGAACCATCACGATGGTCGTGCCGCGCCGATGGTTCAGGTCGGTCAGCAGATCCAGCACCTCGATCTGATGCGAGATGTCGAGGAATGTCGTCGGCTCATCCAGCAGCAGAATGCTGGTCTCTTGGGCAAGCGCCATCGCGATCCAGACCCGCTGACGCTGGCCGCCGGAAAGTTCGTCCACCGCCCGCTCGGCCAGTTCGGTCGTCTGGGTGGCCTCAAGCGCATGGGCGACGGCCTCGTCATCCTCGCGCGACCAGCGACCGAAAAGGCCCTGATGCGGATGCCTGCCACGGCTGACCAGATCCGCCACGGTGATCCCTTCCGGCGCGGTCGGCGATTGCGGCAGCAGGCCCAGCGTCCGCGCCAGTTGCCGGGGCGGGATCTGGTGGATGGAACGGCCATCCAGCACCACCTGCCCCCGGCGCGGAGCCAGCAGCCGTGACATGGCGCGCAGCAGCGTGGACTTGCCACAGGCATTCGCGCCGACAATGGCGGTGATCCGGCCGGGCGGCACCTGCAGGTCCAGCCCGTTCAGGATATCCGCCTCGCCATAGCCGGCGGCAAGCTGGCTGACGTTCAGAATATGCGAGGTCATAGCGAGGCTCCGCTGCGATTGGCGCGCAGGATGAGATAGATCAGATAGGGCGCCCCAAGCGCGCCGGTGACGACGCCGACCGGATAGCGGCTGGGCAACAGAAACTGCCCGCAGAAATCGCCGACCAGCACCAGCGCCGCGCCGGTCAGCGCCGCCGGGATCAGCAGCGAACCTCCCTGACCAAAGATCCGCGCCGCAATCGGTCCCGACAGGAAGGCCACGAAGGCAATCGGCCCGGTCATCGCCGTCGCCACCGCGATCAGCCCGACCGCCGTTACGATCACCACAATCCGCGTCATCGCCACATTGGTGCCAAGCGCCGCCGCCGTATCGTCGCCCAGTCGCAGCGTCTCAAGATCACGCGTGCGGCAGATCAAGAGCCCGCCAAAGACCAGAAGCGCCAGCAGCAGCGGCCCGGCCTGCGACATCTGCACGCCGTTCAGGCTGCCGGTCAACCAGCGCGTCGCCTCTTGCAGATCCCATGCGGCGGCGCGGGACAGGATGTAGGAGATCCAGCTTTTCAGCATCGCCGAGATGCCGATCCCGACAAGGATCAGCCGCGTTCCCGCAATCCCGTGGCGAAAGGACAGCACATAGATCAGCATGGCGACCAACAGGCCCGAGATCACCGCGATCACCGAAATCGCAGGCCCGTCCAGCGACAGAACGACAATCGCAAACACCGCCGCCGCGCTGGCGCCGAAGTTGATACCGATGATGTCCGGGCTGGCCAGCGGATTGCGCAGCATCGTCTGAAACGCCGCTCCGCCAAGCCCGAAACACGCCCCGGCAAGCACCGCCATGACCGCGCGCGGCAGCCGCAACTGGCCCACGGTGAACGACAGTCCGGGCAGATCCTGCCCCAGAAGGACGCGAAGCACATCCATCGGCGGCGTAAAGGATTGCCCCAGCATCAGCGTCAGCATGAACAAAAGGGCGACCCCGGCCGCCAGCAACGCGATCCGCAATATGCAGCGACGGGACCGGGTTTCGCGGCGCTGGATCACCTGTTGCAAGGGGGAAGCAAGCGTGGTCACAGGTCCCGCAGCCTCTGCCGCCGGACGATCCAGATAAAGAAGGGCGCACCGATGAAGGCAGTGACGATGCCGACCTCCAGCTCATTCGGGCGGGCGATGATCCGCCCGATAATGTCCGAGGCCAGCAACAGACAGGCTCCGATCAGCGCAGAAAACGGCAGCAACCAACGGTGATCGATCCCGATCAGCAACCGGCAAAGATGCGGCACGACCAGCCCGACAAAGCCGATAGGTCCGCAAACCGCCGTGGTCGCCCCGCATAACAGGATCGCACCAAGCGCCGCCGACGCACGGGCCAGCGCCACCCGCTCGCCCAGACCGGCCGCCATATCGTCGCCAAGCGCCAGCGCATTCAGCTTTTTCGCCGATATGAGGCTTAGAACGAAGCCCACGGCAAGGAAGGGCAGGACATGGCTCATCCGCTCCATCGTGGCGCCGCCGACACCGCCGACCTGCCACAGCCGGATACCCCCGGCGATATCGTTGCGCGGCAGGATCACCGCCACCACCAGCGACGAAAACGCGACCGAGGTCGCGGTCCCGGCCAGTGCCAGCTTGAGCGGCGTTGCACCGCCCCTGCCGACCGAGCCGATGGTATAGACGAAGACCGCAGCCAGCCCCGCGCCAAGAATCGCCACCCAGATATAAGCCTGCGCCGAAACGATGCCGAACCACGCCACGCCGATCGCTACGGCCAGTGCCGCGCCCATATTGACGCCCAATATTCCCGGATCCGCCAATGGATTCCGGGTGATCCCCTGCATGACCGCCCCCGACAGCCCAAGCGCCGCACCTGCCAGCAGCGCCAGCAGACTGCGCGGTATCCGTGCCGCAATCGCCGCCTGCGAGATATTGTCGATCCGCCCCTGCAATGCCGCGATGATGTCGGGCCAGTCCACGTCCCGCGTCCCGATAGCGACCGAAAGCGCGCAGAGCAGCAGCAGGACGGCCAGCATCAGGGCAAGCCATACCGGCCTGCTCTGGCGCAGCGGGATGCGGGTTGTGGCGATCATTCGGATTTGCGTGCGGCGTCGGCAAGCAAGCCGACATAATCGTCCAGCACCCATTCAATCGACAAGGGCGTCGGATTGGCCGCCGTGCCCAACGGATCGCTGCCCAGCATGACCAGCGCGTCATTGGCGACTGCGGGCATATGCGACATCAAGGGATCGGCCTGCAAGGCGCGGACCAGATCCTCGCTGCCATAGGTGACAAGGATATCCACATCGTCGAAAGCATCGATCTTTTCGGCGCTGAACTGGGCCGCGAACTGGCCTGGCCCGGTCGCCTCGCGGACGCTTGCGGGCATGGTCAGGCCCAGATCGCCAAAGAACTGCACGCGGGTATCGTTGCCGGTGTAGAAACTGACGATGCTGAGATTGCTGGTGCTAAGATGGGTGATGAACATCGCCGTCTTGCCATCAAGCTGCGGATGCCGGGCGACGGTTTCGGCAATACGGGCATCGATCCGGTCGATCAGCGCCTCGCCTTCCGCAGTCATGCCCAGACCGGCACTGTTCAGCCGGATCATCTCGCGCCAATCGGTCGCCCATGCCCCGTCCGGGTAAGCCACGACCGGCGCGATCTGGCTGAGCGTGTCATATTCCGCCTGCGTCAGCCCCGAATAGGCTGCAAGGATCACGTCGGGCTGCACCGCCGCCACCGCCTCAAAGTCGATACCGTCGCCTTCGTCGAACAGGACCGGCGCATCCGCCCCAAGCTCTTCCAACCGGGCCGAGACCCACGGCAGCAACCCGTCATCGTCGTCATCCCCGAAGTTCGCGGCTGCAAAGCCCACGGGCACCACGCCAAGCGCCAGCGCAACTTCGTGGTTGGCCCATGCGACACTGGCCACACGTTCCGGCTTTTCTGGGATCACCGTCGTTCCAAAAGCGTGTTCGACCCGGACCGGAAATGCCGCCTCATCGGCGACCGCGCCGCTTGCCAGAAGCAGCGAGATCACGGCCAGACAGTGAATGCGTGATGGCATCGGACGATCCTTCATCTTGTTCCCGCTGCGGCTTTTCCCCTTGGAAACAAGCCTGCGTCAAGCGGTGCCGCCCGAAAATGACATCGATTTCCGCAGTATCCGACAAAAAACGTAGGATTCGACAATACAGGCGTATCTGGGCCATTGTAAGACGCCGCAACGTAGCGTTGACCATTCTTTGATCGCGCCTCTGCCTTTGCGGGGTGCGCTGGCCTTTGTGCATCGAACGAATGCTTCGCCGATCGATTTCGCAAGCAGAACGGCAGACGGGCGCGCCCGATTTGCCGACAGCCAGCGGTGCCAAAGACAACAATATTTGCGGAAACACACACCATGCCTCTCGACAGAACGGACAGCAAAGGCGCGCCGTCACCACATGCAGCTTTCAGGGCGATGCTTCTGGGCTGTTCAACCCTTGCGCTGCTGATCCCCGCCGCTGCGCTGGCGCAGCAGACGGCCAGCGAAGGCGAGCCCGTCATCCTGGACACGATCACGCTTTCCGGCACCGACGATGACGCCAACTCCATCGTGGCTTCGCAAGTCAGCAGCGGCAGCAAGATGACGACGGACATCATGGAGACCGCCGCCTCGGTCTCGGTCATCACCTCGAAGGAAATCCGCCAGCGCGGCGCGCAAACGGTCGAACAGGTGCTGCAATACAGCGCCGCCGTCACCACCGATCATTATGGCGCGGACGACCGCTTCGATTTCTTCAAGATCCGCGGCTTTGATGCCCATACCTATCGCGACGGCCTGTCGCTTGGCCGTCCCTTCGGCGCTGCCCGCGAAGAGGCCTACGCCTTTGAGCGGGTCGAGGTGCTGAAGGGCGCGAACTCGACCGCGTTCGGGGTCTCGGATCCCGGCGGGTCGGTAAACTACATCACCAAACGCCCGAAAGACCTGCGCTTCGGCGAGGTTTATGCGTCCGGCGGCTCCAACAACCGCGCCGAGGTCGGCTTTGATTTCGGCGACAATCTGACGGCGGATAAGACGCTTTCCTACCGTCTGACCGGCCTTTATCGCGATGCGGACGGCGAATACGACTATTCCCGCGATGATGAGAGCTTCCTGATGGGCGGGCTGACATGGCGGCCCGATGACGCCACTAGCCTGACCATCGTCGCCGATTATCTGGACCGCGACGCCGTGCCGGGCAGCGGCGGCCATCCGGTCGGCAGCGATTTCGATCAGAACCGCTTCTTCGGCGAGCCAGAGTATAATTATCGCGGCACCACACGCAGCACCGTCAGCGCAATGTTCGACCATGATTTCGGCGGCGGTCTCAGCTTCAGCTCGACCGCGCGTTACAGCGATCAGGATACCGATTTCGGCTATGTCTATATCTCGGGCACGCCAACCGATGGATCGACGATTGCCGAGCGCGCCTATTTCGGCAACGAAAGCTCTGCCGAAGTGTTCACCGCCGACGCACGGTTGCAATATGAAACCCGCTTCGGCAATTTCGACAGCCGCAGCCTGCTGGGCATCGAATACCGCGATAGCGATGCGACGAATGCCAGCTTCTGGGGGCCTGCGCCGGGGATCGACTGGACCAATCCGATCTATACGGGCAGGCCGGATTCTGTGCCGATGATCGGCAATAACCGGACCGAACAGCGGACCAAGTCGATCTATCTGCAACAGGACCTGACCTATGACCGGCTGATCGCCTCGATCGGGCTGCGCAATGACTGGATCGACACGACGCAGACGAACCTGATGGCGGGCACTTCGGAAAGCGGTGATATCAGCGAAACCACCAGCCGCCTTGGCCTGACCTACCGGATCACGCCCGATCTGTCGGTCTATGGCAGCTACGCGGAATCGGTGGTGCCAGCCAGCGGCCTGACCGTCGATCCAGAACGTGGCGATCAGCTTGAATTCGGCGTGAAATACCGCCCTGCGAACGGCAACACGCTGCTGACCGCCGCCGTCTATGACCTGACCAAAAGCGATATCACCCGCACCGATCCGGTCACGAACCTGCCCTCGACCATCGGCGAGGTGCGCGTGCGCGGTATCGATCTTGAGGCCAAGGCAGAGCTGAGCAGCAGCATCAGCCTGACGGCGGGTTATTCCTATCTGGATTCGAAGATCGTCGAGAACGGAACCGCCGGGAATGTCGGCAATCGCCTGTCCTTCGTGCCCGAGCATACCGCCTCGGTCTGGCTGAACTATACGCTGGCGGGCCAGGGCGCGCGGGGCGATATGAGCTTCGGGCTGGGCGGTCGCTATACCGGATCGTATTACTTTGACGATGCGAACACGACGGAAAGCGGCAGCAACTTCATCGTTGACGCGGCCTATAGCTACCAGATTCAGGAGAACACATCGCTGGCGATCAATGTCAGCAATTTGTTTGACCGCAAGCACGTCTCTTACGGCGGCTTCGGGGCTGATTTCTATAATCCGGGCCGCTCGGTTTCCGCGACACTGCGGCGGACGTGGTAAGTCACGGCCTGCCTAGATAACCCCTTGCATCCGCCGCCACGCGGCGGGTGTTTCCCCGGTGACCTGGCGGAACGATTTCGTCAGATGCGCCTGATCGGCAAAGCCAAGCTGATCGGCGACTTCGGCCAGCGTCAGCGTGGTTTTGGCCAACAGATGCTGCGCCCGTTCGATTCGCTGGCCAAGCTGCCATTGCAAGGGCGTCTTGCCGGTCGTTTTCTTGAACATGCTGGCAAACCAGCTTTCCGACAGCCCGACGACCGACGCCATCTCGGCCACGCTCAGCCGCTGCCCCCTGCTTGCGTCAACCCGGTCACGCAACCGGCTTAACTGCACAGGCGTCAGGCCGCCCGACACCGGCGCTGCTTCCTGCGGGATGTCCAGCAGATTGGCGGCGATACTGCCGACAAGGCTTTCCGCATAGATCGCGTGGCGCGCGGGGCTTGCCACCTCATCGACCAGCAAACCGGCCAACGCGGTGGCGGCGTCCACCTGCTGCATCTCGACCGGGCGCCGCAAAGCCGACAGTGCCGCCGATTCCCCAAGCGAGGGCGACAGGAACCGTAGCAGCCGGTCCTTGTGCAGATGCAGGTCCAGATGGGTGAAGCGATGGGCCGCCGTGAACCGCGTCCAAAGCGGCATCCCGGCAGGCACATAGACCGCCCGCGTCATCGGCCGTGCATCCGCGCCCGCCGGATTATCGCGGTTCGACATCTGGATATGGGCCGAGACATCGTTGAAGAAAAACACGATCCGCGGGTCCGGCGACAGGTAATAGCCGCGCGCGCCCGTCTGGCCCTCGGCCTCCCAATAGACGCTCATCACGCCATCAAGACTGCGCCATTTGACCGGCAGGGTGGCCTGAATACCCTCGGTATAGCAGGTCATGGAGTGACGATAGCTCATTGCCTGAATCCCGCTTTTGCACGAACTGGATGAGGGATCGTCTGCCGGACGAAGCATTGCGGGGACAGCCATCCTGGCCAGCCTCGTCCCATATAAGGAGTGATCCACAGCGTCATATACTGGGTGAAACAGGCGCCGGTTGCAATATTGCGCAAGCAAGCGCCGTTGTGCCGCCGCGTCCCGCGATCTTTACAATCCCGCCTTGCGGATATACATTGCGCAAGAAGTATATCCACGGAGGATATCATGCAGATCGCCAAATGGGGCAATTCACTGGCCGTCCGGTTGCCCGCCAGACTTGTCGCCGAGCTTGGCCTTCAGGCCGGTGACGAAATCGAGGTCGAGGCCGCGCGGGGACGGCTGACGATTGCGCGTCCCAGATCCGCCGATGACATTCTTGGCGATCTGGACCGGTTCCGGGGTCGGCTTCCCGCCGGTTTCCGCTTCGATAGAGACGCGGCGAACGAACGGTGAGAACCGCAATCGACACGAATGTCTTGCTGTATCTGCTTGATGACGGACCGAAGGCGCGGCTTGCCCGCGATGCTCTTGCCAATGGCGGGGTGATCAGCGTGCAGGTGCTGAACGAAATCACCACGGTCTGCCGCCGAAAGGCCGGGATGAGTTGGGATGAGATACGGGACTTTCTGGGCCTTCTGCGTGAAGTGTTGTCCATCGCCGATCTGACCGCTGCGGTGCATGACATCGGCAGGGCGGTTGCCGAACGCTATCAGCTTTCGGTCTATGACGCGATGATCGTAGCCTCGGCCCTCGCCAACGGATGCGAAAGGCTTTTGTCCGAAGACATGCAGGACGGAATGATGATCGAGGGTCGGTTGCGCATCGAGAACCCCTTCGCAGGGCAGTAAGCCCCACGTTCGGCCCCTGCGTTCCTGTTTCCGCAACGCCATGAGGCACGAAACCGGCCTGCCGCACCACAGGACATGGGTGCTAGCGTTTACATTGTATATCCTGCGACCGGGACCGGGTGACCTGACGCTACCACCATCGACGGTTTGCGACCGTTCGGGTTTTCTGCGCATGATCGGAATGTATCGACAAAAGACCAGCACCGGAGGTTATCGCTATGCCAAAAGGCTCAGACCTGTTCGTCGCAGCACTTGAGAATGAGGGCGTTGACCGGATCTTCGGGGTGCCGGGCGAGGAAAACCTCGATGTGCTGGAATCTCTGCGCAACTCTAAGATCGAGCTGGTCCTGACACGGCATGAACAGGCGGCGGCGTTCATGGCGGCAACGCATGGGCGGCTGACCGGCAGGCCCGGCGTTTGCCTTGCCACGCTTGGGCCGGGGGCGCTGAATTTTGCGACGGGTGCCGCCTATGCCCATCTTGGCGCGATGCCAATGATCCTGATTACCGGGCAAAAACCGCTGATGAGCGCCAAGCAGGCGCGGTTCCAGATCGTCGATATCGTCGGCTCGATGAAGCCGCTGACCAAGATGACCCGGCAGATCGTCAGCGCGGGCAGCATTCCCGCGATCGTCCGTGACGCCTTCCGCGTCGCGATGGAGGAACGGCCCGGCCCGGTCCATCTGGAACTGCCCGAGGACGTGGCAGGCGAAGAAACCGCCAATGACATCCTGATCCCGCGTCACGCGCTGGATTGGCCGGTGGCCAGTGCTGCCACGCTTGATCTTGCCGCCGAAACGATCCTTGCGGCGAAACGCCCGCTGGTGATGGTCGGCGCGGCGGGGAACCGGCCTTCGCTGGTGGACCCGTTGTCCAGCTTTGTCGCGCGGGCGCGGATACCGTTCTTCAACACGCAGATGGGCAAGGGCGCGGTGACCGGCGGCTCGAATCTCTATATGGGCACCGCCGCCTTGTCCGAGGGCGACTATGTCCACGAAGCCGTGGATCGCGCCGATCTGATCATTGCCATCGGTCACGACACGGTCGAGAAGCCGCCCTTCCTGATGAAAAGCGCGGGCGGATCGAAGGTAATTCATATCGGCTATCAATCCGCCACCGTCGAGCAGGTCTATCACCCCGACCTTGAGGTGATCGGCGATATCGCCGCCTCGGTTCAGGGATTGGGCGAGCGGCTAGAAGGGCGATTGACCGAGGATCAGGGGATGCTGGATCTGCGCCAGCGCATCTTCGCCCGCATCAATGACCGGGCCGAGGAAGACCGCTTCCCGGTGACGCCGCAACGGATCGTCCATGATGTGCGGCAGGTGATGCCCGAAGACGGCATCGTCTGTCTGGACAACGGCATGTATAAAATCTGGTTCGCCCGCAACTATCGCACTCATGTCGCGAATACGCTGCTGCTGGACAATGCGCTGGCGACGATGGGGGCGGGGCTGCCGTCGGCGATGATGGCGGCGATCCTTCACCCCGACCGGCGGGTGATGGCGGTCTGCGGCGATGGCGGATTCATGATGAACTCGCAGGAAATGGAGACGGCGGTGCGGCTTGGGCTGAACCTTGTCGTCGTCATTCTGAACGACAGCGCCTATGGCATGATCCGCTGGAAACAGGCCGTCGATGGCTTCCCCGATTTCGGGATGAGCTTCGGCAACCCCGATTTCGTGCGCTATGCCGAAAGCTATGGCGCCAAGGGATCGCGGGTCACGGCGGTCGAGGATTTGGTGCCCACGCTTGAAGCCGCCTTCGCGGGTGGCGGGGTGCATCTGGTCGATGTGCCGATCGATTACTCTGAAAACACCCGCGTGCTGGTGGACGAGTTGCGCAACCGCACCCCCAATGTCGAATGCGCGTGACCCGCGCCCGAAAGCCAAGGAAAGGTTAGCCATGTTGCAGGTCGTTCAGGCTTTTGATCGCCAGCCGATCACCGAGATCGAAACCGAGGATGCCGCCGCGCTGGAACGCAAGCTTGCCGCCGCCGAGCGGGTCTTCCGCGACCGCGACGGCTGGCTGCAACCACATCAGCGCATCGCCATCCTGCGCCGGCTGGCCGCGCTGATGGAAGACAGGCGCGATCATCTGGCGATGCAGATCGCGCGAGAGGGTGGCAAGCCCCTGCCCGATGCCATCGTCGAGACGACCCGCGCCATCGACGGCGTGAACAATGCCGCCGATGAGTTGCGCAACTTCGGCGGGCGCGAGGTGCCGATGGGGCTGTCCGCCGCCGCCGAGAACCGCTGGGCTTTCACCACCAAGGAACCCATTGGCATCGTCGCGGCGATTTCGGCCTTCAACCATCCGCTGAACCTGATCGTGCATCAGATCGCCCCCGCCATCGCGGTCGGTTGCCCGGTGATCGTAAAACCCGCGATCACCACGCCTTTGTCCTGTCTGGAACTGGTCGGGCTGGCCCACGAGGCTGGCCTGCCCGAGCCGTGGTGCCAAACCTTCATCACCGATGACAACGATCTGGCCGAAAAGCTGGCGACCGACCGGCGGATCGCGTTTCTCAGCTTCATCGGCTCGGCAAGGGTCGGCTGGTCGCTGCATTCGAAACTGCCGCATGGTGCACGCTCGGCCTTGGAACATGGCGGTGCGGCACCGGCTATCGTGGATCGCAGCGCCGATCTGGCCAAGGCGGTCGAGCTGATCGTCAAGGGCGGCTATTACCATGCCGGGCAAGTCTGCGTTTCCACGCAGCGGATTTTCGTCCATAGCGACATCGCGGATGAGTTCACCGAGCGGCTGGTGGCCCGCGTCGAAAAACTGCGCACCGCCGATCCCACGCTGAAGGATACCGAGGTCGGGCCGCTGATCCTGCCACGCGAGGCGGACCGGGTGGCGTCATGGGTCGATGAAGCGGTCAGCGGCGGCGCAAAGCTGGCAACCGGCGGCAAGCGCCTGTCCGAGACCACTTTGCAGCCGACAGTGCTGATTGATGCCGCCGCCGACGCAAAGGTTTCGACGCTGGAGATCTTTGGCCCCGTTGTGGCGGTTAGTCGCTACACCGATCTGGATCAGGCGATTGCGACGGCGAATGCGTTGCCCACCGCCTTCCAGTCCAGCATCTTCGCGCAGGATATCGATGTGGCGTTGCGGGCGGCAAACAGGCTGGAGGCCTCGGCGGTGATGATCAACGATCCGACGGCCTTCCGCGTTGACTGGATGCCCTTCGCCGGACGCCGCGAGTCAGGTTACGGGATCGGCGGCATCCCCTACACCATGCGCGACATGACCCAAGAAAAAATGATCCTGCTGCGCAGAAGCTGACTGCAAAGCCCTGACTTCATCTGTCTGTCCGACTGATCGTCTATTCTTATATTTTCGATGGTTTGCTATATTTACGAAAATATATACAATTCGACGACAGAAAAGCGGGCGGGCAGGCAGATGGTAGTGACCAAACGGATCGACGGCGACAACAAGACCCTGATGACCTCGGTCTATGACCGGCTGCGGCTGGACATCGTCGATGGCGAATTGCGCCCCGGCGGCAAGCTGCGTTTTGAAGAGCTGAAGGAACGCTATGGTATCGGTCTTAGTCCGCTGCGTGAGGCGCTGACCCGGCTTGCCTCGGAAAAGCTGGTGGTGCTGGAAGAGCATAAGGGTTTCCACGTCGCCCCGATCTCGCGCGCGGATCTGCTTGATCTGCTGTTCATGCGTCAAGAGGTTGAGGTGCTGGGCATCCGCCGTTCGATCGAGGCGGGGGACGATGCGTGGGAAGCCGGGATTGTCGGCGCGATCCATGCGCTTGGCAAACGTGACAGCCTGACATCCGATGGTCATATCGACCCCGAATGGGAACGCCGCCACCACGCCTTTCACGACAGTCTTGTCGCCGCCAGCGGCTCTCCGCGCCTGATGTTCCTGCGTGCGCAACTGACCGATCATGCCGACCGCTATCGTCGCCTGTCGCATCACTATCAACGCTCGGGACGCGATCATCTGGCCGAACACACCGCCATCGCCGATGCCGTCATCGCCCGCGATCCAATAGCCGCCGAACGCCTGATCCGCGCACATCTTGCCCGCACGGTCGAGATCATTCTGGATAGCGATGATTTGCAAATCATCGCACAGGACAAATGATTTTCGAAAATATTGTTGCCTTGCGATAATCCTTGTGGCATTTATGAGTCGCAAGGACGACTCACTCATGCGGGAGGAAGATCATGCGGATCATGACCTACGAAAAAGCCGGTGCTCAGGGCGTAGCGGTTGAACGGGGTGGCGAATGGGCCGATCTTGGTGCAACCGATCTGCTGTCCGCGCTGGCCTTGCCGGATCTGGCGCAGCAGGTCGCTGCCGCCCCGGTTCTGGATCAGGACGGCGTCAGCATCCTGCCGCCGTTGCCCAAGCCATCGAAGGTGATCTGTGTCGGGCTGAACTATGCCGACCACGCTGCCGAAAGCCCCTATGACGCGCCGGACTACCCGACGCTGTTCCCGCGCTTCAATTCCAGCCTGATCGCCGATGGCGCGCCAATCGTGCGGCCCCGCATCTCGCATGAGCTGGATTTCGAAGGCGAGCTGGTCGCGATCATCGGCAAGGGCGGGCGCAATATCCCGAAGGAACAAGCCACCTCGCATGTCGCGGGCTATTCGATCTTCAACGACGGCTCGATCCGGGATTATCAGTTCAAGGCGCCGCAATGGACGGTCGGCAAGAACTTCGACAATACCGGCGCATTCGGGCCGTGGATCGTCACCGCTGACGAACTGCCCGATGGCGCGCGCGGCCTGAAGCTGGAAACCCGCCTGAACGGCGAGGTCGTCCAAAGCGCTTCGACCGACGATCTGCTGTTTCCGGTGGCCGACCTGATCTCGATCATCAGCGAGGCGATCAGTCTTGAGCCCGGCGATGTGATCGTGACCGGAACGCCTGCGGGCATCGGTTGGGCGCGGACGCCGAAACTGTTCATGAAGCCCGGCGATGTCGTCGAGGTCGAGATCGAGGGCATCGGCATCCTGCGCAACCCCGTCATCGACGAGGCCGCCTGAACCGGATCGCATATCCCATGGGAGGAGGGGGGAATGCTGAATCTGCAAGTCATTATCGGCAGCGTCAGGCAAGGTCGTGGAGGCTTGTCCGTCGCCGAGTGGTTCGAGGAAATCGCCCGGAAGGATCAGCGCTTCTCGGTCGAGCGGGTTGATCTGGCCGCGCTGAACCTGCCGGTCATGGATGAGCCGAACCATCCCCGCCTGCAGCAATACACCCATGACCACACACGCCGCTTCAGCAAGCTCATCTCGCGCGGCGATGCCTATGTCTTCGTGACCACCGAATACAACTATTCCATTCCCGGTGCGCTGAAGAACGCGATGGATTATCTCAGTGCGGAATGGGCGGGCAAGCCGATGTCAACGGTCGCTTATGGCGGCATTTCGGGTGCCGCCCGTGCGGTCGAGGATCTGCGCCGCGTCGCCATCGCTTTGCGGATGGTCCCGTTGGTTCAGGGCGTCGTCTGCCCGCTTTACGCCCAGCAGCGCGACGAAGAGGGTCGCTTTATCGGCAATCCGCTGCAAACCGCTGCGGCGGGCGAGATGCTGGATGCGCTGGCCGATTTCGGCAGTCTGCTGAAGTCGCGCCGCGCCATGCAATAAGGCCGAAAGGCACAAGGGGACTGAAGGAGGAATATGCCGGGCGCCAGTGGCGACCGGGCCGGAGCGGGCTTGCCCGAAGAGAGGAGAGGAAACCATGCCAACACCACT
The DNA here is from genome assembly GCF_016629665.1 of Paracoccus caeni. Lineage (GTDB taxonomy): Bacteria > Pseudomonadota > Alphaproteobacteria > Rhodobacterales > Rhodobacteraceae > Paracoccus > Paracoccus caeni. The sequence goes on from NZ_JAEPRQ010000004.1 coordinate 171,621, forward strand.
TGTCTTTCGTCTTGGCTATGTCGCGCTGAACGTCACCGACCCGCAGCGCACCGCCGAGGATACCTGCAACATCGCCGGCACCCGGATCAGCGGGCAGGACGGAGGGCGGATCATGCTGACCTCGAACCGGCGCCGGGCGGAAATGATCCTGTATCCCTCGGACGCGAACAACCTGCGCCGGGTCGGGCTTGAAGCGGTCACGCCGGATGCCGTGGACGAGGTCCGCGACCGTGCCCGCGCTGCTGGCCTGCGGATCTTGTCAGAGCGTCCTTCGCTGGACTGCATCGACAAGGGCGTGACCTTCCTGACCAGCGAGGGCCACGCGATAGAGGTGCATACACCGATGCCGATGGATCAGCCTTTGCGCTATCACGGTCCTGGCGTGCATCCGCGCTTTCTGGACCATGTGAACTTCGCCGCCATCGATCCGGTCACCTTCTCGAAAGAGCTAGGTGCCGCCACCGGCATGCTTCTGACCGAACGCACCAGCGGCTACGAGATCATGTGGATGCGTGCCGCCGATGGCCGCCATCACACGCTGGCAGCGGTCAAGGGCAATAGCGGCGTCCATCATATCAGCTGGGAGTTCGAGAACTTCGACGGGCTGAAGCGGATCGCCGACAGTCTGGGGATCGAAGAGCGCCGCGTTGTCTGGGGTCCGGGCCGTCATGGCGCGGGGGATAATCTGTTTCTCTACTATGTCGATTCCGCAGGCTTCCTGATCGAGTGCATCGCCGAGATGGAGGTGATCCAGGATCTGGACATGCCCACCCGCGTCGCCGATCCGGGCGAGAATCTGTCGAACTGGAAGGTGGTGAATCAGTGGGGCGCCCTGCCCTCGCTTGAATGGATCCAGCATTTCAGCCCCTGCTGCGGCGTGGATGAGCATGATGACCTGCTACAGCTCGCCTGAGGATCGCCGACTGGCCGAAACATTGGAGGCGCGGCGCTACAATGCCATGAAGGCGCGGGATGCCGAGACGCTGGAAGACCTGCTGGATGATGAACTGGTCTATACCCATTCCTTCGGCGACCGCGACAGCAAGGCCAGCTTTCTGGCCAAGCTGCGCGAAGGCTTCTTTCTCTATCACGAACTGAAGCCCTCGATCGACATCATCGCAAGGCGCGGTGACGTGCTGATCCTGACCGGGACCATGTGGGCCCGCGCCACTGTCGGCGGCGAGGATCGCATCATCGACAATACCTGCACCAATATCTGGGCGAAGACCGGCGGGAACTGGCGGTTCCTGTCCTTCGCACCCACGCCAATCCGGCGCTGATCGACACATTTCGGGAAGGAGAACACCATGAAGCTCGCGAAAGCGGCATGCCTTGTGCTGCCTGTCACCCTGCTTGGCGCGCCGGTCGTCGCCAAGGAAATCAACCTGACGATCTCATCCAGCCACAATGTCCAGATCCCCTGGGTCGCGCCGCTGCAACAGGTCATCGTCGCCGAGGCCAACCGGCGTCTGGAAGAGATGGGATCGGAAAACCGGCTCGACTGGACGGAATCCTATGGCGGCGCGCTTTACGGCTTTGGCGATACGCTTGAGGCCGTGGGCGATGGCATTACCGATGCGGGCTGGATCGGCTCGATGTGGGAGGAAAGCAAGATGCCTTACAGCAATCTGTCCTTCTACACGCCCTTCACCACCGACGATGCCGGGCTGATCATGGAGGCGTTCAATCGCCTCTATCAGGAAATCCCGGCGCTTGAGGCCGAATGGACCAGAAACAACGTGGTCTTTCTGGGCGCGACCGGGGCCGACACCTATCACCTATACACGCGCTTCCCGGTAAACAGCCTTGAAGATCTGCGCGGTCGCAAAATCCTTGCCCCCGGCCCGACGGCCACATGGATCTCGGCCGTGGGCGCAGTGCCGGTGAACGGCGCGCTGCCGACCTATTACAACCAGCTTGAGACCGGCGTGGCCGATGGCGTCCTGTCCATCGTCAGCGGCGCCCATCCGCTGAAGATCCACGAGGTCGCGCCGCATGTGACGCTGGTCGGCGCGGGGGCGAACATGATCGGCGGTTTCGGCATCAACAAGGACATCTGGGACGGCCTGCCCGAAGACGTGCAGCAGGTGCTGACCGAACTTGGCCCCGAATACAGCCGCCTGAACGCTGACCTGCTGCAACAACGCTACGACACCAGCATCGCCGAGCTTGAGGCCGATCCGAACGTCACCCTTACCCGTCTGGACGAAGCCGAGCGTCAGAAATGGGTCGATCTGCTGCCAGAGCTTTCATCGCAATGGGCCGCTGATCTGCCCGAAGGTCAGGCGCTGCTGGCAGGTTTCATGAGCGCAGTCCGCGATGCAGGCGCCACGCCGATGCGGGACTGGGCGATCCAGTAGCAACGGCTGCCGCAACCGGCAGTTTTCATCTCAGGGAGGAGTGATCTTATGAGCGAGGCAGTCGAGACATCCAGCCCCCCCGAATGGGCGATCAACCGCAGTTTCGGCTATGTCACCGGCGGTCTTTCGGTTCTGGGAACGGTCTGGATATTCATGCTGATGCTGCTGATCTGCGCCGATGTCGCGGGTCTGGCACTGTTCTCGCGCCCGCTTTACGGTGTGGTCGAGATGACCGAGATGACTATCGTGCCGGTCGTCTTCCTGCAACTGGCCCATGCGCTGCGCCATGGCCGCCTGACCCGCGCCGATTTCTTCTTCTCGCCGCTGAAACGCGCCAATCCAAGGGCCGCCGCGCTGCTGGACATCCCCTTCCTGCTGGTCGGCGCGGTGATCTTCGGCGCGTTGACGCAGCTTCTGTGGAACGAGTTAGTCATGTCCTGGCAATCGGCGGAATATTTCGGCACGCGCGGGATTTTCTCGGCCCCGACATGGCCCTTCAATCTGCTGACCACCATCGGCTCTGCCGCCGTCACCGTGCAATTCGTCATCGAGACCGCGCAGATCGTCGCCACGCTTAAATCCATGCCACGCGCTGACCGCAATCGAGGCGTCGCCATGGTCACCGGCGGCCTGATCCTGTTCATCGCCGCGCTGTCCCTTGTCATTTTCGGCGATTTCGACCGGGTGACGCTGGGCATTCTGGCGACGGTCTTCATGCTGGTGATGCTGATGGCGGGGATGCATGTGCCGGTCGTCCTTTGCGCGGTCGGCGTGGTGGCGATCTGGCTCATACGCGACAATCCAACGGTGGCGCTGAATTCGCTGAAGACATCGGCGACCGGGACGATCAACAAGTTCGATTTCGGCGTGGTGCCGCTGTTCGTGCTGATGGGCATGTTCACCGCCATTTCGGATATCGGCCGCGACGCCTATCAGGTGGCGGCCTGGTGGACGCGGCGTATCCTTGGCGGGCTTGGCATCGCGACGGTGGTGGCGAATGCGATCTTCGCGGCGGTCACCGGCATCTCGATCGCGTCATCGGCCATCTTCTCTCGGGTGGCGGTTCCGCAAATGGTGGCGCATGGCTACACGCCGCAATTCGCAACCGGCACCGTGGCGGGATCGTCGGTTCTGGGGATGCTGCTGCCGCCAAGCCTGCTGCTGATCATCTACGGATTCGTCACCGAAACATCGGTCGGCAAGCTGTTTCTGGCGGCGATCATTCCCGGCCTGCTGCTGGCTGTCCTCTTCTGCATCACCATCCTGCTGCTGGCCCGCATCCGCCCGGATTTCGTTGGCCAACCATCCGGCAACGACGACCTTCCGCCGGAAACACTTGCCAGCTCTGCCCGCCTGCTGGCGCCTATCGCATTGCTGGTAACGGTCGTACTGGGCGGCATCTATCTGGGCTGGTTCACGCCGACACAGGCCGGGGCTATCGGGGCCTTTGCCACCATGGTCCTGACCGTGATCCGTGGCCGACTGAACCGCAAGAACCTGTGGGAAGTGCTGCATGAAAGCGGCCAGATCACCGTTTCGGTGCTGACTTTGGTGATCGGCGCCAGTGTGTTCACCAAGGCGCTGGTCATGTCCACGCTGCCTGCGGTCATGGTCGAGTTCACCATCGCCTCGAATTTCGGGTTCTGGGGGGTGATGCTGCTGTTCGTGGTGGTGATGATCGTGATGGGGATGTTCCTTGACCCGACCTCGATCATCGTCATCACCATCCCCGTCATCGCACCAATCGTGGTGGCGCTTGGCACCGATATCATCGGCCCCGAAGTGCTGATCTGGCTGGGCATCATCACCGTCATCGCGGTCGAGATGGCGCTTCTGACACCGCCCTTCGGGATCAGCGTCTTCGTGGTGAAAAGCATCGTCGGCGATCTGTGTTCGCTGCCGCGGATCTTTCTGGGATCGCTGCCCTATGTCGTGGCAATGGCCGTGATGATCCTGACCTGCATGGTGTTTCCGGGGATCATTCTGGCGTTGATCTAGCGTCAGATTGATCCTTGGAAGATGCTGGCAGAACCGACTTACCGCGCTGCCGCTCAACCGCAGTCCTGATATCGGGCGCGTAGTGGCAGGTGGGCGGGCGCAGGCCGTGGGTCAGCAGCACCCGCCTGACGCCTCGGCTGGCCCCACTGATCCAGATCGCCACGCCGCGACGATGCGCCTTTTCCGCCAACCCGCCAATCATGTTCGCGCCGGTCGAATCCAGAAACGGCACCGCCGACAGGTCGATGACCAGCGCCTTGTGCCCGTCCCGGATCTGATCCAGCACCGCCCCGATCGAGGCCGCAGCGCCAAAAAACAACGCCCCGCTGATCCGGTAAACCACGATTTCGGGATCGGCGGCCTGCTCGTCATAGGCGGCGCGCGGCTCGGCCGTGTCGGGCAGATCGACCGCAACCAAGGGCGCATCGACCTCGACAGCGGCGATCTGGCTCATCCGGTGGATGAAGATCAACGCGCCGAGGGAAAAGCCGATGACGATTGCCTCGGTCAGGTCGCGGAAGATCGTCAGCAGGAAAGTCGCCGCCAGAACGATCCCCTCGGCCCAGCCTGACCGCAGCAATACACCGATCTCGACCCGGTCGATCATGTTCCACGCCACCACGGCCAGAACTCCGGCCAATGTCGCCAGCGGAATATAGGAAGCCAACGGCGCGGCGATCAGCACGAAGAGCAGCAGGAACAGCGCATGCAGCATCCCCGCGACCGGCCCATGCGCGCCCGCACGAACATTGGTCGCCGTGCGGGCGATGGTGCCGGTCACGCAGAAGCCGCCGAACAAAGCCGAGCCGATATTCGCCGCGCCCTGCGCCACCAATTCGCAATTCGAACGGTGCCGCCGCCCGGTCATCCCATCGGCGACGACGGCCGATAGCAGCGACTCGATAGCTCCGAGCAAAGTGAAGGACATTGCGGCGGGCAAGACGGCCACGATCTTTTCGACCGTGATCGCGGGCAGATGCGGCAGCGGCAGGGTCGAGGGGATGCCACCGAAACGGGTGCCGATGGTCTCGACCGGCAGCCCCGCCAAAGCGGTGAGGGCAGAGGCAGCGACCACGGCAATCAGCATGCCGGGCCAATGCGGGCGATAGCGTCCGATCAGCAGGATCAGCGCAATGGTCGCCCCGGCGACGGCAATCGCAACGGGGGTCACGCTGTCGCGCACGGCCCAGAGCGCGGGGATCTTCTCCAAAAGTTCGCCCGGCTCATGGGCCAGCGTCAGGCCCAGCAAATCCTTGATCTGACTGGCGAAGATGATCACGGCGATGCCTGCGGTGAAACCCACCGTCACCGGGAAGGGAATGAATTTGATGAAGGTGCCAAGCCGCAGAAAGCCCAGCAGCGCCAGCATGATCCCCGACAGCATTGTGGCAAGGATCAGCCCCTCCATCCCATGTGCGGCGACCGTCGCCGCGACCAGCACGATGAATGCCCCCGCAGGACCGCCGATCTGGAACCGCGAACCGCCAAGGGCCGAGACCAGAAAGCCGCCGACAATGGCGGTATAAAGCCCCTGTGCCGGGGTCGCGCCCGAGGCGATTGCGATCGCCATGGACAAAGGCAGCGCGACAATTGCGACCGTCAACCCGGCCAGCGCATCGGCACGCAAATGGCGCAGATGATAGCCTTCACCAAGGACGGTCAGCAGTTTCGGGGCGAAAAGCTGGACGAAACGGGGCGATCTGCCCGGTTGCTCTGTGGTGGCATACATGGCCGCACCATTCGAAGCGTCGGCAAGCGCCGTCGCGGTTGTTCTGTCAGGACTTCGGCAGAGGCTCTTTCAAGCGCACGCCGCGTCCCCCTGTCTGGCTGGTCGCTCCATCGCCGATCAGTTCGATCCCGGCGGCATCAAGCGCCTCGATCACGCGGGTCAGGCTGTCCACCACGCCGCGCACCGTCCCCTCACTGGCTTCCATGCGCTGAATCGTCGGGACAGACAGACCGGACAGTTCGGCCAGTGCCTTCTGATCCATGCCCAACAGGGCTCGCGCGGCGCGCATTTGGGCAGAGGTGATCACGCTGAGACTCGCTTGGATATGGACTAGCTGTTATCAGATATAAATAATGATGTTTCATATATCAATACTGATATACTGAGCGGTCCTTCGGCGGAATTTCCTCAACGGGGGTCACAAAAACGCTGCGCCAATCGTCACAAGGGTATGAAGCCTGAAAGGATCACCCCGATGACGACGAAACCCGTGAACCACTACACCAATATCCCCGATGTCTTTTCCTCGCTGGAAAAGGTGCATGGGGCAATCGATCAGCACGGGCTGGACCGGATGCTGCACCATCTGGTCCAGCTTCGCGCCTCGCAGCTTAACGGTTGCGCCTATTGCGTGAAGATGCACACGCGCGAAGCCCGCGAGGATGGCGAAACGAACGAGCGGCTGGACCGGCTGATCGTCTGGGATCACGTCAGCGATTTCACCGCCAAGGAACGCGCCGCGCTGGCCTGGACCGAGGCCTTGACGCAGATTGACCGGCGGACCGATTATGGCGCGCTGCGTGCCGCCCTGCGCGAGCATTTCAGCGACACCGAGATCAGCGCTCTGACCGCCGAGGTGGCGATGATCAATCTGTGGAACCGCATTCAGGTCTCCACGCACTGACATGGACATGCACGCGATGGACCTGTTCGAAGCCCGCCGCCCGTTTCTGACCGGGCTTGCCTATCGCATCCTTGGCTCTCTGGCCGAGGCCGAGGATGCGGTTCAGGACACCTGGCTTAAATGGCGCGAGGCCGATCACGGCTCTATCGCCAATCCCGCCGGCTGGCTGACAACCACCTGCACGCGCCGATCAATCGACATGCTCAGATCGGCGCGCCGGTCGCGGGTCGACTACGTTGGTGCGTGGCTGCCGGAGCCGATCCAGACCATGACCGACGACACCGCCGAAAGCGCCGCTGACCTGTCTTCCTCGCTGTCGCTGGCCTTCCTGCTGGTGCTGGAACGGCTGGCCCCGAAGGAACGGGCTGCCTATCTTCTGCGCGAGATCTTCGATCAACCCTATGCCGATGTGGCCGCAGCATTGGGCGTGCAGGAGACCGCGTGTCGCAAGCTGGTATCCCGCGCGCGCGACAGGGTCGGGCGGGCGGAGCCGGGACCAACCGTCGCGAAGGAGCGGCAAGAGGAACTGCTTGCGGCCTTCAAGGCAGCCATTGCCAGCGGCTCGACCGATCAGCTTTCGGCGATGATGGCCGAGGATATCGAGCTGCGCACCGATGGCGGCGGCAAGGTGCAGGCACTGCTGGACCCGCTGAAGGGCAAGCCCGGCGTGTTGGGCTTTCTGGGCGAGGTGCTGCACCGCTATTGGCAGGATTATGTCTGGCAACCGACCAATATCAACGGCGCCCATGGCGCGCTGATTTTCGACGGGGCGACGATCGTGGCCTCGGTCAGTCTGGCCTCTGACGATCAGGGGCGGCTGTCGGGGGTCTATATCATGCGCAACCCGGACAAGCTGGCCAATCTGGGGCGTGAAGGGAGGATGATCCAATGAGCGATATCCGGGTGACACCTTCCGCGCCGGGTTGGGCCGAACTGCTGTCGGGCGGCAATCTGGTCCGCTCCTTGGCTTTGTGCGGCGGGGTCGTGCTGCATGCGATCAATCTCTACATTTCGACCACGATCCTGCCCTCGGTCGTGCGCGAGATCGGCGGGATCGACTATTACGCGTGGAACACGACGCTGTTCGTCATCGCTTCGATCCTTGGGGCGGCGCTGGCCTCGCCGGTTCTGACGCAGGCGGGGCCACGGGTCGGATATCTGCTGGCGGTCACGGTCTTTGTCATCGGCACACTGATCTGCGCGGCGGCGCAGACGATGCCTTGGATGCTGGCCGGTCGCTTTGTGCAGGGCTTCGGCGGCGGCATACTTCTGGCGCTAGCCTATCCGATGGTGCGGCGGATCTTCCCCGAGCGGCTTTGGCCGCGCGCGCTGGCGCTGCTGTCCAGCATGTGGGGGATCGCCACCTTGCTTGGCCCGGCCGTCGGCGGCGTCTTTGCCGAAATCGGGATGTGGCGGGGGGCGTTCCTGTTTCTGGTCCCTGCCGCTGGCTTGGTTGCACTTGCCGCGCTGATGGTCCTGCCCAAGCAAGAGCGCGACCGCAGCCAGAGCGAGCCGCTGCCGCTGCTACAACTTGCCCTTCTGACCCTTGCCGTCTTTGCGGCTTCATGGGGCGGGGTCGGGGTCAGTTTGCTATCCTCAATCCTCGGCATAGGGGCGGCGCTGCTGCTGGTCGTGCTGACCATCGCGGTCGAGCGGATCTCACCGCGCCGGTTGCTGCCTCGGGCGACGTTCCGTCTGCCTTCGGCGCTTGGCAGTCTCTATGCGGCGTCGGCCCTGCTGGCGGTCACCGTCACCTGCACCGAGATTTTCCTGCCGCTGTTCCTTCAGGAACTGCATGGCCGGTCGCCGTTGCAGGCGGGCTATATCGCGGCGGTGATGTCGGCGGGCTGGACCATTGCGGCGGTCCTGACCTCGGGGTTCGCGTCAGACCGGCGCGTGATGGTGGTCCGTCTGGGGCCGGTGCTGTCGCTGATTTCAATGGTGACGCTGATCATCGTCATGCCCTGGTCGGGCGCGGCTTGGGCCTGGTTGCCGCTGGTGCTGATCTCGGCGGCATTGCTGATCGGCGGGGCGGGTGTCGGCATCGCCTATCCGCAACTGTCGGCGATGGTCCTGCGCGCCGCCCCGGCGGGGGAAGAGGATAACGCTGCCTCATCAATCATGACGGTCCAGCTTTGCGCCACGGCTTTTGGCGCGGCACTGGCGGGCCTGTCGGTCAACCTTGCCGGGGCGGGCGGTGGCGATATTGCCAATGCGGCGCGGTGGCTGTTCGTGACGGTGGCGGCGGCGCCGCTTCTGTGCATCGTGGTGCTGCGCAGCGCATCCTTCCGCCGCGCTGAAGAGGCACAGGCCGGATGATGCAGACAGAGGCAGAGATGATAACGCTGACCATCGACGGCGACAGGATCACCGACATTCCGTCGTTCTATGACGAAATCAACCGCGTCTTCATGGCGGATGAGGACTGGGCACTTGGCGAAAGCCTCGATGCGCTGAACGACATGCTTTATGGCTCCTTCGGCGCGGCAACTGCCGAACAGCCGCTGATATGGGTCTGGAAGAACATCGCCCAAAGCCGCGAGGTTCTGGGCGTCGAGACGACCCGCGCATGGTATGCCGACAAGCTGGCACAACCCGGCAGGTTCAATGTCAGGCAGATCAAACGTGATCTTGCTTTGCTCGAAAGCGGCGAAGGCCCCACCTATTTCGAGATCGTGCTGGAGGTCATCGCCGACCATCCCCGGATCCGTCTGGTCGATGAACGGGGGCAGGCGGTCGCGCTGCCTGCGACCTCTGGCTGAGATCGCAGGCGGGCTTGCGGTTCGGTGTCAGCCGAAAATCATGTCATCCTCAAGCGCGGCAAGCACGACGTTGCGCACCGTCAGCACATCGCCGCCGCCGAAATCGAAGATGACATCCGCGCCGCTTTGCACCGCACGGTCGCGGGCCTGAGCGAAGCTGTTGACGCCGACGCCCTGCATCTGGATCACGTCGATGCCGATCTCGAAATCGGTGATCACGTCGCGGTCAAAGTTCTTGCGGAACAGGAAAGTATCCGCATCGCCGCCGCCGGTCAGCCGGTCGTTGCCGAAGCCGCCATTCAGCAGATCCCTGCCGCCTTCCCCGCGCAGCGTATCGTTCCCGGCCCCGCCAAGCAGCGTATCATCGCCCAGCCGACCGAACAGCCCGTCGTCACCGTTCCCGCCGCTGACAAGATTGCTGCTATTATCGCCCCGCAAGGTGTCATTCGAATCGCTTCCGGTCAGATTCTCGATGCCGGTATAGACATGCCCGCCCGCTATTCCCGTATTTGCCGAGGCGTTTGCCAGATCGACAAGAATGGACGAGGTGACATTCTGGTAGCTGACCGTATCAACTCCGGCGCCGCCAGACATGGTATCGGCGCCCTTGGTCGCGATGATCAGATCGTTGCCCGCGCCGCCATCGATCAGATTGGCCCCGGTCGTGCCGCGCAAGGTGTCATTGCCGCTGCCCGCAAGAATATCCTCGATCCCGTCGATCTGCGATCCGGTCATGAACCCGCCATGACTGTTCGAGATCAGATCAAGCAAAACCGAGCCCTTGCTGCCGGTGAAATCAAGCGTATCCCGCCCAAGGCCGCCCGAGATCGTGTCCCTGCCGGAACTGGCGATGATCAGGTCATTGCCCGCATCACCCCAGATTTGGTCGCCGCCGGTGCCGCCGTTCAGCGTGTCATTGCCCGCACCGCCGCGCAAAACGTCGTTCCCGTCGCGCCCGCCCAGCCGGTTATCGCCCGCATTTCCGGTCAGCCGGTTGCCCGCAGCGCTTCCAAGCGCGCTGAGATTCGCGCTGTCCGCCAGAATGACATGCTCGACATTGCGGTATTTCTGCGCCGTCAGATCGATCGCAATGGTCGATTGCAGCGTGTCCGACCCACCCGCAGCCGTTTCGACCACGACATCGCCGACATTGTCGACCTGGTAGGTGTCATTACCCGCACCGCCCTCCATCCGGTCGGCACCTGCGCCGCCGATCAGCGTGTCATTGCCATTATGGCCGCGCAGCGTATCGTTGCCGGTGAAGCCGTGCAGATAGTCGTCACCATCGCCGCCACCAAGCAGATCGTGCCCCGCCCCGCCACGCAGATCGTTATCGGCAGTATTGCCGATGATGGTGTCGTTGCCGGAACCGCCGATCACCTTCTCGATGATCGTGCCGCGGGCGATGCCCAGATTGCCGATCCCGCCCAGCACGTCCGAAAACGCCTCGGGCCGAATATCGATCCGGTTGGCCGTCCGGCTGGGCGCGAGGTTCAGCGTGTCATACCCGCCATGATCGTAAATCGTATAGGCGACGGGATTGGTTGACACATGCCTGCTGCCGATCCCCCCAAGAAGTGCATCGAAAAGCGCGCCAGCATAGCCGGTCAGCGTGGTGTTCGCCCCCCAAACGGTCGCTCCGCTGGTGGCGTTCGACGCGCCATACAATTCCTGAATTGCCAGAATATCGACCATCATCGGCGAGGTGGCATAGGCATAGCTGGCACGGACCACATCGTTCTGCGACTGGTCGAAATAGGACATCAGCGAGAATTGCCAGCTATCGTTCACGAACAGGCTGTCATCGTGATAATTGCCGGTGAAGTTGTAATTGCCCTGATGGCCCAGCCCAAGCGCATGGCCCAATTCGTGCATGTAGGTCATGAAGCCATAGCTGTCGATCGAGGTGCCGAACTGGTTCAGCCATGCACGCGAGATCTCGATATCGGCAGACCGGATTTCACCCCGGAACCCCACATTTGTATAAGTCACCGCCGTCAGCTCGCGGTCGTCGTCATTGTCGTCAAAGGTGATCCGCGCGCCGCGAGTGACCTCGACCAGATCGATATCCGCTACCCGCTCCCACGCCTGCATCGCCCAACGCGCCAGTTGCTTTCCGGCATCTGTCAGCGCGGTGATGTCCACCGTAATCCGGTTACTGGCAGAGACATCGTGGCTGTGCGGCGCCATTCCCCGATCCAGCCAGAACCCTTCGCGCAGATATTCGGACAAGGTGTCAAGCGAGGCATATCCATTCGCCGCCTGCGCCCGCGTCTCGATCAGATAATCGCCGGAGTGGCTGTCGTTATAGCCCGCCGCCGAAATGTAATAGGTGCCGGTCTTGTCGGCCCGAAACTCGATCCGCGAATCGCGGTGCAGCCAGTCGTCGTTTTGGTCAACCAACCGCCCCGAGGCATCGTAAAGCCGAAGATGCGGGTCATTCAGGCTCGCACTGTCGCCGATACCTTTCAGGTCAATCTGGTAGGTTTTGTCTTTCTGAAGCTGGATCGCGATCCAGTCGCGATCTCCGCCACCATCAATCGTGCCACGGAATTGTTCACCAAGCTGCAGGCGATATGCCGTTGATATATCTGCTGCCGCATCGCCTCGTTCAGTCACGGTGCCGCGCGTTGCAAAGACGGGATCAGCGGATTCCGAATGTCGGCTGGGATCGAAGGTGCGGCTGATGCCACAAAGAGTGCACATGGCGAACGGCTTTCGTAAATGTGGCTTGTCAGGCGTGATGTCAGTTCATCTGACAATGCAAAAATGGGTTTAAATGTAAGGTATGAACAATCTGGTTACATAAATTCGACTGCGTATTCGCGCAACAAAATCCACGCATTTCTTGCGCGATGGTTTTCGCCTGTGTTCCGTTTGCGACGCCGTCCTTGATGAGGCGAAATTCAGCGAAGGCCGGCAGCATCGACAACGCGTATAATCGCGAAGGCCAGACCGCGCAAATATCGGCCCTCCCGGCTGGCTCTGTCTCGGTCACGCCAGCCTTATGCAGCACGGCGGCCCGTTTCCAGGCCGCCGTCGGTTCAGATTGCCAATGAGTGGATGCGCCGCCCCTTGGGCATTGCATCAGGCGGGGCGTTCGCCCTCTTTCGGTCGCCAGGTGATCAGACGGTTTTCGACCACATCCAGAATGCTGTCGATAATCAGCACGAAGATCGCCAGAACGGTGATCCCGGCAAAGACACCTGCTGCGTCGAAATTCCCCTCGGCCTGCGAGATCAGATAGCCAAGCCCTGCCGACGATCCCAGATATTCACCGATGATCGCGCCAACCACCGCGAACCCGACCGAAGTCCGCAGCGATGACAGGATCCAGCTTGCCGCCGCCGGGAAATAGACATGCCGCAGCAGCGCGGAACGGTTCGCGCCAAGCACGCGGGCATTCGACAACACCACCGGATTGACTTCGCGGACACCCTGCATCGCGTTGAAGAAGGTGACGAAGAAGACCAGCGTGACCGCCAGTGCCACCTTGGACCACAGGCCAAGGCCCAGCCACAGCACAAAGATCGGGGCCAGCACGACCCGCGGGATCGCGTTCAGCGTCTTGATAAACGGGTCAAGGATGCGTGCGGTGCGGCGGCTAAGTCCCAGCCAGACACCAGCGCCCACACCAAGCGCGGTTCCGATGACATAGCCCAGAACGGTCTCGCTGAGGGTGATCGAGACGTGCTTGTAGAAGCCGGGATTGATGATCCAGGCGACGATCTGTTTCAGGATGTCCAGCGGTGCGGGGAAGAAGAACGGATCGATCAGCCCGGCGGTCACGCCAAATTGCCAGCCGCCGAAGATCAGCACCAGCAAGGCAAGCTGGATCAGGCGGTCATTTATTGCGTGCATAGCTTTTCTCCACTTCGCCACGTAGCGACGCCCAGATGTTGCGATAAAGTTCCATGAAACGGGTATCGAGTTTGATCTCAGCCACGTCGCGGGGACGCGACAGATCGACCTCGAAACTGTCGATCACCCGGCTGCGCGGACCGGCGGCCAGCACCACCACCCGGTCGCCAAGTGCAATGGCCTCTTCCAGATCATGGGTGATCATCACCACCGCCCGGCGATCTTCCTGCCACAGTGCCAGCAATTCGTTCTGCATCAGATGTCTTGTGTGGATGTCCAGCGCCGAAAACGGCTCGTCCATCAGGATCACCTTGGGGCGGGTGATCAGCGCCTGCGCCATCTGCACCCGCTTGCGCTGCCCACCGGAAAGCTGCTGCGGATACCGACCCTCGAAGCCTGCAAGTCCGACTTTGGCCAGCCAGTCCATCGCCTGCGCCCGACGCTCTGCCGCGCCGACGCCGCGAAACATCAGGCCCAGTTCGACATTCTCCAGTGCGGTTTTCCACGGCAGCAGCGCATCCTGCTGAAACAGATAGCCGATATCGCCGCCGGTGCCGGTTACGCGCTGGCCGTCGATGCTGACGGTGCCTTTCGCGGGCTTCAGCAGTCCGGCAACGGCATTCAGAATTGTGCTTTTGCCGCAGCCGGTCGGGCCGACGACGGTGAGAAACTCACCATCGCCTACGTTCAGATTGACGTTCTCGACCGCGACGAAGTCGCCGAAAGCCATGGTGACATCGGCGATCTCGACCATCGGCTTCGCGGGGTCGGGCCGCCTTTCTACGCTGACCGGCGGCACAGATCGGGCCAGCACGCTCATTGGGTCACCTCGGCGGGCGCGACGTTCTCGACGAAGGCGTCGGTATAGGTGCGCGACAGATCGATTTCGGCATTGGCGACGTTTTCGTTGAACGTCTTCAGCACCTCCAGCGGCGTATTGATCGTCTCGGGATCGATCATCCCGTCCGGCGAAAAGATCGCCATCGCGTTCTGCACCGCCTTGACATAAGTGTCGCGGTCGCCGGTGACGAATTCCTGCGGCAACACATCGACGATCTCTTCGGCGGTATGGTCGTGCATCCAGCGCAGCGCCTCGACTGTGGCGTCGGTGACTTTCTGGATCGTCTCGGGGTTCTCATCAATGAAATCCTGCCGCGAATACAGGACCGAGGTGGGATAGATCCCGCCATAGATCGCGATTGCCCCCTCGTCCGAGCGCGCGTCGATCAGGATCTTGCCGATGCCGCGTTCGGTGATGATGGTGGCGGCGGGGTCATAGTTCACCAACAGGTCGATCTTGGCCTCTTGCAGCGCCGCGACCGCCGTTCCGCCCGAGCCGACACCGATCAGTGAAACATCGGCATCGCTCAACCCGTGGCGCTGAAGGTAATAGCGCACGAAGAAGTCCGATGAAGAACCGGGGGCGGTGATGCCGATCTTGGCGCCCTTGATCGTTTCGGGGTTGGCGGGATCGAAGGTCGCATCGGGGCGACCGGCCAGCACCAGCCCGGAATTGCGGGCAAGCTGGACGAAGGCCACGACTTCCTTGTTCTGCGCCTGCATCTGGATGGTGTGATCATAGAAGCCCACGGCGACGTCGGTCGAACCCGCAACCAGCGCCTGCAGCGTCTTCGAGCCGCCCGAGGCGAAGTTGTCCACCCGCACCTCCAGCCCGTGCTTTTCATAAAGCCCAAGGCCCTGTGCCACCGGAAAGGGCAGATTGTTCAGATTGAAAGAGCCGACGGCGATGCGGACATCCTCGGCCATTGCAGGGAAGGCAAGGGCCGTCGATGCGGTCAGCGCCATGATCAGGTTTCGCATTCTGTTTCTCCTCCGTTAGTCTTGGTTCAGGCCGCGCATTGCGACGCGGCGGGTTTGGCAAGGACATGTCCCTCGAACAGGCGGCGGGCCGTGCGGATGATCCCCGCGACGATCTGCCCGTCCCGTTCCTCGATATCCACCGACAGCTGGCCGCCGGGATGTTCGATCCCGATGATGGCCGGCAGCGCGGGGGTGCCGAATTGCCGCGCCAGCACCGTGCCGGGTGTGATCGCGGCGGTGGCGATGCCGACCGCGCCGGTTGTGGCCAGCGAGGGGTGGCATTCATGCGGCATGAAATAGCGCACGGCAAAGTTGCCGCCGTGATGAGGCGCACTGAACAGCACCGGCTTGGGGATGACCAGCCCCGAGACATCGCCCATTCCCATGGCAGCCCCCGCCTTGCGGCGCAGCGCCTCTAGTCGGGCCAGCATCTCGGCATTGCCATTCAGCGCGGCGACGGTCTCGGTCCCGGTCACGCCCATATCTGCGGCAGCCAGGATGATCATCGGCATGGCACAGTCGATGCAGGTCACGTCAATACCGTCGATCCGGTCCACCGGACGCCCGGTCGGCATCAGTTTGCCCGTGCGCGCCCCCGCCGCATCCAGAAACGACAGCGAGATTGGCGCCGCATTGCCGGGCACCCCATCGATCCGCGCCTCGCCCAGATAGCAGACCTTGCCGTTCGGTGTGTTCAGCACCGCCTCGATCATCTTGCTGGTATTGACGTTGTGAATCCTGACCCGCGTTCGTTCGCCGGTCGGCACGACCAGCCCCGCCTCGATCGCGAAAGGGGCGACGGCGGCAAGCATGTTGCCGCAATTCGGGGACGTGTCCACAAGGTTCTGGTCAACCCGAACCTGCGCAAAAAGATAGTCCACATCGGCCCCCGGAACGGTGCCCGGCCCAATGATCGCGACCTTGCTGGTCACCGGATTGCCGCCACCGATCCCGTCGATCTGCAGCGGATGTCCCGAGCCCATCACCGACAGCAGCAGCCGGTCCCGCTCGACCGGATCGGCCGGAAGATCCGTCGCCAGAAAGAACGGCCCCTTCGACGTGCCGCCCCGCATCATCACGCAGGGGATTGGGATCAGATCGTTCATCTTCCGCAGTCCTTGCATCAACATGCGACACTGATGCAGAATTCGCACCAATTACTGAAATGCAAAGATCACATGGAGTGATGCGTTTTGATTATCAATTGTGACATCCTCGACTTGCGGGCCTTCCTGATGGTGGTCGAAACCGGCGGCTTCCACCGCGCCGCGGAAAAGCTGAACATCTCGCAACCGGCGCTGACCCGGCGAATCCAGAAGCTGGAGCAGATCGTCGATGCGCCGCTGCTGGAGCGCACCACCCGCCACGTCGCCCCGACCGCCACCGGGACCGAGCTTCTGCCACTGGTCCGCCGCCTGCTGGACGAATTTGATTCGACGCTGTTTTCCATCCGCGATGCCGGGCGCGCCGGTGGGCATTTCACGCTGGCCTGCGTGCCGACGGCGGCTTTCTATTTCCTGCCCGGCGTCATCCAGAAATACAGCGAGCGTTATCCGAATATCCGGGTCAGCATCCTCGATCTGCCTGCCATAGATGGGTTGCAGGCGGTGGCACGCGGCGAGGCCGAGTTCGGCATCAATTTTCTTGGCGGCACCGAAAGCGGGCTGATCTTTGACAAGCTGGCCGACGATCCTTTCGTGCTGGCGGCGCGGCGCGATCATCCGCTGGCCTCACAGGACGAGGTTCACTGGTCCGATCTTGAGCCGCACCGCCTGATCACCGTCCACCGTGCCAGCGGCAACCGCACCCTCCTGGATGCGGGCCTAGCGCACAAGAATATCAAGCTGCGCTGGTTCTACGAGGTGACGCATCTGTCCACCTCTCTGGGTCTGGTCGAGGCGGGGCTGGGCGTTTCCGTCCTGCCCCGCCTTGCCACCCCCTCGGGCGATCACCCGATTCTGGTGACGAAACCGCTGGAAAATCCGCGCATCAACCGCACCATTGGCGTGGTCCGCCGTCAGGGCGCGCGCCTGTCGCCACCCGCCGACAGGTTCCTGTCGCTGCTTTTGGAGATGTGGACAGAGAAACCGGACTGACGCTCAGCCGTGTTTTTGAGACAGGCTTTGCATCCAGCCCAGACTGGTCATCTACGGATCGTCCTTCCCGTCAGATGCGTCAGAAATCGGCGCGTTCACCGCATACTGTTCGACAAGCGCGAGGGCGCCCAAACCCGTTCCGGTGCGGATCACGCGTCGATCCTTGCCCCGCTTTCCGTGTCGAAAAGGTGCAACTGATCCGGCGCGAGGCTGACGAAAACCTGCTCGCCTTCCGCCACCCGGACCGAGGCGGGGACCGCGACCATGAAGCTCTGCCTGCCTGCCGTGAGGCTCAGCAACCGCGTCTCTCCATGAAACTCGTCCCGATCCGCAATCGCCGGGATCGCGCCCGGCATGCCGTCGCGGACAAGGCTGATCGCGCCGGGGCGGATGCCGACCGTCACCGGACGCTCGCTCAGCGGGAAGGGCGCGTCGATGCTGATCTCTCCGTCGGTCAGCTTGCCGCCGCTGGCGACGAGGTTGAAGAAATTCATCCCCGGCGTCCCGATGAACCCTGCCGCGAACAAAGTGGCCGGGCGGGAATAGATTTCCTCGGGCGTTCCCATCTGCTCGATCCGGCCCGCATTCATCAAGACGATCCGGTCGGCCAGCGTCATCGCCTCCAGCTGGTCATGGGTCACGTAGATCGAGGTTGAACGCAGTTCCTTGTGAAGGCGCGCGATTTCGACACGCAGATGCCCGCGCAGCTTGGCGTCAAGGTTCGACAGCGGCTCGTCGAACAGGAACACTTCGGGCGTCTTGATCATGGCGCGGGCGATGGCGACGCGCTGTTGCTGACCACCCGACAACTCGGTCGGCTTGCGGTTCAGATAGACCTGAAGGCCCAGCGTCTCGACCACGGGCGCAAGGCGCCTGGCGATCATGTCCTTCGTCTCGCCCGCGCGTTCCAGTGCGAAGGTGATGTTCTCGCGCACCGACATATGCGGGTAAAGCGCGTAGTTCTGAAACACCATGGCGATGCCCCGGTCGCCGGGATCAAGGTCGTTCACCCGCCTGCCGCCGATCATCAGATCGCCGCCGGTGATGTCTTCCAGACCCGCAACCATGCGCAGGATGGTGGATTTCCCGCAGCCCGACGGGCCAAGGAAAACCACGAATTCATGATCCTCGATCGACAGGCTGAAATCGCTGATCACCTCATGCTCGCCGTAGGATTTACGGACCGAGCGGCATTCGACGGTTGCCATTAACCCTTCTCTCCCTGTTGATCGACAAGGATTTGCAGCTTCACATCCTCGGGGCGGCCCTCGGCTGCGCGCTCGAAGGCGGCGATGGACTGGTCAAAGCCGAACGTGTCAGAGATCAGCGGCTTCAGATCGACCTTGCCCGCGCTGATCAGCGCCAATGCGCGGTCGAAAACGTTGGCATAGCGGAACACCGTCTCCATCCGACATTCACGCGCCGCCGCACCCGAGATGTCGATGGCCACCGGCTCGGGCGGCAGGCCGACGAAGACCACCGTGCCGCCGGGGCGGACGATGCGGAACAGATCGCGCATTGCCGCCTCGGCGCCCGAGCATTCGAAGACGATATCGACGCCCCAGCCTTCGGTCTCAGTACTGACCACCTCGCGCAGCGACACCTCGCGGACATTGACGCCGGTGATGCCCTCATACTGCTGGGCCAGGGCCAGCTTGGGTGCGGACACGTCCGAAATCAGCACCCGCGAACAGCCCCCGGCCAAAGCGGCCAACGCCGTCATGATCCCGATGGTGCCCGCGCCGATGACCACGGCGGTATCGCCCGGCTCGATCCGGGCGCGCTTCGCGGCCTGCATGCCGACGGCGAAGGGTTCGACCATCGCGCCTTCGGCGAAAGAGACATTGTCGGGCAGACGGTAGGTGAAGGCGGCAGGGTGGATCACCTCGGGGGTGAGGACACCGTGGATCGGCGGGGTCGCCCAGAAGGTGACGGCGGGATCGACGTTGTAGAGCCCCATTTTCGACGCGCGCGACAGCGGATCGGGGATCCCCGGCTCCATGCAGACACGGTCGCCGGGGCGCAGATGGGTCACATCTGCGCCGACCTCGATCACGGTGCCGGCGGCTTCATGGCCCAGCACCATCGGCGCATTCACCACGAAATCACCGATCCGACCATGGGTATAGAAATGCACGTCAGAGCCGCAGACGCCGACCGTATGGATGCCGATCCGCACGTCATCCGGGCCAAGCGTCGTTGGCAGGTCGATATCGCGCAGTTGCAATTCGCCGATACGTTCAAGAACAAGTGCTTTCATGATCTTCAGTCCTGAGGAGATTTCTTGGAGAAGGCTGTATTCATGCCGCGCCCGACCAGCGCCAGCAGGATCAACGGCGGTAAAGACAGCAAGACGACAGCGGCGTTCAGGATGCCCCATGGCACATTCATGCCAAGCTGGGACATTTCCGACGCCACGATGGGCAGGGTTTTCGCCTTCGACGTGGTCAGCATCAACGCCAGCAGAAACTCGTTCCAGACAAGGATGAACGAGAAGGCGATGGCCGACAGAACCTGCATTCGTGCGATGGGCAGCGCCACCCGGAAGAAGGTTGCATAGGGGCCAAGCCGGTCCACGCGGGCGGCCTCTTCCACGGCGATGGGCACGCGCTCGAAAGCGGGGACCGACAGCCAGATGGTGATCGAGATGGTGATCGTCAGATAGGTCACGATCAGCGCGATGCGGCTGTCATACATGCCAAGGCTGATCCAGATCACCATCATCGGAATGGCGACCGCGACCGGCGGCATGAAGCGCAAGGACAGCGCGAAGAACTGTGCCTCGCGGGTGGCGCGGTTCTTGATCCGGGCGATCACATAGGCCGCAGGCACGCCCAGCACCGCCCCGATGACCACCGCTGACGAGCAGATGATTAGCGAGTTCTGCAAGGCCCGCGCGACCGACCGGCGGCTGAGGACATAGTCCATATTGTCCCAGACCGGGGTGAAGAACAGCTTCGGCGTCCCGACCAGCAGATCGGCATTGGTCTTGAACGCATTCAGCAGCGTCCACAGCAGCGGAATGACAACGACCAGCCCGGCCAGTATCAGCACCGCGCGCAGGATCAGGGTTCCGGGTCTCATGTGCCGATCCTTTTCCAGATGGTCGAGAACATCAGGATACTGATGACCAGCATGATGACCGCCATGGATGAGGCGTAAGATATTCGCCCCGCCTCGATGAAGCCCTGTGAATAGGCATACATATCAAGCGTCTCGGTCGAGATGCCGGGTCCGCCGCGGGTCATCACATAGACAAGATCGAAGGACCGCAGCGACTCGATCGCCTTCACCAGCGTCAGTGAGATCAGCGGCAGCTTCAGCATCGGCAGGGTGATGTAGCGATGAACGCGCCAGCCCTTGATGCGGTCGATGCGCGCGGCTTCGATCGGCTGCGGCGGCAGGGATTCCAGCAGCTTCAGCACGATCACCGCGAAGAACAGGCCCCATTGCCAGACATCGACGAAGGCCACGGTGAACAGCGCGCTGTTGGGCGAGGCCAGCACGTCAGGCGTCTGCCCGGTCAACGCCCGGACCGGCCATGTCACCGAGCCGTAAAGCGGATGGACGGCGAATTTCCAGACGAAGGCGGCGCAGACGCGCGGCAGCAGCACCGGGATGATGAACAGGAAGCACAGGATATTCCGCCAGCGGGGCGAGGCCGCCTCGAACATGGCGATGCCAAGGCCGATGCCGGTGATCATGGTCAGGCTGACGCTGATCACCTCCCATTTCAGCGACACCCAGAGGGCGTTGAGGAAGCGGGCGTCGGAAAACAGTGCGATATAGTTGGCGAACCAGACGTAATCGGAATCCGGCGCGCTAAGCGTGCGGTTCTGTAGCGAGATATTGATGGCGTAGATCGTCGGGATCAGCGCCAGCACGATCAGGACCACAAGCGCCGGACCAAGGAAAACGACCGGAAGAGAGCGTCCGCGATTCATGACATTCTGCCCGAGATTGAGATAGGAAATGACAGGGGCGAGGGGGGTTTCGCCCCTGTCTCGTCGCGATCCTTTCAGATCACAGCGATCTTGCGAATTCGTCCAGTTCCTTGACGGCACCATCGACATCAGTGCGCGTCCCGGTGATCAGCTCTTCCAGCTTGATCCCCCAGTTGTTGCCCAGCTCTTGCCAGCGCGGATCCTGCCAGAACAGAACCTGCGTATGGTTGCCCGTCGCGGCCATGGCGTCGGCAAGGTTCTGGCCGAACGCCTCGACATAGGCCGGGCTTTGATAGGTGCTGGTGCGGGTCAATTCGCCCGGCTGACCGGCTTCCAGACGGCGAGCCTCCTGCTCTTTCGAGGTGGACCATGCCACGAACAGACCGGCGCAGGCCTTCTCCTCATCCGTCGGGTTGGCGGCGGCGGCGATGGCGAAGCCATGCGCATAACCCGAACCGGCCAGCGGCGCGGGCGGTGCCAGGAAGGCCACCTTATCGACGACCTGACTTTGCGCCGCGTCAACCGACATTCCGCCCAGCGGCGCGGATTCGACAAGCAGGGCGATCTTGCCCGCCCGGAACGCGCCGGTCGATTCATCGAAGGAACCCGTCTGCGTGCCCGGTGCCGAATACTGGAACAGCTCCAGATATTCCTGCGTCGCGGCGGTCGCGGCTTCGATATTGATCGGCGTGTCCTCGGACTCGAACCACTTGCCGCCGTGCAGCGCATAAAGCGGCAGCCAGCGCCACACATTCGCACCCGACCCGCGCTGCCCGCGCAGACCCGTGCCATAGATACCCGCCGCAGGATCGTTCAGCGCCTCGACCGCGGCCTTGTATTCGTCCCATGTCTTCGGCGGCTCGATCCCGGCGGCTTCCAGAATGTCGGTGCGATAGACCAGCAGATCGCCTCCGCCCTGAATCGGCGCGAACCATTGCTTGCCGTCATAGGTCGCGACCTGACGCATGCCGGCGTCGAAATCGTCATAATCGTATTCGTCGGGATAGTACCCGGGCAGCGGCACGATCCAGCCCGAAGACGCGAAGAGCGGCAGGTTGGCTTCGTCCACGTAATAGACATCATAGCTGCCAACGGTCGAGGCATCGGCCTGCGACTTCGCCCGTCGGTCGTTCTCATTCAGGTAGTCAATTTCGAACCCGGCGCCGGAAAGCTCTTCGAATTCATCAACATAGTCTTCCAGCAGCGTCAGCCCGTCACGCGGTTGTGCCAGAATGCGCAGATCTTCCGAGCAAACGGCCTGCGCCCATGAGGCACTACCCATCAGGGCCGCCGAAAGACCGGCGGTCGCAAAAAGTAACTTCATTCTGAATCTCCTCCCCGAGATGAAGCAGATGCGGCTTCGTCACATCTGCGCTTATGATTTGCCGATAAAAGCGCCTCTTCTAGCTTATCTCTTGACATAAACCGATACTTTTATGTCATTCTTGGGGAGGGGAGAGCATTAATCGCATGGACAAAACACCATTACGCCCAAGAGACGACCAGCAGACCGAGGAACACGACTACAACGCCCATCAGGTGCCGCCGCGGTCCTTCTCGGCCAAGCGTGAACAGATCAGCATCCCGGAAGAGCGGTCTTATCTGATCCGTCTCGACGACTATCCGTATCAGCTTTGCATCTGGAATTATCACCCGGAATGGGAGCTGCATTATATCCCTTATGCCAGCGGTCTGGCCTATGTCGGCGACTATGTCGGCTCGTTCGAGCCGGGGCATCTGGTCCTGTGCGGAAAAAACCTGCCGCATAACTGGATCACGCCATCGGGCGTCGTGCCCGAGCGCGATTATGTGCTGCAATTCGACGCCGACCGGCTGATGGCGATGCCAGAGCTGCGCGCATTGCAGGCGCTGGCGCCGATGGCCGAACGCGGCATCGAATTTTTCGGTGACGACGCGGCCCGGATTGGCGCAATGGTCATGCGGCTTGCCGAAAGCAGCCCGGCCGCGGGTCTTGGCATCTTCGCGGAAATTGTCGGACAATTGCATGCGGCCCAGGACAGCCGATTGATGGCGAGTGCCGGTTTTGTCGAAAACTATGTTCCGCTTTCGGGTCGCCGCCATGCCCGGATCGATGAGGCGATCCAGATGCTGCAATCCTCGCCCAGCACCAATATGCAGACCATCGCCAAAAAGCTTGGCACCGATCCGGCGACCTTCTCGCGCAGCTTCAAGGCGCTGACCGGGATGAATTTTTCGACCTATCTCTGCGCGGTCAGGCTTGGGCGGGCGCGGGCGATGCTGGCCGATACCAGCCAGCCGATCACCGATATCTGTTTCGATTCCGGCTTCAGCAACCTGTCGAATTTCAACCGCACCTTTCTGCGAGAAACCGGAATGACGCCGCGCACCTACCGCAAGATCGCGCATCTGAAAATGTCGCAGGGCGAGACAGGTCCGAAAGTCGCATAAGACCGCCGCAGCCACCCGAAAGAATCCCCGCTGACGTTGCGTCAGAGATGAACCTGTTCAAAACGTCCAGAAAATCTGGCCGTTTTATGTCGAATCGGGGCAGACATTCAAAAGCCATTTCCCTTAATACTCGACTAAACGTCTGGTGATTAAGGAATGCGCAATATGATCTCTCTCCGGAACGTGTTCAGGATATTCGATGACGGCACGACGGCGGTTCGGGCGGTCTCGGATGTGGATCTGGACATCTCGAACGGCGATGTCTTCGGTATCATCGGCTATAGCGGCGCGGGCAAAAGCACGCTGATCCGCCTGCTGAACGGGTTAGAGCGCCCGACCAGCGGCAGCGTCCGCGTGAACGGGGTAGAGATCGGCACCGCGACCGAGGCACAGCTTCGCCGCATCCGCCCCCGGATCGGCATGATCTTCCAGCATTTCAACCTGCTCTGGTCGCGCACTGTCCGGGGCAATATCGCGCTGCCGATGGTGATTGCGGGCGTTCCGAAGGCCGAGATCGCCGCACGCACCGAAGAACTGATCCGCCTTGTCGGGCTGGAAGGGCGCGAAGAGGCATGGCCCTCGCAGCTATCTGGCGGGCAGAAGCAGCGCGTCGGCATCGCCCGCGCGCTGGCCAACAATCCCGAAGTGCTGCTTTGCGACGAAGCCACCTCGGCGCTGGACCCCGATACCACCGATCAGATCCTTGATCTGCTGTCGGACATCAACCGCCGCCTTGGCCTGACCATCGTGCTGATCACCCACGAAATGCACGTCGTCCGCCGCATTTGCAGCCATGTCGCGGTGATGGAACAGGGCCATATCGTCGAAACCGGCCCGGTTTCGCAGGTCTTCGCCAACCCGGAACAGCCGGTCACGCAACGCTTCCTGCGACAGCTTCCGGCAACGGGGAACGATGGCGCGCGCAAGCTGTCGGTGATCGTGCCGCAGGGGCGAGAGGCCGATTTGCTGCGTCTGGTGCATGACTTGCAGCTTGTCCTGACCCCGACACCCGGACGCGACGCAGATAACGGCCAGGCCCGGTTTGATCTGACGCTGGACGATGCCCATCCCGACCCCGAACCGATCCTTGCCCGGTTGCAGGACAGCGGCCTGACGCTGGCGGAGGGCTGATCAATCATGTTCGAGACGATTTTTCCCCGCGTCCGCGGCGATCAGCTTTGGCAGGCCACGCTGGACACGCTTTACATGACCGCCTTTGCCGGGGTCGCGACCTTCCTGCTGGGCCTGCTTCTGGGCGCGGCGCTGTTTCTGACCTCGCCCGGACAGCCGCTGGCGAACCGGCCCATCTATGCGCTGATGTCGGTCATCGTGAATGTGGGCCGGGCGATCCCCTATATCATCCTGCTGGTCCTGCTGATCCCGTTCACCAAGGCGGTCGTCGGCTCGATCCTTGGCGTGAACGCCGCCCTGCCCTCGCTGATCTTCGGCACCGCGCCGTTCTACGCACGCCTTGTCGAGATCGCCTTTCGCGAGGTCGATCGCGGCGTGATCGAGGCGACCCGCGCCATGGGCGGCGGTCTTGGGACGATCCTGTTCCGGGTGATGATCCCCGAATCCAGCCCGGCGCTGGTCTCGGGCATCACAGTCACGCTGATCGCGCTGGTGTCGTTCACGGCAATGGCCGGGGCGATTGGCGCGGGCGGCCTTGGCCATCTGGCCTATCTCGAAGGATTTCAGCGCAACAACCAACAAGTCACGCTGGTCGCGACCGCCGTGATCCTTGCCATCGTCTTCATCATTCAGCTAACCGGCGACCGCCTGACGCGGTTTCTGGACAAACGTTAACGAAAGGAAAAAGAATGAAGAAACATATCGTTGCAGCCGCCGTTCTGGCGCTTGGCACCAGTGGCGCATTGGCCGACACCACGCTTCGCGTCGGTGCAAGCCCGGTTCCGCATGCCGAGATCCTTGAATTCGCAAAGCCGATCCTTGCCGAACAGGGCATCGATCTGGAAGTGATTGTGTTTCAGGACTATGTCCTGCCGAACACCACCCTTGCCGGGGGCGAACTTGACGCCAACTACTTCCAGCACGTCCCCTATCTGAACTCGGTTCTCGAACAGAATGCGGGCGATGAAAGCTATGATTTCGTCAATGCCGGGAATATCCATGTCGAGCCTATCGGCATCTATTCCAAACGCTGGAAAACGCTGTCGGAACTGCCGCAGGATGGCCGGGTCATCCTGCGCGATTCCGTGGCCGAGGAAGGCCGCATCCTCTCCATTTTCCAGCGCGAAGGCGTGCTGACCCTGAAAGAAGGCGTCGAGCCGGTCGATATCCGCATCTCGGACATTGCCGAAAACCCGAAGAACCTGACCTTCCTGCCCGATATCGAGGCATCGCTGCTGCCGCAGGTCTATGCCAATGACGAAGCTGACGCGGTGACGATCAACGCCAATTACGCGCTTGGCGCGGGGCTTGATCCGGTGAACGACCCGATTGCGGTCGAAAGCGCCGAGAACAATCCCTATGCCAATATCATCACCGTCCGTCGCGGCGATGAAGAGCGGCCCGAGATCAAGGCACTGGTCGAGGTGCTGCAATCCGACGCCACCCGCGAATACATCAACGAAACCTACAAGGGCGCAGTGCTGCCCGTCGTCGAGTAACAAGACCCGCAGGGGCGCTATCCCGCCCCTGCCCTCTCGCGGAACAGGTCCGGTCGCGCCTAACCGCCGACCGTGATCTCGCGGGTGACAGTGGCGATATCGCCGCTCTGATCGGTCCAGACCATGCGCAGCGCCCCGCTGCGGCGGGCAGCGAAGGTGAACTCGATATAGGGGTTCTGCGAAATCGCCGTCTCGGGCTGCCATTCCATCAGCAGATCATCGTCCAGATGCGCCTGAAAGCCCTGCAACAGGTTTTCCGGCATCGGCTGACCGGCGGCATCGATCCGAAACCCGGTCTCCATCGGATGAACGATCTGCGCGCGGATACGGACAACCTCGCCCTGGGCGGGGGTTTCGTTGCTGATCCAGATGCGGGGGGGTGTCGTGGACATGGGAAACCTCACATACCGCAGCCGCCGGCGGCGACGGTGATTTCACCCTTGGCCTGCAACACGCGGCCATCGCTCATCCGCGCCAGCGCGCGCAGTTTCATCGACTGGATCAACCGCACCCGCACCGCCACATCGGCCGAGCCGGTCATCGGCGTGAACCGGAACCGGCACGCCAGCGGCAGGGGATTGCGCGAAGCCAGAACGATGATCTCTTCGCAGAAACTGTCCCCGGTCATCGCCTCGGTCACATGAACACGCAGCGGAACGGCGGCAGGATTGTCGCCAAGCGCAGGCAGCTCCAACACCAGCCCCTCATTCACCGGCTGCTGCCCGTCCAGAAACTGGGCGGCCAACCGATCGGATTCGGCATCGTCCGGCTGCGGCTCGGCAATGGTCGAGATCTGGGCGCGCGCCGGGAATGGAACCGCCACGGCGGCAAGCCCCGCGCCCAAGGCCGCGCCGGTCAACAGCAATTGGCGACGCCGCATTTCAGCGAAGGAAGTCATTGAACATCCCGTCGATCCAAACGAAATCCTCCTTCATCAGATCGGGCGTTCGCACGTCGATGTCGATCTGCGTCTGATGCACCTGATTGTCGGCGCCCATCTCATAGGTGAACTCCACCGAGATCGCCTCTTGCGGATCGCCGTTCACCATCATGTAGCACAGGTTGTCCGGAAGGCGCATGGCGACCTCTTCACCGCGGACCCGCTGGCCGATATAGCCCGCGACGATCTTGCCGATATAATTCGCCACATGCGCGCTTTTGGGATAATGGCCGAAATGCGGTGACACCGCGCCCATGCTGTCGCCGATCACATAGACGCTGTCATCCTGTCTCGCATGGAAAAACAGCGGGTCCATATCGGCCCAGCCGGTCGGTTTCCCCTCGGCATCGGTGCCGATCAGACCCGCATGAAACACCATGTCCGAGGCTTGATGAGGCGGCATCAGCACCGCCTCGTCAAAGTCGAAATCCCCGGCCTCGGTCATGATCCGCTTGTTATAGGGATCGACCTCCTTGACCTTCGCATTCGGGACATGGGTGATGATGTCGGGATAAAGCTCTTCGAAGGCGGCGCGGTATCCGGCGCCGATGGGCGCGACCTGCGGCTTCGGATCAAGGATGATGATCTTGGCCGGAATGTTGTTGGTCTTGTAATGCCACGCCATCACGCAGGCCCGCTCATAGGGCGATGGCGGGCAGCGATGCGGCGGCGGTGGCAGGGTCATCACAATGGTGCCGCCGGTAAAGTTGCGGACCTTGTTCTTCAGCGCCAGCGATTCCGCACTGGGAATATAGGCCGAGGGGAAATGCGTCCGCGTATATTCAGCCGCCTCCAGATCCTCTCCGAACCACGCGTCATAGGCATTGCGGATCCCGCCCGCGAGGATCAGGAAATCGTAATCCACATTCCCCTGCGAGGTGCGGACGATCTTGCGGTCACGCTCAATCGCGGTGATTTCGCATTGCACGGTGGTGTAGCCGTATTTCTGTGCGGGCGCGATCATATCATGGGCCAGAAAGCCGGTATCGACCACATCGATCAGCCATTTGTTCGACATCGGACAAGACCAGAAGATCGGGTTCCGCTCCAGCACGATGACATCGGCATCGGGCAGTTCCTCGCGCAGATAGCGCGCGGCAGTCAGCCCGCCCCAGCCTCCGCCGCAGATGACGATCCTCGCAGCATTGCCCTTGCGCGGCAGCAGCACGGTCTCCGAGGTCAGCGCGGCGGGTGCGGCCAAGGCGTTCCGGCCGATCAGCCCCATGCCGATGGCGATAGCGGGGGCAGAGGTCAAAAGCGTGCGGCGGCGTAACATCAGGGCGTCTCCTTGTCAGGCGAGCGGATCAGGACAAGCCCGATCACGATCCCGGC
Organism: Paracoccus caeni; assembly: GCF_016629665.1. Classification (GTDB taxonomy): domain Bacteria; phylum Pseudomonadota; class Alphaproteobacteria; order Rhodobacterales; family Rhodobacteraceae; genus Paracoccus; species Paracoccus caeni. Next base: position 200,428 of record NZ_JAEPRQ010000004.1, read on the forward strand.
AAGGATGCCTGAAAACGCGACCAGACTGGCCAGCGATAACGTGGAGGTACCGGAAATACCCTGCCCGATAGAACAGCCCAAAGCAAGGACACCGCCAAAGCCCATCAGCACGCCCCCGGCAATCGCCTGCATCGCGCGCCCCGTGGAACCGATGGATTCCAGCCGGAAATCCGACGACAGCACCGCCACCACCAACGCGCCTAGCGCCGTTCCGGCCACCGCCGCGACGCCAAAGCTCAACTCGCGACCCGTGGACAGGATCAGCCATAACAGCCCCTCGCCCATCGGTCCCACATAGCTGAGCGAGGTCAGCACCTTCGGATCGAACGGATCATCTGTGACAAAGCTGACCCACCAGCCCGCCGCGATGACCAGACCGATGATGACTGCCATAGCCGCCTCGGCCCGCCGGTTGCGGATCAGCGGCAGCGCAAGCCAGATCAGCAGCCCGACCGGCAACCCAATGGCCAGCAGCATGGCAGGCCAGCGGCCAAAACCTGCGAAAACATCTATCAGCGACAGGCGCGACGGTTCGACCACGCCCATCGCCTGAACCGCATTCCGCAGCGGCTGCAACACCCCGGTCAGGCTGGCCTGCGCCGCCAGCGCCAGACTGACCAGCACCAGACCCGAGCGCAAATTTCCCCCCGCCGCCAACACGACCGAGCGCGCGCCGCAGGCATTCGCCATCACCATGCCCAGCCCAAAGATCGCACCCCCGGCCAACATCGCCATCCACGAAAAGCGCGGCCGCATCGGCAGTGACCCGGCAAGATTGGTGCCTCCGGTCAGCGCAAGGATTTGCGTGGCAAGGATCGCCACCGCAATCGCCAGCGCGAATGCCCGCAGCGGCGACAGATCGCCTCGCCCGACCAATCCCTTCATGCCGCGCAGCAGACAGAACCGCCCCGACCGCGCCGCCGCTCCGAAGATCAGCCCAAGCACCAGCCCCGCAATGACCGCATTCACGACCTGCCCCAGATGTCGGCGGTGATCGAGGCATACCAACCCGCGCCATATTCCGCCTCGGCCTTGCGGAAATGCGCATCGGCATCGATTGGGCTGACACCGCCGGAATCGGGGATTTCGATGATCGCATCCCCGTCAGCCGCATAGACCCCCGCGACCGAGATGCCCCAGTCAGGCCCGATCAAGCTGTAGCAGGTATTGGCAAAACTGGCAGGCGGCGGGGCGCGTCCGGCCAAATCGGCGCTGATCGCGGCGACGGCAACCTTGGCCTGCGCATTGGCGCAAAAGCCGGATTTCGGCATCGGCGCAGCAATGGTCGCATCGCCCACCACATGAATATCCGGCACCAGCATGGATTCGAAGGTGTTTCCTTTCACCGGCACCCAACCCGTCTGATCGGTGACACCGGCCCGCTCGGCGATCCAGCCCGCTTTCTGCGGCGGCACCACGTTCAGCACATCTGCCCGATGGCGTGTTCCGAAGGTCGTCTCGACCTCACGCGCCGCCGCATCGACCCGAAGCACCTGCCCATCGTTCGTCAGGCTGACCCATTCGATCATCCCGCCATAAAGCGCCTCCCACCCCTGTTGAAACAGCGCCTGTTTCGAGAACGTATCCTTGCTGTCCAGCAGCAGCACCTTGGATCGCGGCTTATGCGTCTTCAGATAATGCGCGACCATCGAGGCCCGCTCATAGGGGCCGGGCGGGCAGCGAAACGCGCCGTCGGTGATCGACATGACGAAAAGCCCGCCATCCTCCATCGCTTCAAGCTGTGCTTTCAGCGCCTGCGTCTGCGGCCCGGCTTTCCATGCGTGCGGGACGATTTCAGCCGCGGCTTCGTCATAGCCCGCCAACGCGTCCCACCGGAAATCGATCCCCGGCGACAGAATCAGCCGGTCATAGTCCAGCGACTGACCATCGCTCAGGATCACCCGGCGTGCCGCCCCGTCGATCTGTTCGGCGGTCGCATGGATCACGTTGATCCCCGCGGCCCTCAGACCGTCAAAGCCATGGCCGATACTGGCCCAGTCGCGCAACCCGCCCAGATAGAGGTTCGAGAACGGACAGGTGACAAAGCTGGTCGCCGGTTCGATCAGCGTGATTTTCATCTCCGGGTTCAGCCGCCGCAGATAGCGCGCCGCCGTCGCCCCGCCAAAACCGCCGCCCACAACCACGACATGCGCCGAAGCAGCCTCTGCCCGGACCAGACCCGGCATTGCCAGCGCACCGATACCGGCCCCGATCCCCATCAAGGTGCTTCGCCGCGAAACGCTCATTCCTCGACCTCCGAGAACCAGATGGCGAGCGTGTCGATCTGCGTCCGGTCATATCCTTGCATCAGCCGCGTCATGATCGTTGCGGGCTCGCTGCCGTCCTGAAACGCGGTCAACCTTTCCAGCAAATACTCTCGCGGAAGCCCGGCGATGTCAGGCATAACACCGGGCGAGCGGCCATCCGGCCCGTGGCAACTGGCACATGGTCCGGCCAGCACCTGCGCCGCATCACGATCATAGCTGTCTGCACCGGACGCCTGTGCCAACAGGAGGCTGCAAAGAAAAACGGCGATCAGGCGCATGGCGGGCGGTCCTCTCCGTATCTCGGGAACGGCCCGGACGCATCCGTAGAGACCGCAGGATCAGTTGGCTGGCACGATACCCCTAGTCGTAACGAAACCACGCGCCGCCTGTCCACAAGACATCGGTCTGATACGGCAACGGCCACAGAGGGGCCGGTCAGCCGTATTGCTGCACCGGCGATCCGAACAGTGTCTCATCGGGCGAGATACCAAGCCCCGCGCGCTTCGGCAGGTCGATATAGCCATCCGTGATCCGAATGCCATTTTCGGGGTCATACGGGGTGGCGATATAGGGTTGCGCGATCCAGACACCCTCATTCAGGCGTGGCTGAACCGTCGCGCCGATCTGGGTACAGGCGGCCGCGATGATGTCACCGCCCCATGCATCGTCGCAGGTATGCGGCAGGGCACGCGCCTCGCAGATATCCCGGAAGGTTGCCATTGCGGCAAGTCCGCCGATCCGGGTCAGTTTCATACCGAAGCCATCACAAAGCCCCTGTCCCGCAGCGCGGATCACGGTCGAAAGATCCACCCCGCTTTCGTCCAGATAGATACCGTGCAACACCCGGCCTTTCAGAAGCTCGATCTCTTCCAGCGTGTTGCAAGGCTGTTCAAGGATGAAAGGGATGTCGGGACATTCCCGGCTAAGGCGCAGAACATCGCGGGCGGGCAGACTGCGGTTGCCATCAACCGCAAGCCGCACGCCGGTTCCCTTGATCCGCTCCCAAACCTTGCGGATGGTTTCAATATCGATATCCACCGGGCGGTTGCCGATCTTGATCTGAAGCCGCGGGAAACCCTGGGCAACCTTTTCTGCGGCAATCCGCGCGATCTCTGTCGGTTCACCGATGCCGGTCGCGTAATAGGACGGCACCCGCTCGCTGGCGACCCCGCCCAACAGCTCCGCCACCCGGACGCCGTAATGTTTGCCCATCAGGTCATGGGCGGCAATGTCGATCGCCGCCTTGGCGTAGTTATGACCACATAGCAGCCCATCCATCTGCCGCCGCAGCATCAGCGGTTGCAACGGGTTCGCGCCGATCAGGGCCGGGGCCATTTCGGCCAGCGCAGCGCGTGCCCCAAGGGCGTGGGACGGCGCATAGGTCGGCCCGACGGGGCAGGTTTCACCCCAACCGATCAGGCCGGTATCGGCGACGATCTTGACCAGCGTCGTCTGCAACGACCAGACGGTCGAGCTTGCAATCGTATAAGGCCCGTCCACGACCGGAAGGTCATGTGCATAGACATGGATTTCGGCGATCCGCATGGAGGGCCCCCTTGCTGATGGATGAGATGTGAGGGCGGCTATTCCGCCGCCATGGGGCGGGGCAGCGCGGTGCGCTCCATGCGGTCGGCATACCAGTCAACGAACTGGATCACGCCGCTTTCCCAGTCCGGCGAATAGGGGCCGGGCACGAAAGCGGGCGAGAAGATACCATCCTGATTGGTCTCGACGATCTCGCGATCCTCGTCATTGGTGGCGATCCAGACCTCTGTCAGGCGTTGCAGATCGTAATCCACGCCTTCAACCGCGTCCTTGTGAACCAGCCATGTCGTCGTCACCTCGGTCTCGGTCGGGCTGATCGGTGTGACACGGAAGGTCAGCGAGTGATCGGGCAGGAAGTGGTTCCAGGTGCTTGGGTAGTGAAAGACCAGAAGCGATCCTGCATCGGCAGGCGCGACCCGGCCCAATGGCTTGGTCACAGCGGCCTTGCCGTCCATCGTATAGCTGACCGCCGGAACCTCCAGCGGCATTCGTGCCAGGCGGAACTGACCGTCATCGCTCAGCAGGAACTGCGCCGGGGCACCTGCCGCCGCGCAACGGTCGAAATGCGCCTGCAACCTGCCCGAAATCGAGCCATCGGCCGAGACGCCCGCAACCTCGGGATCCAGCGGGAAGGACCGGCACAAAGCCGGGTGATTGGCCGCGCAGTGATAGCATTCGCGGTTGTTTTCCCAAACCAGCTTCCAGTTGCCTTTTTCAATGATGGAAGAGGTATGGGCGACCTTCGCATTCCTCAGGTCATGGACGGCCAGATAAGGTTCGGCCTGCCGGGCGAAATCGTCGAAATCGGGGGGCGTATCGGCAAGGCAAATATAGATCAGCCCGTTCAGATCCCGTAACGCCACGCTGCGCAGACCATGCTGGCCGGGATCGAAATCCGGGCCCATGCTATTGGCCCACAGCAGTTTGCCGTCCAGATCGTAGGTCCATGAATGATAGGGACAAACCAGCTTGGCGACCTGACCTTCGCGCGATTTGCAGATCATTGAACCGCGATGCCGACAGGAATTGTGGAACGCCCTGATCTCACCATCCCCGCCCTTCACGATGACGATCTGATACGCCCCGATCTTCAGCGTCGCATAGCTGCCCGCCTTGACCAACTGACAGGCCGGAATGGCGAATAACCACTCTTTGTAGAAAATCTGATCCAGATCCTGCTGATAGACTTCGGGAGAGATATAGAAGGGCTGTTCAAGCGCGTGCCCCTGTTTGCGGCGCTGAAGCAGTTCGGCAAGATTGGCGGTGGCTGACATGGCTTCCATCCGTGGCGTTTGTGCTGACGAAGATGTTCAGTCGGCAGCGGATGGTTGACAACGGCATAAAAATTCATCCTGGATTACTTGAGCTAATCCAAGATGTGATAAGGCTGCTGTTTATGAAACGGCCATACGACCTGTCATCCATGACCGCCTTGACCTGTTTCGAGGCTGCGGCCCGTCATATGAGTTTCAAAGTTGCGGCCAGTGAAACTAATGTCACGCCCGCCGCCGTCAGCCACCAGATCAAAGCGTTGGAACGTGATCTGGGCTGCGCGCTGTTTACCCGCCGCCATCGCGGGGTCGAACTGACCGAGAAGGGTGCCTTTCTTCTGGTCGCTCTGCAACGCAGCTTCGAGACGATCTCGGAAGCGGTGGGGCAATTGCGCGAAAGCGCAGAGACGGTCGATGTCACCATCCGAGCCTCGACCGCGGTCAGCGCGCTGTGGCTGACCCCGAAGATCGCCGCGTTCTGGAAGGTCCATCCCGCCATCACCGTTTCGCAGATCGTCAGCGATGTGCCGGGATCGGCAGGGCGGGAAGATCTGGGCATTCGCTATGCCGTTCCTCAGGATTCGGGCGAAGAATGGCGGCCGTTGTTTCAGGACCGGATCATCGCCTTGGGCACGAAGCGGTTTCAGCAGGATTACCGCATCCGTAACACGGCCGACCTGCTCAACGCGCCGCTGATCCATATGAAAATCGAAGAAAATGACTGGACCGGCTGGGCGGACTGGTTCGCGGCCTTTGGGCATCCGCCGCCGAAAGGCCGCAGCCTGCATGTGAACAACCACATGATCGCCTTGCAAGCCGCGCAGGACGATGTGGGCGCCGTTCTGGGTTGGAGCGGGCTTTTGGGTGATCTGCTGGATCAGCAGCGGTTGGTCAGGCTTGTGCCCGACAGCATGCCTTCGCCTGCCGGTTTTCATCTGACAATCCATCCACGCGCCTCGGTCGAGGCACGGCTGTTTGCCGATTGGCTGCAACAGGGTTGATCCGGAAGGGTGGCGGGACGGCGAATATACCGCCCCGACCAAGCTATCGTTACGCCAACCAGTTCATATAGGCCTGCGTTCCGCCGTTCCTCGCGGCGGCTTTTGCAGCATCGGCGTCGATGGCGGCGGCATCGGCTCCACTAGTAAGCATGTGAACCAAGGCGTCGCGGACCAGTTCGGCCTGGCCCCGCATAAGGTTGCAGGGATCAAGCTGGAAATAGCCCTTCTCGACCTCGTGTCCCCGCACGATCAGGGGCGGGTCCAGCCTCCCGAAAGCCTCGGCGAACTGGGCGGCAGAGGCTCCGGCTTTGGCGGGATCGACCCAGACTTGCAGGCGTTCCAGCGGGTTATTGGTCGGATCGGGGATGCGCATCGGAGTGATGCCGGGCAGATCGGCGATTGCTGCCTGCCACATCTGCAACGCACGCGTCTCTTCGGCGCGGATAGCGTCGTGATCGCGTTCCATCCATTGTTCCATGGCGGCAATCGCGCCTGCGATGCTTTCCTTGCCGATCTTCATGCCCCGACCAATGCCGATATTCTGCAAATAGGAGGCACGGATCAGATCCCTGCGTCCGGCGACGATCCCCGATGTCGGGCCCCCAAGGAACTTGTGGCCCGAATAGATGACGATATCCGCGCCCTTGGCCAGAAAACCCGTCAGGTCATATTCAGACGCCGCATCCACGATCACCGGCACGCCTTTGGCATGGGCAATCTCGGCAAAGGTTTCCAACGGGATCATGCCGTAATCGACGACGTGGTGCGACACCACATAAAGTGCGGCGGCGCAGGTCTCATCCAACGCGGCATCCAGTTGATAATCCTTCGCCAATGTGGATTGACCAACGGTCCGAGTGTCGCCGCCCGCCAGCGCGATGGCCTGCGATACCGGCGCGCCATATTCGCACAGATGGCCCATTTGCACCGCCACCGCCCTGCGCGGGCCGGGGTCCTGCGGCAGCGCTTCGGCGCGGGCGGGGTCCATGCCGGTGATCGCGCCTGCGACCGCCAATGTGATCCCGGCGCTGGCCGATGCGGTCAGAAATCCGGCCTCGGCCCCGGTGAGACGGGCGATCACCTCGGACGCGCGGGCCTGCATTTCGTGAATACGGGCAAAGCGCGGCATCGCCGCAGCAGTTGCCGCCGCGACCCGCTGCGTCGCAATCGAGCCGCCCAGCGAGGTCATCGTGCCCGAGACATTGACCATCCGGCCAAAGCCCTCGGCGTCGTGCCATGACCAGTCGATCGGATATTCGGTGTTTCTAAGCATCGTCTTCTCTTTCGGTTCTTGAGGTAGGTTCCATAACTGTGGTATTTGTGCCAAAATGATGGAAACGGCGAAGGTAGGTGGTATGATGGGTGCCGATCTTGCGGCAGATGAAGCGGAGGGTCCGGCGCGCCGGTCCCGCACCAGCGGCATCGACCGTTCGTTGCAGATCCTCGACATCCTGACCGAGCGTCATCAGCCGATGACGGCCTATGAATTGGCAAAGGTCACCGGCGCGCCGCCTTCCACCGTTTACAAGCTGATCGATGAGTTGGAAGAACGGGCGATGTTGTCGCGCAGTGCCGATGGCCGGGTCTGGCTGGGGCCGCGTCTGATGCGCTACGGGCTTGCCTATCGCGCGCGGATGAGCGCCTTCAGCGAGGCGGAACGCGCCATGTTCGCGCTGAATGAGCGGGTCGCCGAAATGGTGCAGATCTGTGCGCGCGACGGCGGCCTGATGCAGGTCGTCGCGATGGCCGAGGGGACCGGAGCGTTCCGCGTCACCTCGGATGTGGGCACAAGGGTGCCGCTGAACTGGACCGCATCGGGACGCTTGTTGATCGGCCATCTGCCGGATGCCGCACGTCTGGCGGTGTTTCAGGATTGCGCCCGCCCGTCGAATACCGGGCTTGCCGAAACCGATCCGGCCAAGCTTGCCCAGATGTCGCGCGAAGATTTTGTGAACGGATTGTCGGTGCAGATCGACACTTCCGAAGATCAGGTGGCGTGCATCGCGGCGCCGATCCGGGGGCTGGACGGCACCTGTGAGCTGACCCTGTCCGTGGTGATGCCGAAGCACCGGGTCCGCGACAAATTCGCCCTTGTTTCGAGCGAGGTCCGCGAAGCGGCGCTGTCCGTCGAAAGGGCGCTTGGCTTGCATCACCGCGCCTGATCCACTGCGGCGGAGGCAGCGACTTCAAAGATCGCCTCGATCTCAACCGGGATACGGTTGGGCAATGAGCCGACCCCGAAAGACGACCGCGCGTGAATCCCCGCCTCTCCAAAGATTTCCGCCAGCAGGTCAGAGGCACCGTCGATGACGAAGGGATGCCGTTCGAAATCCGGGTCCGCATTCACCAGTCCCAGCAGTTTCACCACACCGCCAACGCGGTCCAGCGAACCAAAGGCGTCGCGCAGCGCCGTCAGGATGTTGACCGCGACCAGCTTTGCATGTTCGCGCGCCTCTTCGGCGGTCACTTCGCTGCCGACCTTGCCTTGAATCAGCGTGCCATCTGCCCGGACCGGACCCTGCCCTGACACATAGATCATGTTGCCCGAACAACGGACGTTGCGGAATGAACCGATCGGCGCCGGTGCCGTCTTTGGCAGCGTGATGCCCAAGGCGGCAAAGCGGGTTTCGGGCGTGCTTGCCAGCGCGTCAGTGTCCATAAAGTTCCTCAGTTCTTTTGCAGTAGCTTTGATGGTGAGCACCCAGAAGATGCGCGTCGGGCACGCCTGTCGCGCAAAGATCGGCGACATGCGGGCAGCGGGTGCGGAAAACGCAGCCGGAAGGAGGGGCGAGCGGACTTGGGATGTCGCCCTGCAACGGCGTGCGATTGCGCGCCGCACGCGGATCGGGTTGCGGGATCGCCGAGTTCAGCGCCCGGGTATAGGGATGCGCCGAGGCCCGCTGGACCCGATTTGTCGGCCCGATCTCCATCAGGCGGCCAAGATAAAGAACCGCGACCTGATCGCAGAGATAGTTCACCACCGACAGATCGTGGGCGATGAACAGCATCGTCAGATTGCGCTTTTCCCGCAATTCCAGAAGCAGGTTCAGCACCTGCGCCTGAATCGACACGTCCAGCGCCGAGACGCTTTCATCGGCAACGATAAAATCCGGCTCCAGTGCCAGTGCGCGGGCGATGCCGATACGCTGCCGCTGTCCGCCCGAGAAAGCATGGGGATAGCGGTTCATGTGGTCCGCATTCAGTCCCACCTCTTCCAGCAGCGCGGCCACCCGGTCGCGACGATCCCGGCGGGTGCCGATGCCAAAGGCGCGCAAGCCCTCGGCGATCAGGTCGCCGACTTTCAGGCGAGGGTTCAGGGACGAGACGGGGTCTTGAAAGATGATCTGCATCCGGCGGCGCATGTCGCGCATGCCTTTTGCATCCAGCGTGGTGATGTCGGTGCCGTCAAAGCGGATCTGGCCGCTGGTCGGCTCGACCAGACGAAGCAGCGCCCGGCCTAGCGTGGTCTTGCCCGACCCGCTTTCCCCCACCAGCCCCATGATCGAGCCCCGCGGGATGTCGAAGCTGACATCTTCGACCGCGTGAACGGTGCCGGATGCGGTATCGAACCGCTTGGTCAGGTTTCGGATTTGCAAAAGCGCGTCGGTCATGCGGCCCCCGCAAAGTCGAAGATGCAGGCTGACAGATGGCCGCTGGCCTTCTCCTCAAGCGATACGGGCCGGTGGCATTCAGGTTGCGCATGGCTGCAACGGGGCGCGAAGGCGCAGCCGGATGGCAAGGCGGTCAGCGACGGGACCGATCCGGGGATCGGCACCAACCGCTCGCCATCGACCAGATCATCCCGCGGGATCGAGGCCAGCAGCCCTTGGGTATAGGGGTGGCGGGTATGGTCGAACAGATCCAGCACCCCGGCCTGTTCCACGACCGCGCCCGCATACATCACCGCCACTTGATCCGCCATTTCGGCGACCACGCCCATATCGTGGGTGATGAACAGGATCGACATGTCCAACTCCTTCTGAAGCCTGCGCATCAGGTCAAGGATCTGCGCCTGAATGGTCACGTCCAAGGCTGTCGTCGGCTCATCCGCAATCAGCAGCGCCGGGTTGCAGATCAGCCCCATGGCGATCATCACCCGCTGTCGCATACCGCCCGACAATTCATGCGGATAGGATTTGGCCCGCGCCGCCGCCCCCGGAATCTCGACCAGTTCCAGCATCTCGATCACCCGCTTGTCCCGCTGTGCCGAAGAGACATTTTCGTGCAGCAACAACATCTCACCAATCTGATCGCCGACGGTGAAAAGCGGGTTCAGCGAGGACATCGGTTCCTGAAAGATCATCGAAATACCCGGCCCTCGCATCGCCCGGTATCCTGCAGCGTCCAGCCCGGCCAGATCGACGACCGTGCCATCTGATCGGCGAAAGTTCAGCCGTCCCGACAGGATTCGCCCCGAAGGCGGCAGCAGACCCATCAGCGCCAGCGAGGTCACCGATTTGCCCGATCCGCTTTCACCGACCAGTGCCAGCGTCTTACCCCGGCCCAGCGTGAAGCTGACATCGCGCAACGCGGTCACGGTGGCAGCCCCCCGGCCAAAGCCGACGCGCAGCCCCTCGACCGACAGGATCGTGTCATCCGGCGTCTGCATCGCGATCATCCTTTCTCAGGTCTCGGGCGGCAGCCGCCGTGAGGCGGGCTTGGCGTCGTCACCCAGAACGGTCAGGCGCGGTTCGAACACCCGGCCCATCACCATGTGGTTGCCCTGACTGTCCATCACGTCGATTTCGGCATCCTCAAGATCGAAGACGGTGAAGTCGGCACGGATGCCAGAGGCCAGCCCATTGGCGCCCGACAGACCAAGGACGGATCGCGGCGCGTTGGTCGTGGCCTCCAGACAGTCCTCAAAGCTCAGCCCGACCGCCAGCAGTTTCGAGATGGTCGTGGCCATGTCATAGACGGGCTTGGCCATCGAATGCTGGTGAAGATCGGTCGAGATCGAGAACGGCCGCAGCCCGTCGGCAATCGAATCCCGCGCGGTCTTGAAGTTGAAGGACGCCCCGCCGTGGCCGATATCCATCAGGATGCCGCGCGCGGCCATATCCTGCGCCATCTGGAAGAGCGCTGCCGTATCGCGGATCGATCCTGCCGCTTTGCCGTTGAAGCAATGGGTGACGATGTCGCCGGGTGTCAGCAGCTCGAACACCTCGTCGATCAGGGGGGGCGGTTCGCCGACATGCACCATCAGCGGCAGATTGACCATTTCGGCCACGCGCTTGGCGATCTTGGCCGGGGTGATGCCCCAGCTTCCGACGATCACGCCCGATGCGCGGACTTTGATGCCGCAGATGACATCGCGATTGGCCTCGATCACGGCAAGCGTACGGTCGATGTCGATTGACCGCCAGTCGATCAGCTCTGGCACCCGGTTGCAGGCAACCAGCCCGATCGAGCCGATGTTCAGGAATGCCTTGATCGTCTCACTTGCCGGGTCGATCACATATTCCCGCAGGCCGTGAAAGCTGGCCTCGCCCGCAGACCCTGCATCGGCCATTGCGGTGACGCCGGTGGGGCGACCGGCCTCGGACGCGCGGACCGAGATATCGGTGCCGCCGTGCCAGACATGGACATGCAGATCGCACCAGCCGGGCGACAGATAGGCACCGTTCAGATCCAGCGTCTCGGCGCCCTCTGCCGGGGTGGCTGCGACATTGCCTGACGCATCGACGAAGATTTCGTCCGGAGTGGTGTCGAGGCCTACAGCTTTGAAATTGGTCAGTCTCAGCGGCACGTCAGGTCTCCTTGGCAAGTTTGGGGTCCAGCGCGTCGCGCAATCCGTCGCCGACGATCTGCAAAGACAGAACCGAAAGCGCGATGGCGAGGCCGGGAAAGAGGATCAGGAAGAAGGCGTTGTCGATATACTGGCGGCCTTCGTTCACCATGATGCCCCAGGTCGGGATCTTCGGATCGACGCCGACACCAAGGAACGACAGCCCGGCCTCGGCCAGCATGGCATAGGCAAAGATGAACGTGGCCTGCACCAGAATGGGCGACACGATATTGCGCAACACATGCGTCACCATGATCGTCGGTGTCCGGGTGCCAAGGGCCCGCGCGGCCTCGACATAAGGCAACTCGCGGATCACCAGCGTCGAGGCGCGGACGATGCGGGCAATCCGCGGGGCGTAAACGACGGATAGCGCAAGGATGACATTGCCCATCGATCCGCCGAAGATCGCCACCAGCGACAAGGCCAGAAGGATATCGGGGAAGGCCATCATCGCGTCGATAAGACGGGACAAAGGGGTGTCCAGTTTGCGGAAGAACCCGGCAACCAGCCCGATGAAGACCCCCGCCACCGAAGACAGCAGCGCCACGCCCAACCCGATGCCCAGCGAGGTCTGACCCGCGACCATCAGACGGCCCAGCACATCGCGGCCAAAGGCGTCCGCGCCCAGCATGTATTCCGCACCGGGTCCGGTCAGACGGTTCCTGACCGACATGCCGCCGATGCTGGTCAGCCCAAAGGCTGGCAACAGAAAGCAGGCCGCAACGATCAGCACGAAAACCGCAAGCGCCACCACGACCGACGGCCGTTGCATCAGCAGCTTGCGCAGGCTGGGGGGTGCTGCAGCAGAAGAAGCGGGGCCGGCCATCAGTATTTCACCCTCTTGTCAACGGCGAGGTAAAGAAGGTCGGTGATCAGGTTCACCAGCACGTAAAGCGCTGCGACGACGATCAGCGTGCCCTGAATCACCGGATAGTCCCGGCGCAGAACCGCATTCACCACCAGATTTCCCATGCCGGGCAGATTGAAGACCCGTTCGGTGACGACCGCGCCGGATACCAGCAATGCAAAGGTGAGCCCGACGACCGTGATGATGGGAATGCCCGCATTCTTCAGCGCGTGACGCAGAACCACGCGGCGTTCGGTCATGCCTTTGGCGCGGGCAGTCCGCACGTAATCCTCGCCCAGAATGTCCAGCATCGACGCGCGGGTAAAACGCAGGATCAGCGCGGAATTGGTGATGCCCAGCGTGATGGCGGGCAGGATCAGATGGCGCATCCGCTCGGTAAAACCTGCGCCCGCACCGCCATAGCCTGATGCGGGAAACCAGCCCAGATCGGTGGCGAGATAGCGTTGAAAGACCAGCCCGGTCAGAAAGCTGGGAACCGACGCGGCCAGCATCGCCGTGGTGATCGAGGTCTGATCCAGCACAGAGCCGCGTCGATAGGCGGCCCAGATCCCGATAGGGGTCGCGATCACCAGCGCCACCAGCAGCGAAAACAGCGCAAGGACGATCGTCGGCTCGGCCCGGCTGGCCAGAACCGTGGTGACCGGCTGATTGAAGAACAGCGATTGTCCCAGATCGCCCCGCAGCGCATTGGCAAGAAAGCTGCCGAACTGAGCGATGATCGGCTGATCCAGTCCCAGTCTGACCCGCAGCGCCGCCACCTCTTCCGGCGAGGCGTCGGGCCCCAGCATCAACGAGGCGGGATCGCCGGGCGCAAGGCGCACCAGCACGAAGGCGATGGTCAGCACCAGAAAGATGACGACGATCATGCCGATCAGGCGGCGAAGAAGATAGCTGCGCATGTTGATCTCGATGCGTTGCGAAAGGTGCCGTTTCGGATGGCGAAAAATCCGTCGCGCGGGCTTGCCGCGCGACCGGAAGGATCATCGTCTATTCAGCCTTGGCGGCATTCCAGAACGCGGGCCAGGGCGAGGGCACGACGCCCGACAATTTCCGCGATTTGCCCTGCACGGCGCTGAAATTGCCGATCTTGATCATGCCCACGTCGCCATAGACCTGTTCCTGCAGCTCGGCATAGATCGCCTTGCGTGCGTCGAGATCGGTTTCGCGGGTGAACCGCTCCAGAACCTCTTCCTTGTCCGGGTTGACCCAGCCTTCACGGGCGGTGCCAAATAGCGACGATGTCAACGTCGGCTCGGGCAGGAAGGGCGAGTGGGTGATATAGATGTCCCACAGATCCGGGTTGTCGCGGTTCTGCGCCAGCGTCGCCCAATCCACCACATCAAGCTGGACAGTAAAGCCAGCCATTTCCAGCGCCATCTGAGCGACTTCGGCCATCTGATAATGGAATTCATACTGGCGCGAGGTCAGGATGCGCAGCGGCTGGCCGTCATAACCGGCCTCTGCCAGATACTCGGCGGCTTTTTCAGGGTCGTTGATGTTATAAAGCTCGGTCGCGGCTTCTGTGTGCCACGGCCAGCCTTCGGGATACAAAGCGCCATCGGTCTGGAAGAACTTCTCATCCCCGAATGCCGCGAAAAGCATGTCGTCATAGGGCAAGGCCGCCTGAACCGCGCGCCGGATATTCAGATCGGTCATCAGCCCCTTCTTGTGATTGACCGCGAAAAGCGGCCAGCCAAAGGCATCCAGCAAGACGGGTTCGGCCACGTCCGAGCCTTCGATCCGGGCAAAGGCCTCGGTGGACAGGCTGTCGGCATAGTCGAACTGCCCGGACAGCAGACCCTCGACCCGCGTATTGGTGTCGGGGACAGGGATGAAGCGGATCTCGTCCGGCGTCTGGGCACGTTCGCCCGCCGCCTCGCCCGGCTGCGTATAGTCATCGAAACGAACCAACTGCGTGTATTGGTCAGGCTGATAGGCTTCCAGCTTGTAAGGTCCGGTTCCGATCGGCTCTTTGATCTCGGGGGCGATGATTTCTTCCGGGTAGATCACCGCCGCCGAATTCGAAAACGCCAACAGCGTCACCAGCGGCGCATAGGGTTCGGTCAGCGTGATGGTGATTTCCGACGGAGCGGTCGCTTCGATGCTTCCGATCTGGTCGGCAATCGCCATGCCCCGGCTGGCGACATCTTTCCAACGGCTCAAGGACGCGGCGACATCGGCGCTGTCCATGGTCGAGCCGTCATGAAAGCTGACACCCTCGCGCAGCGGGATTGTGTAGGTCGTCCCATCTTCGCTGATCGTCGGCATGTCCGCGGCCAACAGCGGCACGACCTGCCAGTTTTCATCGAAGGTATAAAGGGTCTCCAAGAAGTGCTGCGTCACGATGCTGACCACATCCTTGGTCGAGATCATCGGATCGAAGGTATCGGCGTCGCCAATGATGGCGACATCAACATTTCCCTGGGCGGCAAGCGGGCCAGCAGCGCACAGCGCAACGGCGGCAGCGCCTGCAAGGCAGGTGGCGCGGAATTTCATCTGAGGCTCCCTGTATTCTCTTATAATGTTCTATAGTCCGCAACAAGGAGTAGAGATTCGAACCTACATAAGAGTCAACTATGTTCCATAATTGCGAACGAGACGAAGCCGGGAATGTCGAATCTTAATATTCTTGCGCAAGTTGCAAAATTTGATGCGCAATTTGCCCGATGGTGAAGGTAGGCCTCTGCTTACCTTACCCTTGAGGCCTCATCGTTCTGACATTCCTCTGCCAGCGTGGGCGCTCGGAAATGCAGCTTGCTCTATGGGGTGTCCCGATGAAGAGATTGAATTTCGCCGCGCTTACCGCTTCCGCAATTCTCAGCGCCGCCCCCGGCATCGCCGAAGAAGAGCGTGCAGCCCGCGATCCCTCATCGCTGCGGCTTCAGGAAAGTTTCGATCACATCGGGGCAGAGGTCCACTCTCTGTCAAAAGACGGAAGGGATGTGTTCTACATCGATGAGGGAAGCGCCGAGGACAAGCCGGTCGTATTCATCGGCGGACAAGGCACCAGCCTTGAAGCATTTCAACTGACCGAATTCGCCCGGACAACCCGTGAAGAGTTGGGAATCAGAGTGATTTCCGTCGAGCGCAATGGATTTGGAGAATCCGAGTTCGACCCGAGCCTTGGATATAAGGATTACGCGGACGAAGTGCTGACGGTTCTGGATGATCTTGGCATCGACAAATTCGCGATCATGGCGATTTCAGGCGGTGGCGCATATGCGGCGCATCTTGCAGCAGCGGTGCCGGATCGCGTCACATCCATCCATGCAGGGGCAGCGGTATCGCGCACGCTTTCATCGCGTGCAGAGCCTGATTGCTCCCGAAGTGCTGCGGACTGGGACGAAAGCCTGTCCGCCTATACCCATAAGCCAAAGGATTGGTGGGGCGTTCCGGGGTCTCCGGTATTGGTTATTCCGGGCTGGCAGACGCGGGCCTATGCGGACGGCACGCGGTCGTTCTATGTCAGCGGACAGCTTGGCGATCCGTCAGCACTTACCCATGAATCGATGCTGGTTTGTCGGGATAATGCCGTCGTCGATACGTCGGCTGTTCAGGCGCCGGTTTATCTTTATTTCGGGGAAGCCGATCAGGCTGTGCCGGCCGAAGAGATGGAGCACTGGCAAGCAGCCTTCCCCAACATCGCGAAGGCTGTCGTTTATCCGGGTGAAGGTCACACCGTGCAGTATCGCCACTGGGACCAGATCCTCGCAGATATGGCGGGTTACGACGATCATACCGTGGTGTGCCGCGACGGCGAAAGCAAACTCATCGCAAACGAGGACGTCGCAGAAGGCGAATTCCTTGGAATTTGCGCCTGGCAGTGATCTGCATGGGAAAGGCGATATCGCAGGCGCGGGCAAAAGCTGTTTCATCTAAACGATGCATGCCGCGCCCGCGCCCGATTCAGTGACGGAAACCCGTTGCCGAAGCGCCCGAGTTAGCCGATCCGGTCCAAACGAGTGTCCAGATTGTCGCCATCTCCCTTGTAGTCCTTATGCTCGACATCGTCGAAGCCCGGACTCGGCAGGTGATCGTTATCAAGGTAAAACTGCCATTCTTCGGGACGGTAATCGAAGACGCTTACATCATCCGGTGCGTCGCGCTGACCGTAGTTGTAAAGGTATTCGTCCAGATATTCGTAGCGCTTGGCACCGTCACCCATCAGCACGTCCTGACCATCCAGCCGCGAGAACAGGTCCCTCATATCGTCGCGGTGCTTGTCCATCTTATTGTTGTGCTTGATGTCGTCGATGATCATCGACGGCAGGAAGGCGATTGCGCCAAGCAAAGCCCCGACGCCCAGCAGCGGCCCCGCTAATGCGCGCCCTATCGCGGCGCCGATCCGGCCAGCGGTCGCGGCACCCGTCGCCGCGCCACCGCCGAAGGTAAAGGCCCCCGCCGCCACCTGAATCGCACCGCTGGCAATCGCGCCAGCATCGCCCGCGCCGACACCACGTTTGATCGACAATCCGCCCAGAACCACATCGGCCACGCCGGTAAAGACATTGGCCCCCGCATCCATGATCCGCAGCGCGGCCGAGGCCATGCGCGAGAAATTGGTCGATCCGGGCAGTTCCGGGTTCTTCACATAGCCGTTTTCGATGCCCTTCTTGATCTCCTTGACCTCGTTCTCGCTGAGGTTCAGCCGCTTCGACAGATCGGCATTGCCATCGATATTCGCTTCATCCAGCACGGCTTCAAAGTTTTGCACGAAACGTTCGCCGATCTCCGGGGTGAAGGGCGTTCCACCCGAGGCATTATCGCGGCTGAAGATCTGCGGCAGGGTCTTATCAAGACCCAGCATCTTGTTGGCATTGGTGCCCATCACCTTGTCATAGATATTCGAGCCGAGATTGGCGAAATGCTGACCCGCTCCAAGGAAGCTGACAAACTCTTTCGCGACGGCCAGACGCTCTTCGGGGGTATCCGCCAGCGTGCCGCCCTTTCCGGTCAACTGATAGATGCCGGATGCCAAAGAGATGGCGCCGCCGACCGAACCCAAGGTGCCATTGCTGTTCAACTCGCCCAGCACGCTCAGCGCGGCGCCGTCACTGCGCTCGTTCAGCGCTTTGAAAATATCCTTGCCCTTGGAATCGGCAACTTTCTCGATATCGGCCTGGGTCAGCGTGCCATTCTTGTTGAACTTGTCGCCCAGCTCTTGCAGGACCGCGTTGAAGGTCTTGGCCTGCTGTTTGTCGTCCAGAAACTCGTTCACGAACTTGTCGAGCGTATCGACCGTCCGGCGCGGCACGTCGATACCGCCCTTCTTCAGGGTCGAAAGGACTGTGACCAGAACGTCCTTGGTCGCCAGCGCCTCGTTTTCCTCACTGATCGAACCGGGATCGCCCATGATCTTATCCAGATCTGCGGTCAGCCCGTTCAGCAACATGGTCTGCGCGAACTGGCCCGCCTCTTCCTTGTCAAAGGCGGCCAGCCCCGCATAAGTGCGGGCGATATCGGCCTCGGCCAGATCGCCGTCGCCCTTTTCTTTCAGGTCGGCAATGTAGCTTACATAATCGTCGCTGAAGGCCAGATCGCTTAGCCGGTCATGAACTTTGTCACCATCGGGCAGCGATTTGATCGCCTCGTCCTGCGCCGCGATATAGTCTTTCTGCACGCTTTCCGACCCCATCAGGTCGGCGATATTCGTGTCCAGCTTCGACGCATCGATGATCGCGGCCATGTCCAGATGGTTCACATCAACAAGATTCTGTCCCATCGACATATCCAGCGCGACCATCTTTGTGCCGTCGTCCAGCATGGTTTTGGCGCGCAAGGTATCATAGAGCTTTGCCCGGTCGTCATCCGCGCCGATGCTGCCGTCATCTATCCCGCGCTTCCAGCCGTCCAGCGTATTGCGCCACGCCAACCCGGAAACGGTCAGCTTGGTGTCATCATCCTTCGAGACGGTCTCGGTCGTCTCCATGCTCAGCGGATCGACATCGCCGACCGAGGGGAGATCGCTTTTACCGCGCGCATCATCGACTTGCCCGTCGGTATCGACAAAACCGGAGCGGGCCGAGGCAAGCCGGTCATAGAGATTCGGGTTAAGCTCTTCCGAGACGATCACCTTACGGACATCGTCATCGCCGACCGGGATTTCGGCGCGGATCAGACCCGGACCAACCTCATCTTCCGCGCCAATCTTCGCCTTCTGTATCTGCTGGTTGCTGTAAACGTCATCGACCGTGTTCTTGTAGCCCTGCTCCTCGCTCATTTGGATTCCGTCCACCGTACGCGCCAGCCCTGCCGCAGCGTCAAAAGATCCGGGCGCAAGTTGGCGTGTCACGACATGACGGTCGCCGTCATTCGTCTCCAGCATCACGGCATCGCCGCGGGTTTCGGCAGAACGGATGTCCTTCAGACCGGGCAGATCACCGTCACGCTGCCAGATCTTTGCATCGAATTCGTCAGCCTGCGTCTCGGCATATTCCACGGTCTTTTCCGAGGCGCTGAATTCCTGATGGCGTTCAAGATAGTCATACAGCTCGGGGTTCGTCTTGCGGTCCAACTGGACGAATTTGCCGCCGTGATTGTCAAAATATTCCAGCTTCGGGCGACCCTGCTCATCCGATTCCCCCTCGACTCTCGTGACAGAGGTTTCCGTCGGATCGGGCCATTTTTCGTTCGAGGTGCCGTCGCGGGTGTTCTTGTCCTTGGCCTGATCAAGACCTTCCTGCATCTGCCGGGGAATACCGTCGTTTACGTCGCGATGCGGAACGGTTGCTGCATTGTTCGGGCGCGGCAGATCGACACTGACAGTCATGGGTGGCAGTCCTGCGATTGTTCATTTTTCGCGTCATTGCCACCCCATCATGACAAGGCCATGACGAATCCTGAAATTTATGCCCTTGACAAGATTGATAAAAACAATTTCTCGGGACGCTATGAGCGCGACAAGCGGGTGCGTGGATCGGTGGCCGCAGATATGCCCATGATCGACAAGGCTTGCCCTGCTGTCACGCCACTCCGATTCTGGCACTGTCATTCGCCGACTGTAACCCTGCCAAGGCAAGGCATGAACGCGGTTCATGCGTCAATGAAGTAAAATCATTTCTGTTCATGCTTTTCTTCGATCATACAGCAGGCACGGCCCTGACGCTGGGCAACATGAAGACTGCTGATTGAGGATCTGAAGGCTGGGACGTCCTGCAAGGACAATAGCTGGATCCAGGCCTCAAATCAGATAACTGGGATATCCGACCACGATGAACAACGGTTTCGCATTTAAGGTAAAAAGTGTTAGTTTCGACGAAAATTATCATCCGTCGGACAATACACGTATTACGACCAACTTTGCGAATTTGGCGCGTGGGGACAGCCGCAAGGAAAATTTGCGCAACGCATTGCGGATGATCGACAACCGTTGCAATTCCTTGGCGCAATGGGACAATCCCAACGGCGACCGTTATTCAGTCGAACTCGAGATTATCTCGGTCGAGATGGATGTCGAAGGCTCTGGAAACACCTTCCCGGCCATTGAAATATTGAAACCAACAATCATTGACCGCAAGAACGACAGCCGCGTCGAAGGCATCGTTGGAAACAACTTCTCTTCTTACGTGCGCGACTATGACTTCAGCGTGGTTCTACACGAGCATAACAGGAACAGGGACGGGTTCAGCATCCCTGCGGACTTCGGGGAACTGCACGGAAAGATCTTCAAATGCTTCGTCGAGTCGAAGGCGTATAAAGAGAAATTCAGCAAGCCGCCTGTGATCTGCCTCAGCGTTTCGCACAACAAGATCTACCATAGAACGGCAAATACTCACCCCGTTCTGGGCGTTGAATATCAGCCGAATGATACGTCGCTGACCGAACAGTATTTCCAGAAAATGGGACTGCAGGTCCGCTATTTCATGCCGTCAGATAGCGCCGCACCTTTGGCGTTCTATTTCTTTGGCGATCTGCTGACCGACTACACCAATCTGGAACTGATCGGCACTATCAGCACGATGGAGACCTTCCAAAAGATCTATCGACCCGAGATCTACAATGCCAACTCTACAGCGGGCCAGAGCTTTGAGCCAAGCCTGCAGCATGAGGATTACTCGCTCACACGAATCGTCTATGATCGCGAAGAACGCAGCCAATTGGCTGTTGCGCAAGGCAAGTTTGCTGAAGAGCATTTCATCAAACCATATCATGCCATTCTTGAAGAATGGTCTGCCGAATACGCTCTTTGATTGATCGCAAACGCACAGGGTCGCCTATCATGAAAAAACTGCTCCCCACCTCGACTGCTGGCAGTCTGCCGAAACCCTCGTGGCTTGCGCAGCCCGAGAAGCTCTGGTCGCCCTGGAAATTGCAGGGTGAGGAACTGATCGAGGGTAAACAAGACGCGCTGCGTGTGTCCTTGGGCGAACAACAGCTTGCCGGAATTGATATTGTCAGCGACGGCGAACAAACGCGCCAGCACTTTGTCACCACATTTATCGAACATCTCAGCGGCGTTGATTTTGAAAAACGCGAGACCGTCAAAATCCGTGATCGCTATGATGCAAGCGTGCCGACCGTCGTTGGCGCTGTAGCCCGCGAGAAGCCGGTTTTTGTCGAAGATGCCAGGTTTTTACGTCAGCAAACCAAAGCTCCGATCAAATGGGCCCTGCCGGGGCCAATGACGATGATCGATACGCTTTACGACAGCCACTATAAAAGCCGCGAAAAGCTTGCTTGGGAATTTGCCACAATCCTCAATCAAGAAGCCAAGGAACTTGAGGCTGCCGGCGTTGATATCATCCAGTTCGATGAACCCGCTTTCAATGTGTTTTTCGATGAGGTGAACGATTGGGGCATCGCCACTTTGGAGAAGGCGATCGAGGGTCTGAATTGCGAAACGGCGGTTCATATTTGCTATGGATATGGCATCAAGGCCAATACTGACTGGAAGAAAACTCTGGGTGCGGAATGGCGCCAGTACGAAGAGATTTTTCCCAAGCTGCAGAAATCCAGCATCGACCTCGTTTCACTGGAATGCCACAACTCTCATGTTCCGATGGACCTGATTGAGCTTATTCGCGGCAAGAAGGTGATGGTTGGGGCCATCGATGTCGCAAGCGAAACCATTGAAACCCCCGAGGACGTCGCTAATACGATCCGAAAAGCGCTTCAATTCGTGGATGCCGACAAGCTTTATCCTTGCACCAACTGTGGTATGGCGCCGCTTTCGCGGACCGTAGCCCGGAGCAAACTCAACGCGCTGAGTGCGGGCGCGGAAATCGTGCGGCGGGAACTCTCGGCCTCATAGTTGCCCCGAGACGACCGCCCGAATGTTGCGTGAAAAGCCGGAGGGGCCGGATCTTGAAGGACCTGCACATATCTCACCCTTTGACCGGGAAAAGCCCTATGTCTGACACCGCCGTCATAGACGCCATCGATCCCCGCGCCCTGCGCGATTGCTGCGGCAGTTTCGCCACCGGCGTCACGGTCATCACCACCCGCACGCCCGAAGGCGATCACGGCATGACGGCCAATGCCTTCATGTCGGTCTCGCTCGATCCGCCGCTTATCTCCATCTCTCTGGATCGGAGATCGAAAATGCTGGCCAAGGTGCAAAAGTCAGGCCGCTATGCGGTGAATATTCTGTCGCAGCAGATGCAGGCGCATGCCATGCATTTCTCGGGCCGGACCGACGATACATTGACCGAACCGTTCCGTGAGCATCATGGCCTGCCGGTGTTGCGCGATGCCGCCGCCGTGCTCGTCGCCGATGTCGTGCAACAGGTCGAGGCGGGTGATCACGTCCTTCTTTTAGGCCATGTCCGCCATCTTGACCGCAACCCGACAGCCGCCCCGCTTCTGTTTCACGGCGGGCGATTTGGTAGTCTTGCGGCCCAACCAGCCAGTTAAGCATTACCGACTGATCCAGTTGGACCATCTATACCGTATCGACAACTTGCAGAGCGGTTGTCCCTATTCTGATACGGGAAGATGATCCCGACTGCGAAACTCTCTGTCATCCGCGCGGGACTGCCGAAACGGCATCATTCCTCCGCTGGCAACCCCTCGACGATAAATCCCCGGTACCGCGCACCTTTGAAACGGTGCTGTGCGGTCGTCTGATATGCGGAGCTGCGATACCAGGCCCGCGCCGCGTCCATATCGCGGAATTCGAGGATGACCGCTCCGTCGATTTCCTCACCCTCCAAGGTTTCAATCGTGCCGTAATCAGCAAGCGGCTTTACCTCGTGTCCTTCGAAGCTTGCATCGACCTTGGCGGCATATTGATCGAACTCGACGGGATCGACCATCTCGTCCCGCATGAAAACAACATAGGCTGGCATGATAGCTATTCCTTCACTTTGTCGGTTACATCCTGTGTCGGCTCTGCACGAAGCCAGCAGGATGCATCACGCAGGTTTATCGGTCGAGAAGCCTTCAAGGACGAACTTTCCTCGCGCCTTGCCGCTTTCGATCAGCGCATGAACGTGCTTGAGATTGGCGGCATTGATCGGCGACAGGCGTTCGGTCAGCGTGGTTCGCAGCTTGCCCGCATCGACAAGGGCGCTTGCCTCGTTCAGGATTCGTCCTTGTTCGGCCATGTCTGGCGTGCCGTAGATCGACCGCGTGAACATCAGTTCATGGTGGATGGAAACCGCCTTGCGCTTGAACGCCATGATGTCGAAGCCTGCCGGATCGTCGATCAGGCCGAAACGGCCCTGTGGCGCGATCAGTTCGACGATATCGGCGACGTGGTCAGCCGTGTGGGTCGTTGAGAAGACGAAAGCAGGAGCACCAATGCCTAGCGCCTCGATCTGGGGTGCCAGCGGCTTCGAATGGTCAAGGACATGGTGCGCGCCCAGCGTCTTGACCCAGTCTTGAGTCTCGGGGCGCGAGGCAGTTGCGATCACGGTCAGGTCGGTGCGTTGGCGGGCGATTTGCACCGCGACCGAACCGACGCCACCGGCACCGCCAATGATCAAGATGGCGGGGGCCGCGCCCGGAACCGGCTTGGTCACGTCCAGACGGTCGAAGAACATCTCCCACGCGGTCAGCGTCGTCAACGGCAACGCGGCTGCTTCCGCCCAATCCAGCGTTCCAGGCTTTTTGCCGACGATCCGCTCATCGACCAGATGCAGTTCTGCATTGGTGCCCGGACGGATGATCGAGCCCGCATAGAACACCTCATCGCCCGGCTGAAACAGCGTTGCCTCTGGCCCGACGGCGCGAACGATGCCGGCGGCATCCCAGCCTAGCACCTTCCACTCGCCGTCCGGCGGGGTCGCGCTGCGGCGGATCTTGTAATCGACCGGGTTCACGGAAATTGCCTTCACCTCGACAAGAAGGTCGCGCCCGCTGGGCGAGGGATCGGGCAGGTTGATATCGACAAGCGATCCCTCGCCTTCGATCGGTCCGGGGACTTTGTATCCAATGGCCTTCATGTTCGCACCTCAATCTTGATGAAAGCCAACCTAAGACGTATATCCCAACGGCGCGATACGCACAAAATCTACTCTTGGTGTATGAAAGGATACTGCCATGGCCAAACGACGCCACACCAGTCTGGATAGCAGTCCCGGTTGTACGGTCGAGGCGGCAATCAGTCTGATTGACGGAAAATGGAAATGCGTCGCGCTTTGGTATCTTCAGGATAGAGGAACCATCCGGTTCAACGCATTGAAGCGTCTGATGCCGGGCGTGACGCAAAGGACATTGACCAATCAGCTTCGCGAATTGGAAGCGGATGGACTGATCAATCGCGTCGTCTATGCAGAGGTGCCGCCACGGGTCGAATATAGCCTGTCTGATAGAGGCCGGACTTTTATTCCGATCCTGCTGTCTCTCTCGGCTTGGGGAGAAGCGAATATGGATCTGTTCAAGCAGCCTGCAACGGCAGATGCGTAGCGCCGATTAACCTTAGTCATTCGATTAACCATCGCGTTCCATCCTCTGCCGTCATTCGACAGCAGGGGTGCCACGGATATCCGGTGTTTCGTATTTGACAATTCAGAGGCCCGCATTTTGCGGCTTCCGGGTATCAACAACCGTCCCATAATTTGAAGGCGAAACCAGCGCGCTGTTCGCTCGTGCCACCGTTTGGGCGTCGCCTTCAATCCCGGTCGGACAGTGCGCCGGGTCCGGACAAACTGACGGCACCACCGGCTGCCGCATAGCGCCTGATGTCTCGTTGAAATAACGGTATCCCACAAGATACCTAAGCAAAATTTTGTGCGTATTACATAAAAATGACATACGCCCCATTTTGATCTCATAGTTAGCTTAGCTTGAGAAAAGGAAAGATCATGACCTCCACCATGAAGGCGATTGTTCTTGAAAAGTTTGGAAGTTTCGACGCTTTCGCACTGCGCGATGTTCCTGTGGGATCCGTCGGACCGCGCCAAGTCCGGGTCCGCATTCACGCCACCGCCATCAACCCTCTGGACTATCAAATCCGGCGTGGTGACTACACCGACTACGTGCCGCTTCCCGCCATCATCGGCCATGACATTTCCGGCGTCGTGGAAGAGAAAGGGTCGGATGTCAGCGAGTTCGAGATCGGCGATGAAGTTTACTACACGCCAAAAATCTTCGGCGGTCCTGGGTCGTATGCTGAACAGCACATTGCCGATGTCGAACTGGTCGCCCGCAAGCCGCGCAACATCAGCCATCTGGAAGCGGCCAGCCTGACGCTGGTTGGCGGCACGGTCTGGGAAGCCTTGGTAAGCCGCGCTCAGCTTAGCGTGGAAGAGACCATTTTGATCCATGGCGGCGCCGGCGGTGTCGGCACGGTGGCGATTCAGGTCGCCAAGGCGATGGGCGCACGGGTCATCACGACCGCGCGCCAGAGCAACCACGACTTCGTCCGTTCGCTTGGTGCGGATGAGGTAATCGACCATACCGCCAATGACTACGTCTCGACCGTGGCAGAGCTGACGGATGGACAGGGCGTGAACGTCGTGTTCGACACCATTGGCGGCGACACCCTGACCAGAAGCCCGCTTACCCTTGCGGATAGCGGACGGGTTGTCAGTATCGTCGATCTTGCCCAGCCGCAGAACCTTATCGAGGCCTGGGGCAAGAACGCCGCCTATCATTTCGTGTTCACCCGTCAGAACAGGGGCAAGCTCGACGCGCTGACCACCCTCGTCGAACGCGGTCTGGTCAAGCCTGTCATAGGAGCGGTGTTGCCTTTGGCTCGCATCGGCGAAGCGCACGAGTTGCTCGAAGCGGGCGGACTTCGCGGCAAAGTGGCTATCGATGTCGTGGGTCAGACTGTGGAGCTTCCCAAACCGCGCTAAGCCCGACCACCAAAACGCAGCCAGCCGCGCTTGAAGCGCGGCTGGTTTTTATGTCGAGACCGCGCGAACGACCACCATAATCTGGTCTCGGTGAGCAGCTCGTTCTCACGCTTGGGCTGGCTTTCGTTGACCGTAACGGAGAAAGTCGCGTCAACACGCCTAAGAGCTACTCGACGACTTTCTTGACGAATTGCGACTTCAGCCCGATCTGGCCGATGCCGGGCACCTTACAGTCGATGTCGTGATCGCCCTCGACCAACCTGATCCCGCGCACCTTCGTGCCGACCTTGATCACCGAGGACGACCCCTTCAGCTTCAGATCCTTGATCACCGTCACCGTATCGCCATCGACAAGAACGTTGCCCACGCTGTCACGCACGGCTGCAGCTTCTGCGGCATCGCCACCCGTTGCCGCCCATTCATGCCCGCATTCAGGGCACATCAACAACGCATCCACCTGATAGGTGAAGGCAGAAGAGCATTCGGGGCACGGTGGCAAGATGTCGGTCATCAGCAAGCTTTACTCTCCTGACCGGGCGAAGGCCATCGCTCGGTCATTGATTTTTCCCTTAACAGTACGCCGAGGTTCAGATATGGCCCGCATATCAACCCCATTTATCGGCAATTAAAATGAACAAAATCATCTATCTGGCACTCGCCGTCGCATTGATCGGCTTCGGCAGCTATCGGCAGTTCGGCGGCAGCAGCGTTTCAGCAGAAGATCAGGCGCGTTGCGAACAAATCACGCGATCGATCTATGGCGAGCAACAGGAAGCACTGGATACGCTCTTGCCGAAATGCAACGAACCCGGCGTGGTCGCGATGATGGATGCCCGCGAGTCCGGCGCCGACGCCGAGACCGCAGCCACCAACATCGCGAACGCCAACAAGCAGGACATCGTCTCCATCCTGATCAACTGCGCGCTTATCGGCGGCGGCATCGGGGCTCTTGGGGCGGCATTCGGGGCGCGTCGTAAGCGGGCTTGAAGCCGCGGGACACGGCAATAAGATGACCAGCGCACATGATTCAATGCGCGCTGGTCGCCACGTTAGTTTGCAGCGGTTTTCACGGCTGCAAAGGCCTGATCGGCGAAGCTGCCAAGCGAACCCTTCTGTTGCTGATAATCGATGCCCTGAACGACAACGACGGTCTTCGCATCCACGGTGATACATTGCGTCACAAACGCGCCTGCGCCATCCGCGCCACCTGACACCGTCACCAGTTGCCCGGGATAAGCCTGAACAGCCGCGCGCAGGCCAGCCTGCGCCGCGACCTGGGCGACGATCTCACCGCATTGCTCAATGCTCAGTTGTTCGGCACCAAGCCGCTCAACATGATATGTCAGACTAAAATCGGCGCTTTGGGCGAACAGCGGCAGGGGTCCGGCCAGAACTGCCGCCGCAACCATCGGAAGGAGCGTTTTCATCTCAATCCTTCTCCCCCACGGTTTTCCAGATCAGGGCACCGATCACGGCACCGACGATTGGAGCGAGCCAGAACAGCCAAAGCTGGCCAAGCGCCCACCCGTCTGCGAACAAGGCCTGACTGGTCGAACGTGCCGGGTTCACCGAGGTATTGGTGACTGGAATTGAGATCAAATGGATCAAGGTCAGCGCCAATCCAATCGCGATCGGCGCGAATCCTGCCGGAGCGCGGCCATGGGTCGCCCCAAGAATGGTCAGCAGAAAGAACGCGGTCAGGATCACTTCAATGATCAGTGCCGCCGTCATCGAGTAACCGCCGGGCGAATGCTCCCCGTATCCGTTGGCGGCGAAACCACCGGCCTCGAACCCGGCCTTGCCGGATGCGATCAGATAAAGCGCGCCCGCCGCCAGAATCGCCCCCAGCAACTGCGCGATGATGTAAGGGGCCAGCCTGGAGGCCGGAAACCGGCCCGCCACGGCCAGACCGACCGAGACAGCCGGGTTGAAATGGCCGCCCGATATGCCGCCGACCGCATAGGCCATCGTCAGAACCGTCAGACCAAATGCCAGCGCGACGCCATAAAAGCCGATACCGAGTTCAGGATAAGCGGCTGCAAAGATCGCACTTCCGCACCCGCCGAAGACCAACCAGAACGTGCCGAGACCCTCGGCAGCAAGCTGCTTCTGCATGAAATTTCTCCAATGAATTTCAACGTGAATGGCTCCACTTTTCAGCGGTAGCTGCCTCATCAATCGATCTTGAACATTGAAAACTCAACGAAAATATTGCGCTTCTAAACTTTTCAGGCCAAAAACCGCTCGCCGAGGATGAAACGGATACGTGCGGCTCAAAGAGCGATCAATGAGCCATGCGGTCAAAGGGCCATGAACCCTTGCGGCTTCCCGGGGCCGCCACTGCGCCAATCCCGGACTTCTCTGGACGCTCGATCAGCGCATCAGGTCGCGAGGTGTGCGACTTGCGGAAATGCAATGCGAACCAGCAGGCCGCGGCCATTTTCGCCCGATGCAAGGCTCAGGCTGGCGCCGAAAAGACTGGCGATCTCTTCCACGACCGGCAGGCCCAGTCCGGTGCCGGGGCCTCGGGTCTCGCCACGCGCAAAGCGGTTGAGCGCGGCTTCGCGCAATGCGGTCGGGATGCCGGGGCCGTCGTCTTCGACTTCCAGCAGCACTTTCCCGTCCCGTTGCAACACCCGCACGGTGACCATCGTTCCACGCCCGGTATGCAGCAGCGCGTTCGAGATCAGGTTGCTTAACGCTTCGCCGATCAGCAGCGGCTCGGCCCGGATCAGCAGCGGACCTTCGCCCGCAAAGCCAAGATCGATCCCGGCTTCGGCGGCCATAGGAATATTGTCGGCGGTCAGGTCGCGCGCCAAAGCGGTCAGGTCAAGCGATGCCGAAACCGGGCCATGACCGCTGGCGGCATCGACCTTGGCCAACAGCAAAAGCTGCGCCAGCACCCGTTCGGCATGGGCGACGGCGGCGTCGCCCTTTTGCGCGGATGCCTGCGCCTCGGTCAGATCGGCGGCGCGCGCGGCAAGGGTTAGCTGCGTGCGGATGACGGCCAGCGGGGTGCGCAACTGATGACCCGCATTGCCGGTGAAATTGCGCAACCCGTCCAGCGTGGATTTCAGCCGCAGCATGAAGATATTGATGGTGTCGACAAGGCTTCGCACCTCTTGCGGCACTCGCGATTCCAGCGGGCTCAGATCGTTCGGGCTACGCTCGGCAATCGCATCGCCAAGCCGGTAAAGCGGGCGCAGCGACACGGTGACGGCCAGCCAGACAATCGCAGCCGCGCCGAATATCATCAGCGTCAGCCGCAAAGCCGACCGCATCAGGATCGCCCGGGTCAGCTCTTCGCGGGCATTGGTCGTCTCGGCGACGGTGACGACAAAGGGCACCTCGTCAATCCCGGTCGAGGCGGCGCGGGCGACACTGGCGATCCGCACCGGCACGCCGCGAAACATCTGGTCGGCAAAGACCGTGCCGCCGCCCTGAACGGCCTTTGCAACCGGCAGATCATCATAGCCGGTGACCAACTGACCCGGCGGCCCGTCCACCCGATAGAAGACCCGGTCCTGCGCGGTCGAACTTAGCATCTCGATGGCGCCATAAGGGATTTCGATGGTGATCCGGCTGTCGTCGTCCAGCGAGGCACGTTCAGCAATGACCAACGCCGATCCCGCCAGCACCCGGTCTGACAGCGATGTCGCCATCCGCACGGCTTCGCGCCAGGTATCGACCAGCGCGCCGATCCCCAGAACCGCCGTCGCGACCAGAAGCCAGATCAGCAGCCTGCGCCGAAGCGAGATGGGCTGTCGCGCGGAACGATTGCGAAAGATCATCCGGGCGTCTGGTCCAGAAAATAGCCGATGCCGCGGGCGGTCCTGACCGTCACCCCGGCAAGGGCCAGCCTTTTGCGCAGACGGCTGACATATTGCTCGATCGCGTTCGGGGACAGGTCGTCATCGATCGTGGTCAGCGACTCGGTAATGGTATCGCGCGCAACCACCTTGCCGGGCCGCAGGATCAGCAATTCCAAGAGATCGCGTTCGCGCGCCGGCAGGTCCAGAGGCTGACCGGCCACCGAAAAGCTGCGGCCATTCAGGTCGAATTCCAGCGCACCAAAGCTGGCCGTCGCGCTGCGCAGGCCCGCCTGGCGGCGCAGAAGCGACCGGATTCGCGCCTCGAATTCACCGATGTCGAAGGGCTTGATCAGATAATCGTCGGCACCAAGATCCAGCCCCTTCACCCGATCCTCGGGTGCGCCGCGCGCGGTCAGGATCATCACCGGCGCCGCGTTCCGGCGCCCGCGCATCGACCGCAGCACGTCAAGCCCGTCCATCTGCGGCAGATTCAGATCAAGGATCACCAGATCGAAGCTGACCGCCGCCGTCAATGCCTCGGCCGAGACACCGTCATGGACCACATCCACCGCATAGCCCGACTGACGCAACACCGTGGACAAACCATCGGCCAGTGACAGGTTGTCCTCAACAAGCATGATCCGCACGGATTTGTCCTCCCCCGACAAACCTAGCCCTGTCCTGCAAGCTTGTGAACGGCCCTTGGCTCATGCATGATCTGCAATCATGTATGTGCCAGCCTTGGGTCAGCCTCTCTTCCGGTTCCTGAACGCCGCCCTGATCGCTGTTCCCCTTCTTGGCGCGGCGGTATCGGCGCAACCGGTGCTGTTACCCGCGCTGTCAGACCATTCCTCGGGCGAGTTGACCATCTATTCCTCGCTGGACAATGATCTGGCCTTGCCGATGCTGAAGGCGTTCCAATCGGCCCACCCCGACATCACCATCCATTACGAAGAACTGCTGACCAGCGCCCTTTATGACCGCGTCGTCCACGAAACCGATGCGGGCGGGCCGACGGCGGATTTCGTGTTTTCCTCGGCGATGGATTTGCAGGTCAAGCTGGCCAATGACGGCTATGCGATGCCGGTGATTACACCCGACACGCCGGACTGGCCGGATTGGGCGAATTGGCGCGACACGGCCTATGCGCTGACCTTCGAGCCTGCCGTCTTCGCCTATAACAAGCAAAGTTTCGCAGACACGACACCGCCCGAAACCCGGTTGGATCTGATGGAATGGATCGAAAGCGATCCTGATCTGGTCCATGGCCGGATCGGGACCTACGATATTACCCGGTCGGGCGTCGGCTATCTTTTCATGGCCCGCGATCAGGAATTGTATCAGGGCATCTGGGATGTCGTGGCGGCGATGGGCCGGGCCGATTTGCGCCAATATCCCACCTCTCGCGAATTGCTGGAGCGGATCACCGACGGGCGGCTGAGCTTTGGCTATAACCTTCTGGGTTCCTATGCGACCGATTGGGCGCGGCAATATCCCGATCAGGTGGGGGTGATCCTGCCGCGCGACTTTACCGTGGTGATCTCGCGGGTCGCGCTGGTGCCCGCATCGGCAGGATCACCGGAAAACGGCGCTGCATTTCTGGCCTATATGATGTCGGAAGAGGGGCAGCTTCTGTTGTCGCAAACCCTTCGGCTGTCGGCGGTCAGCCTTGAGGTCGCGGGCCAGACCACGCCTGCGGGCAGCTTGCAGGATCTGTCGGGGCTTCGGCTGAAACCGCTGCCGGTCAGTCCGGGGCTGTTGGCCTATCTGGATCAGGCCACCCGCGCCCGCCTGCTGGAACGGTGGGACCGCGCCATCGCGGGCAGATAGTCAGCGGCAGGCAAAAACCTTTCCCCGCGTCAGCTTCATGACAGGTTTCTATGCAGAATCGCGACCAAGACGGGGATGAACCCGTCCGGGAGGTCGCCATGCGCTTTGGGAGAGGCGCTGGCCCATGCATGAAAAACCAAAGGTTCCCGGTCGGTGCGACGCATCGGGCCGGACCACGCGGAGGAATACCATGAAGTCACTCGTTCTCGCCACCTTGCTTGCAGGCGCGGTCGCGCTGCCCGCTTTGGCCGATTACACCATCATCGCCCCGGCCAATCCCGGCGGCGGTTGGGACCAGACCGCACGGACGATGCAGACCGTGATGCAGGAAGAGGGTATCTCGCCCCGAACGCAGGTCCAGAACGTGCCCGGCGCCGGCGGCACCATCGGTCTGGCGCAATTCGCCAGCCAGAACAGCGGCAATGGCGAGGCGCTGATCGTCGGCGGCTATGTGATGGTCGGCGCGATCCTGACCAACAACTCGCCCGTCTCGTTGCAGGACGTGACGCCCATCGCCCGGCTGACCGGCGAATACGAGGCCATCGTGGTTCCCGCCGCCTCGCCGATTCAGGACATGCAGGGTCTGGTCGATGCCATGCGCGCCGATCCCGGTGCGGTAAGCTGGGCGGGCGGCTCGGCGGGCGGTGCCGACCATATCGCCGTCGGCCTGATCGCGCAGGAAGCGGGCGTTGACCCGACCAAGATCAACTACATCGCCTATTCCGGCGGTGGCGAGGCGCTGGCGGCACTTCTGGGCAATCAGGTGACCGCAGGCATGTCCTCGCTGGGCGAGATGGAGGCCCAGATCGAGGCCGGGACGCTGCGTCTGCTGGCCGTCTCATCGCCGGAACGGATCGAGGGCGTCGATGCACCGACCCTGATCGAGACCGGGCTGGATGTCGAATTGCAAAACTGGCGGATGGTCGCGGCACCTCCGGGCCTTTCCGACGAACAGCGCGCCAAGATCGATGCAGATATCGAAAAGATGGTGAAATCGGACGCATGGCAACAGCAACTGGCCGACAAGGGCTGGGCCGATACCTATCTGGCCGGTGAAGAATTCGACGCGCAACTGGCCGCAGACATCGCCTCGACCGAGGAAATCCTGCGTCAGATCGGTCTGGTCAAATGACCGCCCGCACCGAAACCAGCAAGCGCCGCCCGAATGTGGCGGCGCTTGTGATCGCCGCCTTTCTGGTCGTGATTGCGGTGGTGATGCTGTTCGACGCAGCCCGCCTTGCCGATATGGGAGGTTATTCCGGCGTCGGTCCCGCCAGCTTTCCCGGCGTGGTGGCCTTTGCCCTGATCGGGCTTGCCGCGTGGACGGTCTATGATGGCATCTTCGGCGACTTTCCCGCCCCCGAGCCGCAAAGGGTGGCGCCGGTCGTCTGGATCATCATCGGGCTGATGCTGCAATTGCTGCTGCTGAACGTCGCCGGTTTTTCGATCGCGACCGGGTTGATGTTTGCCTGCGCGGCCCGCGCCTTCGGCAAACGCAATCTGGCCCTGTCGATCCCAATCGGGATCGCGCTTTCCTTCGCGGTATGGGCCGTGTTCAGCCAAATCCTGATGCTGAACCTGCCGACCGGACCGCTTGAGCATCTTTTCGTCGCGGGGAGATAACCAATGGATGCGTTCTATTTCCTGATGGACGGGCTGGCGACCGCCGCCCAGCCGATGTTGCTGGTCTATGCACTGATCGGCGTGACCTTGGGCACCGCCGTCGGCGTATTGCCCGGCATCGGCCCTGCCCTGACCGTGGCGCTGCTGCTGCCGGTCACCTATCGGCTGGACCCGACCGGCTCGCTCATCATGTTCGCGGGGATCTATTACGGCGGCATGTATGGCGGCTCGACCACCTCGATCCTGCTGAATACGCCGGGCGAAAGCGCCTCGATCATCACAGCGCTGGAAGGCAACAAGATGGCCCGCAAGGGTCGCGGCGGCCCGGCGCTTGCCACAGCGGCCATCGGTTCCTTCGTCGCCGGTCTGATCGCCACGCTGGCACTGGCCTTTCTGGCGCCGTGGATCGTCAAGGTCGCGCTGATCTTCGGCCCGCGCGAATATTTCGCGCTGATGGTTTTGGCCTTCGTGACTGTCTCGGCAGCCTTCGGCGATTCGACCTTGCGCGGGCTGGTATCGCTGTTTCTTGGTCTGGCGCTGGCCTGTATCGGCATCGACCAGCTTAGCGGTCAGGCGCGGCTGTCCTTTGGCGTGCCCGAAATGCTGGACGGGATCGAGGTGACCACGCTTGCAGTCGCAATGTTCGCCATTGGCGAGGCGATGGCCGTCGCCGGTCGTGTCGGGACCGAGGATGACAGCGTGATCGCGGTCAAAGGCTCGGTCTGGATGAGCCGCGAGGACTGGAAGCGGTCGTGGAAACCGTGGCTTCGCGGCACCGCGACAGGCTTCCCGATTGGCGCGATGCCCGCAGGCGGGGCCGAGATCGGCACCTTCCTCAGCTACGCGACCGAGAAGAAGCTGACCAAGCACCCCGAAGAGTTCGGTCATGGTGCCATCGAAGGCGTCGCCGGACCCGAAGCGGCCAACAACGCTTCGGCGGCAGGGACGCTGGTGCCGCTGCTGACGCTGGGCCTGCCGACAACGGCGACGGCGGCGATCATGCTGGCCGGGTTCCAGCAATTCGGCCTGCAACCGGGACCGCTGCTTTTTGCCACCAATCCCACGCTGGTCTGGGGCCTGATCGCCTCGCTTCTGATCGCCAATGCGATGCTGCTGGTGCTGAACCTGCCGCTGATCGGGTTGTGGGTGAAGCTGCTGACGATCCCGAAGCCGTGGCTTTATGCGGGGATCCTGCTCTTCGCGACATTGGGCACGATCGGGGCCAACCCTTCCAGTGTCGAGTTGGGGATGCTGCTGGCCTTCGGGGTGCTTGGCTATGTCATGCGGCTTTACGGCTATCCGATCGCGCCGATTGTCATTGGCCTGATCCTTGGCCCGATGGCCGAACAGCAACTGCGCCGCGCCTTGTCGATCAGTCAGGGTGACTGGACCACGCTGATTCAATCCCCCGTCGCCGCCGGGCTTCTTGCGGTGGCCGCACTGGCCCTGATCATCCCGATGATCCTGCGCGCGCGCGGCAAAGGCGCAGTCCTGTCGCAAATGGCGGCTGACGAAGATTAACCCTTATGCCTGCGCTTCGGCCATCGAAGCGCAGGCATATAGACCCGCGCCGGTATCGGCGGCGGCTTACCAAGCCGCAGGTCAGGGTGATGCGAACTGCACCCCTTAGGATTCCTCGCTGTGTGTCGCAGCAATATCCTGTCTCCTTCGAAGATAGAATCGCCCTCAGAAGACCGGGACAGGTCATCCTCTTAGCAGCGCGATCAATTTCTCCTCTGCACCATAGGCCACATTTACCCGCATTGCTGGCGGGCGGATGACTGCGCGTTCCGGGTAAAAAACACTCGAAGGCGCAAGGAAAATGCCCTTACGAAAGGCCGCCGCGGTCAGCGCTTCTTCATCCGTCTCAATCGGCAGTGGCAGCCAGATGTAGAATCCAAGACTTCCCGGCACGATTGGTGCGAAGCCCGCCTCGGTCAGCGCCCGCAGCGAAGCTGTTTGACTGGCTTTTACACGTGCGACAAGTTTGCGCAGGTGTCGGGCATATTGGCCGCGTGAAACGCAGTCCAGAACCATCTGCTCGACCTGCCCCGAGGATGAGACCATCGTAATCATCTTCAGGTTTACGAAGTCAGCAATCTGGCCGGGGGCGCCACAGATATAACCGCAGCGCAGACTGGCCGACAGCGTTTTTGAGAACGACCCCAGATACAGCACCCTGTCGCGCAGACCAAAAGCTGCCAGACGTGGCAGGTTGGCGGGCAGCATGTCGGCGAAAACATCATCTTCGACCAACAGAAAATCATGCGCCTCGGCGAGACGCATCAGCCGAAATGCGTGCGAGGCGCTGAGCGAGGTTCCCGTTGGATTATGCGCCTGTGACTGAATGAAGAACATGCGCGGTTTGATCCGCGTCAATGCCGCCTCCATCTCATCCAGATCAGGGCCGTCCTGACCTCGGGTAATGGCCACCACCTGCACCTGCGCCAAAGCCAGCTTGGCGAAAAGTGGATAATAGCCAGGACTTTCCACGAAGACCGTGTCACCCGGTTTAAGATGATGCCGGATGATCAGATCCAGCCCGTGATTGACGCCGTGGGTCAGCATCACTCCGTCCACCCCGGTCTGAATTCCCCGTTCCGCCAGACTACGGACCAGCCATTCTCGCAGCGGCCGCAATCCCCAGGGCGAGCCGTAGCCATGCGCGTCAACTGCGCGACTGGCCGAGGCGCGGCTGCTGATCCGGCGCAACTCTACCCCTTCCATCCAGTCGGGCGGCGGCCGCCCATCGCCGGGCCGCAGCACGTAGTTCTGATCCAGTTGTGCGCGTAGCAGCGAAACGATGCTGATCGCTTCCTCGATATGCGGAGCCTCGACCGGCTCAGGCGGTGGGCGGCTGCCGGTGACATACATGCCCGACCCGGCGCGCGGCTCGATCAACCCGCGCGCCGCAAGCCGTTCATAAACCTCGGCCATGGTATTTTTTGACACGCCGTGCAATCGCGCAGCTTCGCGGATCGATGGCAGTCGCGCGCCGGGATGAAACCGCCCGGCAAGGATCTGCGCCTTCAGTTCATCGGTAATGACGCTGGCCTTGCTCATCGCGAGCCCCCGAAAATCTGGGACAGTTTGCCAATAAAATAGCGTCGAACTGTCCCTTGTTTGTTTGCCTATTTTTGGGACAGTTTGCGCCAATTGCAAGCGACTTCGGGAGTGAGAGATGGAGAGTTTGGCGCAAGGTGTGAATTCACGGCTTGAAAACATGCGCAACCTGTCGCCGGCTGAGCGGCTCGAAAAGGTGGCAGAGGCCGTGGGCATCGATGTCGCGACCAGCTCGAAACTGGCCGGGGACGCTCTGCCCGTCGATCTGGCGAATGGCATGATCGAGAACGTCGTGGGCACGTTCGAATTGCCGTTGGGCGTCGCCACCAACTTTCAGATAAACGGCAAGGACTATCTGGTCCCGATGGCCGTGGAAGAGCCTTCGGTCGTCGCGGCTGCATCCTTTATGGCCAAGCTGGTGCGCGATTGCGGCGGGTTTCAGACCTCATCGACAGCGCCGATCATGCGGGCGCAGATCCAGATCCTTGGACTGCAAGATCCCTATGGTGCGCGCCTGCAAATCCTGTCCCGCAAGGCAGAGCTGATCGAGGCCGCGAATGCCAAGGACCCGGTGCTGGTCGGCTTCGGCGGCGGCTGCAAGGATGTCGAGGTGCATGTCTTCCCGTCGTCGCGTCGGGGACCGATGGTTGTGGTACATCTGCTGGTCGATGTGCGTGATGCGATGGGCGCCAACACCGTCAATACGATGGCCGAAACGGTCGCGCCGCTGATCGAAGAATTGACCGGCGGCACCGTCCGTTTGCGCATTCTGTCGAACCTCGCAGATCTGCGGCTGGCCCGCGCCCGCGTCGAACTGACCGAGGCAGCGCTGACGACCAAGGCTTATGATGGCCGTCGCGTCATCGAAGGTATCGTCGATGCCTATGAATTCGCGGCCATCGACCCCTATCGCGCCGCAACCCATAACAAGGGCATCATGAACGGCATCGACCCTGTCGTCGTCGCCACGGGCAACGATTGGCGCGCAATCGAGGCGGGAGCCCATGCCTACGCCGCCCGAAGCGGCCATTACACCAGCCTGACAACGTGGGAAATCGCGGCAAACGGCAATCTTGTCGGCACGATTGAAATGCCGATGGCGCTTGGCCTTGTTGGCGGCGCGACCAAAACCCACCCGGCGGCACAGGCGGCGTTGAAGGTTCTGGGCGTCACCTCTGCGACCGAACTGGCCGAGGTCACGGTTTCTGTCGGTCTGGCGCAGAACATGGCCGCCTTGCGCGCATTGGCGACCGAGGGGATTCAGCGCGGCCACATGGCGCTGCATGCCAGGAATATCGCCATCGGCGCAGGCGCATCGGGCGCCGAAATCGATGCCGTCGCCCGCGAGCTGGCCGCCAATCACGATGTCCGCTCGGCGCGGGCACAAGAAATCCTGAACCGCCTGCGCGGCGAAGGTTGAGGAAGAACCCGCCGGGGACTGCGTTTCCGGCGGGTATCATTTGGGGAGGAAGTCATGTCTATATCTAAGCAGCCATCGGCTGCGGAAACCGATTTGGCCGAAATCTGGGGCGATATCGTTTCGCGACGCCAGCTTGCCATCTCTCTGATCATCGGTGCCGTAGTCAGCCTTCTATTCTATGCGGTCGCCTTGCGGCTATTTCAGGGCATCGGATCATCACCCGCCATCGACAAGGCGCTTGCCATGCTGATGGGGATCGTCGGCTGTCTGACCGGCGGTCTGATCTGCTCGCGGCTTTTCAAACCCAAGCGGCATCTTAGCGAAGACCCTTCGGGCAGCGACGATGCGCGGATCGCTGTCTTGCAGCAGATCGAGAACGAGGAAGGCGAAATCGGCAATGCCCGAGACCTTCCCGAAACCGTGCAGGCCGAGATGAAAGAGGTCGGGCTCTACGATCTCTTTGACCAATACTATCAGAACCAGAAGACCGGGGACCGCTGAGATGGATGGATTGATGTATGAAATCCTGGTCGCGGTCGGGCTGGGCCTGCTTGGCTCGGTCCTGTTCTCGCTGATCGGGCTGGTGTCGGGCACGGACGAGACGACGACCATCGCACCTATTACCCTGTTGGTGGTCCTGTTGGGCGCACCGCCCGCCGGGGTATTCACCTTCTGGATGGCGGCCGCGGTGTCCAAGCATATGACCCATGCCGTGCCCACCGCACTTTTAGGCATTCCGGGCGACACGCTGGCGGTTCCGCTATTGCAGCAGGCCACAGCGCTCCGCAATCTGGGTGCTCCACATATCGCGCTGCGCAAGATGCTGGCCGGTGCGGTTATTTCGGCGTTTATCGCCGTGCCGATGGCGGTTCTGTTCGCGGTGATCCTTGCGCCGTTCGGCACTTACATCACCGCCGCTGCACCTTGGATCTTTCTGGTGGCAGCGCTGTTCATCGCCTATTCTTCGGCCGGGCGTTGGGCTTCGGTCGTGGCTTTGGTGCCGTTCGTCTTCATCATTCTGGCGATGCAGACCTATACCGGCACGCATGATGTGAAACTTGCCATCTGCTATTTCCTTGGTATCGCCATCGGTCCGCTGGTCGCCGAACTGATCTCGGCCATGTCGCCGGTCGAGGCGAAACGGATGGACCGTGACGCCTATCGCGAAACCACCATTGCGCCGGACGTGAAAAGCTGGGGCGGCTATTTCCCGAATCCGTTCCGCGTGCTGGATCGCAGTCAGACGACTCAGGTCGCAGCGGCATCGGCGGTCACCTCGGCAACCTTTGTGTTCTCTCCGGTGGCGATGACGGTGCTGGCGGGCGAGATCGTCGGCGCGCGGGTCAAGCACGCCTATCATCGGCTGACTTCGGTTCTGTCGGTCAAGAATGGCGTCACGGAATCGACCTATATCGCGGAAGCGCTGATTCCGCTGATCGCCTTCGGCCTGCCGCTCAGCCCCGTTGCTGCAGGGCCAGCGGCCCCGCTGTTCAACGCGCCGCCGCGCTTCACCGTCGATGCTGAAACCGGAGTGGTGAACAACCTGCACAATATGATGTCGGTGACAGAGTTTCTGTTCTACGGCCTTGCGGCAGTCGCCATCGCGGCATTGGTGGCCTATCCCTTCGCGATGAACTACGCCCGCAGCGCAGCAGCGTTCGTCGCCCGCAAGATCAGCCACGAAGCGATCATCGGCACGTTCTTCGGATTGGTTCTGGTCATCGGCCTTTGGGAGGGTGGGCTTCTGGGCCTTGCCGTCATCATGACCATCGGCCTTGTCGGTGGCCTGCTCTATCGCATTATCGGCTTCAATACCGGCGTCCAGTTCATGGGTTACTACGCCGCGATTTTGTCGATGCCTGCGATCTTGAAGCTGCTGGGCGCGTAAGGCCCCGGCGGAGCAATACTGATGCGATTCCTCAGGATCGCATCAGTATTCATTGCCAAGTAGCGCTTCAGCCCTTGATCAGTTTCCGCCGCAGCCAGCCGGACAGGCTGTCCATCGCGATGACAGTCAGCACGATCAGGATCATGTAATAGGCGACATCCTCCCAATCCTTCTGGGTCTGGATCGCTTGGGTCAGCAAAAGCCCGATCCCGCCGCCGACGATGGCGCCGATGATCGTGGCGCCGCGCGTGTTGGATTCAAGGAAATACAGAACCTGACTTAGCAGCACCGGCATCACCTGCGGGATCACCCCGAACCGCGCGCGCTGCACCGTGTTCGCACCGGTAGAGCGGACGCCCTCGACCTGCTTTTCATCGATATTCTCCAGCGCTTCAGAGAATATTTTCCCGAAACTGCCGGTATCGGTCAGAAGGATCGCCAGCGCGCCGGTCATCGGACCGGGACCGAAGGCCCGCGCCAGAACGATGGTCCAGATCAGCCCGTCAACGCCGCGGATGAAGTCGAAGACCCGGCGCAGTCCAAAGCGGACCAGACGGAACGGCATCATGTTCGACGCCGCCATGAAGCCCAGCGGCAAGGCCACGATGGCCGCGCCGAAGGTGCCCAGAAACGCCATCAGCACGGTTTCGAACATCGCCCAGATCACGTCGCGATGCCGCCACATAGAGTTGTTCCAGAAATCCCCGGCCATCGCCGCGATATTCGTCCGGTCGGGATCGACACGCTCACCCCACAGGGCCGAGGCGGCCAGTTCGGGCCAGCTCATGCCGTGAAACGCGCTGGCGGGGGTAAAGAAGAACAGCGGCCAGCCGGGCTGATAGCGAAAGGTCTCGACCTTCGAGCGGGTATAGGCAAAGCGGCCCGCATCGGTGGTGACGCTGACCCGGTTATCCGAGGCATTGATCCAGTCGGGCAAAGGCTCGGGCGCGGTCAGGGTCAGGCCGTCCTCGGTCTGGCGGATGTCGATGACGCCGTAATCGGGCACAGAATAGCGCGCTCCGCCTTGATCATAGGTGATCAGATGGTCGTCGCCCAGATCAATGACCGTGACATCGCCATCCTGCGCGACCCAATCGGGCAGGTGCCCCTTGGGATAGGTGCCCTTCGCCTCACCCTCGACCGCGACGATCAAATCGCCGGTGCGGTTCTGGCGGGTCACATGGGTCTTGTGGCTCCAGAAATCGGCCAGAAGGATTGCCGCATTGTCCATCCGGGCACGCGAGGCCAGCCCGGCCAGATCGAAAGAGATCGCCGCATAGACCAGATAGGCCAGCATCACGGCGGGAATGGCAAAGGCTGCCATGCTGCGGCGGGCAAAGCGGCGGGTGATCGTCTCGGCAAGCGGGGGCGCGAATGCGGTCATGGCTTAGCCCTTCACCAGACGATTGCGGAAATGGTCCGAGACGCGATCGATCAGCACGATGGTCAGGAACAACAGGAGGAAGATCGCCACCACCTGATCGTATCTGCCCATGCCCCATTGCATGGCGATTTTCAGGTCATAGCCGATGCCGCCTTCGCCCACGAAGCCAAGGATGGCACTGGCGCGGACATTGATCTCAAATCGCAACAGCGCATAAGACAGCCAGTTCGGCGCGACCTGCGGGATCACCCCGAACCACATCTGCTGACCCCATGAGGCGCCGACCGATTGCAGCCCTTCGACCGGCTTCAGATCGGCGTTTTCCGCGACCTCCGAGAACAGCTTGCCAAGCGCCCCTGCCGTATGCAGCGAAATGGCGATCACGGCGGGAACCGGGCCACCGCCCAGAATATAGATCAGGATCAACGCGATGACGATTTCGGGGATGGCGCGGCAGATATCCATCATTCGGCGGAACAGGCCGGTCAGACGCGGCCAGCGCGCCAAGCCGCGGGTTGCCAGCAAGGCCATCGCCATCGCCGCGATACCGCCCAGCAGGGTCGAGACGGCGGCGATGTTCAGCGTCTCGATCAGCGCGGGGACGTGTTCCAGAAAGATGCCGGGCAGGTTGGCGCGCTTTTCCCATGCCTCCGAAAGCACCTCGGACGGAAAGGCGAAGACGTTTGGCAGGCCGTTCAGAAATCCGCCGGCATTGCGCGACTGGGCAAGGTTGAACCCCGACGCCATC
The DNA here is from genome assembly GCF_016629665.1 of Paracoccus caeni. GTDB lineage: Bacteria > Pseudomonadota > Alphaproteobacteria > Rhodobacterales > Rhodobacteraceae > Paracoccus > Paracoccus caeni. The sequence continues at coordinate 242,177 of NZ_JAEPRQ010000004.1, forward strand.
AACGCGATGAACAGGACCAGCAGGATGCCGCCATACATCCGGCGACGCCGCACCAGTTCAAGATAAGCCGTCTGGCTATGGGCAAGATCGCGGCTGCGCTGTGCGCCGGATCCGAAGCTGGTATCGGCCATCTGGCCCCCCGAACAGGAAAAAACCGCGCCCGGTGAGGGGCGCGGCGGTTTGGTCATGGAAATCAGCTATTCGATTCTTCCAGTTTGCGGGCCGCAACGACGCCTTCATAGGCATCATGCGTGACCGGAACGAAATCCTTGGCCTCGCCTGCAGCAACACCATAGGCGCAGTCTTTGTCAGTCTCGTGAAGATCGGCCGTCAGTTGGATGACTTTGTCACGCACGTCTTGCGGCAGGGCATTGCGGACCACCATCGGGCCTTCCGGGATCAGCTTCGATTTCCAGATCTCGACGATGTCGTTCATATCGACCAGACCGGCATCCGCCGCCCGGCGCAACGCGCCCGAATTGTAGCCGTCTTCCCATTCGCCCAGACCATCGGCCCAGGTCACACCCGCATCGACATCGCCATTGGCAACCGCGACGATGGTCTGCTCGTGCCCGCCCGAGAAGCGCACTTCCGAGAAGAACTGATCCAGCGGGCCGTGAGCCTCGGTCAGCTCTGCACCCGGCACCAGATAGCCCGAGGTCGAGTTGGGATCGGCGAAAGCAAAGCTGTGGCCCTTGGCCTCTTCAACCGAAGTGATGCCGCTGTCCTTGCGGGCGATGCCGATCGAATAATAGCCGGTCGAGCCATCGACGTTCTGTTTGGTCAGAACTGCTGAGACGGCTTCGGGGTCGGTCAGATAGATTTTCGCATAGCCCGAAGCGCCCATCCACGCCAGATCCAGCGTGCCGCCCAGCAGCCCCTGGATCACGCCGTCATAATCGGCGGGGGTGAAGACCTTGACCGGAACGCCAAGCGCTTCCTCGATGGCGGCGCGGTAGCATTCGTTGGAATTCATACGGTCCTGCGCGTTCTCGCCGCCAAGGATACCGATGTTGAACTGGGTGATCTCTTGCGCCGAGGCGATCGAGGACAGGGCGGTGGTGGCGGCCAGCGCCAGAACGAGGGTTTTCATGGTCTCTCCATGGGTTGAGGCCCGTCCGCAGGATACGGCAGGGCCGGGGTCGTCAGGTCAGCAGGCGTTCCGCATAGGCGTGATCGGCTGCGGTATCGGCGGGAATAGCGGTCGAGGTCGCGGCTTCGTTGAAGCTGGCATCGGCGCCATAGATGTCGCGGGCCACGCCGGTCGAAAGCTGCGCGGGCGTGCCGTCAAAGACGATCCGGCCATCGCGCATCCCGATCACCCGGTCGCAATAGCGCCGCGCGGTATCCAGCGTGTGAAGGTTGGCGATGACCATGCGGCCATCCTCGATATTGATGCGCTTCAGCGTGTCCATCACCACCTGCGCATTCATCGGATCAAGGCTGGCGATCGGTTCATCGGCAAGGATGATCTTCGGGTCCTGCATCAGCGCCCGGGCAATCGCCACGCGCTGCTGCTGACCGCCGGACAAAGCCTCGGCCCGTTTCGGCGCCTGTTCGGCGATGCCCAGCCGGTCAAGGATTTGCAGCGCCCGCAGGATATCGTTGCGCGGCCAGAGGTTGAACATCGTGGCAAGGGTCGAACGACGGTTCAGAAGCCCGTGCAGCACGTTCGATGCCACATCCATGCGTGGCACCAGATTGAACTGCTGAAAGATCATCGCGCAATGGCTTTGCCACGCGCGACGTGCCGGGCCGCGGAGGGAAAGGATGTCCTGACCCTCGACCATGATCTGCCCGGAAGAGGCGTCGGTCAGGCGGTTCATCATGCGCAGGAAGGTGGATTTTCCAGCGCCCGAGCGCCCGATGATGCCGACAAAGGCGGGTCGGTCGATCGTGAAGCTGATATTGTCAACAGCCGCGCGGGTTCCGAAGATGCGCGTGACGTTCCGAACCTCTAGCATGCTGCCCCCAGATTGCTACCGGGGCGTCTTACGGGCTGAATGTGACGTTTCTCTGCCGAAAGATTGAATGTTTTGTAAAATCGGTAATTATTTGATTTCAAAAAATTAATGCTTCGTTAACGGTCGAAGCTCAGCGTAAAAGCGCCCTGCCCGCCGGGTGCGTTCTGGCGGCGTCTTTCAGCAAAGTTGATTCCGGGTTGGGGATTCAACTTCGGGCGGTGCCGCAACAGGCGCGCGTTGCATCCGGTATTTATGCAACGGAGAAATGGCGGCTGTGGATTTGGGCAGCAAATACTGAAGATCCGGCTGCACAGAAGATGCACCGCATAAGCACAGGCCGTACACAGCCTGTACACCGCTTGCGAGCGTTGCGCGCCCGAACCGCGTCAAGCGACCCTTTTGCCCGCCACCCATGTTTCGCGCATGAAGGGCGTTCCCTCGACGCGCGCGACGCGGATCAGGTCGGCGCGCAGGCCGGGCGCGATCTGGCCCCGATCCGTCAGCCCCGCCGAACGCGCCGGATTGGCGGTCACCGTCGCAAAGCCGCGCGCCAGATCGTTCCATCTGTCGCCCAGCATGAAGGCCGAAGTCAGCAGCGAGGCGGGCACGTAATCCGATGACACGATGTCCAGAAGCCCGCCATCGGCCAGATCGCTGGCCGCGACATTGCCGGAATGCGAGCCGCCGCGGATCAGGTTCGGTGCGCCCATGATCGTGGCGATGCCGTGGGCGTGACAGGCCGTCGCCGCCTCGATCGTGGTCGGGAACTCGGCCAGACGGATGCCATAGCCAGCCGAGGTCTGGACATGCTCGGCGGTGGTGTCGTCATGGCTGGCCAGCACCGCGCCCCACGCGGTCGCGGCCCGCACCGTCGCGGCCTCGTGCTCTTTGCCAAAACGGTCGCGGAGTTCGGTCAGGCCGGCGACGTGATCGGCAAATTCGGCGTCGCTCATGCCGCGCTTACCCTTCACATATTGTGCCAATTTCGACAGGTCGCGGAATTGCCGCTGGCCCGGCGTGTGGTCCATCAGGCTGACGATGCCGATCCGGTCGGCGTCACCGAATTCGGCCAGCTCTTCGATCAGGGTTTCCGAACAGATCTCGGCCCGCAGATGGATCCGGTGGCTGATCCGCAGATGCGGCCGTGCGGCAAGGATTTCATCGGCCAGCCCGCGCGCATATTTGGCATAGGAATTGCTGGTGATGATCGAGCCGACCCGCAGCGCGTCAAAGACCGTGGTGATCCCGCAGGCGGCCAGTTCGGCATCATGGGCGGCGATGGCGGCGGAATGTGGCCAATCGACGCCGGGGCGCGGCTGGATATGGCGCTCAAGGTTGTCTGTATGCAGCTCGATCAGGCCGGGGGCGATGATGTCGCCGCCCATGTCGATGCCGGTGGCCCCCGCCTCTCCGATCTCGGCGATCAGGCCGTCGCGGATGACGATGCTGCCTTGGCGGACCTCATCGGGCAGCACGAGGGTTGCGTTGGTGAAGACCGTTTCGTTCATTGTCGATCCTGCTGGCGGAAAGCTTGCCATGTGCCGCATTTTTGTAACCTTGTTATGTCAGAAGGGTGGGAAAACCGGAAAGGCCCCGAATGAAACGTTATGCGATCTACTATGCCCCCGAGCCCGGACCCTTCGCCGCATTCGGTGCGGCCTGGCTGGGCTGGGACGCCGAAAACGGTGTTCTGGTTCCGCATCCTGAAATCGACGCGACCGCGATCGGGCTGAGCGTTGCCGAGTTGACGACCGCGCCGCGCAAATACGGGCTGCACGGCACGTTGAAGGCGCCATTCCGGGTGCAGGGAACGCAGGCCGATCTTGAAGACGGCATCACCGCCCTGTGCGCCGGTCTGTCGCCGGTGACGCTGGAGGGGTTGGAGCTTGCCGATCTTGCGGGTTTTCTGGCGCTGCGGCCCTTGGGCGATCTGACCGGGCTGAACGATCTGGCCGCGCGGATCGTGACCGGGCTTGATCCGCATCGCGCGCCGCTGACCGAGGCAGAGATCGCCCGCCGCAAGCCCGGCAGCCTGACCGCGCATCAACGGCAGATGCTGGAGCAATGGGGCTATCCGCATGTGCTGGACGGTTTCCGTTTCCACATCACCCTGACCGACAGCCTGCCCGCCGAGACCTTGGCCAAGACGCGCCAGATCCTGCGACCGATGCTGGAACCGCTTCTGCCCCGGCCCTTTGTCATCGACCAGATCTGCCTGTTCGGGGAACAGGATGACGGCTGGTTCCGGCTGCTCAGGCGCTATCCGTTGGGGCATGGAACCACCCCCTGATCCAGCGCGGCAAGGAAGGCGGCAACGCCTTCCGCCACGCTGCCGTCATTTCGCACCGTGATGACCGGAAGCCCGCCCGGCAGAGGCGCCGAGCGGGTCAGCCTTGCGGCGATGTCCTTTGCATCCTCGCGCCCCCGATCCGCCAGCCTTGCGGCAAGAACCGGGGCGGAGGCCGTGACAAGGATCACCCTTAAACCGGGAAAGGCCGTTGCCGCCTGTTCCAGCATCCGGCGCGAGCCGTTGAACAGCGTCACCCCATCATCCGGCGCATGCGGCACACCGTAATGCAGCCCATGCGCCAGCCAGGTCAGCGCAAATTCCCCCGCCGCGTGGCGTCGCGCAAATTCGGCCTCGGTCACGCCTTCGAACGGCTCTCCACCAGCGCTTTCGGGCCGGGTAATCACCCGCCGCAGCACCCGGAGATCGGGTCGCGCCTGTGCCGCCCCGGCGATCAGCGTATCCTTGCCCGCCCCTGAAGGTCCGACCACCGCGAAGACGCTCATGCCGCGAACCTTGCCATGTCGATCATCCGGTCGCAGACCCTGTCCCGCGCGGCCTCGTCATGGAAGATGCCGACGATGGCGGTGCCGCGTGCCTTGGCCTCTTCGATCAGGGTCAGCACGGTTTCGCGATTGGCGGCGTCAAGGCTGGCCGTAGGTTCGTCCAGCAGCATGACCGGCACCTGCCGGATAAAGCCGCGGGCGATGTTCACCCGCTGCTGTTCACCGCCTGAGAAGGTGGTGGGCGACAGCGACCACAGCCGTTCGGGAATGCGCAGACGGGTCAGCAACGTGGCTGCGGCGGCCTTGGCGGTTTCGTCGGGGGTGCCGGTGACCAGCAGCGGCTCGGCCACCACGTCCAGCGTCGGCACCCGGGGCACCACGCGCAGAAACTGGCTGACATAGGCCATCCGGTCACGGCGCAGCGCCAGAATCTCGCGCGGCTCGGCATGGGCCACATCGGTTCCGGCGATAATGATCCGGCCAGAGGCGGCAAGGTAATTCCCCCACAGCATCCGCATCAGCGTGGATTTTCCCGCACCCGACGCGCCCAGCAGACCGACGCATTCGCCGGGCGCCACGGATAGCGACACATCGCGCATGACCGGGATCACCGCTGCGCCCTGATTGTGCAGGGTGAAGGTTTTCGACACGCCGGTCAGTTCGATCACATTCATGGGCTACACCTGCAGGACAGAGGAGACGAGAAGCTGGGTATAGGGATGCTGCGGATCGTCCAGCACCTGATCGGTCAGGCCGGTTTCGACGACGCGGCCGCCCTTCATCACCATCAGCCGGTCGGCCAGCAGCCTGACCACGGCAAGATCATGCGTGACGATGATCGCCGACAGGCCCAGCCGCCGCACCAGCCCGCGCAGAAGGTCCAAAAGCCGCGCCTGAACGCTGACATCCAGCCCGCCGGTCGGCTCATCCATGAAGACCAGCCTTGGCCCCGTCACCAGATTGCGCGCGATCTGCAACCGCTGCTGCATCCCGCCGGAAAAGGCCGAGGGGCGGTCGTCGATCCGGTCGGCGGCGATTTCCACCCGGCCCAACCAGTCGGTCGCGGTCTCGCGGATGTCGCCGTAATGGCGCGCGCCCACGGCCATCAGCCTTTCGCCGACATTGCCACCGGCGCTGACGGCCATGCGCAGCCCGTCGCGCGGGTTCTGATGAACGAAGGCCCATTCGGTGCGGGCCAGAAAGCGGCGTTCGGGTTCGGACATGGCCAGCACGTCGCGACCGTCGAAATGCACCTCGCCCCGGTCGGGGGGCATGTGTCCGGCAAGGCAGGACAGCAGCGTCGATTTGCCCGAGCCGCTTTCGCCGACGATGCCCATCACCTCGCCCGGCCACAGATCGAAGCTGACATCGGTGCAGCCGATCCGCGTGCCATAGCGTTTCTCAAGATCGCGAACGGTGAAAAGCGGGTTCATGCGGCGTCCCCTTGTCGGCTGCGGCAGAAGGCGGTGTCGGAACAGACGAACATCCGCCCGCCCTGATCGTCGGTGATGACCTCATCCAGATAGCTTTCGGTCGCACCGCAGATATCGCAGGCGTGGTCGGCCTTGCTGGCGACGAAGGGATGATCGTCGAAATCAAGGCTTTCGACCTGCGTATAGGGCGGCAGCGCATAGATCCGCTGCTCGCGACCCGCGCCGAACAGCATCAGCGCCGGGCTGTCATTCAGCTTCGGATTGTCGAATTTCGGGATGGGCGAGGGGTCCATGACATAGCGCCCCTCGACCCGGACCGGATAGGCATAGGCGGTGGCGATCTCGCCGTGACGGGCGATGTCTTCGTAAAGCTTGACCTGCATCAGCCCGTAATCGGCCAGCGCATGCATCCGCCGCGTCTCGGTCTCGCGGGGTTCAAGGAACCGCAGCGGTTCGGGGATCGGCACCTGAAAGACCATGATCTGACCTTCGCGCAAGGCCGCCTCGGGGATGCGGTGGCGGGTCTGGATGATCGTCGCCGCCTCGGTCTCTTCGGTGACGGCGACATCGGCGGTGCGCTGGAAGAAGCGGCGGATCGAGACGGCGTTGGTGGTGTCATCCGCCCCCTGATCGATTACCTTCAGCACGTCATCCGCCATCAGGCAGGCCGCCGTCACCTGCACACCGCCGGTTCCCCAGCCATAGGGCATCGGCATTTCGCGGCTGGCAAAGGGCACCTGATAGCCGGGGATCGCCACCGCCTTCAGCAGCGCGCGGCGGATCATCCGCTTGGTTTCCTCGTCCAGATAGGCGAAGTTATAGGCGTCCATCGCGGTCATTCCGCTGCCTCCATCTGGCTGAACGCCGCCGCGCGGACGCTGCGGATCAGTTCCAGCTCTGCCTGAAAATCGACGTAATGCGGCAGCTTGATATGTTCCAGAAAGCCGGTCGCCTGAATGTTGTCGCAATGGGACAGCACGAATTCCTCATCCTGAGCGGGCGCTCCGGTGAAATCCTCGCCCAACTCGCGCCAGCGCAGGGCGCGATCGACAAGGGCCATGCTGATCGCCTTGCGCTCGGTCTGCCCGAAAGTCAGGCCATAGCCGCGGGTGAATTGCGCAGGCTCGGTCTTCGATCCCTTGAACTGGTTCACCGTCTCGCATTCGGTCAACTCGATCTCGCCGATCTCGACCGCGAAGCCCAGCTCGGGGATATCCACCTCGACCGCGACCGTGCCGATGCGCAATTCGCCCACGAAAGCGTGGTTGCGGGCGTAGCCACGTTGCGTCGAATAGGCGAGACCAAGCACGAAACCCTCATCCCCGCGGGTCAGCGATTGCAGCCGCAAGGCCCGGTCGGCGGGCAGTTCCAGCGGCTCGCGGGTCAGGTCGGGCGGGGTCAGATCAGAGGGCGTGGCCGCTTCGATCAACCCGTCGCGATCCAGAAAGCCCAGAATATGTGGCACCGCCACCGGGTCGGCGGGGGCGGTGGGCGCGGCGGGTGGTGCCTCACCCTCGGCCATCAGCGCGAAATCCAGCAGCCGGTGGGTATAGTCGAAGGTCGGGCCAAGGATCTGCCCGCCCGGCGCGTCCTTGAAGGTCGCCGAAACCCGGCGGCTGACGACCATCGCGCCGGTATCGACCGGGTTCGATCCGGCAAGGCGCGGCAAGGTGGTCCGATAGGCACGGATCAGAAAGATCGCCTCGATCAGATCGCCACGCGCCTGCTTGATCGCCAAAGCGGCAAGATCGGGATCGTAAAGCGAGCCCTCGGCCATGACCCGGTTGACGGCCAGCGTCATCTGTTCGCGGATCTGGGCGATGCTCAGTTCGGAAACGGTCGGATCGCCGCGTCGTTCCTCGGCCAGCCAGGCATGGGCGTTTTCGATGGCGCGCTCGCCACCCTTGACGGCGACATACATCAGAGAAACTCCAGTCCGGTGCTGCGAGGAAGGCCCATGATCCGCGCCCCGTCGGTCAGGATCAGGTCAAGGCCAAGCGGAAAGGCGGTGGGCCGATCGCCGGGGCAAAAGGCCGTGATCTCGCCATCGATCCCCGGCCCGGTCAGGCGGGCATTGGCGGCGGGCACCCCGTCCAGTTCAATGATAAGCGTCGCCGCCCGGTCGGGATATTCCGGCGTGCCGATGGCAAAGCGGTCCAGCGGTTGCAGATCGTCCCACGCCCCGACCGCGAAATCCGCATCCTGCGCCGCGACCAACGGTGCGCCGGTGTGAAAGGTGATCCAGCCCCGGACCGCATCGCAATCCAGCGTCCCGGCCAGATGCACGGGTGTATTCGGATCGGCCAGTGTCAGGATCAGCGCCCCACTTGCCTGTGACAGCGGCGCGGGCGGTGCGGCGCCGTCAATCGCCTGCCACAGACCGGGGCGGGACATTGCCTGCAACACCGCCCGAAACGCCGTGGCCGATTGCAGCGGCGCGTTGCTGAACCCGCCCGAAATTGGTTGCATATTCATCAATCCTCTCCCCGAACCATGGTGAAGAATTCGACTTTGGTGGCCGCCGCCTTGGCCCGGCGCGTGGCCGCACGTCTGGCCGCGACCTCTGCCAGCGGCACCAGCACCCGACCGCGAACCTCGTCCGCCGTCGCGCCTTGCATCAGCGCATCGACGATTGCCGCCCGCGTCGCATGGGCCTTGTCACGCCCCTGCACCCAGGCATGGCCGACCGTCCCGTCGGCAAGCTGGATTGTGCAGCGCGTGACGCTCATCTCGCCCAGATTGAAGGGCGCGCCGGTGCCCCCTGCCCGGCCCCGCACCATCACCGCGCCAATTTCCGGCGCGCGGGCAAAGCTGTGCTGTGGCAGCGGACCGATCAGCGCGGCCAGGCTGTCGGGCGCGGAACGGGCCAGAAGCCCCATCCATTCGCGACGATCTTTGTTGGTCATCTGGACACCTTGCCAAGTTGTCTAAATATCTATACAACTAGACAAGTGATAACTCTCATGCCCCGAGTCGCGCAAGCCGTCAGGCATGAATTTTTGATGACAGGACGTATCGCGATGGGCCGCACCGCCATCTGGACCGACATTTCCGGGAAGCTTCAGGCAGAGATCGGAACGGGTCAGCGCCAGCCCGGCGACAAGCTGCCGACCGAGGCAGAGCTATCTGCCCGCTTTGGCGTCAACCGCCATACCATCCGCCGGGCGCTGGCGGATCTGGCGGATCGCGGGCTGGTGCATTCCCGGCGCGGGGCGGGGGTGTTCGTGCAGGCGAAGCCGTTGGATTATGCGCTTGGCCGCCGCACCCGGCTATCCGCCAATCTTGCCGCCATGGGCCGGGAAGCGGGTCGTGATATTCTCAGTATCGAGACCCGGCGCGCCGATCCGGCCGAGGCTGCTGCGCTACGTATCGCGGAGGGCGCTCCCGTCCATGCCGTCGAGGGGATCAGCATGGCCGACGGCCTGCCGATTGCCACGTTTCGCTCGGTCCTGCCGGCGGATCGGTTTCCGACGCTGCCCGACGCTTTGCGCCATTACAACTCGATCACGCTGGCCCTGACAGAGATGGGCGTGGCCGATTACACGCGGGCGGAGACAAGGTTGACGGCGAAGCGCGCATCGGCCTCGACCGCGCTGCGACTTCGCCTGCGCGAAGGGGATCCGCTGATGCTGACCGTCTCGATCAATATCGACAGCGACGGTGTCCCGGTCGAATACGGGCATACATGGTTCGCGGGCGACCGCGTTACCCTGACCATTGCGACCTGATCGTGCCGAACCCTGCCACCGCCTACTGATCCAGCGTCTTCAGGATGCTGCCACAGCGCGCCCGGATCGCCTTCTCAACCTCGTCGAGCATCGGATGATTCCCCGCCGGCATCGACGCGACAGCGGATCTCGCATCATCAAGCTGGTTCTGAATCGCCTCGGCCAGCACTTTCACACGTTCCAGCGCAGCCCTTGGCGCGAGCCCGCATTTTCCCGCCTCGCGGGCCCAGTGCCGCCCCTCGATATACTCCCCGCGACGCTTGTCATCGACATCAAGGGCGAGGTTTTCGGTGATGCCGGGCCAAACCTTCGCACAGATCACATCATATACCGGAGCAAGTTCAACGCCATCGCCGCGGATCAGGATGGAATAATTTTTCAGATGTGCGTCCGTGTTGCAGCACAGCACATTGAAAACCATGGCATCCCACAACCGGAACACCTCTCCGGCGCCGCCGATGGCGCGTAACCGATCCATCATGGCCGCGAAGCTGCCTTTCGGGCCGTTCGTCTGGTTGTGCTGATATTTTGCCGAAGGCGGCAGGCCAAGCGCCTGACAGAAGTCCTCCTGATGCAACCGCCGCAGAGCCTCGCCCTGCTGTAAGCGATCATAGCGCCCGACCAGCAGATATAGCCGCCGCCCTGCTTTGCCGGTGCTGACATCCGGGGCTCGCAGGCCGACCAGCCGGGCCAATGTCAGACACAGCGCCTCGTTCTGCACACCACCCCAAAGGCGGTTGCTGTCAGGTTTCAGGATGTGGCTCGAAGCCGTCCCGTTCACCGGGATGGCGATGCGACCACCCTCCAGCACACGCACGGCCAGCTTGCTCTGCACCCCCGCAAGCGACATGGAAACCCCGTCTTCGCCAGCAAGGAACGGCTTTCTCGGAAGCTCATCGATGATGCGTTCAAGTTGTTCTTCAGAGCCGACGTCTCGCGCCTCGCAGCCGGTCGCGCCGCGTTCGGCAAAGGAAATCGCCCCCGATGTGTCGCGTCCTACCCGCCCCAGAAGGGCCAGCACATCGGTATGCGGCACATCAAGAATGCGCGCCATCATGCGGATCGCGTCATTGTCCTCGGGCAGCAGGTTGATCAGCCACGGGGCAAGCACCGGCCAGCCCCATGGCTCGTCACGAAGCGGCATGGTTGTCGAGAGGGGAAAGGCACCATCCTGTCCCAGCCATGCCGGATCATAGCGGAACACCGGGGCGACACCCTGGCCTGTGACGATCTCGCCGACTGGATAGCGCTCGTAAAACAGCTGCATGAATCACCCACTCACAGAGGCGGCAATACGGGGCCGGACGACCTCGGCCCCTCGGGAAACAGATTACCGATCCGCATCCCCAACACCTCGGCCGCGGCCAGAGCCGGGGCAAGATAGCTGGTCCCCTTTCCCCGCTCCAATTCGCTGACGAAGCGACGATTGGTGCTTATCATGCCCGCGAGATCGGCCTGAGTATATCCAAGCGCCTTCCTGCGCGCCCGGATAGCCGCGCCGAATTCCCGAGCCAGACGTTCTTCAGCCGTGGACAGGTCCATGAAACCCTCGCAGAAATGATACGTAGTTGTATCTCATTCGGCGCGCAGAAACAATATGGTACGCAGGTGTATCATTACAGCAATGAAGCCCAAAATGATACCATACGGTATCACCACACCCATGATCCGCCAGTTGTTACCGAGTGGTATCTTCGACATATGCATCCGAGGGTGTGCTTGACGGTGCTGGTATAGACACATTCGGTCAACGCCAGCTCAGGTGGCTCTGAATGTGGCGTTGGTGGCTGTTCAGGCGGGCCGCCTGCAATTCGCCGCGACCCATCGGGGTGCGGGTGTAGATCAGTTCACCACGCCCAACGATACCCTGCCAGTTGCGCCAGAAAATTTCGGCGCGCTCCTTGCGACCATCGAACCGGGGCGGAACAGCGAAATACTGGAACCGCTTGGTGAACAGCCCCGAGCGAACGATGATGACGTAGCGCGGATTTACCACAGGGTCGAGCAACTGCCGCAGGCTGTCGTGAAACAGGCTTTCGGTCAGCCGCGAGGCACCGCGCAGGCTGATATAGAAACGACCGCCCCTCTGGGACACCTCGGGGGAAAGAGGCGTCGCTGAGGGCAGATCGCCCAGTTCGCGCAAAGCCTCGATCACCAGCCGCGCAAGCCGCTCCAGACCGCGCCGGGTCTCGTCATCCGTCTGATCCCGCCCGAACATCACCATCAGCCGACCGCGCCATGACAGCGCCGAGACCGGCACGACCTGCTGACGGATGCCCCGGTTGATGCCGGATTCGCGCATCAGTTGCGGCTGATCTTCGGCCCCCGCCCGCAGCGCAATCTGCCATTCCGCGGCCAGCGTCGTATGACGCCGCGCCATGTCGCATGTCATCTGGTTCTGCTGCCCGATATCCGCCAGCGGCGCGAAATGCGATCTTATCTCCCCCGCAGGGCGGTCCAAACGGGCGAAACAGTCAAACCGGCGATGCAGCCGCGCGACCTCTTCGCCCTCGACGCGACTGCCGGGCACGATCGCGAGATGCCAGATGTTCGCGCTCTTGTCCGCAACATTGCGATCCTTGCGCAGCGCCCGGCCACGAAGCTGGTTCACCGCCACGAAACGGGCAAGACTGGTCCCAAGGACCAACGCATTCAACGCCGGCGCGTCCCACCCCTGCCCCAAAAACGCCTGCGTGCCGATGACCACCCGGATGTCACCGCGCCCGAAGGCCTCATTAACCCGCGTCACCGCGTTCTGAAAATCGGGACCGGCGACGATGATATAGCCCGGCATTCCCGAAACCTCGCGCCCGGCCAGCCGGTCGCAAAGCCGTCGCGGCAGGCACACCATCTGCCCGGTCAGCAACGCCAGATCGTCATAGCCACCTTCGCGGTGCAGCCAGCGGAAAACGGCGCCGGCATTGTAGTCGCGCGGCTCGTGATCCAGCTTCATTGCGACATGACCGATCCGGTCCAGAAGGATCGCCATGCGCAGCCCATCGCCACGCGTCTCCCGCTCTTGCCGGTGGATCTCGCTGGTCGCTTCCAGCCGGGACTTGTCGTCGTCCAGAAGCGAGATCCGGTCTGCGAAACGGGGAGGCGGCAGGCTAAGCCGGTCGTTGCGCAATGCACCACCCGTCTTCAGCCGGGCAAGCATCGCCTCGGGAAGCGTCGTCAGATGCGCCGCCAACAGGATCTGCAACCACGACCAGTCCAGCCGGGGCCATTCAGCCTCATCCAGCCGCAGCAGGCGACGGGCATAGCTTGGCAAGGGCTGCCCGGCATCCCGCAAATAGATCAGCATGGCGCTGAACAATTCCGGGTTTTCAAGAATCTTCTGGCTCTGATTTTCGCAATCGGTGATCCAGGGTGATTGTTGCAGCATCGTCAGCAGTTGCGGATCGGCAGAGAGCGAGGCGAAAAGCTGTTTCTCTGCCGCAAGGTTTTGATCATAGGCCTGACGATCAGTTGTCCGGGCAACGAACACCAGATCCTGATGCGGGCAAAGATCGCCGGTCAGGACCAGTTCCGGCACCGAGATCTCGGCGTCAACCGGGCCGCAAAGGGCGCTGTAATTTTCCCACTCCCACGGCTCGGAATCATAAGGTGGCGTCGCGGTCAGCGACAATGTCACGGGCTGATGGGTCTCTTGCAATCGCGTCAGGCTCTGCCACCAGGCACGGCGCAGGTGATGCGCCTCGTCCAGACAGATGACATCCATCGGCGGCATCGGCTTGGCGCGGTTCTGGTGGATGTTCTGGTAGGTGCTAAGCCGCAAGGGAACGTCTGCATGCAGATCGGTGCTGATCCAGTCGGGCCGCTCGCCATCCAGAAAATCATCGCAAAGCCGCGCGATCCACTGATCCCGCACAAGCAGACTGGGCGCCAGAATCAGGGTGCGACCGCGAAGCCTGCGGATGATCTCCAGCCCCAGAACGGTCTTGCCGGCACCGGGGGCGGCGACCACATGCAGTTTCCGATCCTCAAGATGATCGGCCATTTCGGCAAGGATGCGGGACTGATAGCTGCGCCAGTCGTGTCGGAAACACATCCGCTGAAAGGCATGCACGGCAGTTGCATGTTCGGGTATCGGCATTCCAACCGTCCGTCAGATCGAGAGGCGCTGGAGCTGATCATCCAGCGCTTCCATCGTCAGGCGCAGGTCATCATGGCTACGGGCTCTGCAGGCCTCGGCAGCAGCGCGGGTGATGTCCAGCCAGTTCCTGAAATCGGCGATGGCAGTCTCATCCGGCGGACGCAGCGGATCGGCATGGGACAGCCGCGCCCAGCGAAGGCACAGTTCGGCCATGGTAGGAAGGTAGAACAGAAGAAACCGGCGCATGGCGGTAATGTTTCCCGGATTACGTTCGACCTGCGCCCGAAGGTCGAACGCCGCCGCCGCCAGATCCCAGAACAGCCGTGCATGGGGCTGCACCGTCATTTCTGCGGACAGGCGGAACTGTTCGGTCGCGCCGTCGATGCTGGCCAGCGCATTGTCGAGCCGGGTCATCGGTCGCCGTCCGAACAGTCTGGAAATCAACCTCATCAAATAGTCCCTGCCCCGCGTTTCTGTTCGAAGCTAGAACCTATTGTGGGCGCGATCAAATGCCTACGCCGGGACGAAGGACGATCGGTTCGCCAGAATGGTGTTTCCAGATGCCCACGGGACAGCCGGTGGGACCAACGATTGGTCAATATCGTAAATCTAAACAGCTATGAAAGACGTGCGCAATTATGCAAATCTTGTAGGTCATGTTGACAAATGGCGAAGTCATAGCCTGCTGCAAGCGATGTCGATGAAGCCGAGGAAACTGTCTGCGATTTTGTCGTAGCGGGTTGCCAAGCGACGACTGTTCTTGAGTTTGTTGCAGCACCGTTCGGCCATGTTGCGCAACGTATAGATCGTCATGTCGACCACCTTGCGCACCTTGCGGTTCTTTTTGTATTGGGAATCACAACCGACCACGCAGGGCAATCCTTTTTGTCAACACAACCTACGACCAGAAAACGATTTTCCACGAGAAGATACTTTGTTCTCGGACGCAGGCGGCTCATGTTTTTCATGACCTCTATGCCGATTACTTCCCGCTGATCGTCGATGGCGAAGGGGTGACAGACCCGATCAGTCGGGCCGAACTGGGACGCTGAGACCACCGGCGCGATTCAATCGACGCGGTGGGGATAGGCATCTGGACCTTGTTTCGCTAGGTTGCAGATATACTGGTTCTTGCATTGCGCCCGCCCGGATGACCTCAACGACTGATAACCATCTTTTTGACCCGTGGCTGGACGTGGCAACGCCACTGGGCGTTGGTGACAGTAACGCCGCACCCTCCGGGCTGCAAATCACCACCATCGAAAGCGTCGGGCCGCTGGATGCCCAGTCCGGGGCTACCCTGAAGAAAACGGTTCCAGATGCTTTGCGGAACGCCCTCTTCGGCCAACCAGAGCCATCACCGGCCGAAATCGACGCGGCCGGCGGTGATCCGGCTGCTGTGCCGCCGATGCGGACCTACGCCATTCTGGATGCCGCCAAGGTAGTGAACCTGCCGGAGGTGATGGAAGACAGCGAGCTGGAGCATCGTTGCCTGTTCAAGGGCAAGGCTTACGACGACCTGAAGGACGCGGCTCCGTGGATCGTGCGGCTGGAGGACGGCAACACCTTCACCCGCAACCTGTTTACCCGCAGCGATGCCTATTGGCACCTGTGGGACAATCAGCCGGGGATCTATGTCAGGTCGCGCGCCTCGCTTGATGATATGTGGCGCCATTTCCGCAAGTTCGTCCGGATACCTGATCGGGACGGGGCATGGCTGATCTTCCGGTTCTGGGAGTCGGCAACGATGGTCGCCTATATGAACGAGCTGTCCACACGCCCCGACCATGCCCGGCGCTGGTTTGCAGATGGCCGGGTCGCTGACATGTTGCTGCCCTCGGCGCGCGATCAAATGATCACGCGCGTGCGGCTGGTCCCGGCACTGCCAAGCGCGCCGAGCGAGCCGCTTTACATCACGCAAGGCGACCGCAATGCCATTGCTGTCGCCCGGACCAAGGCGCGTCTGGATGCGTTGTCGGACCTTCTGGCCAGCACCTTTCCCGAGCTATGTACTCAAAGTCAGCGCGCACGTGATCAGATGACGCAGGACACGGTGCGACGGATGCAGGCTCATGGCATCCTGCAAGCAAAGGCACTGTTCATGATCTGCGCGTGGGAGCTGGCCCACGGGCCGAATTTCGAAGACCGCGACCCCGTGCTTCAAAGCATTCTTGCGCGCGCCTGCGACGAAACGCAGAAAATGCACCTTCTTCGCGCCCGCATGGCCGAACTGGCCTGAGGTCAGATCGCCTTGCCTGGCTGGTTCGGATAGATCTCTCTCTCCCGATCGCTCTCGCCGGACATGCCAATAGAATCCGGATTGGCCGACACATGGACGAAATTATTCACCACGAAGCGCGCATCCGCTCCGCCAACCTCTTCGCCTGCAATGATACGCTGGCCGATCGGTCGCAAATCCGGCGGGATCGTGTATTCTTCGGTCGAGGGCAGATCCAACAAGGGAACACCAAGCTCCAGGGCGCGTCGATGCATTGCCGCCATCGCCACACGCGACAGCCCCAGCCGGACCCAAGGGCGATGCAGGACGCGAGTTTCGTCGAAAACCTGCATGGTCGTTGGTGCGCCGAAGGCACCGGTGACCTGCTCCTCGCGCACAGGCCCGATGCGGTGTTGCAGGGCCGACGTCTGGTCGGGACGAATGAAACCTTCTTCAATCCATGGGACCGCGTCCTCCGGGCGAATACCCATCTGGCTACGGATGTCTTTGATCATGGCGATCTCATCCGGCCATGGCGACATGAATTTCTTTGACCCCGCCAGCGGGGCCGTGTCACCCGGATCGCGATACCCGCCACCCACGTCACTATGCGCGCCCGGCATCTCTTGGCGGTCACCTCCGCTTGGATGGTTGTCGTTCAGTCGGAAATTCCTGCGGTATTCGTTGACAGCCACCATATGAAATATCTTGTCGGCCTGCGCGGTCTTCAGGTGAATGTTGGCGCCGTAATTATATTCGACAGTTCCAAGCCCAATCGAGGCGACCGTTTCGAAGATCCCGACAAAGCGGATGCGGAATTTGCGCCCTTCAGGGACGCGTCCCTGAAGCCTTGTGCCGAACACCGGGTTGTAATCCACCCAACCCTGACGGAACGCATTGACGAAATAACGCGCCGCCGCCGCGCCACGGCTGAACCCGAAGACATCTAGAAGGATTTCTTCGGGCTCGATTCCGGGGGACATCCGGGCGATCTGCTGCCCAAGATCAAGCGCCGCATTTGCAACGGTGTATTCGACGCCGGTTTCCCCCATGCCCAATGCGCCGCCTATCTTGCTGTCCTTACCGCCACTTCTGGTGCCGATGCCTTTGGCGTAATACACACCAAACTTACGGCAAACGCCCGTTCCCCATTCGTTGACGATATCATAGGTGTCGCCGTCCTTATAAATCTGGGACAGCAATGCGACGTTGCTCGCCGCATTCGCATAGGATCCGGTCGTGCCACCCGTCCGTGCATTGGCCAGATTGTTGAACGTTCCATCGAAGAACACGCCGATCTCAAGCGCGGTCTTCGGGCAAGTGGCGGCAACCGAGCCTATGTCGCCTGACAGACCTGCACGGTCTGCGGCCTGATCTGCGCGGTCAGCGATTGGATCGGCTGTTTCCGTCATGTCACTGCTCCTTTTCGCAAGGTTCGGCGATGAGGCGGTCGTCGAAACGCGTCAGCATGTCTGGCAGCCGGGCGGTTTTTTCCGGCTCTCGCAGCAGGTCCCGGTCCTGATCGGGCCGACGGGTTCCACACGAACGAGCGATGTCGCGCGTGATGACCTCACGACTGGTGGGCACCGGGTCCGATCCCACGAGCAACTCACCGCCCGGCAGCATGAGGATATCCAAATGGCCCGTGCGAACATGAGAAGCCATATCGTCGCGGCGGATCTCGGCTTTCGCCTCATAGGCCCGACCCGAAGCAACCTCGATCCAAAGCGCCCTGACCTCGAATTGCTCTGGCAGCGGACCGGTCTCCACGGACATGCCGCCGGTGGTGCGCGGCGCGCTATCGGCGCCGCCCCGCGATAATTTGGGCAGCGGATAGGCAGGTTCCAGATCGTTGATGCGAAAATCGACCACCAGAACAGGGGCGCGCATGTCCGTTCCGAAGCCGAAAGTCAGGCGATCAATTGGTTCGGCCCGGCAGGCCGCAACTGAAAGGCAGGCCGCAGCTATCAGTACCGCAACGCAGCGGCGCGCATTGATCATTTTGGCGATCCTATGTCACGAATGTTGAAGCGATTATTCTCGAAATCCTGCAGCATGAAGCCTGTAACTCGTGCGACTTCAGTAAGATAGTCGACGGCATCGTCGATGGCGACATTCTCGACCCCGATCCCTTCCCCGACATCCTGAATCGGATAGGCCGCGTAAATCTGGCCATAGCTCAGCGGCCCCCAGGCGGCACGCGCCCGATCCAGCATAGGCTGGTTGTCCCGATCCACCCGGTCAAAAAAGAAGGGATGCAGCTCTTGCAGGTAGCTGAGCAGCAGAGCGTCATGATCAAGCGCCGGTGCGCGCTGTGTCAAAGCGGGCGCCTGCACCGCCCCCGATGCGGGTGAAACCAGAACCGCGCCATAACGGCTGTTCCAGCACAAGAAATTGCCCATCGCGCCATAGGCAATCAATTGCGTTCCCGTGCCAAGGTCAGCATCGCCGCCGAAAACCAGCTCGGTCACCCGATCAAAATCGCCCGGCATGGCCAGCCACAACCCACCGTCGCGAAGCGCCCCCACCCCATAGAGGCGCCACAGATCGATCAACAGATCCGGCACATGTCCGATCCTCGGTGTGATCCGCTCCTCGGACACTGCGCGGGCATCTGTCAACGGGCCGTGGCTCGTCATCAACTCGGCAAGAACGATCTCTCCGGGCTGACCGCCGACGGATGACAAAGACTTCATGTTGCATCCTTTACAGCATCTACCAAGTCTGGAGAGCCACATCCCTGATGGCAAGTTATAGCGCTTGGGATGACCATGTCTCGGGCGCGTATCCTTGGCAAGGATCAAGTAAAGCTGGGTAGCTGCGGTGGAATCCGGTTTCTCGACGGTATCTATCGGCGATCTTAAATCACAACCTTAAATCTGTGCCATAGGCGCTGACGGCGGCCACGCGCGGCATTGTGCATCTGGTTGGTGGATGTGGAGTCGCGAAATTGAGCCCTGGATTGACGGTCCGATCTTGATCGTTCTGGCAGCCCCGATCTGTGGGCTGTCAGCTTTTTACCTAATCGGGTTCTATATGGGCGGCTGACTTATAGTAGGCGCATTTCTGATAGCACAGCGCGGAATACGATCGCGCGGTGATGTATTCGGTGACCCCGACCGCCATCAGCTCGCGGGCATGCCCGCGAGCTGATAGGCATCGACACTTACAATCACTGGCACGAGGGGCTGATTGCCGATCCCGGCAAAAACCACCGAAGGCGTCTTACGATCAACAACAGGGCCGACACCTTCATGCAGCACAACAAACGGCGTAGCCGCATCGAGATCATGTTCGGACAGCTCAAAGATTGGAGGCGTGTAGCGATCCGCTACAACCGATGCCCGAAAGTCATCCTCTCCGCCATCGCGCTCGCAGCCACCGTAATCTATTGGCTTTGAGCCTTGACCCTAAATGACTCTAATCGGGCATATTTTTGAGGCTCAGATCGTGGTCCACTAGAGCTTCAACAATATGCCGATAGAGGTCAGATCGCTTTTCGAGACAGCGAGATGTTGGACCTGCCACAACAAGCGAGAGACGACGCCGATCTGCAGGCAATGGCACAGAAACACCGGCGAGATCAGGGACAAACTCGGAGTTGCTCTGATGGTAGCCTCGCTTCGAGGCTTCTATTAGCTCGTGCTCTACCTCTGCAGCGCTCTGCGGTGCATTCGGACTGCCGGAATCGAAATCCATACGGCGATACAGCGTATCGCGATCGCTTTTGGACATAAGCGCCATCAGCGCTCTTCCGACCGAGCTGGCATGGATCGGGACCCGGCTGCCGGCTGCGGCGAAGTATCGGATCGGTTGCCGGGATTCTGCCACAAACAGCATGATAGCGCTTAGGCCAGATGCCGAAGCAATACAGGTGGTTTCACCTGTCGAATCGCGAATCGCGCGCGCGGCGGCGATCACTGCATCAGGTAGAGGATCAGCCTCGGCTACAGCTTGCGACGCTGAAAGCCATCGCGGTGTAGGATAGTATCCGCCGCGTCCCGATGGCTCATAAAGATATCCGCGCCCTGACAATGTGCCGATCAGATTGAAAGTGCTGGACCTTGGCCAGCTCAGAGCTTCCGAGATTTCCGCCATCGTTGCGGGCTGCTTTCTTTCGGCGAAAAATTCCAAAAGGTCCAAAACATTGGCTGCTTGTCGAACTTCCACCTTCACGGTCCTTCCACATCTTCGATGATGCTTGTCATCAATTTTACCGCCCTCGCATAAATTCATATACAGAGACAAGAAGTTCATGTACATGAATTTAGAACTTGGCTTTGGGAGGAGCTTATGCCGAAATCACTGTTAAGGGGACTCTTGGTTTGCACAGTCGCCGCAGCGGCGCCGATCTGCGCATCTGCGCAAGAGACAGTCGGAGTGAAGCTGGGAGTGCTCGCCGATATGAGCGGCATTTTTTCAGACATCGGCGGTCAAGGGTCGGTCATAGCGACGCAATTTGCTGTTGACGACTTTATGAAGCGGCCGGAATCGGAGGGCTTCGACATCAAGGTCGTCGCGGCTGACGCCCAGAATAAACCTGACATATCGTCCGCAATCGCACGCCAATGGCTGGATGCCGACGGCGTCGATGCTCTGATTGACATGCCTACGAGCGCCATTTCTCTTGCGCTTGCGCCGATGGCGGAAGAGGCGAACAAAGTGGCGCTTCTGACTGCATCAGGAACATCAGACCTGACGGGTTCAGCCTGCACTCCGAATTCCGTCCACTGGACATATGATACCTGGGCGTTGGCTCACGGAACTGCCGATGCCCTAACCCGCCAGGGAAAAAAGAACTGGTATTTTATCACAGTAGATTTCGCACTTGGACATTCTCTCGAGCGCGACGCGTCGGCTGTCATCAACGATAATGATGGCTCAGTGCTGGGCTCGATCCTGCACCCAACTGCAACGTCTGACTTTTCGTCCTACCTTCTGCAAGCTCAGGCCAGTGGCGCTGATGTCATAGCCCTCGCGAACACTGGGGGTGACGCTAGCAATACATTGAAACAGGCGCGCGAATTCGGGCTTATTGATGGCGGCCAGACCTTTGCGGGAATGCTGATGTTCTTATCGGACATCCATTCCACCGGCCTAGAAATCGCACAGGGTTTGCTGCTGACCACCGGTTTCTACTGGGACCGCGATGATGAAACGCGCGCCTTCGCGCAGCGGTTTGCCGAAGAGAATGAAGGCAGGATGCCCACGATGAATCAGGCGGGGGCCTATTCGGCGACGCTTGCGTATCTCGAAGCTGTGGCAACGGTTGGCTCGCCAGAAGATGGGGCGGCTGTTGTGAAAGCCATGCGCGATCGTGGTACATTTGAAGACCCGCTTTTCGGTCCCACCTCATTGCGGGAGGATGGTCGGGTGATCCACGACATGCTGTTGGTTGAGGTTAAGTCACCTGCCGAATCCACGCAGGCCTATGACTATTACAAAATCATCGAAGTTCTGCCCGGTGAAACTGCCTTCCGTCCGCTTGATGCAGGCGGTTGCAGGCTGGTGCAATAGACCAACTGGGTCGGGGGCGATCTTCGCCCACCCAATCCACACAGTTCATGAGGTTTAAGATGGCCATTGAGTTGGCAGACGACGTATTGCGGTTGGACAGGCTGTATATCGGTGGGGAGTGGCGGCGTTCTGAGGATGGCGCTGAGATTGAAAGCATGGATCCATCGACAGGGCGAGTTTGGGCCGTCGTGGCAGCAGGCGGAAAGCGCGACGTGGACCTTGCAGTCGCTGCCGCACGGCAGGCGCTCGAAGGTCCCTGGGCGCAGATGCCGGGACACGAGCGAGCCGCCTTGTTACGACGTTTTGCCGATCTCTACGCCGCTCGTGCCCAGCAATTGGCAGAAATGGAAGCAAGAGATTCTGGCCGGGCGATCAGGGAAGCGCGAGCCGATATTGGAAGCCATCATTTTGGCTATCATTGGTGGGCTTCGCTTGCAGATAAGGCTTCGGGGCGAACCATTCCCTTCGACAGCACGGTTCATGCCTTCACGAGCCGTGTGCCAGTAGGGGTCGTCGCCGCAATCACCCCATGGAATGTGCCACTTATGGCGGCGGCCTGGAAGCTGGGCCCGGCGTTAGCCGCAGGCTGCACCGTGGTCATCAAGCCCGCAGAGCAAACCCCGGTCGGCACACTTGAATTGGGCAAGCTGTTCGAAGCGGCAGGCTTTCCGCCAGGTGTGGTCAACATCGTTCCAGGTCATGGCGCCGATGATGTGGGCGAATGGTTGGTGTCTCATCCGGGCGTCGACAAAATTGCTTTTACCGGTGAAGGCGCGACTGCGAAGGCGATCCTGCGCAAAGGTGCAGAGACGATGAAGCGGTTTACGTTTGAATTGGGCGGCAAGTCTCCGCACATCATCTTTGCTGATGCAGACCTCGAACAGGCCATCAACGCGGCGACGAATTCGGCGTGGACACTTTGTGGCCAAAGTTGCGCCCTTGGCTCTCGCGTGCTTGTGCAGAGATCAGTTTATGAGAAGGTTGCCGAGGCTTTCAGGCAACGTGCCCTCAATGTGCGCGTGGGGCCCGCCATAGACCCTCGCACACATATGGGGCCGCAGGCTCATCTTGCGCAACTTGAGAAGACCTTATCCTACATCGCCATTGGTCAAAGCGAGGGTGCAGACCTCCTGACAGGTGGAAAGCAGTTGTCCGGCGGCGATTTCGGGGATGGCTATTTTATACAGCCGACGGTTTTCGCGAACGTTTCCAACGACATGAAAATCGCGCAAGACGAAATTTTCGGACCGGTCGCCGCGCTGATCCCGTTCGATGATGAGGACGATGCCGTTCGCATCGCGAACGACACGCGCTATGGCCTGACGGCCGGTCTCTGGACCGGCGATACCGGACGGGCGCATCGCGTCGCATCACGGATACGGGCGGGGATGGTGTGGGTGAATACCTACCGCTTTATCCGCTGGTCCACGCCTTATGGAGGTTTCGGGGCAAGTGGCTGGGGGCGCGAGAACGGCGTCGAAGCTCTTGATGGATATCTCGAGACGCGCACAACAGTGGTTAGCACTCATGGCCGCTTTCCTGATGCATATGCAGATTAGAACGGAGTGACGCCCATGCGGCTGAAGAACAAGAGAGCCATTATTACCGCCGCCGCCTCGGGTATGGGTCGCGCTGGCGTCGAACTGTTTTTGCGCGAGGGCGCGACCGTCGTCGCGGTGGACGTGAACGAAGATGGGCTGAAAGCGCTTGTATCCGAGATGCACGGAAAGGGCTTTGACCTGCAGACCGTTCAAGCAGACCTTTCGAAACCTGAAGAAATGAGGAGCTCTATTCACGCGGCCGCGTCCCTTTTAGGCGGCGTGGACCTGCTTTGGGCACATGCAGGCATTCCCGGCCCGGCGGGTGTCGAAGGTCTGGATCTCGAGGAATATGACCTTGCCATGCGGCTTAACGTAACCTCGGCCACTTTGGCCGCAGGTGAAGCGATTGGCTACATGCGAAAAGCGGGAGGCGGCTCAATCGTATTCACTTCGTCGATCTCCGGCCTCATGGGATCAATGATGAGCCCTGTCTACTCTGCTGCAAAATTTGCGGTGGTCGGGCTGGCAAAATCGCTTTGCCAGCGCTTTGCACCTGACAACGTCCGCGTTAACGTCGTTTGTCCGGGCCTCGCCGACACTCCCATGAAATTGGGCTTTACCGGACGCTCGGGCGATCCGAAGGAGGCCGAGGCGAACCAGTCAAAGATTCTTGCCGCTGTTCCGATGGGTCGACTGGTGCGGGCGGACGAGGTGGCTCAGGCTGCCCTGTGGCTGTCTTCCGACGACGCGTCCTTCGTGACCGGCGTGGCTTTGCCCGTCGATGGCGGCTTCACCGCGCGGTAAAAGGGGGAAAACATGGTTGGCCCTCTTTCTGGGATTCGGATCATCGACCTGACCACTGTTATCGCCGGACCCTATGCCACACAGATGCTTGGTGACATGGGCGCTGAGGTGATCAAGATCGAACCTCCGGTCGGAGACATCATGAGGGCACCGGGCCCCGCCCGTTCGCCGGGGATGGGCGCTGCTTTCCTCAACTGCAACCGGAACAAGGATAGCATTTGTCTTGATCTCAAGAATTCCAACGATCTGAGCCGATTGGTTGATTTGATCGCTGAAGCCGACGTCTTCATTCACAATATGCGAATGAACGCGGCGAGACGCTTAGCTCTAGACCCAGAAGCACTGAACAAGCGCTTTCCCAGGCTGGTCTACTGCGCGATTACCGGCTTCGGGCAAGACGGACCCTATCGGGATCGTCCGGCTTATGATGACATCATCCAGGCGATCTCAGGCTGGGCGGCGCTGTCCTCTGACCCGGATGAGCCACCGCGCTACGCCCCGACCATTGTGGCTGACAAAACCGCAGGGCTTCACGCCGTTTCCGCGATCACTGCTGCATTGCTACACCGCGAGCGGACGGGACAAGGTCAAGCTATCGAAGTGCCGATGTTCGAGGTGATGGTGTCGTTTCTGGCCGTCGAACACCTGGCCGGGAAAAGCTTTCTGCCAGCCGAAGGACCAAGCGGCTATAATAGACTGTTAAATCCTTGGCGCCGACCGTATCGGGCAGCCGACGGTTTCATAGCGGTCATGCCCTATACTGCGGCCCATTGGAAATCTTTCTTCACCGCCGCGGGCCGAGCCGATTGGGCTGATGACCCCATCCTGATCGATGACGGGCAACGGGCAGCATCCGTGGGACAGCTATATAAGCGTCTGTCAGAGTGCGTTGTCCACAAAACGGTCGCCGAGTGGGCGGAACTCCTTGGAAAACTGGACATACCCTTTTCTCCCGTTAACCGACTGGATGAACTGGAAGGCGATCCTCATGTGCAAGCAACGGACCTCTTTCAAAAAGTCGATCATCCAACCGAAGGGAAAATGCTCGTGGTGCGGCCTCCAGTCCGCTTTTCGCACACACCATGTTCGATCCGTCGCTTGGCGCCGTCACTAGAGAGGAGCGTCCGGTGATGGCCGAAGTCAACGCTCGGGTGGTTTTGACCGCCCGGGGTCTGGGCAAGGACTTTGCCGGGTTCACGGCGGTCAACAATGTGGATCTGGATGTGCGTCACGCGCAGATCCACGCATTGATCGGGCCGAACGGGGCAGGCAAGACCACCGTCTTTAACCTGCTGACCAAGTTCCTGCCGCCGACGCGCGGCAGGATCGAGCTGTTGGGCAATGACATCACCCATACCGGCCCGGCCAAGGTCGCGCGGATGGGCTTGGTGCGCAGCTTCCAGATCTCGGCGGTGTTTCCGCATCTCAGCGTGCGTGAGAACGTCAAGGTCGCGCTGCAACGTCCTGCCGGGCTGGCCACGCAGTTCTGGCGGCCGCTTTCGGCGCTGGACCGGCTGAACGACCGGGCCGATGAATTGATCGACCGGCTGGGCCTTGGCACCTATCGCGACCACCGCGCCGCCGATCTGTCCTATGGCCGCAAGCGCGTGCTGGAGATCGCGACGACGCTGGCGCTGGACCCCGAGGTGCTGTTGCTGGACGAGCCGATGGCCGGAATGGGGCGCGAGGATGTGGCGATGGTGGCGGGGATCATCCGCGATCTGGCCGCCGACCGCGCCGTCCTGATGGTCGAACATAACCTGAGCGTCGTCGCCGATATCTGCGACCACGTCACCGTGTTGCAACGCG
>NZ_JAEPRQ010000005.1 GCF_016629665.1 Paracoccus caeni
AACAAGCTGAAAAACAGCCGCCGGCTGGCAAACCGCTACGACAAAACTGCAGACAGTTTCCTCGGCTTCGTAGACGTCGCCTGCATCAGGCTATGGCTCCGCCATTCGTCAACATGACCTAGATGTACCACCTAGGGATGAGTTGCGGTTCTTGGCTTCGCTAGGTCCACGGACGCAGGAATGCCTCGATATTGTCGCGGAGGTCGTTGGACAGATAGCCGCCTTCCTGCACGATTACCGTGGGCAGGCCCGCCGCCCGGATAAGCTCGGCGGCGCGGGTGAAGGCGGCTGTCGTCACCTTCATTCCCTTGAACGGGTCGTTTTCATGCGCGTCCAGCCCAAGCGCCAGAACCAGAACGCCGGGTTGAAAATCGGCGATCCGGGCCAGCGCCTTGTCGATGGTGGCGAGCCACAGATCGTCGCCGCTACCTTGCGGCAAGGGCAGGTTGAGGTTGAAACCTTCGCCCGCGCCTGATCCGGTTTCATCGGCATAGCCAAGGAAGAACGGATAGAAATTCGACGGATCGGTATGGACGGAAACGGTCAGCACATCGGCGCGGTCGTAGAAAATCTCTTGCGTGCCGTTGCCGTGATGAACGTCGATGTCCAGCACAGCAACGCGTGGATGTATATCCAGCAGGGATTGCGCGGCGATGGCCGAATTGTTCAGGAAACAATGCCCGCCCGCATTATCCGCCGTCGCGTGATGGCCGGGCGGGCGGCACAGCGCGTAGGCGGCGGGCGCACCATCGCGCACCGCAGCCGCAGCGGCCAGCGCGGTATCAGCCCCGCGCAGGGCGGCGGCCCATGTGTGTTGGCCCAAGGGGCAGCCGGTATCGGACAGATGCCAGCCCGCGCGCCCGGTAATGCCTGCGGGATAATGGTGGCGGTCCTTTTGCGGATGCAGGTTCGGCACCACCTCTGGCCCGGCATTGGGCATCTTTTGCCACTCGGCCCATGCGGTTTCGAGGAAGGCCAGATAGTCCGGCGTATGCACCTGCCGGAGCGCAGCCTGATCCGCCACGGGAGGTGATTGCGGCGTCAGGCCCAGACGCGCGAGCCCGGCCAACAGGCGATGAGCGCGTTCGGGCAGTTCCTTGTTGGTCGAGGGCACGCCCCGCAGCATCCAGAACTGCGGGTCATGAGCCTCGGATTCGGGGGCGTAGAAGACCGGCAGCATCAGAAGCCGGTATGGGTTTTCAGAAACTCGGTCTCTTCCGGGGTGTTCTCGCGACCCAGAACTGCGTTTCGATGCGGGAAGCGATCAAACTCTTTGACGATATCACGATGCTCGACAGCGAATTTCAGGCTGTAGTCACTGCCCAGTGCCTCATAGAGCTTCACGCATCGTTCCTGATCGGCCAGATCCTCGCTATGCATGAAGGGCAGGTAGAAGAAGGTCCGCGCATCCTCATCCACCTGCTGGTCATAGCCGCGATCCAGCGCCTCGCGCGCATATTCCAGCACAAGGTCGTTGCTTTCGAAGCTGCGCGGAGAGCCGCGGAACATATTGCGGGGAAACTGGTCCAGCGTGATGATCAGCGCCAGCGCGTCATCGGCATTGTCCAGCCAGCCGGGCAGTTTTCCCTGTGCCGCCGCCTCATAGGTCTCGCCGAATTCGCTGATGATCTTGCGGTCGATCTCTTCCGATTTGTCGAACCAATAGGGCTTCATCTCTTCCGAGAACCAGAAGCTGCGGATGGCGTCGGGGGTTTTGATCGTCACGGGTCTCTCCTTAATCGGGCCTTAATCGGGCAGCGGGATATGTTCATCGCGATCATCGGGCGGCAGGTCGAATTGTCCCAAGCC
Source organism: Paracoccus caeni (assembly GCF_016629665.1). GTDB lineage: Bacteria > Pseudomonadota > Alphaproteobacteria > Rhodobacterales > Rhodobacteraceae > Paracoccus > Paracoccus caeni. The sequence goes on from NZ_JAEPRQ010000005.1 coordinate 1,810, forward strand.
CCAACGTTCCTCGCGCCATTCGCGTTTCGCCTCTTCGATCTTTTCGCGGGACGAGGCGACGAAGTTCCACCAGATGTAACGCGGCCCGCCCAGCGTCTCGCCGCCAAGCGCCATCAGCCGGGCGCCGCGGTCGCCCGACTGGACGGTGATCTGATCGCCGGGGCGGAAGATCATCATCTGCCCGGCCTGAAATTCCTGCCCGGCAATGGTGACCGAGCCTTCGGTGATATAGATGCCGCGATCCTCGTGATCGCTTGGCAGCGGAAACAGGGTGCGCGGTTGCAGGACCACGTCCAGATAGAAGGTGTCCGAATACAGCGTCGCCGGGGCGGTTTCGCCATAGGCGCGGCCAAGAATCAGCCGGGCATTGATGCCCTGATCGGCGATCTCGGGCAGTTCTTCCTTGCCGTGATGTTCGAAAATCGGGGTCATATCCTCGCAATGTTCGGGCAGGGCGATCCATGTCTGGATGCCGAACAGACTGTGCGGACCCGCGCGACCCTCGGCAGAGGTGCGTTCGGAATGGGTGACGCCCTTGCCCGCCACCATCCAGTTCAGCGCGCCGGGGCGGATGATCTGATCGCTGCCGATGCTGTCGCGGTGGTGGAAATCGCCGCGATAGAGATAGGTGACCGTGCCCAGCCCGATATGCGGATGCGGGCGCACGTCGATGCCCTGGCCGGTCAGAAACTCGGCCGGGCCGGCCTGATCGAAGAAGATGAACGGGCCGACCATCTGCCGTTTCGGGGCGGGCAGGGCGCGGCGCACCTCGAACCCGCCCAGATCGCGGGACCGGGGAATGATCAGCGTCTCGATGGCGTCGGTGCCGATTTCGTCGGGGCAACCTGGCGTCAGCGCGGGGTTCCAACTCATCACGCTTCTCCTTGATTGGCTTCGCGTCGCTGTGATCAATGGTATGTACGAAAGAGGTCCGGGGCCAAGGGGGAAAGCGTTCGGGATCGCCGAACGCGGGGTTGCGGCCCGTCCCGATGGCGCCCGGCAGCGGGGAACCGCATCTTTGCAGAGTTCGTTCAATGAAGGCAGGAGTGTCATGACCAGCGGTATCCATCACGTAACGGCCCTTACCCGCGACGTTCAGGCGAATGTCGATTTCTGGATGGGTTTCATAGGGTTGTCGCTGGTCAAGCAAACCGGCGGCTTCGAGGATGCCGAACAGTTGCACCTGTTTTACGGCGATCCCGAAGGCAATCCCGGCAGCCTCATCAGCTTTCTGGTCTGGCAGAAGGGCGCAACAGGGCGCGTGGGCCACGGACAGGTGGCCGAAATCTCGTTGGCGATCCCGCGTGGCCGGATCGGCGACTGGCTGACCCGCGCCATGCAGCAGCGTCTGCGGATCGAGGGCCCGTCGCGCGAATTCGGCGAGCCGGTGTTGCGGCTGAAAGACCCCGACGGGATCATCGTCAAGCTGGTCGGCACCGATATTCCCGATACCGGCTGGCCCGCCGCGCCCACCCGGCTGCGCGCCGTCACCATCTGGAGCGAGGTTCCCGAACAGACCGTCAGCTTCCTTGGCCGCTTCGGCTATCGTCAGGATGCGGTCGAGGGTGGCGTGACGCGCCTGATCTCGGACACGGATGTTCTGGATATCCGCGATGCCTCGGGCTTCGTGCCGGGCATTCAGGGGACTGGGGTGATCGATCACGTCGCCCTGCGGGTGGCCGATGTCGATGAGCTTGAGGAAAAGCGGGTGGCGCTTGCCGGTCGGAATGCGGGCGATGTGACCTGGCATGACCGCAAGTATTTCACCTCGCTTTATGTCCGCGAGCCGGGTGAGACGCTGATCGAGATCGCGACGGACGGCCCCGGCATGGCCATTGACGAAGCCCCGGATCAGCTTGGCCGCAAGCTGCTGATCCCGCCACATTTCGAAGACACGCAGGATCTGCGTGTCCGGTTACCGCAATTTGCCCGACCGGGCGAGGAGAGGATTCCCATGAGAGATCTACCTTTCGTGCATCAACTGCGTCAGCCCGACGCGCCCGACGGATCGGTGATCCTGCTGCTGCACGGCACTGGCGGGAATGAAACCGACCTGATGCCGCTGGCCCATCGCATCGCGCCAAATGCGACGCTGCTGGGGCTGCGTGGCCGTTCGACCGAAGAAGGCATCGCGCGGTTCTTTCGCCGCAATTCGATGACCACCTTCGATCAGGACGACATCAAGTCCGAGGCCGAGGCTTTCGCAGGCTTCTGGGAAGGCGCGATCGCGGCCTATGGTCTGGACCCGGAAAAGATCACCGTGATGGGATATTCCAACGGCGCGAACTTTGCCGGGGCGGTGATGGCCTTGCATCCGGGCCTGATCCGGCGCGCGATCATGCTGCGACCGATGGCGGTTCTGGACGATCTGCCGCAGGTCGATCTGGCCGGGACCAAGATGCTGACCGTGACCGGCGCGCGCGACCCCTATGGCCCCTATGCGCCGCGCCTGAACGAATGGCTGGCCGCGTCCGGGGCCAATCTGGACGCCCGCGTGGCCGAGGCCGGGCATGAATTGTCGCAGGCCGATCTGAGCATTGCCGAAGAGTGGATGAAAGGTGAGTGAGATGAGTGAGATTACGGTAACCAAGGAAGACCTCGACGGGCGGCATGGCCGATATGTTGCCCGGGTCGAGGGCATCGATGCCGAGGCCGAACTGGTCTTCACCAATCGCGGCCCCGGAAAGATCAGCGCCGATCATACCGGCGCGCCCGACGCCCTTCGCGGCACGGGTGCTGCTGCTGCGCTGGTTCGGGCATTGATTGACGACGCGCGCGAGAACAGCTTCGTGATCATCCCGCTGTGCCCCTATGTCCGGGCGCAATATGCCAAGCACCCGGAATGGGCGGACGTGTTCACCACCAAGCCCGGCGAAGACCCCGAATTGCCCGGTTGAAAATCAGCCTGAACCGCAAACAAAAAGAGGCCGCATTGCGGCCTCTTTTTCGTTCAGCGGGTCGGCAAGTGGTCAGAGGACCAGAACCTGCGTCCCGATCTTCGCCAGTCCGAACAACTGGGCGATATGTTCGTTGTAAAGCCCGATACAGCCGTTCGAGGATTTCCGGCCGATCTTGCGCGTGTCGTGGGTGCCGTGGATGCGGTAATACTGCCAGCCCAGCCACAATGCATGGGTGCCCAAGGGATTGTCCGGTCCGGGCGGGACGAAATCCGGCCATTCCGGGTTGCGGGCCTTCATCTCGGGCGTGGGCGCCCAGCTTGGACCCTCGACCTTCTTGATGATTTCGGTCCGGCCGGTCCGCGTCAGGTCTGCGCTGACCGGGATCGAGGACGGATAGACGTGATAGATGCTTTCATCCTCGGACCAGTAATGCACCGCGCGCGAGGTGAGATCGCACAGGATCGCACCATTGGTCAGGTTCGAGAAATGCGGCCGCCAGTCCTGCGCATGGAAGCTGGAGATATTGTGCCGCTGATCGGCGGCGCTGTCGTATTGCACCTGACCGGCATCCGGCGTCGCGCCCATCGTTGCGCCTGTCGCACCGTCATAGGTCGGACCGCCGCCATAGATGGGCTGGCCGGTATAAGGGTCGATCTGCTGCGCAAAGGATGGCAACGCCAGACCGGCTGCGCCAAGCGCTACAGCCGAGCCAAGGAAAGCACGACGATTCAGAGCAGGTGATTTGCTCATCGGAGAATGTCCTTCGTTCGGAACAGCCGTTCTTACGGACGGCCTTGCTACTCTGCCTCAAGGGGTTGGATTTATATAGTCTGCCCGCGCGATTCCGGCAATTCAAACTGAAGCCGGCTTGCAACGCTGCCACAACCTTCGCTGCTCACGCATTATTGCGTTTGAAGGGCGAAGGGCCATTCGGTAGATCTTGCGGCAAAGAAAAGCGAGGGATGGCGACTAGATGTTGAATTTCAAGGTGATTGCGACACTGTCGCTGGTCGGACTGACGGCCTGTGCACCGCGCGGCGTCCCGCAACTGACGCCGGACGGGCAGCCGCTGCCGGTTTCCCATGCCATCGATGCCCGAGAATCTGAGGTAATTCCGCAGCGCGTGTTGCAGCAAATCAACACGTTGCGGGGGAATGTTGGGTCTTCGCAGCTTATGCTGAACCCACAGCTTTCCGCGGCGGCGATGGCGCATTCGCGGGATATGTCGGCGCAGAACCGGGCGTGGCACTGGGGCTCGGACGGGTCTTCGCCGCTGGATCGCGCCCGGCGGCAGGGATATATGGGCCATATCATCGGCGAGAATATCTCGGAAACCTATGAAAATGACATCCAGACGCTGAATGCGTGGATGACCATGCGGGACACCCGCGACATCATCATGGACCCGGCGGCGACCAGTCTGGGTCTGGCCTGGTATCAGGAACCCTCGGGCAAGTTGTGGTGGACGCTGCTGACCGGCAGTTGAGCCGTTGATCCCGACCGGAAACAGCCCCGCTTTGACGGGGCTTTTCTTTTTCGTAAGAATGCCGGGTCGTTTCAGGAAAGGCAGCGCATGACCATCACCCAACAGGAAGAGCTTGAGGGCATGAAGGTGATCGGCCGGATCGTCGCCAATACCATGCGCGATATGGCGAAAGCGATCGAGCCGGGAATGACGACCCGCGAGTTGGACCAGATCGGTCGTGACATGCTGGAGCGCGAAGGCGCGGTCCCGGCGCCGGAATCGACCTATGGCTTTCCGGGCGCCACCTGCATCAGCGTGAACGAAGAGATCGCCCATGGCATCCCCGGCGACCGGGTGATCGCGGCGGGGGATTTGATCAATATCGACGTGTCTGCCTCGAAGGACGGCCTTTATGCCGATACCGGCGCGACCTGGCGGGTAGGGCAGGTCAGCCCGGAGCTGGACCGGTTGTGTCGCGACGGCAAGCGGGCCATGCAGATCGGTATAGACCAGGTCGGCAGCGGCAAGCCGATTTCGGGGATCGGCAAGGCCATCGGGCGCTTTGCCTCGGCGCGCGGCTATACGCTGATCTGCAATCTGGCGAGCCACGGCGTTGGCCGGTCGTTGCACGAATATCCGCAGGAGATCGCGACCTGGCCCGACAACCGTGACAAGCGCCGCATGAACAGAGGTCTGGTGCTGACGGTCGAGCCGTTCCTGTCCAAAGGCGCGCTTTGGGCGAATGAGGGCGATGACGGCTGGACCCTTTACGGCGAGCCGCCCGCCCCGGTCGTTCAATATGAACATACGGTGGTCGTGACCGATCGCGGAGCGATGGTTCTGACCTTGCCGGGCTAGGCGCGGCCCGCCCGGCGATGCGGTTGATCAGGCGTTGATCACCACCGGGATACCGCCCTGCACCATGGCGAAGATCTCTTCGATTTCTTCGTCCTTCACGGCGATACAGCCCGCCGTCCAGTCGCGGTTGTTCGGCGCGAAGCGATTGCCTTCCGGCCCCCAGCCATGGATGAAGATGTCCCCGCCCGGCCTGCGACCCACGGCTGTCGCAAAGGCACGGTCCTGATCGTTCGGATAGGACACACCGACCGACAGATGATAGCGGCTGCGCGGATTGAAGCGGTCGATGAAATAGACCCCTTCAGGCGTTTTGCCGTCGCCTTCGAACTGCTTGTGACCGACCGGCTGGTTGCCAAGGCCGATATCGTAGGATTTCAACACGGTCTGACCGCTCAGCAGATACATTCTGCGCGGGCCTTTATTGACCACGATCTGCGTGACGGGGGGGCCGCTATAGCCCCGGAACTTGGATTCCGGCTTTCCACACGCCGCCAGCAGAGCCAGCAGCGAAAAGGTCACCGTTCGTCGGTCTGCGCGATACATCACTGCCTCTGACGTTTCTTCGGTTTTTTTATTCTCTACCGAATAGCATAGAATCCAGTGATTTGACTAGCTTCTGGCAAATTTCGCGACAATTTCGACATGCGGCGACCAACGGAACTGATCCACGACGGAAAGATTTTCCAGCTTAAACCCGCCATCGGCGAGAATCTGCGCATCTCTTGAGAAATTCACCGGATCGCAGGCGACGAAAGCGATGCTTTGGACGCCGGATTTCGTGATCTGATGGCATTGCGCCTCGGCCCCAGACCGTGGCGGATCGATCACAATTGCGTCAAAGCGGTTAAGCTCGTCGGGCAGAAGCGGGTTGCGGGCAAGGTCGCGAATCTCGGTGGTGACGCGGTTCAAGCCCGGCGCGGTGCGCCATCCCGCATCCAGCGCGGCCAGCGGCGTGCCCAGCCCCTCGACCGCGTGAACCTGCGCCCGCGCCGCCAAGGGCAGGCTGAACGTGCCACATCCGGCGAACAAATCAACGATCCGGCTGGCTCCTTCGGTGTGGCGCATGACCCCGTTCAACAGCGCTACCTCGCCCTCGGCGGTCGCCTGCAGAAACGCGGCGGGCGGCGGCACAACAAGCGCGCGGCCAAAGGGCAAAGCGGGCGTTCGGCGGGTGATCGGCTGACCGTCCCAATCAAGCCGCGCCAGATCGCCTTCTTCGGCCAAAGCCGCGAGCGTCTGGAACAGCGCCGCATCCATCGGCTTGCCGCCTGTCACCGCCACGTCCAGCCCGGCAGGCCCGTGGATCACCGTCAGTGTCAGTTCGGCAGAGCGTGACACGCCTGCCACGACGATCCGTCGCAGCAGGGGCAGCGCTGCCGTGATCTCGGGCCGCATGACGTGGCAATCGGTCAGATCGACGATAACCTCCGAGGCGCGGGCGTGAAAGCCAAGCAACGCGCCCTTCTTCGTCCGCCGCCCCGACAGGACCGCCCGCCTGCGCGAGCGCGGGGGCGAGACATGAAGCGCCTCGACCGTCGCGGCCAACCCGCGCGCCTCAAGCGCTGCGACGACCACCTGCCGCTTCCAGTCGGTCGTGAACCCTTCCGAGGCATGCATCAGCGAACAGCCCCCGCAGGCGCGGAAATGCCCGCAGATCGGCTTCACTCGCTGCGATGACGGTGTCACGATCCGCGGCGCGGCAATACGGCCATCGACCGCCTCGCCCTCAATCTCCTCGCCGGGCAGGGTCAGGGCGGCCAGCGCGCGCCCGTCCTCGCCGACTGCGACGCCGTCCCCCTTGCGGCCCAGACGTTCTACGCGCCAGAGGCTCATTCCGCGGCCTCCTGCGTGCCAAGGAAGCCGCCCGACTGACGGTTCCAGTAGCGTGCATAAAGCCCGTCCAGCGCCAGCAATTCCTCATGCGTGCCCTGTTCAACGATCTCGCCTGCATCCATGACGATGATCCGGTCCAGCTCGGCAATGGTGGACAGCCGGTGCGCAATCGCCAGCACCGTCTTGCCCTTCATCGCGCGGGAAAGCGCGGTCTGCACCTGCGCCTCGACTTCGCTGTCCAGGGCGCTGGTCGCCTCGTCCAGCACCAGAATGGGTGCATCCTTCACGAAAGCGCGGGCCAATGCGATCCGCTGCCGCTGTCCGCCCGACAGCTTCACCCCCCGCTCGCCCAGATGCGCGTCATAGCCCCGCCGTCCGGTGAAATCGCGCAGGCCAAGAATGAAGTCATGCGCTTCGGCAGCGCGCGCGGCGGCCTCGATCTGTTCCTGCGTGGCGTCGGGGCTGCCATAGCGGATATTGTCACGGGCCGAGCGGTTGAACATCGCCGTTTCCTGCGTGACCATCGCGATCTGGCGGCGCAGGCTTTCCTGCGTCACCTCGCGGATGTCCTGCCCGTCGATACGGATGCTGCCCTTTTCAACGTCGTAAAGCCGCAGCAGCAGTGCCACCATTGTCGATTTCCCCGCACCCGAGGCACCGACGATGCCGATCTTCTCGCCGGGTTTCACATGCAGGTCGATCCCGCGCAGCCCACCTTCGTCGCGGCCATAAGCAAAGCCCACATGGTCGTAATCGACCCGCCCCTGCACCCGCGACAGCGCGTTGGCGCCGGGCTTGTCGGTCAGCGAATGTGGCGGCGACAGCGTTCGCATGCCGTCCTCGACCTCGCCGATACTGCCCCACATACCCATCAGGGCCATGCTGACCCATCCGGTCATCTGCGACAGCCGCATCGCAATCGCGCCCGAAGTCGCCACATCGCCCGGCGTTGCCAGCCCGTCGCGCCACAGGATGATCGAGCCGCCGACAAGGATCACTGGCAGAATGCCCGCGATGATCATCAGCGACGCCCGGAACGCGCTGCTGATCACGCCGAAATCCAGCGCCCTTTCGCGAAAGCCCGCCATCGCGCTCAGCGCTTCGCGGTCCTCATGCTCGGCATGCGAGAACAGTTTGACCGTCTTGATATTGGTGATCGTATCGACGACCTGCCCGGTCACCATCGCCCGCGCCGAAGCCCGTGCCCCGGATTTCGAACGGATGCGCGGCAGGAAGAAGCGGATCAGCCACAGATAGGCCAGCAGCCACAGGATCAGTGCCACCGCGCCCCATCGATCGACGCCGACCAGAAAGGCCACCGAGCCAAGGACCGAGGCCAGCGCAAAGGCCACCACGTTGACCATCTCGGTCGCGACATCGGTGACGGCGCGGGCGGTCTGCATCTGCTTCTGTGCCAGCCGCCCGGCGAAGTCGTTGTCGAAGAAGGTGACGGAATGGCCCATGGTCCAGCGATGGATGCGCGACAGGACCAGCGGCATGATGTTCGGGCCGACGATCACGCTGGAGGTCGCGGTCGAGAAGCCGAAGATGATCGGGCGGATGATCAGGAAGAAGCCGGCGAAGATGGCAACGGCCATGGCGCTGTCGGCCCAGAACGTCTCGGCACTGCCGGAAGCCACCGCATCGACGACGATGCCCAACAGCACCGCCGCCCCGACATCTGCCGCCCCGCCAAGGGCCGAGGCCACCGCCGCCAGCGTCAGCCCGCCCCACGCGCCGGACAGGCACCACCGAAAAAACGCCAGAAGCGTATTCGGCGGCGGGCCGTCCGCCGGGCGGAAGGCGTCGATCATGCGGCCAAGACGTTGATGCAGGCTCATTCTTCCTCTCCGGCAAGCAATGCGGCGTCGATCAGCGCCGGTGCGGGGGTCTTGAAGCCGCTTGCGATCCACAGCGCTTCGGCGGCCTGCAATCCACGCCCGATCGCCTTCCCGGTCAATGGCGGTGACAGATCCCGCGCCGAGATCGGCAAAGGCGACGAGGCCGCATCCGCCAACCGCTCGCGCCAACCTTCGGGCAGCGCCTCGCCCTGCGCAATGTGGATCAGCGCCAGATCCGTCGCGGTCTCAAGCCCCAGATGATAGCCTGCCGCGTCAAGCCCCGGTTTCGCGGCGATGGCGTCGCTCAGCACGGCCTGCGCCTTTGCCTCGCCCCGTGACAGCCGCAGCATCCCGGCAGGATCATCCGCACCAAGCGCGGCCAATCTGCGTGACCAGTTGGGCGGCGCATCCTCTTCAGCAGCGATCAGCGCCGCAAGATGTGACGGATCGGCGCCAGGCAGGATCTGGACCAGCACCCCGGTCTGGGCCATCAGTGCAATCGCAGGTGCGGGATTGGGTGCCGACAGCAGTTTGCGCATTTCGGCGCCGATACGCTCTTTCGCGATCCGGTCCAAACCGGGGCGCAGTTCGGCGCAGGCGGCGATGGCCTCGGGCTGGGCCTCGCGGCCATACCACGCCAAAAAGCGGAAGAAGCGCAGGATGCGCAGGTAATCTTCAACGATCCGCGCCTTGGGGTCGCCGACGAAACGCAGCCGACCGGCGTGCAGATCGGGGATGCCACCGACCGGGTCGATCACCCGGCCCGTGCGATCCGCGTAAAGCGCGTTCATGGTGAAATCGCGCCGCGCTGCATCCTCGGCCAGTTCGCCGGAAAAGGCGACGGTGGCGTGGCGGCCATCGGTTTCGACATCGCGGCGGAAGGTGGTGACCTCGAAGCCAATGCCCTCACTGACGACGGTGACGGTGCCGTGGTCGATGCCGGTCGGAACCGGCTTCAACCGTGCCGCGCGGGCAAGTGCGACCACTTCTTCGGGATGGGCATCGGTCGCGATGTCGATATCGTCTACCGTGACGCCCAGCAGCGCATTCCTGACCGCCCCGCCGACCAGATAGGCGCGGTGCCCGCCTTGTTCGATCATGTCCAGAACCGCGATCAAGGCGGGATCGGACAGGATGGTTGCAGGGATCACGGTCATGCGCGCACCCGTTCGGCCAGTCCCAGCAGCATCCGTGCCGTTGCGCCCCAGAGATAATAGGGACCATAGGGTGCGATGTAATAGCTGCGCCACTGGCCTCGCCACGGGCGTCGCTCGATCCGGTAGCTGGCGGGATCGGCGATATGCGAGAAGGGCAGGGTGAAGATTTCGTCAACCTCGCCGGGTTCGCGGCGGGGGGTGAAGGGACCCCGGATCAGACCGACCAGAGGCGAGATCAGAAAGCCCGTCACCGTGCTGTGCGGTGGCAGATGGCCGATGATCTCGACGGCGTCGGGCTGAAGCCCGACCTCTTCCCAGGCTTCGCGCAATGCGGCAGCGGTCTCGTCGGCGTCGCCGGGATCAACCTTGCCGCCGGGCAGCGAGATCTGACCCGGATGGTGACGCAGGCCCGAGGCGCGTTTGGTCAGCATCAGCCGTCCGTCGTCGGGATGGAATGCCGCCAGCACCCCGGCGGGGCGCAATGTCCCCGCCGGCGGTGCAAATTCAGGGTTCAGGTCAAAGTCCGAACTGGCCGTTGCCGGTTGCGACAGCGCCTTTCGCAAGATGTGTTCAGACCACTCGACCGTCACTTCTCTGCCTTGTCCTCGCTGTCCACGGATTCCAGCGGCTTGCCTTCGGCATCGACCGTCGCCTCGAAACCAAGGCTCTGCGGATCGAATTCGTAATGCGCGCCACAGAACTGGCAATCAGCGGTGACGATGCCGTCGTCGGTCGTCATATGCGCGATATCCTTGGCCGAATAGATCGACAGCGTGTCGCGCACCCGGTCCGACGTACAGGAGCAACCGAATTCCACCCGCTGCGTGTCAAAGACCCGCGGGGTTTCCTCGTGGAACAAACGCAGCAGCAAATCGGTCGGCCCGATCGAAGGACCGATCAGTTCCAGCACCTCGACCGTATCCAGCAGGATATTGGCACGGTTCCAGTCCTCGGATTCCGCGCCCTGCAGGATGTCCGCAGCTTCGATCAGACCGCCTTCACCGCTGCCGCCTTTTCCAGCGTCCATCGGCTCACCGGGAAGCGTTTGCAGCATGACGCCGCCCGCACGCCAATGCCCGGCCTCGCCCGACAGGCGCGAATAGCCGCTGGCAAGCTGGAACCGGGCCGGCAACTGCTCGGACTGCGCGAAATAGGTCTGCGCACAGGCCGACAGAGAACCGCCGGTAAGCGGGGTGATGCCCTGATAAGGCTGCGTGCCTTCGCCCTGATCGATCAGGATCGCGAAATAGCCTTCGCCGATCTGGTCGAACGGGGCGCTGTTATCCAGCCGGTCGGCGTCGAAACTGGCCCATGCGCGGATGCGGGCGGGCTTGTCGTCAGCTTCGGGTGCGTAAAAATCGGCGGCGATCGTGCGGATCGCGCCGCTGCCACGGACCTGCAGGCTCAGCTTCCAGCGCAGTTTCATCGTCGGGCCGATCAGCGCCATCAGCAGCGCAAGTTCGGCCACCAACGCACTTACCGGGGCGGGATAGTCGTGGCGCGAGAGGATATGGTCCAGCACGCCATCCAGCCGCGCGATGCGGCCGCGGATGTTCGAGCGGTCCAATTGGAACGGCAGAACCGTGTCGTCCCAGGCGATCTGGTTGATTTTGCTCATGGCATATCCTTGAAGACTCTTGTGGCCAGCGCAAGGGCGGCCTGTTCCCGCCCAATATAGGGTATTCGCGCGCGATCCCAAGGGGCCAGCCCGGCAGTGCCCGGCTTCCCCCGTCCCGCTTTCCGCAGTAGAGGGAACGGGTTCAGGGAAAGAGTTGCAGGACGGGGCGACGATGATACCAAGATACGGCAATGCGCCAAGGCCGGGCCTGCACTATCGTCGCCGACCGGGCGCCTATGCCATTCTGTATCGCGATGGTCGTTTGTTGCTGACCCATCAGGCCCAGCCCGAACCTGAATTTCAGTTGCCGGGCGGCGGTCTGGACCCCGGCGAGAACGGGATCACGGCGCTGCATCGCGAGGTCTTCGAAGAGACCGGCTGGTCTATCGGAGAGGCGCGGTATCTGGGCTCCTATCGCCGGTTCTGCTTCATGCCCGATTATGGTTTTCACGCCGAAAAGCTGTGTCAGATCTGGTTGGCCCGTCCGTTGCGCCGGCTGGGCGAGCCGTCGGAGATCCATCACCGCGCTGTCTGGATGACCCCGGATCAGGCGGATACGGCGATTGTGGACCCCGGATCGCGCGCCTTTCTGCGGCACGCGCGGTCTTTAAGGGGCTGGTGACGATACGACGCCTTGCGCCCTGTCAGCGTCGCGGGAAAGCGACTTGTTCGCCCGAGCCCTGATATTCGATCAGCAGGGCGGAAATGTCGTCCTGTCTTTCGCCATTGCAGAATTCCGATACCGACCACGCCATCGATTCAAGGAAGGAATGCCCCGACAGATAGGCGTTCGTGTGCATGATCGCATTCAGCCCCTTATCCCCCAAAAGCGTACCGTTACGGTCCTGTGCCTCGACAATGCCATCAGAGCAGAGCAACAGCCGGTCGCCCGGTTCAAGCTGGACCTCGATCTCGTCGAAGACAGGGTTTTCCATAAGCCCGATCGGCATGCCGCCGATGCCAAGGCTTTCGATCTCTCCTGATTTGCGATGCAGCAGGGGCAGGGGATGACCGGCCAGAACCATATTCATCCGGCCCGTGACATGGTTCAGTTCGCCGTAAACCATAGTGAAATAGGTATCGGTCCGCATCTCCTCCAGCATCATGTTGTTGAAGAAATGCGCCAGCGAGGACGGCGGAGCAGCGGCAGAATTCGTCTGCGCAGCGCGAAGCGCCACGTTCTGTTCGGATGAGCCGGAAAGATGCACGGATAGCTGCGCCGTCAGCAGCGCCGCCGCGACACCATGGCCGGATACGTCCAGCGCATAGAGGCCGACACGATCCTTGCCGATGGGAAAGAAGCCCACCAGATCGCCACCGATATGACCGGCTGGACGCAAAAGCACCGACATGTGCATCTGCCCGAACCGCCCGGTCCGTTCGCGGACAAGACCCTGCTGCAGCTTGCGGGCGTCGCGCATATCACGCTCCATCGCGTCCTGCGCCTGCCGCAATGTTTGCAGTGTTTCGTTCAGCCGGGCATTGCTGTCGCGCAGTTCGCTTTCGATCCGCAACACCCGTTCGCCCGCCATCAGGCGGGTCAGAAGCTGGAACGGCGCAATCGGGGTCGTCAGCACATCATTGACGCCGATCTCCAGCACGCGGGCGATTTCGGAATGCGCTCGCGCATAGGTCATCAGGATGACATAGCCATAGCTTTTGCGGGGCAGATCGCGAAAGGCGAGGTACAGTTCCGGTCCGGTAAGGCCGGGCAAATCCCAGTCTGCCACTAGAAAATCCGGATCGACGCGACGCGCCATCGACAGGGCTTCTGCCCCGGAATCCGCCTGCAGGACGTTGTAGCCGGATGCGGAAAGCTGCGACCGGAGAAGGTGACGCCGATCGGCATTGTCATCGACCAGAAGAACCGTCCTGACATTGTCCGGAGCGGTCTTGGTCATGTGGAGCGAGGAGGAGGACTGATTCGCGTTTTTCATACACCCGTCTTACGCCCAGGGCCGTAAATATCGGGTAAATCGCGGCCCGTGACGGGGCCGCGAGATGCGATCAGATAGGGTCAGACCAGAAGTTCGGCCAGCAACTCATCGTTGGTGATGTCGCGATAATCGAAACCGGATTGCTTCATCCGTTGGGTGAAGGTGGTCAGGTTCGAGGGATCGTTCGTCTCGATCCCGATCAGGATCGAGCCGAAATTCCGCGCCGATTTCTTCAGATATTCGAACCGCGCGATATCGTCATGCGGACCCATCAGCTCCAGCAGATCGCGCAAAGCTCCGGGGCGTTGCGGAAGGCGCAGGACGAAGTATTTCTTTATCCCGGTAAAGCGCAGCGCGCGTTCCTTCACCTCGGGCAGGCGTTCGAAATCGAAATTCCCGCCCGAACAGACGCAGACCACGTTCTTGCCTGCCAGATCGCCCAGATCCTCCAGCACATCGACGGCGAGCGCGCCTGCCGGTTCCAGAACGATCCCCTCGGTGTTCAGCATTTCCAGCATGGTGCGGCAGATACGATCCTCGGGGGCCAGATGCACGTCCGAGGGACGGAAGCGGCGAAGGATTTCAAACGGCAACGCACCGATCCGGGCGACGGCCGCGCCATCGACGAAATTATCAACCGCGGGCAGGGCGACGGGGGCACCCGTCTCCAACGCGGCCTGAAGGCTGGCTCCGCCCAAAGGCTCGGCAAAGGCAAAGCGGGTGTCCGGCGAAAGCTCTGCCAGATAGCGGGTCACGCCTGAGGCAAGCCCGCCGCCGCCGACCGGCAGCACCACCAAATCCGGCGCGGTGCCAAGCTGTTCAAGCATTTCCAGCGCCACCGTGGCCTGTCCCTCGATCACATCCAATGCGTCGAAGGGCGACAGGAAGGTCGCCTCGTGTTGGACCGCAAAAGCCTGCGCGGCGGCGAGGGTCTGGTCGAAATAGTCGCCGGTCAGGACAATCTCGATTGCGTCGCCGCCGAAAATCTTGGTCTTGTCGATCTTCTGCTTCGGCGTGGTGACCGGCATGAAGATCGTCCCCTTGGCGCCGAAATGGCGGCAGGCATAGGCCACGCCCTGAGCATGGTTGCCGGCGCTGGCGCAGACGAAATGCGCGTTGGTCGCGGCACCGGGGTGGACCTGTTTGCGCATGGCGTTGAAAGCGCCGCGCAGCTTGTAGCTGCGGACGGGGGTCAGATCTTCGCGCTTCAGCCAAATGTTGGCGCCATATTTCGCCGACAGATGGTCGTTGCGCTGCAACGGGGTAGGCTCGAACAGGTCGCGAAGCGCGGCCTCGGCCTGACGGACGGAGGCGACAAAGTTTTCCATGGGTCAGCCCATGCCGCGAAAGTGCGGCTTTGGCAAGGCCCGCCGCAACGGATCAGCGCAATGGCCTGCCTTTACCGTAATATCCGTAAAGCGTCGTCACCAGACTGAGTTGGATTATGACGCTGACCATCAGCCAAAGCAGCCGATAGCCCGCCAGTGCGACCAGCAGCATCTTTGAAGGCAGGTGGTCGGTATCGGGGAAGAGGACACTGAGCAGAATATCTTCGGTCGTGGTCGCAGTTATCCCCGCCACCATGACGATGACGGCGATCAGGGCCAGGGTGCCCCGCGCCCCGCTGCCGCGCCGGAAGACTTGTTGCAGATGCTCGCCAATCGCAAGGCCGGGCAGTTGCGAGAACAGGTAGAGGCTGAGGATCGTCACCACCAGATACACCGCCAGCATATAGGCCGAGGCCCAATACCACCAGCCGGGCATGCCGAAGGGCACGATATGCGTGGCCAGCGTGCCAGCGAAGAAAAGCAGCGCGCCAAGGATCAGCAGGAAGGGGATGCACATGATCCCATAGCTCAGCATCTCGCGAAAATGCACGGGTGGGACCCAACCGATCTGTGCGCTCAGCAGGATTTTCCGATGAAAGTTGACCGCGCTCCATAGCAGGCAGAAAGCGCCGATGGCGATCAGCGTGACAATGCCCAGCTTCGGGGAATAGCCGATAGGATCGGCAGACATCACCATCAGCGTCATCACGAATGCAGCGATCATGATGAAGCATGGCAGCAGGAATATTTTCAGCGTCTGCAGGAAATCCACAAAGATCTCCAGCACGGCATTCTTTAAAATTCGGAGCGCAAGCATCGGTAAATCGCCGTTTTTTCAGGACAATGTCCCGGCTCAATCTATCGGTGAGGGCGCTGCTGCGCGATAAGAGGATTTTGGCCGATCATGAAACCGCCGATGCTGCACCTTTCGGCGTCACCGATCGATAGATGGCGATAAGCAGGATCATACTCGACACGGCGTTGCTGCCCTTAGGGATGCCCAGAAACTCCAACCCCTCGTCAGGAAGCATCGAGCCGTCGCCAAAGAAGTCGAGCAGTTGCAGCAGCCAGATAAGCGCCATCAGGTGCAGGACTTGTCAGGGCTGACGAATGACCTGCCTGATGGCATCCCCGACCAGATCACCGGCGCTGACAGCTTGTATGATGCGGTCCTTTGATGCCTGTCAGCGCAGCTCACGTTTCTCGACGAAATAGCCGTAAAGGGTGGTGAGGATCGACAGGCTCAACAGCATCCAGAACCAGTAAGTGACCAGTTGCAAGACCAGCGTCGGTATGACCCCCAGACCAAGGTTAAAGATCAGGATGGAAAACAGATACCGATCGAACAGTAACTGAAGTGCCGTCATGAAAAGTGCGAGGGCAAGGAGCGTGCCCGTCGCCCCGATGGTTTCGCGCCACGCGATGGTGATAGGTTGTTGAGCTCCGATTGCCGCAGCCGGAAGACCGATCGACAGGCGCAGGACCAGGGTCATCAGAAGCGCCGCGAAGATCAGATTGATCAAGACGGTCGCTGCCAGGCCTAACTGTAACATACCCAGAAGCGCACCCGCGACGAAGCCGAACGCCAAGAGGACCGGGATAATGATAAGCCCGATGGCAAGCATTGAAATCGCATATTTCCAGACCGGGCGACCCTTGAAGCCCGGCAGCAGACCCTGCCGTTCATGCAGCAGCACGTATCGGTGCCAATTCACCGCGATCCAGATGGTCGTCAGTGCGAAGATCAGCGCAAAGGCAATAATCGGCAGGATCATATCGCCGAACGTGCTGATCTGCGTGGCATCGATCTGGGGCTTCCGCGTGGTAATGAAAGCAAGAGCTCCTGCGCCTGCAAGAACCTGCAACAGCATTGGCAAGAAAGAGATCGCCAGCGCCTGCCGCCAGTTGCCGATCAATTGCAGAAAGGAATGTTTCAGTATGCGGAGCGCCAGCATGGTAAGATCCTGAATGAATGTCGCAAAGCATTATCTGTCGCATGCTCTTGTGACAACGCGCGAATGGGCCTATTCCCTGCGAAAATTCGACAAAGGGTAAACCGCATGTCCGACGCGCCGAAAAAAGTCGTCCTTGCCTATTCGGGCGGGCTCGACACCTCGATCATCCTCAAATGGTTGCAGACCGAATATGGCTGCGAGGTCGTCACCTTCACCGCCGATCTGGGGCAGGGCGAGGAACTGGAACCGGCCCGCGCCAAGGCCGAGCTTTTGGGCATCGCGCCCGAGAATATCCATATCGAAGATCTGCGCGAAGAATTCGTCCGCGATTTCGTCTTCCCGATGTTCCGCGCCAATGCGCTGTATGAGGGGCTGTATCTGCTGGGCACCTCGATCGCGCGGCCGCTGATCTCGAAGCGGCTGGTCGAACTGGCACATCAGCACGGCGCCGATGCCGTGGCGCATGGCGCGACCGGCAAGGGCAACGATCAGGTCCGGTTCGAGTTGTCGGCCTATGCGCTGGACCCCTCGATCAAGGTGATCGCGCCGTGGCGGATCTGGGATCTGACCTCGCGCACCAAGCTGATCGAGTTTGCCGAAGCGAACCAGATCCCGATTGCCAAGGACAAGCGCGGTGAGGCGCCGTTCAGCGTCGATGCGAACCTCTTGCACACCTCGTCCGAGGGCAAGGCGCTGGAAAACCCTGCCGAGGCCGCGCCGGATTACGTCTATCAGCGCACCGTCAACCCCGAGGATGCGCCGAACGAGCCTGAATTCATCGAAGTCACGTTTGAAAAGGGCGATGCGGTCGCGATCAATGGCGAGGCGATGTCGCCCGCCACGATCCTGACCCGCCTGAACGAGCTTGGCGGCAAGCATGGCATCGGTCGTCTGGACTTCGTCGAGAACCGTTTTGTCGGCATGAAATCACGCGGGATTTACGAAACGCCGGGCGGCACCGTGCTGTTGGAAGCGCATCGCGGCATCGAACAGATCACGCTGGATAGCGGCTCGGGCCACCTGAAGGACAGCCTGATGCCGCGCTATGCAGAGCTGATCTATAACGGCTTCTGGTTCAGCCCCGAACGCGAGATGCTGCAGGCGCTGATCGACAAATCGCAAGAGCATGTCTCAGGCACGGTGCGTCTGAAGCTTTACAAAGGTCTGGCGACCTGCGTGGGTCGCTGGTCCGATCAGTCGCTTTACTCCGAGGCTCATGTCACCTTCGAGGACGACGCTGGCGCCTATGATCAGAAGGACGCGGCGGGCTTCATCAAGCTGAACGCGCTGCGGCTGAAGCTGGTGGCGAACCGGAATGCGCGGGTAAAATAAGCCCGCCTTTACCGACACAGAACCCCGCCAGCCCAAGCTTGGCGGGGTTTTTCTTTGGCTGCATCTCACCAAACCGCTTCGTTCAAGAGAGAGTTCGCCCGGAATCAAGTCGCCTTCAGGCGACGCCGGGCAGTGCCCGACCGCCCGGACGGGCGGGCACTTCGGTGAGGTTTCGCACTACAGAAAAGTTCGACGGGGTGGCACGATAAAGTGTCAAATACGAGCGTTGCTGTGCCCACCCGCGGTCGGGCAATGCCCTCAGCTCTCTTGAGCCGAAGTCGCAGCGGCACTTTCCTTTCCCGCGCCTCTCCGCCAGACTTTCCCTGTCCCAACGAAAGCTGTTCGCATGACCCGTCCCGCCCGTATCGCCATCCTCACCGTCTCGGACCGTGCCGCGCGCGGTGAATACGAGGACAAGGGCGGTCCCGGCGCCGAAAGCTGGCTTCGCGAGGTGATCACCTCGCCGATGGAAATCGCCCGCCATATCGTGCCCGATGGTCGTGAGGGTGTCGCCTCGAAACTGCGCGAACTGGTCGAGCACGGCGCGGACCTGATCCTTGTTACCGGCGGCACCGGCCCCGCGCCGCGTGACCAGACGCCCGAGGCTGTCGCGGATGTCGCCGAGAAAGAGCTTCCCGGCTTTGGTGAGGAGATGCGCCGGGCCTCGCTGGCCGAGGTGCCGACGGCGATCCTGTCGCGACAGACGGCGGTGATCCGCGATGCCGCGTTGATCATCACGCTGCCCGGCAAGCCTTCGGCCATCGCCACCTGCCTGAACGCGGTCTTCGCAGCGGTGCCCTATTGCCTCGACCTGATCGGCGCGGCGCGGATCGAGACCGACCCGCGACAGGTGAAGGCGTTCAGACCGGGCGAGAAGTAGCAGCGGTTCCCGATCCTTCGCGGGCCGTCGCGCAGTCATGTCGTGGCTGGATGACGGAACGACGTTCTGATGCCTTGCAATCCTCGCGGATGCGGGGATAACGGCGCATCTGAACGTGCCTCATAAAAGAGCAATCTGCCGTGGTTCTGCTTGCGAAAAGTGCATTGAAGGCGATTGGGCCTGTCATCCCGGCAGGTTCATGGGTCGAGGCCCTGCGGGCGGGTTTGGGCGCGCTGGTGGGCCTGAGCGTTGCGGTTTTGCTGGTCTTTTCGGTGCAGGTCGATCTGCAGCTGGGATTGTATCTGATCGCGCCGTTCGGTGCCTCGGCGGTGCTGCTTTTTGCGGCACCGAGTTCGCCGCTGGCACAGCCATGGTCCACGGTGGTTGGCAGTTCTATCGCGGCGACGGTTGCGGTGACGATCTGCCTGCTGGTGCCCGAGCCGATCTTCCGGGTGCCGCTGGCGGTGGGCGGCGCGATCACGGCGATGATCGCGGCGCGGGCGATGCATCCGCCGGGGGGCGCGGTGGCGATGACCGTCGCGCTGAGCCCGGATGTGGTGCGTGAACTGGGTTATTGGTTCGTGCTGAGCCCGGTCGCGCTTGGAACGGCGGTGCTGGTTCTGGTGGCCATTCCCTATGCGCGGATGACGGGGCGTCGCTATCCGTTCCGGCAGTTCGATGATCCCAATGCGCGCGGCACGGTTGATCATGAGCCGGTCGAGCGGTTGGGGCTGACCGAGGAGGAACTGACGGGCATTCTGACGCGCTACCGGCAGTCGCTGAACCTTGGGGTCGAGGATCTGGCGCGGCTGATCGCAGCGGCGGAAATTCAGGCGGCGGGGCGCAGGGCGGGGCCGTTGGAGGCGCGGGATATCATGTCGCGCGATCTGGTGACGGTGGGGCCGGATGCCACGCTGACCGAGGTTGCGGATCTGTTCCGGCGGCACGGTTTTACCTCGTTGCCGGTGGTCGCGGCGGATGGGAATTTTCTGGGCGTGATCTTTCAGATTCACCTGATCCGTAAGGCTCGGGACGAGGGTTTCGGTCATCGCGAGCGGTTCTCTGTCGCGATGACGCGGTTGCTTGACGGAGCGCGCGACAAGCCGGTTCTGGCCTCGGAGGTGATGGCGGTGAATGTCCCGCAGACCCAGCCGGATGCGCCGATTTCCTCGCTTCTGGCGAAGATGGCGGATGGAAGCTGCGATGCCGTGCCGGTGCTGGATGGCGGGCAGATCGTGGGTATCGTCACCCGGACCGACCTGATCGCGGCGCTGGCGCGGTCGAGCCTTGATGTGCCGATTGCCGAGGACGAGGCGGCGGCCATTTGAGCCCTGCGCAACGGGTGCGGGCGTTGCATTCGGTATTTTTGCAACGAAGAAGCGGCTGTGTGGTTTAGTCCAGCAAATGCTGGGTGTTTTGCTGCACGGGGCGTACACCGCGCATGCACAAGGCGTACACAGGCTGTACACAGCTTGCGAACGCTGGGTGTTGCGTGGGGATGTTCAGTCGCGCTGAACTTCGGCCAGAACGAAAAGGCGGAGCGCGGTGGCAAGGCCAACCTCGGGCTGGCGGGCATGGTCGATTGCGGCGATCAGATTGCCGCGCGTCACCCCGCGCTGGCGGGCGAGTTGTCCGAGGATCAGCCAGAATGCGTCCTCAAGAGAGACCGAAGTGCGATGGCCGTCGATCGTCACCGAACGCTTGATCGGCGGCGTCAGGGGCGGCAGGTCAATCATGATCCTGCTGCCGGTGGCCCTCATGCTGGCGGGTGGCGCGTTCTGCCTCGGCCTTGCGAGCGTTGCGTTCGGATTTGGCCTCGCCGAACTTCGCCGCATTGGCATCGCCTGCCGCCCGTCGTTCGGCGCGGTCGCGTTGTTTGCGGACCTGTTTCAGATTGACGATCTTGTTCATGTCTCGACCGGCGGCGGTGGCGTCTGCGTCAGGGTAACAGGAAATCCGTGCGAAATCCAAGCGCGCGGGGCGGTGGCATGATTTCGCAGGAAAAAGGCGCGGCCGTTTTGACAGCCGCGCCCGGTCAGGTGCCGGAAGAAGATCAGCCTTTCGGGCCGATCATGTCCTCGGGGCGAACGATGCGATCGAAGGTTTCTTCGTCCACAAAGCCAAGCGCGACCGCCTCTTCCTTCAAAGTGGTGCCGTTCTTATGCGCGGTCTTGGCGACCTTGGTGGCGTTGTCATAGCCGATGGTGGGAGCCAAAGCCGTCACCAGCATCAGCGATTCCTTCATCAGTTTGTCGATCCGGGCGATGTTCGCCTCGGTCCCGACGACCATGTTGTCGGTAAAGCTGGACGCCGCATCGCCCAGCAATTGCATGCTTTGCAGCACGTTATAGGACATCATCGGGTTATAGACGTTCAGTTCGAAATGGCCCTGCGATCCGGCAAAGGTCACCGCCGCGTCATTGCCCATCACCTGCGCGCAAACCATGGTCAGCGCCTCGGCCTGGGTCGGGTTGACCTTGCCCGGCATGATCGACGAACCCGGTTCATTCTCGGGCAGGATCAGCTCGCCCAGACCCGAACGGGGGCCGGAACCCAGCAGGCGCATGTCATTGGCGATCTTGAACAGCGATGCCGCCACCGTCTTCAGCGCGCCCGAGAAGAACACCATCGCGTCATGGGCGGCCAAAGCCTCGAACTTGTTCGGCGCGGTGACGAAAGGCAGGCCGGTGATCTTGGCGATCTCGGCGGCGATTTCGCTGTCCCAGCCTTTGCGGGTGTTGAGCCCGGTGCCGACCGCGGTGCCGCCCTGCGCCAGTTCGTAGATGTCGGGCAGGGCCAGCTTGACCCGCTCGATCCCCTTGGCGACCTGATGGGCATAGCCGCCGAATTCCTGGCCCAGCGTCAGCGGCGTCGCATCCTGCGTATGGGTGCGGCCGATCTTGATGATGTCCTTGAACTCATTCGACTTTGCGACCAGCGCCTTGTGCAGCTTTTCAAGGCCGGGGATCAGCACGTCGCGGGCCATCATGCCGATGGCGACATGCATGGCGGTCGGGAAGGTGTCGTTCGAGGACTGGCCCATATTCACATGGTCGTTCGGATGGACCGGCTTTTTCGAGCCAAGCTCACCCCCCAGAATCTCGATGGCGCGGTTCGAGATGACCTCGTTCGCGTTCATGTTCGACTGCGTGCCCGAGCCGGTCTGCCAGACGACCAGCGGGAAGTTGTCGTCGAACTTGCCTTCGAAAACCTCGGTCGCGGCCTGTTCCATCGCCTTGCCGATGCCGGAGTCCAGATCGCCATGCGCCTGATTGATCCGCGCCGCCGCCAGCTTGATCGCGCCAAGCGCGCGAATGATCGGCACCGGCTGACGTTCCCAGCCAATCGGGAAGTTGATGATCGAGCGCTGCGTCTGCGCGCCCCAGTATTTCGAGGAGTCCACCTCGAGCGGGCCGAAGCTGTCGGTTTCGGTGCGGGTGTTGGTCATCGCTATATCCCTCGCGGTTTCGCCGGGGTTTTAGCCCCCCGGCGCGGGATCTGCAATTCGTATGCCAATGTATGCTGGCGCTATCATGCGCCGGTCAGGCTGCATTCAAGGTCGAAAGCGCCTCTTGCAGGGTGGCATGTTGGTCCTGTGGCAGCGGCTGGATCGGCAGCGGGGGCTGGGCGGTCGTGATGCCCAGCAGATTGGCTGCCGTATAGACGACGCGCAGGCTGCCATATTGCCGGAACAGCGCCCAGAGCGGCGAGAAGCAATCTTGCAGGCGTGCGGTCTGAGCCGCGTCGCCCCGCATCGCGGCATGGGCCAGTTTCAGGGTCGGTTCCGGCAAAAGCCCGGCGATGACGCTGAACCAGCTATCCGCCCCGGCCAGCAAGGCGTCGGGGCATTCCCAGTCACCGCTATAGCCGATGATGAAGCCGTCCGGCAGGTCGGCACGAAGGTTCGCGATCTCGACCTCGAAACCGCCATCGGCGGGCAGGGGCATCTTCACCGCCTCAATCGTCGGCAGCGCGGCGAGGCGTTGCAGCAGGGCGGGAGTGAAGGTGAAATGCGTGGTCGAGGGGTTGTTGTAGATGCAAAGCGGCAGGTTCGTCGCCCCGGCAACCGCGGCGTAATGGGCCAAGACCTCGGCCTCGGTCAGGGGCGTGTAGGACATGGGAGCCATCAGCAGACCATTGGCACCGGCGTCGTCGGCATGGCGGGCCAGTCTGACCGCATCATCGGTCCGCAATGTGCCTATGCCGACGATGACCGGAAGCTGTTCGCCGATCTGGTCGATGGCGGCCTCTGCGGCCAGCATCCGTTCGTCCGGGGTCAGATAGGCATAGGTGCCGGTGCTGCCCAGAATGCAGATGCTGTCGAGGCCGTGGCCGTCAGCGCGGGCGCCCGCAAGATGTGCAAGAAGGCGGCGGAAGGCGTCGGCATCCAGTTTGCCGACCGTATCCGTGGGGGTCAGTGGAAAGCCGGACAAGCCATTGAAAATGCCCATGACGTTGGCCGAAGTCTATTTGCGCCAGCGGTCAAGCTGAACGACCTCACCGCCGCCGGGAGGATCGTCGTCGGGCGAATCATCGCCGCCGGTTTCGTCGCTGTCTTCGTCTTCATCCTCGTCGTCCTCATCGGCGTCCTGCGTTTCGAATCGCAGGCCGAATTCCACCGAGGGATCGACAAAGGTGCGCAGCGCGTCGAAGGGAATCCGCATCGGCTCGGGCGAGTTGCCGAAGTTCAGGGTGATGGTGAACCCCTCGTCATCGACGTTAAGGTTTTCGAACCAGTGCTGGATGACGATGGTCATTTCTTCCGGGTAACGCTCGCGCAGCCAGTCGGCCATTTCGACGCCTTCTTCGCGCGTGTCGAAGGTGATGAAGAAATGATGTTCCCCCGGCAGGCCATGCGTCGAGATATCGTCCAGAACCTCGGCGATCAGCCCCTGCATCGCGCGATGCATCATCTTTCCATAATCGATCCCGGACCGCGCCATGCCTTCACCCTTCATGATTGGCGCACAGCATAGGGATATGAATCCAGTTGAAAAGGGGGGCTATCGCGCGATGCGGGAAGATTTCGGGCCGTCTGCAAGGAGAGGTAGCCCAGCATCAGCGGTGCTGGAACAAGGGCAGCTTGGCGGTGTGGCCAAGGTTCGGATCGTGCAAGCCCGCGCCGCAACACTCTGCTGATGCGGGATCACGCCTTTTCAGCGGCTTGTGACGATCCACGTTTGCTGATGTTTCGCTGAGGCGATCCTGCGTTCGCGAATGATGAGTCGGCGCGCTGTTGTCGGGCTGACCCGGCAGGCAGAACATTTATCAATATCGATAAACAGTCTTAGCAAATGGATGGCTGAAATAACGTTCTGCGTGTGCAGGCGTAGGCGTTGCAGGTCAGATTGTGGGGGGGAAAGTGCAGGATTCTGTTGCCAGGCTCCTGCGGGCCCCGCCTTACGCTGCTAGGCGCAAGGACTTAGGTTTCGGTTACCCGAGCTGCTTACGCAGCCAGAGCGACCGGAGCACGGTTGTCGTTGGCAACTGTACATTTTGCACCGATAACGGTGGTAGCTCACCGAGACAAAGCAAACATCTTTAGACGTTCGTCGATCCTGTTTCGACCCCATGAGCCCCCAACGAAGGTGGTTTGGTGGAGTCGCCGGGTACCGCCCCCGGGTCCGATCCGCTTATTACATGCGCGTTTATGTCCATAGCCCGGCTTGCGCCGAACAGATCGAATATATGGGGGCGGAACGCCGCTCGCAAGGGGCGGGGTGGCGGTCGGCTTGGAACCTGTGGGCGGGGGATACGTTGGGTGGGCACGACCAAGCAAAGAGGAAACGACACATGATCAAACAAGCCTCAGCCCTCGTTGCACTGGCCACGATTGTTGCCCTGCCGACCACGATTCTTGCCCAGCAGGCCGACCGTGACGTGCCGCCCGCTGGTTCGATGGCACTGTCCGAACTGGTTCAGAAGCTGGAAACCGATCTGGCATCGGAACTGGGCACGATCACCGATGTCTCTTGGGATGACGACGGCTTCTGGGACGTCGAATACCGGAATACCGAAAACCGTGAGGTCGAGATTCGCGTGGATCCCGCCAGCGGTGAGGTTCAGCAATAGTTTAACCAGTGTGACGTTACCAAAACACCCGCCAAAGCTGGCGGGTGTTTCTTTATTCACGGAAGGCGTTCGTGGTTCAGCCTTGCTGCATGGCCCATGGGCCGTGACTGTCCTCGATCCCGTCCAGACGCTCGAAACCATGCGCGCCGAAGAAATCGCGCTGCGCCTGGATCATGTTCGCCGTGCCGCGCGACGTGCGCATCATGTCGAACCACATCAGCCCGGAAACAAGTGCCGGGACCGCATGTCCCGCATCGATCGCTTCGACCACGACGCGGCGCAGAGACGGCAGTGCCTTTTCCACCAGATCGGCGAAGAACGGGGCCAGAACCAGATTGCGGGCCGGATCTTCGGCCAGTGCCTCGGCCATGTCGTTCAGCATGGTTGACCGGATGATACAGCCCGCCCGCCAGACTTTCGCGATCTCGGGCAGGTTCAGCGTCCAGCCGAAGGGCTTCGACGCTGCCGCGATCATCGCAAAGCCTTGCGCATAGCAAAGGATTTTGCCCGCGATCAGCGCCTGTTCCAGCGCGCCGGTGTCGAAATCGGCGCGTTTCGGGGCGGCGCCGAACCGCGCCTCGCCCGCCTTGCGCTGATCAAGCTGACCCGAGACGTTGCGCGCCATCACCGCCGCCTCGATCACCGGGATCGGGGCTGCCAGATGCTGCGCCTCGATGGCGGTCCAGCGGCCGGTGCCTTTCTGGCCCGCACGGTCAAGGATCACATCGACGATCGGCTTGCCGCCATGCGGATCGGCGGTCGCGGTCACGGCTGCCGAAATCTCGATCAAGTAGGATTGCAGCGGGCCTTCGTTCCAGCGGCTGAACACTTTCGAGATCTGGGCCGCATCCATACCCATGCCGTCGCGCATGATGCCGTAAACTTCAGCAATCATCTGCATGTCGGCATATTCGATGCCGTTATGCACCATCTTCACGAAATGGCCCGCGCCTTCATCGCCCATCCGTGCGGCGCAGGGCGTGCCGTCTTCGGCCTTGGCGGAAATGGCGGTCAGGATATCGGCGACGCTGGACCAGTCGGCCTCGCTGCCGCCGCCCATGATCGAGGGACCATGCCGCGCGCCTTCCTCGCCGCCCGAGACGCCCATGCCAAGGAAATGGAACGGCAGACCGGCCTGATTGCGGCGGTTGGTGTCGTGGAAATCGGCGTTGCCCGCATCGATCACCAGATCATCCGGGCCAAGATAGGGGGTCAGCGCCTCGATCTGCTGATCGACGGCGGCACCTGCCGGAACCATCAGGATGATGGCGCGGGGGGGCGTGATCGCCTCGACCAGTTCCTTCAGGCTGTCGGTCGGAATGACCCGGTCTGCAAGTTCACCGGCATCGGCCTTGAAGCGGTGGGTAACATCGGTGGTGCGGTTCCAGACCGCGATGGGAAATCCTTTTTCAGCGATGTTCAGTGCCAGGGCCGCGCCCATGGTGCCTAATCCGATCAGACCTATCCGAGCCTGTGCCATGTCAGAACATCTCCTGTTTTCTTCTAACGTAGTCAGTGATTACGCTAACATATAGTGAGTGTCACGCCATCATCTGAGGGGGTGTCAAGGATGGCGTTTCAGGGTTGCGGAATTGTAGGTCGGTCATCGCAGAAGGTGAAGCGCGTGGCCGACCCCAAGGCGGAAAACGCGCCGTCGCGGCGGGATCGATTTTTCAGCCCAATCGCTGCCATCTCCGGCTTGCCTGCGTTGCTTCGCACCAGCGTCACCCTCTGGGCCGCATCTGCATCAATGTCTGCAATCCGGTCGCCACATGCACCCGTCTGTTGCCGGTCACGCCCCAGACATCAAGCTGACACACGGTCAGATTTCGACCCGGCTTGATCACCCGGCCCACCGCCTCCAGCCGGTCGCCCTGACCGGGATTCATCAGGTTCAGCTTGAACTCGACCGTCAGCACCGAACTATCGGGATCGAACAGCGTATAGGCCGCATAGCCCCCGGCGGAATCGGCGATGGCCGAGCTGCCGCCAGCGTGGAAATAGCCGTTATGCTGGGTCAGGTCGTCGCGAAACGGCAGGATGATCGTCACCTCTCCGGTGCGGATGGTGGTCATCGTTGCCCCCATCAGCCGCATCAGCCCCTGCGACGCAAAACTGTCCCGCATCCGCAGAACCGTTGCCTCGTCCAATGCTTCGCCAATCTGCATCGCCGCCCCCGTTTTGCCTCCGAAGGTCATGAGAGGGCAAAGCCCGCGTGGGGAAAAGCCCCCAAGGCCTGTGACCTAGGGTCAGATGCTCAGCAGCGCGCGGCGGAATGACGGCTCATAAAGCACGATTTCGCGCGCGCCGGCCTTTGCGGCATAGTCGAGCGCCCGGCCCGTCAGATCCTGCGCCCGGGCCACTGCCTGAGGCAGCGCATCGCCCCGGCCCAGCCCGGCCATGACCAGCCCGGAAAAGAGATCGCCGGTGCCGGGCAGGGCGACGGGAATATGCGGTGTGGGGTGACGCGAAACGCCCCGAGGCCCGATGATCACGCTTTCCAGATGCCCGTCGGGGCTGTCCCGCAGCACGCAGCCGGTCGCGATCAGCGAGGCTTCGGGCGCGAGGTGCAGCTTGGCCGCCGCGGTCTCGACATCGGCAAGGGTGGTGATCGGCGTGCCGGTCAGATGGCCCAGTTCGAAAGAGTTTGGCGTCGTCAGATCGGCCATCGGCAACAGGCGGTCGCGCATCAGCCGGGCCAGTTCGGCGGGCACGTAAAGCCCCGGCCCGTGATCGCCCATGACCGGATCGCACAGATAGCGCAGCGACGGATTGGCCACCTTGGCCCGCGCCACGAAATCGGCGGTCAGTTCCGCCACCTCGACCGAGCCGATATAGCCCGTGATCAGCCAGACCGCCCGCTGCGGCAGGCCACGCTCTTCCGCGCCCAGCAGCAGGTCGGCGAAAATGGCGGGGGGAACCGGCGCACCGCGCAGCGTCGGATAATCGGGTGTGTTGGAGAACAGCACCGTCGGGATCGCCGCCACCTCCAGCCCCGCCGCCTGCATCGGAAAGACCGCCGCCGAATTGCCGACATGACCGTGGACCACCTGACTTTGGATCGAGATGATCAGCGGCGCCTTGTCGATCCGGGTGTCGATGTCGCTCATGTCTTGCCCTCCAGCCTTGGTCGCCAATCCTCGACCCGTCCGCTTTCCAGCCTGCGGGTGGCATAGCGGCGCCATCCCTCGGCCAGCACGTCCAGCGCGGCGATCTGTTCCAGCGCATCGCGGTTCAGCCGGTCCACATACATGACATGCCAGAGCCTGCGCAAAGTCCAGTCGGGGGCCAGCCGGTCGATCCGCGTCATCCGGTCATCCGGCGCAACCATGCCGGTCTGAAGGACGCGGTAATACCAGCCGGTGCGGCCCGTCCCCTGCACCCGCCGCGCCATATCCGGCACGCCGAAGCGGTGGTTCAGTTTCCAGCAGGGCTGCCGCCCCTGCGAGACCTGTATCAGTGCCTCGCCCAGCCTGAAGATATCGCCGACGGCCACGTCATCCTCGGTCAGGCCATAGGTTGACAGGTTTTCGCCGAACGCGCCGGGTTCCCGCAGAACCGGCAGCGGGCCAAGATCGTCGCGCCACGCGGAATAGTGATCGCGGGGATAGTGATGGACGGCCTTTTCCGGCCCACCATGAACGCGCCGGTCGGCCTGCTCATCGGTCTCGAACCCCTCGGGGCCAAGATGCAGCGCCTCTGCGACCGGGCGCTTGACGATACCGCTGTGGCTGTCACTTCCGGCCAAAGGTGCGGCTTTTCCAGTCAGCAGGGTGATCAGCATCGGCGTTCCGGGGCAGGGGTGAGGGTGCAAGCACAGGAAGGGAAACAGGAAAGCCGTGAACCGGCGCTTGGCCGGTCCCGGTCGGAAAGTGATAGACCCGGCGCCGCGCCTGTTCAATCCGTTCGCGCGGCCCACTTCTGTCGGCGCTGCCCCTTGAATGAACACGGGCGGCAAGCTACTTTTTATTCAACTTGTCATCGGAGGGCGTGATCATGACGCCCAAGCGTCCTGCGGGTGCGGACGCGTTCCCGAGAAAAACGGTCGAGCCGTCTGCCACCCGCAACGTCGAGGAAGGGCAGCTTTATGCTGCGCTGGACCTCGGGACCAACTCGTGCCGGATGCTGATTGCCCGACCGCGCGGCAGTCAGTTTCAGGTTGTGGACAGCTTCTCCAAGCCGGTTCAGCTTGGGCATGGGCTGGAAGCTTCGGGACGCCTGTCCCGCAGCTCGATGGCGCGTACCGTTCACGCGCTTCAGGTGTGCCGGCGCAAGCTGGAGCAGCACCGCGTCGGCAATATGCGTCTGGTCGCGACGGAAGCCTGTCGCCGGGCGCGCAACAGCCGTGATTTCCTGCGCACCATCCGCCGGGAAACGGGCCTGCCGTTGGAGGTGATCGACGCCGAGGAAGAAGCACGGCTTGCCGTCATTTCCTGCGCGCCGCTGGTCAGTCACCGGACCGAGACCCTGCTGGTCGTCGATATCGGCGGCGGCTCGACCGAGCTGGTCTGGATCGATCTTGAAGATGTCGAACCGACCGAGCGGTCGCGGGCCATCATGCGGCTGTCGGACGGGTTCACCAATCCGGTTCCGGGCGGCGCGCGGGTCGTTGACTGGATCAGCGTGCCGCTTGGCGTGGCGACGCTGCGCGACCAGTTTGCCGATGTCGAAGACGATCAGGGCCGGTTCGCGCTGATGTCGTGGTATTTCGAAGAGATGCTGTCGGGCTTTTCCCCCTATGCCAATGGCTCGCCGGATGAGGGTTTCCAGATCATCGGCACCTCGGGCACCGTCACCACCGTCGCGGCCAGTTTCCTTGGCCTGCGCCGCTATGACCGGACCAAGGTGGACGGGCTGGAGATGACCACCGAACAGATCGACCGGGTCATCCATTCTTATCTGCAGCTTGGCCCCGATGGCCGCCGCGCCGATCCCCGGATCGGGCGGGAACGGCACGCGCTGATTATGTCGGGCGTGGCGATTCTGCAGACCCTGATGCGGGTCTGGCCCACGAACAAGCTGTCGGTCGCGGATCGGGGGCTGCGCGAGGGGTTGCTTTACGCCCAGATGGTGCGCGATGGAGTGCTGACGCCGGACGGAATGAACGGAGTGGCATGAAATGACGAAAATACCGGGCAGCCGCGCGGGCAAATCCAGCGGGCGCGGCCAGCGCGATCTGCGCGTGCGGGTGAAGACCGCGAAGGGGCGGAGGCTCAGCAGCAAACTGTGGCTGGAGCGGCAGTTGAACGATCCCTATGTGGCCCGCGCCAAGCGTGAAGGCTATCGCGGCCGGGCGGCGTTCAAGATTTTGGAACTGGACGACAAGTATCGGTTTCTGCTGCCGGGTGCGCGCGTCGTGGATTTGGGCTGCGCGCCGGGCGGCTGGTGTCAGGTCGCGGTCGAGCGCGTGAACGCGCTTGGCGAGAAGTCGGGCAAATCCGTCGGCAAGGTTCTGGGCATCGATCTGCAAGAGGTCGATCCGATTGCGGGTGCCGAAATCCATGTGCTTGATTTTCTTGAGGATGGTGCCGATCAGCAGGTCAAAGACTGGCTTGGCGGGCCCGCCGATGTGGTGATGTCCGATATGGCCGCATCATCCTCGGGCCACAAAGGCACCGACCATTTGCGCATCGTCGCGCTGGTCGAAGCGGCGTTGCAACTGGCCTTCGACGTGCTGGAACCGGGCGGGACGTTTGTGGCCAAGGTGCTGGCTGGCGGGGCAGAGGCCGACATGCAGGCATTGCTGAAGCGCAACTTCGACAAGGTTGCCAATGTGAAGCCGCCCGCAAGCCGCAGTGATTCATCCGAAAAATTCGTGGTTGCGACCGGGTTCCGGGGTCGGAAAGACCCCGAGGATCAGGACCGGGACTGAGCGCGGAACACCTCGGGCGTGCGGCCTGTCGCTGCGACGAAGGCGCGGGTGAAATGGGCGTGGCTGGTATAGCCCAACTCTGACGCGATCCGTGCCGGAAGCGTGTCGGTTTCGCGCAGGACTCGCACCGCGCGATCCAGCCTGAGACGATGGACCAGCTCGACCGCGCGCTGTCCGCGCGCGGCAAGACAGGCCCGATCCAATGCCGCGCTGGTCGTGTTCAGTTGCGCGGCCATCTCGGCAATCAGGTCGCAGGAGCCAAGACGAGTTGCCGCCAGCGCAAGAAACCGCTCGACCAGCGGTCTGTCGGGCAGCGGGGGAGGCGTGGTCGCAATGCGGTCACGCTCTGGCTCCAGTTGGCTGAGGCGCAGCGACAGCAGATTCATCAGACAGGCGATGGTGGCGGTCTGCGGCGCGCGCGCCTCGGCGGCAAGATCGTTCAGCGTGGCAAGAAATTGCGGGCCGTGGCCGCCGATATGCGCGGAAAGCCCCTCGACAGGGAACGCCGGTGAACTGCGCCCGGCAAGGGCTGCCGAGATCAGGGCGACATGCCCCTCGGCCCCCGGCGCGGGCAGGGTCGCGAAGGCGGTCCCGGCCGGGATCAGCCGCAGATCGCCGCGCCGCATGATGTGATGGCGGCGCGGGAAATCAAGTTGCATCCGCCCCTCGGTCACCCAGATCAGCGTGTGGTCTGGCCGGGTGCGCGGTTGTGGCGGGCGGGCGGGACTGCCCCAGACGAAGGCCGCAATGGGCAGCAGGCGCAGACCCGGCTGCGGTCCAGCCGGGCGACCGGCACGGGCCAGTGGACGCGCGATCAGTTTCGCGATTGCCGCCAGATGCGCGTTTTCGGGGTCTTGATCGTCGCCCGGCACTTCGGCGGAATTTGGCGGATAGGTGGGATTGCGCGGCGGGAGAGGGGCGTTGCCGGAGGGGTTGGTTTCCGCGCTGGAATCGGGAATGCGTTCACCTGTCGCCCGCAAGCGGCTGGGCGAGAATGGAAAACCAGATTGCCATTCCGATCGTTCGAACACTGACATGGTTCGCGCCCAAGACACCCTATAATAGGCGAATTATCGCCGGTATCGTCGGGCTGTTCAATGAGTCGTCAGCGTCAACCGAAGATCAGCGAACCTGTGTGGTTTTCGCATCGACCGGCCATTGCTGCCAGTCCTTCATCCGTCCACGGAACCAGATCCGCTGCGATTTCGCATATTGCCGGGTGGCGATGATCGCGCGCTCGGTCGCGCTGTCCAGATCAGTCTGGCCGCGCAGATGGGCGATCAGTTCGGGCGCACCAATCGCCCGCGCCCATTGCCGTGTCGGGTCCCATTGTGGGCGCATCGCCCGCGCCTCGTCCAGCGCACCCTGCGACATCATCTGGCGAAAGCGGATCGCGATCCTGTCGGCCAGCCAGTCGCGGTCGGTGGTGATCAACAGCCGCTGGCTTTCCTTGGTGCCGATCAGCGGCGGCGGCGTGTCTGCCTGCCACTCGGCCAACCCACGCCCGGTTGCGCGCAGCACTTCCCACGCGCGCTGGACTCGGGCGGGGTTCAAGAGGTCGATCCGGCTGGCTGTCAGCGGATCAAGCCCGTCGATCATCCGTGCCAAGCCGTCCTGTTGCCGCAGAAGTGCATCGCCCTCGGCCCGGATTTCGGGTGGGACGGGCGGAACATAGGCCAGACCCTGCGTCAGCGCCGTCAGATAAAGGCCGGTGCCGCCGACGATGATCAGCCGCTGAGGCAACAGGTTCTGCACATCCTTCAGCCAGTCGCCGACCGAATAGCTGCGATCGGGTGTGACATGGCCGTAAAGGGCATGGGGGGCTTTTGCCTCGTCCTCGGGCGAGGGGCGGGCGGTCAGGACGCGCCAGCAGGACCAAATTTGCAGGGCATCGGCATTGACGATCAGCCCGCCTTGCTGGCGCGCAACTGCAAGTGCCAGCGCGGATTTGCCACTGGCTGTCGGCCCCGCAATCAGCAGGTGGCGTGACGGGTCGATCTGATGCAAGCTGTTGCTGTCCATCCGGTGTTTACGGGCTGTTGATTACCCCGACCTTTTGCGACATTTTGCGCCGCGATGAAAGCCAAGGCCCCACGCGAATGCCGCCCAAGGAAGGACCAACCATGACCGACGACACGGGCGCCGCGCCCACCCAGTATGGCCGCGTAATGCTGAAGATTTCGGGCGAGGCGCTGATGGGGGATCAGGGTTTCGGCCTGCATCCGCCCACTGTCGCGCGCATCGCCAATGAGGTGGAATCGGTCTCGGCCATGGGGGTCGAGGTGTGCATGGTCATCGGTGGCGGCAATATTTTCCGTGGTCTGCAGGGCAGCGCGCAGGGGATGGAGCGGACGACCGCCGACTATATGGGCATGCTCGCCACGGTGATGAACGCGCTGGCGATGCAATCGGCGCTGGAGGCCAAGGGTCTGCATTGCCGGGTCATCAGCGCGATCCGCATGGATGAGGTTTGCGAGCCCTATATCCGCCGCCGGGCCATTCGCCACCTTGAGAAGAAGCGGATCGTGATCTTCGCCGCAGGCACCGGCAATCCCTATTTCACCACCGACACGGCGGCGACGCTGCGCGCGAACGAGATGAATTGCGAGGCGATCTTCAAGGGCACCAAGGTCGATGGCGTCTATGACAAAGACCCGAAAAAATTCGACGATGCAAAGCGTTACGGCGAAGTGACCTATGACGAGGTGCTGCAGAAACATCTGGGCGTGATGGATGCCTCGGCCATCGCGCTGGCGCGGGACAACAAGCTGCCGATCATCGTCTTCTCGCTGGACGAGCCGGGCGGGTTCCGCACCATCCTGCAGGGCAAGGGCACCTATACGCGCGTCCACGGCTGAGAGTTGTGGGCCAGATCAGCCGCGCCGTGGAACGGTTCGTTTATGACCCCGCCGTGGGCCGATTCATCACCTTCGTCATCCTGTTCAATGCGGCGGTTCTGGGGCTTGAGACCTCGGCCGGGATCATGGCCCGGTTCGGGGGTCTCATCACCGCGCTGGACCGACTGTGCCTGACGATTTTCGTGATCGAAATCCTGCTGAAGCTGGCCGCGCGCCGGTTTGGGTTCTTCCGCGACGGATGGAACGTCTTCGATTTCGCCATCGTCGGCATTGCGCTGGTTCCCGCTGCGCAGGGGCTTTCGGTGTTGCGGGCAATGCGGGTTCTGCGGCTCCTCAGGATCGTCTCGGTCACGCCGCGCCTGCGTCGGGTGGTCGAGGGCTTTTTGTCCGCGCTGCCCGGCATGGCCAGCGTCTTTGTGCTGATGGGGATCATCTTCTACATCTTCGCGGTGATCGCGACGAAACTGTTCGGGCAGGATTTTCCTGAATGGTTCGGAACACTTGGCCGTTCCATCTACACGCTGTTCCAGATGATGACGCTGGACAGTTGGTCGACCGGAACCGTTCGCCCGATCATGGAGGTCTTTCCCTGGGCCTGGGTTTTCTTCGTGCCCTTCGTGCTGATCACCACCTTCGCGGTGATGAACCTTGTGGTTGGCCTCATCGTCAACTCGTTGCAGGACGCCCATCACGCCGAGGAAAATCAGGCGACCGAGGCCTATCGCGATGAAGTGCTTGCGCGGCTTCAGGCGATCGAGAAGCGACTGTCCCAGAGACCCGGCGATGAGGATCGCGGTTAGGGGCGCGCGACGGCTGCGGGCGTTCATAAATGGACCTGTGCCGTCGCCTGCGCCGATCAAAGAAGAGTGAGCAGCTTCGCGGAAGGTGGATCGAACAGGGGCAGCAGCAACTGCTTTGGCAAGAAGTTGGGGCGGGTGTTCATCCGATCTTCAGCTTTTCCGGCCTATATGTCGCGAGAACGAAGCAGCGGAGGGCTGAGCAGATGAAGCGTTTCGACCAGCGCAAGCGAGGTCGCCGAGGCTGTCAGTATGCTGAAACCTTTTGCAGTCTTGCTGGAAAGCGATGGTTTTGAGGCGCTTGGCGTCCAAGAGATGAAAACCGGCCATTGATCGGCGTCAGCTCGCGCGGTGGCCCGCCCATTCGGGGGGCAAAGGCTTTGCCATGCCTTGGAAATCCGGTTACAAGCGGTAAAAATTACGACGCAGAGGCAGGCCGGCATGGCAGACGACATCGAAATCGACATTGACGATCTGGAACGGCGGATGAAAGGCGCGATGGAAAGCCTGCGCCATGAATTCGGATCGTTGCGCACGGGCCGCGCATCCGCCTCGATGGTCGAGCCGGTTCAGGTGGACGCTTACGGTCAGATGACTCCGATCAACCAGCTTGGCACCGTCAACGTCCCCGAGCCGCGGATGGTCACCATCAATGTCTGGGACAAGGCGATGGTCGGGAAGGTCGAAAAGGCCATCCGTGAAAGCGGCTTGGGCATCAATCCGCAGCTGAACGGCACCATCATCATGTTGCCGATTCCCGAATTGAACGAAGAACGCCGCCGTGAGTTGACCAAGGTCGCCGCGCAATATGCCGAAAGCGCCCGCGTCGCCATTCGCAACGTGCGCCGCGATGGCATGGATCAGGTGAAGAAGGGCAAGACCAATGGCATGCCCGAGGATGACCAGAAATTCTGGGAAGGTGCGGTTCAGGAACTGACCGACAAGATGATCGCCAATGTCGATCAGGCGCTCGAGGCCAAACAGGCCGAAATTATGCAGGTTTGAGGGTATTATGGTCGCGGAAACCGCAGAATTGCTGGATACGGGTGGAAGCGAGCAGCGCCCTCGCCATATCGCCATCATCATGGATGGCAATGGCCGCTGGGCGACCGAGCGGGGCTGGCCGCGTCTGGTTGGCCACCGCCGCGGGGCAGAGCGCGTCAAGCAGATCGTTCGCGCCTGTCCGGGTTTGGGGGTGAACTGGCTGACCGTCTATGCCTTCTCGACCGAGAACTGGAAGCGCTCGACCGAAGAAGTCATCGGTCTGATGAAGATCTTCCGCCGCTATATCCAGATGGAGGCGGACGGGCTGGCCGGTGAAGGCGTCCGGTTGC
Source organism: Paracoccus caeni (assembly GCF_016629665.1). Taxonomy (GTDB): domain Bacteria; phylum Pseudomonadota; class Alphaproteobacteria; order Rhodobacterales; family Rhodobacteraceae; genus Paracoccus; species Paracoccus caeni. Next base: position 37,847 of record NZ_JAEPRQ010000005.1, read on the forward strand.
GCTTTATCGGCGGGCGCGAGCGGCTGGACCCGAAACTGCAGACGCTGATGTCCTCGATCGAGGCGCGGACGGCGGGCAATTCGCGCCTGAACCTGACCGTGGCGATCAATTACGGCGGCCGGGACGAGTTGACCCGTGCCTCTGCCCGGCTGGCACAGAAGATCGCACGGGGCGAGATTTCAGAGCCGAGCGAGGCTGATTTCGAGGCATGTCTGGATACGGCGGGCCATCCCGACCCGGATCTGATCATCCGCACCTCGGGTGAGACGCGGACGTCGAACTTCCTGCCATGGCAGGCTGCCTATTCCGAATATGAATTCACGCCGACGCTGTGGCCGGATTTCTCGCCCGAGCATCTGGCGACGATTCTGGATCGCTTCGGCCTTCGGGAACGGCGTTTCGGCGGCGTATGACCGACGCAGGGGGGGAGACCGCGCCGAAGTCGCCTTCGGGAAAATGGGCAGACCTGTCACGGCGGATCGCCTCTACACTGGTTCTGCTGGGCATCGGGGTGTTGCTGGCCTTTGCCACCGGCATCTGGCTGCGGCTGGGCATGGCGGTGATTTCTGCCGTCACTTTCTGGGAACTGGCATCGATGACCGGCTGGCGCGGCAAGCGCCATCCGCCGGGGCCGTTCGGGGCGTGGAGGCCGCTGGCGCTGGCGATCATCGCCGGTTTCGCGCAGGCCTCGGCTTTGATGTACGAGAATGTCTGGACCTGGCTTCTGCTGTTTTTGCCAATCGTCGCCGGGATTCCCGGCGCTGAAAGGCGCGACCGCTGGACCTATGCGATTTTCGGCATGGCGATCCTGCTGGTCGCCTACGGGCTGGTCTGGTTCCGCGAGGAATACGGGCTGCATTTCGTGCTGTGGCTGATGGGAATCGTCATCATCTCGGACACGTTGGGCTATTTCGCCGGGCGGATGATCGGAGGGCCGAAATTCTGGCCGTCACTGAGCCCGAAAAAGACGTGGTCGGGCACGGTTGCGGGCTGGATCGGTGCGGTGATTTTTGGCGCTGTGCTGTATCTGACCGGCGCGGGCGATGCCTCGCTGATCTGGGTGTCGCCGCTGGTGTGTTTTGCAGGGCAGTTGGGTGACATCGCGGAAAGCTGGCTCAAGCGGCGGGCAGGGGTTAAGGACAGTTCCAACCTGATTCCGGGACATGGCGGTTTCATGGATCGATTTGACGCAGTGACGGGCGCGGTGCTGGCGACCATTCTGATCGGGCTGGTGACGGCGCTTCCGGTGGTGAACTGAAATATGCGGCGTATCTCTATTTTCGGGGCGACCGGCTCGGTCGGGGAAAACTGCGTTGACCTGATCCGTCAGGCGGGCGGTTACGATGTGGTCGCCGTCACCGGGGGCCGCAATGTCGAGCGGCTGGCCCGGACGGCCCGCGAATTGCGGGCAGAGATAGCAGTCACCGCGCATGACGATCTGCTGGACCCGCTGCGCGATGCGTTGGCGGGCAGCGGTGTCGAGGTCGCGGCGGGGGCGCAGGCGCTGATCGAGGCGGCGGGGCGACCTGCCGATTGGGTGCTTTCGGCCATCGTCGGTTCGGCCGGGTTGGCGCCGGGGCTGGCGGCGCTGGCGCAGGGCAATATTCTGGCGCTGGCGAACAAGGAGTCGCTGGTTTGCGCCGGGCCTTTGTTGCGGCGCGTGGCGGCCAAGGATGGCGCCACGATCCTGCCAGTCGATTCCGAACATTCGGCGATTTTTCAGGCTCTTGGCGGCGAAAGCCTCGATGGCGTCAAGGATGTGACTATCACCGCATCGGGTGGGGCGTTTCGCGATTGGCCGTTGGAGCGGCTGGCAGCGGCGACGGTGGCCGAAGCCTCGACCCATCCCAACTGGGCCATGGGGCAACGGATCACCATCGACAGCGCCAGCATGTTCAACAAGGCGATGGAAGTTATCGAAGCGAAAGAATTCTTCGGGCTTCGCGCCGATCAGATCAGGGTGCTCGTCCACCCGGAATCGATCATTCATGCCATGGTGCGGCATGTCGATGGCGGCGTCATCGCCCATCTTGGCGCGCCGGATATGCGCCATGCCATCGGCTTTGCATTGAACTGGCCGCGGCGACAGCCCTTGCCGGTCGCCGCTCTGGATCTGGCAAAGCAGGGTAGCCTGACATTTCGCGAGCCGGACGAGACGCGCTGGCCCGCGCTGCGGCTGGCGCGTGAGGTGATGGCGGCGGGCGGCATGGCGGGGGCGGTCTTCAACGCCGCAAAGGAACAGGCGCTGGACGATTTCATCGCCGGTCGGATCGGTTTCACGCAAATGGCACCCCGGGTCGAGGAGACACTGGCGGCGCTGTCGGCAAAGCCGGGATTTGCGGATGATGCGGGGGATCTGGAAACGGTCCTTGACTGGGACCGCGCCGCCAGACAGAAGGCGGCGGCATGACAGATCTGATCCCCCAGTTCGGCGGCACCATCTGGACGCTCGCGGCCTTCGTGATCGCGCTGGCGGTGATCGTCTCGGTCCATGAGTTCGGCCATTACTATATCGGTCGCCTGTCCGGCATCCGGGCCGAGGTGTTCTCGGTCGGGTTCGGCCCACGGCTGATCTCGCGCCGGGACAAGCGGGGGACGCTGTGGCAGGTGGCTGCGGTGCCCTTGGGTGGGTATGTGCGGTTCATGGGCGATGCCAATGCGGCAAGCGCCGGGACCGGGCGGCCTGTCGATCCCGCGCTGATGCGGCAGACGCTGAGCGGCGCACCGCTTTGGGCGCGGTTCGCGACCTTGCTGGCGGGGCCGGTGTTCAACTTCATCCTGTCGATCCTGATCTTCGGCGGCTTCGCACTTGTGCAGGGGCTGCCGTCGCCGGATGTGGTTGTGGGTAAGATCGCCGAGGCACCCGAAGAAATTGTGAACGAGTTGCAGCCGGGCGACCGGGTGCTGGCCATTGGCGGCAATCCTGTTGCGACATGGCGCGATATCAGCGATCTGGCCGAGACGCTGCCGGTTGCCGCCACTCAGGACTGGCGGGTGGAGCGCGACGGGCAAGAGATCACCGTGCAGGGACCGGACCCGATGCCGGCGCGGATCAGCGGGGTTGCACCGCGCAGCGCCGCCGCCGATGCAGGGCTTAGGGCGGGCGATGTGGTTGTTGCCATCGACGATCAGCCGGTCGCGCGTTTCACGCAGATGCGCGAGGCGGTCGAGGCGGCCGAGGGGCAGCCCATCGCCATGCGCGTCTGGCGTCCGGGAACGGGCGAGGCCGACTATACGCTGATCCCGAAGATGCAGGATCTGCCTGCCGAGGGTGGCGGATACGAACAGCGCTGGCTGCTGGGCGTGACCGGCGGCGACAGCTATTTCACCCCGCAGATGCGCAGCGCAGGCCTGGTCGAGGCATTGTGGCTGGGCGTGACCCAGACATGGAACATCATCGTATCGTCGCTTTCGGGGATGTGGGCGATGATCTCGGGCCAGATCGGCACCTGCAATCTGGGCGGCGCGATCAGCATTGCCGAAAGCACCGGCCAGGCGGCCAGTGCGGGCGGCGCGAATTTCCTGTGGTGGATCGCGGTCCTGTCGGCGGCCATCGGATTTCTCAATCTGCTGCCGATCCCGGTTCTGGATGGCGGCCACCTGATGTTTTACACTTACGAGGCGATCACTGGCCGCCCACCGTCTGACCGGGTGCTGAACCTGCTGACGGCAATTGGCATGGCGGCGGTGCTGAGCCTGATGATTTTCGGACTCACCAACGATCTTTTCTGCCCATAAGGCGCGATGCGCTTTTGACAGGGCAGGCGGATTGAGGCAAAAGTTTAACCAAATGAAAGCGCCGACAGTGCGCTGATGCAGGCTTGAAAGAGGGGCGGCAATGACACGGAAACTGGGCAGAGGCGCGGTCGCGCTGGTCACGGCCTTGACGATCGCGGCACCGGCGGCACTGATCCCCGCGCCCGCTTCGGCTTATGTCTTCAACGATGTCCGGATCGAGGGCGCGCAGCGGGTTGAGCCTGCAACCGTTCTTTCCTACGCCAATATCGCGCGTGGGCAGGATGTCTCGGCGGGCGAACTGAACGCAGCTTTGCAGCGGTTGCAGAATTCGGGCCTGTTCGAGACGGTCGAGGTTGAGCCGCGCGGCGGCGTACTGGTCATCCGGGTCAGCGAATATCCGACGATCAACCAGATCAGCTTCGAGGGCAACCGCCGGATCAAGGACGAACAGCTTGCGCAAGTTGTGCAAAGCCAGTCGCGCCGGGTCTATGAGCCGTCGCAAGCCCTGTCCGACGCCCAGAACATCGCGAATGCCTATGCCGCCGAGGGCCGGATGGCCGCGCGGGTCGATCCCAAGATCATCCGCCGCAGCGACAATCGCATCGATCTGGTCTTCGAAATCCGCGAAGGTGACCTGACCGAGATCGAGCGGATCAGCTTCACCGGCAACCGCGCCTTCAGCGACCGCCGCCTTCGTGACGTGCTGGCGACGAAACAGGCGGGCCTGCTGCGCCGCATCATCCGCGCCGATACCTTCGCGCCGGAACGGATTCAGGTCGACCAGCAGATGCTGACCGATTTCTACCGCTCGCGCGGCTATGCCGATTTTCAGGTGCAGGCTGTCGCCCCCGAAATCGCGCGGGAACGCGATGCCTTCTACATCACCTTCAACATTCAGGAAGGCCCGCGCTATCGCTTTGCGCAGGTGAACACGGTCTCGGAAATTCCGGGCGTCGATGCCAGCGCCTTTGCGGCGCAGAACCGGGTCAATCAGGGCGATGTCTATAACCCCGCCGCCATCGATAACACCATCCGCCGGATGGAGACCGTCGCGATCCAGCAGGGGCTGGATTTCGTCAATATCGAGCCGCGCGTTACCCGCAATCCGCAGAACCAGACGCTTGACCTGACCTTCGCGCTGACCCGCGGCCCGCGCGTTTTCGTCGAGCGGATCGATATCGAGGGCAACACCACCACGCAGGACCAGGTGATCCGCCGTCAGTTCACCACGGTCGAGGGCGATCCGTTCAACCCGCGCGCCATCCGCAACACGGCAGAGCGTATCCGGGCGCTTGGTTACTTCTCGGACGCGCAGGTCAACAGCCGTCAGGGCAGCAGCGATCAACAGGTCATCGTCGATGTGAACGTGGAAGAACAGCCGACCGGTTCGCTGTCCTTTGGTGCGTCTTACGGGGTGGCCTCGGGTGTGGGTTTGAACGTCGCGCTGAACGAGACGAACTTCCTTGGTCGCGGTCAGACGCTGGGCATTTCGATTGCGACGGCAGATGGCGATCAGCAGTCCTCGATCAACTTCGCCGAGCCGTTTTTCCTTGGCCGCGATCTGCGCTTTGGGTTCAACACCTATTATAACGTCACTGAGAACCTGAATTCGGACTACAACACTCGCTCGGTCGGGTTGCGCCCGTCGATCGAGTTCCCGATCTCGGACAATGGCCGGCTTGAGCTGCGCTATCGCATCTCGAAAGAGACGCTGAGCAATCTGGATGAGGACAGCTCGCGCATCCTGCGCGCGGAAGAGGGGCAGCGCGTCACCTCGTCGCTTGGCTATAGCTATCGCTGGGATACGCGGATCACCGGGCTGGACCCGCTGACCAATTACAAGCTGAACTTCAGCCAGGATTTCGCCGGTCTGGGCGGCGATGTGAAGGCCGTCACCACGACGGTTCTCGCAGGCGTCGAAAGCAATGCATGGCGCGAAGAGATCACCTTGCGCGGTGAATTCGAGGCTGGCTCGATCCATGGCTACGACGATTATTCGCCGTGGATTCTGGATCGCTTCCGGGGTGGCTCGAAAATCCGCGGGTTTGAGCCGAACGGGATCGGCCCGCGCGATCTGGGTGCCGAGAACGAGGACGGTCTGGGCGGCAACTATTTCTGGGCGGCGCGTGCTGAAGCGCAGTTCCCGGTTGGGCTGCCGGAAGAATATGGCATCACCGGCGGTCTTTTCGCCGATGTCGGCTCGATCTGGGGTCTGGATGACACGCGCGGCAGCGGTGGCCATACGGTCGATGACGGCATGAAGGTGCGCGCCTCGGTCGGGGCATCGATCTTCTGGACCACGCCGATCGGTCCTCTGCGATTCAACTTCTCGCATGCCGTGAAGAAAGAGGATTATGACGAGGAACAGAACTTCGACCTGACCATCTCGACGCGGTTCTGATGCTGCGACGGGGTTCGGGACGGAACTTCGGGGCCGGGCTTGCAATCGCAGGTCTGGCCCTTGTCGCTTGTCTGACCGTCCCGCTGCCCGCTGTGGCGCAGGACGATGGCGTCGGTCCCCCCATTGGCGGGGTTGAACCCGGCCAGCAGCCCGCGCCACCTGCAACCAGCGCGGATCTTCCCGCCAGCACCATCCCTGCATCGCCCGGCGATCAGCCCGATGTTCAGTCGGAAATCGTCACCATCGATCAGGAGATGCTGTTCACCAACTCCATCTGGGGCAAGCGGACACAGGCGCGTCTGGACGAGGAAGGGCAGCGGCTGGAGGCCGAGAACGAGAGGCTGGTCACACAGCTTTCGAATGAAGAGGCGCAGTTGACGGAAGAGCGCGCGACGCTTGATCCGGCAGAGTTCCGGCGTCGGGCGGAAGCCTTCGATGTCCGCGCCACGCAGGTTCGCCGCGAGCGGTTGCAGGCTGTTCAGGATGTGAACGGCTGGGCGGCGGCGGATCGCGCGGCCTTCTATCGCGCCGCCTTGCCGCTGATGGGCGAGGTTATGAGAGAACGTGGCGCGGTTGCGGTGCTGGACCGGCGGACGGTTTTTGTCTCGCTGGAAGCCATCGACATCACCAACGATCTGGCGGCGCTGCTGGATGAACGGCTTGGTGACGGCGACGGCGTTGTTCCATTCGTGCCGGGGCAGTCAAACGGCGGGGCACCGACCGAAGATGCGGGCGCGCCTTCCCCTGAAATGGTGCCGGAACAGCCTGAGCAGTAAGCTCAGGCGGTGCTGCGAGAGGTCCAGCGCAGCAGCGCGGCAAGTGAGAGTATACCACAGACCAGCAGAACGGCAGAGTCGGGCAGCGGCACGGTCGGAATCTCGGGAATGACCGGAACTTCAGGATCAACCGGCACGATGGTTCCAGGGGTGCCGTTGTCGCCGGTGCTGGAGCCGCCCCAGATGATCGGAATAACAGGAACACCGGGCACGCCCGGAACACCCGGCACGCCGGGGACACCTCCGGGGGGGACGCCGCCAGCCGGGGTTGTGATGGCGCCCAGATATCCGGGCGCGCCCGCATAGGGGCTGAATGCCGCGTCGGTCATCATCACGCCGGGGGGGACCTTTCCCGCCAGCGCGGCATCGTCGCCGACGACCAGCATCACGTGATCGCCATACTGATCGCGCGCGCTTGACCAGACAGCGGGACGAAAGCCGATGCCGGGGAAAAAGTGAATGCAGGGGGTCAGTTCGGTGCAAGAGGGCTGCTGCATGATCACACCTCGATCATGCGGGCAATAACGGACAGGGTCGGCCAAAACGGCCGAAAGCGACTCTTACCCATATTAGCACTCGTTAACAGAAATTTAACTTAACGAATGCGGACTAGACCCTGAGGCGCGGGGTCGATACCTGTCCTTTTCGTCAGTGACGATGAAGACACAATCTCCGATTTTCTGTTTCCGGGCCGGAACCTTGGTGCGGATGTGGAACGCGTTTTCCGAGGGCGGAAGGGGTCTGGCTTTCGTTCAGACCGCCGGAATCCGGCTAGGCACAGGCTATAATTTTTCCAACGCTGTTTTGAGGTATTTGTTAATTATTTGTAAAATAAGTTAAAATTATATGATTTTTGACGGATGATCGAGCGGCGGCTCTCGGCGCACCCTCTACCTCGCCTGACCTATACAGGTGGTGCATCATGCGGGAAGCCTCATTTTGCTTTGGCCCGATAGCGTTCGCCCGAGCCAAATTTATCCCTACGGCGATGTCTGGGCGCGGAAATCCAGAGGTATTTTTCACACCGATGTGACGATCATGTGTCGGATTTTTTACAGTCCCTGCAACGTATGGATGAGCCGTATTTTTCGGCATTCTTTATGCGGGTGCCGCGACGTTATTTGGGCCTCGAAGATTCGCGTGATTCGTTCGCCGGTGTTCGATTCAATGAAAAATATGCGTTGACGAGCCTGCGCCGGAACCGACCACGTTCGCTTTTCAACAATTCACGCGCTTGTTGTGAACGAAGTCGCAGTCGTCATCGAGACGCTTATTCGGCGGATCGCATTCGGTATTTCAGCAACGAAGAAACGGCGACGTCACGGCAGCGTCGCGATCCTTTCGCTGAGCAGATCGAACAGCCCGTCGCGGTTGAGGTTGCGGATGAAGAGGGCGTTTGCCGGTCGTCCGCTGACGCGCCACCAATCGGCCACGGTCATGCCTAGGGTGAATTCGCCCTGTGTCTCGATTTCGGCATTGATCTCGCGGCCTTCGAAGAGGTCCGGTCGGATCAGCCAAGCGATGGTGCAGGGATCGTGCAGCGGTGCGCCGAGGCTGCCGTATTTTTCGCGGTCGAAACGCTCGAAGAAATCGGTCCAGCTTGCGACCGCCGGGCCGCAGCGGCTGGGCAGGGCGCGCATGCCCTCGACCCAATCGCGCGAGGTCAGCGCTTGATGGGTGGCGTCCAGCGGCAGGACGGTGATCGGCGTGCCCGAGGCGAAGACGGCGGCGGCGGCTTCGGGGTCCACGTAGATGTTGAACTCGGCTGCCGGGGTGATGTTGCCAACCTCGAAATAGGCGCCGCCCATGAGGACGATCCGTGCGACGCGTGCCGCGATGTCAGGGGCCTTGGCGAAGGCGGCGGCGATATTGGTCAGTGGGCCGATGGGGACAAGGGTGACGGTGCCGTCTGGCTCGCGGCGCAACGTGTCGATGATGAAATCGACCGCGTGTTGTGATTGCAGCGGCATCGAGGGTGCGGGCAGGTCGATCCCGTCAAGGCCGGTCTTGCCGTGGACATGCTCTGCCGTGACCAGCTTGCGTTGCAGCGGCGCGTCGCATCCGGCGAAGACAGGAATGTCAGTGCGGCCCGCGAGTTCAAGGATCTTGCGTGCGTTCACCTCGGTCAGCGCCAGCGGCACATTGCCGGCGACGGCGGTGAGGCCCAGAATTTCCAACTCGGGGCTGGCGAGGGCCAGAAGGATGGCAACGGCGTCGTCCTGACCGGGATCGGTGTCGATGATGATCTTTTGCGGCATGTGGCCCCCCTGTTCCGAGCGATCATTTGTGGGCTGTTGCGGGGCGGGCTGCAAGGGGCTGTGCGGACAGATTGCATCGCCTCATTGACCGCCGCTGCAACCCGCGATAGGCGGCAGCGCATGGCACGCGCACCTTTACTTCAACTTACCGACATCTCGCTGACCTTCGGCGGCAATCCCGTTTTCGACGGCCTTTCGCTGACTGTTCAGCAAAGCGACCGGGTCGCGCTGGTCGGGCGCAATGGCTCGGGTAAATCGACGCTGATGAAGGTGATGGCCGGGCTGGTCGAGCCTGACCGCGGCGAAGTGGTGATGAGCGCGGGCAGCCATGTCGGCTATATGGAGCAGGACCCCGATCTGTCGGGCTTTGCGACGCTTGGCGACTTCGCCCGCGACGGGCTGGCCGAGGCCGAGGGCTATCGGGTCGAGATGGCAGCCGAGGGGCTGAAGTTCGATCCTGACCGGCCTGTGGCGACAGCTTCGGGCGGCGAGCGGCGCAGGGCGGCTTTGGCGCGGCTTCTGGCGCAGGCGCCAGAGCTGATGCTGCTGGACGAGCCGACCAACCACTTGGATATCGAGGCGATCGGCTGGCTTGAGGATCACCTGAACCAGACCCGCGCCGCCTATGTCATCATCAGCCATGACCGCGCCTTTCTGCGCCGCCTGACCCGTGCGACCCTGTGGATCGACCGGGGCGAGGTGCGGCGGCAGGAAAAGGGTTTCGAGGCCTTCGAGGATTGGCGCGAGGCCACCTGGGCCGCCGAGGATGACGCCCGGCACAAGCTGGACCGCAAGATCAAGGCCGAGGCGCGGTGGGCCGTGGAAGGCATCAGCGCACGGCGCAAGCGCAATCAGGGCCGGGTTCGGGCGCTGGCGGCGCTGCGGGCGGAACGGTCCTCGCAGATCCGTCGGCAGGGGGCTGCGGCGATGGCGCTGGAATCCGGGCCGCAATCGGGCAAGCGAGTGATCGAGGCGAAAGAGATCGCCAAGGCTTTCGGCGACCGGATCATTCTGAAGCCCTTCGATCTGCGGGTGAATCGTGGCGACCGGGTGGCCTTTGTCGGCCCGAATGGTGCGGGCAAGACCACGCTGATCAAGATGCTGACCGGCGAAATCGCCCCCGATCAGGGCAGCGTCACGCTGGGCACCAATCTGGAGATCGCGGTATTCGATCAGGCGCGTGCGGCGCTGAACCCCGATCAGACCTTGTGGGATGCGCTGACGGGCGATCCCGATATGCGTGTCTCGGGCCGGGCGGATCAGGTGATGGTGCGCGGCCAGCCCAAGCATGTCGTGGGCTATCTGAAGGATTTCCTGTTCGATGAGGCGCAGGCGCGTGCGCCGGTTCGCAGTCTGTCAGGTGGCGAAAAGGCCCGGCTGCTGCTGGCGCGGCTGATGGCCAAGCCGTCGAACCTGCTGGTCATGGACGAGCCGACCAACGATCTGGACGTGGAGACGCTGGATCTGTTGCAGGATCTGTTGGGCGAATATGACGGCACCGTATTGCTGGTCAGCCATGATCGCGATTTCATCGACCGCGTTGCGGATACGACCGTGGCGATGGAGGGCGATGGTCGGGCTGTGGTCTATGCCGGGGGCTGGTCGGACTATCGCGCCCAGCGGGGGCAGGATGCGCCGGTTGCGGTTGCGGCCCCGGTTGCGCAGAAAGCCGATCCGGTGGCGGAAAAGCCGAAAGCCGGAAAATCGGGGCTGAGCTTTACCGAAAAGCACCGGCTGGAACAGCTTCCCGCTGTCATTGCCCGGCTTGAGGCGGAAATCGCCAAGCTGGGCGAGTTCCTGTCCGCGCCGGATCTTTATGCCACCGCACCGCAGAAGTTTGACAAGGCGACCTCGGCGCTGGCCGAACGGCAGGCGGCGCTGGATGCGGCGGAAGAGGAATGGCTGGTGCTGGAAGAGAAAGCAGCGGGCTGATCGTCCCGGGTTGGGCGGCGTTTAGACGACGCTCGATGTCTGCCGTCGGTGAAGGTAGGGCGCCCGCCCGGGGACAAGGTGCCTGAAAGGCACCGCCGGGCAGTGACCAGACGCCCCCCGGCTGGGCACTTTGGTGAGGTCGTGCGCTACGGATATGTCAGGCGGGGCGGCACCATAAACGGCTGAGAATAAGCGTTGCCGTGCCCATCCGCGGCTGGTCTCTGCCCTCTGCTCTGAACTGCGACCGTCGATAGAGGCATGTTGCTTCGCCCCTAAGCGCCGCGTTGCAGGTGGTTTTTCAGCCAGCCGTGAGCAAAGCCGATCTTCTCGCGGGTTCTGGGCGTCAGCACGAAGGGATAGAGGTCGCTGTTATCCAAGGCCCGATTGATGTCGTTGATGGCGATGGCGACCTCGGCGGCGATGGTCAGCAGATGTTCGGCATCGTCGTCCTGATAGGGGGCATAGCCGGGCGGGACGCCCTGCATCGACAGGCCCGCGCTGACGAAACTATCGGTGAAATCGACGATATGCAGCAGATGGGCGCAGGTCTCGGCCCAATCCTCGTGCGGATGCGATGTGGCGTAGGCGGTGATGAAATCCTCGCCCGGCAGTTTGGGATTGGCGTAATGTTCCTGCAGCGCCATGCCGTAATCGGCCTGTTCATCGCCGAAGATCGCCCGGAAATCGTCAAGAAAGCCGGGCGCAATGGCCAGACGGTCGAACAGGAAATGCGCGATCTCGTGGCGGAAATGGCCGACCATGGATCGGTATTGCTCGCCCAGTTGATGCTGGCGCTGCACCCGGATCAGGCCATCCGCCTCGGTCACGTTGATGATAATATTGCCGTCCAGATGGCCCATGGTGATCTGCTCGGCCCGGCCGCCGATATTCTCGGACAGCATCTGGAAATGCGGGCGGGCGCCGGGATCGGTATCGGTGAACCAGTCCCAGTTCGACAGATTGGCCATGACCCACCGTTTCGCCCGTTCGGCCCGCGCCAGAAGATGCAGGTTCTCGTCTACACTGAGATCGGGAACCACATCCGACATCGCGCAGGACCGGCACAGCGTCTCGCCGGGGACGGCAGCCCAGTTGCACTGGATGGTGTCGCGGTTGACGCAGGGCTCGGCCTCGTTCCACATCGCTCGCGCCTCGGGCTCATAGTAAAGCGGCAGGCCGCAGGCGCAGAAGAGATTGTCGAAATAGACCCGATCACCAGAGGCCGGGCAGGTAAAGCTTTGCATCAACAGGCTTCCTTGTGCATACCCGCGGGGAATGCCCCGCGAATTGACCGGGTTCCGATAATTCGCATAAAAATCTGCACGAATGCCAGCCGGGTTCGGGTTGACTTGCAGGGCCGAATCCGCCATATCCACGGGACCGGCCGGGCATCAGCCCTTGGCCGGTTACTTATTTTGAATGTCATCCCGATATGCGGGGTGCGCAGTCCGAAGGCGGCAAAAGCCCGCAACGCCGGAACGATCCGGGGCCGAAGGACGCGAAAGATGAAGGAAACGAAGCGATGTTCGCGGTTCTGAAAACAGGCGGCAAGCAATACAAGGTGCAGGCGGGTGACGTGCTGCGCGTTGAAAAGCTGAATGCTGCTGCTGGCGATAAAGTCCAGTTCAACGATATTCTCATGGTCGGCTCGACCCTTGGTGCGCCGCTGGTCGGCGGTGCCTGCGTCCAGGCCGAAGTGATCGAACAGATCAAGGCCGACAAGGTGATCACCTATGTCAAGCGCCGCCGCAAGCACAGCTCGCAGCGCACGCGCGGCCACCGTCAGCAACTGACCCTGCTGCGCGTCACCGACGTGCTGGACAAGGGCGCTGACAAGACCGGTGTGAAAGCTGCCGTCGGCGCGCGCACCAAGGTCGAAGAAGCAGAGGCGAAGAAACCCGCCCGCGCCAAGAAACCGGCTAAAGACGCCGCTGAAGCCTAAGGAGACTGAGCCATGGCACATAAGAAAGCAGGCGGTTCGTCCCGCAACGGTCGCGATTCGGCCGGTCGCCGTCTTGGCGTGAAACTGTATGGCGGTCAGGAAGCGATCGCAGGCAATATCATCGTTCGTCAGCGCGGCACCAAGATGTGGCCGGGCGTGAACGTGGGCATGGGCAAAGACCATACCCTGTTCGCACTGACCGACGGCCATGTTGCCTTCAAAAAAGGCCTCAAGGGCCGCACCTTCATTTCGGTAATTCCTGCGAGCCTCGAAGCCGCCGAGTAACCCAAACGTAACATTTCGATGTTAGGGGGATCGGCGAAAGCCGGTCCCCCTGGCATTTTTATTCTGACCTTTTCCGGGAGGGGAAATGGTAATGTCAGCACCAATGCGCGAGGGAACGCGCCTGGATGACCTGAAGATCGACCAAGCCGCGCTGAACCAGCCGGTCATCCGAAGCGAGCGTTTCACCTTGCGCCCTTTGCGCGTCTCGGATGTCGGGATGATCGCGCATTACACCGCAGACCGTCGCGTGGCCGAAGGAACGCGGGCGATCCCGCATCCCCTGCCGCCCGGTGCGGCTGATGGTTTCGTGGCCCGCGCGCTGGATGCCAAACGGCAAGAGGATGTCTGGGCCATCGACGGGTCCGAGAACCGGCTGGCCGAGCTGCTGGGGGTCGTCTCGCTGACGCATATGGAGGATCAGCAGTCCGAACTGGGCTTCTGGATCGGGGCTGGCTATTGGAATACCGGCTTCGCGACCGAGGCGGTCGAGGCGCTGGTCCGTGCCAATCCGCATAAGTCGCGGACGCTGTTCGCCGAGGTGTTTCAGGACAATCCGGGTTCCGCCCGGGTGCTGACCAATTGCGGTTTCGTCTACCTGGGCGATGCGGAAAGCTGGTCGGTGGCGCGGAATGCACGGGTGCCGACCTGGACCTATCTGCGGAAGATGGGCTGAGGCGAAAGCACTCGCCGGAAGAAATTCGCGGGCAGGGCGGTTTGGACCACCTTGCCCGTTTTGCATTTCAGTGGCGGATTGTTCGCCTCTGCCGGGGTGGGCCGTCAGGCCTTCGCTACCTCACCAAACACCAACCGCCCCTTGTGGAAGGTCGCGGTCCGGGGCGAGCGGCGGGCAACTGCCTCGGCCGAGCAAGAGCTTGCCGCCAGCGTGAATTCGGCCGCATCGCCCGGCTGCGGCCATGCGCGGCTGCCATCCTCGGCCAAAGGCAGCACATCGCCAGAGCTGATCGCCAATGCCCGGTTCAGCGAAAGCTCGTTCCCGCGCGAATAAAGCTGCGCGCAAAGATTGGCCTTCTCCAGCATGTCGCCGGTGCCGAAGGGTGACCAGTGATCGATCACGCTGTCGGTGCCCGACATCAGCGTCACGCCCCGCGCGCGAAGCTGCGGCAGCGGCATGTTCAGGCGCCCGATGGGCACGGTCGAGGCAAGACTGATCCCCTGTTCCGCCATCCGCTCGGCCAGTTCATCGACTTCGGCTTCGGGCAGCCCGACAAACGCGAAGGCGTGGCTAAGCGTCAGGCGGTTCTTCAATTCCGGTGTCCGCTCGACCGTTTCGACCATGTAGCGGATGCCTGCGATCCCGTTTGGTCCGGTTTCATGCGTGTGGATGTCGATGGATTTGCCGTGGTCCAGCGCGATCTGGAACATCGCATCCAGCGATTTCGCCATATCGCCATCGACATTCGTGGGGTCCAGCCCGCCGACGAATTCAACGCCGAGATCCATCGCCTCACGCATCAGGCTGTCCGAGTTGGAATACAGCAACCCGTGCTGCGGGAAGGCGACAATCTCGCAGGTGAAGCTGTCCTTGCGGTTCTCAAGGGCAAGTTTCAGATGCTCCAGACTGCGCAACCCGCTGACCGGATCGATGTTGCAATGGCTGCGGGCATGGGTCGTGCCCTGCGACAGCAGCAGGTCGATCAACGCCTCGGCCCGTTGCTGCGATGTCGTCAGCAGTTCGGGCAGTAGTCGTTCTTCAAGCGCGATCTGATCGAAGATCGTGTTCTCGGGCGACCGGGCAGGGGCGCGCCACGGGCCGCTGTAAAAGGTCTTGTCCAGATGGATATGCATGTCGCGGAAGGCAGGCAGCAAAAGCTGACCGCCCGCCGAATAGCGCGCAATGGCCGGGTCCAGCACGGCGCCTTCGGGCAGGATCGCCTGTATCGCCCCGTCGCGGATTTCCAGCGCATGCGGCGCGGTCAGGGTGGCGATCACCAGATCGCCTTCGCGCTCAAAGCCGGTCTCAAGCAGCACATCGGTCAGATAGTAATGCGTCTCGGCGATCGAGGTGGCGCGGTTGTCGGCGGCGCCCTCGGCGGCGTGACCCGAGGCGGCGGACATGGCGAACGCGGCGGATGCGGTCATCAGGCCGCCTGATCCCCGCAGAAAGGCGCGGCGGCTGTGATGCTGAGTGCTGAGCATGGTGAATCCTCCCAAATCCAATGCCAGAGAGCCAGCCGATTCCGGCCCCGTTTCCTGCGACGGGGATAAAGCCGGCATGGATTATCTGGAAATTAAATTTCTGGATGATAATCATGCATAAAATAGATGAGGCCATCTGATGCTGGACCCACGCCTGCTGCGCGCCTTTGTCGGCATCGTCGAGGCGGGCAGTTTCACCCGTGCCGCCGACCGGCTGAACATGACGCAATCGACCATCAGCCAGCAAATCGCCCGGCTGGAAGAGGCGGTCGGGCATCCGCTGATCGAACGCGCCGCCCGCCCGGTTCTGCCGACCGCGCAGGGTGAACGTCTCTTGGGCTATGCCCGCCGCATTCTGGCACTGCAGTCCGAGGCGGCGTTGGTGCTGGGCGATCCAAGCGGCAGCAGCGCGATCAGAATCGGGTTGCCGGAGGATATCTTCAACCCGGTCACCTGCACCATGTTCCGCCATTTCACCCGCCGTTTCCCCGAGATCCGGCTGGACGTGACGGTCGGCCTCAGCCGCGATCTGACGCGACGCTACCGTGCCGCGGAACTGGATATGGTGGTGGTCAAGGAGCCGAAGGCCAGCGCCGATTGCCGGGCGGCGTTCGAAGAGCCGATGGCATGGTTTGAAAGCGCCGTTCTGCCACGAGACTGGGGCGATACGGTGCCGCTGGTGACCTTCCCGCCCGGCGGACTTTACCGCGACGCGATGTTCGAGCGGATCGAGCGTGAAAGAAAGCGCTGGCATGTCGCCTTTTCCGGCAACAGCCTGCACAGCGTCCTTCTTGGGGTCGAGGGGGCATTGGGGATCACCCTGCTGCCGGTCTCGGCGACGCTGGACGCAAGGGTCCGGCGATGCGAGATGTTCGGGACCGAGCCCGCTTTGCAGGCCGCGCTTTACGCATGGGAGACGGCAGGCCCGATCGGCGAGCTTGTGACCGGGCTGACCGGGGTTCTGGCACGACGCAGCGGTAGCTGATTTGCAGAGCTTGCAATCCGGCCGGTCGTGCCTAGCTACCTGACATGAGCAGCATTCCCTTTTCCCTTCTCGATCTGTCGCCCGTCCCCGAGGGGTTCGAGGCGTCGGATGCGATCCGTAACACGCTTGATCTGGCGCAAAAGGCCGAAAGTTGGGGGTATCACCGCTATTGGCTGGCCGAGCATCACAATATGCCGGGCATCGCCAGCGCCGCGACCGCCGTGCTGATCGGGCTGGTGGCGCAAGTGACCAGCCGCATCCGGGTGGGGGCAGGGGGCATCATGCTGCCGAACCATGCGCCGCTGACCGTGGCCGAGGCGTTCGGGACGCTGGCGACCGCCTTTCCCGACCGTATCGATCTGGGGCTTGGCCGCGCGCCGGGTGGCGACGGGGCGGTGATCCGGGCGCTGAGGCGTGATCCAATGGCCGACAGCTTTCCGCAGGATGTGGTGGAGCTTCTGGAATATCTTGGGCCGCCGCGAGAGGGCGCACAGGTCCGGGCGCTTCCGGGCGAGGGCACGAATGTGCCGGTCTGGATTCTGGGCAGCAGCCTGTTTGGTGCGCAACTGGCCGCGCATCTGGGTCTGCCCTATGCCTTCGCCAGCCATTTCGCGCCCGGCGATCTGGATCAGGCCTTTGCCACATATCGCGACCGTTTCCGCCCGACGCAGTTCGGGCAAGAGCCTCGGGCGATGCTGGCGGTGAACATCTTTGCCGCCGATGACGCGGATGAGGCGCATTTCCTGCGATCCTCGATGCAACTGGCCTTTGCGCGGCTGCGGACCGGGATGCCCGGCAAGCTGCCGCGTCCGACCCGCGACATCGACGCAGAGATCGGCCCGCAGATGCGCCGCATGGTCGATCAGGCGCTGAAGATCACCGTCGTCGGCAATCCCGCCGAGGTGAAGACGCAGATGCAGGGCTTCATCGACCGCTATGCGCCGGATGAGGTGATCCTGACCGGGCATATCCACGATCAGACCGCCCGTCTGCGCAGCTTCGAGATCGGGGCAGAGGTGATGGCGTCGCTGTAACCGAGCCGCCTAACGGGCATGCAGGGTGATTGTCACCCTCAGCCCCGGACCCGCGTTTTCCAGCGCGACCTGACCATCTGCCGCATCGATGATGTCATGCACGATGGCAAGGCCAATGCCCTGACCCTCGCCCGACTGGTCCAGCCTGACACCACGCTTTGTCATCCGTTGCAGATCGTCCGCCGGAACCCCCGGCCCGTCGTCGCGAATGGTGATCTGCACGCTTGACCCGCTGCCGGTGACATCGATCCAGACCGCGCTTTCCGCATGGCGCATGGCGTTTTCCAGCAGTGCGCCAAGCGCCTCGGTCAGGTCGTCGGGGTCGATGCGGGCGCGCAGATGCGATCCCGCGCTGACATGCCAGCCAAGATCGGCCCCGCGCGGCATCCGGCGCAGAACCTGCACGACGCGGTTGATGACGGTCTCTGGCTCTGCTTCGGCGGTGGTCAGGTCGGATTGAATCCGCGCCCGCGTCAATTCGCGGTCAACCAGCCGCCGCATTGATCCGACCACGGTTTCGATACTGCCGGCCAGCCCGTCCTGCCCCTGATCCCGCAGCTTTTCTGCATCGCCCAGCAGCGCCTGCAGCGGGGTCTTGAAGCCATGGGCAAGATCGGCGGCACGGTGGCGGGCGCGAAGCAGTTCGGCATCCCGTGCGTCCAGCAATTCGTCGATCTGGCGGGACAGCGGCACAACCTCATCCGGCAGATCGGTGCCGATCCGCGCCCGGTCGCCCGTTGTCAGCGCACGGACACGGTTGCTGACCTGAGACAGCGGGCGCAGGCCCACGCGGATCTGCATCCAGAAGGCGGTCAGCAGCAAGGCGCCAAGGATTACCAGAAATGGCATCAGGTCGCGCAGAAATCCCTGTTCCGCCAGATCCAGCGCATCGCGGTCGGTCGCGACAAGGATGCGCAACGGCAGGCGGGTGCCGTCGTGATCGACCAGCAGGCTTTGTTCCACGACCAGCAGTGCCTCGCCCTGAGGGCCGGGCAGCGACAGAACGCGCGTCTGGCCGGGGGCGGCCAGATCATCCGGCGCGGGGAGTTGATAATCCCAGAGAGAGCGTGACCGCCGCATCTCATCGCCAAGGCTCACTTGCCAGTAATGGCCCGAGAAGGGCTGACGAAACAGCGGATCGGGCGGTGGATCGACAAGGCGCGGCGGCGATCCGGCCGAGATTTCGACCATCGATGCCAAGGCCATTGCGCGCGATTGCAGATCGTCAACCGCAACCCGTTCGACATGGCGGACAAAGAGATAGGACAGACCGATCGTGGACAGGCCCAGCGTCAGCACGATCGCCACGGCACCGGCAAGGATCAGGCGCAGGCGAAGTGAGTTCCGGCTCACCCTTCGCCGCCCAGATCATAGCCGAAGCCGCGACGGGTGCGGATGACGCCGGTGCCGATCTTTCGGCGCAGGCGGGTGATGACCGCCTCCAGCGCATTGGCGTCCTTGGCGTCGTCGTCACCGTAAAGGTGTTCCAGCAATTCACCGGGCGGAACCGTCCGGTCGCGGTGCAGCGCCAGATAGGCGAGCAGCCGGTATTCAAGCGGCGTCACCGCCACCGGCACGCCAGCAACCGCGACCGTCATCCGGTTCATATCCACCGACAATCCCCCGACCTGCTGGACCGAGGCCGCGCGCCCTCCGGCGCGTCTGACCAGCGCGCGGGCGCGGGCGATCAATTCCTCCATCCGGAAGGGCTTGGGCAGGTAATCGTCGGCACCGGCATCGATCCCCTCGACCCGTTCGGTCCATGCACCGCGCGCGGTCAGCACCAGAACCGGGCTTTCACACCCCTCGGCCCGCCAACGTTTCAGCACGGTCAGACCGTCCAGCCGGGGCAGGCCCAGATCCAGCACGATCAGGTCGTAATTTTCCGTCCCGCCCTGAAACCACGCGGTTTCACCCTCATCGACATGCTCGACCCTGAAGCCCGCCGATTCCAGCGCCCGCCGGACATCTGCCGCGATCTTCGAATCGTCCTCGACCACCAATGCGCGCATCAGAAAAGATCGTCCTCATCCTCGTCCTCGACCGACAGCACCTCGGCGGTGGCGGCGTCCAGATCGACCTCGATCAGCCGACCATCCTCGGTGATCAGTTCGACCTCATAGACGCGGATTCCATAGCTGTATTCAAGCTCGACCTCGACGATATGACCGGGATGCGTGCGGGCCAGAGCCTCCAGCACCTCTGCCAGCGGCAGGATTTCCCCGCGCGCAACGGCATCCTGCGCCAGTTCGAAATCGGGTTGCGCGGTATCCTGGCCGCCAGAGGTGGCAGGGATCAAAAGGAACAGCAGAAGAAGCGATAGGTGTTTCATGCTGCTCCCCTAGCGGATTTCCGCTGACATTCCGCTGACAGGCGCGAAATCGGCCCGCAAAACCTGCTTCCTGACATTTCGCTGACAGATGCCATCAGAACGCTGTCAGCATCGGGTGCGTATAGCCGGTTGCGTAAACAAGGCAGATCCATTCCGGATCGCCGCGAGATTTTCGAAGGAATGATATCATGGCACGCAAGGTTGGCACCAACGGCTCGGATCTGCTGAAGGGGACTTCGCTGTCGGACTGGCTGTCCGGGCTGAGCGGGAACGACACCATCTTCGGATATGACGGGAACGACGACATCTATGGCGGCGACGGCAATGACCGGCTGCTGGGCGGTCGCGGCAATGACGATATCGAGGGCGGCAACGGTCACGATTACATCGATGGCGGTCTGGGCAATGACGAGCTTGACGGTGGCTGGGGCAACGACACCATCTATGGCGGCGACGGAAATGACGAGCTGGACGGCGACGGCGGCAACGATTTCCTCAGCGGCGGCAGCGGCAATGATGAGCTTGACGGCGGCAGCGGCAATGACCGTCTGTATGGCGGCACGGGTCGGGATGAGCTGGACGGCGGTGACGGCGATGATCGCCTGTTCGGCGGTCAGGGCAACGACACGCTGGAGGGCGGTCGCGGCAATGACATCCTGAACGGCGGTCAGGGCGCTGATGTGTTCGAGTTCGAACTGGGCGACGGTCGCGACACGATCAGCGATTTCCAGAACGGCGTGGACAAGCTGGATCTGGATGATTTCAGCCGCGCGGATGTTCAGCGCGTCATCAACGGCGCCCGTCAAAGCGGCGACGACCTGATCCTGCGCCTGTCGGACAACACCACGATCACGCTGGACGATTTCCGCCGCGCCGATCTGGACATCAGCGACTTCACCTTCTGATCGTCAAGCATTGCGACGATCATAACCCCCGCCTTCCATCGAAGGCGGGGGTTTCTTTTCACGCGATCCGGGTCAGCAACCCCGCCGCCAGCCTCGCCCGTTCGGCAAGGCTGTCGATCTGGATATGCTCGTCCAGCGTATGCAGCCCCTTGCCGCGCACGCCGATCGAATCCAGCGTCGGCACGCCCATCGCGCCGGTGAAGTTCCCGTCCGAGCCGCCGCCCGCGCTGCCCGCATTCAGATCAAAGCCGATCTCGGCAGCGATGCCCTTGGCGATCTCGTAAAGCGCCATCGTGCCGGGTTGCGGCTCCCATACCGGGCGGGTGACGCCTCGGGTGACGATGAAATCGGTGCCGTCTTCCTCGCCCTGCAAATCCAGCATCGCCGCCACGCCGCGATCCAGATCTTCCTGACGCTTGGCCATGCTTAGCACCTCGGCATGGCATTCCGAGCTGACGCAGTTGACCCATTGCCCGGCATGAATGACCCCGACCGAGAAGGTGCAATCCTCGGTCGTCATCCCCTCGATCTGCGGGATGCGGCGGGCCATGGCGGCGATGGCCGAACGACCGTCTTTCAGCGCCCAGCCCGCATGGCTGGGGCGGCCCTTGGTCAGAAGGTTGAAGCGCGCGATGGCATAGCGTCCGATCACCGCGCCGCCATCGGGTGAGGCGGGTTCGGGCAGCAGAACGGCGCGCTGGTTGCGGGCGTGATCTTCGATCAAGCCACGGGTGGCGGGGGTGCCGACCTCTTCGTCAGGGGTGAACAGGAAAGTGACAGGCAGCGGCGTCTGGATGCCCGCTTTCAGGATTTGGCGCATCGCCTCCAGGAAGACGTAATTGCCGCCTTTCATGTCCATGATGCCCGGACCCCAAGCCTTGCCGTCTGCGACCCGGAACGGCAGCTTTTCCAGCGTGCCGAGCGGGTGGACTGTGTCCATATGGCCCGAGACCAGAATGCCCGGCTTGCCCTGATCGGGATGGGGGAAGGTCGCGCGGATGGAATCGCCAAAGCCGCCGGTGCCGGGAATGGTTTCGACATGGGCACCGGCCTCGACCAGATCGGCGGCGGCAAGGGCCATCATGCGGCTGACAGCGGCTGCGTCAAAGGTCGGGCTTTCGCATTCGATCCATGGGCGCAGCCCGTCCAGCATCCGGTTGCTGTCGAAGGGCAGGTTATGGGCGTTCATGCGGTGGTCTCCAAAGGCAGGCGGCGTTCGATCAGGCGGGCATAGATCGAGGCGCCGACGGGAAGGATGCCGGGGTCCAGAACAAACCCCGGATTGTGCAGCGGCACGGTTCCGGCATGGCCGAGATTGCCGTAAGCGCCCGGCACCTGTTGCAGCATATCGGCGAAATCTTCCGAGCCGGTCATGGGTTCGGCATTGTCGGTCATGTTCTCGGCCCCGATCACATCCGCCGCCGCCGCCATCCATTCCTCCGACAGGGCGTCGTCGTTCAGCAGCACATCGAAGATCTCGCGGAAATCGATCTGGATCTGGACGCCGTGGGCAAGGGCAAGGCCCGCGCAAATCTCGCGCATGCGGGTCTGCATCAGGTCGCGAACCTCGGGCTTGAAGAAGCGGACGGTGCCCGCAAGCGTGGCGGTTTCGGGGACCACGTTATAGGCGCTGCCCGCGTGGATCTGCGTGACCGACAGCACGCCGGATTCCAGCGGCGGCAGGTTGCGGCCAAGGATGGTCTGGAATTGCCCGACCAGCGCCGAAGCCACCACCAGCGCATCGCGGGATTGCTGCGGCATGGCGGCATGGCTGCCCTTGCCGGTGACGGAGATGTCAAAGAACGACGCCCCGGCCATTGCCGCGCCCTTGCGAATGGTGGCGCGGCCCGGTTTGCCATTGGGCTGGTTGTGCATTCCGTAAACCTCATCGACGGGGAAGCGCTGGAACAGCCCATCGGCGATCATGCCGCGCGCGCCGCCCAGACCTTCCTCGGCGGGCTGGAAGATGAAGACCGCCGTGCCGTCGAAATTGCGGCTGGCCGACAGGTATTTCGCCGCGCCCAGCAGCATCGTGGTGTGGCCGTCATGGCCGCAGGCATGCATCCGGCCCGGATTTTGCGAGGCATAGTCCAGCCCGCTGGTCTCATCGATCGGCAGCGCGTCCATGTCGGCGCGCAAGCCCACGCGGCGGTTCCCCTGACCCTTGCCGCGCAGAATGCCGACGACGCCGGTTTTCGCGATGCCCTCATGCACCTCGTCAAAGCCGAAATCGCGCAGCTTTCCGGCGACGATGCCGGATGTGCGGACCTCTTCGAAGCCGATTTCGGGATGGGCGTGCAGGTCGCGGAAGATCGCCTGCAGTTCCGGGGTGGCGGCGTCGATTTCAGGCAGGTTGGGCATTTTCGGTCTCACTCATCGAACGGAAGTTCTGGAAGTCCCAGTCACGGCCGGGGGCGGCGTCGATCAGGGCGCGGGTATAGGCATGGGCGGGCGCGCCCAGCACCTCGCCGGCGGGGCCATGTTCCACGACCTCGCCGCGCTGCATGACGATCACATCGTCACAAATCTGGGCGGCGACGCGCAGATCATGGGTGATAAAGACGATGGCGATGCCGAATTCCTGCTGCAACTGATCCAGCAGCGCCAGCACCTGCGCCTGAACCGAGACATCCAGCGCCGACACCGCCTCATCCGCGACCAGCACATCGGGCCGCATCATCACCGCGCGGGCAATCGCGATCCGCTGCCGCTGACCGCCCGAAAACTGGTGCGGATAGCGGTTCAGCGAATCTTCGGGCAGGCCGACGACACCCATCAGCCGCTTCGCCTCGGCCAGCGCATCGCGGCGGCTTGTGCCATAGTTCAGCGGCCCCTCGATCAGGCTTTGCGCGATGGTCCAGCGCGGGTTCAGCGACCGCATCGGGTCCTGAAACACCACCTGCAACTTCTTGCGATGCGGGCGCAGCGCGCCGCGCGACAGGCTGGCAATGTCGCTGCCATCCAGCATGATCCGCCCGGAAGACGGGTCGATCAGCCGCATGATGCAGCGCGCCACGGTAGATTTGCCCGAGCCGCTTTCACCGACGATGCCCAGTGTGCGTCCGCGTGTCAGCGTGAAGGTCACGTCTTTCGCCGCATGGGCCTGAGGCAGTTTCCGCAGGATACCGCCGCCGCCGTAGATCTTGTTCAGCCTTTCGACCGACAGCACGACTTCGGACCCGGCGGGCCGGGGATCGCGGGGCGACAGGCTGGGCACGGCGGATAGCAGCTTGTGGGTATATTCCTCGCGCGGGTGGCGCAGAAGCTGTTCGACCGGGGCGTGCTCCACGATCTCGCCATGTTTCATCACATAGACCGTATCGGCGATTTCAGCGACGACGCCCATGTCATGGGTGATGAACAGAACGGCGGTGCCGTGCTTTTGCTGCAATTCGTCGATCAGCGACAGGATCTGCTTTTGTGTGGTCACGTCCAGCGCGGTGGTCGGCTCGTCCGCGATCAAGAGAACGGGTTCCAGCACCAAAGCCATCGCGATCATGATCCGCTGCCGTTGACCGCCCGACAATTGGTGCGGATAGCTGCGGAAGATGCGGTCCACATCGGGCAGGTGGACCTGCTCCATGATCGCCTTGGCGCGTTTGCGGCGCTCGGATTGGCCCAGTCTGGTGTGAAGCTCCATCACCTCCATGATCTGATCGCCGACCCGCAGGACCGGGTTCAGCGCCGTCATCGGCTCTTGAAAGATCATCGCCACGCGGGCGGCACGCAGTTCGCGCATCTGCGCCTGCGTCAGCGGCAGCAGGTTCTGGCCTTGCAGGTTGATCTTGCCATTGGCGACCTTCAGCGCCTCGGGCAGAAGGCCCATGATCGCCAGCGAGGTGACCGACTTGCCCGACCCGGATTCGCCGACCAGACAGACGGTTTCGCCCTGACGGATGGTGACATCGATCCCCTTCAGCACCTGCGGCTGGCCCGGCGTGTCGGGCAAAGCGACGGTCAGGCTTTCGGCCTGAAGCGCGATGTCGGCATTATCGAAATTGCGTGATTTGAACAGCATGACCTTTACCCCGCCCGTTTCTTCAGTCGCGGGTCCAGCATGTCGCGCGCCGCATCGCCCAGCAGGTTGATGGCAAGGATGCAGAGCGACAGCATCAGCCCCGGATAAAGGATCAGTTCCGGCTTGATGCGGAAGAACATCCGCCCCTCGGCCATGATATTGCCCCATGTCGGGGTCTCGGTCGAAACGCCCGCGCCAAGGAATGACAGGATCGCCTCGGTCAGGATTGCCGAGGCGAGGATATAGGTGCCCTGCACGATCAGCGGGGCCAGCGTGTTCGGGACCAAATGTCGGATCAGGATTTTCGGCATGGATGAGCCAAGGGCGATGGCGGCCTCGACATAGGGTTCCTCGCGCGCGGCAAGGACGACGGCGCGGACCAGCCGCACCACGCGGGGGATTTCGGGGATGGTGATCGCCGCGATGACCGAGCCGACCGAGGGGCCGTTCAACGCCACCAGCGCAATCGCCAGCAGGATCGAGGGGATCGCCATCAGCGCGTCCATCATCCGCATGATGATCGCATCGGCGGTGCGAAAGAAACCCGCGACCATGCCGATCACCAGCCCAAGCGCGACCGCGACAATGGCGGTGGCGATGCCGATGGCCAGCGACAGGCGGCCGCCGATCAACACGCGCGACAGGATATCGCGGCCGAAATTGTCGGTGCCCAGCGGGTGTCCCTCCATCGGGCCTTTCAGGCGCACCAGCGGGTCCATCGCCAGCGGATCATGCGGGACGATCCACGGCGCCAGCAGGGTAAGGACGACGATCACCAGCAGCACCAATGCAGCGATCTTCGGCGCGATGCCGAAATTCGGCAGGCGGATCAGCCGCAGTAGCGGTTGCATGGCGGAAGCGGGTTGCGTGTCTTGCGCCATCAGTAACGGATCCTCGGATCAAAGAAGCTGTAGCTGAGGTCGATGACCAGATTGACCAGCACATAGAGAAAGCTGGTCAGCAGGATCATCGCCTGAATGACCGGGTAGTCGCGGGCAAGGATCGCATCGACGGTCAGCCTGCCGATGCCGGGGATGTTGAACACGGTTTCCGTCACCACGACCCCGCCGATCAGCAGCGCAAAGCCGGTGCCGATCACGGTCAGGATCGGAACGGCGGCATTCTTCAGCGCGTGTCGGAACAGCACCCGACGCTCGGGCGCGCCCTTGGCGCGGGCGGTGCGGATGTAGTCCTCGCCCAGGACCTCCAGCATGTTGGCGCGCGTCATCCGGGCAATCAGGGCCACATAGATCGTGGTCAGGGTCAGCGCGGGCAGGAAGGCGTTCAGCAGGAACGGGCCCAGACCGGATGAGATCGGCGTATAGCCCTGCACCGGGAACCAGCCCAGTTTCAGCGAAAAGATCAGGATGAAGACATAGCCGATGACGAAGACGGGAACCGAAAAGCCCAGCACCGAAAAGCTCATCACCGCGTAATCGGCGGCGCTGCGGTGTTTCCACGCGGCAATGACGCCCATCGGCACCGCAAGGCAGACCGACATCAGGATCGTCAGCAGCGCGATGGACAGCGTCGGCCCGAACCGCGCCGCGATCATCGACGAGACCGGCGTGTTCGAGATCAGCGAGGTGCCCAGATCGCCCCGCAAAAGCTGGCCGACCCAGGTGATGAACTGGATATGCAGCGGCTGGTTCAGGCCCATCGCTTCGCGGATACGCTCTAGCTGGGCGGGGGTCGCCATGTCGCCCGCGATGATCGCGGCGGGATCGCCCGGCGTCAGGCGCAGCAGCGCGAAGACGAAGACGGCAACCAGCAGCATGACCGGGATCACCGCCAGAATGCGGCGCAGGATGTAACCTAGCATCGATGGCCCTTTGGTTCAAAGAAAGGGCAGGGGCAGAGGCCGCCCCTGCGGAAAGGATCATTCGGCCTTTTGCAGGTTCCAGAAGACCGGCACCGGCGAGTTGATCATCTCCGTGATCGTGTTCCGCCGCGCCTGTGGCAGCGAATACTGACCCAAAGGCACCAGCAGGACGTTGTCGATGGCATGCTTCTGGATTTCCTCGCCCACCGCCTTTTGCGCATCGGCATCGGTGGCGGCGATGTAATCCTCTTTCAGGGTCTCGATGGTTTCGTCGGTCGGCCAGCCGAACCATGCATCATTGCCGCGCCCGTTCAGCATCGGGTTCGAGATCGGGTTGGAAATCTCGGGCACCATCCAGTTGGTGATGAACAGGTTCCAGCCGCCATCCGCAGGTGCGCCTTGCGAGGCGCGGCGCGTCACCAGCGTCTGCCAGTCCATCGGCTGCATATCGACGGTAAAGCCCGCATCGCGCAGCGCCTGCGAGATGACGACCGGCTGCGTCACCAGCGCGACCAGATCGGTCGGGGCCATCAGCACGACCGGGGTGCCGTCATAGCCCGCCTCTTCCAGCAGAGCTTTGGCCTCGTCGATGCCGCCGCCCTGGGTCAGGGTCTCGGCGCCGGTTTCGCTGCCAAGCGGCGTGCCGCAGCCCAGCACGGCGCCGCAGATCGTGTAAAACTCGGGATTGCCGATCATCGCCGCCAGAACCGGCTCTTGTGAGATCGCCTTCAGCGCCGCCAGCCGGATCTTTTCATTGTCGAAGGGCGGGTGCAGGAAATTCAGCCGGGCCATGGTCTGCATGCCGGTCGGCTCGCGCACCTCGACGGTGACGTTCGGATCACCCTCCAGAAGCGGCACCAGATCAACCTGCATCTGCTCGATATAGTCGATCTCGCCGCTGGACAGCGCATTCACGGCGGTCTGGATATCGGGCATGTTCACCCATCTGACCTTGTCCACATTCACGACCTTGCCGCCCGCCATCCAGTCGGCAGGCTCATCCCGCGGCACGTAATCGGGGTTCTTGGCATAGGTCACGCTGATCCCCGGCTGGAACTCCTCTTCAACGAAGATGAACGGGCCAGAGCCGGTGTAATCGGTGATCGATTCATCCGCAGGCGTTTCGGCGACGCGGGCGGGCATGATGAAGGGCGGCAGCGCCGATTGCTTCGACAGCACGTCCAGCATCGGGGCGAAAGGCTCGTTCAGGGTCCAGGTGATGGTCTTGTCGTCGGTCGCCTCAAGGCTGGCCGTGCGGTCCATGATGACCTGCCCGCCCGCATCCTTCTGCGCCCAGCGGTTCAGCGAGGCGACCACGTCAGTCGCCGTCACCGGCGCGCCATCGTGGAATTTCAACCCGTCGCGCAGCGTGAACGTATAGGTCAGGCTGTCATCCGAGACGGTCCATTCTGCCATCTGCGGCTGCGGCTGAAATTCGGAATCCTGCGCGATCAGCACGTCATAGATCATATAAGCGTGGTCGCGGCTGATATGGGCGGTGGTGATGATCGGGTCCAGAACGCGCAGGCCCGAATGCATGACGGCGTTGACGGTCGTTTCGGCCCATGCCGCCCCCGTCAGGATGGTCGAGGCCAGCAGCGTGGCGGTGACTTTCTTGAGCATGTTATCCTCTCTGTTGATCGTGGAATGCGAGGGCCGGTCTTGTTGCCAGCTTCACGCGGTCTTGCTGAAGGTCGGTCCGCCGGGCTCCAGCCGGATGCCGGGGCGCAGGTGTCGCCATGGCAGGCTTGCCGGGCTCAACGGCATCGGGCCGGGGGCGGTGCAAGTCAGGATCGTCTCAGCAATGTCGTTGAAATCTGCCCGGAAGTGAACCGAACTTTTGACGACGACGATGTCCTGATCCTCGGGGTCGATGCCGACCATGCGGAAAATCTGGCGGTCTGCCATTTGCGTCTTTTCGCTGCTGACGGCGATGCGGACGCCGCCGATCCGCAGGCAGGCCGAGGGGCCAAGCCGCAGATGCGCGCCGCCAAAATAGCCGCCGGTCGCGTGGCAATTGCCGTCCGACAGCTTCTCGACGGTAAAGGCCGCGATCAGCGGGGCATCGCCCGGAATCCCGGATTTGCCGCCAAGGGCCAGCCGGATCTGGGCACCTTCGCCCGCCTCATGCGCGGCCTTCGCCGCCGCCGGGTCGGCGATCAGCCCAAGGCAGGCGCGGTCGGCATCAGCGGCGATCAGGGCGCGCAAAATGCCGGTCGTGTCCGAATCGCCGCCAGCGCCGGGATTGTCCTGCGTGTCGGCGATGATGACCGGGCGGGTGGTCTTGGCCGCAATTTGCCGGGCCAGCGCGACAGCCTCATCCGGGGCGTAGGATGCCCCTGCAAATTCGGGTTCAGCCTTGTTCACCGCTGCTAGAATCCGGTCTGCCACGGCATCGGCCTGCGCCTGAGTTGAGGCATAGGCCACGACCGAGGGACCGCAATCGGCGAAATCGGCAGCCGGAAACCCCATGAAAAGCGAGGCTGTATGCAGCCCCTCGGCTGGTTCGGCAGAGAGCTGATATAGCCTGCCGCCCGGTTCCCCCAAGGTCGATTGCCACGCAATCGGGATCAGGAAATCAAGCTGCCGGAACGCCTTGAAGTTCGGCCCGCCGCGCATCAGCCGGTCAAGCTCAATGGCCGCGCGCGCGCCTGTTTCGGCCATGTCCACATGCGGATAGGTGCGAAAGCCCACCAGACAATCCGCCGCCCGGACCATCGCTTCACTGATATTCCCATGCAGATCCAAAGCCGCGACGACCGGCACATCGGGGCCGACAGCATCGCGGACGCGTCGCAAGAGTTCGCCTTCACCATCCGGCGCATTCTCGGCCACCATTGCGCCGTGCAGATCCAGAAACACGCCGTCCCACGGGCCTTGGTCGCGCAATGCCGCAATGATTTCGCCAGTGATGGCGTCATGGCAATCGGTGGTCACCGGGGCCGAGGGCACCGCGCCCGCCCAGATCAGCGGCACCAGATCCCAATCCGCCTGCGCTGCATGGGCAATCGCCCCCGCCACCGGCAGGTTCACATCGCTGCCATGCTTCAAAATCTCATCGCCGCGCGACAGCGGCAGATAGCCGCCCCCTTGCCGGAACGCCGCCATATCGGCCGGGCTTGGCGCGAAGGAATTGCTTTCATGCACAAATCCGGCCAGCGCGACCCGCGGCTTTCGGATTTTCTGGCTGTTCTGCTGCATACTGTATTGCACTCCGATACAGGTGCATTGCAAAATGAGCTTAGAGAATAGATTTTTAATCTGTCAACTGCGGAGTGCCGATGTCGTCTGCCGCGCCCGAATTCGCCGATGAATTGCCTGACGATCCGCTTTTCGTTCAGGCGCTTGGCCGTGCGATGCGCGTGATGGAGGCATTTCAGAAAGCCGAACGCCCCCTGTCGCTTGCCGAGATCGCGGCGGCCACAGGCATCACCCGCAGTGCGGCGCAGCGAATCGTTCATACGTTGCGCAAGCTGGGCTATCTGCGGATGGCACCGGACGGGCGGGGGTTTTTGCCCGATCTGGCGGTGCTTAACCTCACCTATGATTATCTGCGGCTGAACCCGCTGATCCGTCGGGCCAGTGCGCCGCTTCTGGAACTGCGCCGAACCGTGCGCGAACGGGTCGATCTGTCGCTCTTCGATGGGCAGCGGATGGTTTACGCCTCGCGGCTTCAAAGCAAACGCGAAATGTTTTTCGCCACGCTGGTCGGGCACAGCGTCCCGACCTATTGCACCTCGGGCGGTTGGGCGGTGATGGCGATGCTGCCGGATGACGAGGTGGATCAATTGCTTGCCGCAGCCGATATGCGCGCCCTGACCCCGCGCACGCTGACCGATCCCGATGCGATCCGCGCGCAGATCGCGTTGGTCAGGCAGAACGGTCACGCGCTGGCATTCGAGCAGATCCTGATGGGCGAGATCGCGCTTGGCGTGGCCATCGCCGACCCGGCTGGTCGCCCGGTCGCGGCGATCCATGTCGCGGCATCCTTGGCCGAATGGGAGCCAGAGGAATTCCGCCGCCGCATTGCCCCCCTTGCCGCAGAGGCCGCGCTTGCGATCTCGCGCTGAGGCGGGTTTCGCAAACTGCCCTAAATCGCCGCAAGCCTGCACCTTTCGCAGGTGGTCGCATGATTCTGCGGCAATCGCCTGCGATTTTTGCAAAGGTTAACGGAGGCTGCGCGGGGGCGTGCTGCAAACGGCGGTCATCGATCAGGTAACTTATTATATAAATCAATATAATACAGTTTATTTTTAATGTATTTTTTCGCCTTTTCGGGGTGAGCATCCCCTGCTTTTCCAATGGTGCTGGCGTGCCATTAAATGTCGCAATTGGTGTTGCCACCTGCCCAAGCCGCCGCTTAACGTGAGAGGGCGCTGAACAACGATATCAAAACAGGGAGAGCGCCCATTGCTGGATGATACCCACGGCGACGCCTTTGTCGCCTTCGAGCATGTGCAAAAGAGCTATGACGGCAAATCGCTGGTCGTGAAGGATCTGAACCTTCGCATCGGCAAGGGCGAGTTCCTGACGATGCTCGGGCCATCGGGGTCGGGGAAGACCACCTGCCTGATGATGCTGGCCGGGTTCGAGACCGCAACCCATGGCGAGATCCTGCTGGACGGTCGCCCGATCAATCAGGTGCCTCCGCATAAGCGTGGCATCGGCATGGTGTTTCAGAACTACGCCCTGTTCCCGCACATGACCGTGGGCGAGAACCTGTCCTTCCCGCTGGAAGTGCGCGGCATGTCGAAGTCCGAGCGCGAGACCCGGATCAAGCGGGCGCTGGACATGGTGCAGATGGGCGCATTCGCCAATCGCCGCCCGGCACAGCTTTCGGGCGGTCAGCAGCAACGGATCGCCTTGGCCCGCGCGCTGGTGTTTGATCCCAAGCTGGTTCTGATGGACGAACCGCTGGGCGCTTTGGACAAACAGCTTCGCGAGCATATGCAGTTCGAGATCAAGCAACTGCACGAAACCCTTGGCATCACCGTCGTCTATGTGACCCATGATCAGGGCGAGGCCTTGACCATGTCGGACCGCGTGGCCGTCTTCAACGATGGCCGTATCCAGCAGCTTGCCCCGCCGGCAGAGCTTTACGAGCGTCCCGAAAACAGCTTCGTCGCCCAGTTCATCGGCGAGAACAACAAGCTGCAGGGCACGATCGAGGAACTGAGCGGCGACAAGGCCTTGGTCCGGCTTGGCAGCGGCGAGCTGATCGACGCGACCCCGGTTAACGTGACCCAGAAGGGGCAGCCGACATTGGTGTCGATCCGGCCCGAGCGGGTCGAGTTCAAACCGGAAATGATGCCCGCCGACGCCCATCTGGTCGATGCGACCGTGCGCGATGTCATTTACATGGGCGATATCCTTCGCGTCCGTCTGCATGTGGCAGGCTCGGACGAGTTCGTGATGAAGATCCGCAATACGCTGGGCCAGACGAAGCTGTCGCCCGGTCAGGAGATCAAGGTTGGATGGCATCCGGCGGATGCCCGTGCGCTGGACCCGGTGTGATCATCGGGCACCAGTCGTGGAAGTGACGATGAGTATGTTGTGCAAGGCTGCGCAGAGCAAAACCGCTGATCGCCGCGAGGGCGGGGCGGATGGCGCTGGCCCGATTTACCTGGATCATCGGCCCTTTCGGGGCCGCGCCTGCCGGGTGGCAGGAGCCTCGTATTTTCATGAAGCTGGGAGAAGTTGATGAAAAGAATGCTTATTCTAAGCACCGCGCTTGGCCTGATGGCATCGCCGGTTCTGGCCGATGTCAATCTGCTGTCCTGGGGCGGTGCCTATGGCAACAGCCATGTCGAAGCCTATGCCAAGCCCTTCGAGGCTGAATCCGGCATCAAGGTGAATGTGGCCGATGCCGATAACCCGGCGACGCCGATCAAGGCGATGGTCGAGGCGGGCAACGTCTCGGCTGATGTGGCTTCGGTCGAATATGCGGACGCGGTGCGGCTGTGCGACGAGGGGCTTCTGGAAGAGATCGATCCCGCGATCCTTGCCGCAGGCGATGACGGCACCGCTGCGGCGGACGACTTCATCGAGGGCGCGATCACCGAATGTTTCGTCGGCACCGACGTTTATTCGATGATCCTTGCCTATGACGACAGCAAGTTTGACGGCGCGAAGCCCGCGACCCCGAACGACTTCTTCGACACCGAGGCCTTCCCCGGCAAGCGCACCATGCGCAAGGGCGCGAAGTTCAATCTGGAATTCGCGCTGATGGCCGATGGCGTCCCCGCAGAAGAGGTTTATGACGTTCTTTCGACCCCGGAAGGCGTCGATCGCGCCTTTGAGAAGCTGGAGTCGATCAAGGGCGACATCATCTGGTGGGAAGCTGGTGCCCAGCCGCCGCAACTGCTGGCCGATGGC
This sequence comes from Paracoccus caeni, assembly GCF_016629665.1. Taxonomy (GTDB): domain Bacteria; phylum Pseudomonadota; class Alphaproteobacteria; order Rhodobacterales; family Rhodobacteraceae; genus Paracoccus; species Paracoccus caeni. The sequence continues at coordinate 70,807 of NZ_JAEPRQ010000005.1, forward strand.
GAAGTCACCATGGCCTATGCGTTCAACGGGCGGATCTTCAACGCCTCGCAGGGCGAGGGCAAGCCGTTCAAGATCGTCTGGGACGGCCAGATCTACGAGATGGAAGGCTGGGTCGTGCCGAAGGGTGCGCCCAATCTGGAAGATGCGCTGAAGTTCATCACCTTCTCGACCTCGACCGCGCCGCAGGCCCGCGCCGCTGAATTCATCAGCTACGGTCCTCCGCGCCGCTCGGCAGCCGCAGCGGTCGGCAATATCGAGGGCACCGAAGAGCCGATGGGTCCGAACCTGCCGACATTCGAGGCGAACATGGCCAACGCTCTGGCGTCGAACCTCGACTTCTGGGTCGATCATGATGCCGAACTGAATGAGCGTTTCAATAGCTGGCTTGCCAACTGAACAAGACCCCGTCGGGCGGCCATCGTGCCGCCCGATAACCAACCGGCGTAAGATCGGAACGACGACAAGGCGGCATAAGATCGCCCGTAATCATATCCATCAGGGAGAATAGCAGATGAGATCCATTCTGCTTCTGACAACCACACTTGCGGTCACGACCTACGCCGCCTCTGCGCAAGAGGTGAACGTGGTCTCATGGGGCGGCGCCTATGAGGTCAGTCAGGTCGAGGCCTACAACAAGCCCTTCACCGCCGAGACCGGCATCAAGGTCAACATGATCGCCGCCGACAATCCGGCGACGCCGCTGAAAGCGCAATTCGAGGCCAAAAACATCACCGGCGATGTGTTCGACATCGAAGTCTCGGACGCGATCCGCCTGTGCGACGAAGGTGCGCTGCTGGAGATTGACCCGGCGGATCTGCCCGCGGCGCCCGACGGCACCCCTGCCGCTGAAGATTTCATCGACGGCGCGTTGCTGGATTGCGCTGTGGCGAACATCTTCTGGGGGACCGTGATCGCCTTCGATACCACGAAATTCGAAGGTAACGCCCCCTCGACCGCTGCCGATTTCTTTGACATCGAGACCTATCCGGGCAAACGCGGTCTGCCGAAGAACCCCAAACGCACGCTGTATCTGGCATTGATCGCGGATGGCGTCGCGCCGGATGAAATCTACGACAAGCTGTCCACCGACGAAGGTGTCGAGCAGGCTTTGGCCAAGCTTGATACGATCAAGGATGAGATCGTCTGGTGGGAAGCGGGGGCGCAGCCCGTGCAGCTTCTGGCCGATGGCGAGGTGACGATGGCCACCGGCTATAACGGTCGCTTCTTCGATGCGATGGTTGCCGAAGGCCGCCCGTTCGAGATCATCTGGGACGGGCAATACATGGACATGGATATGTTCGTGATTGCCAAGGATTCGCCCAATCCCGAAGAGGCGATGGAGTATCTGAAATTCGCCACCGATACGCAGCGGCTTGCCGATCAGGCGAAATACATCGCCTATGGTCCGTCGCGCAAATCCTCGGCGGCACTGGTCGGGATGTATCAGGACGGCAAGACCGAAATGGGTCCGCATATGCCGACCAATCCGGAACACATGTCCACCGCCGTCATGGACGACCCGGAATTCTGGGCCGACCACGACGCCGAACTGTCCGAGCGTTTCAACGCCTGGCTTGCCGGCTGACCACGACAGGCGGGCGGCCCTGCGCTGCCCGCCCTTGTTCGACATAACGGGATAATGGCCCGGAACGGCCAAGAATTGCGGACCGATACGGGACGCATCTAACGGGAGACCGAAGAAGATGAAGACTACTCTGCTACTGTCAACAGCCCTGCTCGGGCTGGCGTATTCCGCAAACGCACAGGAAGTGAACGTTGTCTCATGGGGGGGAGCCTATGAGGTCAGCCAGGTCGAGGCCTATAACAAGCCCTTCACCGAGGCGACCGGCATCAAAGTGAACATGATCGCCGCCGACGATCCGGCCACGCCGCTGAAAGCGCAGGTCGAGGCGAATAACGTCACCGGCGATGTCTTCGACCTTGCCATGGCTGACGCGATCCGGCTGTGCGACGAAGGCGCGCTGATTGAATTTGATCCGGCAGATCTGCCTGCTGGCGCCGATGGCACGCCTGCGACCGAAGATTTCGTGGACGGCTCGGTGACCGATTGCGCGGTCGGCAATATCGTCTGGGGCACGGTGATCGGCTTCGACACGACGAAATTCGAAGGTGACGCGCCTTCGACCGTCGCCGATTTCTTTGACACCGAAACCTATCCGGGCAAGCGCGGGCTGCCGAAATCGCCCAAGCGGACGCTCTATCTGGCGCTGATCGCCGATGGCGTGCCGGCGGCTGATGTCTATGACGTTCTCTCGACCCCGGAAGGCGTCGATCAGGCATTCGACAAGTTGGACACGATCAAGAACGACACCGTCTGGTGGGAAGCAGGCGCGCAGCCGGTGCAGCTTCTGGCAGATGGCGAAGTGACCATGACCACGGTGTATAACGGGCGCCTGTTCGACGCGATTGTCGGCGAGGACAAACCTTTCGACGTGATCTGGGACGGGCAGTATCTGGAAATCAACGCCTTCGTCATTCCGAATGGTGCGCCGCATCCTGAAGAGGCCATGGAATACGTGAAATTCGCCACCGGCACGCAGCCGCTGGCCGATCAGGCGAAATATATCAGCTATGGCCCGGCGCGGATGTCCTCGGCTCCGCTGGTGGGTCTGTATCAGGACGGCAAGACCGAAATGGGTCCGCATATGCCGACCACGCCGGAAAATCTTGAAACCGCTGTCATGGATGACCCGGAATTCTGGGCCGACCACGACGCCGAACTGTCCGAGCGCTTCAATAGCTGGCTGGCCGGTTCGTGATCTGACAATCGCCGCCGCCCCGCCATTGGCGCGGGGCGGCGGCCCTGACTTCTGGGGACATCATGGCGAACGCACTTGATCCGCACGCAGCCATCGCGACCACCGCATCGGGCGCGCCCGACGGGCCGTTAAGAACCGCCGACGGCAAACCGCTGGCCCGTGCGCTTGCCCGCTCGCAGGCGCGGGCGAAGCGCCGTGCCTTCTGGCTGGTGCTGCCGCTGCTGGCCTTTATCCTGCTGACCTTCGCCATCCCCATCGGGCAGATGTTGCAGCGGTCCTTCTACAATGCGGGCTTTTCGGACAACATGCCGCAACTGTCGCAATGGTTCGCCGAAAACCCGCGCGGCACCGATCCTGATGAGGCGGCATGGACCGCGCTAGCGCAGGATTTGCAGGCATCTGCCGAGGCCCGGACCATCGGCACCGTCGGCACCCGGATCAACTATGACGTTCCCGGCACGCGGTCGCTGTTCACCTCGACCGGCCGTCAGGTTCGCCGCGGGGTCGAGCCGCCCTATCAGGCCGCTCTGCTGGAGATCGACGAGAAATGGGGCGAGCCGAGGCTGTGGAGCGCGATGCGCGAAGCCTCGAACCCGGTGACGACGAACTTCTATCTGGCCTCGGTTGACCGGACCCGCAACGATCAGGGCGAGATCGTCAAGGTGCCCGAACGCCAGCAGATTTACGGCACGCTGTTCGCCCGCACCTTCTGGCTGTCGCTGCTGATCACGGCGACGACGTTTATTCTTGGCTTCCCGATTGCGCATCTTCTGGCGACGCTGCCGATGCGGAAATCGAACCTGCTGATGATCCTTGTCCTGCTGCCCTTCTGGACCTCGCTTCTGGTCCGAACGACAAGCTGGATGGTGCTGCTGCAACAGCAGGGGGTGATTAACGACATCCTTGTCTGGCTGGGACTGATCGGCAACAGCCAGCGATTGCAGATGATCTATAACCAGACCGGCACGATCATCGCCATGACCCATATCCTGCTGCCCTTCATGGTGCTGCCCTTGTATTCGGTCATGCGGACGATCAACCCGTCCTATGTCCGAGCCGCCCGTAGCCTTGGCGCGACAAGCTGGACCGCGTTCCGCCGGGTCTATTTTCCGCAGACGCTGCCCGGCCTTGGGGCAGGGGCGTTGTTGGTCTTTATCCTTGCTGTCGGCTACTACATCACGCCCGCGCTGGTTGGCGGCTCGTCGGGTCAGCTCATTTCGAACATGATCGCCATGCACATGACCGATACGCTGAACTGGTCGATGGCGGCGGCCCTGGCCTCGCTGCTTCTGGGCGCGGTCCTCATCCTCTACTGGCTTTATGACAAGCTGGTGGGCATCGACAACCTGAAGCTGGGATAAGCGATATGGCACTTCCTACCTATGCATCCCCGCTGGAGCGCGTCTGGCACTACGCCTATCTGGTGATCTGCGGGCTGATCTTCTTTTTCCTGATCGCGCCGATCGTGGTGATCATCCCGCTATCCTTCAACGTGCAGCCCTATTTCACCTTCACCGACAAGATGCTGTCCTTTGACCCCGAGGGTTACAGCCTGCGCTGGTATCGCAGCCTGCTGACCTTCGGGATGCAGAACCCGAATGCCGAGGGGCTGGCATGGTGGGCCGATGCGTGGAACAACGCGCATTGGGTGAAGGCTGCGAAGAACTCGATCATTATCGGCTTCTTCTCGACCATCCTTGCGACGGTTCTGGGCACGCTGGCGGCTTTGGGCCTGTCGCGCCCGGAAATGCCGTTCCGCCGGGCGATCATGGCGATCCTCATCTCGCCGATGATCGTGCCGCTGATCATCACGGCCACGGGGATGTTCTTCTTCTACTCGAACCCCTGTTCGATCCTTGGCTGGTTCGGTCTGCCGACGAATTGCGGACGGCTGGCGGGCACCTATCTGGGGGTGATCCTGGCACATGCCACGCTGGGCATTCCCTTCGTCATCATCACCGTGACGGCAACGCTGGTCGGCTTTGACCAGTCGCTGAACCGGGCGGCGGCCTCGCTTGGGGCCAATCCGCGCACGACCTTCTTCCGGGTGACGATGCCGCTGATCATGCCGGGGGTGATTTCTGGCGCGCTCTTTGCCTTTGTCACCAGCTTTGACGAGGTCGTTGCGGTCCTGTTCATCGCCGGTCCCGATCAGCAGACCATTCCGCGGCAGATGTGGAACGGTATCCGCGAGCAGATCAGCCCGGCCATTCTGGCGGTGGCGACCCTGTTGGTGCTGTTCTCGATTGCGCTTCTGACCACGGTAGAGTTGCTAAGGCGACGGTCCGAGAGGATCAGGGGCGTGACCCCGCGCTGAACGAAGGGCCGGTCCGCGAGGGGCCGGCCTTTTTCTTTCGGTATTTGGACAACGAAGAAGCGGCGGGGTCAGGGCAGGATGGCAAGCCAGAGCCAGATCGAAAAGATCGACAGTGCCGTGGCGACCAGCACCGAAGAGGCCGCGACCCGGCGGGCCGAGCCGTAGAGATCGGCGAAAAGATAGGCGTTGACGCCCGGGGCCATGGCAGCGGTCATCACCGCCGAGCGCATGCCCGCCGTGTCCAAACCGCTGAGACCGCCGATGGCGAAGGCGACGCCGGGATGGATCAACAGGCTACAGGCGCAGCACATGGCGATGGCGGTCATGTCGCCTTCGGGGCGATAGCGCAGCAGGACGCCACCAAGGCCGAAGAGGGCGGCGGGCAGGGCCGCGCCTGCGACCATGTCCACAGCGGCCCAGAAGCCTTCCGGCATCACCAGCCCCGCCTGCATCAGCACGTTCATCGAGATGCCAAGGATGATGCCCACCACCATTGGCGTGCGGAACACACCCACAACCGCGCGCAGCGCCACCGCGCCGATGGACAGGTCGCTGCCGCGGGCGCGGGTGAATTCCATCACCGTGATGCCGAAGGTGTAAAGCAGCGGCGAATGGATCGCGATGATGGCCCAGTTTCCGGCAAGGGCATCGGCGCCATAGGCGCGCTCGGTGATGGGGATGCCAAGCAGCAGGCTGTTCGAGAACAGGCAGACAAAGCCGATCGCCACGCAATCCATCGGCGGGCGTTTCAACCAGAACCGCGCGCCCGCCCAGCCGATGAAATAGCTGGCGAAGGCCCCCGCATAGAAGGGGATCAGCAGGATGAAGCGGAACTCGGTCTGCAAATCCAGATTTGCCATCGAGGAAAACAGCAGCGTCGGGACGGCGAAGCTTTGGGCGAATTTCATCAGCCCATCGACGGCGGCGGGGGTGAAAAGGCCGCGCCATGCGACGATGTAGCCGAAGCCCACGACAAGAAAGACCGGCAGAATGATGGTGAAGAGGGCGCTCATGGCGTCTCGGCCTCGGTTTCCAGCACCATGCCATCATGCGCCGGGATGACGTAATCGGGCGTCTGGTCCAGCACGGTCTGGTAATCCATGTCGATATGCATGTTCGTCAGCACGCCCAGACGCGGTGCCGCCCGTTCCAGCCATTCCAGCGTCTGTGCCAGATGGGCATGGCTGGGATGCGGTTCGGGGCGCAGGGCGTCGCAGATGAAGATATCGGCGCCCTCGATCAGCGGCCATGCCTTGTCGGGGATGTCCGAGACATCGGGCAGATAGACCAGCCCGCCGATGCGAAAGCCCAGCGAGGTGATCTCGCCATGCTGGACCCGGAACGGCCGGAAGATGATCGGGCCTCCGGGACCGTCGATGGTGACCGGGCCGTCAAGGTCGTTCAGATCGCAGATCGGGGGGTAATGGCTGCCCTCGGGCGTCCAGAAGATATAGCCGAAGCGTTCGACCAGCGCCTCGGTGGTGGGTTTGTCGGCCCAGACCGGCATGTTCCGGCGGGCGTTGTAGACAAGCTGGCGCAGGTCGTCGATGCCGTGGACATGATCGGCATGGGCGTGGGTGTAGATCACCGCGTCCAGCGTGGCGATGCCCGCATCCAGAAGCTGCGGCACCAAATCGGGGCCGGTATCGATCAGCACCTGCGTGATGCCGTCGGGGCCGGGGCGTTCCACCAGCAGCGAACAGCGGCGGCGGCGGTTCTTTGGATTGGCGGGGTCGCAGGCGCCCCAACGATCCCCAAGCCGTGGCACCCCGCCGGATGAGCCGCAGCCAAGGATCGTGGCGCGGATCATGATCTCGCCCCGGCGGCCTTCCAGAACAGCCGGTCAAAGTTTTCCGAGGTCAGCCGGGCGAAGTCGGCATAGTCGAGACCGTAAAGTTCCGCACCCACGGCGGCGGTCTTGGCGACATAAGCGGGCTCGTTCCGTTTCCCGCGATAGGGCGGCGGCGCCAGATAGGGGCTGTCGGTTTCGACCAGTACCCGGTCCAGCGGCGTGGCGGCAAAAATTTCGCGCAGCTCGGTCGAGCGGGGGAAGGCGGCAATGCCCGACATTGACAGATAAAAGCCCAGATCAAGCGCCGCCCGTGCCAGTTCCGCGCCCGAGGTGAAGCAATGCATCACGCAGGAATAGGGTGCGGCGCGGTATTCCTCGGTCAGGATGCGGGCCATGTCGTCGTCGGCATCGCGGGAATGGATGATCAGGGGCAGGCGGGTCTGGCGCGCGGCCTCGATATGGATGCGCAGGCTGTCCTGCTGCTGGGCGGCGCTTTCGGCGGTGTAATGGTAATCAAGCCCGGTCTCGCCGATGCCGACCAGTTTCGGGTGGCGGGCGATCTCTACCAACTGCTCGACCGTGACCGGGGCTTCGGTGGCGACGCTCATCGGGTGGATGCCGAAGGCGTAGAAGATGCCCTCATGCGCCTCGGCCAGCGCGCGGACGACCGGCTCTTGCCGCAGTTTGGTGCAGATCGACACCATCCGCGTCACCCCGGCCTCGCGGGCGCGGGCGATGATTGCGTCATGTTCGCCGTCGAAATCGGGGAAATCCAGATGGCAATGGCTGTCGACGATCGGCGAGGGGGCCGCTTCGGTCATGGGTCAACTCTTGGCAGGCGATGCGGATTGGGCAGGCGACAGGCGCGCCAGTTCGGTCAGCATATCCATCACCAGCGCGGCGGGGTCAAGGTTGACCGCCCGTCCAGCCCGCGCCCGCGCCGAAAGCCGCGCCTGCGCATCGGCCCAGATCCGGGCGGCGTGGTCATCGGGGGAAAGCCGCGCCAGCAGCGCGCCTTCGCCCTTCGCGGCCTGCGGCAGCGGCGGTCCCATCAGCCCGGCGCGGGCGGTGCGGGTCAGGAAACGGTCGAGCAGGGTGATCGACAGATCAAAGGGATCGCCATCGGCCCCGGCGCGGCCCGCCGCCTGATCCGAGAATTTCGCGGCGGCAAGGCGGTCCATCCGGGGCAGGGTGGCGAACAGATCCACGATCTGCTGATAACGGTCCAGCCCGTCCTGACCGACCAGCCGCAGCGCCTCGCCGACCGAGCCGTCGGACAGGGCGGCCAGCGCCTCGGCATCGTCGTCGATCCCGGCATCGGCAAGGGCGTTGCCGACCTGCGCCGGGTTCAGCGGGTTCAGCCGCAGCGTCCGGCAACGAGAGCGGATCGTCGGCAGAAGCCGTGCGGGCTGATGCGCGATGATCAGGATCAGGGCGTCTTTCGGCGGTTCCTCCAGCACCTTCAGCAGGGCGTTGGCGGCAGCGATGTTCATGTCGTCGGCGGCATCGATAATGGCGATGCGGCGGCCACCCTCGGCAGAGGAGAGGTGGAAGAAGGACAACAGTTTGCGGATTTCGTCCACGGTGATCTGGGCGGAAAGGCGGCCTGCCTTGTCGTCCCAGGGGCGGCGGATCAGGTTCAGGCGCGGCTCTGACAATGCCTTGAGGCGGCGCAGTTCAGGGGCGTCGTCGGGGACGGTGAGATTGGGTGAGGTCGCGCCCGACAGAACCCAACGGGCGATGGCCCATGCCAGTGTCGCCTTGCCGATGCCGCGCGGGCCGGTCAGGAGCCAGGCGTGATGCAGGCGGCCACCAAGTGCTGCCTCGGTAAAGGCGGCGATGGCGTGGTCCTGACCGATGACGCGATTGGTCATGCGCGGATGCGGCGCGCCGGGCACCCGGTCGGGTTCGGGGATATCGTCGGGATCGGTCTTCACAGCGCGGCCCGGACGCGGGCGGCGACATCTTCCGGGCTGCCGCTGCCATCGATAAGGCGGACGCGGGCTGGGTATTCCTGCGCCAGCGCGCGGAAGCCAGTCGCCAGCTTTTGCTGGAAGGAAAGGCCGAGGCTTTCGAAGCGATCCTCGGTGCCGCCGCGCGCCTTGCCGCGCGCAAGGCCGATTGCGGGGTCGATTTCGATGACGAAGCTGCGGTCGGGTTCGATGCCGATGGACAGATCATGCAGCTTGTCCACCATGCCGCGAAGATCGCCGCGGGTCGCGCCCTGATAGACGCGGCTGGAATCGCTGAAGCGGTCGGTGATGACGGTTTTGCCTGCGGCGAGTGCCGGGCGGATGGTGCGTTCAAGGTGATCGCGGCGGGCGGCGAAGAAAAGCAGACACTCGGTTTCCGCCGACCAGCGTTCGCCCGTGCCTTCGACCAGCAGACGGCGGATTTCCTCGGCTCCGGGCGAGCCGCCGGGTTCACGGGTCAGCAGGACCTCGCGGCCCTCGGCGCGCAGGGCTTCGGCCAGACGCTTGGCCTGCGTGGATTTGCCGGAACCGTCGATGCCTTCAAAGCTGATGAACATTTCAGATTGGCCTGACGGTCGGAAGGTTCAGCCTGGATTTTACCGGATCTGAGGAGTGGCCCCGCCCGGAATCAAGGTGCCGCAGGCACCGCCGGGCAGTGCCCGTCCGCCCCACCGGACGGGCACTTCGGTGATGTTCCGCGCCACGGATATGTTCGACGGGGTGGCGCCATAAAGTGTGCAGTACGACTGTTGCAGTGCCCATCCGGCGGACGGGCGCTGCCCTTTGCTCTGGGCGGAGAAAATGAAGGGCGTCTCGGTGCATCCCCTAAAGCCCCGCAGCCTCGATGGCCTTGTTGCTCAGCCGAAAAACGGCGCCCTTCATCCGCCCTGCAAAACCCGCCTCGGCCACGTCGCTGGTGGCCAGCAGGGGCGTCACTGCATCCTGCGCGCCGGGAACGGTGACGATCAGCCGCCCGATCTGATCGCCGGCCGCAATCGGCGCGGGGATCGGGGAATCGTAGACCGCCTCGACCTTCACCTGATCGCGCGCGCCAGCGGGAACCAAGACGTTCACGCCATCCTTGGTGGTCAGGCCGACGCGGGATTCGGTGCCCAGCCAGACCGGAGCCTCGACCACGGTTTCACCGGCGGGCACCAGCGTCTCCATGGTGAACTGGCGGAAAGCCCAGTTCACGATCCGCTCGGATTCCTCGGCCCGCGCGGTTTCGCTTTGCAGGCCGCTGATCACGAAGATTACCCGTCGCCCGTCCTGAATGGCAGAACCGACCAGCCCGTATCCGGCCTCTTGCGTATGGCCGGTCTTCAGGCCGTCGGCACCGATGCCCAGCTTCAAGATCGGGTTGCGGTTGAAGCGGTTCGAGGGAACGCGGTCGCCATAACGGAACTCGGTCAGGGCGAAGTCGCTGTAATATTGCGGGAAATCCTCGATCAGGCGCAGCGCGACGGTGCCCAGATCCTCTGCCGACATGCGATGTTCAGGATCGGGCCAGCCGGTCGAGTTGCGGAACACCGAATGCTTCAACCCCATTTCCTGACCGCGACGGGTCATCTGGGTGGCAAAGGCTTCTTCCGTCCCGGCCAGATGCTCGGCCACGACAACGCAGGCATCATTGCCAGACAGCACGATGATCCCCTTGATCAACTGCTCGACCGTCGGATTGTCGCGCGGTTCAAGGAACATCTTCGAGCCGCCCATCCGCCACGCCTTGGTCGAGACCGGCATCGTATCGTCCAGCTTCAACCGCCCGTTCTCCAGCGCCTCGAACAGCATGTAGAGCGTCATCAGCTTCGACATCGAGGCGGGCGGGATCGGCGTGTCGGCATTTTTCGACAGCAGCACCGTGCCCGTGTTGACGTCATAGATCCATGCCGAGGTCGCATTGGTCTCGAACGCCTGCGCCGAGGGTGCGGCCAGACAGAGAAGGGCGACAAACCGCAGCAGAAAAGCGCGCATGGGTATTCCTTTGCCTGTTTGAGGCGAATGGTTACAGTAACGCTGGCCTTGCCGCAACGCGGCAGCCTGCCTGTCCGCGCGAAATTGAACGGCGGTGGGTCAACCGGAGGGACCAAATGCCGCTTTCCGATTCAGATCTGGATTTCACTGTCTGGGCAATCATGGATGTCCCGCCCGCGCGCGCCTATGAGGCGGTGGCCGATCCCGCGCAATTGCAGCAGCATTTCACCATGGGCGGTGCGCAGGGCAGGATGCAGACGGACGCCACCGTCACATGGGAATTCGCCGATTTCCCCGGCCCGTTCGAAGTGGATGTAATCCGGGCAGAGCCGCCGCGGCTGTTGGAATTCGACTGGGGCCATCCGTCAGGGCAGGGGACGAATCGCGTCACCTTTACCTTCGATCCGGTCGAGGACGTGCGCTGCAAGGTCAGCGTGGCCGAGACCGGCTGGACCGCCGAAAAGGCCGATCTGCAGGCCGCCTATGGCAACTGCATGGGCTGAAGCTTCATGCTGGCTGCGATGAAGGCATGGCTGGATCACGGCATCGCGCTGAGGCCGGGTATGTTCAAGTAGGGGCGACAGCGGGCCGATGGCCGGGTCCGTCAGCCCATCCCCGACGGATCGCGGCGGCGGCTGGCGCGTTTGGCGTCCTGTTGCTCGCTGATGATCGCGATGGCGCCCCATGTGACGCAATAGATCGCGCCCGTCGTCAGCACCAGCCAGCCCGGCACCGGGCCAATGGCGGCGCGGTCCAGAAGCTGGCCAAAGGATTCCAGCGGCGTCGGGTGAACGATCAGCTTGCCCATATAGGCGGCGGCTTGGATCAGCAGAATCCAGAAATAGTTGCGCCGGATCCTTCGTCCGATAGCCGTCCACATGCTGACATGATAGCTCGGGTGGCGATAATCCTCGGCCAGACGGTCTTGCCAGTGATCCTCAAGATGCAGGTCGCCCTCGCGCAGGATCGGGGCCATGAAATGCAGCTCCATCCAACGGCAGCGCGCGCGCCAGACGTTGAAATAGCGATAGCGCCGGGCTTCCAGCATCAGGAAGAAGACGATCAGGATTCCGACCAGCACCAGCGGCAGGGGCGATGCCTGTGGCGACGAATAGGTGATCGACAGCGCTACGCCCAAGGTGACGACGGACCAGTTGGTCGTGGTGTCCAGCCGGGTGCGCCAGATGGTCGAGCGGTAAACCTCGCCGCGATAAAGATGTGCTATGACGCCCATCTCTGCGGGATCAAGTTTCTTCCGAGGCGGGTTGATACCATCCATTTATTCTCTCCCTGCCTTTTACGTTGGCAGGCGAAAATCGGTTCGGCAAGTTTTTTGCATCGCGAGCTTGCGGAGAAAATCAACGCGCGGAGGGTGAAGATCCGGCCCGGAACGAGGTGCCTTCAGGCACCGCCCGGCGCGCATCGTGGCGTGCGGGGAGTTTAGTTCCCCGTCGCCTCTCGCCAATGGCGGCGGCAGAGCGAGACATAGGTTTCATTGCCGCCGACCTGCACCTGCGCGCCTTCGGTGATCGCGTGGCCCTGTTCGTCGCGGCGGATGACCATGGTTGCCTTGCGTCCGCAATGACAGATGGTGCGAACCTCGCGCAGATCGTCGGCCAGTGCCAGCAGCGCCGCAGAGCCGGGGAACAACTCTCCCCGGAAATCGACGCGGAGGCCGTAGCACATCACCGGGATGCCCAGATCGTCGGCCACCCGAGCCAGTTGCCAGACCTGACCAGCCGTCAGGAACTGAGCCTCGTCGATGAAGATGCAGGCGCAGCTTTCGCCATGCGTTTCGATCAGCGTGAAGAGATCGGTCGTCTCGTCAAAGGTCAGCGCGTCGTCGCCGATGCCGATCCGGCTGGCGATGCGACCCTGACCTGCGCGGCTGTCCAGCGCAGCCGTCAGCAACAGCGTCTGCATGCCGCGTTCGCGGTAGTTGTAGGACGCCTGCAGCAGCAGCGTGCTTTTGCCCGCGTTCATCGTTGAATAGTGGAAATAAAGTTTGGCCATGCGATCAGATAACGGTGCAGGCAGGACGCGGCAAGCGGCGGATTTCCGTGCAGCGGACGATCAAAGATTGCAATCTGTGCAAGTTGGTGGCACATAGCGCGTTCGGCGGCGGGCGTTCCCTTCTTCGGCGTGATTCTACGCCCCTCCTTATCATATCTACATTGCAGGTTATTCCGATGCGTGACCCATTGTTCCGCATGGCCCTGATCCTTGGGCTTCTTTCCGCAGTCGGTCCGTTCGCGATCGACATGTATCTTCCCGCGCTGCCCCATCTCGCGGTGGACCTTGGCACGACCAAGGCAAGGGCGGCGCTGACGCTGACCTCTTACTTCATCGTCTTCGGCCTTGCGCAGATGATCTACGGGCCGATGTCCGATGCGATCGGGCGCAAAAAGCCGCTGATCATCGGTGTGGTCATTTTCCTGATCGCGACGATTGCGGCCTCGATGGCGCCGTCAATCGGCTGGCTGATCGTGGCGCGCGGCCTGCAGGGGCTGGGCGCGGCGACGTTGATGGTGGTGCCGCGTGCCATCGTCCGCGACATGGCGACCGGACCGCAGGCGGCGAAGATGATGGCGGCAATCATGATCGTCATCTCGATCTCACCGATGCTTGCGCCGCTGACGGGCTCTATCGTCATGGCCTGGGGAAGCTGGCGCGAGATCTTCGCGGTGCTGGCCGTGGCCTCTTTGCTGAGCCTTGGGCTGATCCTGTTCGTGCTGCCGGAGACGCTGTCGGTTCAGCGCCGTCAGCCGGTCGAGTTGGAGCCGATGCTGGCAGGTGCCAAGCGGTTGTTGACCGACCGGCGGTTTGTCGGGCTGACGCTGATCGGCGGATTCGGGATGGCGAGCTTCTTCGTCTTCCTGTCCACGGCGAGCTTTGTCTATACGAGCCAATACGGGCTGAGCGCGACCGGCTTTTCGATAGCCTTCGCCGTCAATGCGATCGGCTTCTTCAGCGCCTCGCAATTCGCCGGAAAGCTGGCGATGCGCTACGGGATGGAGCGGGTGATCTCGCTGGCGATTACGGGTTTTGCCGGGGTGATGATCTCGCTGGCAGCCGTGGTTTTGCTGGGGATAGACGCCTTGCCGGTGGTGATCGCGGGGCTGTTCATGGGCAATGCCTGTCTGGGGCTGGTGATGCCCACGGCCATGGTGATGTCGCTGGACCCGCATCCCGATATTGCGGGATTGGCCTCGTCTCTGGGCGGGACGATCCAGATGCTGACCGGAGGTGTGATGATCGCCGCGACCGGGCCGTTCATGGACAACACGGTCGCGACCATGGTTCCGGGCATCGCGCTTTGCGCGGGGTTGGCATGGCTGACGGCGGCTTTGTCGTTGCCGAGGTTGCGGTTGCGGATGGTCTGATAACGGGGCGGGCCCAAGCGCCCGCCCTGCTGCGCCGCAACAGGTTGCGGGCGTTGCAGACGGTATTTGTGCAACGAAGAAGCCCGGCGCGGCGCGAGCCAGCAAATGCTGGGTTTTGGGCCGCACAGGGTATGCACCGTGGGTGCAGGGGATGTGCACAGGGCGTACACAGCTTGCGAACGGTGGTGTTGCGTGGACGGGACGGCATTGCGGCGAAAGCAGCCGGACATGAAAAAACGCCGCAGGATCAAAATCCTGCGGCGCTTCTTTTTACCTTGGCGTGATCTTACGCTTGTTGGCTTTTCGGCCGGCGCGAGGGGCGACGTGCGGGGCGTTTGTTGCCGCCGCTGTCGATCCGCTTCGACGGGCCACGCTGGCCGCGCGGTGCCGCGGCGGCACCTGCCGGAACCTCGCCGCCAATGACCGGGATCGAGGATTTCATTGCCTTTTCGATGGCGCGAAGTTCGCCGACCTCGGCAGGCGCACAGAAGGCCACGGCGCGGCCATCGCGACCGGCGCGGGCGGTGCGGCCGATGCGGTGGACATAGTTCTCGGGGACGTTCGGTAGGTCGTAGTTATAGACATGCGCAACCTCGGGGATATCGAGACCCCGTGCCGCGACATCCGTTGCCACCAGCACCCGGGTTTCGCCCTTGCGGAAAGCGTCAAGCGCCCGTTCGCGTTGACCCTGCGACTTGTTGCCGTGGATCGCGGCGACCGCGAAGCCCCATTTCTCCAAAAGCTTCGCCAGCTTCTCGCAACCATGCTTGGTGCGGCCAAAGACCATTGCCAGCTCGGACGTATGTTTCGAGAGGTATTCGGCCAGCAGCGCGGCCTTGTCCCCCTGACCCACGAAATGTACGCCCTGTTCGATCTTCTTCGCAGCCTGACCCGGAGGGTTCACCGCGACCCGGACCGGATTGGTCAGGTAGGTGTCGGCAAGCTCCTCCATCAGTTTCGGCATGGTGGCCGAGAACAGAAGGGTCTGACGGTCGCGCGGCAGCATCCGGGCGATCTTGCGCAGCGTGTGGATGAAGCCGATGTCGAGCATCTGGTCAGCCTCGTCGAGCACCAGATAGGTGGTCGCTTCAAGGCTGATCGCGCGACGCTCGATCAGGTCCATCAGACGGCCCGGCGTGGCGATCAGCACGTCCACGCCGCGCGACAGCCGCTCGGTCTGGACGTTGATCGAGGCGCCGCCGACGACCCGGAACGACCGGATCGGCGTGCCTTCGGCATAGGCGTCGATATTGGTGGCGATCTGTGTGGCCAGTTCCCGCGTCGGCGCAAGGATCAGCGCACGGCAGGTCTTGGGATCGGGTTTCTTGCCATACTTGATCAGGCGGGTCAGCATCGGCAGCCCGAAAGCTGCGGTCTTGCCGGTTCCGGTCTGGGCAAGGCCCAGCACGTCGCGCCCTTCAACCACCGAGGGGATCGCCTGTGCCTGAATCGGCGTCGGCCGGGTCAGGCCCATGGCCGCGATATTGGCGTTGATGCGGGCATCGATGCCCATATCGGCAAAAGGCCCGGTCGGCAGCGGTTCGCGCGAGGGCGCGCGGCGGCCGTCATTGCTGCCAGCATGCTGCGGCACCGAGCGGGGAGTGCCCTTGCCGCCACGAAAACCGCGACGGCGGGATTGGTTCTGTTCCATCAAATACTTTCGTCCCGCATCCCCCGTATCGGAAGCGGGCAGGGGCCGCGCGATCTGTGCGCGGCAATCAGCAGGGATGCGGGCGTGATACGAGATGCCCGCAAGCCTCCCCGCGTGAATGGGAAACTGGGAAGAATGGTGCGCCCTGGCGAATATTCGCGGCTGCTCACGCGGCAGCGGGCGACGACTGGCCTCAGATGGGGGAGACGCGGCGATAAGTCAAGCGCGATCAGCGGTATCAAGCCAGATCGTCACCGGACCGTCATTCGTCAGCCGCACCTTCATGTCGGCACCGAAGCGTCCCTCTTCGACGGCGATCCCGTGGCTGCGCAGGCTGTCCGCGAAGTGGTGATACAGCCGCTCGCCATCTTCCGGGTGGGCGGCGCTGGAAAAGCCGGGGCGGTTGCCGGTGCGGGTATCGGCGGCAAGGGTGAACTGGCTGATGACCAGCGCGCTGCCGCCCGCATCAAGGACCGAACGGTTCATCCGCCCCTGATCGTCGCGAAAGATGCGCAGCTTGGCCGTGCGGGCGGCCAGTTTTTCGGCTGCGGCTTCGTCATCGCCCTGCATGGCGCAGATCAGCACCATCAGGCCGGGTCCGGTCTGGCCGATGATGTCGCCATCTACCGTAACCGTGGCTTCCGTGACGCGCTGGATCAGGGCTCGCATGATCGCGCCTTATGGTTTCAGGAAGATGCCAACCACGACCAGCATCAGCCCGATGGTCGACGCCGCAAGCGAGGCCATGTTCACCGTCACGGCGCGCTGCATCCGGATGCGCAGTGCGGCGTCGTCCAGCCCGCCCTTGCGTGCGCGGGCGATGGCGATGATGCACCAGATGATCCCGGCAAGCCCGGCAAGGGTCAGTGCTGCCCCGGCCCAGATCAGGATGTCGAAGATGGTCATGATGTCTCTCCGGATCGTTTCGGCTGGCCTAGCGGCGATTGCACCCCGGAACAAGACCGCCTAACAATCCCGCCCTGAAAAGAGGCAGGCCCGAACGGGCAGGAAAGGACGAATCGAGATGCAGGACGATCAGGCCTATAGCGTCGCCGCCGACGAGCTGCGCCAGTTCATCGAACAGTTCGAGCAACTGGAGGCCGAGAAGAAGGACATCGCCGAGCGCCAGAAGGAAGTGATGGCCGAGGCCAAAGCGCGCGGCTACGACACCAAGGTGATGAAGAAGATCGTCGCTTTGCGCAAACGCGACCGCGACGATGTGGCCGAGGAAGAGGCGATTCTGGAAATGTACAAGTCCGCGCTGGGAATGCAGTAAGCGTCACTGATCGCGCGGCGAGGCTTACAGGGTCTGGTCGCGCGCAGTTGGCTGCGGTCAATGCGCCGGATCGGTGGGAATGTCGTGACAGCCGCGAAGGCAGGCAGCTATGTCCGCAGCGCTTTTCCGGTCTGGTTGAAGGGGGGCTGAGGGGCTGTTTTGGGTTCCATTGATGGGAACGTAGAATACGGTTCGCGGCCTGTCGAAACTCTTTAACATGACACATCCTCGGGGAAGAGGATGAAAACTTCGCACGCCGCGAACCGTCTCTGAAGTGCCTCACACCCGAGGAACGGCGGAGATATGAAGCTGATTGACCCGCCGGTCAATCCGGCTCGTGCGGGGTTGGGGCTGTGCTTTTGGACAGGTCTTGCAGAAGGTGCAATATCGGTTGAGCAAAATGAGGGCGATTTCGGCCAGCGCGGTGGGATCGCCGCAAATTTGAAAGCACATCCGTGAGTTGCGACTTCGCAAGCGGGTGACCTTGGGCATGCAGGAGTGGCGGAGAATAATATTCTCTTTTCGGGATGAAACTCGCATTCCGCCGTTCCTTGGCATTGCCAGGGGCCGTTGATACCTCTTCCGGGTATCATCGAAAGTCTGCCGCCATGACGCTGTCGCTGTCCCATATCACCCGCCGCTTCGGCAAGACCGAGGTGCTGCGCGGCATTGATCTTGAGATCGACAAGGGCGAATTAATCGCGCTTCTGGGGCCGTCGGGATCGGGCAAGACCTCGCTGTTGCGGATCATCGCGGGTTTGGATTGGCCGGATGCCGGGACGCTGGCCTTTGACGGGCAGGACTGGCTGAGCCGCTCTGCCGCCGAGCGCAAGATCGGGCTGGTGTTTCAGCATTACGCGCTGTTTCCGCATATGAAGGTGCGCGACAATATCGCCTTCGGGCTGAACGTGCTGCCGCGTGCCGAGCGTCCGGGCAAGGGTGCCGTTGCCGAAACCGTCGATCGGTTGCTGAGTTTCCTTCAGATCGCGCCTTTGGGCGATCGTTATCCGGCGGAATTGTCGGGCGGGCAGCGGCAGCGGGTGGCGCTTGGCCGGGCGATGGCGATTCAGCCGCGGGTGTTGCTGCTGGACGAACCCTTCGGCGCGCTGGATGCGCAGGTGCGCCGCGATTTGCGACGGTGGCTGCGTGGCGTGCATGACAGCGCCGGGATCACCACGATTTTCGTCACCCACGATCAGGAAGAGGCGTTCGAGCTGGCCGACCGCGTGGTGGTGATGAATGAGGGCCGGATCGAGCAGACCGGCCGCCCCGATCAGATTTACGACCACCCGGCGACGCCGTTCGTGGCGCGTTTTCTTGGGCTGAACGTGGAATTGCCGGTAACGCTGAATGCGGGCCGGATCGAGGCGCATGGGCTGGACCTGTCGGCCCTGCCGCGCCGGGCAATGCCCGATGGTCCGGCGACGTTGTTCCTGCGCCCTGCCGATATTCTGCCGCTGCCCGATCCGAATGCGCCGTTCCGCCTGACCGAGATCGCCTCGACCGGCGCGCTGCTGCGGATCGTGGCCGAGGACGGCACCGGCTGTCGGATCGAAGCCGAGGTGCCGCGCCGCGCGGGAACGCGGCTTGAAACCGGAATGAATGTACTGCTGCGCGCGGAGGCCGGACAGGTCTTCCCCGGCAGCGCCCAAGGCCGGGCTACCGCGCCCGCCGCCGCCTCTGACATCACACATGCTCTCAAGGAGAACCGCCCGTGACTTTCCGTCTGACCACCGCCCTTGCCGTTATTCTGGGGCTGGCAAGCCCCGCCGTCGCGCAGGACAAGATCCTGAACGTCTCTTACGATGTCGCGCGGGAACTCTTCGCCGAAATCAACCCGGTCTTTGCCGAGAAATGGCAGGCCGATACCGGCCGCACCGTGACCATCGATCAATCGCATGGCGGTTCCTCGAAACAGGCGCGGGCGATTCTGGAAGGGCTGCCCGCCGATGTGGTGACCTTCAATCAGGTGACCGATATCGACGTGCTGGCCGAGGGTGGCCTGCTGGAGGAAGACTGGCGCGAGGCCTTCCCGAATGACGCCTCGCCCTTCTATTCGCTGCCGGCCTTCCTTGTGCGCGAGGGTAATCCCAAGGGCATCGAGGATTGGGACGATCTGGCCGCCGAAGGCGTGCAGGTGATCTTCCCGAACCCCAAGACCAGCGGCAATGCCCGCTATACCTATCTGGCGGCCTATGCCTATGCGCTGGACCAGAATGGCGGCGATCAGGAAGCGGCGCAGGAATTCGTCAAGAAAATCTTCGCCAATGTGCCGGTCTTTGACACCGGCGGTCGCGCCGCCACCGCCACCTTTGCCGAACGCAATATCGGCGATGTGCTGATCACCTTCGAGGCCGAAACCGGCGGGATCGCCGCGCAATATGCCGATGCGAAATTCGAGCGTGTTGCCCCGTCGCTGTCGGTTCTGGCTGAATTCCCGGTCGCCGTGGTGACCGAGAATGCGGAAAAGAACGGCTCTGCCGAGGTGTCGAAAGCCTATCTCGATTATCTCTACACGCCCGAGGCGCAGCGCATTCTGGCCAAGCATTATTACCGCGTGAACGATGAAACCGTCGCCGCCGAAGTCGCAGCCGACTTCCCCGAGGTGAAGCTGGTCACGGTCGAGGACGTCTTCGGTGGCTGGGAACAGGCGCAGGAACAGCATTTCGCCGAGGGCGGAATTCTTGACAGCGTCTTCGTCAACCAATGACGACACTGGCGATCACCGCGGCACCTTCCGGCAGGACCAAACGCGTCCTGCCGGGCTTTGGGCTGACCATGGGGTTGACGCTGACCTATGTGGGCATCGTCATCCTGCTGCCGGTCATCGCGCTGATGCTGAAAGGGGCCGAGATCGGTCCCGCCCGCTTCTGGGAGATCATCACCGCGCCCCGCGCTATGGCCGCCCTGCGGCTGACCGTCACGGCGGCGGTGATCGCCACCATTTTCAACGCGCTTTACGGCCTGCTGATGGCATGGGTGCTGGTCCGATATCGCTTCCCCGGTCGCCGGATACTGGATGCGATGATGGACATTCCCTTTGCCCTGCCGACTGCCGTGGCGGGGCTGTCGCTGACGGCGCTGTTTTCGGCGAATGGCTGGTATGGGCAATTGCTGGAGCCTGCCGGGATCAAGGTCGTCTATACGATCTGGGGGGTGGCGATTGCCATGTGCTTCACCTCGATCCCCTTCGTGGTGCGCACGGTGCAGCCGATCCTTGAGGATCTGGACCCGCAGCTTGAGGAAGCCGCGCGGTCACTGGGCGCGACCCCGTTTACCATCTTTCGCAAAGTGGTCTTTCCGCAGATCCTGCCCGCTTTCCTGATCGGTACGACCATCGCCTTCGCGCGATCCTTGGGCGAGTTCGGCGCGGTGATCTTTATCGCCGGGAACCTGCCGATGAAGACCGAGATCGCCTCGCTTCTGGCGGTGATCCGGCTGGAAGAATACGATTATAACGGTGCCGCCGCCATCGCGCTGACGCTGATGCTGATCGCGCTGATCCTGTTGGCGCTGTCGAACGGTCTGCAATGGCAGATGAACCGCCGCAGGGGGCAGCCATGAGAGCCGCCTCCACCCCCGGCGCTTTGGCCCCGCGTGAGGACCGGACGGCGCAATATGTGCTGATCGGGCTGGCCTTTCTGGGCACGGCCTTCATCGTTGCGGTGCCTTTGGCCTATATCTTCTGGCGGGCGCTGTCTGACGGGGTCGCGGCCTTCGCGGCGAATATCATCGCCCCCGATACGCTGCACGCGATCTGGCTGACCAGTGTGGTCGCGCTGATTACCGTGCCCGTGAACATCGTCATCGGCCTGTCCGCCGCATGGCTGATCGCCCGCTTTACCTTCCCCGGTCGCAAGCTGCTGCTGACGATCATCGAACTGCCCTTCTCGATCTCGCCGATCATTGCCGGGGTTTGTTACCTGCTGCTTTACGGACGGCAGGGGCTGCTTGGCCCGACCCTGGGCGCGGCAGATATCCAGATCCTGTTCGCGCTGCCGGGGATCGTGCTGGTGACGCTGTTCGTCACCGCGCCCTTCGTCACCCGCGAGGTGTTGCCGCTGATGCAGGCGCAAGGGTCCGAGCAGGAACAGGCGGCGCTGACGCTTGGCGCGACGGGTTTCCAGATTTTCCGGCTGGTGACGCTGCCGAATATCCGCTGGGCCTTGCTTTACGGAGCGGTGCTGGCGACGGCGCGGGCGGTCGGGGAATTCGGCGCGGTCTCAGTCGTGTCAGGCTCGATCCGGGGGCAGACGAACACGCTGCCTTTGCAGATCGAGCTGCTGTTCAACGACCTGAACATCGTCGGCGCCTTTGCCGCCGCATCGACGCTGACCCTGATCGCGCTGATCGTGCTGATCGTGAAAACCGTGATCGAGGGGCGCGTCGGGCGCGAAGAGTGACGGGCTGCGCCTAGCTTGCGCAGCCTCGCCCGCACCGTCGTCGCGCCATCCGGCCTCAGCCCCGCTCTGGCTTCGTCTTGTTGCCGATGATCAGAGAAACGCCCGCCGAAATCCCCTCTGCCACTTCCAGCGAGAAGCGTTCGGCGTCGCGGGCGCGGAAGCGTTCCATGACCTCGTCGGCATCGTCAGGATCGTCGCCCAGCCGGATCAACGCCTCGCGGCCCATCGAGAACGCGCTCTCGACGGTTTCGCGGATCTGGTAGTCGGCCCCTGCCTCGACCAGTTTCAGCGAATGTTCGCGGTCGAAGGCGCGGGCAAGGATCGGGGTCAGGGGGTATTCCTCCTTCACAAGTTCGACGATCCGCGTCACGGCTTTGGGGTCGTTGGCGGCGGCGATGATCAGGCGCGCATTACCCGCCCCCGCAGCGTGAAGGATGTCAGGACGGGTGCCGTCACCGTAGAAGACCTTGAAGCCGAAATTGCCCGCGTCGTGGATCATTTCGGCGTCGGTATCGATCAACGACAGGCTGTAGCCGCGATCCAGAAGCGGTTGGCTGACGATCTGGCCGAAACGTCCGAAGCCGATCAGAAGGACGCTGCCGTGAAGCTCTCGGACCTCTTCGACGCCGTCGAACTGCTGGATCGCTTTTGGGGCGAAGCGGTCGTGAAGGATCATCATGAACGGGGTCAGCACCATCGAGCAAATGATGATCGCGGTCAGGTTGGCGTTCCAGATCGGGGTGAGAATGCCGAATTGGGTGGCCGAGGCGTAGAGGACGAAGGCGAACTCGCCGCCTTGGGCCATCATCACCGCGCGCTCCAGCGCCTCGCTGCGCGATGCCTTGAGCAGCCGCCCGACGATATAGATCACCAGCGTCTTCAGGATCATGTAGGTCGGCACGCTGATCGCGATGACCACCCAGTTCTCGGCGATGACCTTGAGGTCCAGCGCCATGCCGACGCCCATGAAGAAGAGGCCCAGCAGCAGGCCGCGGAACGGCTCGATCTCGGCTTCAAGCTGGTGGCGGAAGCTGGATTCCGACAGCAGGACACCGGCGAGGAAGGCGCCCATCGCCATCGACAGCCCGCCCTCCTGCAACAGCACCGCTGCGCCAAGGACGACCAGAAGCGCCGCCGCCGTCATCACCTCACGCGCGCCGAATCGGGCCAGCAGGCGGAACATCGGATCAAGCAGGTAGCGCCCGGCAAGGACCAGCACCGCGATCGAGGCAAGGCCGATGGCGATGCCGGTGAGGCGGTCGGACATGGTTGCCTCTTCTGCGCCCGGCGCGAGGAAAGCGACCAGTGCCAGCAGCGGCACGATGGCCAGATCCTCGAACAGCAGGATCGAAACGATACGGCGGCCCTTGGGTTGGGACATCTCGCCCCGCTCGTCCAACATCTGCATGACGACCGCGGTTGAGGTCATCACGAAGCCCGCACCGGCGACGAAGCTGGCGGCCCAAGGGTAGCCAAGAATGACGCCGACCCAGACCAGCACCGCGATGGCGCCGCCGACCTGAAGAAGCCCGAGGCCGAAGATCTCTCCCCGCATCGACCAGAGGCGCGAAGGCTGCATCTCAAGGCCGATGATGAAGAGGAACAGCACAACGCCCAGTTCGGCGACATGGATGATGGATTGCGGATCGTCGAATATGGCAAGCACCGAAGGTCCGACCAGCAGCCCAGCTGCCAGATAACCAAGGATCGAGCCAAGGCCCAATCGTCGGAACAGGGGCACCGCAATCACGGCAGCGGCCAGAAGCACCACCACGGCTGTCAGATTCATCCCGCCATGCGCGACGGCACTTTCCGCCGCATGGGCGGCCTCGGTCACTTCCCCTGCCACGAAATACGTCCCCTGTTCTTGCGTTGTCCTGTTGTCTCGCGATGCGGCAAGCATTGGCATCGCAGAGCTTATGGTCGATTTGTGACCGTATTCTGGCGGGGGATCAATGATCTTTGAAGCAGGGGTAGGGATGGTGCCGGGTTTGGGTGGGTGAGCGGCTGTGATATGTCTTCGATGCGGGTTTTTCTGCTTATGCTGCAGGTGTTTGCGTCAATGGGCCTTGGCTATATTCAGCTATGCTCGCTGTGTGATGTTCAGCGCTTTGCCTGAGCGGGCATGTTTTTTGGTTTTCCCTCTTGCAACCCCCCGAAGGTGGCGCTAGATCACCGCCCTACGACGGACCCGTAGCTCAGCTGGATAGAGCACCAGACTACGAATCTGGGGGTCGGGCGTTCGAATCGCTCCGGGTCCGCCATATTTTCCAGATACTTAGACAAGTGCCCTGCGGGGCGGTTGAGACACGGTTGAATTGCCAGTTGATTCATCTGTTCTCAACCAGTTCTCGTGCGGAGCTGAATCACCTTGTTCACCGACGTACTGCGCTCGCGGATATAGCGATCTGTGGTCGAGGCCTGAGCATGGTTTGCCTGATGCTGCAGTTCGATGTGGGACGCGCCGGCGCGCTTGGCGTGGTTGATCGCGCCCGCTCGTGTATCCATGCACCAGATATGGTTGGGAACCTTCGCCGACTTCCGGTAGCGGGCGAACAGCGTTGCCCATCTGCGCTTTGAATACGGGACACCGTTCCGCTGCACGATCACCGGTCCGACGCGGTTTTCATTGGAGATATCGGCCAGCCGCCTGCGAAGATCGGGCACCAGCATAAGGTCGTAGACCAGTTCGTCGGGAAGCACCTCTTCGGTCTTCGACGGTGTCTTGCGTAAGACGGTAAGGTCGCGATCGATCATGTCCCACGTCAAACCATCGGCCCAATACTTGCCGTTCTTCCTGATGCCGCTCGCATCCCCGGCCAGCCACTGGCCGCGCACATCGACAGCCCGGAGGGTCAGCCACCACTGAAGTGACAAGCCGAGGGCGAACATGTGATCCTTCGCATCATCAGCGGCCTTTATGATCGCTGCGATCTGCGCCTCGGTCGGCGAGATTGCCCTGGCGCGAACGCCCTTCACGCGGATTTTGCGCACCACGTCCTCAGCTGCCTTTGCGCCCTCGAAATGGGTGGATACGCCATAGCTGATCAGGATGCGAAGCGCTGTGAACTGGCGCTTCTGGTAGGCTGCTGATCGACCGTTGGTCGCCATGGCGCGCTGCCAGCCCTTGATTTCGGGCAGCGTGCCGTCGCGGACCAAGGCAGTGCCGATTGCCTCTTCCCATCGTGTCATATTGCGCCGGTATTCGGCCTTGGTATTTTCCTTCAGGTCCTGAAATGGGCTGAAATCGTCGGTAAGATAGGCCGCGATTAGGTGTTTCCATGATCCTGGCTCAATCTTGGGTTCGGCACTATCGAACCACCGCAGCATTTCTCGCGTGTATTCTCGCGCCAGCTGCGCGCGCATCGCGTCGTTGCCATCGCCGATACGACCGGGAAGCCGCCTCGGGATTTTCGGAAAGCCCGCGTCCACGAATTTCTTGGTCGGCTTCCAGTATAGCCAGTCCTTTGTTCTGGCGGTGTTTGGGGCATACAGCGGATCGCTGCCGTCCCAGAGGGCAGGGCGATAGTCCATCGCGTTTCCTCCTAGAGCTTGGCGAGATTGACCCCGCCGATTCTGTCAGGGAAATCCTGACGACCGGCAGGGTCGGCAACGCGCCGCCTCTTGGCAAGCCAAGCATCGACATCAGCCTTGAGCGTGTAGCCCGTCAGGCGGTCGCGGGGCGGAAAGCCTTCTGCCTCCAACCGCGGCCGTTCGCGCTTCAGCCAGTCGTGGGATCGACCAAACCGCGCGGCGACCCAGTGCTCCGAGCCGTAGGCGGCTACAGCGTCAAAGGTTCTATCTTTCGCGGGCATCCCCATCACAAAAGCCCCCCTTGGTTATTTGCATCAGCCATCGGCTGGTTCAGTCCGGCTTGATCCATCCACTCGCCAAACGCCCCCGCGAGCGCGCCTTGCGCTGCCTCGACAGACTTCGCCTCGCCGCGCTGTTCAGTGACGTAACACCACCACGTCGCCCGGCCGTCCCCGAGGGGATAGACAGCACCGATCCTCGCGGCTCTGCTGAGGGCGTGGATCCGTCCCGTCGGCGGCTCAGGCTGGTCGAAGGCCAGGCGCGGAATCATGACGCGGCCTCGAATTTATCAGTCTGGTTGCCCCAGACGTCGCGGCCTTCCCACGGCTCGCGCGCGAACAGCTCGCATCCCCAGATGTCGGGCAGCAGCTTGTCGATCATCTGCCGCATCTCGGGCGGCTTGCGGCTGTGCTCGCGGCGGATACCTTCGATCGCATCAGGGATCGCCTCAGGCGCGACGATCAGGTTGCGCTGGCCCTTGTCCCTGATTTTGGGCTGGCCGATCTTACCGACGATGAACGGCTCGGTTGCAGAACGTAGGCAATAGCCGGTGCCCATGTTCACGTTCCAGTGCCGCGTCCGCTTGGTCCAACTGCCGCCGGTCACATATTTGAAGCCCCACTCCTTCATGACTTCCAGCGCTGCCGGCAGATGCGGCCACGTCGACCACATGAACAGCAGGCAGTCTGGACCGGCCAGATGGGCCACAGGCAGTGCAGCGATCGCCTCGGTCGGCATGGTGGCATATTGCGCTTCTGGCGATTTCGCATAGCCCGCCTCGGAACGCATCTCATAGGCCCACGGTGGGTCCGCGAGGATCGCGCCGTATTTCATCTGGGTGAGGTTGGTGAAGGGCCAATCGGTCTTCATGCTGTACCTCGGCCCCTTGCGGAGGTGATGGGCTTGCCTTTCTGCTGCCGAATGTCCACATAGCGCCAATGATAGAAATTAATTGGGGCAAACCCCTGCACTACGTTGTCGCCGAAACAGGTGACGTTCAGAAATTCTCCACAATCGAACAAGCACGCTACTGGCTTCGGAAAAAATGGCCTGTGATGGATGCTGCTCGAGACGATGCTTTGATCAAGATCGACGCCACCATGGAGTGCCTTGCGCCCGTTGGTGCCGCGCGACAGGCCTTCTCGGCTGCCGCACGCTCTGCCGGTTTTCGACCGGCGGATCCTGTCCAACGGCTGGACTCGTGAGTGATCGCGCCTATATTCCACCGCATGTGGACATCTATTAAGACGATTGTCGACGGCACCGCAGTCCCAAATGATTGGACCGTTTGCCGCGACGGCGTCCCGGTTGGACGAGCATATTTCTCCAAGCAAAACCCTGGTGTTGGTTCGTGGTTCTGGGAGGTCTGGAAGAATCCGGGCTTCTCTGGACAAGCATGGACCGAAGAGGCTGCCATGAGTGCTGTGCGGGAACACGCATCGCGTGATGAAGCTGAGCCAGCCTGACATGAAATGAGTGCTGCGGGAGGCTTTCATCCCTAGGTCCCCCGCCGCTTCCGAAGAATCCGGCCCAACTCGAGCCGCGTCACCTCGACCGCTCCGGCGGCGACCGCGAGGCGGCGCTTTGACATTGCGATGTCGAAATGCTCGTGATGCGTGCCCGCGTGCTGAAGCCACTTCCTCTGCACGCCGATGCGGTCGGCCATCTGCAACAGCTCATCGGAGCTATCGGCGATCATGTGGCACATTTTCATGCGGCCGAAATCGTCTGGGATCGCGCAGAGGTCTGGGTGGCCGTCGAAGCCGAGGCAACGCTAGAGATTGGTGTTGCGGGTTCGCGCACTTCCTTCAGTCCCGCCACCGGATCGGTTCAGAAGCTGACCTATGCTGCACCGGGGGCCGCAGAGCAGGTGTTGGAGCTTGCCCGCGTTACCGGGCCGGTGCGGATTATCGGTTGGCATTGCTATGACAGCACGTCGCCCGGTCTCGACGTGCTGAACTGCGGTCGCACCTCGTGGCGTACAGACCAATATGCCGATCAATCGGCATATCACAGCCCGCTATCGGCGCTGCCATCCTTGGACGCGGATCTTTGGTTGGTGCAGTTGGGGCTGAACGATTTCAACCAGAACCGATCTCCGTCTGACTATCAGGCGTCGCTCACTGCAATCGTGGACCGCGCCGCCGCGATCGGAGTGCCGGTCGTCTTGATCGTGTCCATGTCGCCCGGTGTATCGCGGGATCATCCGTGGCAGGCCTATGCCGATGTCATCCGCAGCCTCGGGGCCGAGCGCAACCTTCCCGTGCTTGATGTCGGCGTGAGGTTCGGCCCCTTCGTGGAGGGCGCAGCCAGTGGGTTCATCGCCGATACTTTGCATCCCAACGCCTACGGCTACGCGGAGACCGCGCGGCTGATCTACAACCTTCTGAATTTGTGAGACAGCTATGGATCTGATCATTCAGGCCGATGCGCGTAACAGCGCGGGCTTTTCGATGCCATTCGCGGGCTTCGAGTATCTGAACTTCTTCACCGCAGGGCAGATGGGAAGAAACCTTGTTTCTGGGTCAGTGCTGCCGAGCATCGTCGGCGCGCCGGTGCAGAGCCAAGGCTATATCAGTTGCACCGGGCAAGTGAACTTCGTGGATACCGGGATTTTGGAAACGGGCCCAGCGATGACGTTGGTTGTGGTCAGCCGCCT
This sequence comes from Paracoccus caeni, assembly GCF_016629665.1. Taxonomy (GTDB): domain Bacteria; phylum Pseudomonadota; class Alphaproteobacteria; order Rhodobacterales; family Rhodobacteraceae; genus Paracoccus; species Paracoccus caeni. Next base: position 98,828 of record NZ_JAEPRQ010000005.1, read on the forward strand.
TGCGGGTGGCCAGAATAGCATGTTCCTCGGCAACTATAGCGGGTCCAGTCCGGGCAATCCGGGATTAAGCCTCTACGGTGTCGCCAGTGGAAATTATGTCAAGGGCGGCGCTGCCGGCACAGCCATCGTCGGCCCGACGATTTCAGGCGCCGCTGATGGGTGGGCGTGTCGTGCACTGCTCGTCAATAATGCCTTCGTCAGAGTGGATGATTTGACAAACGGAACGACCGACAACTTACCGATTCCGGGTGGCGCGCGAGTCATGAACACGCACGCCAGCCTGAAGATCGGAAGCTCTCATACCTCATTCCCCGGTCAGTGCGACATTGCGGCGGCGGCAATTGTTCGGCGGCGAATCTCGGACGCAGAACTCGCTACGCTCTATCAGCGGATGAAGGTCAGCGCCGGAATGGACGGCATTTCCATCTAATCGCGGCCGGCCGCCAAATAAACCCACCCGTCTCGTGCGGGCATCCTTATGCGCAGCGGAGGCGGCGCCACCGAAACACTAACCACCGGGGGCAGAATGCTGGAAGCGCTGCGGGATTTCTGGGCCATCATCATGGCCTTCGTCGGGCTTGGCGTCTGGCTTGTCAAACTGGAGGCGAAGATGGGAGGCAACTCAAAGGACATCGCGCGTCTCGAAAAGCAGATTGAGCGCGAACGCCTCGATACCCGCGAAAAGCTGGAGGATCTGACCGATATGATGCGTGAGCAAAACCGCGACATCAAGATCCTGCTGGGGCGCGGGCACATTCAGCATTGGGATGACCGCACGCAGCCGCCAGGTCGCGCACGCTAGACAGCCTGCTTGGCTCGATACGCGAAGGGCCGCCCCTCTCGATATAAGGGCCGGCGTTGGCGGCGAGCTCCATTAGAGGCCTTTGTTGCGGACGGAAACCTGAGCGTAGGCAAGTTGCGCGACAGGGCTTTGCCTTTTCGCAGCAGGATGTTCTTCGATCCACGTCAAGGCGCGCTGAAACGCGATTGCAATAAGGCTGCCGGGGTTGGCGAGGTTCGCGACCTCTATCGATTTGATGAGGTTGGCGCGCTCTTGGCGCCATTTTTCATAGGTAAGACGCATCTTCATTCCATTCTTTTGGTTGAGATGAATGTTAAAAATCGCGCAAAAAAAGGCGGGTCTCCCCGCCCAACTCATCACGCGATCAACGCCTCAAGCTGCAGATTTTATCCTGGCAGCCGGTTCTTCTTCTCAGGCGCTTCGCCTTCGTCGCCGGTCTTCTTGGAATCAGCGTTGTCCTGATCCTGCTGGCGCCGATTGTCGCCATAGACACCCTCGGTCTCGGCGGATTTCGGATCGTTCGAGTTGTCTTGATCTTGTTCGGTACCCATCTAGGGACCTCCATAAGTCTGGCCGGGAGATACCAGCCTGACTGTTAGGATATGGGGCTACGGCGGACCCGTTACATCAGCCTCGCGGAAACTATCTCATAGCACCTAGTTATCGCTTGAAAGAAAAGTCTACGCCCTGAAATGCCGTCAGATTCTGATCCCCGAAAACGAACGGCACCTGTGGCCGTGGCGCTGAAATGGCGGCGGGAACCTTAACGACCGGGCGGCGAACTCGTAACCAATCACACAAGCCATCCGGTCTTTGATGGTGATGAAATCGTCTCTAACGTGCGCGTCATATTGTCTTTTCGGATAGGAAAATCGGACCGGGTCTCGGTGGAACGCGGGAACCCGGCCCGGCGCCGACCGCAAAAAGCGGGCTATCGGCGCGCGAAAGTGATGCGCCAATGTGCATGACTTGTCCAGTTCGGCGCGGTCGCGGCGGGATGGTTCCTGCCAGCCGCGACCGTCCCTCTGTCGCCAGAGCGAATGGAAAAGTACAACGGGCCCGCTAGCCGCGCGACATAATTTTTGTGGGCCGTTCAAACTCAGCGATGGTCTCATCATAGGTCTTGCCGGACTTGGGATACTCTTCCCTCAGCATGCGATAAAACGCCGGTTGCTCCGGCAGTTCCTCGAGCGGGTAGATTCGAGAACGATAGCGCCTCGCCAGTGTGAATGTCTTGTCGTCGTGAGTCGCCTTCATGGCGGCAATCTGTCCGGCCAGATTAGGGCGTCAACTTCCTCGCCTAGATTCAATCACTGGAGCTCACGTCGCATCCGCACGGCTGCTCGGCGCGAGCCAAAGCTCGACCTCAATATCGTGATGCGCCAAATCCCGCGCTAATGGGTGAGTATGAATGAGGACTGAGCGCACTGTCTCCGCCAACATCTCAAATCCAATATTGCGCAGGTCTTCGATGGTATCGCTGAGGATATCGGCGCCGTCTGTTCTACGACTCGCCCTGTACACATACGTGGTCATGCCAGCCCCCTATAAGAACACATCAATTAGCGGAAGCGCCCTCACAGCCCTCCCGCCATCACTCGTTAATCTAGCAACCAATCAGCAAACAGGATCATCCCGGAAGCCGGTTCTTTTTCTCGGACGATCCGCCTTCGTCGGCCATTTTCTTGGATGCAGAATTGTCTTGATCTTTCACCGGCTGATTGTCGCCGATAACACCCTCCTTATTCGAAGGAGCGGGATTGGTAGATTTATCTTGGTTCTGTTCGGTGCCCATATCGGGACCTCCATAAATCGAGCCGGGAAATACCAGCCTGACTCTTAGAGAGATGGGGGTGCCCGGCGCCTATTGCACTGGCCCGTCAGCAACTATCGCGTAGCAGCCGGTTATTGCCGGAAACTTTGTTACCCGCCCGCCTCGCGCGGGCTTTTTCATGGAGATACCAATGACCGCCGTGATGAACGCGGTGCGCGCGCAGCAAGCGCGCTGCGCCGCCTTGGGCTTCTGGCCCGGCCCTATTGATGGAATTGACGGCCCGCGCACCCGCGCCGCCTATGCCGCCGCCGTGGCGTCGCAGAAGGCCAAAGGTCTGCCGTTCCGCCACCCGACAGGGATCACCCGAATCCATTGGCACTGGACCGGCGGCGGGCATGAGCCGAACGCCACCGATCTGAAGGCCTATCATGCGCTGATTGACGGTGCGGGCAAAGTGCGCTGGCCGGTTGATCCGACCACGCCGCGCTCGCACACGCTCAACGCCAGCAGCGGGGCGATTGGCCTGTCGCTCTGCGCCATGCTCGGCGCCAAGGAGCGGCCCTTCGACTGGGGCAAGGCACCGATCACCGCGCAGCAGGTGTCCACCTTGGTCCGCGAGACAGCCCGTCTGTGCCGGGTCTATGACATTCCTCTGTCGCACTGGTCGGTGCTGTCGCACGCCGAGATCCAGCCGAGCCTTGGCGTCATCCAGAAGAACAAATGGGACATCGCCGTCCTGCCCGACATCCCCGGCCCGGCCGATCCCATCACTGTCGGCGACCATCTGCGCGAGATGGTCCGCTGCGAACTGTTCGCGCTTTCCTGAAAGGAGCCTGACATATGCTTTCCGTTGCAATCTTTCTGCTGGCCTTCGTGGTCACCGTTTTCATCCTGCCGATCCTCAGGCGCGTCGCCGTGGCCCTGATCGCGCTGCTGACCTTCACCATGCCCGCCACCGCCGGCGCGATCGGCGACCTCTTCGAAGCGGCAAGGCCTGGTCTGCTGGAGCTGTTCGGCGCCGCCATCACCCTGCTGATTGGCTGGGCTGCGGCCAAGGCCCGCCAGAAATGGGGCATTGATATCGAGGCACGACATCGCGAGGCGCTGCATTCGGCGCTGATGAACGCTGCCCGGCTCGCGCTGGCTAACCAGCTGACGGGCGACAAGGCGGTGACGATGATCCTCGACTATGCCCGGCAGAGCGTCCCTGACGCGATCGGGTCATTGCGACCTTCGATCGGTGTCCTGGATGATCTTGCACGGTCGAAGCTGGAACAGGTGACCGGCGAGAAGACTGGGCCTGCGGTTGATGCGCTAGCCGTGGCCCTAAAGCGGGCCGGGGTGGCTTGAGCCAAGCATCCAATACGTTTCAGCCCTCGGCCTCAAACCGGGGGCGGTAAGTTATTGATTCGAGGTAAGGTGTGTAATCGTGGCCGGTAGTCACACTCTCGCTCTGGAAGCCGCTCGACGGTTTGCAACGGCGCGATGTGCGATCTCCTGCGCCTTTATCTTTTCGACACCTATATGCAGGCAATTCTCAAGAATTGTGAGGTAGACTTCCTCGTCCGTTAAGGCTGGCGCTTTTGTCATGTTGATCGGTCTCGTTACTTTCATCGTCGGCCTCGCTCATGCAGAATTTCGAGCGAACGCAGAGCTATTGCGGTAGCGCCTTCCTCATCTATGCCGAATTCTTTGCTGGCTGCGATGATCGCCTCATAGATCGAGCCGTAGGCCTTGCGCGCTTCAAGGTCGATAATTTCGCCCACCATGCTGTCTCCCAATTAACGGTGAGGCAGAATTGCCAAGGAAGCAGCCGATACACCGCCGCCTCGCAGAGCTCGTCAAGCTCGGCTAGCGTTCATTTTTTCTTCTTAGTTGGCGCCTGTGCGCTGACAGGTTGCGCTGCGCGGAGAGCGCGTAAGCGGCTGACATTCGCGTCGCGAAGACTAACTTCATCCGAGATAATCTGTCTCGCGACATCATTGGTTCGATCCCAAGGGGTGTCAGGCTTTGTGACCTTGAAAAAAGCTTCGGCGGCGGATTTGGAGGTCAAGCTATTGCTCCTTCAGTAATGGTCCGGCCCATTGGGCCGGACTCACGGCGGCATAGTTCAGGAAAGCGCCAGATTGATCGCGGCCTCCCGACCGTCACGACCGCGTTCGATATCGAATGAGACAGCCTGACCATCGGCAATTTGATGAATTCCAGCACGATCCAATGCCGAAACGTGCAGGAAAACGTCCTTGGAGCCACTCTCAGGCGCGATGAAGCCGAAGCCTTTAGTTGCGTTGAACCATTTCACGGTGCCATTGGCCATCGTGATATCTCCATAATTTTGGGGCCGCTCGCAGGATGCAGCGGTTTGGCAGGTCAGTTCGAGTGGCAAACTGAAGCCAAAATTAAGGAGACAGGGTGCGGTTGGAAGCAACGTAGCCCTAACGATATAGGGATCATCGATCGTATTTCAATGTGCCAGCTCACGACACTCTCCGAAATGAGTACAAAATTGACGGTCGTGCCACGACAACATTGCCCCGCATCACGGAAACGCCTAGCGTCCCCACTTTCACTGATCCGGGAGACGGCAAGTGGCTTTCATGATTCTCCACCTGAATGAACCCGGAAGGTCGCCAAGCAGAATAGCCTTAGCTGTCGAGCACATTATCTCGGTGCGGGAGACCGTTGACGACGCCGGCACCGAAATCAAGCTTTCTGACGGCACCATCATCAACGTCACTGAGCCTTACATGGTCATCGTCAACGATCTCGGCCATCTCGGGGTCAAGTTCGCTTCCTAGTAACACCAGACAAGGACGGCCTATGTTCATAGAAGTCACTCGCCTGTCATTTAATGTGCCGGGCCAAAAGGTCACCGTCAACGTCGAGCATATCATCTACTTGGAGCAAAAAGGCGAAGGGGCCGAAATATTGCTGAACAACCCGTATCAGCATGGGTCACATCTGCTTGCAGTGATCGAAAGCTATAACGAGGTGCAGCAGAGGATCGGTGCTGCAGGCGCGAAGTTCGGATGAGTGATGGCAGTTCCTCATCAGTCGGTTGATGTCTTGAAGCTCAGGATCAGTGCTGCCTTCTGTCACCAAGCAAATTCGCGGAACATACGGGCAACGGTGATCTCTATGCCTTCCTAACCTGCGATCCCAACTTCGAGGTGAAGGCCGTTCACCCGAAAGCGATGCCGGTGATCCCGACCGAGCCGGATGAGTGGGAGGCGTGGATAGGCGGCATCCTAGGACGTGTTGACAAAAGGGATTCCACTGATCGGCGTCCTGTGATTCAAGATCACCTCTACGTGGGAGATGAACTTGGCGCGCAACCAGATATCCGACGATGAATGGGCATTTTTTGAGGGCTTCAGTCGAGCCGTCCGGCATCAGAACGGGCGCAAGCCTGTGGACCATCGATTTGTTCTGGATGGCAATTTCTGGATAGCACGGATCGGTACGCCCTGGCGTGACCTGCCAGAGGAGTTTGCCAAGTGGTCGTCGGTCTATCAGACTGTGGCTCCTACATTTGTCAACATGACCTAAGTCCGCGTGGAATTAGTCAGTGTTGAGTAAAGCACCGCACACCTTCATGGCGCAATTTCGCTTGATGAGCATTTGCCTGCGCGCTGAGCTATTGATCGAATCAGATATTTTTGCAACAACGCCATTTCTGCGCTCTTCCGACGGGAAGAATTCGGAGATTATAGGCAGACGAGGAGGTTTTGATATGAACGTTTCGGCAACGGATAACCCGCAGAACAGGCCGCTGGAAAATCGCGCGAACCTTCCCGAAAAACCTATACTTTTGGCTACTACAGGCAAATCAAACGACAAACCGAATCCTGATAACGACAAAGATAAGAATATAGACAACGAGGGCGGAAAGACCCTTGGCGAAGATGATGTCCTGCCACCGCTGAATAACCTCGACCCCAAAAAGCAAAACGAGGACAAGATCACCTATCAATACGAGGGCAAGACTTACACGGTTGACCGTAACGAAACGCCGTTCAAACACTCGATCCTGGAAGGCAAGCTTCTGGGAACCGAAATCGACAAGACCGATAACAATGTCGAGGTGAAGGTTCCGCCCTCCAGCACCACCGACTTCATGGAAGCGAAGACCACCGAAGACGGTAAAACCGTCGGTGAGTTGTTCCACGACAACATGAAGAAGGAATGGGGTGATCTGGATCTGGACGATCCGCGCCGTCAGTATTTCGAACTGATGGAAGCCAAATCGGCGCTGGTCGCGGGTTACGACTACCTGCCGCATCAGGTCGAAAAGGATGCTTTCGCTTGGGACGGTGACACCAGCACCTATCTCAAAGATTCCGTTATCATGGATCAGGCCAGCACCTACGGCCTGCTGAAAGAAGAAGAGATCGCCGAAAAGCTGGCGACGCTTGCCGAAAAGCCTGAGATCGTCGAAGGCGTCGACAAGCTGATGCGCGATGCCACATCGAAGATCGAAGACAAGCGCGGTCTGACGGAAAACGTCTACGAGACGATGTCAGACGAAAAATACATGAAGATGCTGGAGGAGATGGATCCGGATGCCGCCAAGGTCCGCTTCGCCAACGACCTGAAGTCGCTTGACTTTCTGGACAAGGAAAAAGCGACCGATATCCGCAACAAGTTCCTTGATCAGGGTCTGGTTGATGAGTTGTCAAGTGTCCTCGAAAGCGGAGAATTCGATCCGGAATCGTTCGAGGTTGCGGTCAGCGATACCGTTCAGCAGGCATTGCAGGGCACGTTTTCATCCATCTTTGGCATCGGTTTTGCTGATAAAGCGGTCCAGAACTATCTCAAGGATGGCACAGGGAATCTCCCCGACGATATCAAGAAGGGCTTAGACAGCTATAAGGATGCAGTTAAGATCGCGAATAACGCGGTCAGTGACTCCTTCAAAGAACACAAGAAATTTGACATCAAAGATGTCACTTCACGCATCAATGAAGTGATCAAGGGAAACAACCCTGATGTTCCGAAAGGCGTCAGGAACGGCGCCGCCGCGCTGCTGAATGGCAGCCTGATGAACGGCGCGCTGCCTGCCGCTGGCGGGATGCTGGCAGGGACAGCGGCTGTCTATGGCCTGATGAAAAACAAGGGCGACACGCTGGAAGAGCGCATGGCTGCGGCCCGGGCTCTGCTCATCACGGTCGCGACTACACCTGCGCTGGCGCAGGCGGGCGCATCGGTCTGGGGAGCGGTCTTCGACAATCCCGGCATGACCAAGATGCTTGGCCTGGAAGACAACACCCAGCTACGTGAGGTGTTCGAGAAGCGCTTTACCAATGCCGGGAACAGCCCGGTTGATATCGAACTGGAGTCCCTGGATCCCGACCGCCCGTCTTCCGCAGGCTCTGAACGTCCGCCGGTGCTTGCATTGGATGACATCGAGATGGACGACTGGAGCAGGGGTCTGGTCAATGATCTGAACGGCGTCATCGACCGCGAAGGCGAGCGTGCGTTCTCTGTCACGATGAGTGATGTGGACGAGCGAATTTCCGACGTCGAAAGCGCCCGTGCCGAAAGTTTGGCAGCGACGCTAGATGACGCCAGTGATGCTAGTCGTCGTAGCATCGTTGGAACTATGGACAGCCGTGTGAGCTCGATAGGCCTTGATCCCAGCGACATGGACACCGCGAGCAAGTTGCGGATCGTCGGCAGTGTGATGGGCACGGTCGGCGGTCTGGCCGACCTGACCGGCGGTGTTCTGGACATCGCGTTGGGCGCAATGTCGATCGACAAGCTGATGAAGAATCCCGACGCGATGCCGGAAGAGTATGCAGGCGCCACGATGCAGCTTCTGGGCGGGGCCAGCATCGCCGGCATGGCTGGCACCAGCCTTGCCAGCATGATCGCGGGTCCGGCCACGGCGGCAACGCTGGGCGTCGTGTCAGGCGCGCTTGGCATCGCCGGGGTGGCCTTTGGCGGTATTTCCGCAATCATCGCAGGCGTTGTCGCCAAGAAGAAGCAAGACCAGAAGGCCGAGGATGTCCGTCAGGACTTCCGCGATTGGGGCACGCTTGGCGTGACCGAGGACAACTGGGGCGACAAGCTGAACTACACAATCCACGCCCGCCACGAATACAACTATCACCACGGCACAGCAGAATATTACGACCTCTACCCGGAAGGAAAACCGGTCTGGGAAGCGCGTCCCGAACAATACAAAGACTTCACCGACTATGTCAGCAAACATGGCAATGTCAGTGATGACTGGTTCGATAAATGGGACAAGAAACACGATCAGGAAATCGAAGATCAGGAGGGCACGAAAGACCCGTCAGGCCTGCCGCGCTTCGGCGATGAGGGCAAGCCCGGCACGTTCAAGGATTTCAAGCACGATGTTGATCGCGTCGATGTCGGCTCGATCGAGATGGCCGATGACGGCCGGGTCATCTTTGAAAAGGATGGCGTGAAGCAAGTGATCGATCCGCAGATCGGCGGCAAGGCCGGGGATAACGAACGCCGTCAGATCATCGACTACCTGAAGGATCTGTATCAGATCAGCCATCCGGGCGGGAAGAAAGATCAGGGCATCGTCGACAAGATCACCAAGCTGCACGACGAATCCGACAATTATAACGAGATCGACGATCTGAAGCGGGCGATCGACGATTCACAGCCGCCGCTGTTCGGCAAGGACGGGAACCGCAAGGTCGGCACCTTCAATGATTTCCGCGAAGACATCGACCGGGTCGATATCGGCTCGATCAAGCCGGATTCGAAAGACAGCAGCGTCATCTATTTTGAAAAAGACGGGCAGAAATGGCAGTTGGACAAGGATGACAGCGGCGAGCTTGGCGACAAGGAAGCTGAAAAAATCTACGACTATCTGAATAATCTGTATGTGATGACCCATCCAGACGGGAAAGCGGATCAGAAACTGATCAACCAGATTTCAGAACTGTTCGGCAAGTCTGACGATTACAATGATCTGGACGATCTGAAAGACGAGCTGGAACTGGACAAGGATTCCTCGGGTCTGCCGGTCTTCGGGGATGGCGGAAGTCCGGGGACGTTCGGTGATTTCAGGGAAGACATCGACCGCGTCGATGTCGGTTCGATCGAACTGGCGGAAGGCGGGCGCGTCATCTTTGAAAAGGATGGCGTCAAACAAGTCATCAACCCCTCTGACGGCACCGATGCTGATCAGAAGACCCGCAAAGAGATCATCCGCTATCTGGAAGGCCTGCACGATCTGGCAAGGCCCGATGGCAAGCTGGACGACGACCGGGTGAAGATGATGAACGACATCTTTGGGCGGACCGACAAATACAACGATCTGGATAAGATCCGGAACAAGATCGACATGGAGGAAAGCGCTGACGGGCTGCCCTTCTTCGGTGACGGCGGCAAGCCTGGCAAGTTTGGCGATTTCCGAGAAGATATAGATCGCGTCGATGTGGCCTCGATCGAGGTCCTGGATAATGGCAACGTCATTTTTGAAAAGGACGGCGTGAAGCAAGTCGTCTCTGTCAGCTACGGCGATGACGCAGGCAAGGGGACGCGCGAAGATATCGTGAAGTATCTGAAAGAACTTCACGAGATTGCCAATCCTGATGGAAAGTTCGATCAGCGGATCGCGGATGAGATGAACGATGTCTTCGGGCGGACCGACAAATACAACAAATCAGACAAGATCCGCGACTATATCGATAATGAGGATTGGCGATGAGGCCGAATATATCCGATTGAGAGCAAATCTCAGGCTCGACATGCTCGGCCTAGGTCATGTTGACAAATGGCGGAGCCATAGCCTGATGCAGGCGACGTCTACGAAGCCGAGGAAACTGTCTGCAGTTTTGTCGTAGCGGGTTGCCAGCCGGCGGCTGTTTTTCAGCTTGTTGAAGGAGCGCTCGACCATGTTGCGCAGGGTGTAGATGGTCATATTGACAGATTTACGCACCTTTCGGTTCTTTCGCATCGGGATCATTGGCAGGGCGTTGCGGCTTTCGATGAAGTTGGTTGCAACGCCATCGTGAAAGGGCTGGCGGGATAGATGCCAGCCCTCTATCAACACCTTTTGATTTCAAAGGCCATTTTTCAGACTACGAATCTGGGGGTCGGGCGTTCGAATCGCTCCGGGTCCGCCATTTAATTCAAAGGGTTAGCCAGAAACGGCTAGCCCTTTATGTGCTTCCTTGAATATCTGGGTAACGCCGGGGTATCGATCTAAGCTGCTGCGCGCGATTCAGGCTTCTGTAAGCTCCGATTAGATGGTTGTACGCTCTTACAAGATTGCCAATACACTAAGGTGTATTGATACATCGTGGCGAATCGCGAACGTAAGACGAGGCATAGATCTTGCACTGCTACGCGCGGGAAAATTGAAAGTATCTGCATTTGGTGGAATTTACTGAGAGCAGCAACGTTCACATTAAATAGTTAATGCGTTTTGTGATTTCCTTAGGCTCAGGACCCATTGATTTCAGACCTTTGGCATGATTCAGGCCTCGCAAGGAGACCTGAACGATGAGCAACCTTTACTGGCTGTCCGATGCCCAGATGGAGCGCCTCAAGCCTTTCCTTCCGAAGAGCCATGGCAAGCCCCGCGTCGATGATCGTCGCGTCCTGAGTGGCATAATCTTCATAAATCGCAATGGGTTGCGCTGGCGTGACGCGCCGAAGGAATACGGCCCGGCAAAGACACTCTACAACCGGTGGAAGCGTTGGAGTATCACAGGCAAAGCGCCAATGGTTCGAGCGTGCCTGTGATGAAGGGTGTCTTCGCCCGGATCATGGTGGGCCTGGCCACCGAGAGCGCCGAACACAAGACGATCATGATCGATGTCGAGCCGTGGCAGCGCCATTGGTTCGAGCGCCACGGCGAGGGTATCTCAAGGCACACCGCACGGCGTCGAGCCTGCGGGTCAAAAAGGGGGGCGTGAACGTCAGATCGGGCGGACCAAAGGTGGCATGAACACCAAATTGCACGCCGTCGCTGATGCAAAGGGGCGGCCGATCGGGTTCTTCATGTCGGCCGGTCAAGTCAGCGATTACACTGGTGCAGCGGCTCTGCTGGGCAGCCTGCCGAAGGCGGGGTAGCTGCTGGCCGACAGAGGCTATGACGCCGATTGGTTCAGAGCTGCCTTGAAAGACAAGGGGATAAAGGCCTGTACCCCCTTCATCGCAACTCCTCAGACGAGAAAAATCATGCAGAACAATGAATCTCTGGTGGTGCCGTTCTTCAAGACGGTTGCCGTTGAAAACCCGATTGCGAGCAAGCGCCAAGGGCGTCCGATCTTCAAGGACGTTGAGATGGTCGAAATTCGCATCGCAGGTGATCGCAACTTCGCCCCGACCTTTCCGGCAAAGTCGATGTGGAAGCGGGTGGATGGCGAGGAATTATCATATGCTGACCGCTGGCCCGAAGCATATGGCCGGTTCAAGCAAGGGCAAGAGCAGGTCGCACAGGGCACGCCGCTGTCGGAACTGCCGTTCCTGACCGAAGCGCGCCGCCAAGAACTGCGGATGCTGAAGGTCTATACCGCCGAGGCTCTGGCATCGCTGGACGGCAAGAACCTGACCAACCTTGGCCCGCAAGGCCGCGAGATGAAGGATCAGGCAACCGCCTATCTGGAACGCGCTGGTGGCTTGGCAATGGATATCGCTCTGCGCGAGGAACTGGCCGACCTGCGGGCGAAGCTGGCGGAAATGCAGGCGGAAAAGAAGCCCGAGCCGGATCAGGACGAGCGCGAGAGCCTGAAAGCACAGATCGCGGAAAAGACGGGCGCGCGGCCTCGCGGCAACCCGTCAGTTGATACGCTTCGCGACATGCTGGCCGATCTGGAGGCCTGACAATGGCTGTATTCGACGCCATCAAGAAAGCCGTCCTGCGCGCTGAAGGTGCGAACATTCAGGAGGCATAAGGGGATCAAGGAGGGCAGCGCGGCTTGGAACGCCGAGATGGAGCGGATGCAGCGCCAGAACACCGATGCGCGGCTGGCAACCATCATGGCGGGCGGTCAGGAACAGCAACGCATGGTCGATATGGCGCGTCAGGCGGCGCAGTTCGGCAATGATGCGATGCTGGGTCAATTCGGGGCACAGAACACGGCCCAACTGGCTGGCGCGCAATTCGGCAACGACGCACGCACGCAACAGGGCCTGTTCGGTCTGGGCGCGCAGCAGGCGGGCAATCAGGCAGCCATGCAGTCGGCGCAGTTCAACAACGCCGCGCGGTCGCAGGGACTGCAAGAGATGACCAACATCCGCAATCAGCCGATCAACGAGCTTAACAGCCTTCTGACTTCGTCGCAGGTGCAGGCTCCGAATTATACGTCAACGCCGCAGGTTGATGTTGGGAACACGAACGTTGCTGGCCTGATAAATCAAAACTACCAGCAACGGCTGGCCCAAAGCCAGAGCATGAACAACTCCCTAGGTGGTCTGTTCGGCCTTGCTATGAACCCACTCGGCGGCTTCTTCGGATAGGGTTCGCTGCGAGCATCCGCGTCGTCCAAGTCAGTGAACGAGTAGGTCATGCAGTATTCGTCGGACGCGATTTGGGTCCAGCGGGTCATGCGGCACCTGCCTTCCGCTCTGCGCGAGCCTGTTCGCCAGCAGCGGGAACCTCGCGCAGATAGTCCAGCGAAGGGTCAAGCGGATCGACAAGGGCGGAGAGGAATGCACGGGTTAGCGCGCCAACGGCCCCACCCTCGCAAAACGGATACTTTTCGTAGGCAGCCGCAGCATAAGAGCCAGCGAGTATCACGCGGTCGGTAAGCTCTTTCTGCGCGGACGTGATCGGTTTGCCGCTCATGAACGCCTCGTAGGCGGCCAACATTTCGGCTCCGGCTTTTTCGGCGGTGAGGGTCATGCGGCACCGCCGATCAGCGAGTCACGCTGCTGCGGAACAGAATGAATACAGAACGGGAATGTTGCCAGCCGTGTTGCCACGGCACTAGCCAATTTGGCTAAGCGTTGGAGGCGGGTACCGGAATCGAACCGGTCTTCACGGATTTGCAATCCGGTGCGTAACCTCTCCGCCAACCCGCCGCCGTCGAGAGTTGCAACCGGATAATGGATTGCCGCGCGCGTTGCAAGTCAGGAACGACCGCCGTTGCCCAGCCCGGTAAATCGTGTCAATAAGTCCGCAAGACAGGCCGCAGAGGTTCCCGAGATGACCGATTTCGCCGAACGGCGCACCATGATGGTGGATACGCAGGTCCGCCCGAACGATGTCACGAAATTCCCCGTGATCGAGGCGATGCTGACAATTCCGCGCGAAGATTTCGTGCCCGCGTCGCGTCGCGCCGTCGCCTATTCCGGCGAGAACCTTGATCTTGGACGCGGGCGGGTTCTGCTGGAGCCGCGGACGCTGGCCAAGATGGTTGATGCGCTGGACATCCAGCCCGGCGATCTGGTTCTCGATCTGGGCTGTGGCTACGGCTATTCGGCCGCCGTCGTGGCGCGGATGGCAGAGGCCGTCGTCGCGATCGAGGATGATGCCGAAATGGCCGCCGAAGCCGAAACCCGGCTGGCCGAGGCGGGCGTTTTCAATGTCGCCGTCCTGAACGCCGAACTGCCCGAGGGTGCGCCGGGGCAGGGGCCCTATGATGTGGTGCTGATCGAAGGCGCGGTCGAGGAAATTCCCTCGTCCATTGCCGATCAGTTGAAGGAAGGGGGGCGGATCGCCGCCCTGTTTAGCGAGGGGTCGCTTGGTGTCGCACGATTGGGGCAGAAGCTGAACGGCCGGATCAACTGGCGTTACGCCTTCAATGCCCATGCGCCCTTGCTGGCGGGCTTCAGCCGACAACGGGGGTTCTATCTGTGATCTCGTCCTTACGAAAACTGGCCGCTGCGACCATCCTCAGCATCGGCGTGGTGCTTCCCGCCCATGCAGATTCGCTGGCCGACGCCATGGTCGCGGCCTATCGTCACTCGGCGCTGATCGAACAGAACCGCGCCGTGCTGCGCGCCGCAGATGAGGATGTCGCCTCCGCAATCGCGCAACTGCGCCCGGTCCTTGAATGGGTAGCAGGTCATTCGGTGGCCCGAAACGAGACCTCAGCGGGACATTTGACGACCCGCACGACCTCGCTGGAACTGGCGGCAAGCATGCTGCTCTATGATTGGGGGCGCTCGCAGATCGCTATCGACGCCGCCAAAGAGCAGGTTCTTGCCACACGTCAGGCGCTGGTCGCGGTTGAGCAGGACATCATGCTGGCGGCAACCAGCGCATTCTTTGATGTTCGTTCGGCGACCGAGCAGGTGGCCCTGCAACAGAACTCTGTCGAGGTTCTGGGCCGCGAAAGACAGGCGGCTCAGGATCGTTTCGATGTCGGCGAAATCACCGTGACAGACGTGGCTTTGGCCGATGCACAGCTTGCTGCAACGCAGGCAAGTCTTGCTGTGGCTCAGGGCGACCTTGAGATTGCGCGCGAAAGTTATCTGGCAGCGACAGGCCGTCGCGCGACCAATCTGAGCGCGCCGCCGCCGCTGCCACAACTGCCCGCATCGGTTGACGCCGCGCGTGAGATTGCACAGCGTAACCACCCGCTGATCAAGCAGGCGCAGCGTCAGGCGGCGGCTGCAGAATTGGCGGTCGCGGGTGCTGCGGCGGACCGCAATCCGACATTGTCTGGATCTCTCAGAGCAGGTGTTTCCCGCGGCTTTGATCAGAGTTCGCAAGACTATGACACCCGCGATAATGCCGCTCTGTCGCTCGAGATGAGGCAGACCATCTATTCCGGAGGCCGGTTGCCCTCTGCGCATCGCAAGGCGATGGCGCAGCGCGATCAGGCGCGTTCGGCGCTTTTGAACCTGTCGCGTCAGGTCAGTCAGCGTGTCGGAGAAACCTGGGCCAATATTGCGGTCGCGCGTGCTCAGATCAGCGCGATCGATGAGCAGATTTCGGCTGCGCAACAGGCCTATGACGGCGTTCGCGAAGAGGCGCTTTTGGGCGCGCGGACGACGCTGGACGTGCTGGATGCCGAGCAATCTCTGCTTGAGGCGCGCGCCGACAAGATCTCGGCTGAAGCCCAGTTGCAATTAGCACATTATCAACTTCTCTCCGCTATGGGTTTGTTGACGGTAGAACACCTGAAACTGGGGATTCCCACATATGACCCTTCGCAATACTACAATGCCGTGCGCGACGCGCCGCATACCAGCAAGCAGGGCCGCGATCTTGATCGCGTGCTGCGGGCAATCGGTCAGGACAACTGATCTTAGCGAAAAGCGGGGGCGTCATGATTGACCCCCGCTTTTCTTCCGCCTCGCGCCTTTCCGAAGACATTGGTGACGTCCTGTCCGC
This sequence comes from Paracoccus caeni, assembly GCF_016629665.1. Lineage (GTDB taxonomy): Bacteria > Pseudomonadota > Alphaproteobacteria > Rhodobacterales > Rhodobacteraceae > Paracoccus > Paracoccus caeni. The sequence goes on from NZ_JAEPRQ010000005.1 coordinate 114,680, forward strand.
GATCCGCCGCATGATCGCCGAAGACGAAGCGCTTATCGCTGCCCGTGACCGTCTGTCAGAAGGCAGCAAGGTTGATGGTCCGTTTTGGCGGGATACCGTTGCCGCGGAAGAGGTTCTGAATGGCGCCGCGACCGAGCAGGCAGAGATCATCCCGCTGGCGCCGCTTCGCCTTGAAACCCCGGTTGTGTCCGATGATCCGCTGACTGTGCCTGATGGGGCGACACATCAGTTCGAAGCGCTGGTCGATCTGGAAGAGGACGATTTCGCCGAAGCCTTCGATTGGAAGCAGCGGATGCGGCCCGAAATGATCCGTCCGGTTCTTGTGCCGCCAGTGGTTCAAGATCCTGTGCCGTCTGCCCCGGAAGAGCTGGGGATGGCCGAGGCCGTGCCTCTGCTACCGAAGATTGAAGACATCGAGCCGTTGAACCGGCATCTGGCGATGTTCTCTCTGCCTTGGCGGCAAGTCACCACCGGCGCAAATCTGGACCATATGCCACAGGTCGCACCGACCGAGGATAAGGTTTCGCCGGTTACGGCAAGCGCCGACATTGCGTTGGACAAAGCGGTTCGCGAGCCGACGGAGCTGCAGGCGGAAATGATCCGCAAGATGGTCCGGTCGATGGTCCGCGATGAATTGCATGGCAGTCTTGGCGAGCGCTTTTCCCATAATCTTCACGCGGTGATCCGCCGCGAAATCGCAACTGCGATCGACGAACATCTGACATTCCGCTGACCGTGGACGCCTGATCGGGGCGGGGGCGGGTGGTGCGTCTTTCTCAAGCGATCTTCGCGCGGGAAGCATCGACTTGCCCTTGCTCCGCGCGGCGGGCGGTGGTCTATGGAGGGTATGAAAAAGTCTGACAACCCCGCCGATCCTTTCAAGAAAGCATTGTCCGAGGCGACTCGTGCGCTGGCGGATGATCGTGACCTGAACGTGACCTTCAGCGCCGATCCGGCCGGGGTCACGGGCGACACGATGCGGCTGCCGCAGATCAGTCGCCGGATGAGCCGCGACGAGATTCTGATGGCGCGGGGCACGGCGGATGCGTTGGCGATGCGGCTGCGCCATCACGATGCGGCGACGCATTCGAAATTCGCACCCTCGGGGCCGATGGCGCGCGAGCTTTACGAGGCGCTGGAAACGGCGCGCTGCGAAGCGCTTGGTGCGCGTGACATGCCGGGGGCGCTGTCGAATATCGACGCGCGGATCGGGGCCGATGCCGAGAAGAAGGGCTATGCCCAGATCAAGACGCCGTCGGATGCGCCCTTGTCCGTCGCTGCGGGTTATCTGGTGCGTCAGGCGGCGACAGGGCGCGCGCTTCCGCAGGCGGCGCAGCATGTGGCCGATTTGTGGCGTCCATTCGTCGAAAGTCAGGCTGGCGACGCGCTGGCCGGAGTGAACGAGGTTCTGGCCGATCAATCGGCCTTCGCGCGGTTGTCGCGGCGGGTGATCAGCGATCTGGGCTATGGCGACCAGCTTGGCGACGATCCCGATGAGCCCGAGGATGACGACTCGGACGAGAATGCCGAGCAGGATGAGGAAGCGGGCGACAACCAGTCGCGCGATCAGGATGACGGCGAGGACGCGGAAGCCTCGCCCGAGCGTAGTCAGGAGCAGCAGCAGGACGAGCGGCAAGCTCAGGTCAGCATGGATGACCAGTCCGAGGATGAGATGAGCGACGAGGCCGAGATGCCAGAGGCGGACACGCCCCCGGACATCCCGCCGCCGGTCAGCGACGCCTCGCCCGATTACAAGGTATTCACGCAGAACTGGGACGAAGAGATCAAGGCCGAGGATCTGGCCGATCCCGCCGAGTTGGAGCGTTTGCGCGCCTATCTGGACAAGCAGCTTGAGCCGTTGCGCGGCGCGGTGAGCCGATTGGCCAACAAGTTGCAGCGCCGCTTGCAGGCGCAGCAGAACCGAAGCTGGGAGTTCGACAAGGAAGAGGGGGTTCTGGATGCCGGGCGTCTGGCCCGCGTGGTCGCGAACCCGACCATGCCCCTGAGCTTCAAGGTCGAAAAGGACACCGAGTTTCGCGATACGGTGGTGACGCTGCTGATCGACAATTCCGGGTCGATGCGGGGCAGGCCGATCTCGATTGCGGCCATCTGCGCCGATGTTCTGGCCCGGACGCTGGAGCGGTCAAGCGTGAAGGTTGAGATTCTGGGCTTTACCACGCGCGCCTGGAAGGGCGGGCAGGCACGGGAATTGTGGCTGCAGAACGGGCGTCCGGCCAGTCCGGGGCGGCTGAACGATTTGCGCCATATCATCTACAAGGGCGCCGATGCGCCCTGGCGGCGGGTGCGGCCCAATCTGGGTTTGATGATGAAAGAGGGCCTGCTGAAGGAAAACATCGATGGTGAGGCGCTTGAATGGGCGCATCGTCGGCTGATCCGGCGCACAGAGCAGCGCAAGATTCTGATGGTGATCTCGGACGGTGCGCCGGTGGACGATTCGACCCTGTCGGTCAATCCGGCGAATTATCTGGAGAAGCACCTGCGTGACGTGATCACCATGGTCGAGCGCAAGAAGCTGGTCGAGTTGCTGGCTATCGGGATCGGCCATGACGTGACGCGTTATTACGAGCGTGCGGTCACGATCACGGATGCCGAGCAGCTTGCCGGGGCGATGACCGAGCAATTGGCGGCGCTGTTCGATAGTGATCCGCGCAAGCGTGCGCGTGTGTTGGGTATGGCGGCGATGAGGCGCGCCTGACATTGCATTCCGACGTGGCGGCCTGCCACGAGGGATATTTTCATGAAGAAGAAAGCAAATCGGGCAGCGTTGCGCGCAGTTTCGCCATGCCGCCCGGTTGCCAGCCAAGATCGTGGAGGCGCTGGCAGGACTGGACCTTGAGCGGGGTCGGGTCGGCGCGGGCGGGCAGGGGGTGCGATGAGCCGGTGAGCGACCGGACCTCTGCCAGCAGATCGTGGCGATCCAGCGTCAGGTCGCTGGCGTTGACCGCGTCAGGAAGTTTGCTTGTGCCAAGAAGCAGCAGGATCGCAGTTGCGAGATCGTCGCCGTGAAGCTCGGTCGCGATGCGGGGAGGTATCGGGCGTCCGGCGAGGTAGTCGTTGAAAAGCCCGTGCCATTTATGGCCGCGACCGGGGCCATAGATGCCCGTCGCTCGGATCGAGCAGGTCGGCAGCGGCATAGCCGTCAGATATGCCTCGGCTTCGGCCTTGATCTGGCCGTAGAGATTGGCGGGGCGGGGTGGAAGGTCGTCGGGAAGCGTCGTACCTTCCGGGTAGCCGTCATGGACCGCGCGGGATGAGAGGAACAGGATACGCCCGACGCCGTCACGGTGCGCGGCATCGAATAGCGTTTTGCTGCCGTCGAGGTTCAGGCGGGTGAAACTGTCGGCATCGTCGCCTTCGCCGCCGCGATAGCGACCCGGCAGATGGGCGAAGGCGCTGTGGATCAGGGCGTCGTGACCTGTCAGATCGGGGCTGTCGCCGAGGTGATAGCCGGTGGCGCGGTCAAGTGCCGCGACCTGATGACCTGCCGCCCGTAATCCGCGCAGGATGAAGCCGCCGACGATGCCCGTCGCGCCAGTCAGGGCGATGCGCATCAGGCTGCCGGACGCTCCTGCGCCATCAGGTCGGGGACTGGCTGACCGGACGCGACCGAACGCCACAGATCGATCAACGGGCGCACCAGATGCGCCTTGTCATGGTTCTGCCACGGCTTCTCATACTGGAAATGAAGGATGCGGATGTCTTTCCAGCTCCACAGGGCCGGCAGCTTGAACCAGACATACTGCATCGTGTTGTGGTGGATCGAAAGACCGTGCCAGTCGGGGAAATAGGTCTCAAGGAAGGTCTGGTCGGTGCGCCGCCAGAAGACGCCGGGGCGGTCAAGTTCGGCCAGCATGTCGCGATAGGTTTCAGGGTTCGGGCGCGCGGTGAAGACGCCGGAGTTCATCCGGTGAAAGCCGTCCAGCCCTTCATAGACGTTCGGCGCGGCACAGAATTCGGGCATCTCGAACAGCTTCTCGACCTCGCGCAGCACGATCGCATCGGCATCGATGAAGACGCAGCGGTCGTAATCAAGCTGCCACAGCCGTAATTTGACGAAGTTCTCCAGCGGAGTGTGGAAATCGGGCTTGGCGCCGCGGGTGAAGGCAGCGCGGGCGTGCAGTTCCTCGCGCGCATGAGCCTTGTCGAAGGCGGCTGAGGTCGGCAGCAGATCGGCGGCGATCAGCCGCGCGCCAAGTGCTTTCAGCCGGGCTTTCTGCGCGGGTTCGATGGTGCGGTGCAGCACGACCAGATCGGCCTTGGTGCCGGTGAGGTTCAGCGACCGCAGCAACGCCTCGGCGCCCACGACATAATCGGGATTGCTGACCAGCGTGACATAGGCGTGATCGCTGCGGGCCGGGCCATCGGCGATCAGGCCGTCGGGCAGGCTCGCGCGCGCGCGCATCGGAGAAGAGTTCAGCGACGAGGGTTCCATATTCGCTCCTGCACGGTTTGAAGCCTTCCGGTCGGACATATATGACGTCATGATCGTGATGCTGTGATGACAGAACGCCGAAGGGTTTGCCAAGGATCCCATGTGCGTCAAGTCATTGAGAATAAGCGGAGTATTGCCGATGTCTTTGCCCGAAAACCTGCGCAATCGACTGTGCGACCTGTTGGGCGACCGCCTGTCCGAGGGCGCTGCCGACCGTGATCACCATGCGCAATCCGAAAGCTTCCACCGGGCGCCACCGCCGGATGCCGTCGCATGGCCTGAAACCACGCAGGAAGTCTCGGCGATCCTTGCCGCATGCGATGAAGTCGGGGTTCCGGTGATCGCATGGGGGGCGGGCACCTCGCTGGAGGGGCACGCTTTGGCGGTCAGGGGCGGGCTGACGTTGGATTTCGGGCGGATGGATCGGGTGCTGGAGGTCCGGCCCGAGGATATGACCGTCTCGATCCAGCCCGGCGTCACACGAGAGGCGCTGAATCAGGAATTGCGGGCGACGGGGTTGTTCTTTTCGGTCGATCCGGGCGCGAATGCCAGCCTTGGCGGGATGGCCGCGACAAGGGCCAGCGGCACGACTGCGGTGCGCTATGGCACCATGCGCGACAACGTGCTGGCGTTGGAGGTGGTTCTTGCCGACGGGCGGATCATCCGCACCGGCACGCGCGCGGCGAAATCCAGCGCAGGTTACGACCTGACCGCGCTGTTCGTCGGGTCCGAGGGCACGTTGGGCATCATCACCGAACTGACCTTGCGTCTGCATGGTCAGCCCGAACAGGTTGCCGCTGCCGTCTGCGCCTTCGACGATCTGGACCGGGCCGTCGAATGTGTCAGCACGACGATCCAGTCGGGCATTCCGATGGCGCGGATCGAATTCGTCGATGCCGCCACGGCGCGGGCCTTCAATGGCTATGCCGGGGCCAGCCTGCCGGAACTGCCGCATCTGATGGTTGAATTTCACGGCTCTCCCGGTGCTGTGCGCGAGGATGCCGAGCGGTTTGGCGAGATCGCAGCCGATTACGGCGCGAAGGGTTTCGACTGGGCAACCACGCCCGAGGATCGCGCCCGGTTGTGGCGGATGCGGCATGGTGCTTATCACGCCTGCCTGTCGCTGAGGCCGGGTGCCTCGGGGGTGCTGACGGATATCTGCGTGCCGATGTCAGAACTGCCCGCTGCGGTTCACGCCGCCGCCGAGGATATCGCGGCCAATGGCTTCATCGGTCCGATTGTGGGCCATGTCGGCGATGGCAATTTCCACTCGATCCTGCTGGTCGATCCCGGCGACGAGGCCGAGGTGGCCCGCGCAAAAGAGGTCGCGTTTCGTATGGCCGAGCGTGCGCTGGCCGTCGGCGGCACGATTACCGGCGAGCATGGAGTTGGCTTGGGCAAGCGCGCGTTGATGCCCGCTCAGCATGGCGAGGCGTGGCAGGTGATGGGCGCGATCAAGGCCGCTTTGGACCCGCGCGATACGCTGAACCCCGGCAAGCTGGTGCCGGATCGGAACTGATTCGCGGCGCTGCCGTTGGGTTCGGGCAACCGAAAGGGAAAGCGCCATGTCCAGCAATGAACCGAATGTGCCGCAAGAGGCGCGCCGCCACCGGCCCGCGATCATCGCCATCGTGATCGCGCTGGTCGTCGCGGTGCTGGCCTTTCTGATTCTCAGCCCCGGAGCGGATGAGCAGAACGACGGCATCGCCACGACCGAGCCGCCCGCCGGAACCACCCTGACGCCCGCAGAAGGCACTGATGGTGCAGCAGAACCTCAGATTGCGCCCGATGATGCGGCACCGACCGATCAAGAGACGGCACCCGCCACGAACTGAGCTTTCCAGCATCGACGACGGATTTAGCCCGGCCTTTTCGAAGGCCGGGTTTTGCATTTGCGACACCCCTTTCGACACGCCCTTTGCGCCGGTTCGCCCAATCAGATCATGACGCAGACGTGAGCGTCACGGCCCGGTGACTTTTGCTCACGTCTTTGCGATAACCAGTGTTAAGGCGCGGAAAGCGTCATCGGGCAGACGATCGAGGACAGGATGCGAATTTTCACGAAATTTCTGCTGGGGTTCATGCTGGTGCTGGCGGTTGCCTGCGCCCGGACTCCGGCGCGGGGGCCGGCACCGGGGCCGGGGGCCAATCCGCAACTGGGCGATTCACAGCCCCATGCATGGTCGTCGGGCAGCCCCTACGGCCATCAGGTCCACGGGATCGATATTTCCCGCTGGCAGGGCCATATCGACTGGAATCAGGTGCGCGGGGCCGGGATCAGCTTCGCCTTCATCAAATCGACCGAAGGCGCCGATCACAGCGATCCGAACTTCCAGCGCTACTGGCGCGAGGCGGCGAATGCGCGCATCCCGCGCGGCGCCTATCACTATTACTACTTCTGCCGTTCAGGCGCGGAACAGGCCGCATGGTTCATCCGCAACGTCCCGCGCGAGATCGGTTCGCTGCCGCCGGTGATCGATCTGGAATGGACCAATTCGCGGACCTGTCCGCGCCGTCCGCCCCCGCAAGAGGTGAAACGGGAAGCGTCGATCTTTATGGATATCGTGGGCCGCCACTATGGACAGCGTCCGATCATTTACACGACGGTCGATTTCTACAGGGATAACCAGTTGGGCGACATGCGGGCCGAATTCTGGCTGCGTTCGGTCGCGGATCATCCGCGCGTGCGTTATCCGGGCCAGCGTTGGGCCTTCTGGCAATATACCGGAACCGGCATCGTGCCGGGGATCCGGGGCGATGTGGACCTGAACGCCTTCGCGGGGTCCAGGGCGGATTGGGCAAGATGGTTGCAGACGCGACTGACACGTTAAGATCAAACCTCTGGCTGAGGATCGAGTTCGCGGCGCTCTATATCGGGGCGCCGCTGGCTATTGCGCTGTTTCTGCCGCCGCGGCAGATGTTCAGCGCGCTGTTTCTGTTCACCATCGCTGGCCTGTTGCTGCTGTGGCGAACCGGCAGGTTCGACTGGCGCACGCTGGTTCGCGGGTGGAGCAGGGTCGGCTGGCTTTTCGCCGCGCTTTTCACCCTCGCGGTCGGGGTTTTCGGCTACAGCCTGATGAGCGCCACGAATGCCGACTATATTCTTGAGCCGACACCCGCCCGCCTGCGTTTTCTGGGGGTGATCTGGGTGCTTTACCCGCTGCTCTCGGCGCTGCCGCAGGAGCTGATCTTCCGGGCGCTGTTCTTCCACCGCTACGGCTCGCTGTTTCACGAACCGCGCATCGCAATTCTGGCGAATGCTGCGATCTTCAGCTTCGCGCATCTGATGTATTGGAGCCTCGTCGTCAGCATCATGACCTTTGTCGGCGGGCTGATCTTTGCGCTGGCCTATCGCTGGCGCGGCTTTGCATCGGCCTGGGTGTTGCATGCGCTGGCGGGCAATATGCTGTTCTCGGTCGGGATGGGCTATTATTTCTGGTCCGGCAACGTCGTGCGCCCCTTCTGAGCGGTTGACTTCCGGCCCATCCCGCGCTTGATGCGTGCCGGAACAAGAGGCCCGGAAGGGGAATGATGATGCACGCCTATCGCAGCCATACCTGCGGCGATCTGACCGCCGCCAATGCCGGTGAAACCGTCCGTTTGTCGGGTTGGGTCCACCGCGTGCGCGACCACGGCGGCGTGCTGTTCGTTGATCTTCGCGACCATTACGGCATGACGCAGGTGCTGGCCGACAGCGACAGCCCGGTCTTTGCCACGATGGAGAAGCTGCGCGCCGAAACGGTGATCCGTATCGATGGCCGGGTGAAACTGCGCGATGCCTCGCTGGTGAACCCGAAGCTGCCCACCGGCGAGATCGAGGTTTATGCGACCGATCTGGAAGTGCTTGGCCCCTCAGACGAGCTGCCGCTGCCGATCTTCGGCGATCTGGACTACCCCGAGGAAACGCGCCTGACCTATCGCTTCCTCGATCTGCGCCGCGAGTCGCTGCACAACAACATCATGCTGCGGTCCAAGGTGATCCGCAGCTTGCGCAACCGCATGTGGGACACCGGCTTTACCGAGTTTCAGACGCCGATCATCACCGCATCCTCGCCCGAAGGCGCGCGCGATTTCCTTGTCCCCTCGCGTCTGCATCCGGGCAAATTCTACGCGCTGCCGCAGGCACCGCAGCAGTTCAAGCAGTTGATCATGGTTGCGGGCTTCGACCGCTATTTCCAGATCGCCCCCTGCTTCCGCGACGAAGATCCGCGCGCCGACCGCTCGCCCACCGATTTCTATCAACTCGACCTCGAAATGTCCTTTGTCGAGCAGGAAGATGTTTTCGCCGCGATCCAGCCGGTCATTCAGGGCCTGTTCGAGGAATTCGGCGGCGGTCGCGCCGTCGATGCCGACTGGCCGCGCATTCCCTATGCGGTGTCGATGCAGAAGTACGGCAGCGACAAGCCCGATCTGCGCAACCCGATCGAGATGCAGGACGTATCGGATCATTTCCGCGGCTCCGGCTTCGGCATCTTCGCCAAACTGCTGGAACAGGACGGGACCGAGGTTCGCGCCATTCCCGCCCCGACCGGTGGCAGCCGCAAATTCGCCGACCGGATGAACGCTTATGCCCAGAAAGAGGGTCTGCCCGGCATGGGCTATATCTTCTGGCGCAAGGCCGAGGATGGCTCGACCGAGGCTGCTGGCCCGATTGCCAAGGCGCTCGGCGCCGAGCCGACAGAGGCGATCCGCGCCCAGCTTGGCCTTGGCGAAGGCGATGCGGCCTTCTTCCTTGGCGGCAAGCCCGAGCATTTCGAGGCCGTCGCCGGTCGTGCCCGCAATGAAATCGGGCGCGAGCTTGGGTTGACCGACGAGAACCAGTTCAAATTCGCCTGGATCGTCGATTTCCCGATGTATGAGAAAACCGACGACGGCAAGATCGACTTCAGCCACAACCCGTTCTCGATGCCGCAGGGCGGGCTGGACGCGCTGAACGGCGATCCGCTGACGGTGAAGGGTTATCAATATGACCTCGCCTGCAACGGCTATGAGCTGATCTCGGGCGCGATCCGGAACCACAAGCCGGAGATCATGTTCAAGGCGTTCGAACTGGCGGGCTACCCGGCATCCGAGGTCGAGAAGCGCTTTGGCGGCATGGTCAAGGCCTTCCGCTATGGCGCGCCGCCGCACGGGGGCTGCGCTGCGGGGATCGACCGGATCGTGATGCTGCTGGCGGATGAACAGAACATCCGCGAAGTGATCATGTTCCCGATGAACCAGCGCGCGGAAGACCTGATGATGGGCGCACCGTCCGAGCCGCTGAACGAACAGCTTCGCGAATTGCGCCTTCGGGTCTTGCCGAAAGAGTGATCTGACACCGACTCGCCCGCTATGGCATAAACCCCGTGAGGAATGATTTTCTCGCGGGACAAGCCAGAGGGCTGATGTTGGACTATTCCAAACTTGCCGCGATCCGGCTGGGTTACGGGCTGTCGCCAGTGATCGAATCGCCTGCCGACCCGCAGGCTTTGGTCGCGACTGTGGCTGAGGCCGGGCCGAAATCGGGCGATATAACCATGGATGTTGCGCGTCAGGTGCAGCTTCAGGTGAAGGCGATCCGGGACGAGAACGCCGATGACCGGCTGGAACAGCAGCGCGCGTTGAGCCGCGAGACGCTGACACGCGGGGCGCGTCAGGTGAAACGCCGCCTTGCCCGCGCGGTCCGTGATCCCGGCGGTTTCGGTGAGCGGCTGGTGCAGTTCTGGGCGGACCACTTTACCGTGCGCGCGGGCAACGGGATCGAGACGCTGACCTCATCCGCCATGGTGACCGAGGCGATCCGCCCGCATATCACCGGCAAATTCGGTGACATGATGTTTGCCGCCGAAACGCATCCGGCGATGGTCTTGTATCTGGATCAGCAACGCTCGGTCGGGCCGAATTCGAGGGCGGCGCAGCGCGCGCCTAACCGCAATCTGGGCCTGAACGAAAACCTTGCGCGCGAAATGATTGAACTGCATTCGCTGGGCGTCACCGCCGACTATTCGCAAGAGGATGTGCGCGAACTGGCCAGCCTTCTGACCGGGCTTTACTATGATCCCGCCTCGCCGCGCATCTTCCTTCCCGGACGCGCCGAGCCGGGGGCAGAGACGGTGCTGGGCGTTGACTATGGCGGCGAGGAACCGGCGCGGCTGGAAGATATCCGCGCCGTCATCGCGCATCTCGCCGCGCATGAGGCGACGGCGGCCCATATCGCCCGCAAGATGGCGGTTCATTTCATCGCCGACGACCCGCCGCAACCGCTTGTCGATCGTTTGACCCGGGTTTTCGCGGATACCGAGGGCGACCTTGCGGCGATGAACCTGACCCTTGCCGAAGCCCCCGAGCTTGAGACGCATCTGCGGCAGAAGGTTCGCCAACCGCTTGATTTCATGGTCGCTTCGCTTCGCGCCATCGGGCTTGATGGCCCGGACGTGATGGCCTTGACCGAGCAGGAGGTGCGGGGCTGGCTGATGCGCGGTCTGACCGCGATGGGCCAGCCATGGAGCCAGCCGCGCGGGCCTGACGGCTGGCCGGAAGAGGCGCAGGCATGGGCGACGCCGCAGGGCATCGCCGCGCGGACCGACTGGATCATCCGGCAGTTGCCACGCCTGCGCAAGGATATGCCCGATCCGCGTGATTTGATGCACGCAGCCTTTGGCGATGCCGCGTCCGAGGCGCTGCAATGGGCCGTCCCCAAGGCTGAGAATGCGCGCGAAGGTATCGCCGTGGTTCTGGCCTCGGCCGAATTCAACCGGAGGTGACATCATGCTGTCACGACGCCTGTTTCTGAAATCCGGCGCGCTGCTGGGCTGTTCCGCCGCAGCGCATCCGTTTCTCAGCAGCATCACCTTTGCCTCTGCTCCGGGCGATAACCGTCTGGTCGTCATCATCCTGCGCGGGGCGATGGATGGGCTGGACGTGTTCCAACCCTACGGCGATCCCGAACTTGCGCAACTTCGTCGTAAATTATCGGTCGGTCCGCAGAACGGCGCGCATGATCTGGACGGCTTCTTCGCGCTGCATCCCGCGCTTGGCGATCTGATGCCGTTGTGGAAGGCGGGCGAGCTTGGCTTCGTTCCCGCCGTTTCGACGCCTTACCGCGACAAGCGCAGCCATTTCGACGGTCAGGACATTCTTGAGGCGGGGTCGGGCACCGACATGCCCCTGCGTGCGCAGCGCGATGGCTGGCTGAACCGGCTGCTGCAGAACATGCCCGGCGTCGAATCGCATACCGCCTATTCGGTCGGGCTGGATGAGATGCGGATCCTCGAGGGTCCGGCAGCAACCCGGAGCTGGTCACCGGCCACGCAATTCCGGCTTAGCCCGCAGGGCCAGCGTCTGTTGCAGCATGTCTGGCATGACGATCCGCTGTTTCGCGAAGCCGGTAGTCAGGCGGTTCAGATCATCTCGGACGGGATCGAGGCTGTGAATGAACCCGGCGGGCCGACCCGTGATGCAAGGGCGATTGCCCAGTTCGCTGCTGCCCGGCTGAACGAAGAGACGCGGATCGCCTCTTTCTCGATCTCTGGTTGGGACAGTCACGCGCAGCAGGAAAAGACGTTGCAGCGGCCGATGCAAAGGCTGGCTGCGGCGATCCTGACGCTGAAAGAAGGGCTTGGCGCGAACTGGGGGCGGACAACCGTGCTGGCGATGACCGAATTCGGGCGCACCGTGCGCGAGAATGGCGGCGGCGGGACCGATCACGGCACCGGCGGGGCGATGCTGATGGCAGGTGGCGCCATTCGCGGGGGACGCGCCTTGGGCGACTGGCCGGGGCTGCGCGAATCCGATCTGTATGCCGGGCGCGACCTGATGCCGCTGCGCGATATTCGTGCCTATGCGGCTTGGGCGATGCATGATTTGTTCAACGTTCAGAATGACATTCTTGAACGCGCGGTCTTCCCCGATCTGGACATGGGCGACAATCCGGGCATTCTCGCCTGACCAAAAGTCAGGAGGCATCAATGTCCGCAACCGCGCGCAGCTTGGGGGAACAGGTCGAAACGGTTCAGGCGGTTCTGCCGGGTGAGGCCGGGTTCGATGCCGGTCCGGTCCGCTTCGAGCGTCTTTCTGCCGCGCGACATGCTGCCCAGATATTCGAAGCGCAGCAGGGGCAGGACTGGGTCTGGGATTACATGCCGATCGGGCCTTTCGCCGATGAGGCATCGTTTCGGCTTTGGATGAAGGGGGCGGAAAGCTCTGCCGATCCCTGCTTTTACGCGATCATTCGAAAGCAGGACGATAAGACGGTTGGGTATGCGTCCTTCATGCGGATCGAAGCTGCGAATGGCGTGATCGAGATCGGGAACATCCTGCTGACGCCGGAATTGCAGCGTAGCCGCGAGGCGGGGGCGGCGCTGATGGCGATGGTCGGATGGGCTTTCGAGAATGGTTACCGACGGCTTGAATGGAAATGCAACGCGTTGAACCTGCCGTCGCGCCGGGCCGCGCTGCGGCTTGGTTTCAGCTATGAGGGCACGTTCCGGCAGCACATGATCATCAAGGGCCGCAATCGCGACACGGCATGGTTTGCGATCACCGATGCCGATTGGCAGGCGCTGGCCCCTGCTTATGCGGCATGGCTGGCGCCCGACAATTTCGGGCCGGATGGAAGCCAGCGGCAAAGTTTGTCCGTGCTGACCGAAGCTGCTCTGCCGGGCCGCCGCGACCCGGCGCTTTGAACCTTACAGCGTCGCCACGCGCGCCAGACGGTCATGCACCATGCCGCTGATGCGGGCCAGATCGGTCGCAAGGGCGTGCCCCGCCTGATGATCCTGCGCCAGCGCCGTGGCTGCCTGTTCCAGCGCCTTGTCATGCGCAGAGCGCGCCACCCCGGCAAGAAAGCGGGCGATATAGTCGATCTCGGTCGTGTCCTGCGCGTTTGAAAGGATCTCTGCCACATGCGCCAGATCGTCGCGCAGGCCCGAGGGATCGGGCTGGATCACGTCGTCCGGCAGCACCCGCAGGCCCGTCGCCCGCGCCGCCTCTGGCAGGACGGACAGGATCGCCTGCTGGAACACCGCAAGATTTTCGATCGGCTTTTCCAGAAAACCGTCCGCCCCCGCCGCCATCGCCGCATCGACCAGATCGGGATTGCCCGAAATCCCAAGGATGACCGGCACCCGGGGCGAGGTCGCGGCAATCTGCCGGATCAGGCTGGCCCCGTCGCCGTCAGGCAGTCCCATATCGACCAGAACCACTGTCGGCCGATAGGTCTGAAGATGCCGCGCGGCAGAGCGCAGGCAATCCGCCCGCCTGATCCGTGCGCCTGATCGCAGGCAAAGCAGCCGCACCGCCTCGCTGGAAAAGCGCGAATCTTCTACCATCAGCACGGTCAGTCCCGTCAGCGGACGTCCCGGCATCGCCGCTCGCCATAGCGGGAAATGTTCCTGCGATCCTTGTCCCGTTTCCGTCAGCATTCTGCTGTCCCCGTCTGAACCTGTCTGACCCTCAGTGAAGCAGCGATTCTCTAAGATCGGGTTAATCCAGCCCCGGTTTTCCTTCCGTTCCCCGGTCGGTGCCGTTAAAACGACATCAGCAGGGAGAGTGTGATGATCGGACGTCTGAACCATGTGGCCATTGCCGTGCCTGATCTGGCGGCGGCGTCGGCGCAATATGCGGATGTGTTGGGCGCGACTGTCGGCGCGCCGCAGGACGAGCCGGATCACGGTGTAACCGTGGTTTTTATCGAACTGCCCAACACCAAGATCGAACTGCTTTACCCCTTGGGCGACGACAGCCCGATCCGTGGATTTCTGGACAAGAACCCCTCGGGCGGCATCCACCATATGTGTTTCGAGGTCGAGGATATCATCGCCGCCCGTGACCGCCTGAAGGCCGAAGGCGCGCGCGTTCTGGGCAGCGGCGATCCGAAGATCGGTGCCCATGGCAAGCCTGTGCTGTTCCTGCATCCCAAGGATTTCAACGGCACGCTGATCGAACTGGAGCAAATCTGATGAACCTGACCGGCGCTGTCGTCATGTATGCGATCCTGTGGTTCCTGACCCTGTTCATCGTCGTGGTGATCGGGCAGCGCAGTCAGCAGGATGCGGGCGAGATCGTGCCCGGCACCCATGCCGGTGCGCCCGCCGATCTGAATTTCAAACGGAAAGCGTTGTGGACCACGCTGATCGCTGCGGCGATCTGGGCGGTGCTGGCCTGGATCATCCTTGGCGGGGTGATCACCCGCGCAGATGTGGCGAATTTCGACCGGCTGTTCCGCTGACCAGATGAAAGAGATGGGTGAATGCCGCCGCCGCCAGCAATGGCACGGCGATATTGACCAGCGGGATGCTCAGCCCGATTGCGACCAGAATGCCGGTAAAGGCGATCCGGCCCGCATATGCTTTGCGCAGGGCCGCCGCGTCCGGTTTTGACAGATGCCGCCTTGCCGCCATCTGAAAGAATTCTCGCCCCAGCAGCCAGCCATTGACGGCGTAGAACAGGACCGGGGCCAGCGGTCCCAGAACCGGCGTCAGCAGCAGCGACAGGATCGCCACCAGCAGAACCAGCGCCATCAGGGCAATTGATTCCGATAGCCCGTCAAGGATGCTAAGCGATGTCCCGCGCCGGTCGGGATAGTGGATCTCCTCGACCGCCTCGGCGACATTTTCGGCAAATAGCCCGGCGAAGCCAGCCGCAACCGGGGCCATCAGGAAAAACCCCATCAGCGGAAACAGCGCCAGCGATCCCCATGAGAGGGCATTGCCCAGATCGATGGCACCGATCCACGGCAAGGCGAAATCCCCCGGCAGAAAAGCGCGGATTACCCAGAAAAGTCCGGTCTGCAGCAGGATGAACAGCAGGATCGTCAGCGCGATCCCGATCAGCACCAGCCGCAGGATGCGGGGTCGCAGCAGGTCGCCCCAGCCAAGCGCCAATGCGCGGAATGCCTGCATCACAGCCAGGTTGTCCGGGCAGTGACATCGGGGCGCGGCCGTTCCGGCGGGGTGTCGCCGCGGCTGCCGATATGAACCATGCCGACGATCCGCTCTTCAGCGCCAAGGCCCAGATGTGCGCGGCCAAAGTCCTGATCAAGCGCCACCAGCCCGGTCAGCCACGCAGCCCCCCAACCCGAGGCCAGCGCCGCATTCACCAACCCAAGACAGACCGCGCCTGCCGACAGGAACTGTTCCCATTGCGGAACCTTGGGGCTTTCGACGGGCGAGGACACCACCGCGACGATCACAGGCGATGCAAGGGCCGAGGCCGCTTTGTCCGCCGCTGCCTCATCCTGACCAAGGCTCAATGCCTGCGCGCGCAGCAGCGGGGCCAGCCCGTCCAGCGTCTCGCGGCCAAGGACGATGAACCGCCACGGCTCCAGCTTGCCGTGATCGGGAACCCGCGCGGCCAGTTCCAGCAAGCGCAGGATTTCGTCGCGACCCGGTGCCGGTGCCTTCAGCAGCTTCGGCGGATGCGAGCGGCGGCTGCCCAGAAATTCCAGCGCTGCCTCGTTTCGGTGTTCCATCCCGTTCTCCTTCCGCCTCGGCGATCCTTGTCCGGAGTTTTTACAGACCGGCGAAACGGGTGCAAGCCGGGGCTTGCAGGGCAGGGCGCGCGCCCCGATGCTGCCATCATGACCGATCTTTCGCATCTTGCCGTCTCCGGCGCTGAATTTACTTTGCGGGTCACCCCGAAAGCCCGCCGAAATCAGATCGCGCTGGACGAAACCGGCAGGATCAAGGTGCAGGTGACCGCCGCGCCCGAGGATGGCAAGGCGAATGCCGCAGTCCTCAAACTGCTGGCGAAATCGCTGGGCGTGGCCAAATCGCGTCTGGTGCTGGTTCGCGGTGCCAGTGCCCGAGACAAGCTGGTGCGGCTGGATTAGCTCTGCTGCTCGATCCGATAATTGCCCTCTGGCAGGTTCAGCGCCAGCCGCAGTTCGGCCAACTGATGCATGGTGAACGTGACGCGGACAACCTCGTCTCCGTCGGGGCTCATCTGTTCAACGACGACACGGTCGTCGAAGGTCAGGATCACGATATCCTCGTTCAGCGGACGGGTGTTCGGCTCTGCCTCATCGATCAGCGTGATGATGCTGGCGTCGAAGTCGTGCTCGATGGTGAACATGGCGTTCTCCTTTCACCTCCCGACATTTGCGTGAAGTTGCGCCGGGAGCAAGCCACAGTATTTGCGCACGCCCTCGGCTAAAGATAAGCTGTGCTGACTCGGTCGAACCGCGCGAAAAAATCTCGGGACCGGGCAGGCGAGCAGGGGCATTATCTTCATGAGTAGGATTGCGTGGGTCTTTTGTGTGGGTGCGCTGGCGGTAGCCGGTTGCGCGCCCGGATCGATGCAGCAGGCAAATTCGCCTGCGGGAACACCATTGCCAACGACGCCCGCGCCGGTGTTGACCAATGACGGCTCGCCGCAATCTGCGGCACGGATGTTCGTCGAGGTGATGCGCCGGATGGAGCCTGCGGTCGAACGCGAATGCCTGCAACGCCGCACGCAGCCGATCAATTGCGATTTCCAGTTCGTCGTCGATGACCGCCCGGGGATGGAGCCGAACGCCTTCCAGACCATCGATGCCAGCGGTCGCCCGATCATCGGCATGACGCTGTCGCTGATCGCGGCCACCCGCAACGGTGACGAGGTGGCGTTTGTCGTCGGCCACGAAGCCTCGCACCATGTTCTGAACCATCTCGACCGCAAGGCCGGGGCGGCGGCGGCAGGTGCCGTCATTCTGGGCAGCCTTGCCTCGGTCTATGGCGGCAACGATTCGGCGATCGAGACCGCGCAGCGCATCGGCGCCTCCGTCGGGTCGCGCTATTATTCGCGGGACTGGGAACTGCAGGCCGATTATCTGGGTGCGATCATGACGCTGAATGCGGGCTTCGATCCCGTCAACGGCTCACGCTTCTTCGAGCGGCTTCCCGATCCCGGCAATCATATCCTTGGCACACACCCGCCGCGCGCCGAGCGTCTGACGCAGGTTCGCCGCGCGGTCGAGGATGTGCGCAGCGGTCGCGCGCACTGAACGGCGATCCACAGATTCACGCTGTGTGATTCGAGCGGTAAATGTGAATGCGGCCCTTAACGACTTCATAAATCGAGTTGCTTGATTTAATCATTCCGCCCCGGACGGGTTCTGTGTTATCGTTAGCGTCGGCTAAATAGGGCGCGGGGCTGAAAAAAATGCACAGTTTGTAAAAAAAGGCTGGCATGACGGCGGATTTCTGCTTTAGTCCGTACAAATAACAATAAAATGATCAAGCATGTTGACAAAGACCGCTTGCCTTCGGGTGATCGGGGGGGAGTAAGAAGCGTAATGATTGGGGTCATTGTCTGGAGCAGCGAGGACCGCGAAAAAGCGGTCATCTGGTGTGAGGATCACGCATCGCTGGCATATCTTCAGGGAAGAAGCAGTCTGACCGATCCGCAGACCTGGCCGGGGCCGGGCGATCTGGTCGAACTGGAAAGCGAGATCGTCGGCGCGCTGCGATATGCGCGTCATGTCGCGATGGTGTCAGAAAATGGCAGGCCGGATCTGGGTGAGATGCTGAAGGCGCAGCCGGTTGCGTCCAGAGAATCCCATCTGCGTCTTGTCGCTTCAAGCGATGTCGAGCCGACGGATCGGATCGCGCGGGCGCCAGCCTGGCGGGTCGGCGCCGCGCGCTAAGTCGCGTTGTTCAGGCGCCGCGTGCCAGCGCGGCGACCCCGGTGCGGGCCATATCGACAAGGCCCAGCGGACGCATCAGATCGGCGAAGGCATCCAGCTTCGCCGGAGTGCCGACCACTTCGAAAACAAAGCTTTCCAGCGTTGAATCAACCACATTCGCGCGGAAGATTTCGGCGATGCGAAGCGCTTCGACGCGCTTGTCGCCTTGACCCCGAACCTTGAACAGGCCCAGTTCCCGTTCGACCGCCGGACCTTCGGCGGTCAGGTCGTGAACCTCATGCACCGGCACGATACGGCCAAGCTGCGCCTTGATCTGCACGATCACACCCGGCGTTCCGCGGGTGACAACGGTGATCCGCGAGCGGTGCCCGGTATGATCCACCTCGGCCACGGTCAGGCTGTCGATGTTATAGCCGCGCCCGGAAAACAGCCCGATCACGCGGGCCAGCACGCCCGGCTCGTTCTCGACCAGAACCGCCAGCGTATGGCTTTCCTCGATCTGCGCATTCGGGTCGCGAAGGTCGTAGGCCGAATGGCTCGACGCACCTTTTTGAATATTCAAAGCATTCATGGTTCTGCCTTCTTCGTTGCAGAAATACCGCGGGGGTGCGGGGGCGGCGCCCCCGCGACGATCTCAGACCAGCACTGCGCCTTCGGCCTTGATGGCGTCTTGCGTTTCGGCGTCGCCCAGCAGCATTTCATTATGCGGTTTGCCTGACGGGATCATCGGGAAGCAGTTCTCATGCTTTTCGACCAGCACATCCAGAATGAACGGCCCGTCATAATCCATCATCTGCTGAATTGCCGCATCCAGATCCTTCGGATCGCGGACCTGCGCGCCTTTGCAGCCGAAAGCCTCGGCCAGCTTGACGAAATCGGGCAGGCTGTCCGACCAGCTTTGGCTGTAACGCTCGCCATGCAGCAATTGCTGCCATTGCCGGACCATGCCCAGCCGCTCATTGTTCAGGATGAACTGCTTGACCGGCAGACGGAACTGCACCGCCGTGCCCATTTCCTGCATGTTCATCAGCCAGCTTGCATCGCCCGCGACATTGATGACCAGCGCCTCGGGATGCGCCATCTGCACCCCGACCGAGGCCGGCAGGCCATAGCCCATCGTGCCAAGCCCGCCCGAAGTCATCCAGCGGTTCGGTTCATCGAAATGCAGGAATTGCGCCGCCCACATCTGGTGCTGGCCGACCTCGGTGGTGATGTAGCGATCCCGGTCCTTGGTCAGCTCTTGCAGGCGCTGCAGGGCGTATTGCGGTTTGATGATCGTGTCGCTGTTGCGGTAGAACAGCGAGTTCTTGGTTCTCCAGCCCTCGATCTGTTCCCACCACTTGCCCAGACCAGCCTTGTTGACCTTGGACCCGCGCGCCTTCCAGACCTCCAGCAATTGCCCCAGAACCGAGGCGACATCGCCGACGATCGGCACATCGACCTGAATGACCTTGTTGATCGAGGACGGATCGATATCGATATGCGCCTTGATCGAGCCGGGGCTGAAATCGGCCAGCCGCCCGGTGATCCGGTCATCGAAGCGCGCGCCGATATTGATCATCAGATCGCAGCCATGCATCGCCAGATTGGCCTCGTAAAGACCGTGCATCCCCAGCATTCCCAGCCAGCCCTTGCCCGAGGCGGGATAGGCGCCCAGACCCATCAGCGTCGAGGTGATCGGGAAGCCGGTCGAATCCGCCAGTTCGCGCAACAACCTGCTGGCTTCGTTCCCCGAATTGATGACCCCGCCGCCGGTATAAAGGATCGGCCGCTCTGCCTGTTCGATCAGTTCGACCAGACGGGTGATCGCGCCGATATCGCCCTTGCGCTCGGGCTGATAGCGGCTTGTCTCGACCTCGGTCGGCGCGACATATTCGTCGGTCGCGAATTGAACATCCTTCGGAATATCGACCAGAACCGGACCCGGACGGCCCGAGGTGGCGACATGGAACGCCTTGTGGATCGTCTCGGCCAGCTTGCCCGTATCCTTCACCAGCCAGTTATGCTTGGTGCAGGGGCGGGTGATGCCGACGGTATCGGCCTCCTGAAAGCCATCGGTGCCGATCATGAAGGTCGGAACCTGACCCGACAGAACGACAATCGGGATCGAATCCAGCAGCGCATCGGTCAGCCCGGTGACCGCATTGGTCGCGCCGGGGCCAGAGGTAACCAGAACGACGCCGGGTTTCCCGGTCGAGCGGGCATAGCCTTCGGCCATGTGAACCGCGCCCTGTTCATGGCGGACCAGAACATGGGTGATGTCGTTTTGCTGAAAAATTTCATCATAAATGGGTAGTACCGCCCCGCCCGGATAGCCGAATACGGTATCGACGCCCTGATCGCGCAGCGCTTCGACAACCATTCTCGCACCCGTCATCATTCGGGACATGTCTCTTACTCCATTAAGTTAACCCCACCCGGACAGAATCCCGCCCGCGCGTCGGCGCAAACTATGGAGACCGCCGGAAAGGGTCAATGGGCATTCTGGAGAAAGTAACGCTGTGATGCCGAAATTTGAAATTATCTTGCGTGATTTGGTCGGGCGTATTGCGTGCCCGGCTACCGATCAAACTGCGGCAGCGCGATCCGCGCCACCTGTTCGATGATCGGATCGACCGACAGCGGATGCGCTTCGTTCGAGTGTTTCTGCGGATCGCCGATATTCTGCCAGACCCCGCCCTTATAGATCTCCAGCGCCGAGAACCGCGCCTTGTAATCCATCTTCCGGCTGCCCGGCACCCAGTAACCCAGATAGATATAGGGCAAGTTGGCCGCACGGGCGATCTCGATGTGATCCAGAATGATATAGGTGCCAAGGCTGGCCGCCTGCATCGCCGGATCATAGAAGCTGTAAACAAGGCTCAGCCCGTCATCCAGAACGTCGGTCAGGCAAACCGCGACCAGATCGTCATCGCTTTTCGCTGCCCCCGGATTGCCGCCATCGCGCCGATACTCGATCACCCGGGTCTTGACCGGGGTTTCCTCAATCATGGCGGCGAATTCGAAGATATCCATGTCGGCCATGCCGCCATCGGTGTGGCGACTGTCCAGATACATGCGGAACAGTTCGAACTGCTCTTCCGTGGCCCAGGCGCTGGTGGCGATCCGGCGCAGATCGTCGTTGCGCCGCTTCAGCCGCCGCTGCGTCCGCGACGGATGGAAATCCGCGATCCTTATTCGCGCCGACATGCAGGCCACGCAGCTTTCGCAGCTTGGCCGATACAACACGTTTTGCGAACGCCGGAAGCCCTGCCGCGACAGTGCATTGTTAAGCTCGGTCGCGTTATCCCCGTGCAAGGCCGTGAACAGCTTGCGCTCGGCCCTGCCGTGCAGATACGGGCAGGGCTGCGGAGCCGTGACATAGAACTGTGGCGCGTGGGGAAGAGTGTGCCGCATCAGGAACACACCACGCGACAGAATGGCATAACGGGACTGATCATGCGGGAAACGATGTCCGACTGCGCCTCATGGTTGAACTGGGCAAAGCCTAACAACGATTCCTGCACAGGGAAAGCCGGGAAAGGATTAAAGCCTTCATCGATATTTCGGTGTCTGGGTCGTTGACGCAACAAAGGCAATGGCTACTGTTCCCGGCATGAATTTCAGCAGCCGCATCACCCGCCATCCGATCCCCGCCGATAGCGCCCGCGCCGCCGATCTGGCGGGCCTGTTCACCGGACTGCCGGGGCCGGTTGTCGATCTGATCGCCGCGACCGCAGGCAGTAGTCCCTATCTGGCGGGGTTGCTGGCGAAAGAGGCGGAATGGCTGCCAGAAGCTCTTGATCACGACGATGTTGTGGCGCGCGAGACGGCGGGTTTCGAAGAGCTTGCACCGGATGACCTGTCCATCGCCCTGCGCCGGGCCAAGCGTCGCATCGCGCTGATGACCGCTTTGGCCGATATGGGCGGTGTCTGGCCGCTGGAGCAGGTCACCGGCGCGCTGTCGGATTTTGCGGATCGCGCCGTCGATCTGGCGCTGCGGGTCCATGTCGCGCATGAGCAGCGGCGCGGAAAGCTGCCCGAGACCCAGGCCGATGCCGGTGGCATCTTCGCCTTGGCCATGGGCAAGGGCGGCGCGGGCGAACTGAATTACAGCTCCGACATCGACCTGATCGTTCTTTTCGACGAAACCGCCTATGCCGATGCCGACCAGCAAGAGGCGCGCGCCGCCCTGATTCGTGCCACCCGCAAGATGACCGCGACGCTGTCGGACGTGACCGGACACGGCTATGTCTTCCGCACTGACCTGCGCCTGCGCCCGGACGCGGCGGTGACGCCGGTCTGCATCTCGACCGCCGCGGCGCTGGCCTATTACGAGGCCGAGGGCCGGACATGGGAACGCGCCGCCTTCATCAAGGCGCGGGCGGCGGCGGGCGACATCAAGGCGGGCGAGCGTTTCCTGCGCGAACTGCGCCCCTTCGTCTGGCGCAAGCATCTGGATTTTGCGGCCATTCAGGACGCCCATGACATGCGCCTGCGGATTCGCGACCATAAGGGGCTGGGCGGCAAGCTGTCGGTGCCGGGTCACAATATGAAGCTGGGGCGTGGCGGCATCCGCGAGATCGAATTTTTCACCCAGACCCGCCAATTGATCGCTGGCGGTCGCGACCCCGATCTGCGGCTTCGCGATACGGTCGGCGGCCTTGCGGCGCTGGCCGCGAAGGGCTGGATTCCGCCCGAAGTGGCCGAGGAACTGACCGCCCATTACCGCGAGCATCGCGATATCGAGCATCGCATCCAGATGGTGAACGATGCTCAGACCCATTCTCTGCCAAAGGATGCCGAGGGGCTGCGGGTCATCGCCGCCATGATGGGCGAGGGCGATCCCGACGCCTTCGAGACAAGACTGAAATCGCGGTTGGAGCGGGTCCACGATCTGACCGAATCCTTCTTCGCGCCCGGCGAGACCCCGGATCGCCCCGATCTGTCCGAGGAATCCCGTACCATCATCTCGCGCTGGCAGTCCTATCCGGCGCTGCGTTCCGCCCGCGCCCAGCAAATTTTCAAGCGGGTCGAGCCAGAGCTTCTGTCCCGCATGGCCCGCACCGGCCATCCGCAGGATGCGCTGGCCCGGTTCGACAGCTTTCTGTCGGGTCTGCCCGCGGGGGTGCAGCTTTTCGCGCTGTTCGAGGCCAATCCGCAATTGATCGACCTGATCGTCGATATCTGCGGCACCGCGCCGGGCCTTGCCTCTTATCTGGCGCGGCATTCGGCGGTGCTGGACGCGGTTCTGGGCGGCAGCTTCTTCGCACCTTGGCCGGGGGCCTCGGGGTTGCGCGATGCGCTGACCGCCAGCCTTCAATCCATGCTCACCAGTCCGGGCGGCGGGTATGAACAGGCGCTGGATACTGCCCGTCGCTGGGCGCATGAATGGGAATTTCGCATCGGCGTTCACCATCTGCGCGGGCTGATCGATGCGGATGAAGCCGCGTTGCAATATGCCGATCTGGCCGATGCCTGCATCGCCGCGCTGTTCCCGATCACCGCCGAGGATTTCGCCCTGCGTCATGGAGCCCCTCCGGGTCGGGGGGCGGTGGTGCTGGGCATGGGGTCGCTTGGCGCGCGGAACCTCAATTCCGGCTCGGATCTCGATCTGATCGTGATCTACGACGCCGCGGGCGAGGACAGTTCGGACGGAAAACGGCCTCTGGCGACGCGCGCCTATTATTCACGCCTGACGCAGGCGATGATCACCGCGATCTCTGCACCCACAGCCGAGGGGCGGCTCTACGAGGTGGATATGCGGCTGCGCCCTTCCGGGCGGCAAGGGCCGGTCGCGACCTCGATCCAGAGCTTCGAGAATTACCAGATGACCGAGGCCTGGACATGGGAGCATCTGGCCCTGACCCGCGCCCGTGTCGTTGCCGCGACGGGATCGGATGGCGAGGGGCTGTCCGCCGATGTCGAGGCGCTACGGCTGCGGATCCTCAAGGAACGCGGCGGCGATGCCCGCGTGCTGCCGGATCTGGCCGAGATGCGGACGCGCATTTTCGCGGCGAAAGCGACCGATGGCGCATGGGAAGCGAAGGTCGGACCGGGGCGATTGCAGGATATCGACCTGACGGCGCAAAGCCTAGCGCTTCGGGCGGGCGATCCGGCGCGATCAACGCTGGCGCAATTACGAGCGGCGCGACGGGCCGGGCTGATCGATGCCGAGACGGCCGACAGCCTGTCCTCGGCCTGGCGGTTCCTGTGGCGGTTGCAGGCCTCTGGGCGATTACTGACGGCAAAGCCGCTGGATCTGGACGAGCTGGGCCGTGGTGGGCAAGAGCTTCTGCTGCGCGAGACGGGGCAGCCGACACTCGACGCGCTGACCGATGAGCTTGCGCGAAAGGTGAAGCTGGCTGCCGGGATGATCGACGCTCTGCTGCCACCGCACGAGAGCGGGAAGTAAGGCCCGCTCCTCTGTCCCGGCCCAACGGTGTGTCGCCTTCAGGCAGTCGCTCGCTCACTTGCCACCAATGGTGCCGTGCCGGTGCCGTTTTCGGCAGCCGCCGCAACCGGCCACATATCGCAATTTGCTGCATCTTCGGTCGGACGCGCCTCGCCGATCTGGCCCAGAAACTCTACGGTAGCCGTGCCCTCGAGCATCACCACCACCGGCTGTCCCTCGGTCGCGTCATAGATGCCATGCGCCGTCTTGTCCCAGTAAAACGGCTTCACAACCACCTCGTAAATCGCCTTCCAACCGGCAAGACAGCCTAGCGGGAAATAGAAATGCATCCCCGGCACCCAGGCCAGCAAATGACGATGCTTCTTGCCGCGCACCGCCCACATGCCCACCGCGATGCTGATCAGTTCCGAGATGATGAAGGTTCCGAACAGCAAAACCGTCGCATATCCGCCCAGAACATCCTGCAGCGGTGCGCGCAACGGATGCGGCAGGCCAAGGCTGAGCAGCCAGAAGCTCCACAAGACAGGGGCCAGCAAATATTGCGACAGCGCGCCGAAAAACTGGATCTGGAAGCCTATGAAACGCCACGCGCCAAGTTCGCGCCACAGCACGACCGGCTTGCGCATATGGACGCCCCAGGTCATCGCATAACCCTTGAGCCAGCGCGAGCGTTGCTTGACCCAGGGCAGGGCGCGGCAATTCGCCTCTTCGTCGGTGGTGGTATCGATGATCTCGGTCCGCCAGCCGCGACGGGCCAGACGGACGCCCAGATCGGCATCCTCGGTGACGTTCCACGCATCCCACGCGCCGACATCTTCCAGCGGCTGGCGGCGGAAAAACAGCGTCGTCCCGCCCAGCGGCACCACCAGCCCAAGCCGCGCCACGCCGGGCAGCAGCACCCGGAACCATGTCGCATATTCGATGGTAAAGCAGCGGGCGAGCCAGTTGGTGCGCGGGTTGTAGTAATCCAGCGCCCCCTGCAGGCAGGCCACATCCGGCGGCGCGAAGTGGAAGCGTCGGGCGACCTTGTGAAGCTGATCGGGGTCTGGCCGGTCCTCGGCATCCCAGATGCCGATGATCTCGCCCCGGCAGAAGTTCAGCGCATAGTTCAGCGCGCGCGGTTTGGTTTGCACCGGGCCATCGGGCACTTGCACGACCCTGATCCAACCGGGCAGGGTGGCACCGTCCAGCGCCTTGCGGGTGACCTGATCGCTGGCCTCGATCACCAGCAGGATATCGGTCAGCTCGCGCGGATAATCCAGCCGCGCCAGCCGCGCGACCAGCTTGCCCGCCACATCGCTTTCCTTGAACAGAGGCACCATGACCGAGATCAGCGGCAGCGGTCCGGTCATCTCGGGCGCGGCGACCGCACGGCTGGCTAACGCTTCGCGCAGCGCCTGATCCTCGGCGTTCTTGGCCAAGGTGGCACGGAACGCCGCCAGCTTCAGCCCGCTTTGGGCGATCAGGCTGATCGTCGCCCAGATCGTCAGGACCGATAGCACCGCCACCGGCGTCAGGCAAAGACCCGCGACCATCAGGGCGATCAGCCCCATTGCGATCTGTCCGGTCCGCGCCTCGTTCCTTGTGCGGCAGCTTTCCTCGGCCGGGACGCGCAGTTCGGCGCGGCGGGTCAAGGCGATCCGGCGGGTTGCAAGAACGCCCGACTGCGCCTGTTCATCGCTGCAAAGCACCATGCGGACCTGCCCGAAAGAAGCCGGAAACTGTGGGGTCAGGGCTTCGAAATGTTCGGGCCGCGCGGTTGCGACCCAAGTGACACCGCCGATCCGTCGCCAAGGCAGGATGCCATGGCGCAGGCAGAATTCGGCGCCAAGCGCATCAATCAGGCGCGGGTCGGGCGGGGATTGGATTGGGTCAATGGCCGAGGTGCGCCACTGCCGGGTCAGGGCGCGCAGCAGCGCCTCGGGCGTGACCCAGCCTTGCGACAACAGGATCTGGCCCAGCCTGACATTCTGACGCTGCCGCATGACCACGGCTTTCAGCAGGTTGCCGGGATCGACTGCCTCGTCCTCCAGCAACATTCGTCCCAATTGTCGCTGATTGTGCGATGCAAGCCGGGCGACCATTTTCGCCGACGAGTCATCATCCTGCGCCGGACGGCGAGCGGTCGAATTCGGCAGGCGCGCAATCTCGGCCATGGGCGATTCCCTTGTGGATCGACCAAAGGTTGCATGGCGCGAGTTAAGAACAGGTTAAGCGTGATCTGAGGGCGTCATCGCCCGATTTAAGCTCGGGCGATGTCTAATCTCAGCCTTCAGCGGCGGGCGCGCATCGAATCGGTGAAGCGCTGGAACAGATACAGGCTGTCCTGCGGGCCCGGCGCGGCCTCGGGGTGATATTGCACCGAAAAGACCGGACGATCTTCCATGCGGATGCCGCAATTGCTGCCGTCGAATAGGCTGACATGCGTCTCGATCACGCCCTTGGGCAGGGTCTGGCTGTCCACCGCGAAACCGTGGTTCATCGAGGTGATCTCGACCTTGCCGGTCTCGACATCGCGGACCGGGTGGTTGGCACCGTGATGGCCGTGACCCATCTTTACCGTCTTCGCGCCAAGTGCCAGCGCCAGCATCTGATGGCCCAGACAGATGCCGAAAATCGGCATGTCGCGGTTCAGCAATTCCTGAATCATCGGCACGGCATATTCGCCGGTCGCCTCGGGATCGCCGGGGCCGTTCGACAGGAACACGCCTTCCGGCTCATGCGCCAGAACGTCCTCGGCCGTGGCGGTCGCGGGCAACACGGTCACATCGGCACCATAGCTGACCAGCGAGCGCAGGATATTGCGTTTCGCGCCGTAATCCAGCGCCACCACCTTGAACGGCTTGTCCTCGGTCCGCGCGGCAAAGCCCTTGGCCCATTCCCACGCACCTTCGTCCCAGTGATAGCTTTGCGCGCAAGAGACGACCTTGGCCAGATCCAGCCCAACCAGACCCTGCCAGTCGCGGGCGCGGGCGATCATTGCCTCGATGTCGAAATTGCCGTCCGGGTCATGGGCCAGAACCACATGCGGCGCGCCCAGTTGGCGGATCGCGCGGGTCAGGCGGCGGGTATCGACGCCGCCCATGCCGATACGGCCACGCCGCGCCATCCAGTCGGGCAGATCGCCTGCCGCGCGCCAGTTCGACGGCTCGGTCGGATCCCAACGGACCACGATGCCGCTGGCCACCGGATCGGCAGCTTCGTCATCTTCCGGGGTGATGCCGGTATTGCCGATATGGGGGAAGGTGAAGGTGACGACCTGGCTGGCGTAAGAGGGATCGGTCATGATCTCCTGATAGCCGGTCATCGCGGTATTGAAGACCAGCTCGGCGACGGTTTCGCCGGTTGCGCCAAAGCCCTGGCCGTAGAAGACTGTGCCGTCGGCAAGCACGAGGCAGGCGGTCGGTTTTTTGGCCATGTCGGCACCTCTGTCTGAATCAGGCGGTGAATAGGCGTCACACGCTTCAAGGTCAAGGCGTCCCGCCCGCTTGATTTATCGGCACCCCCGCCCTACATCGCGATCTTTCCCGGCCCCATGCGGGCACCAGCCGTCAGAGATGTATCATGGAACTGCGAGCCAAGCTGCAAGCTGCCACCAAAGACGCGATGAAAGCCAAGGACAGCGAACGTCTGTCAACCTTGCGCCTGATCGGCGCGGCCATCAAGGACCGCGAGATCGCGCTGCGCGGGGGCGATACCGATGGCGTGCTGACCGAGGGTGATCTGGTCGCAATACTGTCCCGGATGGTCAAGCAGCGTCAGGAATCGGCCAAGGCCTATGAAGAGGGCGGTCGTCTGGAGCTTGCCGAGAAGGAAGAGAACGAGATCCGCATCATTCAGGAATATCTGCCGCGTCAGTTGGACGAGGCAGAGACTGCGAATGCGATCGACACCGTGATCGACGATCTGGGCGCCACCGGCATCCGTGATATGGGTCGGGTGATGGCCGAATTGCGGGTGCGTCACGCCGGGCAGATGGATTTCGGCGCGGCTGGCCCCAAGGTCAAGGCGCGGCTTCTGAACTGAACCCTTCGGGGATAAACAGCGTTTGGCGGGCAGGAGGATCAACCCATGCCCGCCAAATCCAAAGCCCAGCAGCGAGCCGCAGGAGCGGCTCTTTCCGCCAAACGTGGCGAGACCAAGGTCAGCGAATTACAGGGTGCCTCGCGCGAGATGTATGACAGCATGACCGAGGATGAGCTGGAAGATTTCGCCTCGACCAAGCTGGACGGTTTGCCTGATCGCGTCGATGACGATTAACGCTGCTTGAGGTGGGTCTGCGCAGCATCGAAGGTGAACCCGGACGTGGCATTGCCCTCGACTTACCTTCGCAGCCGTCCCAGCCGATCCTGCAATTCATCCCTTAGCGCCACCCGCTCTTCGGGGGTCAGAAACGCGCCCAGCTCTACCTCGCGCTGACCGTCGGTCAGGGTCAGGTAATGCTCGACCGGGCCATTGCGCAGGCTTGCCCTGACCCAGTAGCTGTTGGTCTTCCATTCACGCACCGGGCGCTTTGGGTCATGCCGTTGCAGATGCAGCGCGTTGTGGTTCATGTCGAGAAGCTCGTAGGTCTGACCCTTCCGATAGCTGCGCTGAAGCGCGAACCAGATCGCCCAGATCGCCAGCCCGGCAAAGGGTAGCAGCCCCCACAACGCCGTCGTCCCGACCACCGCCAGCATCGGCAGCGACAAGAGCCCCGCCGTGATGCCGATGAACCAGACGAAGCCCGTGGCGGGCAGCGACTGATAAGGCCACAGCCTCAGACGATAGGAAACGGCCCCGGAATCCTCCGGGGCCGTGTCGATTTGCCATTCATAGGGCATCGATCAATGCGCGTGGCTGCGATCCCAGTCCTCACGCTTCGGAAGCTGCTCGAAAGTATGCTCCGGCGGCGGCGAGGTCAGGGTCCATTCCAGCGTGTCCGCATATTCGTTCCAGTAGTTGTTCTCGGTCACGCGCTTGCCTGCGAACAGGGTGTAGAACACGATGCCGATGAAGAACAGGAACGAGGCGAAGGACAGATAGGCGCCCAGCGAGCTGATATTGTTCCAATACGCATATTCGACCGGATAATCGATATAGCGGCGCGGCATCCCCTGACGGCCAAGGAAGTGCTGCGGGAAGAAGGTCAGGTTTGCACCGATGAACATCATCCAGAAATGCAGCTTGCCAGCCCATTCGGGATACTGACG
The DNA here is from genome assembly GCF_016629665.1 of Paracoccus caeni. Taxonomy (GTDB): domain Bacteria; phylum Pseudomonadota; class Alphaproteobacteria; order Rhodobacterales; family Rhodobacteraceae; genus Paracoccus; species Paracoccus caeni. The sequence goes on from NZ_JAEPRQ010000005.1 coordinate 144,322, forward strand.
GCCCGACATCTTGCCGATCCAGTAATAGATGCCCGCGAAGATCGCGAAGACCGCGCCAAGGCTCATCACATAGTGGAAGTGGGCAACGACGTAGTAGGTGTCATGGTAAACCCGGTCCAGCGGCGCCTGCGACAGAACCACGCCGGTCACGCCGCCGACGGTGAACAGGAACAGGAAGCCAAAGGCCCAAAGCATCGGCGTCTTGAACTCGACCGAACCGCCCCACATCGTTGCGATCCACGAAAAGACCTTGATGCCGGTTGGCACGGCGATCGTCATCGTTGCCAGCATGAAGTAGCTTTGCTGGGTCAAAGACATGCCGACGGTGTACATGTGGTGCGCCCAGACGACAAAGCCCAGCACACCGATTGCGGCCATCGCCAGCACCATCGGCAGGTAACCGAAGACCGGCTTTTTCGAGAAGGTCGCGATGACGTGGCTGATGATCCCGAAGCCGGGAAGGACGATGATATACACCTCCGGGTGGCCGAAGAACCACAGGATGTGCTGATACAGGATCGGATCACCGCCGCCAGCCGGGTTGAAGAAGTTGGTCCCGAAATTGCGGTCCATCAGCAGCATGGTGATGGCCCCGGCCAGAACCGGCAGCGCCAGAAGGATCAGCCAGGCGGTGATGAAGACCGACCAAGCGAACAGCGGCACCTTGAACAGCGTCATGCCGGGGGCGCGCATGTTCAGGAAGGTGGTGATGATGTTGATCGCACCAAGGATCGACGAGGCGCCCGAGACGTGGACGGCGAAGATCGCCAGATCCATCGAATAGCCGGTTTCGGTCGTGGAGAGCGGCGGATACAGCACCCAGCCAACGCCCGAGCCCGGCTGGTCAGAGCCGCCCGGAGCCAGCAGCGAGGCAATGCCAAGCGCCACACCGGCCACATACATCCAGTAGGAAAGGTTGTTCAGGCGCGGAAAGCTCATATCCGGCGCGCCGATCTGCAGCGGCATGAAATAGTTGCCGAAGCCGCCGAAAAGCGCCGGAATCACCACGAAGAACATCATCAGGACGCCGTGATAGGTGATCATCACGTTCCACAGATGCCCGTTCGGCGTACATTCCTGAGTCGCATCGGCAATCAGCCGCGCGCCCTCAAGACACATATACTGGACACCGGGATGCTGCAGTTCCATCCGCATATAGACGGTGAAGCAGACCGAGATCAGCCCCACGATGCCAGCGGTGAAAAGGTAAAGGATCCCAATGTCCTTGTGGTTGGTGGACATGAACCAACGGGTAAAGAACCCGCGCTGGTCGTGATGGTCGTCGTGGCCATGTGCGGCTGCGTCTGCCATACCCGAACTCCTCAAAGTATCGTCATGCCGGCGCTCTCACGCCGACGTCATCACGCTTTCTTTAGACCAGCCGACCCCACCCGGCAATCCGTCAGAGGCGTTCCCATAAACTAAGTGGGCGCATTGTATCAGAATAGTTGCCCCGAGGCGCAGCCGGGTTGCCATCTTTTCCGGGGGTGCGACGCCGGGTCGCACCCACTGGCCCGGTCGCCACCCTTACTGGCTCTCTGTCGCAGCCGTTTCGGTGCAGTCCTGCGACGTATCCGCCATCTCGTCGCGCAGCGTCGCGGTCTCGCCCTTCGACCACCATTCATACTGACCCGAGACATAGCGCGCGCCCGAGCCGGAGATCACGTTGACGAAGACGCGCTCTTCCCCGTCGATCGGCAGCAACGCCAGATTGTTGGTCTCGCTATTGATGTATTGAACCGGAAATGCCGCGCCGCCGTCGCAGGAATAGCTGGCCGAGACGATGCCGCCCTCGGCCCCGGTCTTCAGCGAAAGCGACAGGGTTGCCTCGGCGAAAGCAGGCGAAGATATTGCGCCAAGCGCAAGAAGGGGCAGGAAAAATCTGGTCATCGAAGGATTCCATTCTGGGTGTTGGATGGGGGCAAGAAAGGCAGGGCGCCCGATCGTGGTCAACACACAAGGGCGGGATCGCCCGCAGCTTCGATCAGATAAAACGAGGTTTTCTTGCTTGAATGCAGCGGGGAGAGGCGCAGTATTTCGTGCCGATCAGAGGCGCTATTCGGTCGCCGCTTCCGTCTCACCTGCACCTGACGACACGCTTGCCAGATAGGCCGCCAGATCCGCCTGACCCTCGCGCAGCCGGAAGGTCATCTTGGTCCGGGCCGCCGGATCGCCGCTTTGGGCGCGCAGCCACCCGTTCGGATCGGTGATGTAGCTGACCAGTTCATCTTCGGTCCAGACCAGATCGGGTTTAGCCTCTGCCACCTCCAGAATGCCCGGCCCATAGCGATATTCCTCGTCCGAGGCGATCCTGCGTCCGATGACATTCCACAGATTCGGCCCGGCTTTGCCGCCGCGCTGAATATCCACCCCCTGATCGTCCTGAATCATATGGCAGGCCCGGCATTTTCGAAATTCGTTCTCACCGGCGACGGGATCGCCTGCATCCTGCGCATGTGCCGGATTGCCAAACCCGGTCCAAAGAAGGACCGCAAGAAACATCAAGGGGGTCAGGGCTCGCATCGTCTTTCCTTGCTGGCTCCGGTTCATGACCCTGTTCTACGCCCGCCCGCGCCGGATGGCACCGCCGCGGAATGTCGCATCACCCGGTCGCGCCGAAAACCTGCTCGAAGCCGCGTTTCAGTGCGAGGTCCAGATCCTCCATCCCGACCGGCAGGCCCAGATCGACCAGACTGGTCACCCCGTGCCCGCTGATGCCGCAGGGGACGATGCCGCTGTAATGGGCCAGATCGGGTTCGACATTGATGGCGATGCCGTGAAAGCTGACCCACCGGCGCAGCTTGACCCCGATTGCCGCAATCTTGTCCTCGCGCGGACTGCCATCAAAAAGCGAAGGCTTTTCGGGCCGCGCCACCCACACGCCCACGCGACCGTCCCGAATTTCTCCGGTCACGCCGAACTCGGCCAGAGCGGCGATTACCCATGCCTCAAGCTGGGCCACGAACTGCCGCACATCCCGCCCGCGCCGGTTCAGATCCAGCATCACATAAACGACGCGCTGTCCCGGTCCGTGATAGGTATATTGCCCGCCACGCCCGGTTTCATGAACCGGAAACCGCGCCTCCAGCAGATCGGCGGCCTTGGCGCTGGTGCCTGCGGTGTAAAGCGGCGGATGCTCGACCAGCCAGACGGCTTCATCCGCTGTGCCCTCATGGATCGCGGCCACGCGCGCCTCCATGAAGGCCACGGCCTCGTCATAGCCGGTCAGTCCGTCCGAGATGATCCATTCCACCATGCCCGCGATCTGGGCCTTTCTCATGGCCTCGTCAAGCCACCCCGGTCTTTCGCGGGTGGCATCGAAAAAGCCTCTTTTCAATCTCCGACGCCTCGGCTATCACCCCGGCACTGCCCGGATGCGGTCGTGGCGGAATTGGTAGACGCGCAGCGTTGAGGTCGCTGTTCCTTAACCGGAGTGGAAGTTCGAGTCTTCTCGACCGCACCATTTACACCCCAGCATTTTATACGACGCGGTCGTTGTCGTGGCCAAACTGGCCGACACTGACGGCCGAGTAATGATGAGCCTCTTTACGACGGCGGCCAGATCGACTTCTGTTCGGTCTATTATTTCGACTCCAGAGGATATTTTCATGAGAAGCATATCGATTGCTGCCTGCCTCGCCTTCATACCCTCGCTTGTCTCTGCAGATTTGCCGCGAGCGGCACAATGTTCGCCGGTCGATATGTTGGGGATGCTCGTCGAGAGCGCCTCTTGGACATATGATGACGCATCGGGCGCAGCAGCGGGAACGATAACCGTTCGTGGCGAGGAGTTTCCCGCGACGACCGTCTGGCAGCGCCCACATGACGTCGGCTTCAAGGTAAATCTTCGGTTCGAAATGCCGCAATTCGGTACATACGAAGTGGTCGTGTTCCAACTCGACGCGGAGCCACGGATCGCGGTGCTTGGCTATGAGAGCCACGAGAGCGACCGGTTCGTGTCGTTCACGACCGGCTTCGCCGAAGCGACCTGTGAGTTCGGATAGGCGGCGTCCTTTCTGCTGCCCGGCGGAGAGAACATCTTTGACGTAAAGTGACGAAACTTGCCGCTTTCTTTCCCTTGGACTCGCGCAATCGAGGTGATATTTAGGTTACGTTCTCAGGGCGGGGTGCAATTCCCCACCGGCGGTTACAGCCCGCGAGCGCCTTCCCGGTTGGGAAGGGTCAGCAGATCCGGTGAAATTCCGGGGCCGACGGTATAGTCCGGATGGAAGAGAATCGTGGCTGTTTCCCACCCAGGGGCCGGTCATGATGCGTGCTCTGGGACCTGACGCAATTTAACGTAAGGTTCCGAAAGATGACCAAGACCAACCCTACCAAAACCAACGCCCGCATTGCCTTTATCAAGGCCCGCTGGCATTCCGACACCGTTGACCGCGCCTATGACGGCTTCATGGCCGAAGTGCCGAAGCTGATCCCCGGCGCCGAGGTTGACGCCTTCAACGTCCCCGGCGCGTTCGAGATGCCGCTCTTGGCGAAAAAGCTGGCCCAGACCGGCAGATACGACGCCGTGGTCGCAGCCGCGCTGGTCGTGGACGGCGGCATCTATCGCCATGATTTCGTGGCTTCCGCCGTTGTGACTGGCCTGCTGAATGTCGGGCTGGAAACCGGCATTCCGGTCTTCTCGGTCTCGCTCACCCCGCACCACTACCGCGAGGAAGAGGTCGTCGCAGGCTTCTTCCGCGAGCATTTCGTGAAGAAAGGCGCCGAAGCCGCAGAGGCCGTCCGTCAGGTTCTGGCGCTGGATGCCGAACTGGCTGCAGGCGACCGTTCGGACGCTGCCTGATCGGCGACACTGAAAGGAGTGTGCTTGCCCGGAACAAGGTGCCGCAAGCACCGCCGGGCAGTGCCTGTCCGTCCCACCGAATGGGCACTTCGTCGCCGTTTCGCGCAATAGACAAGGTTCGGCGGGATGGCACCATAAAGTGCCGGGAAAGACTGTAGCAGTGCCCATCCGACGGACGGGCACCGCTCTCATCTCGATCTTTCCGGTAGGGTGGGCTTTCGGCCCACCCCTCTGTCATCTCATTCCGACAGAACGAACGGCGAGGTATATTTGTCCGCGTTGTCTGCGGTGATCAGCAGGCAGTCGAACAACTGCTTCTCGCTATCCGCGCCGGTTTCGCCTGTCTTGATGAAGTTGTCCGCCTGACGCACCGCCTCGGCCGAGAAGATCGCGACGGGTTGCAGCACGGTATATTGCAGCTCACCGGCCTTCACCGCCTCGACCGCATCGGGCGAGCCGTCGAAACCGCCGACCTTCACCTGATCCAGACGCCCGGCCTCTTTCAACGCCGCGATCGCGCCAAGCGCCATCTCGTCATTGCCCGAGATCACGCCATTGACCTCTGGGTTGGCTTGCAGCAGCGACTGCATCTTCTGATAGCCCTGCGTGCGGTCCCAGTTGGCGACTTCATGGCCAACCTTCTGCAGATCGGGATACTGGGTCAGCACGGTTTCGAAACCGTTCGAGCGGGTCTGGGCGTTGTTGTCGGGCGGTGCGCCGAACAGTTCGACATAGGTGCCGCTATCGCCCATCGCCTCGACCCAGGCCTGCGCGCCAAGGGCCGCGCCTTGCGCGTTGTTCGAGACGAGCTGCGCCTTGGCCAGACCTTCCTGATTGATCTCGGCATTGATCAGGAACACCGGAATGCCGGCATCGACCGCCTTCTGCACAGCACCGACGGAGCCGTCGGCATTGGCCGGGTCAAGAATCAGCGCCACCGATTTGTTGGTGATTGCCGTATCGACCAGCGTGCTTTCGGTATTGGTGTCGCCGCGATGCGCGGACAGATTGGCGGTATAGCCAAGCTCTTCCGCGGTTGCCTTGGCGACCTCGCCCTCGGTGAACCAGTAGGGGTTGGCGGGATCGTTCACGATGATCGTGATCAGCCCCTCCGCCGAGGCGGCAGCCGCCATCAGCGGAACCGAAGCGGCTGCGGCAAGCAGCATCCGGCGTGTCATTTTCAACATTATCTTCCTCCCATGATGTTGAGTGATAGGCGTTCGGGGGGTCAGCTCTTGCGGCCTCCCCGCCCGTATTGAAGCGAGTTCATCAGCACGGCGAGAACGATCACCGCGCCGGTAAAGACGGTCTGCCAGTAGGATGACACCCCGACGATGACGAGGCCCGCCGACAGGAAACCGATGACGAAAGCACCCAGCATGGTGCCACGCACATTGCCGCGCCCGCCGGTCAGCGCTGCGCCGCCAATGACGACGGCGGCAATGGCCGTCAGTTCATAGGTGGTGCCCGCCGTCGGCCCGGCCGAGGTCAGTTGCGAGGCCAGAACCAGCCCCGCCACCGCCGAGAGCATTCCCGACAGCGTATAAACCACGATCTTCACCCGCCGGACCGGCACGCCCGACAGTTCGGCCGCGCGCTCGTTCCCGCCCGAGGCGTAAAGCCAGCGCCCGAAGGCTGAGCGTGACAGCATCAGCCCCGCAAGGATCGCGACCGTCGCCAGCACGATGACCGAGATCGGGATCCCCCAAAGCCGGTTGAAGCCCAGCCATGAAAAGCCGGTATTGCCGAACTCGGCCTTGCCGCGCAGGTTGTTATAGGTCAGACCGTTGGTCATCAGCAGCGCGACGCCCCGTGCCACATACATGACGCCAAGCGTGGCGACGAAGGGCGGCACCTTGAAGATCGCGATCAGCACACCGTTCAGCGCGCCCACCGCCGCGCCGACGCAAAGTGTCAGCACCACCACCGCCCAGACGGGCGGGTAAAGGATCACCCCCGCCGCATCCAGCGTGATGCCCTGCATCATCGCCCCGGCACAGACCCCGGCCAGCGCAAGGATCGAACCGACGGACAGGTCGATCCCGCCATTCAGGATCACCAGCAGCATGCCGATAGACAGGATGCCGTAGATCGCCACCTGACTGGACATGATCAGGAAATTGCTGACGGTGAAATAGTTGGGCGAATAATATGAAAACACGGCGATAATCGCGATCAGTGCCAGAAAGGCGCGGCCTTCCAGCAACAGATGGCCAAGGCTGAAGCCGCTGTTTTTCTTCTTCGGCGTGGCGGCGGTCGTCTCGGTCATAGGGTGTTATCCTTCGTCTCGATTGTCAGGCGGCCACGGACTCGCCCGAGGCGGCCATGATCTGTTCCTTGGTGACGGTGGAATCGAATTCTGCGGTGATCCGGCCCTTGTGCATGACGATGATGCGGTGGGCGATGGACAGGCATTCGCTGACTTCCGATGTCGAATAAAGCACCGCCAAGCCTTGCCGCGCCCCCTCGGCCAGTAGCCGGAATACCTCGGCCTTGGCGCCGATATCGATGCCGCGCGAGGGCTCGTCCAGCATGATGACCCGAGGGCGGGTGGCAAGGATCTTGCCGATCACCACCTTCTGCTGGTTGCCGCCGGAAAGCGAGCCAATCGCCGCGCTGCCACCCGAGGTTTTCACCGTAACCTCACGGATTGTATCGGCAATCAGCCGTTTCTCGGCGCCGCGTTGGGTGATGAAGCCCTTGGTAAATCGCGCAATCGAGGCAAGCGAAAGGTTCTGCCCGACGCTCATCGTCTGCACCAGACCGTCGCGCTGTCGGTCCTCTGGCACCAGCGCCAGCCCGCGTGCAATCCGTTCGGCGATGGAGAGGCTGGAAACCTCGCGACCTTCCAGCACGATTTCCCCGGCCGAGGCGCGCAGGCGGCCTGCACAGGTCTCCAGCAATTCGGTGCGGCCCGCGCCCATAAGCCCGTAGATGCAGACGATCTCGCCCGCGCGGACATCAAGCGACAGCCGGTCCACCAGCTTGAAGCCCGCCGGATCGGGCACCGACAGATTGCGGATCGACAGCGCGACTTCGCCCTGGTCGCTGTCGGGCGGGGAGCCCAGATCGTAATTCTCGCCCACCATGTTGCGGACAATCCATTCCAGATCGATCTCGGCCCGGGGGGCATAGGCGGTCATGTTGCCGTCGCGCAGGACCACCGCGTGATCGGTGATCGTCAGCGCCTCTTCCAGATGGTGCGAGATATAGACGATGCTGACGCCCTTGGCGGTCAGGTCGCGAATGACCTTGAACAGCACCTCGACCTCGCTGGCCGAAAGCGCGCTGGTCGGCTCGTCCATGATCAGGATGCGGCTGTCCACCGATAAAGCGCGGGCGATTTCAACGATCTGCTGCTGGCCAAGGCGCAGTTCCTCAACCGGGGTCAGCGGGTCGATATCCTCTTCCAGTTCTGTCAGAAGCCTGCGGACCTGCCGCTCTTCCTCGGCAAAATCCACTCCGGTGGCGCCGATGATTTCGCGCCCCATAAAGATATTGTCGCGAACCGACATATTCGGGGCGAGGCTCAGTTCCTGATGGATGATCGAGATGCCCCGGTCGCGCGCGTCGTTCGCATTGGCGAAGCTGACCGGCTGACCGTCAAGGATGATCTCGCCCGTCGAGGGTTGGATCACGCCCGAAAGGATTTTCATCAAGGTCGATTTGCCCGCGCCATTTTCGCCGAAAAGCGTGGTGACCTGACCGCGATGAATGTCGAAATTCACGCCCTTCAGTGCATGGACCGAACCATAGGACTTGGCGACATTGCGCGCGGCCAACACGACTTCTCGCGCGTTCGGTTCGGTGGCGGGTGGGGCGTTTTCCGGGGTCATTGGACGTTCACCTCGACCGGAGTGATCATCCAGTTCTTCGGATTGATCAGCCTGAACGCGCCCACGACCTCGACGGTCTTGCCCTGCAGCGTGGCCGTGTCGATGGGGTCAAGGATCGCGGCCTTCATGGCCCGGTTGATGCCGGAACCGGCGTCCTGATATTCGATCTGGTTCTTGAACTGGCCGAAGGCGATATCGCCCGGCACGTCACGCAATTCGGTGCCGTTGATCGCGGGGCCGGTTTGAACGCGGATGGTGATATCCTCGGGCACGCCCTCGACCGTCAATGGATAGACGCCCGAGCGGGCCTCGCCGGCGATGCCCGAAACGCGGATCGGGATGATCGCGCCGGTGCTGGCCGCGGTGCCGTATTCGGTGACGGCGGCGTCCTTGTCGGCTGTGATCGCTTCGGCCAGCGTCTGCGCATCGACGGCCTTTTCGGTGACGAACGTCTGAATACGCGGGAATTGCTCGGTCCCGTAGGTGTCGGGCGAAAACGCCTGCTGGCGCACATCGGCGTCAGAGCCGATATGAACAACCGTCGTGTCAAACGCGATCCCGGCAAGAACCAGCGCTGCGGTGGCGACTGTAATATAGATCCCGCGCCGTGAAGGTCGCAGCGCTTTGGGCGCGGCGGCACGCGGCTGGTTCGGGGCTGTGTGGTCGGTCATTCTGCAGCCTCGCGATTGGTCGGTCCGGCATTCGGCACGGTGATGCACCGCAACATGCCGATCTTACAGCGGAACTCGCCGTCGGGCGCCGTTCCTTGATCAGTTGAGGGTAGGCCAGCGGCCGAACTTTCGCAACAATCCGCCCATGCCAGAAGCGGCAGGGGGCGAGGCTGATTTCGGGACCGATTCGTGGCCGCAGGTCGATTGAACATGGCCCCTACGATATGGCCGCGACCCGATCGCGCGCCGGATATCATGGTGGAACGCCGTTCCTTACAAAGCATTTCGACCTGCCTCCCTTGTTCTTCCGTTGCAGAGATTGCCTGTCCGAAGACGCTGGCAAAAGCCGCTGTTCCGGTCGGAATCTCCTCATTCCGAATTGCCGGTTCGAGTTAACCTATCTGAATTAAATTTCTTTGTAAGTAAAAAAATACACTTCCGTGTCGGAGGTCGTGCGAATATACAAAAGTGCAGGGAAGATCGTCCGTTCGAGTTTTTCGAGCATCTCAGCGCTTTGGCCTTTATGGCGGTGCAGACGAATCGGACGGGAGGAAAAGCATGCGGCACAGGCTTCAGGCGGGCCGTAAAATGAACAGGGTCGGGGTGGTGAATGGCATCTGCTGACATCCTCATCGGGATCGATGCCGGAACATCGGTCATCAAGGCGGTGGCCTTCGATCTGCGTGGTCGTCAGATTGCGGCGGCCTCGGTGCCAAATCGTTATGCTTCGGGTGCAGATGGCTCGGCCACGCAATCCTTGCGTCGGACATGGGACGATTGCGCGACGGCTTTGCGCAGCCTTGGCGACAAGGTCGAGGGGCTGGCGGCACGGACGGCGGCGCTGTCGGTTACGGCGCAGGGCGACGGGACATGGCTGGTCGGGCGCGACGGGCCGGTGGGCGATGCGTGGCTGTGGCTTGACGCCCGTGCCGCGCCGACGGTCGAGCGGCTTGCGGCAAGCGATACCGACCGCGCCCGGTTCGAGGCGACGGGAACCGGGCTCAACACCTGTCAGCAGGGCACGCAGATGGCGCATATGGATCGCCACACGCCCGCGCTTCTGGACGGGGCCGAGGTGGCGCTGCATTGCAAGGACTGGCTCTATCTGAACCTGACCGGCATCCGCGCCACCGACCCGTCCGAGGCCAGCTTCACCTTCGGCAATTTCCGCAACCGCCGTTACGACGACACGGTGATCGAGGCGCTTGGCCTCAGCCATCGCCGCAAGCTGTTGCCAGAGATCATCGACGGGACCGTCACCACACATCCGCTGACCGCGGAGGCTGCGGCCCGGACCGGGCTGCTGGAAGGCACGCCGGTTTCCTTGGGTTATGTGGATATGGTGATGACGGCGCTTGGTGCCGGGGTCTATGGCGGGGCGGGCGATATTGCCTGCTCGACCATCGGATCGACCGGCGTGCATCTGCGCGCGGTCAGTTCAGACCGGGTGCATCTGAACGATGCAGGCACCGGCTATGTCATCTGCCTGCCGATCCCCGGCATCGTCACTCAGGTTCAGACCAATATGGCGGCGACGCTTAACCTCGACTGGATTCTTGGGGTGGCGGCAGGAATTCTGTCCGATGTCGGCAAGCCGGTCAAGCATGGCGAAATGGTTGCCCGGCTGGAAAGCTGGCTTGCGGCCAGCGCGCCGGGGCAGCTTCTCTATCACCCCTATATCTCGGAAGCGGGAGAGCGTGGACCATTCGTCAATGCCGATGCGCGGGCGGGTTTCATCGGGCTGGCCCAGCATCACCGTTTCCCCGATCTGCTGCGCGCCGTGGCGGAAGGTCTGGGGATGGCGACGCGCGATTGTTACGGCGCAATGGGACCGATGCCATCCGAATTGCGGCTGACCGGGGGCGCCGCGCGCTCGCCGGGTCTGCGCGGCATCGTCGCGGCGGCGCTGGACCGGCCGGTGCGCGTCTCGGATCGGGACGAGGCCGGGGCGGCGGGGGCTGCGATGATGGCGGCGGTGGCGAATGGCGTCTATCCCGACATGCAGGCCTGTATCGCCGAATGGGTCACGCCGCTGCTGGGCGCGCCTGAACAGCCCGATCCGAAACTTGCCGAAACCTATCAACGACTGTTCCCGGCTTTCGTCGCAGCGCGAGAGGCGCTGCCCGAGGCTTGGGAGAAACTGGCAGATGCGCGCTCCGGCGCTTCGGCCCAAGAAAAGCAGGAAGGAACGCAGGATGAGCCCTGATACCGACATGATCGACCTTTTCGTCATTGGCGGCGGCATTAACGGAGCGGGCGTCGCCCGTGACGCCGCCGGCCGCGGGCTGAAGGTGGTGCTGTGCGAAAAGGGTGATCTGGCCGAGGGCACCTCGTCCCGTTCCGGCAAGCTGGTTCACGGCGGGCTGCGCTATCTGGAATATTACGAATTCCGCCTTGTGCGCGAGGCGCTGATCGAACGCGAAGTGTTGATGCGCAATGCGCCGCATATCATCTGGCCGATGCGCTTCGTGCTGCCCCACAGCCCGCAGGATCGCCCGGCATGGCTGGTCCGTCTGGGGCTGTTTCTTTACGACAATCTGGGCGGCCGGAAGAAACTGCCCGGCACCCGCACGCTGGATCTGCGCCGCGATCCCGAAGGGGCCCCGCTGCTGGACCGCTATTTCAAGGGGTTCGAATATTCCGACTGCTGGGTCGATGATGCACGTCTGGTGGTCCTGAACGCCGTCGATGCCGCCGAACGCGGGGCCGAGGTGCTGACCCGTTCCGCATGTGTCTCGGCACGGCGAGAGGGCGGTGCCTGGACCGTCGAGACGCGCGATGAAAGAAGTGGAGAGATCCGCAGCTTCCGTGCCCGCTGCATCGCGAATTGCGCAGGGCCGAGGGTCAGCGATGTGATCAACAATGTCGCGGGTGGCAATTCGGCGCGGAATGTCAGGCTGGTCAAGGGCAGCCATATCATCGTGCCGAAATTCTGGAAGGGCAGCCATGCCTATCTGGTCCAGAACAACGACAAGCGCGTGATCTTCATCAACCCCTACGAAGGTGACATGGCGCTGATCGGCACCACCGATCTGGCCTATGAGGGTCGCCCCGAAGATGTGGCCGTCGATGAAACCGAGATCGATTATCTGCTGGCCGTGGTGAACCGCTATTTCAAGGAAAAGCTGCGGCGGGGCGACGTGCTGCACAGCTTCTCTGGCGTGCGTCCGCTGTTCGACGACGGCAAGGGCAACCCCTCGGCGGTGACGCGCGACTACGTGTTCGATCTGGATCAGAATGGCGGCGCGCCGATGCTGAACATTTTCGGCGGCAAGATCACCACCTTCCGCGAACTGGCCGAGCGGGGCATGCACCGGCTGAAAGCGATCTTCCCCGAGATGGGACCGGACTGGACCGCCGAAGCACCGCTACCGGGCGGTGAGATCGCCAATGCCGATTACGAATCCTATATCGAGCTGCTGCGAGAGCTTTATCCATGGATGCCGCGCAAGCTGGTTCACCATTACGGGCGGCTTTACGGTGCGCGGACCGGCGATGTCGTGGCGAATGCGATGAGCCTCGACGCGCTTGGCCGTTACTTCGGCGGCCAGCTTTACGAGGCCGAGGCGCGCTATCTGGTCGCAAAGGAATGGGCGAAAACGCCCGAGGATGTTTTGTGGCGGCGGACCAAGCATTACCTGCATCTGACGCCGGAAGAGCGGCAGGCATTCGCGGAATGGTTCGACAGCGCTGATCTGGCGGAGGCGGCATGAACCTGACGCTGTCCTTGAACACCAATCCGCTGGTTAACCGTTTTGCCGATCCCGATGATCTGATCGACACCGTTGCCCACCAACTGCGGATCCGCGATCTGCAACTGACCCATGAATTCATCAACCCGTCCTGGCCCGCCCCGGTCATCCGCCGTCTGACCCGGCAGATGGGCGCGGCCTTGGCGCGGACCGGGGTGCGGGTGACCAGCGGCATGACCGGGCCTTACGGGCGGCTTAACCATTTTGGTCATCCCGATGCCGATGTCCGCCGCTATTACGTGGACTGGTTCAAGACCTTCGCCGACATCACCGCCGATCTGGGCGGGCTGTCGGTCGGCACGCAATTCGCGATCCTGACCTATCGCGACTATGACGATCCCGCCCGCCGCGAGGATCTGATCCGCATAGCCATCGACTGCTGGGCCGAGGTGGCGGAACATGCCAAACGCGCGGGCCTTGCCTATGTCTTTTGGGAACCGATGAGCGTGGGGCGTGAATTCGGCGAAACCATTGCCGCCTGCATGGAATTGCAGGACCGTCTAACCGCCGCCGACATGGCCGTTCCGATGTGGATGATGGCCGATATCGATCATGGTGATGTGACCAGCGCCAATCCCGACGACTATGATCCCTATGCCTGGGCGCGGGCGGTGCCGAAGGTTTCGCCCATCATCCATATCAAGCAGTCGCTGATGGACAAGGGCGGCCACCGGCCGTTCACCGCCGAATTCAACGCGCGAGGCCGTATCCAGCCCGAACCGCTTCTGGCTGCCTTTGCCGAAGGCGGGGCGCAGGATAACGAGATCTGTCTTGAACTGAGTTTCAAGGAACGCGAACCGAATGATCGCGAGGTCATCGCCCAGATCGCCGAAAGCGTAGATTTCTGGGCGCCGCATATCTATACGGGCTCGGACAGGCTACATATTTGACATATACATTGGCTGACGAGGTTCGATGACGCTTCCCCCCTTCGCCTTCGCTACAGCCACGGAAGTTCTTTTTGGCAGGGGGCAGGCCTTGGCCGCGCCCGACCGGATTGCCGCGATGGGCCGACAAGTGCTGCTGGTCCATGGCAGCCGGGCCGAGCGCAGCGACTGGCTGACGAAAGCGCTTCAGGAACGCGGGTGCGGCGTGACCGGCTTTGCCGTGTCGCATGAGCCGGATGCGGAATTGATCGAAGCCGGTGTCGCGCTGGCGCGTCAATCGGCGGCGGATGTGGTGGTGGCATTAGGCGGCGGCTCGGTCATCGATGGCGGCAAGGCCATCGCCGCGCTGGTTCCGGCGACGCGGCCGATGCTGGATCATCTGGAGGTGGTGGGGCAGGGCCTGCCGCTGGATCATCCGCCATTGCCCTTCGTCGCCATGCCGACGACCGCAGGCACCGGGGCCGAGGTCACCCGCAATGCCGTCATCGCCATCCCCGAACACCGGCGCAAGGTCAGCCTGCGCGATGCCCGGATGCTGCCCGCTCTGGCGGTTGTCGATCCGTCGCTGACCGATGATTGCCCGCGCGCGATCACGCTGGCCTCGGGGCTGGACGCCATTACGCAGGTGATCGAGCCATATGTCTGCACCCGGGCCAATCCGCTGACCGATGCCCTGTGCCAGGACGCGATCCCCCGCGGGCTGGCCGCGCTGCACCGGCTGATGCAGGCCGAGGATGCCGATGCACGCGACGAAATGGCCTGGGTCAGTCTTTGCGGCGGTCTTGCGCTTGCCAATTCCGGGCTGGGCGCTGTCCATGGGCTTGCAGGGCCTTTGGGCGGGCTGACAGGTGCTGCACATGGCGCGATTTGTGGTATATTGTTGCCGCAGGTCATGATTGCGAACCGAACCCTCGTGACCGATCCCCGGCTCGCGCGGCGGCTGGATCAGGTCGGACGATGGATCGGTGAAATTTTTGAAGACACGGATTCTTCTGTCGAACTTGCGGCGGGCAAACTTATTTCATGGTCGCACGACGCGGGTTTGCCGGCGCTTTCGGGTCTTGGCATCGATCGTCAGGCGATGGCAGCAGCAGCCGGGGCTGCGGCGTCTTCATCATCTATGAAGGCCAATCCGGTACATTTGAGTGAGCAAGACCTTTTTGAGATCATGGAGAAAGCAGTTTGATGAGACGTCGTGGTCAGGTTGATCCGGAACAGAGCCTCGCGGTGCGCGCGGCATGGTTACACTATATTGGCGGCTTGACGCAGACGACGGTGGCGAAACGGCTGGGCCTGCCTTCGGTCAAGGCGCATCGGCTGATCGCCAAGGCGCAGGCAGAGGGGCTGGTCAAGGTTTCGATCGACGGTGACATCATCGAATGCGTCGAGTTGGAATACCGGCTCGGCAAGCGCTACGGCCTCGATTATTGCGAGGTCGCCCCCGATCTGGGCGAGGATGAATTGCCACTGCGGGCGCTTGGACTTGCGGGGGCCAATTTCCTGCGGCGCGAGATTGCGCTGGGCGAACATCGTGTAATCGGGCTTGGTCACGGCCGGACGATGGCGGCCATGGTGCAGCATCTGCCAAGGTTCGATGCGGGCGGGGTGCGGTTCGTGTCGGTGCTGGGCGGCTTGACACGGAACTATGCGGCCAACCCGCATGACGTGATGCATTCGCTGGCCGAAAAGACCGGGGCGCAGGCCTATGTGCTGCCGGTGCCGTTCTTTGCCAATTCGGAAGGCGACAGGCGGGTGCTTCTGGCGCAGCCGGGTGTGGCCGAGATCATGAATCTGTCAACAGGCGCGACGTTGAAGCTGGTCGGCGTCGGCTCTGCCGATGCCAGCGCGCAACTGGTCGCGTCCGGCATGATCGAACCGCAGGAGATCGCCGAGATCGTTGCCGCCGGGGCGGCGGGCGAGATGATGGGCCATTTCTTCGATGCCAGCGGCCGGATCGTTGAAACCATGCTCAGCGCGCGAACCCTGTCGGCACCGCTGGACGATGCCGAAGACACGCGCGTCGTCGTCATCGCCGGAGGAACCCACAAGATCGACGCGATCCGGGCGGTGCTGAACAGCGGGCGGGTGAACGGTCTGATCACCGACGAACTGACCGCGCAGGCGCTGTTCGGTTAAATCAGCCGCTGCCGGGGGCGTGTTTCGTGCCCTATTGATGAAACCGGCCCTGCGCTTATCTTGTTGAGTTGTAGCGTGTTGTGACGGGGGCCGGGATGGCGGGCGATCCATATGAAGCGTTGGGTGTGGCGAAGACCGCCTCTGACGCCGAGATCAAGAAGGCGTATCGCAAGATCGCCAAATCCGATCACCCCGACCTCAATCCCGATCCCTCGGCAACTGCCCGTTTCAAGGCGGCCTCTGCCGCCTATGATCTGCTGAAGGATGCCGAACAACGCCGCCGTTTCGACGCGGGAGAGATTGACGCTCAGGGTCAGGAACGCCCGCAACGCCACAGCTACCGCGAACATGCCGAGGCGGCGGGCAATCCCTATGCGCGCAGCTATGGCTTTGACGGCGATCCCGATCTGTCGGGTGTCTTCTCGGACCTTTTCGGGCGACGTGGCGGGCGCGGGGGTTTTTCGGGCTTCCAGCAGGAAGAGTTCAGCGATCCGCGCGACTTTCACGTTCGCGGACAGGATTATCGCTTCAATCTTGAAATCGACTTCATGACTGCGGCCAATGGCGGCAAGACCCGGATCACCCTGCCGGACGGCGGCGATCTGGGCGTCACCATTCCCAAGGGCGTTCGCGACGGCCAGACCATCCGGCTGAAAGGCAAGGGCGGCAAGGGGATCGGTGGCGGGGGGCCGGGCGATGCCTATCTGACCGTCTCGATTGCGCCACATCCCGAATTCACCCGTGACGGCAATGACGTGTTCCTGACGCTGCCGATCTCTATCGATGAGGCGATCCTTGGCGGCAAGGTGCCGGTGCCGACCATCGACGGGCCGGTCAATCTGACGATCCCCAAAGGGGCCAGTTCCGGTCGCAAGCTGAGGCTGAGGGGGCGGGGCATCAATGGCGGCGATCAGCATGTCGAGCTGAAAGTAGTGATGCCCGCGAAACCCGACGAGGCGTTGGAGGCTTTCATGGAAGAATGGCGGAAGGATCACGGCTATGATCCCCGCGCCGGAACGAAGGCCGGAGGATGATGCAGATGCCACGTTATTACAGCGAATCGCAGATCCTCGCGCTGGTGGACGATCTGACCGCCCCCCGGCTGAAGGCTTTCGTCCGCGCCCGCATCGTCACCCCTCTCAGCACCGCCGACGGTCCCGCCTATCGCGAAACCGACCTCGCGCGGTTGCAACTGCTCTGCGACCTTGCCGATATCCATGAACTGCCCGAGGACAGCCTGCCGCTGGTGATGTCGCTGATCGATCAGTTGAACACCGCCCGTGGCGATATGCGGGCGCTGATGCAGGCCGTCGCCGCCGAACCGGACGAGGTGCGGGGCCGTATCCGCACCGTCATCCGCCATATGCGGATCGTGACGGTCGAGACGGGGCAGGGCGGTTAAGCCCCCAAGTGCATTCTCAACCGGGCCGTTCGTCCAGCAACGGCTTGCGCGCGGGCAGTTCAGCCATGATCCTGCGGCGCTGCTGATCGGTCATCCCGGCCCAGCCGATGATTTCATCGATGCTGCGGTAACAACCGATGCAAAGCGTCTTCACCGGATGCATCACGCAGACATTGATGCAGGGGCTTTCCACGCCGTTAGCCGTTCAGATAGCGCAGCCGGTCAAGCGCGCCCTGCAGGATATAGCCCGCCGCAACCTGATCGATCACCTCGGCGCGGCGTTTACGTGAGGTATCGGCTTCCAGCAGTGCGCGTTCGGCGGCGACGGTCGAAAGCCGCTCGTCCCAGTAACTGATCGGCAGATCGGTGAGCCGGGTGAGATTGCGGGCGAAGGCGCGGGTGGACTGCGCACGCGGCCCCTCGCTGCCATCCATATTGCGCGGCAGGCCAAGCACCAGCCCGATCAGCCCTCGCTCGCGGACGATGGACAGCAGTTCTTCGGCATCCAGCGTGAATTTCTGCCGCCGGATCACCTTCAACGGCGAGGCCACCTGACGCAGCCCGTCGCTGACCGCCACGCCGATAGTCTTGGTGCCCAGATCAAGGCCCGCGATGGCACCTGTCGCCCGCAGCGATTTGGCGAAATCGGCGATATCTTCATGGATCATTCGTCAATCCCCGATTGTTCAGCCGCCGCGCGGATCGTCGCAACTGCGTCGGGCGAGGCTGCAAAGACCTGCAGCGCCTCGTCCCGGATCGCCCGAGCATGATCGGTCTTGCCGATGATGACCAGCGAGGAAATCAGCCGCGCCCATTCCTCGGGCGAGCCGCCCTGCTGGGCCAGCCGCGCCTCTAGCTGCGAGACCATCCCGGCGACAAATTCCTGCCGCTCTTCATCGGACATTTCAGAGGCGGCGGCGATGTCGTCGCCACTGGGGCCGGGCAGGGGATCACCCGCTTCGGGCGCAACATAGTCCGGCTGACCGGCAAGCCATGCCAGATCGGCGATGGCTGGGCGTATCCAGGTATTCCATTGCGGGTTAGACGGTTCCCGCTCCAAAAGTCGTCGCCATATCTCGAATGCCTTGTCGGGGCGGCCATTCTGCAGATGAAGAAGCCCGACGAAATAGTGGCCCTGCTGCTGATCGGGATCAATCTTGATCAGCCGGGCCAGCACGGCCTCGGCCTCGGGGGTGACAACTCCGTCTGCCGCATCTACCATCAGCGCAACCAGCCGCAGCAGATCGGCGCTGCTGGCAGCTTCGCCCCGTAGCGCGACCAATTGTTCCTGCGCCGCGCGGGCAGCAACGGCATTGCCGATCTGCATCTCCTGCATCGCCAGCAATTCCAGCCCCTGCGGATCGGGCTGTTCGGCGACGCGATCACGAAGCTGCTGCATCAGTTCGGCATCCTCGGGACGAAGTTGCGGTGCCGGCGTGGCCGAACGCTGCGCCTCGGCCTCGGCCTGTGAGGGACGGTTCTGATAGCTCCGCTCGGCCTCGGCAAAGCGGGCAGAGATCGGCTGATCATCCGCGCCCGGCGCACCCTCGGCGATGTAAAGCGCGACGCCGCCGCCCAGCAGAACCGCCAACACGGCCCCCGCAGCGACAACCTTGCCACCGGAACCGGCGGGGCGGGCGGCAGAGAGACGACGATCAGCCTCCAACACCTTACGTCCGATTTCGGTCCGCAGACGGCCAGCATCTTCGGCATTGATCACGCCACGTTCCAGATCGCGGTCCACCTCGCGCAACTGATCGCGATAGACGCGCAGGTCAAAAGCGGCGGCAGGCTCGGACGCGCTGCCCTCTTGCGCACGCAACAGCGGCGCAAGGATGGCAGCCGCCACCACCACGACCAGCACTGCGCAGATGATCCAGAACATCGACTTCCTCCGTTGTCCCGTATCTCTAGTGCGGATCGCCCGCGACCGAAAGCCGGACGAAAGGCGGTGATGTGACGCAGCGGTGGTCGGAAAGGCCGCCGGTACTGGGCCACGAGCATGTTCGCGAACCACTTCGGGTCTCACAATGCGTTGCGGCCCCCCGGTGACGCTTTATGTGGACTCTCGGTTGAGGCAGAAGAATGCGCCGGTTTGGCTGGTTGCGCCGCACAGGTGTCTGGGACGCGGATTCGCTGTGCCAATTTTGTGCCGATATTCCCGTGATGTTCACGGTTCCTGGCGGATAATCGAGATCGGAAAGGGTAGCATCGAAGCCTAATGCAATCATTGGCTTACTGGTGCTGTGAGAGAGGATTGAACTCTCGACCTCTCCCTTACCAAGGGAGTGCTCTACCACTGAGCTACCACAGCGCCGGTGGAGGGCGTTTAGACAAAGGCGCGGCGGCGCGCAAGGGGTTTGGACGAAATTCCCGCAAATCGCCGAAAGCGCCGCTGACGTCGTGGCATTGCTGGACTGCGGGCGCTTGCGGCGGTAACAGGATGGGATGACAGAACGCCCCGAGGACAAGAAGAAACAGCAGACCCGCGAGGACCGGCTTCGTGCCGCGCTGCGGGCGAATCTGCAGCGCCGGAAGGCGCAGGCAAGGGCACGGGCCGACGGGACGGATAACAAAAGCGAAAACGGCGATACAGGCGGAGACGAAAGCTGATGGACCAGATTATCGTTCGGGGGAACGGAACGCTGAAGGGCGAGATACCGATTGCGGGGGCAAAGAACGCCTGCCTGACCCTGATGCCCGCAACCCTCCTGACCGACGAGCCGCTGACGCTGACCAATGCGCCGCGCCTGTCCGATATCCGCACCATGTCCGAGCTTTTGCAAAGCCTTGGCGCCGAGGTGGCAAGTCTGCAGGACGGTCAGGTTCTGGCGATGTCCAGCCATGCATTGACCAGCCATCACGCCGATTACGATATCGTGCGGAAAATGCGCGCCTCGATCCTTGTTCTGGGCCCGATGCTGGCGCGGGACGGTCATGCCGAGGTTTCGCTGCCCGGCGGTTGCGCCATTGGCGCGCGTCCGGTGGACCTGCATCTGAAAGCGTTCGAGGCGATGGGCGCAGAGCTTGATCTGCGCGACGGCTATGTGCATGCGAAGGCACCGGCAGGTGGGCTTAGAGGGGCTGTTTTCGAATTTCCGGTCGTCTCGGTCGGTGCGACTGAAAATGCGCTGATGGCGGCGACGCTTGCCAAGGGCACGACCGTGCTGAAGAACGCCGCCCGCGAGCCCGAGATCGTCGATCTGGCGCAATGCCTTCGCAAGATGGGCGCGCAGATCGAGGGTGAGGGCACCAGCACTATCACCATTCAGGGCGTCGATGCCCTGCACGGCGCAACCCACCCCGTCGTCACCGACCGGATCGAGCTTGGCACCTATATGCTTGCCCCCGCGATGTGCGGCGGCGAGGTGGAATGCCTTGGCGGGCGGATCGATCTTCTCTCCGCCTTCTGTGAAAAGCTGGACGAGGCCGGGATCAGTGTCGAAGAGACTGCGCGCGGGATCAAGGTCAGCCGTCACAACGGGCCGATCAAGGCGGTCAATGTCACGACCGAGCCTTTCCCCGGTTTCCCGACCGATCTGCAGGCGCAGTTCATGGCGCTGATGTGCATTGCCGAAGGCACCAGCGTGCTGGAGGAAACCATTTTCGAGAACCGCTTCATGCACGCCCCGGAACTGACCCGGATGGGCGCGCGGATCGAGGTTCATGGCGGCCATGCGACCGTCACCGGGGTCAGCAAGCTGCGTGGTGCGCCGGTGATGGCGACGGATTTGCGCGCTTCGGTCAGCCTGATCCTTGCGGGGATGGCTGCGGAAGGGCAGACCACGGTCAGCCGGGTCTATCATCTGGATCGCGGTTACGAACATGTCGTGCGCAAACTGCGCGGTGTTGGTGCGCATATCGAACGGATCAAGGAGGAATAAGGAATGGTCGAAGACGCCCGCTTTGCCGATGCCGATCCGCGCCCTTTGGCGCTGAAGGCCGAGGATTCGGACGATCTCAGGATCATGTCGGCGCTGTTGCAGGATTCGGTCCTGCCCGGATCGGAAATCTCTTACGATCCCAAGGCGCGGCGTCTGGCCCTTCTTCTGAACCGCTTCCGTTGGGAAGATGCGGATGCCGCCCGCGCTGAAGGGCGCGGGTTTGAGCGTGTCCGCGCGCTGCTTGTCATTGGTGATGTGCTGCGGATGACCAGCGACGGGGTCGAGCGGGATGCCGATACCGTGCTGGAACTGCTGTCGATCGACTGGCAGCCGGGCGAGGACGGAACGGGTGCGCTGTCGCTGAATTTCTCCGGCGATGGCACGCTGGTTCTGGATGTGGAATGCGTCAATCTGGATCTGCGCGACGTGTCGCAGCCCTATTACGCCATCTCGCGCAAAGCCCCCGCGCATCCCGAATGATCACCTGGCGGCTTGGTCCGGATCGCGCCGGGGAATGGCGCGATATCCGGCTGGCCGCTTTGCGTGACGCGCCAGAGGCTTTCGATGCGACTTTGGCCGAATGGCAAAACCGGCCGCTTGAAGATTTCGCGGCAAGGCTTGCCGCTGTCCCGACATTCGTCGCCGGTGACAGGGTCGGGCACGCTTTTGCCGTCGCTTCCTGGCAGGCAGGGCTGGATTCGCGCGATCCGCAGCGCGGGTGGCTGCTGTCGGTCTATTCTCGCCCGGAAGCGCGCGGCGGCGGTTATGCGGATGCGGTGATTGCTGCGGTGATCGCGGATGCCGCAGCAAATGGCGCGACCTCGATGGGGTTGAATGTCGTGGCAGGCAATCTGCATGCGCAACGCCTTTACCTTCGGCTGGGATTCCTCCCGACCGAACGGCAGGGCATCACCAATTCGCGTGGCGTGCCCGAGGTCGAAATGATCCTGCCCCGGTTAGAGCCTGCAGCGGTGACCGATACCCGGATCGGCCACCGCGACGTTTCCCGTCAATAGCCGCGACGCCTTTCGATTGGCGTCGGCGGGACCGGCTGCGTCACCAGATGGCTGCGGCGCTTTTCGTAGAAGGCGTTGCCGCCTGCGACCAGCACGTAATGCATGTTGTCATAGGGGAACGAATATCCCTGCGTGTGGAAGAACATCGCGTTCTGCACGCCGGGTTGCCGTTCTCCGCGAAGCACCGCGATTGCCGCCTCTCTGACGTCCGGCAGCGCCTTGGATTCCATTGGCCTGGTCATGATGCCGGGCGCGAATTGCCCCTTCTGGCCGACCACGCCGCAGACCGTATTCGGAAATTCCGGCGACTCGACGCGGTTCATCACCACGCTGCCGACCGCGATCATGCCTTCACGGCTTGAACGGTTCGCTTCGAAGAAAATCGCCCGCATCATGCAGTCGAGTTCGTTTCGGGAATGCCCGCCACCGCGCGATGAATCGCCACCACATCCCGCCACCGTCATCAGCGCGGTCAGTGCCGCCACGGCAAGCCGCGACTTCGTTTTTTGATTTTTCATGAGCCTGTTTTTTGTTTTACTGCCCCTGTGGATAATCTTGCCTGCCTTGAATCGTCACTTCAACTGCAATCCGGGCAGCATCGGTATCGCGCGGCGCGACCGGCAGACAAGCGCCGATGCCATGCGATCCCGCAATTTGTCAGCCCCGCTTGAGGCCGCCCCGGCATGCCTATAACAAGGCAGGATGCATCTGATGATGCTCAGGTTTGCGGGGAAGATGATGCCGATCAAGCTGAACAGCACGGACGCCGATTTCGAGGCGCGATTTGCCGAAATGCTGTCGGCCAAGCGCGAGGATTCCGCGGATGTCGGCGACACGGTTTCGGCGATCATCGCGGACGTGCGGGCGCGGGGTGATGAGGCGCTTTGCGAACTGACCGCGAAATTCGACGGGATGGAGCTTTCGCCCGAGGGCCTGCGCTTCTCACCCGAGGAAATCGCCGAACAGGTCGCCAAGGTCTCGACCGAGGATCGCGCCGCGCTGCAACTGGCGGCCGAGCGTATCCGCGCCTATCACGCCCGCCAGATCCCCGATGATGCAAGCTGGACCGATCCCGACGGCGCGACTTTGGGCTGGCGCTGGACCGCGGTTGGCGCGGCGGGGCTTTACGTTCCGGGCGGGCAGGCGGCTTATCCGTCGAGCGTGTTGATGAACGCGATCCCCGCGCGGGTCGCGGGGGTCGAGCGGCTGGTCATCACCGTGCCGACGCCTCGCGGCGTGGTCAATCCGCTGGTCTTGCTTGCGGCGCAGCTTTCCGGCGTGGATGAGGTCTATCGGATCGGCGGGGCGCAGGCGATTGCGGCTTTGGCCTATGGGACCAACACGATCCGTCCCGTGGACAAGATCACCGGGCCGGGCAACGCCTATGTTGCGGCGGCGAAGCGGCAGGTCTTCGGCAAGGTCGGGATCGACATGATCGCTGGCCCCTCCGAGGTGCTGATCATTGCCGAGGGTGAGCAGAACCCCGACTGGCTGGCGCTGGATCTGCTGGCGCAGGCCGAACACGACGCCGATGCCCAGTCGATCCTGATCACCACGGATGAGATGCTGGCCCATGCCGTTGCCGGCGCCGTGGACCGTATCCTGCCGACCCTGCCGCGGGCAGAGATCGCCGGGGCAAGCTGGCGCGACTATGGCACCATCATTGTGGTCCGCGACCTTGACGAGGCTGCGGCCCTGTCAAACCGCATCGCCCCCGAACATCTGGAGCTTTGCGTCGATGATCCCGAGGCTTTGGCGCTGAAATGTCGCGACGCGGGCGCGATCTTCCTTGGCGCGCATACGCCCGAGGCGGTGGGCGACTATGTCAGCGGCCCGAACCATGTGTTGCCGACCGCCCGCTCGGCCCGGTTTTCGTCAGGTCTGTCAGTTCTGGACTTTCTCAAGCGCACGACGATGGCGAAGCTGTCACCGGGCGCGCTGGCGGCGATTGGTCCGGCTGCCGTCCGGCTGGCCGGGGCCGAAGGGTTGCAGGCGCATGGTGCCTCGGTTCAGGCGCGGTTGTCAGTATTGAATGAAAGAGGTGCGGGATGAGCAGGATCGTTCGGGTTGAAATCGATGACAGCGCGGCGCCTCCGGCTACGCCCGAGATGGAGCAGGAACGCCGCGTCGCGATCTTCGACCTGATCGAGGATAACAGCTTCATCATCCCCGGCCGCGACGGCCAGCCCGCGCCGGAAGGCCCGTTCGTGATGGATCTCAGCATCCGCGAGGGGCGGCTGGTCTTTGACGTGCAGTCCGAAACGGCCGAGAAGGTGGCGGAATTTCACCTGTCGCTTGGCCCGTTCCGGCAGGTGGTGAAGGACTATTTCCAGATCTGCCAAAGCTATTTCGACGCGGTAAAGCGCCTGCCACCCGCCCAGATCGAGGCGATCGACATGGCCCGTCGCGGCATCCATAACGAGGGGGCGCGCACTCTGCAGGAGCGGCTGGAAAACAAGGCCGAACTGGACATCGACACGGCCCGCCGCCTGTTCACCCTGATTTGCGCGCTTATTCCGCAGAGCTGATCCGATGACGCAGAACACGTTCCCCCATTCGGTTCTGTTCTGCTGCGATCACAACGCCATCCGCTCGCCCATCGCGGAAGGCATGATGAAGAAATTCTACGGCCATACCGCCTATGTTCAATCGGCGGGGGTAAAGAACGATATGGAGGTGGACGGTTTCGCCATCACCGTCTGTGACGAAATCGGGGTCGAGATTGCCAATCATCGCAGTCGCAGCTTCGAAGAAATGATGGAATGGGGCGACGATCTGGGCGGTTTTGATCTGATCGTCGCTTTGTCTCCGGCCAGCCAGCGTCTGGCGCTGGAAATGACGCGGGTTTATCACCTTGAGGTCGAATACTGGCCGATCATGGACCCGACCGGGCTGGCCGAGGGGCGCGAGGCCAAGCTGGCCGCCTATCGCCAGACGCGGGACCAGATCCAGAAGCGGATGATCGAACGGTTCGGAAAGCCGATTCTTCCTTAGTGATGACCGGACGCTCAGCCTAGGCCGTCCTCGTTCTCCGCGCTTCTTCGGCTAGAAGCCAGCTTGACGCACCGATGATCAGCGCCGATCCCAGCCACATCGAGCCGGGCGGAACGAAGCCGAAGGCCAGAATGCCAAGCCCGACATTGAACGGCAGTTTCACATGATCGAAAGGTTGCAGGAACGCCGCGTCGGCGATGGCATAGGCGCGGGCCAGCGCGAATTGCGCCAGCGCCGTCAGCATCCCGGCGACGATCAGCGCGCCGATCACCTGCCAGCCGGTGATCGCCAACCCGCCCGCTCCCGGCACCAGCGCAAGCGCCGCATTCAACGGCGTCAGCAGGGCGAGCAGGTAGAGGGTCAGGGTCGCGGGCGTCTCGGTCGCGGTCATGCGCTTGGTCATCAACGAAGCCGCCGCCCAAAGCGCCGCCGCACCGACCGGGGCCAGCGCCCAGGGGGTGAAGGCATCCGACCATGGCGCAAGGATCACCGCGCCGCCGACAAAGCCCAGCACCACAGCCAGCCAGCGCGCCGGCGTCACCTTTTCGCCCAACAGCAACGCCGCGCCGATGGTGACGAAAAAGGGCGACAGCATGATTAGCGAAATCGCCTGCCAGATCGGGACATTGGCAAGGCCAAAGCCCCAAAGCTGCACGCCTCCGACGCCAAAGGCCACGCGCAGGATATGGGCGGGCAGGTGGCTGGTCTTGAAAGCTGATAGCCCGACCCCCTGCCATGGCAGCAGCGCGATCAGGGCGATGCCGTATTGCCAGAAGGTCGCCGTCGGTGCCGCGACGCCCAGCTTCATCGTGGTGAATTGCAGCATCGTGTTCACGCAGGCGAACATTGCGCCCGCCGCGACCATCAACAATGCGCCGGTCGCGGCGGGTCCGAGACGGGAAGGGGCAGCGGTCATGGGCGGTCCTGTGGTGGGTCCGGTATCGCCCAAAGCGCGCGGTCACGGCAGGGAAAGTGAACCCCCTTGCCCGTCTTGGTTCCGGGCCCCGCGCGCCTCAGGTAGAACCTGATAGGACGCGGCGGGACGCCTTGGCAAGCTTAGTGCCTGCGCCAGTTGTTCGGAACGTCCCAGACGGGGCGCTGCAGTTCGGTCTCGACCTGCTCACGGGTGACGCCGATGTCGCGCAATTGCTCATCGCTCAGATGCGCCAGATCAAGGCGGGTCTTGCGAACGTCGAACATGGTGATGATACGCTTCAGCCAGCTTTGCCGTGGGAGAATGCCCACATGGGTGGCGGTGCTTAGGGCTGCGGTCGATTTGTAAGCCATGGTTCAACTCCGTTCATGCATTGCATCAAGTCATGTGATGCTTTGTGCCTTTCTGATTTCCATGATTGATATTTAGGACGGATTGAGCTATTTGTGAAACGAATGGTTTTGATCTGTTCCATCATGGAGATTGAACAATGCGCAATCTGGATATTGCAACGCTGCGGTCGCTTCAGGCGGTTGCCGAATACGGTGCCGTCACCCGCGCGGCGGATGCGCTGAACATGACCCAAAGCGCGTTGTCGATGCAGATGAAACGGCTGGACGAAATCTTCGGGCAACCGATGCTGGTCAAGCAGGGGCGGGGCGTCGTCCTGTCCGATTTCGCGGTGGAATTGCTGATCGAGGGGCGCAAGCTGGTGGCGCTGAACGATGCGATTATCTCGCGTTTCACCGGCGCGCGGTCGCATACGCGGTTGCGGGTCGGGCTGACCAGCGACTGGCTGTTTGCCAAGGTGGCGCAGGCGGTGCGCGAGTTCCGGCAGGATAATGAAGGGGTCGGGCTGATTATCAATGATGGCCGCAGCAAGGATCTGCGCGAGCAGATGCGGCGTGGCGAACATGACGTGATCCTGACGACCGAATTCGACGCGCCTCCGGGGGCGATCCATTTGGCCAAGATCGATCTGGCATGGTTCGGCGCGATTGGCAGCCAAAGCTGGAAGGAACGCCCGCTGCCGGTCGCGAATTCGCCGCATTGCGCCTATTATCCGGTCGGGATGGCGGCGCTGGAAAAGGCCGGGATCGAGACCTATCAGGCGGTTGCCGATGGTGGCAGCGATACGTGGAAAGTGACGGCGGCTGCCGATCTGGGGGTCACGATCCTGCCGCGCGGGATCAATCAGGCGGGTCTGGAACCGATCGAGCATAACGGCGCGCTGCCGCCTTTGCCGCCGACCTGGCTGAACGTCTATGTGGCGGACGGTCCGGCGCGCTGCATTGCCGCCGATTTCGCGGGCTATTTGCGACGCGCGGTGTGCGAAGTGGCCGCGGCGGCGGCTTAAAGCGCGCGATTTTGCGCAATCTTCGGTAGTATTTTTATTATCGTCTTCTCTTGACCGGGGTCATCTGTCAACGTGGTTCGCGCCACGTTGCCTCCGGAGTTTTGCCCCATGGTCGATTCACTCTCACGTCTGGCGATCCTTCACGGGACCGACAAATTCGGACTGCACAGATATACGCCCCACTATTACGATATTTTGCAACATCTTCAGACGGACAGCCTGAAGATGCTGGAGATCGGGGTAGGTGGTTACGGTCACCATGACCGCGGTGGTGAATCGCTTGCGATGTGGCGGGATTTTTTCCCCAATGCCCAGATCACAGGTATCGATATCGAGCGGAAGACGATGGATCTGGGCCCGCGCGTGAAGATCATGCAGGGCAGTCAGGTCGATGCCGATTTTCTGGAGGCGGTGATCGCCGAACGCGGGCCGTTCGACATCATTCTGGACGACGGCAGCCACCTGAATGAGCATGTCGTCGAAACCTTCGATCTGCTGTTTCCGACCCTCGTGCCGGGCGGGATCTATATCGTCGAGGATGTGCAGACCGCGTTCTTTCCGCGCTATGGCGGGTCGCTTGAACTGACCGCGCCGAATACGGTGGGCTTTTTCGGTGGGATGCTGCGCGAGGTTCTTGATGGGTCGCGTCAGGATATCGTCTCGATCCATCGCTTTCATAACATGATCATCCTGCAGAAAGCCGATCCCGACGCGGGCGCTCCCGGCATCGCGGAAGATCGGCGCGTGATTGCGGCGAATGAGGCGGGGCAGTTCACGGAATTGGCCGCTCAGGGTGGCGACGATCCGGCACGGCTGCATGACGCCTTGTCCGGGGCGGGCGATGGTGCGGTCTTCTGCATCAAGGATGTCGCGGCCGACACGGCGCTGCTGGAACAGCTTTTCGCGCAGGTCGATCATCGTGAAATCCTTGTGCATTTCCCGCAGGCCGCGATCCACCCCTCGGCGTCGCGGATTTTGTCTCTGGGCGTTTATCCGGGCGCGTTTCTGATCGAGATCGGGGATAACGATTTCCCGTCGAACTTCGCCTATGACGCCAAGCAGGCGAAAGCCGCTGCGACACTGGAAGCCATGGGGCAGGCCATCCGCGATAAGGATGCCACGGTGACGGGAATCCTGAATTACGCCAATCTCGCGCAGCGGTTTTTTGGCGTCGAAGTGGCGATGGAATTCGTCGAGGAACTTGCGGCGCGCGGATCGACGGATCGGCGCTATTATCATCTGGCCAGCGGCAAGCGTCAGCGGGCAGGTGATTGGGACGCCGTCGTGGCGCTGAATACAGAGGCGCGGGCACATCATCCGCTGGACCCGCAGATCAATGCGATGCTGGGCAAGGGGCTGCGCAAACTGGGGCGGCTGGACGAGGCAGAAGAATGCCTGCGCGCGGCCTACAAATCTCATCCTCGTGTGAACAGTCTGGTGGTCACATTGGCGCAGGTGCTGGAAGCGAAGGGTGAGATCGACGAGGCGATCAGCCTGCACGAGAAATCGATCGATCTTTACAAGCCGCCGATGCGGGTCGCGCAGTTGGGCGTGCTGGTCCGGTTCTGCGAAAAGCACGGGCGACCAGAAAACGCGGTGGCAGCGGCGAAACGGTTGCTTGAGCTTTCACCGGGGGATGAGCTGGCGGTGCAGGTGATTGAAAAACATCGGCAGGCCGTCGGCGCCGACGGCAAGGCGGAGGGCTAAGACAGCCCTCCGGCCATTAGGCTGGTTTACACAACCACGCCTGCGCCTTCGGTTGCGGAACCGGCGGTGGCGCGGAAGACCGAGAACATCTCGCGGCCCATACCCTCGCTGCTGGGACCGGGATCGAACGTCGCCGGGCGGCGATTGTCGAAATCCTCGGCCAAGCAATCAATCGTGCCCATGGTGGCGTCCATCCGGATCAGGTCGCCGTCCCGAACGCGCGACAGCGGGCCACCGACCGAGGCTTCGGGCGAGATGTGGATCGCGGCAGGCACCTTGCCAGACGCTCCGGACATCCGGCCATCGGTCAGCAGAGCCACCTTCAGCCCGCGATCCTGCAGCACGGCCAGCGTCGGCGTCAGTGAATGCAGTTCCGGCATGCCATTGGCGCGCGGGCCCTGGAAACGCACGACGACGATGGTGTCTTCGGTGAACTCGCCTGCCTTGAAGGCAGCTTTGACCGCCTCTTGATCCGAAAAGACGCGGGCCTTCGCTTCGATGACGTGACGCTCGGCCGCAACGGCAGAAACCTTGATGACGCCGCGACCCAGATTGCCTTCAAGCTGTTTCAGACCGCCGGTGACGGCAAAGGGATCGCCGACCGGGCGCAGGATTTTGTCGTTCAGGGTTTCCTTGGCCCCATCTTCCCAGACCACACGCTCGCCTGTCAGTTTCGGCTCGGTCGTGTAGCCGTCAAGGCCGGTGCCGATGATCGTCTTTACGTCCTCATGCAGCATCCCTGCGTCAAGCAACTGACCGATCATGTAGCCGATACCACCTGCGGCGTGGAAATGGTTCACGTCGGCCAGACCGTTCGGATAAACCCGCGCCATCAGCGGCACCGATTCCGAGATGTCGTGGAAATCCTCGATATCGATCAGCACGCCAGCCGCCCGGGCCATTGCCGGGATATGCATGACAAGGTTGGTCGATCCGCCCGTGGTCATCAGCCCGACGATGCCGTTGACGAAGGCTTTCTCGTCAAGGATTTCGCCAGCGGGCAGGTAGTGGTTGCCCAGCTTGGTGATCGCCGCGGCGCGTTCGACGCCTGCCACGGTCAGCGCATCGCGCAAGGGCGTGTTCGGGTTGACGAAGCTGGAGCCGGGCAGATGCAGGCCCATGAACTCCATCAGCATCTGGTTGCTGTTCGCGGTGCCGTAGAAGGTGCAGGTTCCGGCGCTGTGATAAGAGGCCATCTCTGCGGCCATCAAAGCCTCGCGCCCGACCTCGCCTGCGGCGAATTGCTGGCGGACCTTGGATTTTTCGTCATTGGGCAGGCCCGAGGGCATCGGCCCGGCAGGCAGGAAGACAGCGGGGATATGGCCGAAGGTTGCGGCCCCGATCACCAGACCCGGCACGATCTTGTCGCAGACCCCCAGATACAAAGCCGCGTCGAAACAGTCATGCGACAGCGACACACCCGTGGCCAACGCGATCACGTCGCGTGAGAAAAGCGAAAGCTCCATCCCCGCGCGGCCTTGGGTCACGCCGTCGCACATGGCGGGCACGCCGCCCGCGACCTGCACCGTCGCACCGACCGCGTGAGCGGAGCGGCGAATCAGATCCGGGTAACGCTCATAAGGCTGATGCGCCGACAGCATGTCGTTATAGGCCGTCACCACACCGATATTCGGTTTGCGGGTATTGGCCATGTCGTCCTTGTCCGGCATTGCGGCATAGGCATGGGCCTGATTGCCGCAGGACAGGTGGGCTCGGCGTGGACCATCCTCGGCAGCGCGGGCGATTTTCTTCAGATAGGCGGCACGGCTGGCATGCGAACGGTTGCGAATCCGGTCGGTCACTCGATCGATGGTGGCGTTAATGCTCATGTGGCTGGCTCCCGTGACATGTCAGTAGAATAAGTTGTTAGCGTTAACAGTTCAACACCCATTCCGGGGATTTCTGACGCGAAGCGCCTTGGCCCTGTGAAATCCGGGGTTGATCGCTTGTCTGTCTCGGCGCTGCGTGTCACAGCGGGGCGCGAAAGGAATTCTGCCATGACCGATCTTCCCGTCATCCGTCTGCGCCCGAAATCGAAGCCTCAGGCGATTCGGCACGGCTTCCCGTGGGTCTTCGAGGACGAAGCGGTTCTGGACCGGCGCACCAAGGCGCTGGCGGCGGGATCGTTCGCCATTCTTGAGGATGCCGAACGAAAGGCGATGGCGGTGGTGACCGTAAACCCGGCCTCGAAGATCGTGGCGCGGGTGATGGACAGCGATCCCGAGGCGGTGATCGGCGGGGGCTGGTTGCAGGCGCGGCTGCTTCGCGCGCTGAAAATGCGCGAGCGGCTTTATGACGCGCCGTTCTACCGGCTGGTCCATGCCGAATCGGACGGGCTGCCGGGACTGATCGTGGATCGCTTCGGCGATGTGGCGGTGATGCAGCCGAACGCCGCATGGGCCGACGGGATGGCGAGTGAAATCGCCGATGCCTTGGTCGCCGTGACTGGCGTGACGACGGTGATCCTGAACGGGCAGGGACGTGCGCGCAGTCTTGAGGGACTGGCCGAGCGGATGGAGGTTCTGCGCGGCGAGGCTCCGTCAGGGCCGATCGAGGTCGCGATGAATGGCGCGATCTATCTGGCCGATGTGATGGGCGGTCAGAAGACCGGGATTTTCTATGATCAGCGCCCGAACCATGCCTTTGCGCAACGGCTGGTGGATGGGGGCGAGGTGCTGGACGTGTTCAGCCATGTCGGTGGCTTCGGGCTGGCGATGCTGGCGGCAGGGGCAGAGCGCACGACCTGTATCGATGGCAGCGCACCGGCGCTGGAGCTGGTGCGAGGTGGGGCGAAGGCGATGGGCGCGACCGACCGGGTCGAGGTTCTGCAATCCGACGCCTTCAAGGCGCTGGAAGCAATGGCAGCCGAGGGGCGGCGCTTTGACGTTGTCGTCTGCGATCCGCCCGCATTCGCGCCCTCGAAACAGGCTTTGGAGGCCGGGCTGCGCGCTTATGAGCGGGTGGCAAAGCTGGCCGCGCCTTTGGTGAAGCCAGGTGGATATCTGGCGCTATGCTCTTGCAGCCATGCCGCCGATCTGACGGCGTTTCGGAATGCCTCGGCACGGGGGATCGGGCGGGGCGGTCGGCGGTCAGTGCTGATCCATTCCGGGCAGGCCGGGCCTGATCATCCGACGCTGCCGCAACTGGCCGAAACCGGCTATCTCAAGGCGCTGTTCTTCAGGCTGGACTGATGAAGGCGGTTCTGGACGCCAATGTGCTGTTCCCGACGATTCTTCGCGAGATCCTGATCGATCTTGCAAAGGCAGGTCTGTATCAGCCGCTGTGGTCAGGCCGCATCCTTGCCGAGTGGCGACATGCGGCGGCACGGCTTGGGGCGGATCAGGATGCGGTGGCAGGGGCCGAGATCGCCTTGCTGCACGCCGATTTTCCCGATGCCGCGATGCCCGATGACGGGGTGCGGGCCATCGATCTGGATTTTCCCGACCCCGCCGACCGGCACGTGGCCGAGGCCGCGCTGGCTGGCGGTGCCGGGGTGATCGTCACCGCGAATCTGCGGGATTTTCCACAGTATTTGATGCAAGCCCTTGGCCTTCGGGCCATTCATCCCGATAGTTTTCTGCTTGATCTCCATCGCGGCAATCCGGCCCTTGTCGTGGGGGCCGTGCATGGCGCACATGAGAAAGCCACAAGAATGGGCAGCACGATGACCGTTGCCGAAATGCTGAAGCGCAGCCGACTGCCACGCCTGAACAAAGCTCTGAAAGGTTGAAGACAGTTGCTGTTAACGCTAACGAAAGATATGAGAAGTGCTGACGTCAAGGAGGACAGCATGGTTTCGCGCGTCATACCCGTGGAAGATTTCGACCTGGTGATTTTCGGTGCGACCGGCGATCTTGCCCATCGCAAGATCCTGCCCGGCCTGTTCCGCCGCTTCGAGGCGGGGCAAATTCCCGAAACCTCTCAGATCATTGGCGCGGCGCGCACGGAACAGGATGACGACGCTTTCCGCAAGGAGGCCGAGGCTTCGATTATCGAATTCGGCGGCGTCAAGAAAAGCAATCCGAATCTGGCGAAGTTTCTGCAACTGCTGGGCTATGTGCCGATCGACGCAAAGGGCGACGGCGGTTGGGAAGCGCTGAAAAGCCGCATCCGCGACGACAAGGTCCACGCCTTCTACTTCTCGGTCGCGCCCGCGCTATTCGGGGACATTGCCGAGCGGCTGGCGAATTACGGCATCGCCGATGAGGACAGCCGGATCGTCGTCGAAAAACCCTTTGGCCGCGATCTGGCCACCGCGAAGGCGCTGAACGCCACACTGGCCCAGCATTTTGCGGAACATCAGATCTACCGGATCGATCACTATCTGGGCAAGGAAACGGTTCAGAACCTGATGGCCGTGCGCTTTGCCAACGTCCTGTTCGAGCCGCTGTGGAACGCGCAATACGTGGATCACGTCCAGATCACCGTGGCCGAAACGGTGGGCGTCGCCGGGCGTGGCAGCTATTACGACAAATCCGGGGCGATCCGGGACATGGTGCAGAACCACATGATGCAGCTTCTGTGCCTGATCGCGATGGAGCCGCCCTATCACTTCGATCCGAACGCCGTCCGCGATGAGAAGTTGAAGGTGATCCGCGCGCTGGAGCCGGTAGAGAACGGCGATATCGTTCGCGGCCAGTATCAGGGCGACGGCAAAAACGGCGGCTATCTGGAAGACGCCGAAGACCCGGATTCGCGCACCGAAAGCTATGTGGCGATGAAGGTCCGCATCTCGAACTGGCGGTGGCAGGGCACGCCCTTCTATCTGCGCACCGGCAAGAAACTGCGGGCGCGGACCAGCGAGATCGCCATCATCTTCAAGGAACCGCCGCATTCGATCTTCGACGATACCGGCCATCCGAAAGCCAATGAACTTGTCATCCGCCTGCAACCCAACGAGGGTATGAACCTGAAGGTGATGATCAAGGAACCGGGGCCGGGCGGGATGCGGTTGGTGCAGGTGCCGCTGGACATGTCTTTCGCCGATGCGCTTGGGGCAGAGGGGGCCGATATGCCCGACGCCTATGAGCGGCTGATCATGGACGTGATCCGGGGCAACCAGACCCTGTTCATGCGCGGCGACGAGGTTGAGGCGGCATGGGCCTGGACCGATCCGATCATTACCGCGTGGGAAGACAGCAAACGCCGTCCCGAACCCTATGACGCGGGATCTTCGGGACCGGAAGAGGCGTTGCGCCTGATGCACCGCGACAACCGACGCTGGAGGGAGATCAGGTCATGAGCATGGAGTTCATCGAATATCCCGACCGGGAGCTGCTGTCCCTGTCGCTGGCTGACAAGCTTGCCTCGCAACTGGCGCAGCATCTGCGCTCGAACGAAAAGGCCAGCTTTTGTGTGCCGGGCGGCACCACTCCGGTTCCGATCTTCGAGACTTTGAGCGGCACCGATCTGGACTGGGACCGGGTGACGATCTTTCTGGGCGACGAACGTTGGGTGGATGGCGAACACAAACGCTCGAACGGGCGGCTCTTGCGGCGGCATCTGTTGCGCGACAAGGCGGCGGCTGCGAATTACATCGACTTCTATACCGGCGATGAAAGCCCCGACGCGGCCGAGGCGGTTCTGGCCGAACGCCTGACCCCGCATTTCCCGATCACGGTGGCGCTGCTGGGCATGGGCAATGACATGCATACCGCCAGCCTGTTCCCCGGTGCCGACCGTTTGGCCGAGGGGCTGTCGAATGACGCCCCGCCGGTTCTGGCGATGCGGGCCGAGGGCGCGGGTGAACCGCGCCTGACCCTGACCCGCCCGGTTCTGGCGAAAGCCATCAATATCCATGTCCTGATCATGGGCCCGGAAAAGCGCGAGGCGCTGGAACAGGCGCAGAAGCTGGACCCGATCGAAGCCCCGATCCGCGCCTTCCTTGACGCGGCGACCGTCCACTGGGCCGAATAACGCTGAGGAGCCTCCCCCGATGACCGATAAATGGAGCCGGTTGAAATCCTACCGTCAGTCGCAGGGGGATTGTCGGATCACCGATCTGTTCGCCCGTGATGAAGACCGGGCCGACGGTTTCTGTACCAGTGCCGATGGTCTGGCCTTCGACTGGTCGAAAACACTGATCGATGCGGGCGCGCGCGATCTGCTGATCGAACTGGCGGAAGGCGCCGACGTGGCGGGTCGCCGCGACGCGATGTTCACCGGCCAGAAGATCAATGAGACCGAGGGCCGGGCGGTCCTGCACACGGCGCTGCGCAATCTGTCGGGCAGCGTTCAGGTGGATGGTCAGGATGTCATGCCCGAGGTGCGGCGGATCCACGACCTGATGGCCGATTTCGCCCGTGACGTGCGGTCGGGCGCGTTTACGGGGCAGGGCGGCAAGATCACCGATGTCGTGAATATCGGCATCGGCGGCTCCGATCTTGGTCCGTTCATGGCGGTGCTGGCGATGGCGCCCTATCATGACGGTCCGCGGACGCATTTCGTCTCGAATGTCGATGGCGCGGATATTGCCGATACGCTGAAGGGTCTGGACCCGGCGACCACGCTGGTCATCGTGGCCTCGAAAACCTTCACCACCATCGAGACGATGACCAATGCCCGCACCGCGCGGGACTGGATGGCGAAGGTCGTCAGCGAACCTGCGGCGCAATTTGCGGCCCTGTCTTCGGCCACCGACAAGACCGCTGAATTCGGCATCGACGCATCGCGCGTGTTCGGTTTCGAAGATTGGGTTGGCGGGCGTTATTCGGTCTGGGGCCCGATCGGTTTGTCGCTGATGCTGGCAATCGGGCCAGAGCGGTTCGATGAATTTCTGGCGGGCGGCGCGGCGATGGACAGCCATTTCCGCGAGGCACCTTTCGCGGAAAACCTGCCGGTCCTGCTGGCCTTGGTCGGCATCTGGCACCACCAGATCTGCGGTTTTCCGACCCGCGCAGTTCTGCCCTATGACAACCGCCTGATCCGGCTGCCTGCCTATCTGCAACAGCTTGAGATGGAATCGAATGGCAAGGGCGTGGCGATGGACGGAGCCTCGCTTGAGGTGCCGTCAGGTCCGGTCGTCTGGGGCGAGCCCGGCACCAATGGCCAGCACGCGTTCTACCAGTTGATCCATCAGGGCACGATGCCGGTGCCTTGCGAATTCATCCTCGCCGCGAATGGCCACGAGGATGAGCTTGCCCATCACCACATCCTGCTGGCCGCGAATTGCCTCGCCCAGTCCGAGGCGCTGATGCGCGGCCGGACGCTGGACGAGGCGCTGGCGCTGATGGCGGCGAAGGGTCTGGAAGGGGCAGAGCTTGACCGTCAGGCCCGCCACCGCGTCTTCCCCGGCAACCGTCCGTCCACGACGCTGCTGATCGGGCAACTGACGCCCTTCACGCTGGGCCAGATCGTCGCGCTTTATGAGCATCGGGTGTTTGTCGAGGGCGTGATCCTTGGCATCAACAGCTTCGATCAATGGGGTGTCGAACTGGGCAAGGAACTGGCCCTGAAGGTCGAGCCGCTTCTGAAGGGCGAGGATGCACCGGGTCATGATCCCTCGACCGAACATCTGGCCGAACTGTTCCGCGAAATGCGCGGCTGAGACGAGGCGGGGGGCGATATGCCCCCCAGCCATCTTTCGCACACATTGCTTGCGTCCTCGAAATATCCAGCCTGAATGATCCGCGCGGCAGGGGCGGCGGCGCAGATCAGTCGATATAGGAAAAGCCGGGGATGACGGTCGCGACATCAGGCGGCGCGATACCGCCGCAGCGCGCCGTTCCCGCTTCCTGTGAAGCATAGAGATGCGCATAGCCGTGGACGAACGACCACAGCATCATCTCGGTCCGCAAGGCCGCGTCGGGTCCGCTGGCCTTGTCCCAGTCGATACGCTCGGCAATCCCTTTCAGCACCGCATAACTTTCCCGCGCCGCAGCAGTCAGGTCCGGGTCGCGCAAGGTGCCGCGCACAGGTGAAAACATCAGGGCGAACAGGGCGGGATTTTCCCGGGCGAACCGGACATAGCCGTGCATCGCCGCCGCCAACTGCTCAGGGCGCGATGATTCCGGCGTGATGCCTTCCTGCATATAGGCTTTGTGGCGACGGTATCCTTCCGCAGCGATTGCCGCCAGCAGACCGTTCAGACCGTCGAAGTGATTGCGCGGCGCCGCGTGGCTTACCCCTGCTTTCGCGGCGATTGCGCGCAAGGACAGGCCGGGCAATCCCTCTTCTTCGAGAATGTCGATGCCAGCCCGCAACAGCGCGTTCTTGAGATCGCCGTGATGGTATTTCCGTGCCTTCATGGGGCGGTTCTATGCCGAGTTGTTTCCACTGTCTACATTCTGCTTGTCGTAGGACGCTTTTCGCGTATGTTTACGATGTAAATATCAGTTCGATCAGGTCCATTTTTCTTACAGTCATATCCGCGTCGGCAACGACGGACTATGGAGGATTGCGATGGAATGGGAAGCCGTTTTCGGCCTTGTGAACATGCTGGCTTTGGCATGTTGGGCGGTTCTGATCGTCATGCCCCGGGCCGGCCGTTGGGCCTATCTGGGTGTCGCGCCGCGATGGGTGGTGCCGCTGGTCTTCTCGGCGCTTTATACGATGCTGGTGATGATCTATTTCGCCGAAACGGGTGGAGGCTATGACTCGGTCGCGGCGGTGCGAAGGCTGTTCGCCTCGGACCCGATGCTGTTGGCGGGCTGGCTGCACTTTCTTGCCTTCGACCTTTTGGTGGGCTGCCTGATCGCCGACCGGATGGACCGCGCAGGCGTCCACCGCGTCGTGCAGGCCGGGCCGCTTCTGGCGGTGTTCCTGTTCGGACCGGCGGGCTTGCTGTTTGGTCTGGCGGTTGAGCTGGCTTACCGTGCCCAGAACGCGCGTAGGACGGGGGGCGAGGGATGACCGTCACGGCAAAGATTACCGACGACGCCGGGCCTGCGACGCGGATATACGGCGCCTTGACGATCATCTCTCTGGCGCTTGCGGCGATCATGCTTCCACCGCTGCTGCTGGATCAGCGCCGGCTTGATGGCATCGGGGTCTGGCTCAAGCCGATGAAGTTCTCGCTGTCATTCTGCGTGTATTTCGCGACCTTGGCGCTGGTTGAAAACCGTCTGACGCCGGAGGCATTGAATGGCCGTCCGATGCGCTGGACGGGTATGGTGATCGCCGGAGCCTTCATCTTCGAGATGGGCTATATCATGACGCAGGCCGGTCGCGCCGAGCATTCGCATTTCAACGAAACCACGCCCCATCATAGCGTTATGTATATGCTGATGGGCATCGGTGCCGTCTGCCTGGTCTGTGGTGCCGCGGTCGTCGGATGGGTCGCGCGGCGCGATATCCACGCCCGCTTTGGGCCTGCCCTACGCGAGGGCGTGTTTCTTGGCCTGACCGTTTCGTTGATTCCGACGCTTCTCATCGCCGGGTATCTTGGCCGCAACGGCTCTCATTTTGTTGGGTTTCACCCCGAAAATGCGCCGGTCATACCGCTGTTCGGCTGGTCGCTGGCGACGGGCGATTTGCGCCCGGCGCATTTCCTGTCTCTGCATGCGATGCAGGTGCTGCCAATTGCCGGGTTGCTGTTTGACTGGCGGCATATCGGTATCCGCCCCCTATGGCTTGTGGCCGGTATCTACGTCCTGCTGTGCCTGGCCCTCTTCTCTCAGGCTCTCATGGGACTTCCGCTGATCCGCCTGTGAGCGCGCGTCCGATCAAAGGGCAGAGCGTTGCATGGCCCCCAATAGATATTTTCACCACCAAAGCACGCATGGCCGGGCTTTCCCTTGCCCCGACGAATGATTAGGTTCGGGCGGACCAGAAGGATCGGGGGCATATGTCGTTTTTCGGTAAACTGCGCGAGCGGCTGACACGCTCTTCGTCGAAGATCGGCGAAGGTCTGGACGGGATCGTGGGCGAAGGCGCGCCCGAGCCAGCCGCCGACCCGACCCCCGTGCCCGATCCCATCGTACCCGCCCCCGCGACCGGCTTCGTTGGCCGCCTCTTTGGTCGCGCCGATGCCCAGCCCGAGGAACCACGCCGGGCCTTGGATGACGAGATGCTGGAAGAGCTGGAGAATATGTTGGTTCAGGCCGATCTTGGCGTCGAGACCGCCCTGCGCGTGACCGCCAATATCGCCGAAGGTAGGATGGGGCGCCGCCTGTCCTCGACCGAGTTAAAGGAATTGCTGGCGGGTGAGATCGCCCGGATCATGGCCCCGGTCGCCCGTCCTTTGCCGCTATATCCGAAAAAGCCGCAGGTGGTGCTGGTCGTCGGCGTCAACGGTGCGGGCAAGACCACCACCATCGGCAAACTGGCAAGCCAGTTCCGCGCGGCGGGTAAATCCGTGGTGATTGCCGCGGGCGATACGTTCCGCGCCGCAGCGGTCGAGCAGTTGCAGGTCTGGGGTCAGCGAGCGGGTGTGCCGGTCATGGTCGCGGCGCAAGGCTCGGACCCGGCAAGTCTTGCTTTCGATGCGATGACCAAGGCCGAGGCCGACGGTGCCGATCTTCTGATGATCGACACGGCTGGTCGCCTGCAGAACCGTCAGGATCTGATGGAGGAACTGGCAAAGATCGTCCGCGTCATCCGCAAGAAAGACCCCTCGGCGCCCCATAACACGCTGCTGGTGCTGGATGCAACGACCGGGCAAAACGCGCTCAATCAGGTCGAGACGTTCCAGAAACTTGCCGATGTCTCGGGTCTCGTGATGACCAAACTGGACGGCACCGCGCGCGGTGGCGTGCTGGTCGCCTTGGCCGACCGCTTCGGCCTGCCGATCCATGCCATCGGTGTTGGCGAACAGATCGACGACCTAGACGCCTTCGATGCGAACGACTTTGCCCGCGCCCTTGTCGGTCTCTGATTTCTTCGTTGTCTAAATACCGTCTGTCGCGGCCACGCCAAGCTGCGCCAGAAATTTCCGCATCCCGCCATCCATCGCCGCGCGATTGGCGAAGAGCGTCGCCTGCGACCGCAAGATCGGCTCTCCCGCGAGTATCTTCAGATTGTTCGCCTGAAGGGTTGCGCCGGAACTGGTGATATCCGCAATCGCCTCGGCGGTCTGATTGGCCACTGTGCCCTCGGTCGCGCCTTGCGAATCGACAAGCTGGTAATCGGCCACCTCATGCTGGGCCAGCCATGCCCGGACCAGCCGGTGATATTTCGTCGCGATCCGCAGCCGGAAGCCATGCACAGCCCGGAAATCGCGGGCGATGCTGGCCAAATCGTCCAGCCCCTCGCAATCGCGCCAGCATTCCGGCACCGCAAGGATCAGATCGGCATGTCCGAAGCCCATAGGCGCCACCTCGGCCAAATCGGATGCCCAGCCGGGCAGCTTTTCCCGCACCAGATCGGTGCCGGTCACGCCCAGTTCGATCCGTCCGGCCGCCAATTCGCGCGGAATCTCGCCCGCCGACAGCAGCACCAGCGAGACACCATCCGCCCCCTCGACCCGGCCTGCATATTCGCGATCCGAACCGGCACGCGACAGCCGCACACCACGGGCCGCGAACCAGTCGAAAGTCTGCTCCATCAGTCGCCCCTTGGACGGTACGCCCAGCCGGATCATTGTCCCGCCTCCAGTTCCGCGATCAGGCCGGGACGGATGATGCCGCCGACGGCAGGAATGGCGCGGCCCTTGCCCAGCACCGCCATCAGCGCGTCATAGCGCCCGCCCGTCGCGACCGGGGGCCAGTCGGCGTGGCGGGACAGGAAGCTGAAGGTGAAGCCGTCGTAATATTCCATATTGTGCCGCCCGTGGCTGGCATCGAAGATGATCGTTGCCGGATCGATCCCCAACCGGGCGATATGGGCGAACCGATCGGCGATCCGGCTGACGGCCTCGCTGATCGCGGGGACCTCGGTGGCAAGTTCGGTCAGGCGTTCCAATGCCAGCGGCGCGATGTCCCGCACCGCGAACAGCCGCGACAGCCGGTCGGACCAGATGGCGGGCAGGGCAGGTTCAGCCCCGTCGGACTGCAATCGTGCGATCCGCGCCGCCATCTCATCCTCGCCGCGCAGCCCGGCCCAAGGCACCGCGCCCGCCGCGAAATCCCTTGAACGGGGAGGGGCAGAGAACCGGTCCAGCAACCGCTGAAACCGCCCCGGCCGCCAGATGTGGTGCAGCAGCGCATCGCAGCGCGCGGCGGGCAGGGGCAGGCCGCGCACGGCGTCCAGAAGCAGGCCCATATCGCCGGTTTCCGCCGTCAGATCGTAACCCGCAAGCTGGTGGTAGAACAAAGCAAAGGTTTCCGCATCTGCCCCAGCCTCGCGGCTGAACAGCTCGAACCCGCATTGCAGATATTCGTTGTCGCGCGGGTTCTCGGGGCGGGTATCGCCCATGTCCTGCTTGCGAAAAACCTCGCCCAGATAGCAATAGCGGGCAGGCTCGGCCCCGCCCGACATGTGCATCTGCACGACCGGCACGGTGAAATCCGGGCGCAACATCACCTCGCCCCGGATCGGGTCGGTGGTAACATAGGCGCGGGCGCGGATATCCTCGCCGTAAAGATCCAGCAGCGTTTCAGCAGGCAGCAGCAGATCGGGCGCAACCTCGACCGCCCCGGCCTCACGGAACCCGTCCAGCAGGCGCTGCCCGATCCGCTGCTTGTCGCGCTTCGGGATCATCCGAGGATCCGCTTGACTTCCGCCACCAGATCGGCGCGGGCAACCTCGGTCTGCGCGGGCTGAGCCTTCCATTCGTCAAGGCTGGCCTCGGCGGCGATCTTCGCGCCAAGGATCAGGTCTTTCACCTGCACCACGCCGCGCTCTGCCTCGTCCCCGCCCTGAATGATCGCGACCGGAGCGCCACGTTTGTCGGCATATTTCAACTGGTTGCCAAAGTTTTTCGGATTGCCCAGATAGACCTCGGCCCGGACGCCCGCCGCGCGCAGCTCGGACGCCATTGCCTGATAATCGGCCATCCGGTCCCGGTCCATGACCGTCACCACAACCGGCCCGGCTGTATCCGCGCCCGCCAGCCCCTTCGCCCGCAAAGCCGCCAACAGCCGGTCCACGCCGATGGAAACGCCAGTAGCCGGAACCTTCTGCCCTGTGAACCGCTCGACCAAACCGTCATAGCGACCACCCCCGGCAACGCTGCCGAATTGCCGCTTGCGACCCTTTTCATCAAGGATTTCAAAGGTCAGCTCAGCCTCAAACACCGGCCCGGTATAATAGCCAAGCCCGCGCACGATTGAGGGGTCAATGATCGCCCGATCTTCGCCCACGCCCATCGCGGCCAGCATGTCGCTGATCTGTGCAAGCTCATCGACGCCTTCGAGACCGATTACCGAAGCACCCACGGCCTCGCGCAGATTGACCAAGGTTTCGCCATTTGTCGCGCCCTTCGATGTCAGGAAGGCCAGCACCGGCTGCGCCTGCGCCTCGCTCAGCCCGACGCCGTCAATCTCGGCCCCGCTGTCATCCTTGCGACCGACGGTCAGCAAAGCCAGCACGCCCTCGCGTCCCACCTTGTCGAACTTGTCGATCTGGCGCAGCACATCCTCGGCCTGATCGGCGCGCACCTCGGCGGCCTCAAGCACTCCGTTCAGAACCTTGCGATTGTTGATCCGCACGATGTAATCGCCCCGCGCGATCCCCACGGCTTCCAGCGCATCGGCCAGCATGGCGCAAACCTCGGCATCCGCCGCGACCGAGGCCGATCCCACCGTATCCGCATCGCATTGATAAAACTGTCGGAATCGTCCCGGACCGGGCTTTTCGTTCCGCCAGACGGGGCCCATCGCATAGCGACGATAGGGCGCGGGCAAATCATTGCGAAACTGCGCCGCCACCCGCGCCAGAGGCGCTGTCAGGTCATAGCGCAGTGCCAGCCAGTCGCCCGAACCGCCGCCCGGAACCGCCTCTTCCTGCCATGCAAAGACACCGGCGTTCGGACGGTCCACATCTGGCAGGAATTTCCCCAAAGCCTCGACCGTCTCGACGGCGCTGGTTTCCAGCGGGTCGAAGCCGTGGCGATGATAGACTTCCGCAATACGGTCTAGCATCGTCTTGCGTTCCGTCACATCCGCGCCAAAATAGTCGCGGAAGCCCTTTGGCGTCTCGGCCTTGGGACGGGGCTGCTTTTTCTGATCTTTTGCCATGTGCGCGTCTTTCGAGGGTCCGTGGCTGCTCTAACGGAAGGGGGCGCAATGGACAAGAACGACGACCGCATCCGCCAGCTTGAAGAAGCGATGGCGCATCTGACCCGGGTGACCGAGGATCTCAGCGAAGTCATCGCGCGTCAGGACGGCGAAATCGCCCGCCTTTCGCGCCGCCTTCACCTGCTGATGCAGGCCGAGGCTGAACGCGAGGCCGATGCGTCCGGCTCGATTCCGCTGGCCGACCAACGCCCGCCCCATTACTAGGGGCAAGGCTCAATCGACCCGTGCTATGATACGCTGATCACCGCGTCAGCGCCGCGACCCCGGCGCTGATTGGGTCCTGCGGCTGATCCTTGGGCAAAGTGTCCATCGTCAGGCTGCGGATGCCCGCCTCGTTCAGCGTCGCGATCAACTCGTCGGGCATGTCGCGGGCCAGAAGCACCGTCATGATCTGGTTTTGCTGCAACCATTCGGTAATCTGCTGTGATCGCTCGGGCGTCCATTCGCGCGGGGCGGCGATGATCTGGGCGCGCAGGTCCAGCCCAAGATCGGCGGAGAAATAGCCGAATTGCGGCGACAGGGCGACCACCTCGACGGAATCGAGCGATGCAAGATCGCTATCGGCTTGCGACTTGATCGCCAGCAAATCGTGTTTCAACGCGCCCAGATTGGCCGCGATCTGAGCGGCATCTTCAGGCGCAAGGCGCGAAAGGTCGGCGGCGACGATCTCGGCCATTTCGCCAAGACGGGTGGGGGAAAGCCACGG
This sequence comes from Paracoccus caeni, assembly GCF_016629665.1. Classification (GTDB taxonomy): domain Bacteria; phylum Pseudomonadota; class Alphaproteobacteria; order Rhodobacterales; family Rhodobacteraceae; genus Paracoccus; species Paracoccus caeni. Next base: position 188,522 of record NZ_JAEPRQ010000005.1, read on the forward strand.
CGCGGTTTCCTCGCCTGCGGGGGGCATCGGCTCCAGCCCAAGCTGGGCGTAAAGGGCGTCGTCCTGATCGGTTGCATCCATCAGGGCGATGCCGGGCAGGCGTTCGTCCAAGGGCTTGGCGGCGTCGATTTCGATAATGCGGATATTGGCGCGGCGGGCGGCGGGATAAAGCGGATCATCGGGCCAGAAAGACCGCAGGGTCAGCACGGCATCGGCATCCTTCGCCGCTGCCTCGACCGTTTCCTGACCGCGACCGTGAAGATATGACGCAAGCCGCGAGGCGGGAAGTTTGTCGGGCTGGACCGCGACGATGTCGATGCCGCTGCCCTTGGTCAGGGCGCGGGCAAGGGCGTTGGTGGCCGGATGGGCGGTCAGGACCGTCTCGGCGCTGGCGGGCAGGGCCAGCAGCATCAGCGCAATTGCCAGTTTCATGCGGTATCCCCCCGGAATGCGGGCATCAGCGCGCGCAGCGTCGTGCAGATAAGGAAGCAGGTGCCTGCGACAAGGATGATTGCCGCGCCGGACGGGACCGGCAGGTCGAACTCCATCGGGATCAGGATGCCGGTCAGCGTGGCGAATGTGGCGATGCCGACCGAAAGCCACCAGAACCCGGCCAGAGAGCGTGCGACGATGCGGGCGGCAGCGGCGGGGATGACCAGCAGCGCGCCGACCAGCACCGCCCCGACGATCTTCAGCGCGGCGACGGTGACGACGGTGACCAGCACCACGAAAAGATAATCCAGAGTGCGGACTGGCAGCCCGCGCACCTGCGCAAGCGCCGGGTGGAAGCTGGAGATCATGAAGCGGTTGTAAAGCACCGCCGACAGCGCTGTGACCGCGATCCCCACGATGGCAAGCACCGCCAGATCGGTGCCATTGACGGTGAGGATTGACCCAAACAGCACGTTTTCAAGGATATGGACGTTGATCCTGCCCGCGAGGATCAAGAGGATCGAGGCGCCAAGCGCCAGCGACATCGACAAAAACACCCCGATCAGCGTGTCCGCCGAAAGGCCAGTCCGTCCACGCAGATATTCCAGCGCCAGCGTGAACAGGATGCAATAGCCGAAAAGCGCGCCATAAGGGCCGGTATAAGGCTCGCCCGCGAGAATGCCGATGGCAACGCCAGTCAGGGCGGCGTGGCCCACCGCTTCGGCGAAAAAGGCGTGGCGACGGATGACGACCAGTGTGCCAAGACTGCCCAGCATCGGGCCGGTGATCAGCCCGGCCAGCAGCGCGTTGACCGCAAATCCCCAACCGAGAGAGGCGGGCAGCCAGCCCGCTTCGGCCAGCGATTGCACCCATTGGCGGAAGGCTTCGAAACTCATGCCACGGCGCTCCGCTGTGAGAAGAGGTCAAGGACGCGGTCGGCATCCAGCATCGCTTCGGGCTGGCCGTCAAAGATCACCCGACGGGCAAGGCCGGTGACGTGATCGGCAAGGCGGCGGACGGCCAGCAGATCGTGTTCGATCCACAGCACGGTCACGCCGTCGCGGCGCAGCGACTGCATCACTTCGGCAAAGATCGCGCCGCCGGATTCGTCCAGCGCCGACATCGGCTCATCAAGGATCAGCAGATCGGGCGCGGGTTCCAGCGCCTGTGCCATCAACACGCGCTGACGCTCGCCCCCCGACAAAGCGCCCATGCGGCGACCGGATTTGCCCGCCATGCCGACACGCGCCAGTTGCGCCTCGACCAGATCGCGGGTGGCGCGGCGGGGTTTCAGGAAGCCGGGGCGGTTGCCGTCCAGCGTGCCAAGGAAATCGCCGACGGTCATCGGCAGACCGGCATCGAATTGCAGCGCCTGCGGGACATAGCCGATACGGCCGGGACGGGCGGGCCAGTTCAGCGACACGGTTCCACGATGCGGCATCTGCCCCAGCAGGCAGCGGATCAGCGAGGATTTCCCGCCACCATTCGGGCCGACAAGCGCGTGAATACTGCCGGGGGCAACGGTCATATCGACGCCCGACAATACCTCGGTTCGGCCAAGGGTCAGGGACAGATTTTGGATCGCTATGCCGGGGCCACGCGCGGTCATGCCACGTTCTCGCGGATGGCGCGGACGACGGTGGCGAAATTCGCCGCCATCTCGATCTCGAATTTTTCGGGCGTGTAGGGGCCGTGGATGATGTGGGACAGGGGATACATGCTGACCCCGGTTTCCGCCTCGATCGTGTCCACATAGGTCGAGGGGAAATTCGATTCCGAGAAGATCACCGAGACATTCAGATCGCGGATCTTCTGGATCGTGCGGGCCAGTTGCGAGGGGGACGGCTCGATTCCGTGGGCGGGTTCGACCACTGCCGTCACCTCCAGCCCGAATTCGCGCAGCAGATAATCATAGGCGCCGTGGATCGTGGCGACCTTGAAGCTGGGGGCGGGGGCTTCGACCACCTGCGCCAAAGCCTCGGCCCGGATCGCGCGCAGGCGGCGGTTATAGGCGCGGGCATTGGCGGCGAAGGTTTCCGCATCATCGGGGCGCAGCACGCCAAGATCGCGCGAGATGGTCTGCACCTGCGCCATCGCCCCGGCGATCGAGATGAAGGTGTGTGAATTCACCACCCGCCCGTCGATCCGGTCGCCAAGGCCGCGTGCAAAGGCGCCGACGGCAGGCAGCAGCGGCACGTTGCGATTGGCCTCGATCACCGCGACATCGGGGTTTTCGGACGCCTCGATCATGCGCGAGGCGAAATCGTCATGGCCGATCCCGTTCAGCACCACGGCGTCCAGCGCGCCGATGCGGCGGATATCCTCGGCCCGTGGTTCATAGGCGTGAGGGTTGAAGCCCTCGGGGACCAGCGGCACCGGCTGGCCCAGATCGCCAAGGATATTGGCAAGCCACGAATAATAGGGGTGCAGCGTTACGCCGACGCGCAGGCCGGGGGCTGTCGCATGAAGGCGAGAGGCAAGGGGCAGCGCCAGCGAGGCGGCCAGAAGGCTTCGGCGGGTCAGGGTCAATGCTGGTCGTCTTTCCGTGTCACGCTGGCGTCGAAGCGGGTGATGACCTGCCGCCAGCCCGCGGCGATCAATGCCGCATCGTCAAGCGCGCTGGTCGAGGCCGCGCCATCCCGGTGCAGCCAGATCGTCGGCGTTTCTCCTGCAATCCGCATCAGCATCGCGCCTGCGACCTCTTTGGCGGCGGGCTGGCCCAGCCAGCCTTGGGCATCGGTCGTCTCGATCAGTTGCCAGTGGTGGCCGCCGCGCGCGGTGGCGGTGGCGTCGGCGAAGAAGGGGGGCAGGCCTTCGGCGGCCAGCGCCTCGGGGGTGACCTGATCCAGATAGGGCATCTCGTCCGCGGCCAGCAGCAGATCGGCGGTCAGCCCCTGTTCCGCCGCGTTCAGCCCGCTGCGCAGGTCGACCTGCCAATGCGGCAGCGAGGTTGCGGTGGCGGTGTCACGATGCAGCGCGATGAAGCCGGTCGCCGACAGCACGACGATCAGCGCCGCCAGCAGCACGGCCACCGTCTCTCGCCGCCCAGAGGCCGGGGGGACGATGACCGAGATGGCGGAACTCACTGTTCGATGCCTTCGACATCCTGCCAGTCCACCTCGACGATATGGCCGGGACCGGCATCGAAGAGGATGTAGAACTCACCTTCCGGCTTCTGGAACGAATATTTCGAGCTGGCGTCGAATTTGGCCGGGATAAGCACGTCCTCTTCATAAGAGATCACGTCCAGCTTGACCCCTTCGGCGCTGGTCCCGTCCGAGAAGCCGCCGGTGCAGATGACATCCGCGCCATGCGCCTCGCAGGTGCAGAAGGGATAATGGGCCAGCGCGGGCAGGGCCGAGGCGCCAAGAAGCGTGGCGGTCAGAAAGGTCAGCTTGCGGATGGTCATTGCTGTTTCTCCTTGCGGGCAAGCCATGCGGCGGTGGCGGGTGAGACCTGATCCACGGCGATGTCGCCATGATGAACGGTGCCGTCCCATTCCTCGACCGTCAGCCAGAGATTGTCGGAACTGTCCACGCTGGGCGGCACCTGAAGATCGGCAGTCTGGCGGACATGCGAGCCGCTGAACAACGCCCCGGCGGCGCGCAGGGAACGCGGCTTGCCAAAGCGGGCATGGATAGCGCGGATGCGATGCTCGCAGCCCTGACACAGCGAGACCGAGAACTGCTTGCGCGCGCCCGCCACGCCCATATCGATCGGCGCAGTCAGCCAGAACTCGGCGATTTGCAGATCGAAGGGGCCGACCTGCACATGTTTTGCCTCGCCACTGCCAAGCCCGGCATCGCCGGTGAACAGGCTGATATCACTGTAATATCGCGGCAAGGCGGCCAGCGGCACCAGAACCGCCAGCGCGCTGAGGTGAAAGCGCCAGTCCTGCCACCAGCGGCCCAGCCGGGTCCGCGCCTCGCCGCGTTGGACGCCCGCGCTCATTCCGCAGGCTCCAGCCGACCGGCGCGGCCTTCGCGCAGGATATCGCGGGTCTCGCGGACGGTGCGCTTGGTCCAGATCAGCATGCCCGACAGCACCATCATCGACAGCAGCAGGCCGAAGCTGAAGTAGATCACCTTGAGCCACAGCCCCATGAAATCGCCCGTATGCAGCGGTCGCATGGAATTGGTCACCAGTTCGACGACGGAATAATCCGACACCCGGCGCAGCTTCACCACCTCGCCGCTATAGGGATCGATGGTCGCGCTTTCAAAGACCAGCGGGTAAGAGCCGCGCCCGAAGATCTGGACCGGGTCAAAGGCGTTGCCGGGCATGAAGATGCTGTCGGTGCGCAGCCCGGAATGGGCGGTCTGCGCCGTCGCGATCATCCCATCAAGGCTGACCGGCGGCAGGTCGTCGCTTTGGCTGACGACGGGAATGCTTTCGCGCTCCAGCACGGTTGGAATGCCTGCGGTCGAGACGGTGACGCCGGTATCGGACAGGATCGCCTCGACAAAGAACCAGATGGCTGAGACGGCGATGATGATGATGAAGGGGATCGACCAGATGCCCGCAAGCCGGTGAAAATCGCCCCAGAACAGCCGCGCGCCCTTGCCGATGCGCAGGCGCGGTTTGAAATAAGCGCGCCAGAATTTCTTGTAGACCAGAATCCCGGTGATGACCGAGCCCAGCATCGGGATGCCCATGAAGGCGACCGCATACCAGCCCCAGGAATAGCCGGTGGTCCATGGCAGGAACAGCCAGCCATGCAGCGCCCGCATGAAGGTGCTGAAGCCGACAGAGGCGGCTTCGCCCTGCACATGGCCGTCATACGGGTTCACATACAGTCCCACGCCCCGCCCGGAGGGTTCCGAGACAAAAACCGTCGGCGCGAAATGCGTCTCGACCGGCCAGCTTACCCATTGCATCTCGCTGCCGGGGCGCTGTTCCATCACCTTGGCGATCAGCGCGTCGGCGCCCATCCGTTCCTCGATCCCGGCGGGCTGGCTGGCCCGGACGCTTGGATCGAACAGCCAGACGATCTCATGGCTGACGGTGGCGATGGTGCCGGTGACGCAGATGAAGAAGACATAGGCCCAGACCGGCAGCGCCAGCCAGCCATGCAGCAAAAGCCACAACCGCGCCATCTGCGCCTTGCGATTCTTTGGCCGGGCGACGGGTTTCCGTGTCGCCCCTGTCGGGACTGGTGCGATCGGTGACATGCTGGGCTCTCTGATTGTGCCTGCAGGTGCTTTAGGCCCAAATTAATCCGAGTGGAATAGTTGGGATTACCAAATGCGCGAAAATCAGCAAGCCCGGAAAGCCATATCGCAGCGGTTTTGCCACAAAAATTCACCGTTTTGCGGATTTGCAGTTCCGCTTGTCACTGACCGGGAGTAAGTGGCGCGCTGTCACGCACCCTCTGCGCGTCATTAGCCAGGAGCCGCCGGCAAGACCGGGCGCCCAAGCAAATCTCTGACATTCCGAGATCGCGGCTGCCCGCCGGGCAAAGCCGCATTTCCCGCAGGAGAAGTTCATGTTTCTGGCACTGAATCGTCGGCGGGCGCAGTCTCGCCTTGGCCGTCTTGGATCGCGCACCGCCTTGCCGACGCTGGCACTTGCCGGTGTGGTTGCTGCAATCCCGCTGACCTCTGAGGCGCAAGAGGGCACCGAGCCGATCGTTCTGGATCAGATCACGCTGAGCGCTGACAGCGCGACCGAAGGCACCGGTAGCTATACCAGCGGCGGCGTGTCGGGGTCGGCGGCGGGTCTGGGCCTGACCGCACGCGAGACGCCGCAATCCGTGACCATCATCACCGATCAGCGGATCCGCGATCAGGGCGATGAGACGCTCAATCAGGTGATCGACCAGACGCCGGGGCTGACGGCGATGCAGGGCAATGGCGAGATGCGCTGGTCCTATTATGCGCGCGGATCCTCGGTCGATAATATTCAATATGATGGCGTGGCAAGCTATGTGCATTTCTATGCCCGCGACGTGAACCCGCAGGACGACATGGCGATCTATGACCGGGTCGAGGTGGTGCGCGGCGCGACAGGTTTGCTTGAGGGGACGGGCAATCCCTCTGCCTCGGTCAACCTTGTGCGCAAGCTGCCCACCGCTGATGCGCAAAGCGTGGTCGAGACGGAATTGTCCAGCTTTGGCAATGTCCGGTTAAGCTATGATACCTCGCGGCCCCTGTCCGCGGATGGTCGTGTCCGCGGCCGCTTCGTCGCCTCTGGCGTGGCCGGGGATGGCTATCGCGACAATCTCAAGGACGCTCGTGGCATCCTTTACGGCGTGGTCGAGGCCGACCTGAGCGATGCAACCACGCTGAGCCTTGGGCTAAGCCATGCGCATGAAAAGATCGACGGCTATGCCTGGGGCGGGCTGTGGACGCGCCCCGATGGCAGTTTCTACGATTTCGATGGCAAAACCTCGCCCTCGCTGGATTGGGAATTTTCGGACCGCAAGCAGACCGTCGGCTATCTGAATCTGGATCATGATTTCGGCAATGGCTGGTCGCTGGATGCGCGGCTGCGCGTCTCGGAAGGCGATGCAGAGATGATGTATTCCTATATGCGCTATGAAGAGACCGGCGACCTGCTGCGCGATGGCGGCAATGATTTCTATATCAACCAGTCGCGTTCGGTGGATGTCCGTCTGTCAGGCCCGGTAAGTCTGTTCGGACGCGACCATGACTTTGTCATCGGCGTGAACGGCAGTCGCGACCGCACCCGATATGATTCGCATAAAAGCTTTACCGACATTATCGAGGACCCTTCGGTCGCCGATCCCGGTTCCTATCCCGATCCTGATTTCAAGCCGGGCAGCGATTACTGGGACATGGTGAACAAAAATTACGGCATCTATGCCTCGGCCCGCTGGAATCTTGCCGATACCACCAAGGTCATCACCGGCGCGCGTTTGGCCTGGTATGATTACATCGACGACGCATCCTGGGGCGGCAGTTCGTTCGAGGTGGACAGCCAGTTGGTGCCCTATCTGGGCGTGGTCCATGATCTGAACGACCGGGTTACGGTCTATGGCAGCTATACCGGCATCTTCGCGCCGAAATCCGAACGCGGCGTGGATGGTCAGCTTGATCCGGTTGAGGGAAGCAACCTTGAATTCGGCGCCAAGGCCGAGTTTCTGGGCGGCGATCTGATCGCCTCGGCTGCGGTGTTCCAGACCGATCAGGACGGTCTGCCCGAAAGCGATCCCGATCATCAGGACTGTGCCGGGCCGGGACCGACCTGTAGCATCGCGGCCGGTCTGATCCGCACACGCGGGGCAGAGGTGGAACTGGCAGGGGCGATCAATGATCGCTGGAATGTCTGGGCCAGCTATACCTATGCCAATTCGAAATATCGCGAAGGCGAAAAGTCCGGGCAGCGCTTCAACACCGCGACCTCGCCGGAACATCTGCTGAAGCTGGGCGCGACCTATGATCTGGCAGGGGCGCTGGAAGGGCTGACCGTCGGGGGCTCGCTTCGCTATCAAAGCGTGATCTTCGCTGACGAGCCGGGCGGCGGCTGGAGCAGCGGCGGCGTTCCTTATCGCCTGCAACAGGGCGGTTATACGCTGGTCGATCTGATGGCCCGTTATGATCTGTCGGATCAGACCTCGGTGCAGCTCAATATCGATAACCTGTTCGACAAGACCTATTACTCGGCCATTTCCGAACCAGGTTATGGCAACTTCATCGGGCCAGAGCGCAGCGTTTCGCTGGCCCTGCGTCACGCATTCTAGGATTTTCCGGGCGCGGTTCGCTGCGCCCGGATGTCTATGGCCGGACGGTCTTGCGCCAGACGATCTGCGCGGGGAAATGCGTGGTCAAATTCTCCATGCCGTCCTCATCCTCCAGCACTTTGGCGATGTGGCTGGCCATTTCGCGGACCGGCTGGCGGAAGGTGGTCAGGTCGTAACCCAGCCAGCCCGCCACCGGGATGTCATCGAAACCGATCAGGCAAAGATCCTCGGGCAGGCGCAGGCGGAATTCGACCCGTGCCACGTCCAGAAAGCCAAGGGCGATCAGGTCAGTGACGCAGAAGGCGCCATCGGGCCTGTCAGACGCCGCCAGAAGCTGCCGGGCGCCATCCGCACCCGCGCCATAGCCGGTCGGCCCGGCGCGGGCGACGCTGACCTTCAGCCCCGATTGTTCGGCAGCGGTCAGGAAGGCGGTTTCCCGCGCGATCAGGCTGGGCGTGCCTGCGGTTGAACTGACCAGCGCAAGATGCCTGCATCCGGCGCGTTTCAGGATCAGACAGGCTTCCTTTGCCGCCACCTCATTCTCGACCAGCACGAAATGCGGGCCTTTGATGGCATCGTCGCGGTTGATCAGGATCACCCGCTGACCATGCTCAATGCAGGTCTCAATCAGCGACGAGGGAGGTGAGCCCGACACCACAATCGTCGCATCGGCCCGATAATTCAGCGTCTGGCGCAAGGCGGATGCGACGTTTTCGGGCCGCCCCGCAGTGGTCAGCACCATCACCACCTTGCCCATCGCCTGCAATTCGCGGGTCGTCGCCTCGACAATGGCGGCCTGATGCGGCGCCTCCAGTTCGGCCACGATGATGCAGACGATGCCCGAGCGGTGGTGGATCAGCCCGCGTGCCAGATGGTTGACGTGGTAGCCCAGCTTCTCCGCCGCAGCCATCACCTTGGCGCGGGTTTTCGGAGAGACGCTGGCCCCATCGGTAAAGGTCCGCGACACTGCCGAGCGCGACACGCCGGCAAGTTCAGCCACCTTGTTTGCACTGACCGAGGCCTTCTTGGTCTTCGATTTTTTCGCCACTGGGTTCCGGCTTTGAATGAAGGTGTTGCGCGCAAGTCGCTGATTTGATCTTTGCGGAAGATTGCACCGGAATGCAAATAAGTTAATCGCGTTCACGTCTGAAAACGACCGAAATCATGGGGTTTTTCTGCTTATCCCTGCCGCGGCCGCACAATTCCTTGTGCAATCTTCGCAGGATATTGCAACGCTGTGCAATTGATGCCAGATTGAGGGGATGACTTATGCACCCCTTGTCGGAGGATGCCGTTGGACTCCACCATCCAGTTGATCGACCTGCTTGGCGCGGCGGCCCTGTTGCTTTGGGGGTTGCGGCTGATCAAGACCGGGGTTCTGCGTGCTTACGGTGCCACCCTGCGGCGCTGGCTGGCGCGCGGGGCGGGCAATCGCGTCATGGCGGCTTTCTGGGGGTTTCTGGCGACTTTGGGGTTGCAGTCCAGCACGGCGTCGGCGGTGATCGTGGCCTCGTTCACGGCGCGAGACATCGTGCAGCCGCGTATGGCGCAGGCGATGATGCTGGGCGCCAATCTGGGCACGGCGATCGTGACGCTGATCCTGTCGGCGGATGTGCATTGGCTGGGCAGCGCCGCCGTGTTTATCGGCGTGGTGCTGTTCCAGACCTCGAAGCTGAACCGCAACCGCAATCTGGGCCGGGCGATCCTTGGGCTGGGCCTGATGCTGCTGGCACTGCAATTGCTGGGCGCGGTGACCGAGCCATTGCGCGATTCACCGACCGTTTCGGCGATCCTGTCGGGTCTTGAGGATGCGCCGGTGTTTGCGGTCCTGATCGCGGCGGGGCTGGCGATCCTTGGTTCGTCCAGTCTGGCGGTGGTGGTGTTGGTGATGATGCTGGCTGCCGCCGGGATCGTCGGGCCAGAGCTGTCGTTGTGGCTGGTGGCCGGGGCCAATCTGGGTGGCGCGGTGCCGCCCTGGCTGGCCGTCCGGTCCGAGGGGGTTGCCGCGCAGCGGGTGACGCTGGCCAATCTGATCGTGCGGGGGATCGGCGCGTTGCTGGTCATGGTGCTGGCGGTGCCCTTGGCCGATTTGCTGGGGCGTGTGATCTCTGATCCGGCTTTGTTCGTGGTGACGGCGCATATCGCGTTCAGCGCGATCCTGCTGGTCGTGTTCCTGCCGCTGATCGGGCCGGTCGCGAAGCTGGTGGAATGGCTGCGCCCGGATGATCCGCAGGCGGGCAGGGTGGTGCCGAACTATCTGGACGAGAACCTGTTGCCGATCCCCGAAATGGCGCTGGCCGTGGCCGCGCGCGAAACGCTTCGGCTGGGCGACAAGGTCGGCGAAATGCTGGAGCAGACGCTGATCACCTTGCGCGAATCTGATGAGGCCGCCCGGGCCGAGGTCTCGGTGCTGGAGGCCGAAGTGGACCGGCTTTACGAGGCGATTAAACTTTACGTTGCGCGGATCAGCCGGGCCGAGCTTGACGCGGATGATGCACGGCGCGCGCATGAGATCATCTCTTACGCGATCAATCTTGAGCATATCGGCGATATTATCGAAGGCGGTCTGGCCGATGCGGCGGCGCGCAAGGCGCAGCAGAAGCTGGCCTTTTCGCCCGAGGGTCAGGTCGAGATCGAGGGTTTTTATCGCCACACGCAAGAGAATCTGCGGATCGCGCAGGCGATCTTTCTGTCGCGTGATCCGTCGCTGGCGCGGCGTCTGGTGGCGCAGAAGGTGGAAAGCCGGAAACTTGAGGCGCAATCTGCAGAACGGCATCTGGCGCGGATGCGCGGCGGGCGGGTCGAGACGCTGGAATCCAGCGCCATCCATCTGGACCTGCTGCGCGATCTGAAGCGGGTGAATGCCCATGTCGCCTCGGTCGCCTATCCGATTCTGGAAGAATTGGGGATGCTGAAGGAAAGCCGCCTACGAGAGGTTGGCGCGGCGGGGTAGGGTGTCTTGGCTGCTGTCTTCGGAGAGCAGAGGGCTGGGCACAGCCGCGGTTGGGCACCTGCAACAGCCGTGCTTTGCGCTTTATGGTGCCGTGTCCCCTGCCGTCTCTGTAGCGCGTAACATCCCCAAAGTGCCCAGCCGGGGGGCGGCTGTGCACTGCCCGGCGGTGCCTCCGGCACCTTGACTCCGGGCGCATCACGTCAACCGAATGACCGGGCGAGGGTCATTGCGCGGCTGTGCAAAACTGCGCTCGCACATGGCGTCACATTTCTGTTTCAAATCTGTAACATGAACGGTTGACATCACCCCGATTCGTGTCCGAACCTGATGCACGGCTTTGCAAAACAAGCGTGCCTCGGGAGAAGGCTAGGGGAGGAAGAAGATGAAATTGAGAACCGCTGCCATCGCGGCAGGCGTCGCATCATTACCGGCATTCGCAGCCCAAGCGGCAGAACTGAACCTGATCTGTTCCGCCGATGTGGTGATCTGCGAGAAGCTGGTTTCGGAATTCGGCAACAGCCACCCGGATATCAGCGTGAACATGGTGCGGATGTCCTCGGGCGAGACTTATGCCCGTGTCCGGGCCGAGGCGCGCAATCCGCAGACCGATCTGTGGTGGGGCGGCACCGGCGATCCGCATCTGCAGGCCGCTGCCGAGGAGCTGACCGCCGTTTATGAATCGCCGATGCTGCCGGAACTGCATGACTGGGCGGTGAAACAGGCGGAAATCTCTGGGAACCGGACGGTCGGCGTCTATAGCGGCGCGCTTGGCTGGGGTTACAATACGCAGATTTTCGAAAGCAAAGGGCTGAAGGAACCGGCCTGCTGGTCCGATCTGCTGGACCCGGGCCTGAAGGGCGAGATCCAGATTGCCGATCCGAACTCGTCGGGCACCGCCTATACGACGCTTGCCACGCTGGTTCAGTTGATGGGAGAGGATGAGGCGTTCGAATATCTGAAACAGCTCAACGCCAATGTCGCCCAATATACGAAATCGGGCTCGGCCCCGGTGAAGTCGGCTGCGCGGGGCGAGGCTGGTTTGGGCATCGTCTTCCTGCATGACGCGGTGTCGCAATCGGTCGAGGGTTTCCCGATCAAGCCGATGACGCCTTGCGAGGGGACCGGCTACGAGGTCGGTTCGATGTCAATCATCGAAGGCGCGCCGAACCCGGATGAGGCGAAAATCTTCTATGACTGGGTGCTGACCGCCGATGTGCAGAACCTGATGCCCGAGGCGGGCTCGTTCCAGCTTCCGTCGAACAAGGCGGCTGTGGCGTCCGAGCATGTCCCCGATCTGGGTGAGATCAAGCTGATCGATTACGACTTCGCCGAATATGGCGGGGCCGAACGGCGGCGTGAATTGCTGGCCCGTTGGGACGCAGAAGTCGGCGGGCGCGCGACCGAATAATCCGGCGCGCGATCCGAATGGCCGGGGCTGGCGACACGGCCCCGGCATCTGACGAGAACGGGACAGGCATCGAATGAATGCGGATGACAAGCGGCTGAACCGGCTGATCCTTGGCGCTGCGGCGGCATTGCTGATCCTGCCATGGTATCGCGTGCGCAGCGGTTTCTTTGGCTTCGGTTGGCTGGAGGACGTGATCTCCACCCCCGATCTGTGGCCGGGATTGGTGCAGGCCGTCATCGGGCGCTGGCAGGTTTGGCCGGTCCTGTTGCTTGTCGCCGCCACGATCTGGCTGCGCATCGCGACCCCATCGGGCGCGAAAAGAGGCCGGACGATGATCTGGATCGGCGCGCTTGGCCTGATCTGGCTGGCCGTCGAAGGTCTGTCCGTCGGCACACGCGGCTGGAACTGGGGGCTGCTTGAGGCGACGTTCGGCGAGGCGGCAGGTCAGCCTGCTTTCGGCGCGGGCGCGATCATACTGGGGCTGTTTTTCACCTGCATGATCTCGTTCGGGAATGCCGAGCGCGGCGCGCTGAAGGGGGATGCTTTCATCCTCACCGCCATTTCGATCCTGATCCTGCTGGTCGGGGTCTTTGTCTTTTACCCGATCATGTCGATCTTCACCGGCGCGTTTCAGGATTTCGACGGCTCCTTCACCTCGGAAGGGGTCCGCCGCAATATCGTCGATCCGCGCATCTGGAGCCTTGGCTGCCTGACCGGCGGCTATTGCGGTGTCGCGTGGCGGACGTTCTTCCTTGCGGTCTGCACCGCCACCGCCACCACCGCGCTTGGCCTTGCCTTCGCGCTGGTCGCCACCCGCACCCGCTTTCCCTTCAAGAAGGGGCTGCGCCTGCTGACCATTCTGCCGATCATCACCCCGCCTTTCGTCGTGGGCCTTGCGCTGATGATGCTGTTGGGCCGGTCGGGCACGCTGACGCAACTGATCGAATCCGGCACCGGCTGGGAGCTTGGACGCTGGCTTTACGGATTGACCGGCATCTGGCTGGCGCAGGTTCTCAGCTTCACGCCCATCGCCTTTCTGGTGCTGATCGGCGTGGTCGAGGGCGTCAGTCCGTCGATGGAGGAAGCCAGCCAGACCCTTCGCGCCGGGCGTTGGCGGACCTTCCGCAAGGTGTCGCTGCCGCTGATGGCACCGGGTCTGGCGAATGCGTGGCTGATCGGCTTCATCGAAAGCATGGCCGATTTCGGCAACCCCTTGGTGCTGGGCGGCTCGGGCGGGGTGCTGTCCACCGAGATTTTCTTCTCGGTCGTTGGTGCGCAGAACGATCCCTCGCGGGCGGCGGTGCTGGCGGCGGTGCTGCTGTTCTTCACGCTTTCGGCCTTTCTGGCACAGCGGCTGTGGCTGTCGGGTCGCAACTTCGCCACCGTTGGCGGCAAGGGCGACGGCGGCACCCATTCCCTGCTGCCCCGGCGGGTTGCCATTCCGGTCATCAGCCTTGTCAGCCTGTGGAGCCTCTTCACCATCATCGTCTATGCGATGATCCTGTTCGGCGGTTTCGTGAAACTGTGGGGGCTGGATCACACGCTGACCTTCGAGCATTACATCCGCGCCTTCGGGGTGACCTTTGGCGAGAACGGCATACGTTGGACCGGGGTGGCGTGGAACAGCTTCTGGACCACCATGATCATCGCACTGATCGCCGCGCCACTGACGGCGGCTGTCGGGCTGATCACCGGCTGGCTGATCGCGCGGCAGAAATTCCCCGGCAAGACCATCTTCGAATTCGTGCTGATGATGAGCTTCGCCATCCCCGGCACGGTCATCGGCATCAGCTATATCATGGCCTTCAACCTGCCGCCGATCCAGATGACCGGGACCGCGCTGATCCTGATCGTCTGCTTCGTCTTCCGCAACATGCCCGTCGGCGTGCGTGGCGGGGTGGCTGCCATGGCGCAGCTTGACGGCAGCCTTGACGAGGCGTCGCTGACCCTTGGCGCCAATTCCGGGCGCACCTTGCGCCGGGTGATCCTGCCGCTGCTGCGGCCCGCGATCATGGCGGCGCTGGTCTATAGCTTCGTTCGGGCGATCACCTCGATCTCGGCGGTGATCTTTCTTGTCTCGGCCAAATACAACATGGCCACGTCTTATATCGTCGGTCTGGTCGAAAACGGGCAATACGGGGTGGCGATCGCCTATTCCTCGGTGCTGATCGTGGTGATGATCACGGTGATCGGGGGCTTCCAGCTTCTGGTCGGCGAACGTCGGCTGCGGCGCAGGACCACACAACAAATCGCCAGGGAGGCAGCGACGTGAGCAATCCGCAAAGAGGCGCGGTCGAGTTCCGCTCGGTCCGCAAGGATTACGGGGCATTCACCGCGATCCCGCATCTGGACCTGAAGATCGAGCCGGGGCAGTTGGTGACATTGCTGGGGCCGTCCGGCTGCGGCAAGACGACGACGCTGCGGATGCTGGCCGGGCTGGAGACGCCGACCCAAGGCGCGATCCTGATCGGCGGGCAGGATGTGACACGCCTGCCGCCAAACCGGCGCGACGTGACGATGGTGTTTCAAAGCTATGCCCTTTTCCCGCATATGAGCGTGTTTCAGAACATCGCCTATGGGCTGGAATCCGGCGGGCTGCGCGCGTCCGAAGCCCGCGCCGCTGCCGGCAAGGGGCTGGAACTGGTCGGCCTCTCGGGCCTTGGCGACCGCCTGCCGTCCGAGTTGTCAGGCGGGCAACAGCAACGCGTGGCGGTGGCGCGCGCGCTGGTGCTTGAACCGCAGGTGCTGCTGCTGGACGAGCCTTTGTCGAACCTCGACGCCCGTTTGCGCCGCCGCGTCCGCACCGAGATCCGCGAATTGCAGCAAAGGCTGGGCTTTACCGCCGTCTATGTGACCCACGATCAGGATGAGGCCTTGGCCGTGTCCGACCGGATCGTGGTCATGAAGGACGGCCATATCGCCCAGGACGGCACCCCGCGTCAGCTTTACGAGACCCCCGCATCCGAATTCATCGCTGATTTCATTGGCGAGGCGAATGTGATCGGCTGCGATGTCATCTCGGTCGAAGCGGATGGCGCGCGGGTTCGTGTCGGCTCGCAGGAGATTGCCTTGCCCGCCCGATCAGCCTCGACCGGCGCGGCCAAGCTGGCGGTGCGGCCGAATGCCTTCCGCGTCCTGCAATCCGGCGAAGGGCTGGCGGGCAAGGTTCTGTCGGCGGCCTATCTGGGCGATCATTTCGAATATGAGATAGACACCGCAGCCGGACGGTTGTTCGTGGTGGATGGCGACAGCACCACAGCCGCTGCGCCGGGTGCTGACGTGGTGCTGCAATTCCGTGGCGCGGGTGTGGCGCTGATTGCCTGAGGACATGAATATGCTGGACGATACGCAACTTGCCTCACGGCTGGCCACGGTCGAGGTGATTGCGCGCAAGGCGGGTGCCTTGGCGCTGAACTATTTCAACAGCCGCGACGATCTGGAGATCGAGACCAAGCGGACATTGACCGACATGGTCTCCATCGCTGACCGCGAGGTCGAAGAGCTGATCAGGGACGAGATTGCCCGCCTCTTCCCCGGTGACGCTATGCTGGGCGAGGAATACGGGCTTCAGGAAGGCACGACCGGGCTGACCTGGGTGGTCGATCCGATAGACGGCACCGCGCCGTTCCTGAACGGCCTGCCCGCGTGGTGCATCTCGATCGGGTTGATGGATCAAAGCGGCCCGTTACTGGGCGCGATCTTCGCGCCAGTTCTGGATGAGATGTTTCTGGGTGCGCGCGGGCAGGGGACGACCTTGAACGGCAAGCCGGTTCAGGTCACCTCGCGGTTCGATCTGTCCTCGGGGCTGCTTGGCACCGGCTCGAACGACCGGGTGCCGGCCGCGCGTGTGGGGCATTTGCATGGTGAACTGGCCGAAGCCGGGGTGGCATGGGTCCGCTATGGCTCGGGCGCGCTGATGCTGGCCTATGTGGCGGCGGGGCGCGTGGTGGGCTTCTGCGAACCGCGGATGAGCCTGTGGGATTGCCTTGCCGCCTATGCGCTGATCGAGGCGGCAGGGGGCCGGGTCGGCCCGATCCCGTCCGAGGCCCGACAGGGTAAAGGGATGGGCGTGCTGGCCGCGACCCCGCAGGATTTCGAGAGGCTGGCGGCACTGACGCGGTTCGACGCCGCCGATTGGGAGCTTTGAGGGGCTAAGCGGACGGGCGGTGGCTTGAGCGCGCGGTTCTGCCTGAAAACCCTGCTTTCACGCAGGCTGCCGCATCGCCGCCACCAGATCGTGGAAGCGATCCCCCTGCACGATCACATGTTCGCGCAAGGCCAGCGCCGCAGCATCCGCATCACCGCCCCGGATCGCGGCGACCACGCTGTCATGTTCCTTGAACGACCGCATCATCCGGTTGCGCACCTGCAACTGCATCCGCCGATAGGGCTGCAGCATCGCATGCAGCCGTGACGCCTCCTGCTCCAGAAAGGCGTTATGGGTCGCGCGATAGATACAGTGATGGAAAGTGGAGTTGCGGGCATAGTAAGCCTCGACATCGCCCGCCTCGGCAGCTTCGCGGCAATGTTCATGCACCGCTTCCAGTTCTCGCAATTCGGCATCGGTCACGCGTCTCGCGGCAAGGCGGCCGCAGGTCGCCTCGATCTCGGCCATGACCTCGAACCGCTCGGCCAACTCGCTTGGATTCCACTCGGTTACGAAGGTGCCACGCTTGGGGACGACCCGGACCAGACCGGATGCCTCCAACTGATGCAATGCCTCGCGGACGGGGGTGCGGGAACAGTCGAACTCGCGCTCCAGCGCCTCGGGATCAAGCTGGCTGCCGGGCAGATAAACCCCTTTGACGATTGCGTTTTCCAGCGCGTTGCGGATCCGCACGGTATTGGAAATCGCAGCCATTACTTCCCCTCGCAAAAGACCACGCCACCATAGCCAGATCGGCAAGATTTATCCAACGTGATTTTTGTTATATACATCACGTAACGTAATACGTACAACAATAGTAGGAGGAGATTCGTGCGTCCAACGCATGGATCACATGAGGCCGGATCAACCGGCCATACGAGGTTTGCAAGGAGGAGGAGCCGCGCATGACCCCGCATCTGATATCAATCTACGCTCTGGCCGTGATGTTCGTGATCGCCACGGTCTGGCCGATCAATATGGGCGTTCTGGCCTTTGTCGGCGCTTTTCTGGTCGGCACGCTGCTGGCGGGCCAATCGACCAACGACATCATCGGCGGCTTTCCGGGCGGCTTGTTCCTGACGCTGGTCGGGATCACTTGGCTGTTCGCACTGGCGCAGAACAACGGCACCATCGACTGGCTGGTGCGGATGGCCGTGCGCGCGGTCAAGGGCAGGCTTGCGGCGATCCCGTGGATCATGTTCGGCATCTCGGCGATGCTGACGGCGGTGGGCGCGGTCAGCCCCGGCGCGGTCGCCATCGTCGCACCAATCGCGCTTGGCTTTGCCTTCCGCTATCATATCTCGCCCTTGATGATGGGCCTGATGGTGGTCCATGGCGCGCAGGCCGGGGGCTTCTCGCCCATCAGCATCTATGGCGGCATCACCAATGGCGTCGTCGAAAAGGCCGGGCTGCCGCTTAGCCCGATGACGACCTTCGCCGCCAGCTTCTTCGTCAACGCCGCCGTGGCGCTGATCCTGTTCATGGTGCTGGGCGGACGCAAGCTGATGTCAGCGCGGCTTGAAAATCTCGAGCCTGTCGATGTCCCGCATGTCGAGATCGCCCGCGCCGCCACCGGCCCGCAAATCTTTGGCGACAGCGAGGCGCAGGCGCTGACCCGCCGCGTCGGCAAGGAAGGCGGCGGCCATTCCAACAAGCTGGTGGCCGAAGTGCCCGAGGGCGATCATCCCGACGGCAACCTCTATCAGATGGTGACGCTGGCCGGGCTGGCGCTGCTTGCGGTGCTGGTTCTGGCGTTCAAGCTGGATATCGGCTTCGTTGCCCTGTCCATCGGCCTTGTGCTGGCGCTTTGGGCACCGACCATGCAGAAACGCGCGATGGCGCAGGTCGCCTGGCCCGAAATCATGCTGATCACCGGCGTCAGCACCTATGTTGCGGTGATGGAACATATGGGCACGGTCGATTTCGTGGGCGACAGTGTGGCTGGCATGGCCTCGCCGCTGCTGGCAGCGCTGATGCTGTTCTTCATCGGCGCGGTCGTGTCGGCCTTTGCCTCATCGACGGCGGTGCTTGGATCGCTGATCCCGTTGGCGGTGCCGTTCCTGCAAGGCGATACCGGCGTCGGCGCCATCGGCTTTATCGCCGGTATGGCGGTTGCGTCCACCATCGTCGATGTCAGCCCGTTCTCGACCAATGGTGCGTTGGTTCTGGCCAATGCGCATGGAATTGACCGTCAGGTCTTCTTCCGCAAGCTGCTAAGCTATGGTGCGCTGGTGACAGTGCTGGCGCCCGTGGTTCTGTGGCTGATCTTCGTGGTGCTGCCGGGTTGATCCCGGCGGCCTGAACCGACCCCGCCTGACAGGAGGCTAACGTGACAAAGCTTGATCAAAACCCGCGTCAGGCACGCCCGGCCTTCTGGTCGGAACTGCTGGGCACGCTGACTGCCAGCGGGCGGCGGATGCTGGGCCGTCGCGCCGATGGCGGCAGGGTTGAGGCGCCCGATCTGGCCGAACTGGGCGAGATCCTTCTGTCCCGGCGGGGCGAGGCTTCGGGCGTGGTCATTGCCCGCGAACTTCTGGCGGGCTTCGATCAAGCCGATGAGACGGCGCGGCTGGTGTTTCTGCAAGCACTGGCCGACCGTTTCGGAAGTGATCCAAAAAGGATAAAGAAGGCGCTTCAGGCGGTTGAAAAATCGCCTGAATCTACCGAAGCGATCGAGGCACTGCACGGTGTCTCTGAACCGAAACGGCAGGAACTGTTCCGTCGCCTGAACCTTGCGCCCGGAGGCACCGCCGCACTGGTCAGAATGCGCGAGGAGTTGCTTCGCCATTTGCGCGACAATCCCTCGCTTCGCCGCGTGGACGGAGATTTCGGGCATCTGTTTTCGTCATGGTTCAATCGGGGGTTTCTGTCCTTGCGTCATATCGACTGGAACACCCCCGCCAGCATTCTTGAGAAGATCATCCGCTATGAGGCGGTCCACGCGATCCAGAACTGGGACGATCTGCGCAACCGCCTGCAGCCGACCGACCGCCGCTGCTATGGCTTCTTTCATCCGCAACTTGTCGATGAGCCGCTGATCTTCGTCGAGGTCGCGCTGACCGAAGAAGTGCCGGGCAAGGTCGCGCCATTGCTGGATCTGAAGCGCAAGCCGATCAAGGCGGAAGAGGCGGATACGGCGGTGTTCTATTCGATCTCGAACACGCAGCGGGGTTTGGCCGGGGTGTCCTTTGGCAATTTCCTGATCAAGCAGGTGGTCGAGGAATTGAAGGCCGAACTGCCAAATATCCGCACCTTCGTCACCCTGTCGCCGGTGCCGGGCTTTGCTGCATGGCTGAAGAAACAGCGCGAGGATGAAGGCTCAGACCTGCTGACGCCGGATCAGCGTATCTCACTGGCATTGCTGGATGAGCCGGGCTGGCAGAACGACAAAACCAAGGCCGAGGCGCTGCGCGAGCCGTTGCTGGCCGCTGCCGCCACCTATTTCCTGATCGCCCGCGATGGGCGTGGCCGCGCCGTCGATCCGGTGGCGCGCTTCCATCTGGGCAATGGTGCGCGGCTGGACCGGCTGAACTATCTGGGCGATGTCTCGGATAACGGTATGGCGCAATCGCATGGGCTGATGGTGAATTACCTTTACGATCTGGGCCAGATCGAGGTGAACCATGAAATCTTCGCCGAACGTAATGAAATCGCGGCCTCGGACAGTGTGCGCCGCGCCCTGCCTGCCAATCTGAACCTGTGAACCGGGGGACAATATGAGTGCCAATCTGTTCGATATCCTTGTCAGCCGCATCGCCGATCCCGCAGCGCTGGCCATCGAGACGCTGGACGGCCAGCGGATCAGCTATGCCGATCTGGTGGCGCGGGCCGGGCGTATGGCGAATGCGCTGGCCGGGCTTGGGGTAAAGCCCGGCGACCGGGTGGCGGCGCAGGTCGAGAAATCGGTCGAGGCGATCATCCTTTATCTGGGCACGGTCAGGGCAGGGGCGATCTTTCTGCCGCTGAATACCGGCTATACCGCGACCGAGATCGATTATTTCGTCGGCGATGCGACACCTGCGGTCTTTGTCTGCGATCCCTCGCGCCAAGACGATCTGCAGGCGGTGGCCGACCGTGCGGGGGCGCGGCTGGTGACGCTGGATGCGGCGGGCAAGGGCAGTCTGACCGATGCGGTCGCTGCCGAGGGAGAGATTTTTGCGACCGTCCCGCGCGAGGCGGATGATCTGGCGGCGCTGCTTTATACATCGGGGACGACGGGGCGGTCGAAAGGGGCGATGCTGACGCATGGCAACCTTGTTTCGAACACATTGGCGCTGATCGAGGCGTGGCGCTATTCGGCCAGCGATGTGTTGATCCACGCGCTTCCGATCTTTCACACGCACGGGCTTTTCGTGGCGACCAATGTCACGCTTTTCTCTGGCGCATCAATGGTTTTCCTGCCGAAATTCGACGTTGACCGGATTTTCGAACTGATGCCGCGCGCCACCGTGCTGATGGGCGTTCCGACCTTCTATGTCCGGCTTTTGCAGGATGATATGCTGACGGCCGAGAATACCTCGAAGATGCGGCTTTTCGTGTCGGGATCGGCGCCTTTGCTGGCCGAGACGCATCGGGAATGGGAGGCGCGGACCGGCCATGCGATCCTTGAGCGCTATGGCATGACCGAGACGAACATGAACGCCTCGAACCCTTATGAGGGCGATCGGGTGGCGGGGACGGTGGGGATGCCGCTGCCGGGGGTCGAGATCATCGTGACCGATCCCGACAGCGGCGCGGAACTGCCGCGAGGCGAGATCGGGATGGTCGAGGTGCGGGGGCCGAACGTTTTCAAGGGCTATTGGCAGATGCCGGAAAAGACGGCGGCGGAACTGCGCGAGAACGGGTTCTTTATCACCGGCGATCTGGGGAAGATCGACGAGCACGGCTATCTGCACATCGTCGGGCGCGGCAAGGATCTGATCATCACCGGCGGCTACAATGTCTATCCCATTGAGATCGAGGCAGAAATCGACGAGTTGCCGGGGGTGAACGAATCCGCGGTAATCGGGCTGCCGCATCGCGATTTCGGCGAGGGGGTGACCGCGGTGGTGGTGGCTCAGAAAGGCGCGGATCTGTCCGAGGCCGATGTGCTGGCACCGCTGGAGGCGCGTTTGGCGAAGTTCAAGCTGCCGAAACGGGTGATGTTCGTCGAGGAACTGCCGCGGAACACCATGGGCAAGGTGCAGAAGAACATGCTGCGGGATCGGTTCGCGGATCTTTATCGTTAAAGGTCCGCGCAACACCTGCGGGCGTTGCAATCGGTATTTGTGCAACGAAGAAACGTCAGGGGCGCTTTTCGCAGCAAATGCTGGGGGAATGATCGCACAGGACATGCACTGCGAAGGCACAGGGCGTACACAGGCTGTACACAGCTTGCGAACGGTGGGTGTTGCGCGGGTGAGGGTGGCAGGGTGATGGACACCGCTGCCGCCGCTCATGGTCTTTCGGTTGCGGTCGTTTGCCCGACCCTATGCAGGCCGGGCTATTCCGCCGGTTCGTTCACCTTTTCGACCGGCACATACAGCGCGCCGCCCTCGCGGAATTTCTCGGCCATGGCTTCCATACCCTGATGCTTCTGCGCCTCGGCGCGGATGTCGTGGCTGATCCGCATCGAGCAGAATTTCGGCCCGCACATCGAACAGAAATGCGCCAGCTTATGCGCCTCTTTCGGCAGGGTCTCGTCATGCATCGACCGGGCCGTGTCGGGGTCAAGGCCAAGGTTGAACTGATCCTCCCACCGGAACTCGAACCGGGCGCGGGACAGGGCGTCGTCGCGGATCTGCGCGCCGGGATGGCCCTTGGCCAGATCGGCGGCATGGGCGGCCAGTTTATAGGTGATAACCCCGGTTTTCACGTCGTTGCGGTCGGGCAGGCCCAGATGTTCCTTGGGCGTGACATAGCAAAGCATCGCCGTGCCGAACCAGCCGATCATCGCCGCGCCGATGGCGCTGGTGATGTGGTCATAGCCCGGCGCGATATCGGTGGTCAGCGGCCCAAGCGTATAGAACGGCGCCTCGTCGCAGTGCTTCAACTGCTTGTCCATATTCGCCTTGATCTTGTGCATGGCGACATGGCCCGGCCCTTCGATCATCACCTGACAATCCTTGGCCCAGGCGATCTTGGTCAGCTCGCCCAAAGTCTCCAACTCGGCGAATTGGGCGCGGTCATTGGCATCGGCGATCGAGCCGGGGCGCAGCCCGTCGCCAAGGCTGAACGAGATGTCATAGGCGCGCATGATGTCGCAAATCTCGTCGAAATGCTCATAGAGGAAGCTTTCGCGGTGATGGTGCAGACACCATTTCGCCATGATCGAGCCGCCGCGACTGACGATCCCGGTCACCCGCTCGATGGTCAGCGGGATCATATGCAGGCGCACCCCCGCATGGATGGTGAAGTAATCGACGCCCTGTTCCGCCTGTTCGATCAGCGTGTCGCGATAGACTTCCCACGACAAATCCTCGGCGATGCCGCCGACCTTTTCCAGCGCCTGATAGAGGGGCACCGTGCCGATGGGGACGGGCGAGTTGCGGATGATCCAGTCGCGGATATTGTGGATATTGCGGCCCGTGGACAGGTCCATCACCGTATCCGCGCCCCAACGGATCGCCCAGACCATCTTCTCGACCTCTTCCTCCATCGATGAGGTCACGGCAGAGTTGCCGATATTGGCGTTGATTTTGACCAGAAAATTGCGGCCGATGATCATCGGCTCCAGTTCGGGGTGGTTGATATTGGCGGGGATGATGGCGCGGCCCCGTGCGATTTCGTCCCGGACAAATTCCGGCGTCACCAGATCGGGTAGTTCCGCGCCAAAGCTTTCGCCGTCGCGGCGATAGGCGGCAAGACGGCCCTCATTCTCGCGGATGGCGACATATTCCATTTCCGGGGTGACGATCCCGGCGCGGGCATAGGCAAGCTGGGTGACCGCCTTGCCGTCCCTTGCCTTCCACGGTGCGCGCTGCACCGGAAAGGCCGGGGTCAGCCGCGCGCCTTCCGCAAAGCCGTTATCGGCCGAGGTGACCGCGCGGGCCGGATATTCCTGCACATCGCCGCGTTGCTGCTGCCAGCGGCCGCGAACGGGCTTCAGGCCCTTGGCAATGTTGATCTGCGGCTCAAGGTCGGTATAGGGGCCAGAGCTGTCATAGACCACGACCGGGACTTCGTTCGAGACCGCAATTTCTCGCTGCGGGACAAGGATGTCGTGCAGCCTGCCGGGAACATAGACCTTGCGCGATGCGCTGAGCGCGCCGGTGGAAATGGTGGGTATGGTCGTCGTTTTCATCCGTGCCTCCACAAGTGACGACCCGGATGAGATGAGGCAGAAAGGCGGCCATGGGGTGCCGATACGGCATGGGCCCGATGGCCCGAACGGACCACCCCTTGATCAGGTTGCGGGATGCCCTTCGGTCTTCCTACGCCAGTATCAACTGGGTCAGGTTCAAAGGGTCGCTTCACCGGGGTTTCCCCCTCTCAGCCTCTCAGTCCCCTATGGCGGGACTCCCCTGACGTAGCGGCAGAATTGCCCGAGGCGGGGCGGGGGTCAATGGGGAAAGTGGTTTTCACCGGATGATGTCGGGCCGGGTCTGCTCGAATCATCATCGGCCAGATTTGGCTGACCTGCCGAGGGTGAGACCGGATTTTGCTTCATGGCGCCACAAGGCCGCGCGTTTCAATCTCTTCCGGTATCGAAATTAGGCCAGAACATTTCCTTGCCGAAAGCGGTCTTCCGCCGGTTAACTCGACCAAACAAGTCGTGATATGGAATGGAAAGGAAATCAGGATGGGCAAGGCTCTGCTGAAACTCGTCTCAACGGTCGGGGTGATCGCGATGACCGCAGGGGCAGCGCTGGCATCTGACGGGCCATTGGTGACGACCGAATGGCTTGAGGAAAATCTGGACAACCCCGAGGTTCGGCTGATCGAGGTCAGCGTCAATCCCGGCGTCTATGAGCGCGGCCACATTCCGGGGGCTACGAATTTCGTCTGGCACACCGATCTGGTCGATCCGATCCGCCGCGACATCGCCAGCAAAGAGCAGTTGCAGGATCTGCTGCGGCAGGCGGGCGTCGATGACGGCTCGACCGTGATCCTTTATGGCGACACCAATAACTGGTTTGCGGCCTGGGGCGCGTGGGTTCTGGACGTTTACGGCGTCGAGAATGTGAAGCTGCTGGATGGTGGCCGCGTGTTGTGGGAGGCCGAGGGGCGTCAGGTCTCGACCACCCCGCAGGAGCAGGAGCCCGGCGATATCACCCTGGCCGAGGCCGATCCGGCGCTGCGGGCGCGGATCGGCGATGTAGTGCAGGCGTCCGAGGATGGCTCGTCGGCGATTGTCGATATCCGCTCGGCTGATGAATATAGCGGCAAGGTGATCGCGCCCGAGGGCTTCAAGGAAACCGCGATCCGTGCAGGCCATGTGACCAATGCGGTGAACGTGCCTTGGTCGCAGGCGGTGCAGGAAGATGGCCGCTTCAAATCGCCCGAGGAGCTGAAAGAGCTTTATGCGGCGGCGGGTATCGATGGCAGCAAGCCGGTGATCACCTATTGCCGGATCGGCGAGCGGTCCAGCCATACATGGTTCGCACTATCGAAGATCCTCGGATACGACGTTAAAAACTATGATGGTTCTTGGACCGAATACGGCAATGCCGTGGGCGTGCCGGTGACCAATCTGGCCGGGACCGTCTGGACCGGGCAATAGGCTGCGACTTGTGGATCAGGGACAGTGATCGACGACAAGACTTCCTGTGAACTGCCGGCCCGTTCGCGCGGGCCGGATTTTTGATGAAGATGCCATGACGCTGACCTCTCGTCCCTTTGTCGCGATTTTCGCCGCATTGGCGCTGATCGTGCTGTATCTGAACCTGCCCGACAGGGACGCGCTTGGCCGGTCGCTGCCGGTATCCCTGCTTCTGGGCGGGGCGTTTGGGCTGGTGCTGCAACGGTCGCGCTTCTGCTTTTGGTGCATCAGTCGCGACTGGTTTGCCGACCGCGATCCGCGCGGCCTCTTGGGCATATTGGCGGCTCTGGCGGTCGGCATCATTGGCTACGCGGCGATCTTCGGGGTGTGGCTGCCAAACCCTGCCAGCGGGAGGTTGCCGCCCGACGCACATATCGGGCCGGTTTCGATCACCATGATCGCGGGTTCGTTCGTTTTCGGGATCGGCATGGCGCTAAGCGGGTCTTGCATCTCGGCGCATTTCTATCGGCTGGGCGAAGGGGCGTTCGGGTCGGTCATCGCGCTATTGGGGGCGTTCATCGGTTTCGGCTTGGGGTTTCTGAGTTGGAACACCCTGTATGTGCTGGATATCTATCGGGCGAAGGTGATCTGGTTGCCCACTTATCTGGGGCATGGCGGGGCGCTGCTTGTCAGCCTTGGACTGCTGGGCGTGGCGGCTTTGTGGCTGCTGTGCCAGCCGATGCCTGCCCAGCCCGAGGATCACCGCTTCGTTCTGGCGCGGCGCTGGCCTGCGGTGGTGGGCGGGATTCTGGTCGGCTGGATTGCGATGATCGCCTATTTCCGCGTCGGACCTTTGGGCGTGACCGCCGAACTGGGATCGCTGGCGCGGACAAGTGCAGATGCTGTGGGCTGGTTGCCGCAGACATTGCACGGGCTGGACAGTTTCGCGGGCTGTGCGACGGTGGTGAAAGAGGCGCTTTTCTCGCGCAACGGGGTGTTCGTGATCGGGATGGTGCTGGCATCGGCGGTTTCGGCGACTTTGGCGGGCGACTGGAAACCCGCGCCGCCTGCAATACGCACGCTGCCAAGGCTGTTCATCGGCGGGCTGATGCTGGGTTGGGGCGCGATGGTGGCACTGGGCTGCACGGTGGGCGTGCTGCTGTCGGGGATCATGGCCGGGGCGCTGTCGGGGTGGGTGTTTCTGGTCGCCTGTTTCGCGGGCGCGTGGATCGGCTGGCACCTGCGCGGCAAATAAACTCACACGATAGGGAATAATATTAATCTTTGCGGCGTATGCCGAATATCGAAGGCGCGTCCTGCGCTTCGCTATTTCGGAGAAACAACATGCGTCGTGCATTCATTGCGGCCATCGTTTTTGCGATGGCATGGTTTCCTGCGGCCTCCAAGGCGAGTGTGAACCCTCGCGGCGCCGCTATCACCCAGCTTTTGCTGGATAAATCAAAGAGAACTTTGTATCTGCTGAATGGTCGGACGGTGCTGCGGGAATATCGTGTCGATCTTGGCCCAAGTCCTGAAGGTCATAAACAGTTTCAGGGCGATGGTCGGACGCCGGAGGGTTTATATTATATTACCCACCGGAATCCGGGTTCGAGCTATTATCTTTCGCTGGGCATTTCCTATCCCAATCAGCAGGATCGGGAATATGCGCGGCAGCATGGGCGCAGTCCGGGCGGAGACATTTTTATCCACGGTCGCGGGCCCATGGTGCAATCGCCTCCGCGCGACTGGACAAGGGGATGTGCGGCGGTAACCGATCAGGAGATGACCGAGATTTTCAATCTGGTCGCGCCAGGCACGCCGATTTTCATCAAGCCATGACGGATGCTTTCGCCAGCACGGGCTGGCAGAGCAAAGGCCAGCGCCAAGCATCGCCCCGGCCCGACCTGATGTCGGGCGGGGGCTTTGTCACAAGCTACCGGCGATTTCGGCGTTCAGCCCAGCACCTCTTTGACCGCTTCGGTGGTCACGCCGACGATCGTATCGGCCTCGGCCTCGGTCAGACACAGCGGCGGGGCAAGGCCGATGATGTCGCCCTGCGGCATCGCCCGCGCGATCACGCCGCGCTTCAGCATCGCTGCGACGATCTTGCCGCCGATGGCTTGGCTGGGATCGAAGAAGGTTCGTGCCTCGCGGTCCTGCACCAGTTCGACCGCGCATAGCATCCCTTCGCCACGCACATCGCCGACATTCGGATGCGCGCCAAGCGCGGCCTGCATCCGGGTGTTCAGATAGCCGCCGACCTTGCCCGCGTTCTCGACCAGTCCCAGCTTGTCGATCAGTTCCAGATTGGCGACGCCAGCAGCCGCGCCGATGGGGTGGGCGGAATAGGTCCAGCCATGCCCCAGAACCCCGAATTCGTCGGTGCCCTGCATCAGCACATCCCACATCCTCTGGCCGACAATGCTGCCCGACAGCGGCGCATAGGCCGAGGTCAGCCCCTTGGCGATGGTGATCAGATCAGGCTTCAGCCCGTAATGGTCCGAGCCGAACATGGTTCCCAGACGGCCAAAGCCCGTCACCACCTCATCCGCGACCAGCAGAATGTCGTGGCGGTCCAGCACTTTCTGGATCGCCTCCCAATAGCCGGCGGGTGGGGGCACGATGCCGCCGGTGCCCAGAACCGGCTCGCCGATAAAGGCGGCGATGGTGTCGGCGCCCTCGGCTGCGATCAGCTTTTCAAGCTCTTCGGCGCAATGGGCGCTGAAATCGGCCTCGCTCATACCCGCATCCTTGCGGCGGAAATAATAGGGCGCTTCGGTATGGATCACCTGCGCCAGCGGCAGATCGAATTTCTTGTGGAACAGCTCCAGCCCGGTCAGCGAGCCGGTCATCAGCCCCGATCCGTGATAGCCCCGCCAGCGCGAGATGATCTTCTTCTTCTGCGGTAAGCCACGGATATTGTTGTAATACCAGATCAGCTTGATGTTCGTCTCATTCGCGTCCGACCCGCCAAGGCCGAAATAGACCCGCGCCATGTGATCGGGCGCGCGGTCCATCACCATCTTGGCAAGCGTGATCGAGGTTTCCGAGCCATGCCCGGCATAGGCGTGGTAATAGGCCAGTTCATGCGCCTGCGCGGCGATAGCCTCGGCGATCTCGGTCCGGCCATAGCCGACATTCACGCAGTAAAGCCCCGCGAACCCGTCCAGCAGCCGGTTGCCGTCGCGGTCGGTGATATGGACGCCTTCGCCCCCGGTCACGATCCGCTGCGCGGCCTCGCCCCGGGCGAACTGGCCCAGATGGGTCGAGGGGTGCATGAAATTCTCGCGATCCCATTTCGCAAGCTCGTCATTCGTCAGCATGGCAGATTTCTCCTTGCATAGTCCTGTCTTTCCGGGCCTTGGGCTGGCCAAGCTCATCCCAGTCCTCCCAACCCGGATATTTCAGCGCGGCATCGGTCCAGACATTGTCCAGCCGATCCAAAAACGCTTGCTTCAGCGCGTGAAACTGGCGCTGGAAATCATCGTCCGACACATAGCTGAAGCCATGTCCCGCGATTCCGTAAGAGGCGTGCGGCGGCAGGACATCGAAGCCCATGTAGTAAAGCGAGAATTGCGTGGACCAGAGAATCTGGTCCAGCTCGCCGCCGCGACCGCCCGCGACAAATGCCTGCGACGGGGCGCCAGAGGTGACCGAGCAGATCGCCCGCTTGCCCCGGAAATAGCCGCGATCATAGCGCATCTTGCTGGTGTAAAGCCCGCCACTGACAAAGACGCGGTCGAACCATCCTTTGAGAATGGCCGGGACCGAATGCCACCAGATCGGGAACTGGAAGACGACCAGATCAGCGGACTCCAGCATCTCGATCTGTTGGGTGATCTCGGCAGGCAGGGTTTGCGTCTGGGCGGCGTGACGCTGTTCGGCCAGCGGCGAAAAGGTCGCGGTTTCCGCGCGGTTGGCATAGTGGCTGGCACTTTCGACCGGATCGAAGCCAAGCGCATAAAGATCGGCGATGGCGACCTCGTGTCCCTGAGCCTTGAGATGCGCCGCGCCGTCCCGGACAAGTTGCGCATTGAAAGACGTTGGCTCTGGATGGGCGAGAATGAAGAGGACGTTCATCGGTCAACTCCAGTCGCGGCAGATATATTTGATGTCGGTGAAGGCTTCGAGACCGTGGCGAGATCCTTCGCGGGCAAGGCCCGATTGCTTCATGCCGCCAAAGGGGACCGGCGCGCCGGTGACTTTGGTGCGGTTGACGGCGACCATGCCGAATTCCAGCGCGCGCGACAGCCGGTAGATACGGCGCGGGTCCTGCGAATGCAGATAGGCGACAAGGCCGTATTCGGTGTCGTTGGCGATGCGGACGGCGTCGTCCTCGGCATCGAAGGGGGTGATGGCGGCGACGGGGCCGAAGGTTTCCTCGTGGAAGATTTTCGCATCTGGCGGGACATCGGCCAGCACGGTCGGCTGATAGAATAGCGGGCCCTGCGGGTCGCGCTGGCCGCCGGTCAGCAGGCGGGCGCCATGGGCCAGTGCGTCCTGCACGTGATCCTCTTGCTTCCTCACCGCGCCTTCGTTCATCAGCGGGCCAAGGTCGCGATCATCGGTGCCGGGACCAAGGGTCAGCGCCTTGACCCGATCGGTGAACCCCTTGACGAAGGCGTCATAGATCGGCCGCTCGATCAGGAAGCGGTTGGCGCCAAGGCAATCCTGCCCGGTGGTGGCGAATTTGGCCTTTACCGCCTCGTCGATGGCCTGATCCAGATCGGCCTCGGCAAAGACGATGAAGGGGGCGTGGCCGCCAAGTTCCAGCACCAGACGCTTCACCGTATCGGCGGATTGGCGATAGAGCAGCCGCCCGATTTCGGTCGAGCCGGTGAAGGACAGCGCCCGGATGCGCGGATCGGCGCACCATTCGCCGACGATCTCGGGCGCATTGCCGGTCACCACGTTGAAGACGCCGGGCGGGAAGCCCGCACGATCCGCAAGCTCTGCCAGCGCCAGCGCCGAAAGCGGGGTTTCCGCAGAAGGATGCACGACCACGGTGCAACCAGCGGCCAAAGCCGCCGCCGCCTTGCGGGTAATCATCGCACAGGGGAAATTCCACGGCGTCACCAACGCCGCCACGCCCACGGGTTCGCGCCAAAGCTCCATCTCGGCGGTCGAGAGATGCGAGGTGACGCTTTCGATATTCGGGCGTTTCGCCTCCTCTGCGTAGAACTCGATGAAGCTTGCCGCATAGCCGATCTCGCCCCGCGCCTCGGACAGGGGCTTCCCCTGTTCGGCGGTCATGATACGGGCCAGATCCTCGGCATGGTCAACGATCAGCCGATGCCAGCGCAGCAATGCGGCGGATCGGTCTTGCGGCAGGCCCCATGCCCAGTCGTGATAGGCGTCCTGCGCGGCATCGACCGCGATGCGTGCCGCCGCCGCGTCCAGACGCGCGACATTGGCGATGGTGCCGCCGGTGGCGGGATCGGTGACGGCAAAGCGGTCCTGCGCCGCGCGCCATCGCCCGCCGATGAAAGCGTCTTGCCGGACAAGCGACAGGTCCGAGACGAAATTGGTCAGATCCAGCATGTCATGCCTCGATTTCCACGCCGACGACGGCCACGCAGTCGCCGGGTTTCACGATTCCGGGGAAGTGCCGGGCCATGAACAGGCCCGAGCGGTTGGCGGTCACGGTGACCGGCGCAAGGCCGGTGCGGGTGACGGTGAAGATGCGGGCGATGGGCTGACCCTTGGCGACGGCATCGCCCAGATCGGCCAGAAAGGTGATCAGCCCGCCATCTTCGGCGAAGGTGAAGCAATCGGCGTCGGGCATGTCCAGCCAACGGGTCGGGTGGGCCTCGACCTCGCCGCGCATGACGCCCGCCGCGATCAGCAGGTTCTGCAACCCGCGAATGGCGATATTGGCGGTGCTGGCCGTGGCGGTGCCGCCGCCGCCAAGTTCGGTCGTGACGAAGACCTTGCCCATATCCTCGGCGGCGGTGTCATACATACCGACCGCGTCGATCTCTAGCATCTTGACCGACCAAGGGGCCCCGAAGGCGCGGACCAGATCGAAACTTTGCTCCTCCTGCCGTTTGTCGGGCAGGATGTGGGCCGCGCAATAGGGCAGGAAATCCAGTGTCTTGCCGCCGGAATGGAAGTCCAGCACCACATCCGCCATCGGCAACAGCACGCGCTGAAAGTAATCGGCGATCTTCTGGGTCACGGTGCCGTCCGGGCGGCCCGGAAAGCTGCGGTTGAGGTTGCCATGATCGATGGGCGAGGTGCGGGTGGACGCGCCAAAGGCCGGATAGTTCATCGCCGGGACGATGATGATCCGGCCCGTCACATCCTCGGCCCGGATCTTCGCGGCCAGATCGTAAAGCGCGATCGGACCTTCATATTCGTCGCCGTGATTGCCGCCGGTCAACAGCGCCGTCGGTCCGTCGCCATTGTTGACCACGGTGATCGGCGTCATGATCGATCCCCATGCCGCATCGTCGCGGGAATAGGGCAGGCGCAGGAAGCCGTGATGCACCCCCGGCGCTGCGTAATCCACCGTGGCCGTGATCGGCGAGGGGATCATCTGCATCTGCATCGGCAGCATTGCCTTAGTCCTTCACGAACAGCTTGCGCGGGACCGAGGCCAGCAGTTCGGGCGCACCCTCGGTGATGACGATGGATTCGGTGATTTCCAGCCCCATCTCTTCGGACCAGAGGCCGGTCATGAAATGGAAGGTCATGCCGGGTTCCATGACGGTGCGGTCGCCCGGGCGCAGCGACATGGTGCGTTCGCCCCAGTCGGGCGGATAGCTGACGCCGATGCCATAGCCGGTGCGGCCGTCCTTGATGATGCCGTGTTTCTTCAGCACGGCGAAAAAGGCACCCGCAAATTCTTCGCAGGTATTCCCGGCTTTTGCGGCCTCAAGCCCCGCCTCCATGCCTTCCAGCACGGCCTTTTCACCGTCCAGAAATACCTGTGTCGGTTTGCCCAGAAACACCGTCCGCGACAGCGGCGCGTGATAGCGGTTATAGCAGCCGGCGATTTCGAAGAAGGTGCCTTCGCCCGCGCGCATCGGCCGGTCGTCCCATGTCAGATGCGAGGCCGCGGCCTCTTTCCCCGAGGGCAGCAGCGGCACGATGGCCGGATAATCGCCGCCAAAACCATCGGTGCCACGGATGCCCGCGTCATAGATTTCCGCCACCAGATCGCATTTGCGCATGCCGGGTTCGATCTTGTCGAAAATCCGTTCGTGCATCTTGGTCACGATCGCGCCCGCCTTGCGCATATAGTCAAGCTCGGTCGGCGATTTCACCGCGCGCTGCCAGTTCACCAGACTGTTGGTATCGCTGAATTTCGCATCCGGCAGGTGGCGTTGCAGGGCGGCAAAGGCGGCGGCGGTGAACCAGTAATTGTCCATCTCGACACCGATGCGCTTCGCGCCCCAGCCTTTGTCCTTCAGGATCGAGGACAGCAGGTCCATCGGGTGCTTTTCGGTATTCTGGACGTAATCATCCGGGTAACCGATGATGTTTTCATGCGCCAGATAGGCGGTAAAACGGGCGCCTACCGCATCCATGCCGCGCCCGAAGAAGATCGGCTCGCCCACCGGGGGAACGACGACGCATTGATGGACATAGAAGGACCAGCCGTCATAGCCGGTCAGCCAGTTCATGTTCGACGGATCGGTGACGATCAGCAGATCGACGCCTTTCGCCTCCATCGCCCGACGGGTCTTTTCCAGACGTTGCGCGTATTCTTGGCGGCTGAACTTCAATGCGACTTCTGTCATGGTGCTGCTTTCAGAGGGTGAAGGATTGCCCGGCCCCGGCCTTGGCGGCGCGCGACAGGGCAAGGGCGGCGATGGCGGTGTCCTGAATGCCGGTGCCGGTCAGGTCGGCCAGTGTGATCTGTTGCGCCGAGCTGCGGCCCGGCGCCTGACCGGCGATGATCTGGCCAAGCTCGGGGAAATCGCGGTCAGCGAGGGGTGAGTGGCGCAATTCGCCCAGCAGACGGGTCTGGTTCAGGCGGTCGGCGACGTAATGGGCGGCCTCGATCAGATCCGGGGCGATCTCGTTCTTGTGCCCGGCATCCGAGCCCATAGCGGTGATATGCGCGCCGGGCTGGACATCGGCCAGATGCAGGATCGGGCTTTCGGTGGGGGTAGTGGTGACGATCACATCGGCGGTTTGGGTGGCGCCCTTGACCGCCTCTGAAACAGCGACCGGAAAGCCGAGCTGCTGCGATATATCGGCGGCGAAGGCTTCGGCTTTCGCGGGATCGCGGGCCCAGATGCGAACGTCATTGATCGGGCGGACCAGCGACAGCGCCTGCAACTGCATCCGCGCCTGCATGCCCGCGCCAAGGATGGCAGCGGATTGAAAATCCGCTGCGGCCAGATGCCGTGCCGCGACCGCGCCTGCCGCTGCGGTTCGCACATCGGTCAGGTAGCCATTGTCCAGCAAAAGCGCCTCGACCAGCCCGGTTGTCGTGGACAGCACCACCATCATGCCATTGGTCGAGGGCAGGCCCAGTTTGGGATTGTCGAAAAAGCCGGGGCTGATCTTGATCGCGAAATGATCGAGGCCGGGGATATAGGCGGTCTTCACGTCCACCTCTCCCCGGTGTTCAGGGATGTCGAGGCGCAGGACCTGTGGCATCGCCACGGGCTTCGTCGCCAGCGCCCGGAAGGCATCTTCGATACAATCGATGGCCGCCAGATCAAGCGGGACGAGGGCGCGCAGGTCGGCCTCGGTCAGGATGGTGACGGGTTTTCTCATGGCGTCTCCGGGGCGTCCGCGCCTGCGAGGATGCGGGCGTGAAGGCCGGGGTCGATATTGGCCCCGGACAGGATGGTGACGGTCGGGCCGTCCAGTGTCAGCTTGCCCGACAGGATCGCGGCATGGCCGACGGCGGCAGCGCCTTCGACCACATGACCCGCGCGAGCGAGGTGGCGGATGCCGGCGGCGATTTCGGCTTCCGAGACAAGGACCACGCGGTCCAGCAGCGCCCGGCAGATGGGGAAGGTCACGCGGTTTTCCATGCCGATGCCGCCGCCGAGGCTGTCGGCGAAGCTGGCTTCCTCGGTCACTTCGACGGGATGGCCTGCCCTGAGGCTGGCCTGCATCGCCGCGCCGTTTTCCATGGTGATGCCGATGATTTTGGCTTCGGGGCGCAGGGCCTTCACCGCGACGGCGATGCCCGCCGCCAGACCGCCACCGGACAGCGGGATCAGCACGGTTTGCACATCCGGGACGGCATCGAGGATCTCCAGCCCAAGCGTGCCCTGACCGGCAACCACATCATTGTGATCGAAGGGCGGGATCTCGGTCATGCCTTCGTCGCGGGTGGCGCGGGCGACCTCGATCATGGCCTGGTCTTGGGATGCGCCGGTGATGCGGACCTCCGCGCCCAGATCGCGGATGGCCTGCACCTTGTTGGACGGAACCAGCCTCGACAGGCAGACCACGGCTTTCGCGCCGACCTGCTTGGCGGCATGGGCGACGGCGCGGCCATGATTGCCGGTCGAGGCGGTGACAACGCCATTGGCGCGGGCGTTTTCAGGCAAGGACAGGATCGCATTCGTCGCGCCGCGCAGTTTGAATGCGCCCGTTTCCTGTTGGTATTCGCATTTGAGGCTAAGGCCCGGCAGATCCGGGTCAGCGACCACGGGCGTCTGCCGGATATGCGGCGCAATGCGCGTGGCGGCGGCGCGGATATCGGCAAGGGTGACGGGCAGGGGGATCACGATGCCACCATCGGTGCCGCCATCGGCAGCCGCATCAACTGTCCGTCCGCGCCTTGGCCTTCGTCGCCGCAAGTCCGCATGACCGCCCATGCGGTCGCGTAGTTGGATGAGACGGCGGGAATGCCCGTTGCCGCCTCGATCTGTCCGATGACACCGGCCGCGCGCAAGGCGGTGCAGGATATGAAGATGGCATCGCTTCCTCGGACCATCGCGGTCCGTGACGCCTGCACGATACTTTCCGGCGTAATCCGCGCCATCTCGCGATCATCGGTCAGGCCAAGCGCGGTGACGCCCATCAGCGTGAACCCCCCGGCCTCGAAACAGGCCGCCATCGGTGCGGTGGTCTCGTGGGTATAGGGAGTCAGCAGCGTGATCTTTTCCGCGCCAAGCGCCCGCAGACCCGCAAAAGCCGCCGAGATCGGCGTGATCGCCTGCGTCCCCGGTTTGCCCTGAAGGATCGCCGCGCGCACGGCCTCGTCCCCGATCACCACCGAGGCCGAGGTGCAGCTATAGACCACCGCATCCAGCGGCTCATCAGGCAGGATCAGGCGGGCCGCTTCGGTGATGTCGCCAGCCATCGCCGCCAAAGTCGCGGGCGTGACCGGATTGGCAAAGGGGATACGGGTGGAATAGACCCCGATTCCGCGCGGCGACAGGATGCGGTGGAAATCCGGCTCGGTCGTGTGGTCGGTCGCCAGCGCGATCAGCCCGACCCGATGGGGCAGCGGACGATCATCCAGCGTGATATTCATTTCCGTCACCTTGCGCGCCCCCCGAATTTCCGTTCCAGCCAGCGCAGCCCGAAGACCGAGAAGATGCTGATGATGAGGAAGAACACGCCCACCAGCGTCATCGGTTCAACATAGCGGTAGCTGGTATTGGCGACCGAGCGGGCCTGGCTCATCATTTCCATGACGGTGATGGCGGTCAGGAGCGGCGTTTCCTTGAACATCGCCAGCAGGTAATTCGCCATCGCCGGGATCATCGGCGGGATCGCCTGCGGCAGGATCACATGCACCCATGTCTGGCGCGGGTTCAGGTTGCCTGCGCGCGCGGCCTCCCACTGACCACGGGCGACGGATTCGATGCCGCCGCGATAGACCTCGGAGAAATAGGTGGCGTAATGCAGGCCCATGCCGATGACACCGGCGGTCAGCGGCGGCAGGCGCAGACCGAAATCGGGCAGGATGTAGAAGATGAAGTAAAGCTGCACCAGCAACGGCGTGCCGCGAATGAATTCAACGACAAAGCCGGTGGTGCGCGAGATGAGGCGGTTGGTGGACCGGCGCAGAATGGCGAAGACCAGACCAAGCACGGCGGCGACAATCGCGCCCAGCACCGTTGCAAGAATGGTGATCTTCAGACCCTGAAGCAGGGTCGGCGTGATGCTGATCGCGAAATCCCAATCCCAGAACATCAGCGCACCCCGTCCAGACCGCGCGTCGCCCGACGCTCAAGATAGCGCATGCCCGTAGAGATCAGCAGCGACATGATGAAATAGAGGATCAGGATGGTGACGAAGGGGAAGATCGTGTTGCCGGTCTGCGACCGCACGATCTGCGCCTGAAAGGTCATGTCCGACAGCGAGATTAGCGACACGACAGCGGTGGCCTTCAAAAGCTCGATGGCGTTGTTGCCAAAGGTCGGCAGCATCAGCGGCAGCGCCTGTGGCAGAATGATGTGCCGCATCTTCTGATAACGGGTCAGGTTGACGGCGGTGCAGGCCTCATACTGGTCTTTGGGAACTGCAAGGATCGCGCCCCGCACCACCTCGGCCCCGTAGGCACCGACATTCAGGCCAAGCGCCATGACGCCAGCCTGCATCGGCGTCGGCGACCAAAGCCCGGTCATCGGCAGCACGAAATAGATCCAGAACAACTGCACGAAGATCGAGGTGCCGCGGAAAAATTCGATGTAACAGGTGGAAATCCAGCGCAAGACGGCGACATGCGACACCCGGCCAAGCCCGGCGATCAGCGCCACGACCAGCGCCAGCGCGCAGCCCATCACCGTCAGCTTGACGGTGACCCATGCCCCCTGAAGGATGAGTGTCAGATATCCTGCCCAGTCGCCCATGCGCTGTCGCCCGTTCCTGCTTGAAGAAGGGGGGGCGGGTCGATGCCCGCCGCCCGGATCACATCATTCCTGCGCGCAAAGCGTGTCGCGGTCGGTCGAAATCGCGGCCTCGGCCGAGAAGCCGTAAGGCTCGATGATCGCAGCGAATTCGCCGGATTCCTTCAGCTTGGCCAGTTCCACGTCAAAGGCATCGCGCAGGTCGGTGTCGCGCTGATTGAAGGCGGCGCCGTCGCAATAGACCGGCGCATCCTTGACCGGGGCGAAGACCTCAAGATTGCTGTCGCCGGATTTTGCCAGCAGATCGTTCAGCGACAGGACCGGCAGCGAATAGACATCGATGCGACCGTCCTGCAGCATCTTCAGCCCGGATTGCGCATCCGGCACCACGATCACCCGATCACGCGGAACGCCCGCATCAAGCGCCAGCTTTTCCTCGGTCCCGCCACCGGGCGCGCCCATCGTGGCGCTGTCATCGGCGGCAATATCGGCATAAGATTCAAAGCCCTTCGGATTGCCCGCAGGCACCAGAAGCGCCTCGGCGTCGCAAAGGATCGGCTGCGAGTAGGCGACGGCGGCGCAGCGTTCGGGCTTCATGAACAGCCCCGCCGTGACCGCATCGACGCGCCCGGCCTGAAGGCTGGGGATCATCGCGCCATATTCGGAAATCGACGCCTCGACATCATCGATGCCCAGTCGCTTGAACACTTCGCGCGCCACATCCGGCCCCGCACCCGACACCTTGCCGTCCGAGGCGACCGAGGTGAAGGGCGGCTCGTTGGCGATGGCGATACGGGCAAAGCCCTGTTCGCGCAAATCTTCCAGCTTGTCGGCCAGCGCGGGCAGGGGCGCTGCCACAAGCAGGGCTGCAATCATGTATGACTTCATCTTCTTCTCCGCTGTTGTTGTCGCCTCAGACGTGCTGGCCTGCGGCGATGATCTTGCGCAGGAAGGTCCGCGTGCGTTCCTCCTGCGGGTTCTTGAAAATCTGCTCTGGCGGGCCGGATTCCACGATCTTGCCCTTGTCGAAGAACAGCACGCGGTCGGCGAAATCGCTGGCGAAGCTCATCTCGTGGGTGACAAGCAGCATCGTCATGTCGGTTTCCGAGGCGAGACGCTTCATCACGATCAGCACCTCTTCGACCAGTTCCGGGTCAAGCGCTGATGTCACCTCGTCAAACAGCATGATTTCGGGGTTCAGGGCCAAGGCGCGGGCAATCGCCACGCGCTGTTTCTGCCCGCCCGAAAGCTGCGAGGGCATGTGACCGGCCTTGTCGGACAGCCCGACCATCTCCAGCAACTCACCCGCCCGCTTGTCGGCATTGGCGCGGCTTTCGCCCTTGGTCAGCATCGGGGCAAGGGTGATGTTTTGCAGCACGGTCTTGTGCGGGAACAGGTTGAAATGCTGGAAAACCATGCCGATATGGCGGCGCATCTTGTGCAGATGCGCCTCATTCGCGGGCACTTCGGCGCCGTTCTTCTGCATGTGATACAGCGGCTCTCCCGCCACCTCGATCCGCCCGCCCGAGATCGTCTCAAGCGTCATCAGAATGCGCAGGATGGTGGTCTTGCCGGACCCCGAGGGACCGATCAGGGCCAGTTTCTCGCCCTTCTTCACCTCGAAATTCAGCCCGTCTATGACGGTCAGCGTTCCGAAGGACTTGCGCAGGTCTTGGACACGGATGATCGGTTCGGTCAAAAGCAGATCCTCTCGCTGGTTAACGAGAGAATTGCACTGATATTAAATCAGGTCAATCTGAAAATAATATCATATCAATTTGGGCCAGATTAGATCATCGGCAGCAGCGGTTCTGCCTCTTCGTTCAGCAGTTCGGTGACCATTTGCAGGCCTCTGCGCAATTCTCCGACATGGGTTGAACCAAGCGCGATTCGAACGGCGTCGCGGCGGTTCCGGTCGTTGACGCGGAACGCCCGACCCGAGGCGATGGCAACGCCGCGCTGCGTCGCGCGAGCGACGAATTGATCCTCATCATAGCCGGGGGGAAGCTCCAGCCAGATATGCAGGCTTTGCGGATGGGCGCGGAAGCTGGTCCCGGCCAGCATATCGCGGGCCAGCGCATGCCGGTCGCGCAGGGCGGCGCGCTGCCAGTCCAGCAGCTTGTCAACGGTGCCGTCATTGATCCAGTGGCTCAGCAGATCGACCATGACCGGCGTCGCCATCCAGTTCGTCACCAGATGCCGATTGGCGGCAGAGGCGGAAAGCCGGTCAGGTGCGACCAGATAGGCAAGCCGCAGGCCGGGCAGGGTGATCTTGGTGAAGCCGTTGATGTGCAATACCCTTTCCGGCGCCAGTGCGGCCAGCGGCGGCGGCCTGTCCACGATCAGCGCGTTCAGCACGTCGTTTTCGATGATGGTCAGATCATGGCGGCGGGCGATCTCGACAATCTCGATCCGGCGTTTTTCGCTGACCATCGTGGTGCGCGGCCCGATGGCCGAGGGTTGCATGTAAAGCACCTGAACCGCACCACGCGCGGCGGCGTGATCCAGCGCATCCGGCAGGATGCCGTCATCGTCCGAAGCCAAACCTTCCAGATGAATCCCAAGGTATTTGCACAATGGAATCAATAGATGGTGCGTCAGCGCCGAGGTTGCCATGGTGCTGCCCGCAGGCGCGGCGCTCATCACCGCCGTGGTTATCGCCGAAGTCGCGCCGTCGGTGATGATGATATTGTCGGGCGCAGCGACGATCCCGCCGCGCCGCAGCCATTCGGCGGCAACCGCGCGATGCCGGGGCAGGACCGAGCTGGGCCGGAACGACAGGGCCGAAGCCGCCGCCATATTGTCCGCGACCCAATGCAGCCCGTTGCGCATCAGTTCGGTATGCATCCGGTCGCTGACAGGCTTCAGGATGGACAGGTCGATCAGTTCTTTCGACCGCTCGGTCAGATAGGGCGGCGCATTCTCGGCCAGACCGGCGCGCACGAACGAGCCGCGCCCGACCTCGCCCACGATCAGCCCGCGCCGGATCAGTTCCTCATAACTGCGCGACACCGTCTGAACCGATAGCCCAAGTTCGAACGCCAGCTTGCGCTGCGTTTTCAGTTGAGTGCCCGCGGCAAGGCTGCCATCGGCGATGGCGCGGGTGAACTGATCGGCGAGCGACAGATAGGCCGGTCGGCTCAGCTTCGTTGGGTCGGGACTCCATGCATTCATATCAATATTGCCGCAAAACCACTACAATTGGCCTGAATTGTACGGATAATAGGGCAGGGTCGTGATCGAATCCAGCGGCATTGCGCGGTGGTCGGGTCACTTGGCCGGTCGATTGGCGTGATCTTGCGGGTCGCGGGACAG
This sequence comes from Paracoccus caeni, assembly GCF_016629665.1. Lineage (GTDB taxonomy): Bacteria > Pseudomonadota > Alphaproteobacteria > Rhodobacterales > Rhodobacteraceae > Paracoccus > Paracoccus caeni. The sequence goes on from NZ_JAEPRQ010000005.1 coordinate 228,933, forward strand.
TTGCGCACCGCGTTCGCGCACCTTGTCGATCAGGAAACTGATCACCGCACGCTCGCGGCTCAGCATCCGCACGTCGCGGTGGCAGGTCAGCCAGTAGGTGCGGGTCAGTGCCACCTGATCCGGCAGGACGATCCGCAGGTCGGGATATTTCGCGGCGATGTAATGCGGCAGAACGCCAATGCCCAGCGAATTTCGAACCGCTGCCAACTGATTGAAGATGCTAGAGCTTTTTACTTCGGCCCGGATCGCCGGATTGATCTCTCGCAGATAGTCGAGGCCCGGCGCGAAGATCATGTCCTCGATATAGCCGATGAAGCGATGCTCATGTAGATCGTCGCGGCTTTGCACCGGCGGGGCCGATGCCAGATAGCGGTCGGTCGCATAAAGATGCAGCGTATAATCGATGATCCGGTCCGAGCGATAAGGCCCGCTGGTCACCGGGTCCAGCGTGATCGAAATATCCGCCTCGCGCCGGGATAGCGACAGAACCTGCGGCATGGTGATCTGTTCGACCAAAACCAGCGGAAAACGCTCGATAAATTCGGGCAGCAGGAAGCGTGCGAAAAGGCCGCCGAACCCCTCTGGCATGGCCAGCCTCAGGGCGCGGGGGCGGCCGGGGGCGGGGGATTGCTCGACCGGGATATGCCCTGCGGCTTCCTCCATCCGCTCGGCAGTTTCGATCAGGCGTTGCCCGGCAAGTGTGGTCTCGTAGCCGCGGGCGTTTCTTTCGAACAGGCGTATGTTCAGTGCCTGCTCAAGCCGGTCGATTCGGCGCGAGACGGTGACATGGGACGTGCCCAGATGCCGTGCGGCACGCGAAAGCTGCCTCTCGCGCGAGACGGCCAGAAAGAATTGCAGATCATCCCAGCTAAGTTTACTCATCTGTTCAAAAACGTACACAACCTGTATGGAATTAATCCTTTCTGAACGCTTGTGTCAAAATCGAAATGCGGTCATCCTTCCAAATGGAGCGATCCCGAGAGGAGACAGGGGTCGTGACGTTTCAAACGGACAGCGTTCCACCTGCGGGGTGACGATCACCCAACGGCGGAAGGAATGCGCCACTGGGAGGTAATAATGCGCAAGTTTCTGCTGTCGACCGCTGCGGTCGGCCTCATCGCCGTGCCCGCCGTCGCAGAAGTGTCGGACGGCAAAGTAAAAATCGGCATTCTGAACGATCAATCCGGCGTCTATGCCGATTTCGGCGGCAAATATTCCTTCGAGGCCGCCAAGATGGCTGTCGAGGATTTCGGCGGCACCGTTCTGGACGCCCCGATCGAGGTGATCAGCGCCGATCACCAGAACAAGCCCGACGTGGCCTCGAATATCGCCCGGCAATGGTATGATACCGAGCAGGTCGATTCGATCATGGAACTGACCACCTCGTCGGTCGCGCTGGCCGTGCAGGCGCTGTCGGTCGAGGCGAAGAAGATCACCCTGACGACCGGCGCCGCGACGACCGAACTGACCGGCCCGCAATGCTCGCCCTATGGGTTCCACTGGGCCTATGACACGCACGCTCTGGCCGTCGGCACCGGCGGCGCGCTGGTGGAAGAGGGCGGCGATAGCTGGTATTTCCTGACCGCCGACTATGCCTTTGGCTATTCGCTGGAAGAGCAGACTTCGGCATTCGTCACCGAAAAGGGCGGCACTGTCCTGGGCGCTGTGCGGCATCCGCTGGCGACCACCGATTATTCCTCGTTCCTGCTGCAGGCACAGGCTTCGGGAGCGAAGGTGATCGGTCTGGCGAATGCCGGGATGGATACACAGAACGCGATCAAGCAGGCGTCGGAATTCGGCATCACCCAAGGCGGGCAGAAGCTGGCGGCGTTGCTGTTCACGCTGGCCGAGGTGCATGGTCTGGGCGCCGAAGCCGCGCAGGGCCTGAACCTGACCGAAAGCTTCTACTGGAACCGCAACGAGGCATCGGCTGAATTCGGCAATCGCTTCAAGGAACGCACCGGCGTCATGCCGAACATGATCCATGCGGCGACCTATTCTGGCGTGCTGCAATATCTGAAGGCGATCGAGGCCGCAGGCACCGATGAGACCGAGGCCGTTGCCGCCAAGATGCACGAAATGCCGGTGGATGACTTCTTCGCCAATGGCGCCTCTGTCGGGGCGAATGGTCGGCTGTTCTCGGATGTCTATCTGATGGAGGTGAAGGCCCCCGATCAGATCACCGAAGAGTGGGACTATTACAACGTCCTTGCCACGATCCCCGGCGATCAGGCCTATCTTGCGCCAGCCGATAGCGGCTGCCCGCTGGTTCAGTGATGGCTGTAGCTGCCGAAACGCAGTCCGAGCCTCGGGTGGTTTTGACCGCCCGGGGTCTGGGCAAGGACTTTGCCGGGTTCACGGCGGTCAACAATGTGGATCTGGATGTGCGTCACGCGCAGATCCACGCATTGATCGGGCCGAACGGGGCGGGCAAGACCACCGTCTTTAACCTGCTGACCAAGTTCCTGCCGCCGACCCGCGGCAGGATCGAGCTGTTGGGCAACGACATCACCCATACCGGCCCGGCCAAGGTCGCGCGGATGGGCTTGGTGCGCAGCTTTCAGATCTCGGCGGTGTTTCCGCATCTCAGCGTGCGCGAGAACGTCAAGGTTGCGCTGCAACGTCCTGCCGGGCTGGCCACGCAGTTCTGGCGGCCGCTTTCGGCGCTGGACCGGCTGAACGACCGGGCCGATGAATTGATCGACCGGCTGGGCCTTGGCACCTATCGCGACC
>NZ_JAEPRQ010000006.1 GCF_016629665.1 Paracoccus caeni
CCTCAAAGAAGGCCCACTCATCGTCGGATATCAGGTTGCGCGCCAAGCCCATCTCCCAAGTAGAGATGAGCTTGAATCATAGGACGCCTGCCAGCGGAATCCCTTTTGTCAACACAATCTAGGCGAGTTTCCACGCATCCAGTGGATGCGAGAATTAAACGATATAAATACAGATTGCCGGATCGTGGGACAGGGAGAATGCGGAATTGGGATCCGAAATATGAAAAAACAACTTATGATATGGGTATGGAGGAATTTCTTAAGCATACTCGTGAGGCATTGAGAAACGCTATAATCAATCAGAAGGGTAAGTTCCCCGGGAGAGAGTGGAGCGGAGTTTCTCGAGGAGGTCTTCGAATGGAAGGCTACGTAAAGCAAGCAGGACCAAACACATTTGAAGTCCAAACGGGATATTTTGTATGGTGAACATAGGTAAAAGACAGCCGACTTGGGGTGAGCGTGTTGCGTTGGGAAAATATATTTCCGTCATTTTTTTATCCGATATGCCGGCGATAGCTATCGGTGCTGCTTTTTCGCGTGGTTCAGATATGACCGAGGGGATATTGAAGGCTGCTGCGGAGGGTAGAGACGGCATGGCAATCAACGACTCCGTCGTCAGCTTTCCGAATGAACTTGCGAGCGAATATGGCGGACCAGAAGAGAGGTTCGGTTACGTCGAGATGGGAAATATGGCTTTCGGCTACGATGATGGCTTGGTTAATGTTCCCTTCGCCGAAGCATTGAAAATGTTTGAGATCTTGGGAAAACATTACTTGGCCTACCGCCCCGACCGAACAAAAGAAGTTAACGAACTACTGGCTCAGGCGCGCATCACTTTTGCACGGATGCAGCGTGACCACGAAAGGTGGAAAGGTCAAAACACACCTTGATCCTGGGGCTGAATCGACCTGTGATGTTGCGCCAGTCCTACGGGCCAATTAGAAAATGCGATGTAAGTCCTCACGGCGAGGAATTGGAGAAATATAAAATTCTGGTAAGCATACAAATTTCAGCGGTGTGGCCGCAAGATTTTTTCTGCGTATATTGATAAGGCGTAATGAATTGTTCTATAAATAATATGCAATGGTTCCCGAGGAATATTGAGGCGTATTTCCCGGTGCGATCTTCTGGCGAGGATATATAAAAAGGCCTGAGTTAATTTTTGATACAAAAATGTTTTTTTATGATGATGGAATACCGAACCCGTCCAACATGGGACGAACAAGTGGCACTTGGAGACGAGCTTAGAGAAATTTTTTCTTCTAGCATGCCGATGGCGGCGTTGGGCGTGGCATTTTCAGACGGACCAAAAGCTACGGAAGGAATATTGAACTCTGCTGCGGAAGGAAAAGATGGCATGGCAATCAACGACTCTATCGTCAGCTTTCCGAACGAACTTGCGAGCGAAGATGGTGGACCGGAGGAGAGGTTCGGTTATGTGGAGATGGGAAATCTCGCGTTTGGGTTCGAAGAAGGTTTGGTTAATGTTCCCTTCGCTGAAGCATTGAAAATGTTTGAGATCTTGGGGAAACATTACTTGGCCTACCGCCCCGACCGAACAAAGGAAGTTGACGAGTTACTGGCTCAGGTGCGCATCACCTTTACACGAATGCAAAGTGACCACGAAAGATGGAAAGGTCAAAACACACCTTGACCCTGGGCCTCAAGCGGCTGGTTCTGCCGTCGAACGCTCACCGTCCGTCGTCAGAACATTTGGCGCATATCGGGTCGTAGATTAGCGGAGAGTGGGCGTCGTCTGGGGTTTGGTGTTATGCGGCGATCTTTCGGTGCTGCAAGCGCCGATGTTCGATGGTCTGTCGCTTGATCCTTTCGCGCTGTTCGATGATGGCCGGTGCTCTACCGAAGTAAGCATCGGCAGGCGTCACGTTGACCAGGCTCTCGTGGTAACGCTAATGGTTGTAGTGCTCGACGAAGGCCTCCATCTGGGCTTCGATGTCGCCGGGCAGGAAGTCGTTCTCCAACAGGATGCAGCTCTTCAGGGTCGGGTGCCCGCGCTCGATCTTGCCCTGGGTTTGGGGGTGAGCGTGAAACACAAGGCCACGGACAAGGGCATCCATTTTATCAACACAATCTGGCCGAGTTTCAGGGGAAACTCGCCCGTTAATCATAGATTAACACTCTCATTTTACACATATATTTCTTGATCGCGAAACTCGTTGCAACTTACTGGCCAAACGGGTGCCTGCAAGGAAGGATATGATATGCGTCGCTTGGTGTTGGTGGTGATGGGGTGTGTGGCCCTTGTTCTCGGGGGCTGCGCCCATACCGAAATTCAACCGATGACAAGGGACACGTTCAAGGTCGCGACCCATGCGGCCCCGGCCTGTGGTCCGGCGGGCGCGCGCAATGTCGCCTTCAAAAGCGCCGCGATCGAGGTGATCCGTCGGGGTAGCGACAAATTCGCGATTCTTGGCGATCAAAGTGACAGCGGCTTGCAGGGCAACTTCTATTCCGGCTTCCAGCAGAACTATTCGCAAGGGATGGTGGTGAAGATCATTCCCGAAAACTCGCCCGAGGCGCGGAATGCCCTGTCGGCGCGCGAGACGCTGGGCGCGGATTGGCAGGAAATCGTGGCCAAGGGGACGCCGACGACTTGTGAGTAGGGATTTCAAACCGGCGCACACCGCGCCGGTTTTCCGCTACGCTGGATGAATGCAACGGGCTTCCGATGGGCTGCCGGGGACTTGGTTGAAATTCAGATGCCGCGGATCGGACGTTCAGGCAACACGCGGGCGTTGCCTGTCAGGCTGCCGCGCAGAAGCAACTGGTCAAACGTCCAGCTCTTCCACGAAACGGGCGTTTTCCTGAATATATTCAAAGCGCAGTTCCGGTTTCTTGCCCATCAGACGCTCGACCAGATCGCCGGTTTCGCCACCTTCATCATCATCGATAGAGACCCGGATCAGCTTGCGCGTTTTCGGGTTCATCGTCGTGTCCTTCAGATCCTTTGCGTCCATCTCGCCCAGACCCTTGAAGCGTTGCACGTCGATCTTGCCTTTGCCGCCAAGACCTTTGGCCAGCATCTTTTCCTTCTCGGCATCGTCGGCCACATAAATGCGGTGCGCGCCCTGCGTCAGCCGGTAAAGCGGCGGGCAGGCGAGATAAAGATGCCCTTTGTCGATCAGCGGGCGCATCTGGGTGAAGAAGAAGGTCATCAGCAGGCTGGCGATATGCGCGCCATCGACATCCGCGTCGGTCATGATGATGACCTTGTCATAGCGCAGGTCATCGACGTTGAATCTGGAACCCATGCCGACGCCAAGCGCCTGACAAAGATCGTTGATTTCCTGATTAGCCCCCATTTTCGACGACGCCGCGCCCAGCACGTTCAGGATCTTGCCGCGCAACGGCAGAAGCGCTTGATTGGTCCGCTCTCGCGCCATCTTGGCGCTGCCGCCCGCGCTGTCGCCCTCGACGATGAAAAGCTCGGTCCCGTCGCGATTGGTGGCCGAGCAATCGACCAGCTTGCCCGGCAGGCGCAGCTTCTTGGTTGCCGATTTCCGGGCGGTTTCCTTTTCCTGACGGCGACGCAGACGCTCTTCCGCGCGCAGGATCAGGAAATCAAGGATCGCGCCTGCGGATTTCGTATCCGCCGCCAGCCAGTTGTCGAAATGGTCGCGGACCGCACCTTCGACCAGACGCGCCGCCTCGGTCGTGGCCAGCCGATCTTTGGTCTGGCCGACAAATTCCGGCTCGCGGATGAAGCAACTGACCAGCGCGCAGCCGCCGGTCAAAAGATCGTCGCGGGTGATGTTCGCGGCCTTCTTGTTGCTGACCCGTTCACCATAGGCGCGGATGCCCTTCAGGATCGCGGCCCAGAAACCGGCCTCATGCGTGCCACCTTCGGGCGTGGGCACAGTGTTACAGTAGGACTGGATGAAACCGTCGCGCGAGGGTGTCCAGTTGATCGCCCAATCGACCTTGCCGGGCGCGTTGAAACGCTTGAAATCGACGCTGCCCGCGAAGGGCCGTTCGGCATAGGTGGACGCGCCGGTCAGCGTCTCGCCCAGATAATCGGCCAGACCGCCGGGGAAATGGAACACCGCCTCTCGCGGGGTTTCGCCGTCGTCGATTTCGGATTTCCAGCGGATTTCGACGCCCGAGAACAGATAGGCCTTGGATTTGACCATCTTCAGCAGCCGCGCGGGCTTGAAACGGTGATGGCCGAAAATATCCTCATCGGCGTGGAAGGTGACGGTGGTGCCGCGCCGGTTCGGGGCGGCACCGATCTTTTCGACCGGGCCCTGCGGGATGCCGCGCGAGAAGCGCTGTTCGAACAGTTCCTTGTTGCGCGCGACCTGCACGATCATGATGTCCGACAGCGCATTGACCACCGAGGCGCCGACGCCGTGCAATCCGCCCGAGGTCTGATAGGCATCGCCCGAGAACTTGCCCCCGGCATGCAGCGTGCAGAGGATCACCTCCAGCGCCGATTTGCCCGGAAATTTCGGATGAGGATCGATGGGGATACCACGGCCATTGTCGCGGATGACCACGCTGAAATCGGCCAGCAATTCGACCTCGATCCGGCTGGCATGGCCTGCGACCGCCTCGTCCATCGAGTTGTCCAGAATTTCCGCGACCAGATGGTGCAGCGCGCGTTCATCGGTGCCGCCGATATACATGCCGGGCCGTTTGCGCACCGGCTCCAACCCCTCCAACACCTCGATCGAGGCGGCGGAATAGTTGCTGACGCTCGCATCGGCGGCGGAAAGAAGATCGTCGGCCATCGTTCTGCTCATCTTGTTTTTCTGGGCTTGCCCCGACTATCTCACGCGCGGGGGCACCACGGCAAGGGGTTGTGGTTCATTGCAAGGGACGGCGCAAGGTGTAGCGCCGCCCTGATGCCATTCAAAGGGGCAGGGGTCCCAGCCTTATTCCGGCTCTGCCAGACGCTCGACCCACATCTTGCGGAAGGCGGGGCGAGCCTGACAGCGGTCAAGCCATTCGCGCAACGCCGGAAACTGGCCCATCAGCTCGTGATCAGATTGGGCATAACGCAGCACCTCGGCCATGTTCAGATCGGCGACGGTAAAGCGGTCTCCAACCAGATATTTGTGGGTCGCCAGATGCTGTTCAAGCGCCAGCAGCGGACGGACCAGACGTTCGGCCGCGTTGGCGACGATGGCCGCATCTTCGCCGGACTGCTGCTGGCCGGGTTTGTGCAGGAACAGGATGGTCAGCGCGTCCGGCTCGACCGCGGTGGCGGCGTAAAAGCTCCATTGCTGCATCAGCGCGTCTTCGGTCGCGTCGGCGGGGCCGATGGGGCTGCCGGATTTGCGGGCCAGATGCAGCGTGCAGGCAAGGGATTCGCTCAGCACCAGATCGCCGTCTTCAAGCACCGGGATCGCACCGGCGGGGGAAAGCTCCAGAAAGGCGGGAGAGCGGGTGTTCAGCGGCGCGTCCGGGGCGTCGGGATCAGGCAGGCGGTAGGCCTGAATCACCGGGATCTGCCGGAAGGGCAGGTCGAGTTCGTGGCACAGCCAGATGATGCGCGAGGCGCGCGACCGGGTGACGCCGTGGATGGTCAGCATGCGGGGCTCCTTCTCTTGCGCGCAGGTTATGCGCTGCGGCGATGGATTTGCAATCACGTGAATTGCGCGCGGGAAGGGGGCGGTTTAACAGTCCTGGACCCAGAATGAGAGCGATATGCTGACCCAGCCGATCCGATCCCTGTTGTCCCTGCCGCTGCTGCTAGGCCTGCCGCTGATGGCCACCGCGCATCCGCATGTCTATATCGATGCCGGCTTAGGGCTGGTCTATGACGGGCAGGGGCGGCTGACCGGGGTCGAGGTCGAATGGGCTTATGACGAGCTTTATTCGCTGCTGATCGTCGAGGATCTGGGACTGGATCAGGACGGCGACGGTGTCCTGCCCGAGGATGAGCGGGCGGCGCTTCAGGGCTTCGATACCGACTGGGAGCCGGGCTTTGACGGACGGTTGTATCTGCTGGTCAACGGGCAGCGGCAAGAGCTTTTGCCGCCCGAGAATTTCGACGCCGATTATCGCGATGGCCGGGTGCTGTCCCGACATCTGCGACCGCTGGCCCAGCCTTTGGCGGGGGATGCGGCGCTGACCGTTCAGGTGCATGACCCGGAATTCTACGTCGATTTCACCATTCCCAAGGAACCGGGGATCAGCGGCAGGGATGACTGCGACACGGTTCTGGTCCATGGCGATCCCGCCGCCGCGCCCGCCGCCTATCGCGACGCGGTCAATGCCGCGCTGGCCGAGGCGGATGATCCGATGGTCAACGAAGAGGTGCTGATCGTCGATATCGGCGGCGTCGGTGGTGATGAGGTGCAGGTGCAATGCGGAGCGGCGGAATGAAGGCGGCGCGGATCTTGGCGCTGATCGGGCTTGCGGTCGGGCTGTTGCTGGTGGCGCTGTGGTATAGCGGGGCGTTGAGTGGGTTGGAACGCTGGGCCGCCGATCAGCAGCGTGAGGCGCAGACGCTGATGGCGGGCGCGTTGCGACGGCTGCGGGCCGGAGAGCCGGGGGCGACGGTGGCGTTGCTGTCGATCTGCTTCGGCTATGGCGTGGTTCATGCGATCGGGCCGGGCCATGGCAAGGTCTTGATCGGCGGTTATGGTTTCGGGACGCAGGTGCCGCTGGCGCGGCTGGCGGGCTTGTCGATTGCGGCGTCTTTGGCGCAATCGCTGGTGGCGGTGGTTCTGGTCGCGAGCGGGATCAGCCTGCTGAACCTGTCGAGAGAGCGGCTGACCGCGCTGTCAGAGGATCACATGGCCGATCTCAGCGCGATCCTGATTGGCTGCGTCGGGCTGTGGCTGATCTGGCGTGGTATCCGGCAGGTGCTGGTGGCCGCCCGGCCTACGCCTGCGCATCATCACCATGATGATCACCACCACCACCATCACCACCACGACGAGACCTGCGGTTGCGGTCATTCTCATGGGCCGAGCGTCGAAGAGGTCGCGCGGACCCGCAGCCTGCGTGATGCGGTTCTGCTGATCGCGGGGATCGCGATCCGGCCCTGCACGGGGGCGTTGTTCCTGCTGATCCTGACATGGCGCATGGGCATTTTCGGGCAGGGCGTCGCCGGAGCCTTCGCAATGGGCCTTGGCACGGCGGTTGTTTCACTTGCCGTTGCCGGGTTGTCGGTCTGGGCACGGCGCGGTGGCATGGCGATGCTGCCGCAAGAGGGCCGGTTTGCCGAGATGGCCAGATGGCTGCCGGGGGTGATGCAGCTTGCGGCGGGTAGTGTCGTGGCCTTGGTCGCAATCGCCCTGCTGCGATAAAGCGGAAACGAAAAAGGCGGGCCGAAGCCCGCCTTTTCGATTGCGACAGATGCCTGTCTATCAGGGACCGACGACCTGGCATTCGCGCGACTGGGCGCGGAACCGTTCACAGGTCAGTTGCGCGTCGGATTTGGTCAGGTTCACGAAGCTGGCCTCGAACCCCCGATTGGTATCCGCGATCCTGCGGCTGGCGCCGTCCAGCGTGGCACCATCGCTCAGCGCGGTTTGCACCAACAGATGCTCGGCCCCCGCACGCGAGGTGAACATGCCCAGCGTCACCCCCCAGCTACGACCGCTATTGGACGGGCGGGACACGATCTCGACCGCTTCCGGGTTGGCAAGATCGCCTTCGCCCATCGCGGCAAGGATCACGCCTTCCGAACGCGGCTTTGGAGCGGGCGAGGCCATCAGCGACATCGATGTGCCACCACCGCTGCTGGGCACAGCCTCGGCAACAGCGCGGGCGATGTCGTCGGGATCGGTGCCGGAATTGCCGGTCGCCGGGGCGCTTGCCACCAGCGAGGCATTACCGCGAGAGCGTGGTGCAGGCACCGGGCGCAGCGAGGCGGCCAGAACCGCCTCTTTCGCAAGGCTTGCAGAGGGGGCGGCCTCTTCGGCGCTGGCAACGGCTGTCGCCACCGCATTCTCGACCGCAGCGGGCGAGGCGCCTGGACGCAGCAAGGGACGAGCGCTGGCCGCAAGGGCAAGACCGCCGACTGCCGCAGCGGCAGGTGCCGCCGCAACCGGGGTCGCTGCGGCGCGTTCGACCGCTTCGCTCAGCGCGTCGCGGTTGACCCGCACCGGCGGCAGCGAGGTTTGCAGGACCAGTCGTTGCGCAACCGGCTGCGTCGCCGCCGGTGTCGGCTCGACCTGCGCGCGGCGCACGACGGTCTGGGCCAGAAGGCGCGGGCTTTCAGGGCGGACTTCGCGAACGCGGTCGGGCACGCGGCTGAAGCTGGAATCCAGCAGTTGCGCCATGGTCTGGTTACGCTGCGCGGTCGAGGTGCCGCCGAACACCGTGGCGATCAGCCGTTTGTTCCCGCGTTGTGCCGAGGCGGTCAGGTTGAAACCCGCAGCCCGCGTATAGCCGGTCTTGATCCCGTCGGCGCCCGGATAGTCGTCCAGAAAACGCTTGTTCGTGGACGAGACCTGCGCAATCCCCGCATCGGCCGAGCGGCGCGAGAAGATGTTGTAATATTGCGGGAAGTCGTAGAACAGCCGACGCCCCAGAATGCTCATGTCATGGGCGGTCGAATAATGTCCCTCGGTCGTCAGGCCATGGGCATTGCGGAAATTGGTGTTCTGCATGCCAAGCGCGCGCGCCATCTGGGTCATCTGCTGGGCGAATGCTTCTTCCGAGCCCGCCAGACCTTCGCCGATCGTAGTGGCGGCGTCATTGGCGGATTTGATCGCGGCGGCGCGGATCAGGTAGCGCAGCTCGATCCGCTGCCCGGCGCGAAGGCCAAGTTTCGACGGCGGTTCTGCGGCGGCGTTGGATGAGACAAGGAACTGCGAATCCAGCCGGACCTGTCCCCGTTCGATGGCGGTGAAGGCCAGGTAAAGTGTCATCATCTTGGTCAGGGACGCGGGGTGAAGCCGCGTATCTGCGTTCTGGCGATAGATCGGCTGGCCGGTTCGCGCATCCATGACATAGGCGGCGAAAGGGGCAGCCGACAGGCTGGCCGGTACAATCGCCGCCAGCAGGATGAAAGCCCACAGCCGGGCTGTCTGGGAAAATCTGGTCACTGTCGCGGTCTCTCTGCCTCAAGCAGGCGTGTCATTTGTTGCACACCCGTCATTAATAAAGCGACAATAGCACGCAAACTTTCGTCATGAAACCTCGCATTTGAGTTATTTTGCGCAGGATGCAACAACCCGCGCGGGGGTTTTATCGGCCTCGAAATGGATTATATTGTTGCGCATCCCCGGCCTGCTGCGCGTATTGCAAGCAAGGGTCGATGGTGAAACACCTGACATGAAAGCGCCTTGCCGCGCATACGGATCGTGATGACGCATTGGATGACTGACAGCGACAAGCCCGATGACCAGGTCGAACTGGAGGTGAAGCCGCGCGCCAAATCTCAGCGTCCGCCGCTTTACAAGGTATTGATGCTGAACGACGACTTCACGCCGATGGAGTTTGTCGTGCATGTTCTTGAACGGCTGTTCAGCATGACCCACGCTCAGGCGATCGAAATCATGTTGACGGTTCACCGCAAGGGAATCGCAGTGGTCGGCGTCTTCTCGCATGAGATCGCCGAGACCAAGGTGGCGCAGGTCATGGAACTTGCCCGCCGCCAGCAGCATCCGCTGCAATGCACCATGGAAAAAGAGTAGGCACCGATGACATCGCGATTGTCGCTGGCCCTTCCGGATGGACCACCCGGAGGCAAGGTTCTGGTTATCGGCGCGCGTGGCGATGCCGATCTGACGGCGCTCGATCCGGCGCAGACTACCATCCTGCAGGGACATTTCCCCGATCACCGGGCGCTGTCGGGACGCGGTTTCAGCGTCTCGCCCAAGGTTGAGGGCGGTTTTGACATGGCGCTCGTCTGCCTTCCGCGTGCGAAGGCACTGGCGCGGGCCGAGATTGCCGAGGCGGCATCGCGACTGCCTGCGGGCGCGTCGCTATGGATCGACGGGCAAAAGACCGACGGCGTGGATTCGGTGCTGAAGGATATTCGTGCGCTGGCCCCGGTGGATGAGGTTCACAGCAAGGCGCATGGCAAGATTTTCAAGGTCGTGATCCCCGACGCTGACTGGTTGCCCGCCGACTGGGCGGCTGCGGTGCAAGAGATTGCGCCCGGCTTCGTGACCCGGCCGGGGGTGTTTTCGGCCGACGGCATCGATCCCGGTTCGGCGATGCTGGCGCGGCTGCTGCCGGAACGGCTGCCGACGCGGTTGGTCGATCTGGGGGCAGGTTGGGGCTGGCTGTCGGCGCAGGCGCTGCAGCATCCGGGCGTCGAAGTGATCCATCTGGTCGAGGCCGATCACGCCGCGCTGGAATCCGCGCGCGATAATATCCACGATCCGCGCGCGCAGTTCCACTGGGCCGATGCCCGCGATTTCACCCTGTCCGATCCGGTGAATGGGGTCATCATGAACCCTCCATTCCATGACGGGCGCACCGCCGATCCCCGGCTGGGCGGTGACTTCATCGCCGCTGCCGCGCGTCTTCTGACCGGGGCGGGGCGGCTGTGGATGGTCGCGAACCGGCATCTGCCATACGAGACGATGCTGGCCAGCCATTTCGCGCAGGTGCAGGAACTTGGCGGCGATAGCCGTTTCAAGGTGTTCGAGGCCAGCGGGGCAGGGCGGGGAACCGCCCGGATTGCCCGGAAAGCGAACGGGAAAGGGCGCCGATGAGCCTGTCGATTCAGGGCAAGACGGCAATCGTGACCGGCGCCGGGCGCGGCATTGGCCTTGCCATTGGCCAGTATTTCGTCGAACGCGGCGCGAATGTCGTCTTTGCCGACAAGGACGAGGCGGCGCTGGATCAGGCGCTGGAGGAATATGGCAGCGACAATCGGCAGGTCCGCCGTTTTGCCGGGGATCTGGTGGAAAAGCTGGCTCTGGCGAATCTGCTATCGACCACGATTGATGCCTTCGACCGGGTGGATATTCTGGTCAACGCGCACCGCCAGATGAAGCGCGGCGATGCGCTGGATACCGATACCGATCTGGTCGATCAGATGCTGCGGCAGAATCTGCTGTCGGCCCATCGGCTGTCGCAACTGGTGGCGAAAAGGATGATCCGGCAGTCGGAAGAGGCGACCGAAACCGGCGAGGCCGGGGCGATTGTCAACCTGACCACCATGGCGGCGGATCGTCCGACGCCCTCGATGCTGGCTTTTTCCATTGCCAGCGCCGCGCAGGAACAGGCGACACGAGGGCTGGCACTGGTGCTGGCGCCGCATCGTATCCGGGTGAACGGGATCAGATTCGGCAGCGTCATGTCGCATGATCTGCAGGCGGCGTTGAAGGAAAAGCCCGATCAGCGCGATTTGTTCATTCAGGGGACGCCGCTTGGTCGCATCGCGTCACCCGACGAACTGGTCGAGACGGTGCAGTATCTGGTCAGCGATGCCGCGCGTTTCGTGACCGGGCAGATCCTGACCGTCGATGGCGGCAGGTCGCTGATCGATCCGGTCGCGGCGCAGCTTTTCTGACCGCTATCAGCCGCAGAGGATCTGACGCAGCTTCAGATCCTGATCGAGATAAAGCAGATTGCCCCGCAGCCCGTCCTGACCCTCGCCCGCCAGCAAAGGTCCGATCTGGTCGCGGAGCCGGTCCCAACCGTGCCGCGTGGTTCGCCAACTGGCGATTTGGCAAAAGGTCTGGTCGGCGGCATCGGCCACCACCATCCGCCCATTCTGCTCGATCAGCGTGACCACATGGCCGTGGCGGCGGGCGGTGCTGGCGCGGAAATCCAGCGGCGCGTCAAGCTGGGTCCAGTCGGTCTGATCGCCGAAAAGATCGACCTCGCTCTGCCAGTCGCTGCCGAAGGCGAAACGCAGCGTCCAACTGCCCGGCGGCACCAGCAGGCGAAAGAACTCACCGCCCCGGATATAGGCCGCCATCACCGCGCGGTCGGTCTCGGGATCGGTGACGTAAAGGACGTAATCCTTGCCGGGAAAGGTCTTCACTTGCAGCGGCAGGGTCGAGGGAAGGCCGCTTTGATTCCACAAAAGACCCGCGCGCGGACGATCCTCCGCAAAGGCGGCGGGTGCAAGCAGGGCAAGGCCAAGCATGAGGACCGACAGGAACTGGCGCATGCGGTGATGATACCTCGAACGCGGGCGGCGTGCCATATGGCCCAATGGGCCGAACAAACGCGCCGCCGTTTCGCCGGTGGTTGCCAATCCTTTTCGCCCGGCTAATGATGCGGCCATGAAAATAGCCAGCTTCAATATCAACGGCGTCAAGGCGCGCATCGAGGCGCTGACCGACTGGTTGAACGCGACCGATACCGATGTCGTCGTCCTTCAGGAAATCAAATCCGTGGACGAGGGTTTCCCGCGCGAGCATTTCGAGGATCTCGGCTGGCGGGTCGAGACCCATGGCCAGAAGGGCTTCAACGGCGTCGCCATCCTGTCGAAACTGCCGCTGGAAGATATCAGCCGCGGTTTGCCGGGCGACGATGCCGACGAACAGGCCCGCTATATCGAGGCGACGGTGATCGGCGAAACCGCCATCCGGCTGGCGGGGCTGTATCTGCCGAACGGGAATCCCGCGCCGGGGCCGAAATATGATTACAAGCTGGCATGGATGGAACGCCTTGCCGCCCGCGCCGCCGAACTGCGCGCGACCGAGATGCCGGTGGTGATCCTTGGCGATTTCAACGTGATACCAGAGCCGCGCGATGCCGCCAATCCGCAGAACTGGGTCACGGATGCGCTGTTTCTACCGGAAAGCCGTGCGTCCCTGCGGCGGATCGCCTTCGACGGCTGGACCGATGCAATCCGCATTCGCGACCCGTGGGCCACGCGCGGCCCGTTCACCTTCTGGGATTATCAGGCCGGAGCGTGGAACAAGGACGACGGCATCCGCATCGATCACCTGCTTCTGTCGCCGCAGGCCGCCGATCTGCTGGTCGATGCCGGCGTGGACAAGGAAACGCGGGCTGGCGAAAAGCCCAGCGATCACGTTCCGGTCTGGGTCCGGCTGGCTGGCTGAGGCCTTATTTCGTCCGCCGGTCGATCCACGGGTCGGACAGCATCGTCTCGATCAGGTCCAGCGCGTTGCCGACATTCTGATGCAGATCCGCATGGGATCGCTGATGCGGATTCGCCAGAAGCTCGCGCAGCTCTGACAGGGTGTTCATCAGCGTGGCGTTCTTGAACATGAGAATGCCGATCTCTTTCGACCGCGCCTCGCTGACCGCTTTGCAGCGCGAGGGACGGTCAGATTTCTCGGCTCCGGTTTTTTGAGTCTCGGTCATATTCGCAATCCGGCAATTCAGGCGGAAAGGGGTAGTCCAATCACAAAACCAGCACGCCCGAGTGCTTGGCCTTGTGTTCGGGTTCGACATGGATGGTGATTTCCGCCTCGGGCAGCTTGGCTTTCAGTGCCGCCTCGATCCGGTCGCAGATTTCATGGGCGCGGGCGACCGTGGTTTCGCCCTCGACGACAAGGTGGAAGTCGATGAAGGTGGCGCGTCCGGCATGGCGGGTGCGCAGATCATGCGCCTCGATCGCGCCGGTCGCCCGGTCCGAGATGATGCGCCGGATCGTCTCAAGGATATCGTCGGGGACCGCCTCGTCCATCAGCCCGCTCAGCGACGAGGCCATGACCTTCCAGCCTGACCACAGGATGTTCAGCGCGACGATTCCGGCCAGCAGCGGATCAAGGAACCACCAGCCGGTCCAGACGGCCAACGCCACGCCAAGCACCACCCCTGCCGAAGTGACCACATCGGCCAGCAGGTGATGGCCGTCGGCGACAAGGGCAGGGGATTTCAGCGTCCTGCCGCGCGTGATCAGCACCCGGCACCACAGCGCGTTCAGCACCCCGGCCAGAATGTTGATCATCAGGCCCGGCAAGGGTGCATCCAACTCGCGGGGCGCCTGGAATCCGTGCCATGCCTCGCGCAGGATCAGCAAAGCGGCGACGATGATCATCACCCCTTCAAGAACGGCGCTGAAGAATTCGGCCTTGTGGTGACCATAGGGGTGATGGTGATCCGCCGGACGCGCGGCGATGCGGATCGCCACCAATGCGGCGATGGCGGTCGCCACGTTGACGGTGCTTTCAAGCGCGTCGGACAGCAGAGCGACGGAACCCGTCAGCCACCAGGCAAGCGTTTTCAGCATCAGCACGATCAATCCGACCGCAATACTGCCTGCGGCGATCCTGATCGTAGTGGTCATGGCGGGGTTGGACATGGCCGGTCTTTCGAAACATCCGCAAGATGCGACGGTGTGTTTTGGCGGTTTGTCAGAAGTTTGTAACGATCTCAATGCCGGGTCGGCCCATCATGGCCCGTCTGCGTCAAAAATCGCCATTGTTGCGTCAGGGTAACGCGCCGCGCCGCCGCTGGACGCCGGAAAGCCGCTGCCTTATGAGCGAACTTATGCAAACCGTCGCGATCTATTTTCTTGCAGCCATTGCCGAAATCGTCGGCTGTTTTGCCTTCTGGGCCTGGTATCGGCTGGAGAAATCGGCGCTTTGGCTAGCGCCGGGGATGCTGTCGCTGGCGCTTTTCGCATGGCTGCTGGCGCTGAGCCCGGCTGAACATGCCGGGCGTGCCTATGCGGTCTATGGCGGCGTCTATATCGCCGCCACGCTGATCTGGCTAAGGGTGGTCGAGGGGCAGCGGCCCGACCATTGGGATCTGATCGGCGGCACCGTCTGCCTGATCGGCGCGGCGATCATCCTCTGGGGGCCGCGCGCGGCCTGATCCAGACTGTGGCCGCAGTCAGTCCTCGTTCGCGTCGTCGTCACCGAACCGGGCATCGTCGTCATAAACGTCTTCGCCCTCGTTCACGTATTTCGCGCTCAGCGAGATCGAGTGATTGTCATGGGTCGGGTCCATGATCACGTCCGAAGGGATCTCACCGGCCAGCCATTCCCGAAGCTCCTCGCGGATTTCGGATGTCTCTTGCCCGGTCGCATCGGCCAGATAGGCGATGAATGCGCGCTGATCGCCATCGACCTCGTCCAGCTCGGATTCATCGGCCTCGGGCCATTTCTCGAGGATCGCTTCGTAGAATGCCGTCCAGTTTTCCTGAACGTGATGCCACTTCATCAGTACGAGCTCCCTCCCAATCCGGTCTGCGCCCATGTGGCCATCCCGGTAATGTCTTCACCGACGCCAGCGACGGTATTGCACCCCGCCAGCAACGCACAGGCCAAGACGGCCCCTATGACTGCTCTCATTTTTCTGCCTCCTGCCACCAAAGCTCGGGCAAGAAGCCCGGCCAATCTCCGTAAAGCGGCGTTGTCGCTTCAGGATAATGCAGGTTTGCGGAATGAGCCAGACGTGACGTTGGCGAGAAACTGACCGGGATGACATAGCGGCCACTGATCAGAATGCGGTCAAGCGCCTGCGCGGCAGCGATAAAATCTTCGCGAGATTCAGAACCGACAATATCGCGGATCATCGCATCGACCGCCGGGCTTTTGATCCCCATCAGGTTGCGGCTGCCCGGCTGATCGGCCGAGGCGACGCTCCAATACAACATCTGCTCGTTCCCCGGCGACAGCGACAGCGCCCGTTCAAACCAAGTCATGTCGAATTCGAAATTGTTGGTGCGCTGAATGAACTGGGCCGCGTCCAGCAGGGTGATCCGCGGCTCCATCCCCAGCTTGCGCAGCGATTCCACATAGATGTCGGCGAATTGCTGCGTCTCGGACGCGGTCCGCATGGCGCTGCCCGACTGATTGAGCAGGATCTCGAAGCGGAAGGGCCGACCGTCGGCATTCCGCAGGACGCCATTTTCGACCCGCCAGCCAGCCTCTTCCAGCAATGTCACCGCGCGCAGCAGCCCGGCTCGGTCCAGCGGGCGGTTGTCGCCCTCGGGCAGGGTATAGCCCTCGATCGCACCGGGCGGCAAATCGGCGGCATAGGGTTGAAGCAGGTCCAGCACGCGACCCTCTGCCGGGCCGGGGGTCATGGCCAGATCGGAATTGGAGAAATAGGAACTGATGCGCGGCTCTGCCCCGGCGTTCAGCGCGGCATTGATGAACTGGAAATTGAACGCCTCGATCATCGCCTGCCGCACGCGCCAGTCGGCAAACAGCGGATTGCGGGTGTTCATCGCCAGCCCCATCATCCCGGAAGGCCGACGGTTCGGGATCTCGGCCTTGAGCGCCTTGCCCTGCGTAATCAGCGGGAAATTGAACTCAAGCTCCCATTTGCGCGGCGACAATTCGCGCCAGATGTCGATGACGCCCGCCTTGAACGCCTCGAACATGGCATTGGCATCGCCGAAATAATCATAGCGGATCACGTCGAAATTGTTCCGCCCGCGATTGATCGGCAGATCGTTACCCCAATAATCGGGATTGCGGCGAAAGGTGATCGAGCGACCTGGATCGACGCGATCAATCACGTAGGGGCCAGACCCGATTGGCGGTTCCAGACCCGATTGGGCGAAATCCTTGCCCTCCCACTGGGCCATTTTCAGGATCGGGCGAATGCCCATCAGCATGACCATTTCCCGGTCAGGCTCGGTAAAGGTAAAGCGGACGCTGCGCGGCCCGGTCTTTTCCATCGAAGCGACCTTGGACCAGCTTGCCAGATAGCGGGGATGGCCCTCGGTTCCCATCGTTTCATAGGACCACATCACATCCTCGACAGTGACCGGACTGCCATCCGAGAAGCGCGCTTCGGGGCGAAGGGTAAATTCGACCCAGCTTCGCGACTCGTCCGTCTCGACCGTTTCGGCAAGCAGGCCGTAAAGCGTGAAAGGTTCATCCAGCGAACGATACATCAGCGTCTCGGGCACATGTACGCCGACCGCCCAGACCGCATTTCCCCTCAGAATCCATGGTTTCAGGGAATCGAAACTGCCCGGTTCCGCCATGCGAATCGTTCCGCCTTTCGGGGCGTCAGGATTGGCATATGGCAGCCTCTCAAACCCATCTTCGAGAGCAGGTTTTCCATACATTGCAATGCCATGGACCGGCTCGGCAAGGCTTGTCAGCGGCATTGCTGCAACACCCGCGACAAGCGCCGTCAAGGCGAAAAAACCTCGCCTGATCGCGCATTTGTTAGGGATTCTGAAGATTCGCATTGCCCGCTGCCTTGTCGTTCTTGTTTTCGGCACGATTTCAACAATCTCGGCCCGCGGGCGTCAATGGCAGGCCAAACTTCGGTGTTGGACTCGGGCAGGGAGTCGCGTATAAATGTGTCACTGCTCGATAGGTTTCTTGCCTGTATGAAACCTGCCTCATGACTTGCGCCCGCCTTGTGCGGGCGCTTTTTTTTGGCCCGATGCTGGCGTAAATCGGTGAGGGCTGATTGTGCAATTGGCCCGTCTGCGGCCACACCGCGCCGCCGTGATCACATTCAGGCACGCCTTTGTGACACCGCAATTCGGGGGCGTTTCGGGCTTCACACCGCGACTGCGAGGATTAGGGTGATGCCCGAACGCGAGTATTGGAGGATTCCATGTTCCAGAAATTTCTGACCGGCAAGACGGCAATCGTCACGGGTTCCAATTCGGGAATCGGTCTTGGCGTGGCCCATCAGTTGGCCAAGGCGGGCGCCGATCTGGTGCTGAACAGTTTCACCGACCGGGACGAGGATCACGCCCTCGCCGAAGAACTGGCGAAACAGCATGGCGTCAAGGTGCGCTATATCAAGGCCGACATGTCCAAGGGCGAGGAATGCCGGGCGCTGGTCGAGAAGGCCGGGGCCTGCGATATTCTGGTGAACAATGCGGGCATTCAGCATGTCGCGCCGATTCAGGATTTCCCGACCGAGAAATGGGACGCGATCATTGCGATCAACCTTACCTCCAGCTTCCACACCACCGCAGCCGCGTTGCCGATGATGCGCAAGGCCGGTTGGGGCCGGATCGTCAATATCGCCTCTGCCCATGGCCTGACCGCCAGCCCGTTCAAATCCGCCTATGTCGCGGCCAAGCACGGTGTCGTCGGTCTGACCAAGGTGACCGCGCTGGAGACGGCACAGGAAAAGATCACCTGCAACGCCATCTGTCCGGGCTATGTGCTGACGCCGCTGGTCGAGGCGCAGATCCCCGACACGATGAAGGAATACAATATGAGCCGCGACGACGTGATCAAGAACGTCATGCTTCAGCGGCAACCTTCGAAGGAATTCGCCACGGTCGAGGAGTTGGGCGACACGACCGTGTTTCTGTGCAGCGACGCGGCGGCGCAGATTACCGGCACGACGATCAGCGTCGATGGCGGCTGGACCGCTTTGTAAGACAAAAAAGAGCGCCGGAAGGCGCTCTTTCTTCATCCGATCCTAGGGGCGGTTGTCAGGCCCGCCGCCATTGCGACACGCAGGGAATTTTATCCCGGTCGCAGCGGTCGGCATATTTCTTTGCGATCTCCTGCACCTCGGCCAGCAGCCCATCTTCCAGCCGGATCGGGTCCAGCCCAAGGCCCAGAAAACGGTCATTGGCGACGTGCAGGTCGTTCTCGTCAGCCTCGTTGCGGGGGTTTTTCAGATAGGCGATCTCGACCCCGGTCTTGTCAGCGATCATCTGCGCCAGATCGCGGACCCGGTGCGTTTCGGTCATCTGGTTCAGGATCGACACCCGCTCGCCGGGCGCGGGGGCATTGGTCAAGGCCAGCTCGATACAGCGGCAGGTGTCCTGAATATGGATGAAGGCGCGGGTCTGGCCGCCGGTGCCGTGGACGGTCAGCGGATAGCCGATAGCGGCCTGCATCAGGAAACGGTTCAGCACGGTGCCGTAATCGCCGTCATAATCGAAGCGGTTGATCAGGCGGTCGTCCAGCCGGGTTTCCTCGGTCTGGGTGCCCCAGACGATGCCCTGATGCAGATCGGTGATCCTGACGCCGTCATTCTTGTTGTAGAAATAGAAGAACAACTGATCCTGGGTCTTGGTCATGTGATAGATGCTGCCCGGATTGGCGGGATAAAGGATCTCCTGCCGTTCGGTGCCGTTTTCCGTCTCGACGATGATGTCCAGATAGCCCTCGGGGATCTTCATCCCCGCCGTGCCGTAGCCATAAACGCCCATGGTTCCCAGATGGACCAGATGGATGTCCTGCCCGCTTTCCACGATGGCGGCCAGCACGTCATTGGTGGCGTTCAGGTTGTTGCTGACGGTGTAGCGCTTGTGCCAGCTTGATTTCATCGAATAGGGCGCGGCGCGCTGTTCGGCGAAATGGATCACCGCATCGGGCTTTTCCTGCTGAAACAGGGTCAGCAGGCGGTGATAATTCTCACCCACGGTAAAGTTCTCGACCCGGATCTGGTGGTTGGTGACTTCGTGCCATGCTTTCACGCGCTCGCCCAAGGGGCGAATCGGGGTCAGCGAGGTCACCTCCAGCTCGACATCGATTTTCCGGCGCGACAGGTTGTCCACGACGATGACATCATGGCCGCGGGCCGACAGGTGCAGGGCCGTTGGCCAGCCGCAAAATCCGTCTCCGCCTAGAACGATGATCTTCATGCGATTACCCTCATTGCGACTTTAGAGGGTTGTAGTCCGCGCTTCCGGGGGACGCCAGATCCGCCATCAAGGCGTCACGGTCCTGTCGCAAATGCCCGCCGACAGGGGGGCGGAACCTCAGCCTTGGACGGCCAGATTACGCTCCATATTGGACAGATGCACGTCGATCGCGTCTTCAACGTCGTGGTAATAGGACAGCGTGCCGCCTTCCAGCACCGCGCCGGCCTGACAGGTCTGCCGCAGCATCGTCATCGAATGCGACACCACGATGGCCCCGGCATTCGACATGCGGTCGTTGAAGACCCGGTTCGACTTTTCCCGGAAAGAGGCATCGCCGACCGCAGAGACTTCATCCACAAGATAGGTGTCAAAGGGCACTGCCATCGAGACACCAAAGGCCAGCCGCGCCCGCATCCCCGAGGAATAGGTGCGGAAGGGCAGGTAGAAATGGTCACCCAATTCAGCAAAATCCTGAACGAAATCGCGCATCTCGTCTGTATCGACGCCGTAAACCCGGGCCACGAAGCGGCAATTCTGCTCGCCCGTCAGGTCGCGGTTGAACGAGCCCGCAAAGCCCACCGGCCAGCTGATGGTGCCGGTGGACAGGATCTGCCCGGAAGTCGGCAACATCGCGCCCGAGATCATCCGCAACAGCGAGGATTTCCCCGCGCCGTTCCGACCCAACAGAGCCACTGACACGCCTGTCGGAAAGACCGCGTTCAGGTTGCGGGCGACGATTTTCGTGCGCCCGTTCAACTTGTAGCTTTTGTAAAGTTTGACCAGCCGGATCATCGCCGGTCGCGAAGGCTGTAGAAGACCATGACGCCGATGATCCACAGGATCAGCAGAAAGCCTGCGATCATGAACATCAACTGCGACTTCTGCGGGAATTCCGGCTCTTGCGCCAAGGTCGGCTGCACATAGGCGGCCAGATAGCGCGACTGCCGCGCGGCTTCGGCGCGGGCGCTGTCATAGGTGGCCAAAGCCGCCGTATAGCTTTGCTCGGCAAATTCCCGATCGACCGACAGCCCCTCATACTGACCGACGACTTCGGACAAAGCCTCGCCCGTCGCGGTTTCCGAGCCGAACTTCTGCCGCTCGGCGGCGATCTGTTCGCGGATCACATTGATGCGAAGCTGGGTCTGCGAGATACGCGGATCTTCGGGCTGGGCATTGGCCTGCAGCAGGCCAAGCGCCACCAACTGCTCGGCCAACTGCGCCTGCAACGTGCTGACCACACCGACCTGACCTTGCACATCCGCCGTCGGATCGACCAACTGGTGGCGGTTGCGGAACGCGGTAACGGCGGTGCGCGCTTCCTTCAGCCGATCGACCGCCCGGTCCAGTTCCTGACGGGCATAGCGCAGCGCATCTTCGCGGGCGATGTCGTTCAACTGATTGATCAGAATGGTGCTTTCGTCATAGATCGCCTGCGTGATCGCCTGCGAATCCTTCGGATCAAAGGCCAACACGCGCAGATCGATCATGCCGTTATCGTAGTAGATCTTTACCTTGCCGGACCATTCCGACAACAGATCCTCAAGCGACTGGTTGCCGGAATAGTTGAAGACCGGATCGCCCGGAGCCTTCGACCAGATCTCGCGCAGGTTCAGTTTCCGGTCCACGCGTTCGACCAGATCATGGCTCTGGATGAACTTGTAGAGAATATCGGTATCGGTCGCACCGCTGCTGGTGCCGCCGACCATCGAGGTGATGCCGCCCAGCAATTCAGCCGAACTCTGGCCGGATTCCGAGCGGACCGAGAAACCAAGATGCGAGGCATATTGATCGGCGGCGCGGGCATAGAGATACCATGCGCTGACCAGAACCGGCAGCAGCACCACGAGAACAAAGCCCAGCACCACACCAAAATGACGACGCAGGAAGCGGGCGGGGCGAGCAGTGGGACGGACCGGACGGGCAGGGGCGGGCGTCGGACGCTGTGCGGCCTTCAATGCCTGAGCGCGCCGGTTCGCCTGCCGCCGCCGCTGTTCGATGGTCAAAGCGGGGCTGTCGCCCTTGCCGCGGGGACGACCTCTTGCCGCGCCGCCAGCGGGTGCGGCAGCAGGTGGCGTCTCTTCGGCGGGTTCTTTTGCGGCAGGTGCGGGCTGAGCCTTGGGCTCTGCCGCTGCCGCTGCCGCCCCGGCGGCGGGCGCAGGTGCGGCTTCAGCCTGCTGCGGCCGGGCTGCGGCCGTCAGGGGCGAGTTGAAATTCGGGCGGCGCGACTCGGTTTCGTTGCTGCCATCGCCTTTATCGCCAGCACCTGTTGCGGGCTTTCCCGGCGAATCTTTGATATCGGACATGCGCGCGGACTCGTGCCTGCTGTTAATTCTCTGCGCGCTGTCATACATAAAGCCGGAACGTAGTTCCAGCATCGATGCCAAACGGGATCGTGAACAGCCCAATCTTGCAGGCCCAGCCTATGACCAACGTCCCCCTTCCGACCCGCCGCGTCACCGCTCCCAACGACGGCAAGCTGCGCCCTGTACACAAACATCGCAGTTACGCCACGCTGCGCGCCATCGGTGCGCTGATCCTGCGCGAAGTGACGACGATGAAAAGCGGCACCTCGGGCGGTTATCTCTGGTCGATTGCTGAGCCGGTGGGCGGGGTGCTGATCCTGACGCTGATCTTTTCGCTGGGCTTTCGGACGCCGCCGATGGGCACGAACTTTGCCATCTTCTATGCGACCGGCGTGGTGCCTTTCACCATGTACATGGCCATGTCGGGCCGGATCGCCAATGCGATCACCTCGACCAAATCGCTGTTGGCCTATCCGGCGGTGACCTTTGTCGATGCGCTGATCGCGCGCGCCTTTGTGATATCGATCACGCAGATCCTGATCGCGGCACTTGTCTTTACCGGCATTGTTCTGGGCATGGAGACCCGCACTGATCCGCAGATCGAGGGGATCGTGCTGTCGATCACGATGGGCCTGATGCTTGGGCTTGGTGTGGGGGTGATGAACTGCTTCCTGTTTTCGGCCTTCCCGATCTGGGAACAGCTATGGTCGATTATCACCAAGCCGCTGTTTCTGGTGTCCTGCATCTTCTTCATCTTCGACGAGGTGCCAGAGCCGATCCAGAAATACCTGTGGTTCAACCCGCTGGTCCATGTCGTCGGCGAGATGCGCAAGTCCTTCTACCACTCCTATGTGGGAGAATATGTCAGCCCGACTTATGTTTTCGGTGTCAGTCTGGCACTGATCGCCTTGGGCCTTGGTCTGCTGATCCGCTATCACCGCGACCTGCAGAACAGCTAAGTCGAACGCCAGCATCGGGGGAGGCCCTCTGCTTGCCTTGCCCATGAAAAAAGACCGGAACGGCGGCAGCCATTCCGGTCTTCGAGTTTGCGGACCCGGTGGTGGAGAAGTAGGCCGGGTCCGCCTGGCGCGTTTTAGTCCGCGCTTTTCTCGCCCAGCCGCAGGCCAGCAGGGGCCGGGGTCAGGTCTTCAAAGGGTTCGGCATCGCCCGGCTCTTGCCCGCCAAGGACGGCGTGCAGACGCTCGGTGTCGAGCTTGCCTTCCCAACGGCTGACCACCACGGTCGCCACGGCATTGCCGATGAAGTTGGTCAGCGAGCGGCATTCCGACATGAAGCGGTCCACGCCAAGGATGATCGCGATCCCGGCAACCGGCACGGTCGGCACGACCGACAGCGTTGCGGCCAGCGTGATGAAACCGGCACCCGTCACACCCGCAGCGCCTTTCGACGACAGCATCGCCACCAGCAGCAGCAGGATCTGATCGCTCAGCGACAGGTCGATATTCGTCGCCTGAGCGATGAACAGCGCAGCCAGCGTCATGTAGATATTGGTGCCGTCAAGGTTGAAGCTGTAGCCGGTCGGCACGACCAGACCCACGACGGGACGGGCGCAGCCAGCCTTTTCCATCTTCTCCATCAGCGACGGCAGCGCCGATTCCGAGGACGAGGTGCCCAGAACCAGCAGCAGTTCGGCCTTCAGATAGGCCATCAGCCGGAAGATCGAGAAGCCGTTCATCATGCAGACGGTGCCGAGGATGACGATCACGAACAGCGCCGAGGTCAGATAGAAGGTGCCGACCAGAGCCGCGAGATTGATGATCGAGGCGATGCCGTATTTGCCGATGGTGAAGGCAAAGGCACCGAACGCGCCGATCGGTGCGGCTTTCATCAGGATATCGACGACGCGGAAGACGGCATGGCTTGCGGCTTCCAGAATGGCGACGACCGGCTTGCCCTTTTCACCCACCAGGATCAGCGCCACCCCGAAGATGATCGAGATGAACAGAACCTGCAGGATATTCCCGTCCACGAAGGCCGAGGTGAAGGTGGTCGGGATCACGTCCAGCACGAAGCCCACCAGCGAGCTGTCATGCGCCTTGCTGGCGTAACCGGCGACGCTGTTTGCATCCAGCGAAGCGGGGTCGATGTTCATGCCCGAACCGGGCTGAATCACATTCGCGACGATCAGGCCGACAATCAGTGCCAGCGTCGAGAAAAAGAAGAAATAGGCGAATGCCTTCCCGGCGACCGAGCCCACGCCTTTCAGCGAGCCCATTCCGGCAAGGCCGGTCACGATGGTCAGGAAGATCACCGGCGAGATGATCATTTTCACCAGCTTGATGAAGCCGTCGCCCAGCGGTTTCATCGACTCGCCGATATGTGGCCAGAAATGGCCCAGCAATGCACCGGCGACGATTGCCACGAGAACATGGAAATACAGGTGACGATAGAATGGCTTCGGCTGATGCGGGACATGCGCGGCGGATGTATCGATCTGCATAGGGGCCTCCTCAAACCTGCGGATCACATTTGTGAGGGCATCTTACGAATCGAGATTTGTCAGACGACATTTGACTGAAAAAACAGCAATTGTTTGTTTTCGTGACATTTTCGTGAAAGATGATACGTCAATATGTTTCGTTTTCCGCACAGTTGAAATCGCACTGTGCGGGATATGAAACAACTGCTAGACTGGCGCGGGGGAGGATCGATGACTGGAATCGCACAGGATGGCGTCACTGATACGCAGGCCGGTTCGCGCCGTTTGCCGGCGGTTCTGCGTGTCCTGACGCTGCTTCTGGCGGTCGTCTTTCTGGCGGGGCTGTTCTGGCTTGTCCGTGCTACCGGGATCGAGGGCATCCGCGCCGAAAGCACCACCGCCGCCAGCCTGCGGGTGCAGGCACTGGAAAGCGTGCTGGCGAAACAGCGGGCGGTGGCGGCGGTTCTGGCGGATGACGATACGGTGCGGACCGCGCTCCGCACCGGCAGCAGCGCCGCCCTGCAATCGGTATCGCAGAAGCTGGAGCGGTTGCACCGTGAGACGCAAAGCTCGGTCATCTATATGCTGGACTTGACGGGCACAGCCGTCGCTGCCTCGAACTGGGACGAGCCGGTCAGCTTCGTCGGGCAGGATTACAGTTTCCGCGAATATTTCGGCGTAGCTTTGCGCGACGGGCAGGCCCGCGAATATGCGCTTGGCACGATGAGCAACCAGCCCGGCCTTTACCTCTCCAGCCGCGTTGACGGGCCAGAGGGGACGCTGGGCGTCGTCGTGGTGAAGGTCGAATTCGATCCGTTCGAGGCGTCATGGGCGCGTTCGCCCGACGACACATTGGTGACGGCGGCGGATGCGACCGTGGTGCTGACCAGCGCGCCCGAATTTCGCTTTCAGCCGCTGCCCGCGCTGCCTTTGGACCAGATCGAGGTAAGAGAGCCGGTGCCGGGCGCGGATTGGATGCTGCTTCTGCGGACCTCGAAATCCTCGGCGACCGAGGCGGCGGCGGTGGCGACCGTAGCGGTTGCGGCGGGAATGCTGGTTGTCGCCTTGTGGCTCAGCCGTGCGCGGCAGGCGCGTCGCAGGCGGTTGGAGCGTGACGAGAACGAGCGTCGTTACCGGATCGATCTGGAACATGCCGTTGCCCTGCGGACGCATGAACTATCCGACGAAATGCGCGAACGCCGGGTGGCGGAACAGAGATTGGCCAGCATGCAGGCCGATCTGGTGCAGGCCAACAAGCTGGCGACGCTTGGGCAGGTGACGGCGGGTGTTGCGCATGAGGTGAACCAGCCCCTCGCAACGATCCGGCTGCTGACCGAAAATGCGCGCGCCCTGTTGCCTGCGACGACCGATGCCGATGTGCGCGACAATCTGGCCAAGATCGTGCAAATGACCGACCGGATCTCGCAGATCACCACCGAATTGCGCGGCTTTTCCCGCAAGGCCACCGGGCGCTTGGAGCCTGTCGGTCTTGCCGAGGTGCTGGAAGCCTCGTTGCTGCTGACCGCCAGCCGCCGCCGCGCCGATAGCGGGCAGATGGTGCAGACCGCGATCCCGCCGGGCCTGAAAGTCATGGCCGAGGCGGTGCGGCTGGAACAGATCCTCGTCAACCTGATCCAGAACGCGCAAGAGGTTCTGACCGACCGCCCCGATCCGCGCATCCGCATCGCCGCCGAGCGCCGGGGCGATCTGGTCGAAATTACCGTCGCCGATAACGGTCCGGGCCTTCGCCCGGAAATCTGGTCGAACCTGTTCATCCCGTTTTCGACCAGCAAGCCTGACGGGTTGGGGCTTGGGCTGGTGATCTCGCAGGACATCGCCCGCGATTTCGGAGGCGAACTGACCGCCGAGCCGCCGGTCGAGGGGCAGGGCGCGACTTTCCGGCTGATCCTGAAGGCTGCGGAATGAGCGCGCCCGGTCCTCTGGTCCGGCTGGTCGATGACGATGCCGATCTGCTGGCGGCGACGGCGCAGGCGCTGAAGATTGCCGGGTTCACGGTCCAGCCCTTCGGCTCTGCCGCCGAGGCGCTTCAGGGGCTGGACCGCGATTATCCGGGGGTGGTGCTGACCGATGTGCGGATGCCGCAGATCGACGGGTTGGAGCTCTTCAACCGGCTGAAGGCGCTGGACCCGGAACTGCCGGTGATCCTTCTGACCGGGCATGGCGATGTGGAAATGGCCGTCGCCGCGCTGAAGGCCGGGGCTTACGATTTCCTGACCAAGCCCGCAGGCGCCGATCAGCTTGCCGCCGCACTACGCCGCGCCTCGGCCCAGCGGGCCTTGGTGATGGAGAACCGCCAGCTTCGCCAGCTTCCCCGTGCCTCGTCCGAACGAGAGACGCTGTTGGGCGACAGTGCCGTGATCGAGCATCTGCGCGAAACCGTGGCGCGTGTCGCCGAAACCGGTGTCGATGCTTTGATCACCGGCGAGGGGGGCGCGGGCAAGGAAACCGTGGCCCGTGCCATCCACCGCCAAAGCCCGCGCCGGGCCCGCGCTTTCGTGCATGTCGCCTGTGCCGCGCTGGACCCCGACCGTTTCGAGCTTGAATTCATCGGCGCAGAACCCGGCCAACCCGGCGCGCCGCGCCATCAGCGCCTTGTCGGTCGTCTGGAAAAGGCGCATCGCGGCACTCTGTTTCTGGCCGAGGTGGACGCCCTGCCTCTGCCGCTGCAAGCACGCCTGCAAGCGGTGATCGAGGCGGGTGAGATCAGCGCCCCCGGCAGCGCCACTGCCCGAGAGCTTGATCTGAGGGTGTTGGCCTCGACCCGGCGCGACCTTCAGGGGTTGGTCCGGCAGGGGCAGTTTCGCGCCGATCTGTATTACCGCCTGTCCGGGGTGATCCTGCAGGTGCCGCCGCTTTCGGCCCGGCGCGAGGATATTCCGCTGCTCTTCCGGCATTTCGTGCAGGATGCCAGCGCTCGGCTGAACCTGCCGGTGCCGGTGCTGACCGCGCTGACACTGGCGCGGTTGCAGGCCCATGACTGGCCGGGCAATCTGCGGGAATTGAGGCAATTCGCGGAAGGAACCGTCTCGGGCGTATCGGCCTTTGGCGGGGCCGGACCTGCCGAGGCGCGGCCCGGTCTGGCCGATATGCTGGCGACCTACGAATCCGAGATCATCCGCGAGGCGTTGCGAATGGCGGGCGGCAATGCCAGCCGGGCGATGGATGATTTGAAGCTGCCGCGAAAGACCTTCTACGACAAGCTGGCGCGGCACGGCATCAAGGCCAGCGATTTCCGCGGATAGGGTGCCCGCCAAAGCGACGGTCACCGCAATTTTTGACGTTCAGACGGCGGCGCGCATCGCTGCCCGCTTCTCAACCCTTGCCCGGATCGCCTCGATATCCGTCACCGGGGTCGCGGCGAAAAGTGAGCGGGTATAGGGGTGCTGCGGGTCCGAGAACAGCGCCTCGCGGCTGCCCTGTTCCACCGCCTCGCCTTTGTGCATCACCAGCACATCATCGGCGATATAGCGGACCACCGACAGATCGTGGCTGATGAAGACATAGGCCAGATTGAACTCGTCCTGCAAATCGGCCAGCAGGTTCAGCACCTGCGCCTGCACCGACAGATCCAGCGCCGAAACGGGTTCGTCCAGCACCAGAAGATCGGGGTTCAGCATCAAAGCCCGCGCAATCGCGATCCGCTGCCGCTGCCCGCCCGAGAACATATGCGGGTAACGGTTGTAGACCTCGGCGGGCAGGCCGACCTTGACCAGCATCGCCTCGGCCCGTTCGCGACGCTCGCGGGCGGGGGTGTTGGTGTTCAGCGCCAATGGCTCGGTCAGCACGTCGCCGATCTTCTGGCGCGGATTGAGGCTGCCATAGGGGTTTTGGAACACCATCTGCACTTTCGAGCGCATCTCGCGCGTCGGGCGGTGTTGCAAGATGTCCACCGGCTTGCCGTCGATCAGCAATTCTCCCCCCGAGGCCGGATCGATCAGCGCCACGATCCGTGCCAGCGTCGATTTGCCGGACCCGGATTCACCGACGATGGCAAGGGTCTTGCCCGCCTCGACGCTGAAGCTGATGCCTTTGACGGCTTGGATCAGCTTGGCCTTGCGGGTCAGCGAGCCGGGGACCAGATAGTCGCGGGTCAGCGCGCGGCCTTCGACAACAACGCTCATGCCGCACCTCCTTCCGCTGCGATCTGCGCATCGGCGGCCTTGAAGAAATCCGAGACCGTGGGCAGCCGGTCACCCGTCGCATTTTCGGGCAAGGCCGACAGCAGGGCGCGCGTATAGGGGCTTTGCGGGTTCTCGAACAGCGTCAGCACATCCGATTCCTCCATCTTGTGACCCTTGTACTGCACCATCACCCGGTCGGCGGTTTCGGCGACCACGCCCATGTCATGGGTGATCAGGATCAGCGCCATGCCGGAATCCTCTTGCAGCTTCATCAGCAGATCAAGGATTTGCTTCTGGATGGTCACGTCCAGCGCCGTGGTGGGCTCATCCGCGATCAAAAGGCGCGGATTGGTGGCGATGGCCATGGCGATCATCACCCGCTGCGACTGCCCGCCCGACATCTGGTGCGGATAGGATTTCAGCCGCTGTTCGGGTTCGGGAATGCCCACCGCGTCGAACAGCTCAATCGCGCGGGCGCGGGCGGCCTTGCGGCCAAGCCCGGCATTAAAGCGCAGAACTTCCTCGATCTGATAGCCGACGGTGAAGGACGGGTTCAGCGAGGCGATCGGTTCCTGAAAGATCATGGTGATCTCTCGCCCGATGATGCGGCGGCGCTGACGCGGGCTCATCGCCAGCATGTTTTGTCCGTCGAAGGTCATCTCGTCGGCGGTGACGGTGGCGGTGTCGGGCAACAGCCCCATCACCGCCAGCATCGCCACCGACTTTCCCGAACCGGATTCGCCCACGACCGCCAAAACCTCGCCCTTGTCCACGCGGACATCGATGCCATCGACGGCGGTGAACGCGCCGGTCGAGGTGGCAAAGCGGACGGTCAGGTTCCTGATATTGAGAAGGGACATGGCTCAGCTCCGCTTCAGTTTCGGGTCAAGCGCGTCCCGCAGCCCGTCGCCCATCAGGTTGATGGCAAGGACCGAGATCAGGATGGCAAGACCGGGGAAGGTGACGACCCAGGGTGCGCGCATGATGAATTCGCGCGCCTCGGCCAGCATGGTGCCCCATTCCGGCGCGGGCGGTTGCGCGCCCATGCCCAGAAAGCCCAGTGCCGCCGCATCCAGCACCGCGGATGAGAAGGACAGGGTTGCCTGCACGATCAGCGGCGCAAGGCAGTTGGGCAGAATCGTCTTTAGCATCAGCCGGATGTTTCCGGCCCCCGCCACGCGGGCGGCGGTCACATATTCGCGCTGCTTTTCCGCCATGACGGCGGCGCGGGTCAGACGCGCGAAATGCGGCTGATAGACGATGGCGATGGCGATCATCGCATTGGTCAGCCCCGGCCCAAGCACCGCCACCAGCACCAGCGCCAGCAGCAACGACGGGAAAGCAAGGATCACGTCCATCACCCGCATGATGACGGTATCGATCCAGCGGCCATAAAAGCCCGCGATCAGACCGATGATGATCCCGCCCGACAGCGCCACCGA
Organism: Paracoccus caeni; assembly: GCF_016629665.1. Taxonomy (GTDB): domain Bacteria; phylum Pseudomonadota; class Alphaproteobacteria; order Rhodobacterales; family Rhodobacteraceae; genus Paracoccus; species Paracoccus caeni. The sequence goes on from NZ_JAEPRQ010000006.1 coordinate 29,724, forward strand.
GACGACGACGATGCCGATAAACAGCGAATAGCGTGCGCCAAAGATCAGCCGCGACAGCATGTCCCGACCAACTGCATCGGTGCCAAGGATGAAGCCCGCGCGGCCACCCTCTTGCCAGACCGGCGGCACCAGCAGCGCATCGCGATATTGCTGGGTCGGGTCATGCGGCGCCAGCAGCGGCGCGAAAATCGCCGTCAGCACCAGCAGGATAAAGACGATCAGGCCCAGCACCGCGCCCTTGTTGCGGCTGAAGTAGAACCAGAACTCTTTCAGCATCCGGCGGCGGATCGCGGCGTCGGACAGCTTGACTGCGGTTACGGATGTATCTGTCATTTGTGCCGGATCCTCGGGTTGATGAGACCATAGGTCAGGTCAACAAGCAGGTTCACCACCATCACGATCAGCGCGATCAGCAGCAGCCCGCTTTGGACCACCGGATAATCGCGGCGCGAGATGGAATCGATCATCCATTTGCCGATGCCCGGCCATGAGAAGATCGTCTCGGTCAGGATCGCGCCCGCCATCAGCACACCGACCTGCAGGCCGATGGTGGTGATGACCGGGATCATCGCGTTCCTGAGCGCATGGATACCGATGACCCGCGACGGCTTCAGCCCCTTGGCGCGGGCGGTGCGGACATAATCCTCGCCCATCACTTCCAGCATGGCCGAACGGGTCTGCCGCGCGATCACCGCCAGCGGGATCGTTGCCAGCACCACCGAGGGAAGGATCAGATGCGATACCGCCGAGGTGAAGGCGCCTTTTTCGCCCGACAGCAGGCTGTCGATCAGCATGAAGCCGGTCACGTCGGGGAAGTAATACATCAGCGAGATGCGCCCCGAAACCGGCGTCCATCCCAGATAGCCCGAGAAGAAGATGATCAGCAGCAGGCCCCACCAGAAGATCGGCATCGAAAAGCCGACCAATGCGCCGGTCATCGAGATCTGGTCGAACCACGACCCGCGCTTGATCGCGGCCAAGACGCCCACCGGCACCCCGATCAGCGTCGCAAGGATGATCGCGACGACCGCCAATTCGACCGTTGCCGGGAACAGGGCCATGAATTCATCCATGACGGGCCGCTTGGTGACCAGCGAATTGCCCAGATCGCCCTGCAACAGATTGCCCAGATAGGTCAGGTATTGCTGCCAGACGGGTTTGTCGAAGCCCAGTTGCTCGGCGATGACGGCGTAACGCTCGGGCGAGACGCCGCGCTCACCTGCCATCAGCAGAACCGGATCGCCCGGCAACAGCCGGATGAAGCCAAAGGCCACGATGGTGATCCCGATGAAGGTCGGGACGAGATAGAGAAGTTTGGATAGGATGAATCTGATCATCTTGCCCCCCAGCTTGAAAGGTCGCGAGGGGTATTGAACCCTTCGCGACCCATGCAAGGTTAAGCCGAGTATTCGACCATTATTCGGTGATGTCTACGCCTTCGAAGGTATAGTCACCAAGCGGGGACTGAACAAAGCCGGTCACGTTGCTGCGCATCGGCACATATTGCGTCGAATGCGCGATCGTGGCCCAAGGCGCCTGATCCTTGAAGATCACCTGTGCTTCTTCATAAAGTTTGGTGCGCTCTTCGGTGTCGGTGCTGGCTTTCGCCTTGGCCAACAGGTCCGAGAATTCTTCGTTGCACCAGAAGGCACGGTTCGCGCCGCCATCTTCGGCCGAGGCGCAGGACAGCAGCACCGACAGGAAGTTGTCAGGATCGCCATTGTCGCCGGTCCAGCCAAGGATCACCGCACCTTCGCGGCCCGGTTCCATCGACTTTTCAAGATATTCGCCCCATTCGTAAGAGACGATCTCGGCGTTGACACCGATCTTCGAAAAGTCCGACTGCATCAGCTCGGCGGTGCGGCGGGCATTCGGCATATAGGGCCGTTGCACCGGCATCGCCCAGATCTGCATGTTCAGACCGCTGACGCCTGCTTCCTCCAGCAGCGCCTTGGCCGCTTCGGGATCATAGGCGTCATCCTCGACGGCGTCGTTATAGCCCCACATGGTCGGCGGGATCGGGTTCTTGGCGACCTCTGCATCGCCCTGGAACACCGCATCCACGATGGCCTGCTTGTCGATGGCCATGTTCAGCGCCTTGCGGACGCGGACATCATCGAACGGCGCGACGGTGGTGTTATAGGCCAGATAGCCGACGTTCAGACCGGGCTGTTCGTCCAGTTTGAGGTTCGGATCGTTGCGGATCGTCTCGATATCGGCGGGCGAGGGGTAGGGCATCAGGTGGCATTCGCCTGCCTGCAGCTTCTGCAAACGAACCGAGGCATCGGGCGTGATCGCAAAGACCAGTTGGTCGATCTTCGGCGCTTCGCCCCAGTAATCGTCGTTCCGCTCGTAACGGATCACGGCGTCTTTCTGATAGGCGACAAAGCGGAACGGCCCGGTGCCGATCGGATTGTTGTTCAGCCCTTCGCGGGTGCCGGCGGCGTCAAGCGTGTCGGCATATTCCTGCGAGACGATAGACAGGAAAGGCATGGCGACGTTTGCCAGGAATGGCGCTTCGGGGGCGGTCAGGGTGAATTTGACCGTGTTGTCATCGACTTTCTCGATGCTTTCGATCAGCTTCGCCATCTCCATCGAGCTGTAATATTCGTAGGTGATGCCGGGGTTATACTGATGCCAGGGATGGTTCGGATCGCCCTGACGCTGGAAGCTGAAGATCACGTCATCGGCGTTGAAATCGCGGGTCGGGGTGAACTGGTCGTTCGAATGGAACTTAACGCCCGGACGCAGGTGGAAGGTGTATTCCAGACCATCCTCGGACACGTCCCAGCTTTCGGCCAGCGCGGGTTCAATCTCGGTGGTGCCGGGCTTGAACTGCACCAGACGGTTGTAGATGGCGTGCCCCGAGGCGTCGAACGTGGTGCCCGACGTATAGGGCGCGGCGTCGAAGCCTTCCGGCGAGCCTTCCGAGCAATAGACGAAGGTCTTTGCCGATAGCGGCGCTGCAGCAATCATGGCAAGCGCCGAGGCTGCCATCAGATAACGAATGTTCACGGTGAACCTCCCTTTTTGTTATGCGCCGCTCCGCCAAGGGCGAGCGCGCAATATCCCGTGATTTGGACCTAGAATCAGGTGAGGTTCAAGAGCCGAAGGGGCAGGCAGATTGCCATATCCAAAGTGACCATGCGTTAAGTCGCAGCCCAAGGATTCCGGCTGTCTGGGCGCTTTGAGGAAGGCTGTCGCAGCTCGCGCAACAGATGATACAAGACCGCATGACTTTGACGCGAAATGGTAATCACAGCGCGCCGCGACGGAATATTCTTGCGTCTCTGTCCGCCCTGTCTCGCGTGCGGCGGGGCAAACTTTCGCGCGGGCTACAGCAAGACCGTCACCCGAATTTTGCAATTCGCCTCGAAAAACTTCTGCGGGCTGCGGATTTTCGCCAATTTTCGTGCAGCTCGGCAGGCTTCACGACCCCGGATTTACGCGAGGGCTATCTTCAACAAGCTGTTCGAACCGGACTGATCGGCCCGGTATCAGAGGATCCTGTGAGCCGATTGCGGCGCCCCGAAAACACCCAAAGCGCAGCAGATGCCATCCTTTCGCGCCTCAGATTCTGGCTCCATGCCCGGAAGCCAAGGCCTCGGATGCTCATCAGCGCTGTGAAAATAGCGCTGGCCCAGCCATGACCCAAACCGACAATCGCCGCCTTGTCAGAGCGGACAGGGATCAGCCGGTCCATGAATATATCATCGTCCTCTTCACGCTGCTGATCCTGTTCAATGCCTACCCGATCTCCGTCGCGGGCTTTCATTGGATTTGGCTGCCTGCCGTCATCATCGCGGCGTTCAGCATCGCAAAACTGATCGAGCGCCGTTTCCCCAGCAACCGTTTTCACCTGCTGGTTCAGGCGCCGATCCTGCTGGTCGGCCCGATCTGGCTTTGTTCGGTCGGGCTGACGCTTGAGACTGCGGGACGGATGCACGGTCTTTGGCTGATCCTGCTTATCCTTGGGGTGTTGCACGCCGTGATCGTCAACGCGCTGGTTCTCAGGTATCTGAACCTCGACGGGATGATCCAGACAATGGTGCGCAGAGGCTGGATCACCGCATCGGACGGCATTGTCGAATTCGTGCTTCCCTATCGTCTTGATCGACGCGCCGGCCTGCCTGATTGGCTCTATCGCCTCATTCTGGCCGGGCGGATTTTCTGGATCGCGGTCTGTGTGTTTGGCGCGGTGGCCTTTGGCGGCGGCGTCTATTCCAGCGTCAACATCACCGAGCGTCTTTTGAATACGACCGGAACCTTGGCATTGGGCATGGCGGTCCTGTTCACGAGGCTCTGGCAAACCACGCTCTTTCTGGCCGTTCAGCGCAAATTCGAAACGGGCCCGCTTTCGCCTTCACTGCGCAAGAAGCCTCGATACAAGGTCGTCCAGCTATAGATCCGGCAGCACCGTCGGCGCGCGGCCTATTCCACCGTCACCGACTTTGCCAGATTGCGCGGCTGGTCCACATCGGTGCCCTTGGCGACCGCCGTGTGATAGGCCAGATACTGCATCGGGATCGCATAGAGGATCGGTTGGAACACACCACCGCCCGGAGGCATCGGTAGCGCGGCGCGGACGCCCTCGCCGCCAGCGGCAATCCCGTCCCGGTCCGAGATCAGCAGGATCTGCCCATGACGCGCCATCACCTCTTGCATGTTCGAGATGGTCTTTTCGAACAGATGATCATGCGGGGCCAGCACCACCACCGGCAGGTCGCGGTCGATCAGCGCGATCGGGCCGTGCTTCAACTCGCCCGAGGCATAACCCTCGGCGTGGATATAGCTTAGCTCTTTCATCTTCAGCGCGCCTTCCAGCGCCACCGGGAACAGCGAGCCGCGACCGAGATAAAGAATGTCCTGCGCCTGAGACAGCCATTCCGACAGCCCCCGGCAATCGTCCGACAGGTTCAGCGCCTGCTGCATCAGCGCCGGAATGGCGCGCAGATCGGCCAGATGCGCGGCCAGCGCGGCATCGTCCAGACGCCCGCGATCATGCGCGGCCTTCAGGGCCAAAATCGCCAAAGCCGTCAACTGACAGGTGAATGCCTTGGACGAGGCGACGCTGACCTCGATCCCGGCCATCGTCGGCAGGGCGATGCTTGCATCCCGCGCGATGGCCGAAGTGCCGACATTGACCAGGCCGACCGTCTGCGCGACCCGGTCCTTGGCGTAATGCAGCGCGGCTAGCGTGTCCGCCGTCTCGCCCGACTGGCTGATCGCGATGAACCAGCTTGTGGGCGACAAAGGCGGCTCGCGATAGCGGAATTCGGATGCCACATCGATGTCGCAGGGCAGGCCGGCCAGTTGCTCGAACCAGTATTTCGCCACATGGCCCGCATAATGGGCGGTGCCGCAGCCGACCAGCGACAGCCGGTCAACGGCGCGGAAATCCAGCCCGTCGGGCAGCACGATCCGGTCGCCCTTGATGTAATGGTTTAGCACGTCGCCGATGACCACCGGCTGCTCGGCGATCTCTTTCGCCATGAAATGCCGGTAGCCGCCCTTGTCGATGGCGGTTGAACCGACATCGATGCGGCTTTGCGCGCGATTGGTCTGGTTACCCTCGACATCGAAAATCTGCAGCGAATTGCGGGTCAGGACGGCGCAGTCGCCATCCTCAAGATAGGTGATCCGGTCGGTGAACGGGGCCAGCGCCACCGCGTCCGAGCCGATGAACATCTCACCCTCGCCATGACCGATCGCCAGAGGGCTGCCCTTGCGGGCGGCGATCATCAGATCGCCCTCGCCGTCAAACAGGAATGCCAGCGCAAAGGCGCCATGCAGGCGGGCCAGCGTGGCGCGGGCTGCGGAGACGGCGTCCATTCCCTCGGCCATGTGATGCGCGGTCAGCAGGGCGACGGTTTCGGTATCGGTCTGCGATTGCGGCTGAAAGCCAAGGCCGATCAGTTCCTGACGCAACTCGCGGAAATTCTCGATGATGCCGTTATGGACCACGGCGACCGGGCCGGATTTATGGGGATGGGCGTTCACCTCGGTCGCGGCACCATGGGTGGCCCAGCGGGTATGGCCGATACCTGCATGGCCGGGCAGGGGATTGTGGACCAGCAGATCCGACAGGTTCACCAGCTTGCCGACCGCGCGGCGACGGTCCAGCCGTCCTTCGGCGTCGATGGTGGCGACGCCCGCGCTGTCATAGCCGCGATATTCCAGCCGCCGCAGCGAATCCACCAATTGCGGCGAAACCTCGTGTTTACCCAGAATACCAATGATACCGCACATGGTCCTATTTACCCTTCTTGGCCCGCAAGGCCTGCATCAATCGCACACCAAGACCCGGCTTCGTCGCCTGCCGCGCCCGCCCGATCGCCAGGGCGCCATCGGGAACATCCTCGGTGATGACCGAGCCAGAGCCGGTCACCGCTTCCGCCCCCACCGTCACCGGCGCGACCAGCATCGTATCGCTGCCGATAAAGGCATGCGCGCCGATGGTGGTCCGGTGCTTGGAAACGCCGTCGTAATTGCAGGTCACCGTGCCTGCGCCGATATTCGTATGCTCGCCGATCTGCGCATCACCCAGATAGGTCAGATGGCCGACCTTCACGCCCTCATCCAGAACCGAGTTCTTGATTTCGACGAAGTTCCCCACATGCACATCGCCACCCAGTTCCGCACCGGGACGCAGCCGGGCGAAGGGACCGACCGTCGCGCCGGAAGAGACATGACAGCCCTCAAGGTGGCAGAAGGGCAGAATCTCGGCCCCCGATTCAACCGTGACGCCCGGACCGAAAACCACATTCTGCCCGATCACCGCATCCCGCCCGATGGCGGTGTCGAGTGCGAACCAGACCGTGCCCGGATCGCTTAGCGTGACGCCATTCTCCAGCGCTGCCGCACGGGCGCGGCTCTGGAATGCGGCTTCGGCGGCGGCCAGTTCGGTGCGGGTGTTGATGCCCAGCGTCTCGGCCTCGTCGCAGGTGACGACATCGGCGCGGCGACCCTCGGCCCGCGCCAGTTCCACCAGATCGGTGAGATAATATTCACCCGAGGCATTGTCGTTCGACAGCCGCACGATCAACTGTCGCAAAAGCCCTGCATCCAGCGCCATGACCCCGGAATTGCACAACGCAATCTCTCGCGTGGCCTCATCCGCGTCCTTGTATTCGACGATCTTCTCCAAGCCCCGCGAGGTGACGACCAGCCGCCCGTAACGGCCCGGATCTTCGGCCTCAAAGCCCAGCACGACCACATCGGCATGATGCGAGGCCAACGCGGCAAGCGTATCCTCGCCAATGAAAGGGGTGTCGCCATAAAGGACGATCACCTTGCCCTCGAAACCCTCAAGTTCCGGCAGCGTCTGGCGGACGGCATGGCCGGTGCCAAGCTGTTCGGTTTGCAGAACGATCCGCGCCTCGGGGTCCAGCTTGCCGACGGCTTTCGTCACCGCCTCGGCCCCGTGACCGGCGACGACCACCACCTGTTCCGGCTCCAGCGTGCGGGCCACGGCCAGCGCATGCCCGACCAAGGGGACGCCGCCCAGACGGTGCAGCACCTTGGGCAGATCCGATTGCATCCGGCTGCCTTGTCCCGCCGCCAGAATGACCACCGCTACCGGATTGTCCGTCATGCCCGCCTCTTTGCCTGTTCACCTTTGTCGCATGGCGTTTTAATCGGGGACGGTCGGGCAGGGAAGGCCCAGAACGATCACCTTTGTTGTCGGATCATTGCGGAGCGTAAGGCATGAGCAGAACAGTCGTTTTCGACCTTGATGGCACGCTTGCCGATACATCGGGCGATCTGATCGCCTCGGCCAATGCCTGTTTCGAGGCACGCGGCCTTGGCCCGCTTCTGGACCCGGTCGCGGATGCGCTGATCGCCTTTCATGGTGGCCGGGCGATGCTGCGCGCAGGCTATGGCCGGATCGGTGCGGATACCCTGCTGCCGCCCGGTGTCGAGGATGAGGATTATCCGCGCCTTCTGGACTATTACGGCGCGAATATCGCGCTGCATACCCGCCTTTATCCGGGCGTCGAGGCGGCGCTGTCCGAATTGCAGCGCGACGGCTTTCTGCTGACCGTCTGCACCAACAAACCCGAGAAACTGGCCGATGTTCTGCTGGAGGAACTTGGCGTAAGGCATTGGTTCGGTGGTTTGATCGGCGCGGACACCCTGCCGGTGCGCAAGCCCGATCCGCGGCCCTATCGTGCGGCTGTCGAAGCAGCGGGGGGCGCGGTTTCGCAATCCTTCCTCGTCGGCGACACCGAAACCGACCGCAAGACCGCCGCTGCGGCCGGGGTGCCGGTGGCGATGGTCAGCTTTGGCCCGGAAGGCGAGGCGATCTCGCGCCTCGCGCCCGAGGCGTTGCTGGCCCATTTCGACGATTTGCCCGCCTTGGCGCGGGAATGGCTGGCCTGAACGGTCTCAGGCCGGGTCGGGCTTCAGCGCAAGCCGCAACTTGCGCAACATGACCGCGACGATCAGCTTATGTGCGGGACCGACCACCAGCATATAGGCGCGCCCGAAGCTGTTATGCGTCACCACCGAGGCCGTGACGGTCAGTTTTCGTCCCGCCGTGGTGATCGTGGTCATCACATCCAGATGGCTGTCCCTTGCGGTCAGCACCAGCGCATCGGGCCGCGCCGCCTCGACGGTGAAGAAGTCCAGCCGGTCGCCTGCCGTCAGGTCTTTCCGAGGGTTGTCGGTGAACCCGCCGACGCGATTTGCCCCGAACCGCGCCGAGATGGCATCGCGAATCCGAAATGCCAGCCGCAGGACGGGCTGCGGTTGGGCCATCAGCAGGTTCCACGCCTCGATGGGCGATACCGCGACGGGCAACAGGACCGAGCGGCTGTCATAATAGTCCAGTTCGGGAAACGGTCGGATGGTCGGGATCGCAGGGGTCATGGCGCACCTCGCAAGGATCGGTGGCGCGATCATAGCGGCAATCGCGATGCCGCCAAAGCGATGATGCAGGGCCGCGCCGTCATGTCGCAGCGTGACGGGCGCCCATCTTTCAGACGGGCACCGCCATTGTCGTTCAGGCCTCGGCCAGTTCGGTCGCGCGCAGCTTTGTCGCCGCATCGACCATGTGCTTCAGCGATGCCTCGACCTCCGGCCAGCCGCGGGTTTTCAGCCCGCAATCGGGGTTCACCCACAGACGGTTCGCCGGGATCACCGCCGCCGCCTTGTCCAGCAGCTTCGCGAACTCCACGTCCGATGGCACCCGCGGCGAGTGGATGTCCCAGACCCCCGGACCGATCTGGTTCGGATAGTCGAAATCGCTGAAAACGTTCAGCAATTCCATATCCGATCGCGAGGTCTCGATCGAGATCACGTCGGCATCAAGTGCCGCAATTGACGGCATGATGTCGTTGAATTCAGAATAGCACATATGGGTGTGGATCTGGGTGTCGTCGCGAACCGGGCTGGACGACAGACGGAACGCATCGACCGCCCATTGCAGATAGGCATCCCATTCCTTGCGGCGCAGCGGAAGACCTTCGCGCAACGCGGGCTCGTCGATCTGGATCGCGGCGATGCCTGCGGCTTCCAGATCGGCCACCTCGTCGCGGATCGCCAGAGCGATCTGACGGCAGGTCTGCGCGCGGGGCTGATCGTCGCGCACGAAGGACCATTGCAGGATCGTCACCGGCCCGGTCAGCATCCCCTTGACCGGCTTGTCGGTCAGCGATTGCGCATATTCGGTCCATGCCACGGTCATCGGAGCAGGGCGCGACACATCGCCGAAGATCACCGGCGGCTTCACGCAGCGCGAGCCATAGGACTGCACCCAGCCAAGCCGGGTGAAGGCAAAGCCCGACAATTGCTCGCCGAAATATTCGACCATGTCGTTCCGCTCGAACTCGCCATGCACCAAAACGTCAAGGCCAAGGGTTTCCTGACGGCGAATGCAATCCTTGGTCCGGTCCTTCAGGAACTGGTCGTATTCGGCATCCGACAATAGCCCCTTGCGGTGATCGGCGCGGGCGCGGCGGACATCGCCGGTTTGCGGGAACGACCCGATGGTGGTGGTCGGCAAGGCAGGCAGGTTCAGTCGCGCAGTCTGGGCCACGCGACGGTGCGGATAGGACGACCGGCGGCGCAGATCATCCTCGGTCACCTTGGCCTCGCGCGCCTTCACCACCGGATCGTGAATGCGGGGCGACGTGCGGCGGCTTTCGATGGCCTTGGCGTTCTGGGACAGAAGATCGGCCACGGCGGCCTTGCCGTCGTTGATGGCGCGGGTCAGGGTGGTGATCTCGGCCAGCTTCTGATGGGCGAAGGCCAGCCAGTTTTTCAACTCGGCACCCAGTTCCTCTTCCTGCGCCAGATCGACTGGCACATGCAGAAGCGAACAGGACGGCGCAATCTGGATACGGTTCGAGCCAAGCACGGCGGCGGCCTTTTCGGCATTCGCCAATGCGGCACCCAGATCGGCCTTCCAGATATTGCGGCCATCGATCAGGCCCAGCGACAGCAGCTTGTCGGTGCCCCATGCCAGCAGCGCCTGAAGCTGTTCGGGCGCGCGGACCAGATCGGCATGCAGACCGGCGACCGGCAGCGACAAAGCCAGATCCAGATTGTCGTCCAGCGCGCCGAAATAGCTGGCAACCAGCAGCTTTGGCCCATGCTGTGCCAACTCGGTATAGGCCGATGTCAACGCCCGGCGCTGCGCATCGGACAGGTCGGTGACCAGAACCGGCTCATCGATCTGCACCCAATCGGCCCCTTCATCGGCCAGCCTGCGCAGGATCTGCGCATAGATCGGCAGGATCGCGGGCAGCAGCGACAGCGGGTCCAGCCCCTCGGTCTTGGCCTTGCCAAAGGAAAGCCATGTGACCGGGCCAAGCAGAACCGGGCGGGTGTGGATGCCCTGTTCGCGGGCCTCGATGAAGTGCTCGACAGGTTTCAGACAGGCCAGATGGAAGCTTTGACCTTCCTCGAATTCAGGCACGATATAGTGGTAATTGGTGTCCAGCCACTTGGTCATTTCCATCGCCGGGGCATCCGCAGAACCACGCGCCATCGCGAAATACTGCGCGGTCGAAACCGGCCCGGCGGTTGGGCCGAAACGGCGTGGCACCGCACCAAGAAGGCAAGTCGTATCAAGCACATGATCGTAGAGCGAGAAATCGTTCGACGGAATCACCTCGATCCCGGCATCACGCTGCGCATGCCAGTGGCGGGCACGAAGCGCCTTCGCCTCGGCTTCCAAAGCCCCGGCATCGGTCTGGCCTTTCCAGTGCAGCTCCAGCGCGGTTTTCAACTCTCGCCGCGCGCCGATGCGCGGAAAGCCAAGGTTTGCTGATTGTGCCATGTCGTGCCTCCTCTCTGCGTCAAGATCGGTGATAGGCATGGCGGGGCATGAACGGAAATGGTAAGTTCTCATCGACCAATGAATGAGGATCATACATGCTGGATCGTCAGCACCTGTCCATCCTGCGCGAGGTGGACCGTCTGGGCAGCGTCACCGCCGCCGCCGAAAAGCTGAACCTGACGCAATCGGCAGTCAGCCACACGATGCGCAAGTTCGAGGAACGCCACGGTGTCGCCGTCTGGCAGAAAGAGGGGCGGGGGCTGCGGCTGACGCAGGCGGGGGAATATCTGCTGGCGCTGGCGCAGCGCGTTCTGCCGCAGATCGACCATGCCGAAAGGGTTCTGGCGGATTTCGCCCAAGGACAGCGCGGCGCCCTGCGCGCGGGGATGGAATGTCACCCCTGTCAGCAATGGCTGATGCGGGTCGTCGCGCCTTATCTGGCGGCCTGGCCCGACGTCGATCTGGACCTGCGCAGCGCCTTTCGCTTTGGCGGTATCGCCGCGCTTCTGGGGCACGAAATCGACCTGCTGATCACTCCCGATCCGCTGGATCTGCCGGGGATCAGCTATCATCCGGTTTTCGACTATGAACTGGTGCTTGCCGTGCCGCAGGATCATGCGATGGGCGAGGTGGCGACGCCTTCGGACCTGACCACCGAGACGCTGATCACCTATCCGGTCGAGCCTGCGCGTCTGGACATTTTCACCCGCTTTCTGGTCCCCGGAAACTGCCTGCCGCGCCGCCATCGCACGGTTGAGACAACCGATATGATGCTGCAACTGGTTGCCTCGGGGCGCGGGGTCAGCGCGGTGCCGGATTGGCTGTTGCTGGAAGAGGGTGCGGGCCTGCCGGTCCGTCGGGTGCGGATTGGCGAGGGCATCGACAAGTCGATCCATCTGGGCACGCGGCGGGGGGATGAAAGCATCGACTATATCGCCGGTTTTCTGGAGCTTGCACGAAATACGCGGGCCTAAGGTCCGGCAAGACGCATAGCCATTCCGCGGCTATTTTTGCAATGCATCCAGAAGCAGTTGCAGCGCATGTTCGACCGTCGCCGCGCGCACATTCCCGCGGCCGATCGCGCCGAACTCGATGGTCTCGGTCGTGACCCCGAAAGGCTGCGCGATCCCGAAGCAGACCCGCCCCTCGGGCTTATGCTCGGACCCGCCCGGTCCTGCGATCCCCGTGACAGCCACCGCGATACCGGCGTCCGATCCCTTCAGCGCGCCCGAGGCCATCTGTGCCGCAACTTCTTCGCTGACCGCGCCGAAGGTCTTTATGATTTCGGCGCTTACGCCGATCATCTGGACTTTCGCATTGTTCGAATAGGTGATGAAACCGCGATCCACAGCATCCGAAGAGCCGGGGATTTCTGTCAGCGCGCCGATGATCAGCCCGCCGGTGCAGCTTTCGGCGGTCGAGATCAGCACGCCTCTGGCGCGGGCGGCATCCAGAACATCGGCGGCAAGGCTCATCGCGTCACCGCAATGATCGCGTGAAAGGCGATGCCGGTCGCGATCACCGCGACCCCGGCGAAAAGCCCGGCCCAAAGATCATCCTTCATCACCCCGGAAACGCCGCCCTCACGGTCGGCGATACCGATCAGCCACGGTTTCCAGATGTCGAAAAGCCTGAAGAAAACAAAGGCCGCGACCCAAGCCGGATAGGGGAAATCCGACGCGGGCATCCCGCGCATCCAGAAGGCGAAGGCCGGAAAACACAGCGCCAGCCATTGCCCCGCCACTTCGTCGATGACGATGTGGCTGGCGTCGGGATCGACCATGCCTGCGGTATAGCGCGGGATTGCCCAGAAGCCTGCCAGCGTCACCAGAACCGTCGCAATCGCCAGCGCCGGGAAATGTCCAAGCCGGTAGATGCCGATGCCAAGCGCAATCGCCACCGCCGAACCCCATGTGCCTGGGGCGGGCTTCAAAAGTCCTGCGCCGAACCATGTGCAGAGAAGTTTCTCCATCATCTCAGCCTTTCATCAGCGCGACAGTGGCAATCGAGGCAATCCCCTCACCACGCCCGGTAAAGCCCAGCCGTTCCGAGGTCGTCGCCTTGACGCTGATCCGGTCGGGATCGATGCCGGTAATCTCGGCCAACCGCGCCTGCATGGCGGCGGCATGCGGGCCGATCTTCGGATATTCGCAGATCAGCGTGACATCGACATTGCCGAAACCGAAGCCTTTTTCTGAAGCAAGTTCAACGGCATGTTTCAGGAAGATCGAGCTGTCGGCGCCCTTCCATTGCGGGTCGGAGGGCGGGAAATGGCGGCCGATATCGCCTTCGGCCAGCGCGCCATAGATCGCATCGGTCAGGGCATGCATACCGACATCGGCATCGGAATGGCCGACCAGACCAGCTTCGTGCGGGATACGGATACCGCATAGCCAGACGTGATCGCCCGGCCCGAAGGCGTGGACATCGAAGCCGTTGCCCATGCGAATGTCCATGCGCGTCTCCAGTAGTTTCTCGGCCCGTTGGAAATCCTCGGGCCAGGTGATTTTCAGATTGTCCTCGCTGCCCGGCGTGATGGCAACCCGGATGCCGGATTTCAGCGCCAGTTCCACATCATCGGCGGCATCGCCGGGGTGAAGCCGGTGCGCTGTGGATATTTGCGTGAAGAAGAAGCCCTGAGGGGTTTGTGCGCGGAAGAGGCCGTCACGGGGCGCGGTTGCGGTCACATGGCCATCTTCGCCGCGCCAAAGGGCGTCGGTGACGGGAAGTGCGGGGGCGGCGGCTTTTGCGCCGGATTGCAGTGCGTCGATGACGCCTTGAATGACCGCATCGCTGACCAGAGGACGTGCGCCGTCATGGATCAGCACATGGGTGATGCCGCTGCCTTCCAGCGTGTCCAGCGCTGCGCGGACCGAGGCGGCGCGGGTCTCGCCGCCGGTGATGATGGTGACGGGACCGGCGAAATCAACGATGGCGCGGGCCATGTCATCGGGATGGACGACGAGGATCACCCGCTCGAACCCCGCGAAGGCGTCGAGTGCCCGGGCAAGGATGCTGCGGCCTTTCAGCTCGCGCCATTGCTTCGGGATGCCGCCGCCCGCGCGGTTGCCGCGACCTGCTGCCGTGACGATGGCAGCGTAGCCCGCAGGCGCGCGGATGGTCATGCGTGATCCGGCGTGTCGCCCTTGATCGCCTTGCTGAAGGCGGTGCGGTAAAGCTGCGACAGTTCCGCCAGATCGCCTGCATCCTCGCCAAACTGCACAGCAAGCCCGCCGAAGCTGCCGACTTGCCGGGCCGGAACGCCAGCCTTTTCAGCGGCGGCCAGAAGCGCTTCGGCCCCGGCGGCGTCGCAGGCGACCAGATAGCGGGCCTGATCCTCGCCGAAAAGCTGGGCGATATCGTCAGACAGCAGGCGCAGGCCGGTGCCTGCCGCTTCGGCCATTTCAAACGCGGCCAGCGCCAGCCCGCCATCGGCAAGATCGGTCGCCGATTTAACCGAGCCGCGATGGGCGCGCAGAAACTCGCCATTGCGACGCTCGGCTGCCAGATCGACATAGGGGGCGTCGCCGGTTTCGATCCCGAAAGCCTCAGAGGCCAGTGCGGATTGGGCAAGGTGGCCCTTCGTCTCGCCGATGACGATGGCAACGTCGCCTTCTTCCGGCAGGCCCGCGATCAGATTATCGAGGTCGTCGATCAGGCCGACGCCGCCGATGGTCGGAGTGGGCAGAATGCCCTTGCCGTCGGTTTCATTGTAAAGCGAGACATTGCCCGAGACGATCGGGAAATCCAGTGCCCGGCACGCTTCGCCGATGCCTTTGATCGCGCCGACAAGCTGACCCATGATTTCGGGCTTTTCGGGATTGCCGAAATTCAGGTTATCGGTGGTGGCAAGGGGCAGCGCACCGACGGCGCAGAGGTTGCGATAGGCTTCGGCCACCGCCTGTTTGCCGCCTTCGAACGGGTTCGCCTTGACGTAGCGCGGGGTCACGTCGCTGGTGAAAGCCAGCGCCTTGTTGGTGCCGTGGACGCGGACCACACCCGCACCCATGCCGGGGCGGCGGATCGTGTCGGCACCGACCTGGGTGTCGTATTGCTCCCAGACCCATGACTTGTGGGCGTAGTTCGGGCTGCCGATCAGTGCACGCAGAGCGTCGATGGGCGTGATCGGGGGCAGGGCCGGGGCCGCATCCGCAGCAGGCGTTTCAACCCAGGGCCGGTCATATTCCGGCGCGCTGGAGGACAGCTTCGACAGCGGCAGATCGGCCTTCACCTCATTGCCGTGCAGGATCAGGAAGCGATCTTCGGCGATGGTTTCACCGACGATGGCGAAATCGAGATCCCACTTTTCAAAGATCGCCCGCGCCTCGGCCTCTTTCTCCGGCTTCAGGACCATCAGCATGCGTTCCTGAGACTCGGAGAGCATCATTTCGTATGCGGTCATGTTGGTTTCGCGCTGCGGCACATTGTCGAGGATCAACTGAATGCCAAGGCCACCCTTGTCGCCCATCTCGACCGCCGAGCAGGTCAGCCCTGCCGCGCCCATATCCTGAATGGAAATCACGCTGTCGGTTTTCATCAGTTCCAGACAGGCTTCCAACAGGCATTTTTCGGTAAAGGGGTCGCCGACCTGAACGGTGGGGCGCTTTTCCTCGATCGTGTCGTCGAATTCGGCGCTGGCCATGGTCGCGCCGCCGACGCCGTCGCGGCCGGTCTTGGCGCCCAGATAAACCACCGGCATGCCGATGCCCGACGCGGCCGAATAGAAAATCTTGTCGGCATCCGCCAGACCCGCCGCGAAGGCGTTCACAAGGCAGTTGCCGTCATAAGAGCGGTGAAAACGCACCTCGCCGCCGACATTCGGGACGCCGAAAGCGTTGCCATAGGCGCCGATGCCCTCAACCACGCCCTTCACCAGATGCGGGGTCTTGGGATGTTCGGGGCGACCAAAGCTAAGCGCATCCATCGCCGCAATCGGCCGCGCGCCCATGGTGAAGACATCGCGCAGGATGCCGCCAACGCCGGTCGCAGCGCCCTGATGCGGCTCGATATAGGAAGGGTGGTTGTGGCTCTCCATCTTGAAGACCACGGCCTGCCCGTCGCCGATATCGACCACGCCCGCATTCTCACCCGGTCCGCAGATCACTTGCGGGCCTTCGGTCGGCAGCGTGCGCAGCCATTTCTTCGAGGATTTATAGGAACAATGCTCGTTCCACATCGCCGAGAAGATGCCCAGTTCGGTGAACGAGGGCTCGCGTCCGATGATCTCAAGGATGCGGTCGTATTCGTCGGGCTTCAATCCGTGCGCGGCGATCAGGTCCGGGGTGATCGTCGGTTCCTGCATGATGAGCCCTTCCTCTGCGTGAATCAGCCGCCTTTTATGGCGGTTCAGCGAGCATTGGAAGGGTTGGCGTCAGAATCCATGGGTTCTGCCGTCAAGATGGTCTGGATCGCTTGTGTCGAGAGGTGGCGAAGCGAGGCGAGGCCGCGAACATGTTCCCCAATGGCGGCAGAGATTATGGCCGCGAGATGAAGGTTGGCGGCACGTGATCGGTCAGCCAGACCCGGTTGTCCGCCTGCCAGAACACAAGACCGGCACGATGCATGGCTGCGGCGTCGATTTGCAGCGCCACCGGCTTGCCGTGGCGTTGGCCCACCTTCAGCGTGGTTTCCAGATCGGCTGACAGATGAACATGCTGGCGGGAGCGGGGGTGCAGACCCTCTGCCATGATCTGGTCGAGATTGTTCACCGCCGTGCCGTGCCAGAGGATCGCAGGCGGGGTCGTCGGTTCAAGGCCAAGGTCCACCGCGACAGAATGGCCCTGCGCGGCCCTGATCTGCTTTCCATCTTCGGAGATCGTGAAGCGTTTCTTGTCGCTCTCGGCGACGATCTGATGCAGTTGATCGATGTTGAGCGGATGCCCGGCCTTTTCCAGCCCAGCCAGCAACTCGGTCACGCTGACCCAACCGCCGGGACCAAGTGTAACATGCGCGCGCTCGGGGCTGTGCCGCAACACGAGCGACAGGAGCTTGCTGTCATCCTTCGATGTCTTTGCCATAATGATGCTTCGAAATCTCAATCTGAGGAAAATCTCTCGCGGAGTTTCCTCTGTGATCCGCAGCACATCAATAGTCGTTCTGGGTTCGCGTGATCTTGTGGTGCGGAAGACCTGGCCCGGCAGGTAGGAGAAGGGCAGGGTCGGGCTGTGCAAAGCAGGCAAAACCACGCCACACCATTTTGGACAAAAAAAGAGCCGGGCATTAAGCCCGGCCTAAGTCCAACAGGGAGGTAGAAGGTGATTAACGCTTGCGCGCACCATCGCCTTCGACGCTTGATTTATGGGCAGGATGCGAACGGATCAAGGGGCGATAGGCTGCGTTCGCAGCAATGCTGCTATGCAGTGGCTGAATGGCTACACGTATAGGTTGATTTCAGCTAAAATAGTGCTTGAATTTCAGGCATTGCAGGCGGATTTCCGCCGTCATGCCGTGCCGCAGCGTTTGCGCTATCAGTTCAGCCCCCAAGGGCGTCCGATTGCATCCGGCGATAGGCCTGGATTTCCTCCAGCACGAAATCGCGGAAAACGGCAACGCGGCGGGTTTGGCGCAACTCTTCCGGGTAGGCGAGGAAGACCGGCACCTCTCCCGAATCCTTGTCGGGCAGGACACGGACCAGACGGTCGTGATCGGCGGTCAGGTAGTTCGGCAGAATGCCGATGCCGACATTGGCCAGAACGCCCTGCAGCACGCCGAAATAGTTGTTCACCGTCAGCGTCGAGGCGACGTTCTGGGCCAGTATCTCTTGCACCAGACGCGCGCCTGCCGCCACCTGCGGCTGATCGGGCTTCTGACAGATCAGCCGGTGGGCCGACAGATCGGCCATCGTCTGCGGCATTCCGGCATGGTCCAGATATTCCTGCGTCGCATACATCCGCATCCGGATGTTCAGCAGCCTGCGGCGGATCAGATCGGACTGGCTTGGCTCTTTCATGCGGATCGCCACGTCGGCTTCGCGCATCGGCAGGTCCAAAACCCGCTCTTCCAGCATCAGGTCGATCTTCAGGTCGGGATATTTCTCGTAAAGTTTGACCAGACGCGGTGCCAGCCACAGGGTGCCGAAGCCCACGGTCGTCGTGACCTTCAATTCGCCGAAGACATGCTCTTCGCTGTCGCGGATACGCGCAGCCGCCCCGTCCAGTTTGCGGGCCATGGACGAAGTCGCCTCGAACAGCAATTCGCCCTGTTCGGTGAGAATCAGTCCACGCGCATGGCGGTGGAAAAGGGTCGAGCCAAGCGATTCCTCAAGCGCCCGAATCTGCCGACTGACGGCAGATTGCGACAGGTGCAGCGTATCGCCGGCATGGGTCAGACTCCCTGCATCGGCGACCGCGTGAAAGATTCTGAGCTTGTCCCAGTCCATTGCTGTTACAATCCTAACAGGTCAGCCATGCGTTTTTTGCAGACCTAACCCGATTACGTGATTCCGGCAAGCCGGGCAAAATTACCGATTTTTCACTTCATCGGTCAGCATATCTGACCTATAATGTGAGCCGGCGCCTTTAGGTGCAGGAGGGGAATAGGATGAGCAAGCAAGAATTCTCGCTAGCCGATCGTTTTGACCTGACAAAGTCACACGTTCTTTTGAACGGGACGCAGGCATTGGTGCGGTTGATGCTGATGCAGGCGGCACGGGACCAACAGGTCGGGCTGAATACGGCAGGCTTTGTGACCGGTTATCGCGGCTCGCCGCTTGGGGCGGTCGATCTGCAGATGGCGCGCGAACAGAAGCGACTGTCGGCGGCGAATGTGCTGTTTCAGCCAGGGCTGAACGAGGATCTTGCGGCGACCTCTCTTTGGGGCGCGCAGCAGGCAGAGCTTCGCGGCGAAGGCAAATATGACGGCGTTTTCGGGCTTTGGTATGGCAAGGGGCCGGGCGTGGACCGCAGCGGCGATGTGATGCGCCATGCCAATATGGCGGGTTCGTCGAAACATGGCGGTGTCGTCATGGCGATGGGCGACGACCATACCGGCGAAAGCTCGTCGGTGCTGCATCAGTCCGACTGGGCGATGATCGACGCCTATATTCCGGTCCTGTCGCCCGCTGGTGTGCAGGAAATCCTTGATTTCGGGCTTTACGGCTTTGCGCTGTCGCGGTTTGCGGGCGTCTGGACCGGCCTCAAGACGATGAAGGACACGGTCGAGGCAACCTCGGTCGTCAATGGCGATCCGTTCCGGCTGCAATTCGTCACCCCCGATTTCCGCATGCCGGAAGGTGGGCTGAACATTCGTCTGGGCGACACGCCGGTCGCGCAGGAAGCGCGGATGATCGATTACAAACGCTGGGCGGCCGAGGCGTTCAGCCGCGCGAACCGTCTGGATCGCAAGGTCTGGGGCAAGTCCGGCGCCAAGATCGGCTTTGTCGCGGCGGGCAAGAACTGGCTGGATCTGGTCCATGCCCTGTCGCTTCTGGGCATCGATGAGGCCGAGGCCGAGCGGCTGGGCCTGACCACCTACAAGGTCGGACAGACCTGGCCCCTGGACATGAAGTCCATGCAGGAATGGTCCGAAAATCTGGACCTGATCATCTGCGTCGAGGAAAAGCGCAAGCTGATTGAGGTGCAGTTGAAGGAAGCGATTTTCGACAACCGCCACGGGCGCCGCGTTCATGGCTGGAAGCATGACCGCACCGGCGAAGAGCTGTTCCCGACCCGTCTTGCGCTGGACCCGGTAATGATCGCGCAGAAGATCGGCGCGATCCTGATCGAGGAAGGTCGCGGCACCGAACATATCAAGGCCGGGCTGGACCGCCTGAACGATGTGCTGCGCAACGACAACGCCCCCGAGATCGTGACCCGGACGCCGTGGTTCTGCTCGGGCTGTCCACACAATACCTCGACCAAACTGCCCGAGGGTAGCCGCGCCTATGCCGGGATCGGCTGTCACTACATGGTGCAATGGATGGGCCGCGAGACCAGCGGTTACACCCATATGGGGGCTGAGGGCGTCAACTGGGTCGGCGAAGCGCCGTTCAGCAAACGCCCGCATGTGTTCCAGAACCTCGGTGACGGCACCTATAATCACTCGGGCTCACTGGCGATCCGCGCGGCCATCGCGGCGGGGACCAACATCACCTACAAAATCCTGTTCAACGACGCCGTCGCCATGACCGGCGGTCAGCCGAACGAAGGCGGGCTGACCGCCCAGCAGATCGCGCGGGAACTGGTGGCGATGGGCGTCAAACCCCTTGTCGTGGTCCATGACGAGAAAGAGGACGTGGACCCGAAGCTGTTCCCCACCGGCCTGCGGTTCGAGGAACGCGACCAGATGGACAACGTCCAGAAGGATCTGGAGCAGGGTGAAGGCGTCAGCGCCATCCTTTATATCCAGACCTGCGCCGCCGAGAAACGCCGCCGCCGCAAGAAGGGTCAATTCCCCGATCCCGACCGCCGTGTCTGGATCAACCCTGATGTCTGCGAGGGCTGCGGCGACTGTGGGGTGCAGTCGAACTGCGTCTCGATCGTGCCGCTGGACACCGAACTGGGCCGCAAGCGCCAGATCGAGCAGTCAAGCTGCAACAAGGATTATTCCTGCGTGAAGGGGTTCTGCCCCAGCTTCGTCTCGGTCCGGGGCGGCAAATTGCGAAAGCCCAAGGCCGAGGCGTTCGATCTGCCCGACCTGCCCGCACCCATGCTGCCCGCGATCACCGGCACCCATAACGTCGTCATCACCGGCGTTGGCGGCACCGGCGTCGTGACCATCGGCGCGGTGCTGGCGCAGGCCGCGCATATCGACGGCAAGGGCGCGGGGATGATGGAAATGGCCGGGCTGGCTCAGAAGGGTGGCGCGGTCCATATCCACCTGCGTCTGGCCAACCGCCCCGAGGATATCAGCGCCATCCGCGTCGCCGTGGGCGAGGCCGATTGCGTCATCGGCGGCGATCTTGTGGTGACGGCGGGGGCAAAGACCGTCGGCCTGATGACCAAGGGCCGCACTGGCGCGGTCGTCAACGACCACGAGATCGTCACCGGCGATTTCACCCGGTTCCGCGATTTTCAGGTGCCATCCGACCGTCTGCGCCTGTCGCTGGAAGCGCGTCTTGGCGACAAATCCGCCTTCTTCGACGCCAATGATCTGGCGCAACGGATGCTGGGCGACTCGATCTATTCGAACATGCTGGTTCTGGGCGCCTGCTGGCAGTGCGGCCTGATCCCGCTGAGCTTTGACGCGATCATGGAGGCGATCCGTCTGAATGGCGCGAAGGTCGAGGAAAACCAGCGCGCCTTTGCCATTGGTCGCTGGGCCATGGCCTTCCCCGAACAGACCCGCAAACCGGCCGAGGTGACGCAACTGCCGCCCGATCCGGTCGAATACCGCGCCGCTCGCCTGATCGGCTATCAGGGCAAGCGGCTGTCGAAACGGTTCCGCAAGCTGGTCGATCAGGCGCCGAAACCGCTGCGGGAAAGCGTCGCGCGCGGCTATTACAAACTTCTCGCCTACAAGGACGAATACGAGGTCGCGCGGCTGCATCTGACCACCGCCGAACAGATCGCGGCTCAGTGGGAAGGGGACACGAAACTGTCCCTGCACCTCGCGCCGCCGATGCTGACCGGTAAGGATGCGAATGGCCGTCCGAAGAAGCGCGAATTCGGGCCGTGGATGCTGAAGGCGTTCCGGGTGCTGGCGGCGATGAAGGGATTGCGCGGCACGCCGCTGGACCCGTTCTGCTATTCGGCAGAGCGTCGTCGCGAACGCGCGATGATCACCGAATACGAAGGCGATATGCGCGAAATCCTTGCAGGTCTGACCGATGCGACCATGCCGATCGCCATCGAACTGGCGGAACTGCCGTTGACCGTGCGCGGCTTTGGCCCGGTCAAGGACGAGGCCGCCGACCGCGCGGCAGAGCGCCGGGCAGAGCTTCTGGCGCAATTCCGTGCCGGGGGCGCACCGATGCGTGAAGCCGCCGAGTGATGTTCTTATTTCCAAATCCCTCAGGCCGTCCTAGAAGAACTGCCTGAGGGTGAAGGAGCATCACAATGGCGGTAGGCGTTTTCGATTCCGGCTTGGGCGGGCTGACGGTGCATCAGGCCATTGCCGCCCGGCTGCCCGATCTGCCGCTGGTCTATCTGGGCGACAATGCCCACGCCCCTTACGGGGTGCGGACGCCCGACGATATCTTTGAACTGACCTGCGCCGGGGTCGAGCGGCTTTGGGCCGAAGGCTGCGATCTGGTGATCCTTGCCTGCAACACCGCCTCTGCCGCCGCGCTGAAGCGGATACAGGAAAAGTGGCTGCCCGCCGACAAGCGCGTGCTTGGCGTTTTCGTGCCGATGATCGAGGCGCTGACTGAACGTCGTTGGGGCGACAATTCGCCGCCTCGGGAAGTCGCGGTCAAGCATGTAGCCTTGTTCGCGACGCCAGCGACAGTCGCCAGCCGGGCCTTTCAGCGCGAACTGGCCTTCCGTGCCGTGGGCGTCGATGTCGAGGCGCAACCCTGTGGCGGCGTCGTGGACGCGATCGAGCAGGGGGACGAGATTTTGGCCGAAGCGCTGGTCACCAGCCATGTCGAGGCGCTGATGCGCCGGATGCCTTACCCCGAGGCGGCAATTCTGGGCTGCACCCATTATCCGCTGGTCGAAGAGGCGTTTCAGCGCGCGCTTGGCCCCGAGGTGAAGGTCTTCAGTCAGGCCGGTCTGGTGGCCGAGAGCCTGTCCGACTACCTGACGCGGCACCCGGAATTTCTGGGCAACGGCACGGAATCGAAATGCCTGACCACCGGCGATCCGGTGCGCGTTTCCGGCAAGGCCACGCAATTCCTGCGCCGTCCGATCCATTTCGAGGCGGCCTGAGGCGGAACGATGGCCGGTATGAAATCCCTGAAGAAGCGCCGCCGTATCCAGATTATTCTGGTGGCCTCGGTCGCGCTGCTTCTGTCGGTCGGGTTGATCGGCTATGGTTTCAGGGACGGCATCAACCTTTATCGCTCGCCCTCGCAGGTGGCGGCGCAGACGCCCGACCCGGATGAATATTTTCAGCTGGGCGGGCTGGTAAAGGAAGGCTCTATCGTGGGCCGCGACGGGGTGCAGTTCGATTTCGTCATCACCGACGGCGCGCAGGAAATCGCGGTCAGCTATCTTGGCCGCGACCCGCGCCCCGATCTGTTTTCCGAAGGGCAGGGCACTATCGCCAAGGGCCATTTCCGCAATGGCCGCTTCGAGGCGGTCGATCTGCTGGCCAAACACGACGAAACCTATATGCCCCGCGAGGTCGTCGATACGCTGAAGGAAAGCGGGCTCTGGCAGGAAGAAAACGGCTAGGCCAAAGGGGGGCGGAAGGGCGACCCGTGCCGCCCTTCCGCTCTATTTCGTCTCAGGGGCGCAGCGTCTGGATGGTCACATAGCCCAAAGCCGGGCCAATCCATTGCCGCGACACCGCGATCTGGCCGCCCTGAACCATATAGCTGTTCTGGAACGTCGCGCCGTGGCCTTCGCAATTCTCGACGATCACGCCCGGATTGGGACCCGCGCCGACCGTGCAGGCGAATTGCAGCGGGCGTTCCAGCCCGTCGCCGCTGAAATAGCGCATGACCCGCTGCCCGCTGCCCGACGCACCCGCGCGGATCAGCCCTTCGGTCTGCGGCTCGGCGACCGACAGGTCATTGCCCAGCCCGCGCGTCCCGACCAGCATGCCGCCGCGCAGGATCAGCGCTTCCTCGGCCGGCGTCATATAGGTCCGTAGCGCGCCATTCTGCCCGGTCATCGCCATCACCTGCGTCCGGTTCAGCGATTCAAACCCGGCCTGGATCAGCGGCCCCTGATTGACCCGAAGCGCCTCGGCGGCGGCTTCCTGGGGCGATTTCGGCGCGGCAGTCTCGGCAGGCGCTTCACCGCCGCCGCGCCGTTCCGCGACGACCTGACCTGCCACCTGACCAAGGGCGCCGAACACGCCGCCCTGATCGCCTTCACCCTGATGCGATCCACCGCTGCAGGCGGCCAGCGCGCCCAGCATTGCCGTCGCCAATGCGAAATTCCGTGCCGTCGTCATCGCCAGAACCTCCCCCAGCCTTCGTAAAGTTTGACCGAATGGCTGTCCCGGACACGGTCATAGAGACGCCCGTTGACATTCAACTGCGCACCGCCGTCACGCGACAGCGACCGCAGCGTGGTAGTGACCCGCTCACGCGAGGGCTGACCGGTGGCCCAGCCCAGCGGGATCGACAGGGTCACACCCTTGTCAAAGCTGCCTTCGCCGAATTCCTCGGCGCTGAGATCGGTCTTGGTCGCATAGGCTCCGATCCGCCAGCCATTGGCGAATTCGCGGGTCAGGGTCAGGGTCGCGCCCTTGTCCCCGGCCAGATATTTGCCGACATCAAGCTGCGCGGTGAAGCCATCCGCAAATTCGTAATAGGCCGAGACATGGCCCATCGTGACCTCGTAATCGCGGAAGTCGAAAAGCTGGTCGAAGTCGCGCTTCTTCACCCGGTTGATTTCCGCGCCAAAGGCCAGCGGCGAATTGACCGGCTTCCACAGCACCTCGCCCGAGACACCGCCATAGGCGCGTTCAAGCAGACCCGTGGTCACGCGGGTATAAACGGTCGGCGTGGGCTTGGCATACCATGCCAGCGTCAGTTCCGGGATCACCGGATCGCTGTTGCCGGTATACATCCGCGTATCCGACCGCACGCGGGGCAGACCCTCGGGCGTGGTTTCGAGGCTCGGATCGGCCAGATATTCCTCGGCGGTGTAATGCTCGCCGCGCTGACCCGGAATGCCCGGCCCGCGCTGGCTGATATCGCCAAAGGCCCGCTGACGCAGCGCCCCGGTCAGGATCAGGCCCGGCGCGATTTCATAGCTGGCCCGCGCCTCGGCGCCGACCTCATGGGTCAGGCCGTCCTCGGCGCTGAAGATGCCCAGATCGACGTAGGGCTTAAGCGCCCATTGGAAGCGCGGATAGGTCTCGGGGCTGCGCACCAGACCGGGGGCAGAGGCAGGCGCGTCGGACAGCACCGATGCGGCGGCAATCTGCCCGGCCTCGGTATTTTCCAGCCGTTCCACATCGGACCGGCGCAGCGTCACCGAGGATGTCGGCACGCCATCGGCGGTCGAGGTGATCACCAGCGTCTCGACCGAAGGCGGCAAAGCGCGGGTCATCAGGCGCGCGGTGCGCCCGATCGCCTCGGACTGATTGATATAGCGCTGATTGCGAATTCGCACCTCGGCCCGGTTGCCGGTCAGCGCCATCGATTCCAGCACCTGACCTTCCTTGGCCATCGCATCGCCAAGCGCGGTCTGGATCGCGGGTTGCGCGGTCGGATCCTGTGCCCATTGGCCGGACCAACCTTCGGGGTCGGCACTGGGCGCGGGGCGCGGACGAACCGGGGCAGGGGCCTTTTCCAGCCCCGACGGATAGGTCGCCTCACGCGGGTTCAGCGCCACGGTGAATTGCGCGCCGAAGGTCTCGCCACCAATGGTGTAAAGCCCGACCTGATAGTTCCGGCCAAGCTGATAATAAGCGGCAAGGTTCAGATTGCTGCCGGGCTCTTCATCGCCCTGCTGCGCCGGTTCAGAGCGGTCGCTGTAGAAGGTCTGATAGGTCTCGTTCGAATATTCGGCGACAAGGCTCAGCTTGTCGTTCACCTGCCAACTGACCGAGGCGAAGGGCTTTGCATCGCCCCGGAACCAGTCATCGACATTGGGCGTGCCGCCCTCATCCCTTGCATCGATGGTGCGCGGCTTGCCAGCCAGCGTGCCCCAGCCGATCCCCGCCGAGACCCGCACCGAAGGCGTGACCGTCTTGGTGGCGACAATATATTCGCCTGAATAAACCCCGGTCCCCATGAAATCCTGAAGCCCGACGGCCACGGCGGGCCGCCAGCCCTGTTCGTCCAGCACCTGAAAGCGCAGATCGAACGAACGGTCCGAGATATAGCCGTCGTTGCGGTAATCGTTGATCCCATCGACCCGCGAATAGCGCAGAACGGTGGTCAGCCGGGGAAAGGCCTGAAAGACCACGCTGCTGCGGCGGCCATAGTCGGACCATGACACGGTCGCGCCAAGTGTGCCGTCGGGCAGCGTCTCGGCAGTGGGCGTGTCGATACCGCCGGGCAGGCCATAGGTGGACCAGTTGCGGCCATACATCGGTTCGGCCAAGGCGGTCGATGTCACCGAGCCCATCAGCAAGGCGGCGGGCAAGGTCGTCGCCATCAGGCGTCTGATTAACATGGATCGGCGCATCAGGGGATTCCTCGTCAAACGGATGGCTGGATCATAACCAAGGATTGCGGCCTTTGCAGCCCGGCGACGCAACATCTTTTGATAGCTGCGTCATCCGGGTCGCATATCCGCCTGTCGGCACCGTCAGTCCGCTGCATCCTCTGCCTG
Organism: Paracoccus caeni; assembly: GCF_016629665.1. Classification (GTDB taxonomy): domain Bacteria; phylum Pseudomonadota; class Alphaproteobacteria; order Rhodobacterales; family Rhodobacteraceae; genus Paracoccus; species Paracoccus caeni. Next base: position 56,346 of record NZ_JAEPRQ010000006.1, read on the forward strand.
ATCACCCGCACCGTCCGAATTGAGAGACGGGGGCGTGGCGGGCAGGATCACGCTGGGCGAGGGCAACTGCACCGGAGCTGCCGGGGCAGCAGGTGCATCGGTAGCAGCAGGCGCAGCAGGCGCGGGCGCATCGGGTGCCGGAGCATCGGGTGCCGGAGCAGCCGGGGCCGTGGTCGGAGCCGGGGGCATCTCGCTGGCCGGGGTGCCCTGAACCGGGGTTGCGGGCGCATCGGTCGCGGGCGTTTCCGCAGGCGTGGTTGCGGGTGTCTCGGCTGCGGGGGTTTCCGCTGCGGGCGCGGGCGTCGCTGCCGGACGGGTTGCTGCGGGGGTCGCACGGCGGGTGGCGCGCGGCTCTGCCGGGGCCGGGGCACGTGTCGCTGCGACGGCTTGCGCCACCTCGGCCGAGGCCGGGCCTGCACAGCCACGCTGGACATTGCCCGCGACGGTCACGGTCGCCGTCATCGGGAAGCGGTCACCCGACATGCTGTCCTGACAGCGCGCTGCGCGGATATTCACGGTGAAGGGACGACCGCGATGGACGCCGATATATTCGACGCCTTCCGCAAAGGCGATGCGATCGACGCGGATCGCGGTGCCGCGCTGGTTCTCGGGCGTCTTGTAGATGGCGGTGTTGCCTGCGACATCGACGGCCCAGAACGGCTCATTGCCGCGCGCGCTGAAAGCGGCGGTGTTGTAGGTCGTGGCTTCTGCGGTCGAAAGGGCGCGGCCCTCTTCGGCGCCGGTCTCGATGGCCTGTTCCAGCGGCGAAACGCCGGGCGGGCCTTTGTGTCCTTCAACCTGAGGTTCTTCCTGACCGGGCAGGTTGATGCCTTCGCAAGCGGCAATCGGCAGGGTCAGAAGGGCGATGAGGGCAAGACGCGGGGTCATCGGTCGGCCTTTTTTTGTTTGGATCACTGTCACGCAACCGTTAGCAACCGTTAACCGCCGGAGCAAGCACGGCGCATCCCGAACGGCGGCCCCTTGCCGTCACGAAAAAGTCAGCGCGGCCGCCACCTGCCCGAGACCAAAGCCGCCCGCAGGCGCCGCAACACCCACCGTTCGCAAGCTGTGTACAGCCTGTGTACGCCCTGTGCATCCTCGGTGGATATGCGGTGCAGCCGTTTCGCCAGCATTTGCTGGTAAAATCCGCAGATGGATTTCTCCGTTGCACAAATACCGGCTGCAACGCCCGCAGGCGTTGCGCGGCTTAACAGTTCGGCACGTTCACGGCCAAACCGCCCAGCGACGTTTCCTTGTATTTGTCGCTCATATCGCGCCCGGTCTGCCGCATCGTCTCGATCGCGGCGTCCAGCGGCACGAAATGCTTGCCGTCGCCCCGCAGCGCCAGACTTGCCGCGCTGACCGCCTTGATCGCGCCCAGCCCGTTCCGCTCGATACACGGCACCTGCACCAGCCCCTTCACCGGATCGCAGGTCATGCCCAGATGATGCTCCAGCGCAATTTCGGCTGCGTTTTCAACCTGCTCCGGCGTTCCGCCCAGCACGGCGGCCAAGCCCGCCGCTGCCATGGCCGAGGCCGAGCCCACTTCCGCCTGACAGCCGCATTCCGCCCCCGAGATCGAGGCATTATGCTTGATCAGCCCGCCAATCGCCGAGGCGGTCAGCATGAATTCCGGCATCTGCCGCTCGGACGCGCCGGGCACATGGTCCAGCCAGTAGCGGATCACCGCAGGCACCGTTCCGGCCGCACCATTGGTCGGCGCGGTGACGACCTGACCACCGGCGGCGTTTTCCTCGTTCACCGCCATTGCATAGGTGGACATCCAGTCGTTGATCACATGCGGCGCGGTCAGGTTCATGCCGCGTTCGGCCATCAGCTTGTCATGGATCCCCTTGGCCCGGCGCCTGACGCTCAGCCCGCCGGGCAGGATGCCATCGGTCATCAATCCGCGATCCATACAGTCGCGCATCACCCGCCAGATGCCTAAAATCCCCTCGCGCAGATCGGCATCGTTGCGGTAAACCAGCTCGTTCGCCTGCTTCATCTCGGCAATTGATTTGCCTGATTTTTCGGCCATTTCCAGCATCTCGACCGCGCTGGAAAAGGGGAAGGGCACTTTCGGCGCGGCGTCGCTGCGGTCCTCGTCCCCCTTCCGGGCGAGTTCGTCGTCGGTCAGCACAAAGCCACCGCCGACCGAATAATAGATGCGGTGAAAGATCACATCGCCCTGCGCATCGGTCGCCGACAGCGTCATTCCGTTCGCATGGCCGGGCAGGGCGCGGTCATAATCGAAGACCAGATCCGCCTCGGGATCGAAGACCAGATCGCCCAGACCCTTTGGGCTGAGAAGTTTGGTGCGGCGGTTTTCATCGAGCGCCGCCTCGGCCGCTTCGGCGTCCAGCGTAGCGGGAACGAAGCCCGCAAGCCCAAGAATCGTTGCGCGATCGGTGGCGTGGCCCTTTCCAGTAAAGGCCAGGCTGCCATGCAGGCTTGCCTTCAGCCCCGCGGCCTTGAAGGGCTGCTGACGAAGCTCTTCCAGGAAGCGGGCACCCGCCACCATCGGCCCCATCGTATGCGACGATGAAGGACCGACACCGACCTTGAACAGGTCAAATACCGACAGGAACATGACGACCTCTTGTATATTCGCGTCCATCTAATCAGGACCATGACGACGCTGCCAGCACGGAAGCGACCGGGTCGCCCCTCGGTTGCGACATCGCGTTAACTGTCTGCTGCCTTTATTGCGGGCATGCTGCATAATAAATAGGCATGAATTGCGATTGCCCAACAAGTGACCATTGCTGCGAAACGCGCCAGCTTGCGGCTTTGCGGTGCCGCGTGAAGGAACGAGATATGACGAATTGCGAACCGATCATCATTGGCGAAACGCACCTTGGCCCGCCGGTCTTTCTGGCGCCGATGGCGGGAATCACCGATCTGCCGTTCCGCCGTGCCGTGGCGCGGTTCGGGGCAGGGCTGCTGGTCAGCGAGATGGTCGCCTCGACCGAAATGGTGACGCCGCGCCCCTCGACCCGTGCGGCGGTCCGGGCCAAGGCGCTGACCGAAGGCGGGTTGCCCGTCAGCGTCCAGATCGCCGGACGCGAGGCCGCACCGATGGCTGAAACGGCGCGCATCGTCGAGGGGATGGGCGCGCGGATTATCGACATCAATATGGGTTGCCCGGCCAAGAAGGTGACAGGCGGGCTGTCGGGTGCGGCGCTGATGCGCAATCTGGATCATGCGCTGACGCTGATCGATGCGGTGGTCGGGGCGGTCTCGGTGCCGGTGACGCTGAAGATGCGGCTTGGCTGGGACGAGGATTGTCTGAACGCCGCCGATCTGGCGGCGCGGGCCAGCGATGCCGGCGTGCGGATGCTAACCGTGCATGGCCGGACCAGGGCGCAGTTTTACAAGGGCAATGCCGACTGGACCCGGATCAGGGCGGTCGCCAATCTGCCGGGCAGGCCGCCGCTGGTCGCCAATGGCGATATCGTCGATGCCGCGACGGCGCGGGCGGCGCTTGATGCCTCGGGGGCCGAGGCTGTGATGGTCGGGCGCGGCGCGCAAGGGGCGCCATGGCGGCTGGCCCAGATCGCGCATCAGCTTTACGGCACACCTGCACCGCTGATCCCCACCGGACAGGCGCTGGCCGATCTGGTCGAGGCGCATTACCGCGATATTCTTGGCTTTTACGGCACCGAACTGGGCCTGCGCGTCGCCCGCAAACATCTGGGCTGGTATGCCGAGGCGAACGGCGCCCCCCTTCGCGCCGAAATGCTGCGCGCCGACAGCCCCGAGGCCACCATATCGCTGATCCGCAAGGCCTTTGCCGATGCGGTCGGACCCGGCGACCTGATGAAAGCCGAGGCCGCATGACGCGCATCCTTCCGTCTTTCATCAGGAATGTCCGTCCCGGCGCTGGCTGGGAAACCCTGCCGCTTCCCGCGCTGATCATCGATGACCGGGACCGTGTGGTGGCGATGAATGATGCGGCGGAAATCTGGCTGAACATCTCGCGCAATTCGCTGCTGGGCAAGCCGCTGGAGGATGACGACATCCAGACCCGGCTGCGCTTTTTGCCCTCGCTGGCGCAGTCCCTGTCCCGCGTCCGCCATAATGAGGAAACGCTTTATCAATCCCATCTCCGCATCGAGATCGGCGACCGCGCGGGCGGCCATCAGGACCGCCGCGCCGGGCTGCATGTCGGCCCCTATGGGTCCAGCCGCGACTGGATTTCGATCCTGCTGGTGCCGGAAGAGGCGGGGATGGAGCAGCAAAGCCGCGCCGTCCGCAGCGCTGCGCGCAGCGCCATCGGCATGGCCGAAATGCTGGCTCATGAGATCAAGAACCCGTTGGCGGGCATTCGCGGCGCGGCACAGGTGATGGGCATGAACGCCTCGCCCGAGGATCGCGAGATGGCCGAGATGATCGTCAGCGAAACCCGGCGTATCGTCGCCCTGCTGGAGCAGGTAGAGCGCTTCGGCGATACATCCGCACCCAATCTGCGCCCGATCAATATCCATGACGTGCTGGAAAAGACCCGCCGCTCGGCTGCGGTCGGGTTTGCGAAAAAGATCACCGTCAGCACCGATTACGACCCCTCGCTGCCGCCTGCGATGGCCGATCCCGATCAGTTGACGCAGGTTTTGCTGAACCTGATCAAGAACGCCGCCGAGGCGCAGTCCGAGACGGAAAAGCCGGTGATCCGGTTGCGCACCTTCTATGACCACAGCCTGCGCGCCCCGCCCAGCGATGCCGAGCCAGCGGGCCGTCCGCTGCCCCTGCAGATCGAGGTCGAGGATAACGGCTCCGGCCTGCCCGAACCGATTGCCGATCAGGTTTTCGAGCCCTTCGTCTCGGGCCGCGAGAACGGCACCGGGCTTGGGCTTGCGCTGGTCAGCAAGATTATCACCGACCACGGCGCGCTGATCCGCGTGGACAGCCGCCCCGGACGAACCATCTTTCGAATTTCACTTGCAAAGGCCCAAGGATCGTAGCCATGGACGGAACAGTTCTCATCGCCGACGACGACCGCACCATCCGCACGGTGCTGACACAGGCCTTGACCCGCGCCGGCTGCCGGGTCCACGCCACAGGCTCGCTGACACAACTCTCGAAATGGGTGGAAGAGGGGCGCGGCGATCTGGTGATCACCGATGTGATGATGCCCGACGGAAACGGCATCGACCGCATTCCCGCGATCCGAGAGGCGCGGCCCGATCTGCCGGTGATCGTGATCTCGGCGCAGAACACCATCGTCACGGCGATCCGCGCGAACGAGGCCGAGGCGTTCGAATATCTGCCGAAGCCCTTCGATCTGCCGGATCTGATGTCGAAGGCCAATCAGGCGCTGTCGCGCCGCCCGCGCAAATCCGATCCGATGCCCGACCCGATTCCCGGTCCCCGCGAAACCGCTGATCCCGAGATGCCTTTGATCGGCCATGCGCCCGCCATGCAAAGCCTGTTCCGCATGATCGCCCGCGTGTTGAACGCCGATCTGCCGGTCCTGATCGCAGGTGAGCCGGGGGTGGGTAAATCGACCATCGCGCGGTCCTTCCACGATCTTTCCGATCGGCGCGGTAGCGGATTGGCGATCCTGACCTCTGCCGATGCGGGCGAGGATGCGGTGATGCGGGCCTCGGAAAAGGCGCGGGGCGGCACCATCGTGATCGAGAACCCGGCGGGCTTCGATCCCGCCGCACAGGCCCGTCTGATCGGGTTGATCGAGGCGATGGAAAGCGGACCTGACCGCGCGCAGGCCCCCCGGATCGTCGCCACCACCGGCGCCGATCCGCACGCGGATGTGGCGTCGGGGCGTTTGCGTTCAGACCTCTATTACCGGCTTGCGGGGGTCACGGTCTCGGTGCCGCCGCTCAGGGCGCGCGTGGATGACATCCTGCCGCTGGCCAGCCATCTTCTGGCCCGCGCCGCCGGGCAGGGCCTGCCAGAGCGCAGCCTTGGCGACGATGCCGCCTCGCTGCTGCGGGTCCATGCCTTTCCGGGCAATGTCCGTGAACTGGAAAATCTGCTGCGCCGCCTTGCCCTGACGGCCAGCGGCGCAACCATCACCGCGTCCGAGATGCGCGAGGCGCTGAACCAGCAGACCGTGCCCCGCGCCGCACCGCTGCCGGTCTCGCATGCAGCACCCGCCAGTGCCGAGCCGGGGCCGGGCGTTGTCGCCTCGGTCTTTTCCACGGCGGCGGGGTCTTTGTCTGACAATGTCGAGGCGCATCTGCAGCGCTATTTCGACCTGCACGGCGATTCGCTGCCCCCACCGGGCCTTTACGACCGTATCTTGCGCGAGATCGAGCGGCCGCTGCTACAGGTAGCGCTGGACGCAACAGGCGGAAATCAGCTTCGTTGCGCCGATCTTTTGGGGATTAATCGCAATACTTTGCGCAAGAAGCTGACTGACCTGAATATCGAGGTGACACGCAGGCGCAAACTGATGTAAAACCGCCACAGGATGCGGTGCGACAGTCACAGCGCCGCAACAGCAAAGCCGCGTAAGACGGCGGGTGGGGTTTATGGCAGAGTCCGCGACGGGGCTGAGCTGGGACAGGCTTGCACGGATCAGGTTACCACGTCAGTGGCGAGGGCTGCTGACCTTTAGCCTTCTGGCCGTAGGGGCCGTGCTGGCCGTGGCGACGATGACCGTGCTGGGCCCGCTGGCGCAGGGCGCGCACAGCCGGATGCTGCGGCTGATCCTGCTGCTTGATCTGCTTTATCTGATCGTGCTGACCGGCTTTGTCTTGGTCAGGATGGCGCGTCTGATCTCGGACCGCCGCCGCTCTGCCGCCGGATCGCGGTTGCATGCGCGACTGGTGATGATCTTTGCGGGGATTGCTTTGGTGCCGACCGTTCTGGTCGCGCTGTTCGCCGGGTTCCTGGTGAATATCGGACTTGAGGGCTGGTTCTCGGGCCGGGTGCAGCAGGTGGTGACCACCTCGCAGGCCGCCGCCGAAGCCTATCAGGAAGAACACCGCCATGACCTGAGCGAGGATGCGCAGGCGCTGGCGGGGTTTCTGATTCAGGCGGGGCGGTCTGATCCGTCGCTGGATGATGCCGATATGCGGCAACTTCTGGTGAACGGGCAGGCGCAAATTCAGCGCGGGCTGCGCGAGGCCTATATCATCACTGGCACAGGTGAGATCCGGTCACGCGGCGAACGCAGCTATCTGTTCTGGTATAAAGAACCGGAAAGCGACCAGCTTGATCAGGCGCAGTCCGAGGGGCTGGTGCTGATCGAGGATTGGCAGAACAACGAATTTCGCGCGCTGGTGGCGCTGCCGACGCTGGCAGACCGCTATCTGTATGTGACCCGGGAAGTCGATGGCGATCTGCTCGGCCTGCTGGACGATACCCGCGCCACGGTTGGCGATTATCGCCAGCTTGAACAGACGCGCGGGCAGGTTCTGTTCGAATTTTCGCTGGTTTATCTGGGCTTTGCCCTGCTGCTGGTCGCTGCCGCGATCTGGATGGGCCTGTGGTTCGCAAGCCGTCTGTCCCGTCCGATTGGTGCGCTTGCGCTGGCCAGCGAACAGGTCGGCCACGGCAATCTGGACGTGCAGGTGCCTGAACCGACCACGGGCGACGAAATCCAGACTCTGGGCGAGGCGTTCAACCGGATGACCCGTCAGTTGAAGGCGCAGCGCGACGAGTTGGTGGACAGCTACCGTATCAGCGACGAACAACGGCGGTTGTTCGACAATGTGCTGACCTCGGTCACTTCGGGGGTGATCGGGCTGGATGCGGCGGGCGAGATCGACTTTGTGAACCGCTCGGCCACGCGGCTTCTGGGGTTGGACCCGAAACGTGATATCGATGCGCTGCTGTCAGAGGCGGTGCCTGAATTTGCGCCGCTGTTTGATCGGCTGTCGGCTTCGGTGGCGGAATCGGTGCAGGATGAGGTGCGGTTGGCACGCGAAGGTCGGGTGGAAAGCCTGCTGGTCCGCATGGCGATCCGGCGCGGCACCGATGGCGATCTGGAAGGCTATGTCGTGGCCTTCGACGACGTGACCGAGCTGGTCAGCGCGCAGCGCATGGCCGCATGGGGCGACGTGGCCCGGCGCGTCGCGCATGAGATCAAGAACCCGCTGACCCCGATTCAGTTGTCTGCGGAACGGCTGCGCCGCAAGTTCATGCCGCTTGCGAAGGAAGAAGAAAAAGCCTCTCTTGATCAATATGTTGAGGTGATTATCCGACAAACCGGCGATCTTCGCCGGATCGTCGATGAATTCAGCCGCTTCGCCCGGATGCCAGAACCGGACCGGGCCGAAATCGATCTTGCCGCGCTGCTGCGCGAGGCGACTTTGTTGCAGCAGGACGCGCTGAAAGGCGCTTTGCACAGCGAAATTCCAGAACAGCCGGTGATCGTCGATTGCGATGCCGGGATGATGCGTCAGGCCTTCACCAATCTTCTAAAAAATGCCGGGGAAGCCGTTGATGAAATGACGGAAAAATCGGCTGAAGGTTGGAATCCCCGGATTGACGTGACCATGCAGGCCGAGAATGAGGCGGTGACGATCCGCATCATCGATAACGGCCTTGGTCTTCCGGCGGACCGCTCGCGCCTGTTCGAGCCTTATGTGACCCTGAAATCGCAGGGAACCGGGCTTGGCCTGCCGATTGTGAAAAAGATCGTCGAGGAGCATGGCGGAAGCCTGATCCTGACCGATGCACCGGGCCATCAAGGCGCGATGGCCGAGATCAAATTGCCGCGCGAGCGCCATCCGGTGCGCGGCACGCAGCGAAAACACAAACAAGAAAAAGACGAGGCGGCTACGACATGAGTGACATTCTGATCGTCGATGACGAACGTGATATCCGTGAGCTGATCGCCGATATCCTGAAAGACGAAGGGTTCGAGACCCGGCTGGCGGCCAATTCCGATCAGGCCGTGGCCGAGCTGAATGAGCGTGAACCGGATTTGATGGTTCTGGACATCTGGCTGAAGGACAGCCGGATGGACGGGATCGACATCCTGAAACAGGTCAAGCGCAACAATCCCGACGTTCCGGTCATCATCATCTCGGGGCACGGCAATATCGAAATCGCGGTCGCGGCGATCAAGCAGGGCGCTTATGACTTCATCGAAAAGCCGTTCAACATCGATCAGTTGATGGTGGTTGTGAACCGCGCGATGGAGACCAGTCGGCTGCGTCGCGAAAACAGCAGCCTGCGCCGCAACGGCGACCGCCCCGGCGAGATGCTGGGCCATTCCGCCGCCTTCAAGCGTCTGCGCGATAATCTGGATAAGGTGGCCAAATCGAACGGCCGGATCATGCTGACCGGCGAGCCGGGAACCGGGAAGGAAATGGCTGCCCGCTATATCCACGCCCACAGCCCGCGCGTGAATGCGCCCTTCATCACCGTGCCCTGCGCCACCATCGAGCCAGAGCGTATGGAAGAAGTGCTGTTCGGTCGCGAAACCGTCGAACGCGGGATCGAGCCGGGCTTACTGGAACTGGCCCATGGCGGCGTCATCTATTTCGATGAAGTTGGTGACATGCCATTGGGAACGCAGCCGAAAATCCTGCGCGTTCTGACCGAGCAGCAGTTCAGCCGGGCGGGTGGCTCGGACAAGGTGCGGGTGGATTTGCGGGTGATTTCCTCGACCAACCGCGACCTGCCCGCCGAGATTGCGGCGGGCCGTTTCCGTCAGGAATTGTTCGACCGGCTGAACGTGGTCCCGGTCGCGGTTCCCTCGATGGCCGAGCGGCGCGACGACATTGCCGAACTCGCCCGCTATTTCATCGAGCAGTTCCACAAGACCCAAGGCCTGACCCCGCGCGAATTGCCCGAGGATACCATCGCGGCGCTGCAATCGATGCGCTGGCCCGGCAATATCCGGCAGTTGCGGAACGTGGTCGAGCGGGTGCTGATCCTGGCCGAGGAAACCGGCCCGATCCAGCCTTCCGAGCTTGAGCCGCAGGGCGCGACGCCGGATAACAGCGACGCGTTAAGCCTTGGCCCGCAGATCACCGCTATGGCACTGCGAGAGGCGCGGGAGATGTTCGAGCGGGAATATCTGCTGGCCCAGATCAACCGTTTCGGCGGCAATATCAGCCGCACCGCCCAATTCGTCGGGATGGAGCGCAGCGCCCTGCATCGCAAGCTGAAATCGCTTGGCGTCGTCGGCGGAATGCGCTCGGACGACGAGATGATCATGGGGAAATGAGGCGGTGGTATAACCGCTTCAGCGGGTCAGCAGCCACAGCAACGCCCACGCGACGGCAAGTCCGGCGACGATCTTGGCGGCAAGTTTCGGGCGCAGCGGGATCAGCATGATAAGGGCAATGATGAAAACCGGAGCCAGTGCCAGAAGCAGCCCCATGAGCAGCGCGGCGGCGGCGAGATCGCCTGTTCCGAAGATCATCGTTGCCCCCTGCGATTGGCTTAAGGTGCCCTGATTCCATTAAACGGGCCGTCTGACAATGCGGTCGAATATCATCTGCCACGCCGTCTCACGTCCCCGATTAAGCCAGCTCTGTAGGTAAAGCGCTCGTCCGAAACCAAGATAGCCAACACCAATGTGGCTGTGTCCTCTGCTTTAAGAGGTGGGGCGGCCCGTCTTCCTTGCGGGCTTGGGGGTCCGCGTCTATGTGTCTGATACAAGGAAGGCAGGGGAAGCGGACATGCAAGGCAAGCGTATCCTTCTGATCATCGGCGGCGGCATCGCGGCCTACAAGATCCCGGCGCTGATCCGGCTGATCCGGGCCGAGGGCTGGCTGGTCACGCCGGTCCTGACCAAAGCCGGGGCAGCGTTCACCACCGCGATGACCGTTTCGGTCCTTGCGGGCGAGGCGGTGCATGAGGGCCTGTTCGATATCGCGACCGAGGCCGAGATCGGCCATATCCAATTGTCGCGGAATGCCGATCTGGTGGTGGTTGCCCCCGCCACGGCGAACCTGATGGCCAAGATGGCGCAAGGGCTGGCCGATGATCTGGCCTCGACCCTGCTCTTGGCGACCGACAAGCGGGTGCTGATCGCGCCTGCGATGAATGTGCGGATGTGGCATCATCCGGCCACGCAGCGGAACATCCAGGCCCTGCATGACGATGGCATCCTGTTCGTCGGTCCCGATGATGGCGATATGGCCTGCGGCGAATACGGCACCGGGCGGATGGCCGAGCCTGAAGTGATCGTCGCGGCGATCAAGGACGCGCTTCAGGCCCCCGTTCCGGCGATGCCTGTGGTGACCATTCCGAGGCTTGGGCCGCTGAGCGGCAAGCATGTCGTGGTGACCTCTGGCCCGACGCATGAGCCGATCGATCCGGTGCGTTATATCGCAAACCGTTCTTCCGGGGCGCAGGGCGCGGCGATTGCTGCTGCGCTGAGCGCGCTTGGGGCAAGGGTCAGTTTTGTGACCGGGCCTGCGACGGTCGCCCCGCCGCAAGGCGTCGAGGTGGTTCGGGTCGAGACTGCGCAGCAGATGCGCGATGCGGTCGAGGCCGCGTTGCCTGCCGATGCGGCGGTGATGGCGGCGGCTGTGGCGGATTGGCGGGTGACCAACGGGTCGGATCGCAAGATGAAGAAGGACGGCTCGGGCCGTCCTCCGGCGCTGGAGATGGCCGAGAACCCGGATATTCTGGCCTGGATCAGCAAGCTGGACCACCACCGTCCGAAACTGGTCGTGGGGTTTGCGGCGGAAACCGATGACGTGGTGGCCCATGCGACCGACAAGCGGCTGCGCAAGGGCTGTGACTGGATCGTTGCCAATGATGTCAGCCCCGCCACCGGCATTATGGGCGGGTCCGAGAATGCCGTGACCCTGATCACCGAACAAGGTGCTGAGGAATGGCCGCGCATGGCCAAGGACGCCGTGGCCCGGCAACTGGCCCAGCGGATCGCCGAGGCGTTGCTATGAGAACCTATCTCGATTGGAACGCCACCACGCCGTTGCGCGACGAAGTGAAGGTCGCGATGCGCGAGGCGATGGAGATCAGCGGCAACCCGTCCTCGGTCCATACCGAAGGCCGCGCGGCCAAGATGGCGCTGGAGCGGGCGCGCGAGCAGGTCTCGTTGGCACTTGGGGCCGAGGGGGCGGATGTCGTCTTCACCTCGGGCACGACCGAGGCGGCGACGATGGTGCTGGCCGAGAAGGGCATCCATTGCGCGCCGGTTGAACATAGCGCGATCAAGGTCTGGTGCGAACAGGATCTGGCGGTGAATGGCGACGGGATCGTGACCGTCATTGATCCGGGGCGCTCGACCCTGCAACTGGCGAATAATGAGACCGGGGTGATTCAGGCGCTGCCTGATGGTCTGGCCTCCAGCGATCTGACGCAGGCATTCGGCAAGGTGCCGTTCGCCTTCAACTGGCTGGGGCTGACGGCGGGCTTTGTCAGTGCGCATAAGCTGGGCGGGCCCAAGGGGATCGGTGCGCTGGTCTTGAAGAAGGGCACCGATATCGAGGCGCTGATCCGGGGCGGCGGGCAGGAACAGGGCCGTCGCGGCGGGACCGAGAACCTGATCGGCATCCTTGGCTTTGCCGCTGCGGCGACCGCCGCGCAGAGGGATCTGGACAGCGGAATCTGGGACCGGGTGACCGCGATGCGCGACGCGCTGGAGGCGCGGTTGCTGGCGGCAGCGCCCGGCGCGGTGATTGCCGGAAAAGGCGCAAAGCGCTTGCCGAACACGACCTGCATTCTTACATCCGGTTGGAAAGGGGAAACCCAGGTCATGCAGATGGATCTTGCAGGCTTTGCCATTTCGGCGGGGTCGGCCTGTTCCTCGGGCAAGGTCAGGGCCAGCGGTGCCTTGCAGGCCATGGGTTTCGATGACATGGCGGCGCAATCGGCGATCCGAATCTCGATAAGTCCGGCTTTGGACATGGATCAGATCAACCGATTTGCGGATGCTTGGGAAAGCGCGTATTCACGCTGGCGCGACAGGAATGGCTAGGTCTGTGCCCAGCCGATGGAAGGACAAAGGATGACCCAGACCCCCGATCTTGAGGTTCGTGACGGTGTTGACCGCGAAACGGTCGAGACCGTGCAGAACATGGGCAGCTATAAATATGGCTGGGATACCGAGATCGAGATGGAATATGCCCCGAAGGGGCTAAGCGAGGACATCGTCCGCCTGATCTCGGAAAAGAACAAAGAGCCTGAATGGATGCTGGAATGGCGTCTTCAGGCTTATCGCCGGTGGGTCACCATGACCGAACCGCGTTGGGCGATGCTGAACTATCCCGATATCGATTATCAGGATCAGTATTACTATGCCCGCCCGAAGAGCATGGAAGAAAAGCCGAAGTCCTTGGATGAGGTCGATCCGAAGCTGCTGGCGACCTATGAAAAGCTGGGCATCCCGCTGAAGGAACAGATGATCCTTGCGGGCGTCGAGGGTGCGGGCGATGCCCCCGCCGAAGGGCGCAAGGTCGCGGTCGATGCCGTATTCGATTCGGTCTCGGTCGGGACGACCTTCAAGGATGAACTGGCCAAGGCCGGGGTTATCTTCTGCTCGATCAGCGAGGCGATCCGCGAGCATCCCGAGCTGGTCCAGAAATATCTGGGCAGCGTCGTGCCGCAAACGGACAATTTCTTCGCCACGCTGAACAGCGCGGTCTTTTCGGACGGGTCGTTCGTCTATGTGCCGAAGGGCGTCCATTGCCCGATGGAGCTGTCCACCTATTTCCGCATCAATGCCGAAAATACCGGCCAGTTCGAACGCACGCTGATCATCTGCGACAAGGGCGCCTATGTCAGCTATCTGGAAGGCTGCACCGCACCCAAGCGCGACACCAATCAGCTTCACGCGGCGGTCGTCGAGATCGTTGTGCTGGAAGATGCCGAGGTAAAATACTCGACCGTCCAGAACTGGTTCCCTGGCGACGAGGAAGGCAAGGGCGGCATCTACAACTTCGTCACCAAACGCGCCGATTGCCGTGAGGCGCGGGCCAAGGTGATGTGGACGCAGGTGGAAACCGGCTCGGCGATCACCTGGAAATATCCGTCCTGCATCCTGCGCGGCGATGAATCGCAAGGCGAGTTCTATTCGATCGCCATCGCCAACAACATGCAGCAGGCCGATACCGGAACCAAGATGATCCATCTTGGCAAGAACACTCGCTCGCGCATTGTTTCCAAAGGAATTTCTGCTGGTCGTGCGCAGAACACCTATCGCGGTCTGGTCAGCATGCACCCGCGGGCGACCAACAGCCGCAACTATACCCAATGCGACAGCCTGCTGATCGGCGACAAATGCGGCGCGCATACCGTGCCCTATATCGAGGTCAAGAACACCTCGTCCCGCGTCGAACATGAGGCGACGACCAGCAAGGTCGATGATGACCAATTGTTCTACTGCCGCCAGCGCGGCATGGGCGAGGAAGAGGCGGTCGCGCTGGTCGTGAACGGCTTTGTCCGCGAGGTCTTGCAGGCGCTGCCGATGGAATTCGCGATGGAAGCACAGTCGCTGGTCGCGATCTCGCTGGAAGGAAGCGTGGGGTGAGCAGTGATCAGCAAAGCTGGATCGCGACACACGATCCAACTCAGACCGATGTGCTTCATCCCCGCCACGGCGATGGATTGCGTGAGGCGGCGTCGGTTGCAGGTCTGGTATTTATAGTCGGTGTTGCGCTTATCCTCACCGGCTCTCTTGGTTTCATATCGGATGGGCTGGCCGTTTTTCTTACGCTGATTTTATCGGTGGGTGCGGGGTTCGGTGTTAGACACTTGTTCTGCTCTTTCCGTGGGCGCGCGTTACAGACCGGGGAAACGCAATGATCGTCACCACCACCCCCGCCATCGAAGGACACCGGATCACCGCCTATCATGGTGTCGTGACCGGCGAGACGATCCTTGGCGCGAATATCTTTCGTGATGTTTTTGCGGGTATCCGCGACATCGTGGGCGGACGCTCGGCCAGCTATGAGAAGGCCTTGGGCGAAGCGCGGGAAATCGCGCTGAACGAAATGCAAGACCGCGCCCGCCAGATGGGCGGCAATGCGGTCGTCGGAGTCGATCTCGATTACGAGGTCATTAACAATATGCTGATGGTGTCGGCTTCTGGCACCGCCGTCACCATCGACTGAGGTAAGAAGATGCTGAAAATCGACAATCTGCACGTCAAGCTGGAAGACGAGGACAAGCAGATCCTGAAGGGTCTGTCGCTGGAGGTTCCGGCCGGTCAGGTCCATGCGATCATGGGGCCGAACGGCTCGGGCAAATCCACCCTGTCCTATGTGCTTTCGGGCCGCGACGGGTATGAGGTCACCGATGGCGGCGCCTCTTTGAATGGCGATGACCTGCTGGAGATGGAGCCCGAGGAACGCGCCGCAGCCGGTCTGTTTCTGGCCTTCCAATACCCGGTCGAAATCCCCGGCGTTGGCAACATGACCTTTCTGCGCACCGCCGTGAACGCGCAGCGGAAAGCGCGCGGCGAGGAAGAACTGTCCTCGGGCGAGTTTCTGAAAAAGGTCCGCGCCAAGGCGGCGGAACTGAAGATCGATGCCGATATGCTGAAGCGTCCGGTGAATGTCGGCTTCTCGGGTGGTGAGAAAAAGCGCAACGAAATCCTTCAGATGGCCATGCTGGAGCCGCGCATGTGCATCATGGACGAGACCGATTCCGGTCTTGATGTCGATGCGATGCGTCTGGTCTCGGACGGGGTGAACGCGCTGCGCAGCCCTGATCGCAGCTTCCTGGTCATCACCCATTACCAACGCCTGCTGAACCACATTCAGCCCGATGTGGTCCATATCATGTCGAATGGCCGGATCGTGAAGACCGGCGGGCCGGAACTGGCGTTGCAGGTCGAGGAAGAGGGTTACGGCGACCTGCTGACGGGGGCGCAGTAATGGCCGACACCGCAGTCAAAAACCAGGACGTGACGCCGCAGGTGACGGGCGAGGCCAAGCCCGCCAATGCGCTGGACGCCCGCCTTGCCGCGCTGAGCCTGCCCGAAGGTGGCTTTACCGCCGCCGCGCGGGCCGATGCGCTGGCGCGTCTGCGCGACATGGGCCTGCCCGCGCCGCGTGACGAATACTGGCGTTATACCGACCCGAAGCCCTTCAATGCGCCAGAGGCCGCTCCGCTGGCGCTTGGCGACGATCTGGGCGACTCGCCGTTATTCGGCGATCTGGACCGGCTGAAACTGGTCTTCGTGGATGGCGTGTTTGACGCCGAAGCCTCGGATGATGTGGCGCTTGAAGGGGTTGAGATCGACGTTCTGTCCGTCGCCGACCGTCAGGCCGCGCATTGGGCGGGCGATCTTTACGGCGCGCTGGAAGCCTCGGGGCAGAAGCCGGTGAAGCGGCCCTTCGCGGCGCTGAACACGGTTGTCGCCCGTGACGGCGTGCTGATCCGCGTGACAGCAACCCCCGCAAAGCCGGTCCACGTCATCCACCGTCGCGGCAGCGCCGATGCGGATACCTATTGGCACCATGTCGTGCGGATCGAGGAAGGCGCGGAACTGACCCTGCTGGAAACCGGCATGTCGGGTGCCCGCTCGAACGGGGCGCTGGAGGTGGACCTACAAAAAGGGGCGAAATTCAACTACATCACCTCGAAACGTGCGGTGCATGAGACGGTCGGACTGTCGCATATCTTTGCCCGCGTCGATGCCGAGGCGCAGTTGAAAAGTTTCACCCTGTCGGTGAATGGCCGCGTCATGCGCCATGAGGGCGTGATCGATATCGTCGGTGACGACGCCTTTGCCCATATCGCGGCGGCGGTTCTGGGCGATGGCGATATCGGGCCGTTCCACCATGACGATACCGTTTTCATCACCCACGCGGCAGAACGTTGCGAAAGCCGTCAGGTGTTCAAGAAGGTGCTGAAGAACGGTGCCGAGGGCGTCTTTCAGGGCAAGATTCTGGTCAAGCCCGGCGCGCAGAAAACCGACGGTTATCAGATCAGTCAGGCGCTGCTCTTGGACGAGCGCAGCCAGTTTCTGGCCAAGCCAGAGCTGGAAATCTATGCCGACGACGTGAAATGCTCGCATGGCTCGACCACCGGCGCGCTGGATGAGGAGGCGCTGTTCTACCTTCGCTCGCGCGGTATCCCGCATGAGCGTGCCATCATTTTCCTGGTCCTGTCCTTCCTTGCCGACGCCTTGGCCGAGGTTGAGGATGACGAATTGCGGGATCAGATCAACGACCGGCTGGAAGCGTGGCTGACCGATCGCGCCGGGAAATAGCACCGGCGCGCGGCGGCATCGCGCCACGCGTAATGGAAAGCTGGTGGGCTCCGCGCCGTGTGGTGCGGGGGCTGTCTAGCATGCCCGAGCGGGTGAAGATCGCCGTTCTGATGCTCGCCATGCTGATCTTTCTGGTCGCGCAGGCACCGCTGCATGCGCGCCGCGCAGCACTTGATCCGTCGATCCCGCTTGAGGCGCGGATGGGCGGGGCGATCATGGCGATCATGTTCATGATGCCGCTGCTGGCTTACGGCCTGGCCTCGCTGATCTCGGCCTTCTCGCGGCTGACGCCATGGCGGCTTGGCCCCGAGGATTCGCGGCTGGCGCTGTTCTGGGCGTTGCTGGCGGTGTCGCCTGCGATGCTGTTGCAGGGGCTGGTCGCGGGCATGGTCGGGCCGGGTCCGGGGCTGATCGTGGTGCAGATCATCTGCGGCTTTGGTTTTCTGTTCATCTGGGGTGCGGGCATCTCGGTTCTGGCGAGGCGCAAATGATATCCCTGACTTCTCTTCGTGGCCTTGTGGTGGACAGTTTCCGCCGCCCCGCCGATGTGGCAGGGGTGCTGATCCGCAGCGATATTCCGATGCCTGCGCGCTGGATGCTGCTGATTCTGGTGATCTCTTTCTCGGGGATCCTGTCCTATCTCACCTCGCTGACCGTCGGTCCCGGGCCAAGCCAGTTTGACGACGCGCTGCTTGAGATGATCGGACAGCCGATGGTGATGGCGGGGATCCAGCTTGTCGCGGTGCTGGCCGGGTCGGCGCTGGTCATCTCGATCGGGCGGCTGTTCGGCGGCACTGGTCGGTTCGAGGATGCGCTGCTGCTGATGGTCTGGACCGAGTTTCTGCTACTGCTCGTTCAGGGGCTGCAACTTTTGCTCGTGCCGATCCTGCCGACCGCTGCGGCGGTGCTTGGACTGGCCGCCGCCTTCGTCTTCCTGTGGATGAGTTTGCAATTCGTCCGCGTCCTGCATGGCTTTGACAATCTGATCAAGCCGGTCGTGGTCGTGATCGGTGCCGGAATCGGCGCCGTGCTGATCCTTTCGGTCGTCCTCAGCATGGCCGGTTTCACCCCCGAGGTGCCCAATGACCTTTGATGTCGCCAAGATCCGCGAAGACTTTCCGATCCTGTCTCGGCAGGTGAACAAGAAGCCGCTGGTTTATCTGGACAACGGCGCCAGCGCGCAAAAGCCGCGTCAGGTGATCGAGGCGATCACCCGCGCCTATGAAGGCGAATACGCCAATGTCCATCGCGGGCTGCATTTCCTGTCGAACCTTGCTACCGACAATTATGAACGCGTCCGTGCCATTATCGCCCGCTTTCTGAACGCGCCGCATGAGGATGAGGTGATCTTCACCTCGGGCAGCACCGAAGGCATCAATCTGGTCAGCTATGGCTGGGCCGCCCCGCGCTTGCAGGCCGGGGATGAGATTGTCCTGTCGGTGCTGGAACATCACGCCAATATCGTGCCCTGGGCGTTCCTGCGCGAACGTCAGGGCGTGGTGCTGAAATGGGTCGAGCCGGAAGCGGATGGCAGCCTGCCGCCTGAAAAGGTGCTGGCTGCGATCAGCCCGAAGACCAAGCTGATCGCCGTCACCCATATGTCGAACGTCACCGGCACCATCGTCGATGTCGCGGCCATTGCGCGTGGGACCGATGTGCCGGTTCTGGTCGATGGCTCGCAATCCTCGGTGCATATGCCGATTGATCTCAAGGCGCTTGGCGTCGATTTCTTCTGCATCACCGGGCACAAGCTTTACGGCCCCTCGGGTTCGGGCGCGATCTGGATCAGCCGCGAGCGTCAGGCCGAGATGCGCCCCTTCATGGGCGGCGGCGATATGATCCGCACGGTCACCCGGGATGAGGTGACCTATGCCGATCCGCCGCTGCGGTTCGAGGCGGGCACCCCCGGCATCGTCAATCAGATCGGCTTGGGCGTGGCGCTGGAATATCTGATGGATATCGGGATGGAGAATATCGCCGCCTATGAACGGGGCTTGCGCGATTATGCCCGTGACCGGCTACGCAGCCTGAACTGGTTGCAGGTGCAGGGCGATGCGCCGGACAAGGGGGCGATCTTCTCGATGACGATGGAGGGGGCGCATGCCCATGACATCTCGACCATCCTCGACAAGCGCGGGATCGCGGTCCGGGCGGGAACGCATTGCGCCATGCCATTGCTTGATTTCTATGGAATCAATGCCAGCGCGCGGGCATCCTTTGCCATGTACAACACTGCCGAGGAAGTAGACGCTTTGGTCGAAGGTTTGATCTTCTGCCGCGAACTTTTCGGCTGAATCTTGCAAAGATTCTGAACCCCACCGAAGAATGCACGAAATTTCTTGCCAGATTCGCGGAATGTCCACATCTCTGACCTAAATGTGGTCAGGAGGCAGCAATGTCGGAGATTCTGGTTCTTGGGGCAGGCATGGTCGGCGTCAGCACGGGTCTGGCACTGCAAGCCCGTGGGCACGACGTCACCATCATCGAACGCGGCGTGCCGGGGCGGGAAACCAGCTATGGCAATGCCGGGCTGATCCAGACCGAAGCCGTTGAACCCTATGCAATGCCGCTTGCACCCTGGGCGCTGACGCAGATCGCGTTGGGCCGGGGCTATGACGTGAAATGGAACCTCTCGGGGCTTCTGTCGCAGGTCGGCGCGGTCGCGAATTATGCGTGGAATTCGCTGCCCGCGGGGCACAAGCGGGCCACGGTGGTCTGGGGCAAGATGATCCGGCAATCGACCGACCGTCACGCACCTTTGGTTGAGGCGGCGGGGGCGGGCAATCTGATCCGCAAGGACGGCTATATCGAGGTGCATCGGACGCCTGCGCGGATGGAAAAGGCGCGCAAGGCGGCGGCGCGGTTTCTTGAGCAATTCGGGGTCGAGGCGCGGCTGATGGACGGGCGCGAATTGCGCGCGCTGGAGCCGTCAGTCAAGATCGAGGTCGAGGGCGCGACGCATTGGCGCGACGCCTGGGCCTGCTCGGATCCCGGTGGGCTGGTGGCTTCTTATGCGGCGCTGTTCGAGAAGCAGGGCGGGCGGATCGTCAATGGCGATGCGGGCGATCTGCATCGCGAAGGCGCGGGCTGGAAGGCCGATGAATATACCGGCGAACATGCGGTGGTGGCACTTGGGCCTTGGTCGCCGATGCTGCTGCAACGCTATGGCCTGAAGGTGCCGATGGTCTTTAAGCGCGGCTATCACCGACATTACCACATGGACGTGCCGCCGAACCATCCGATTGCAGATTTTGGAAATTCCGTGGTTCTGTCACCGATGCGGCGCGGTTTGCGGATCGCCACGGCGGCCGAGCTGACCTCGCACCCCCGGCTGACGCCGCCGCAATTGCGCCATGGCGAAAAGGCCGCGCGAGAGCTGTTTGACATCGGCTCGCCGGTCGAGGCGGAGCCTTGGACCGGGCGGCGGCCCTGTATGCCGGACATGCTGCCGGTGATCGGGCGAGTGCCGGATCAGTCGAACCTTTGGGCGCATTTCGGGCATGGGCATCAGGGGTTCACGCTTGGCCCGGTCACCGCCGAAATCTTGGCTGAAGAGATGGACGGTGGCGAGGGCTGGGCCGAATTGCAGCCGTCGCGGTTGAAGCGCTAAGCCGGGGCGCTGCGCGGGTTCGGGTTTTGCCTGACCGACGGGTCATTCTGGTGGCTTGCGACGCAAGGCAAGGTCAACCGTCGAGTTGACGGGCGCGGCCAGAAAGGTCGGGGCTTTCCGCCGTCGCGATTGAGGCGGCAGATATTGAACCGACCGATTGCGGGATTAGATACATCCTCGACGCGATGAGGGAGGTTGTCTTGTCTGGCATCGAAGTGCTGTTCTTTGACGTGCTTGGGACGGTTGTCGATTGGCGCGGCAGCATCACCGCCGAGACGCGGGCGTTTTTGAAACGCCATGAGGCTGAGCAGGTGGATGCCGGTGCCTTGGCGGATGCTTGGGTCGGTCGCTATGACGCCTCGGTCGATCCGATCCGGGCCGGGACACGACCCTTCGTGCCGCTGGATATTTTGAATATGGAAAATCTGACAGCCACCTTGGCGGTCTTTGGGCTGGATCCCGCCGCGTTGCCGCAGGATGAGCTGGAAGACCTCAATCAAGCGTGGCACCGGCTGAAACCCTGGCCGGATGCGGTCGAGGGGCTTTCGCGCCTGAAGCAGACCCATATCGTCGCGCCACTATCTGACGGCAACACCCGGCTGCTGGTGAATATGGCAAAGCGCGCCGGGTTGCCTTGGGACACGGTGCTGGGCGCCGATATTTTTCGGGCATATAAGCCGATGCCCGAGGTTTATCTTGGGGCCTGCTCGCTTCTGGGTGTCAGCCCGGATCGGGCCATGCTGGTTGCGGCGCATGATTACGATCTGGATGGGGCGCGGCTTTGCGGCATGAAGACAGCCTATGTGAGGCGCGATCACGCCGCCGATCCGTCCAAGATTGGCGAAAGGGTTGTCTCTGCTGATTGGGATTACAACGCCAGCGATCTGGTTGAACTGGCGGATATGCTGAAATAGGCAAGCGTCAGAGGTAAGCCGGGCTATCGGCCCATTCGACAAACCCACTCTGCTGACGCGATCTGACAGCACCCCCGGTTGACATTCGCGCGCGCGCACACACCTTGGGTGCATGCCGACAGAACGGATGCCCCATGGGTCATAACAATACCAACGCCCCCTCGGAACGCTTTGCCGAAGTCACCCGCCCCAAGCTGGAAGGCGGCCGCAGCTTCGTGATGAAAAGCGAGTTTCAGCCTGCGGGCGATCAGCCCACCGCCATTGCCGAATTGTCGCAAGGCGTGACGGAGGGTGAGCGCGATCAGGTGCTGCTGGGGGCGACCGGGACCGGCAAGACCTATACGATGGCGAAGGTGATCGAGGCGACGCAGCGTCCGGCGATCATCCTTGCGCCGAACAAGACCTTGGCCGCGCAATTATATGGCGAATTCAAGGGCTTCTTTCCTGACAATGCTGTCGAGTATTTCGTCAGCTATTATGATTACTACCAGCCCGAAGCCTATGTCGCCCGCAGCGATACCTATATCGAGAAGGAATCGCAGATCAACGAGGCCATCGACCGGATGCGCCACTCGGCCACGCGGGCGCTGTTGGAGCGGGATGATGTGATCATCGTCGCCTCGGTATCGTGCATCTACGGCATCGGCTCGGTCGAGACCTATTCAGCGATGACGCAGGATATGGTCGTGGGCGACAGCTATGACCAGCGCGAATTTCTGGGGCAGTTGGTGGCGCAGCAATACCGGCGGCTGGATGCGGCGTTCCAACGTGGGGGTTTTCGGGTGCGCGGCGATGTGGTCGAGGTTTGGCCCGCCCACCTTGAGGATCGGGCATGGCGGTTCGATTTCTTCGGCAATGAGCTGGAAAGCATCACCGAATTCGATCCGCTGACCGGCCAGAAGACCGACAATTTCCGCCAGATCCGCATCTATGCGAACAGCCATTACGTGACGCCCCGACCGACGCTGCAACAGGCGATCAAGGGCATCCGCAAGGAACTGATCGAGCGGCTGAAGGTGTTGCAGGACGAAGGCAAGCTGTTGGAAGCGCAGCGGCTGGAGCAGCGGACGAATTTCGATCTGGAGATGCTGGAAGCCACCGGCGTCTGCAACGGGATCGAGAATTACTCGCGCTATCTGACGGGGCGGGCACCGGGCGAGCCGCCGCCCACTTTGTTCGAGTTTATTCCGGATAACGCCATTGTTTTCGCTGACGAATCCCATGTCAGCGTGCCGCAGATCGGCGGCATGTATCGGGGCGACTTCCGGCGGAAATTCACCTTGGCAGAGCATGGTTTCCGGCTGCCAAGTTGCATGGATAACCGACCCCTGAAGTTCGAGGAATGGGATGCGATGCGCCCGCAATCGGTGTTCGTCTCGGCCACCCCGGCGCAATGGGAGATGGACCAGACCGGCGGCGTCTTTACCGAACAGGTGATCCGTCCGACCGGCCTCATCGATCCGCAGATCGAGATCCGCCCGGTCGAGATGCAGGTGGATGATCTTCTGGACGAGGTTCGCAAGGTCGCCGCTGCGGGGATGCGCACGCTGGTGACGACGCTGACCAAGCGGATGGCCGAGGATCTGACCGAATATCTGCACGAGCAGGGCATCCGTGTTCGCTATATGCACAGCGACATCGACACGATCGAGCGGATCGAGATCCTGCGCGATCTGCGGCTGGGCGCCTTTGATGTGCTGGTCGGGATCAACCTGCTGCGCGAGGGGCTGGATATTCCCGAATGCGGGCTGGTCGCCATTCTGGACGCCGACAAGGAAGGTTTCCTGCGGTCTGAGACGTCGTTGATCCAGACCATCGGTCGGGCGGCGCGGAACGCCGACGGGCGGGTGATCATGTATGCCGACAAGGTGACCGGCAGCATGGAACGCGCCATGGCCGAGACCGAGCGGCGTCGCGAAAAGCAGGTGGCCTATAACGTCGAACACGGCATCACGCCGCAAACCGTGCGCAAGAATGTCGAGGATGTTCTGGCGGGTCTGTGGCAGGGCGATACCGATCAGTCGCGGATCACCGCGCGGGTGGATAAGCCGATGGTCGGTGCGAACCTTGCCGCGCATCTGGACGGCTTGCGGGCGCAGATGCGCAAGGCTGCCGAGAACCTTGAATTCGAAGAGGCAGCGCGCCTGCGGGATGAGGTGAAACGGCTTGAGGCGGTCGATCTGGCGATCTCGGACGATCCTTTGGCGCGGCAATCGGCCATCGAACAGGCGGCAGAGGACGCGGTCAAATCCTCGGGCCGGTCCTCGGCAGGGCGGGCCGGGCAGCGCGGTGGCAACAAGCGGTCGAAGCGGCGCAGATAGTTACGTTTTGTCTGCGCGATTTCCTTCTTGGGAATCAGTGCCTGTGATAGAAGTGAACGGAATGGTTCGCTTTCTATCCAGTGTCGCCGGTTTCAATGGAGGTATCCGGTTATGAGTATTTCAGGAAAACTTGCTGCTTTGCTGCTTGCGATTGGCGTCGCAACGCCAGCCTTGCCCGCGATCATGTATGTCCATGACGAGGGCGGCAATCTTGGCACCGTCGATACCGCGACCGGCGCTGCCAGCGTCATCGGGAATATGGGCGTCCAGATGACCGATATCGCCTTTGACCCGACCGGCAATCTCTATGGGCTTGGCTTCGGCTCTCTCTACAGCATCGACAAGACGACCGGGGCCAGCAGTCTGATCGGCGCGCATGGCATCTCGGTCGGGAATGCGCTGGTCTTTGGCAGCGATGGCGCGCTTTACGGGGCGGGCGGCGGTTCTGACCAGCTATATTCGCTGAACGTTTCGACCGGGGCAGGCACGTCGCTGGGCACGATCGGCTTCTATTCGGGCGGCGATTTGGCCTTTGTCGGCAGCGATTTCTATCTCGCCTCGGGATCGGGTGATCTGGTCAAGATCGATCTGGCCAACCTGTCGAATACGACGGCGATCGGTTCCTTTGGCGTCAGCGGTGTCTATGGTCTGGCGACCGCGCCCGACGGGACGCTTTACGGTGTCGCGGGCACCTCGATCTTCGAGGTGGATACACTGACCGGGCTTGCCTCGAACGCGATGTCATTCGGCGGGCAGGGGCTGGGCATCGCCTATGGGCAGAGCTTCTACACCGAGGCGGGCGCCCCGCCCGAGCCATCGCCGATCCCGGTCCCGGCAGCAGGATTTCTGCTGATGGGGGGGATGGCGATGCTGGGCGTCGCGAAACGGCGCAGCAGGGCGGTTAGCCGCAAGTGACCTTCGCGATCCAGCCCTTCTCGTCCACGAAGAGATTCAGGCGATTGGGGCGAAAATCGCGGGTATAGGCATCGCCGGTGCTGATCACGCGGCGGGGAAGGACCGCAGGAAAGTTCACCTCGCCGATATTCATGCCGACCAGAGTCTGATGCTTTTCAAGATCGCATTGCCGCGCCATCACCGTCGGGCCTTCCGAGGTGGTGGCGCAGGCGGCCAGAGTCGACAGCAAAGCGGGTGCCAGAAGCAGGGAAAGACGTGACATCACGGTAACCTCTCTGTTTATGGACAGAACCGTTTTGAGGCCTCAGATGTTCCCTTCCAAGGCAACAATGAGGCGAAAGATGAAACGATTTCTTCCGATTGCGGGCTTCTGTGCGGCAATGCTGCCGCTGACGGCGCAAGCATCCAGTGACGACGCCTGGCAAGAGTTTCAGGCCAATGTCGATACCGCCTGCCGCGCGCTGGTCGAGGCGCCGGATGATGCCGAAGTGACGGTCGAGGTGAACCCCTTCGGCTCTGAAAGCTTTGGCGCGGCCTTGGTGACGGTCAGCTTTGGCGATGCAGGCGAGGACCGGATGGTCTGCATCTACGACAAGCAGAGCGGCGATGCCGAGATGACAGGGGCCTTTACACCCGCCGAAACGGATGCAGAGGCTGCGAATCAATAGGGCTTGTTCCCGCGCGTGGCGATTGGCTGCGCGCGGGACCGCTGCAAGCTGTCAGCTTGCCGAAGCGAAACTGCCGCAGCCGAGGCGCGCGCCAGCATGGCCGGTCGGCTGTCCGACATAATCGTCGGGGTGGTCGTGGATAATGATGGCCGAGCCGTCTTCGTCATTCATCAATTCATGCGTCAGACCGGCGGCAAAATATTCGACCGTCAGTTCGCCATTTTCGGGCACATGGATGTTCGGCAGATCGCCCGGATGCGGACCGTTTGCCGACATCACCCCGTGATCCTTGTCCGCCGCCAGATGCCCGCCAGCCGAATCGAAATCGGGCGGGGTGCAGGTGCCGGTCTCGTGGACATGCAGCCCGTGAATCCCGGGTGCGACGCCCGAAAGCTCGATCGTCAGCAGCGTCAGGCCCGAAGGCGTTGCGGTGGCGGTCGCGGTGCCAAGGCTTTCGCCATTGGCGTTCTTGATCTCGGCGATCAGGGGCGGGGGGCCATCTGCCGCCGGGGCCGTCTCTTGCGCCAGCGCGGGGGATGCCAGAAGGGCAAAGGTCAGGGCGGCTGTGGAGGATCGAAGCATGGACTTTTTCCTTTCGGTAATGCCATTTCCCAACGTCCGATCGCGCCGGCCGTTCCCGGGGGACTTGATCAGTTGCGGGACATTCGCGATAACGCCTTCAAGAGCCAGCCTGAAAGGTTACAGCCATGCGCGTCCGAATCTACCAACCTGCCCGCAATGCCATGCAATCCGGCGTCGCCCGCACGAAAGGCTGGATTCTGGAATTCCCGCCCGCCGATCCGCGTGACATCGACCCGCTGATGGGCTGGACCAGCAGCGACGACACCCAAAGCCAGGTCCGCCTGCGCTTCGAGACCCGCAAACAGGCCGAGGATTACGCCCGCGAGCACAAGCTGGACTATGTCGTGCAGGAACCGCAGCCCCGTGCCGCGAATATCCGTGCGCGCGGCTATGGCGAGAATTTCGCGACCGACCGGCGCGCGCCCTGGACGCATTGAGGCTGCTGCTCGGGGGATAGTTGCCGCCGACGGGGGCAAGGTTTTTTCGGTTCGGGGCAAAGATTTCGTAACCTATTGATTTTGTGATCACCGCCTTAGGGCGGTCTTTGCATGCAGAAGCCTTACGCAATTTCAGCGTACGATCTGCATCGACTACTCCGGCTCGGAAACGACGGATGCGGGCCTGAAGGGTCTGCGTGTCTACATGACTGAACATGGCGGCCAAGCCACTCGCGGCGAGGGCAGCCTTTGGGCCTTTACGCAGATCCACCACCTACGATCTCTGGAAGGGGCATAACTGGATCCTCGGCACGCGCACTCGGTTCTGAGCTACCGGTCATGCCAACCGCAGCACATGGCCGGTTGCCGGCCCGAAGCGGAGGTTTGTCCTAGGTCACTTTGACAAATGTCGGCGCCCCTAGCCTGATGCAGGCGATGTTTATGAAGCCGAGGAAACTGCCTGCGGTTTTGTTGTAACCTGTGGCGAGCCGCCGGCTGTTTTTCAGCTTGTTGAAGCAACGCTCGACCATGTTGGTAGCGTGTAGATCGTCATGTTGACGGTCTTGCGCACATTTCGGTTCTTGCGCCTGGGTAGGGAGGAGGGTCTGCAAACAGTCCGGGGATTGTTTTCCCGACGAACGGCAGGGCGCTTGATAGCGTTGATACCGCTCCGCTCTGGTTCAGGGCATCCATGATGTCCTTCCAAAGGCTTGCAGGCGTCCAAGGCGGGAATTGCCGGTAGATGCTTGACCATTCACCGAGTTCGGCTGGCAGATCGCGTCATGGCGCCCCAGTTCGTCCGATCCAGAATATGCCATCAAGGACGAGGCGGTGGTCGGCGGGTTTGCGTCCGTTCAGGGAGCAGATAGCTAGGATGAAGTCCTTAAAGCAGGCCCATTCCTCGTCCGACATAACGTTTCCTGCCAAGCTGGTCTCCCTCACAGATATCAGCTTGAATCATGCAAAGCACAGCGAGAGAACCCATTTTTGTCAACACGACCTAAGGCGGGCTCGCGGCGTTTCTCGGGTTCCCCCTACTTCCACCGCCTATGCACCCAAAACCACTGGCCCATATGCCGCCGGACCAGCATCTCCAGATCGTCGTTCAGCGCCTGCATCATCCCCGCCGACTCACCATGCTCGACCGGCTCGCCCACATGGACGCGGAACGACAGCCCGTCCGGCAAGCGGATCGCATGGATCGGGACCAGCAGCGCATCATAGCGCAGTGCCAACTCTGCCGGGGTCAGCACGGTCTTGCTGGGCAGGTCGAAGAAGCGCAGCTCGGTCCCGTGGCGGTCATATTGGTCAAAGCCAAGCGCCAGCCAGCCACCTCCCTTCAGAAACCGCAGCATCGAGGCCAAACCGGCGCGGCCGCGCGGAAATAGCGGCTCGGCAATGGCGGTGATCGCCGGGATATAATGGCGGTTGAAGGCCTCGTTGTTCATCGGACGATAAAGCGCGCCGACCGGCCAGCCACGCCCCGCCAATGCGGCCCGCATTGCGTCGTAATTGCCGAAATGGGCGCAGGCGATGATCACCGGACGCTGACTTTCAAACGCGGCTTCCAGCGCCGCCAGCCCCGGGCCCTCCAACGGATCGGCCTTGCGGATACGGGTGGTGAATTCGTCGCCGGAATAGATCTCGGCCACGGAGCGCCCGGCATTTTCGGGGACCGCAAGAACAACCTCGCGCAATTCCTCGGCGCTCAGATCGGGACGGGCCAGCGCCAGATTGTCGCGGATGCGCCGCCGCCAGCCGGCCACAGGGGCCAGCAGATGCGTGAACAGCCAGCCGGTCGCCGGGATCCGCCGCTCATAGGGCAAAAGCCGCGCCAGCCCGATCACCGCCAGAAAGGCGGTATTGGCGATCCTGTCCAGCAGCGGTGGTTTTTCGTCCTGACTCATTCTTCCTTCCGTGCCGCACGGGCCTCTCGTGACCAGATGTAAAGGCCCGCGGCAACGATAATCGTGGCGCCGATGATGGTCCAGAGATCAGGCAGTTGATCGAAGAACAACCATCCCCAGAACCCGGCCCAGATCAGCCCGGTATAGCCGAACGGCGCCAGCGCCCCCGCCTCGGCGACCGAAAAGGCGCGGACCAGAAGCCACTGGCTCAGCGTCCCGAAGCAACCCAGCAACGCGAAAAGCCACAGATCGCTCATGGCAATCGGCGTCCAGAAGAACGGCACCACCAGCGAGGTCGCAACTGTCCCGACCACCGCCGACCACATGACCGAGGTGGCCACCGAATCCGCCCGGACCATCCGCGTCAGCAACGCACCCGCCGCATAGGTGAACGCCCCGGCCAAGGGCAGCAGGGCTGCGGGCTGGAACACGCCCAGACCCGGACGGATGATGATCATCGCCCCGATCAGCGCGGCCACGATCCCGGCGACCCGGCGCGGGCCGATCTTCTCGCCCAGAAACAGCGCCGCGCCCAGCGTGATCAGGACCGGGTTGATGTCCATGATCGCCGTCGCCTCGGCCAGGCCGATGAATTGCAATGAGGTAAAGAACAACCCGACCGAGCCAAGCTGCATCAGCGCCCGCGAAAATTGCAGCCCCGGCTGCCTTGTCCGCATCAGAAGAAACGCGCGTTGGCGATAGATCAGCGCAAAGATCGCCAGATTGCCGACAAAGCGCGCCCAGACCACCTGAACCGGATGATAACCTTCAGTCAGATATTTCGCCGTCGCATCCATCATCGTAAAGCCGATGATCGCGGCCAGCAGCAGCCCGATCCCGGTGGCCTGATCGTTGCCCGGATTGCGCAAGCCCTCCCGCTCGCGTCCCATCAACGCGAATGCCCGCGCCAGAACCCGCATCATCTTCTCCTGTGAAAGCCGCGCCGGGCTTCTTCTTCACGCAAATATCCCCGCCGGAGGCGAAGGCCAAAGCTACAGCAACCCCTTCGCCTTTTCAGCGACAGCCTCGGCGGTGATCCCGAATTCCCGGTAAAGTTCGCCTGCAGGCCCCGACGCACCAAAGCCCGTCATCCCCACGAAGGCCGACTTGTCCTCACGACCGCCTTCGCCCAGAAGCAGCCAGTCCCAGGGTTGCCGCACCGCCGCCTCGATCGCGATCCGCACCGTGCCCCCCGGCAAGACCTCCTGGCGCCACGCGGATGAGGCGTCGCGGAACAGCTCCATCGACGGGACCGAGACGACCCGCACCGCTATTCCCTCGGCTTCCAGCAGATCGCGGGCGGCGGTCGCGATCTCAACCTCCGAGCCGCTGGCCATCAGGATCACCTGCGGCTTGCCGCCCACCGCCTCGCGCAGCACATAGGCCCCCTTGGCCGACAGATTCTCGTCCCGATGGGTGATCCGCAGCGTCGGCAGGTTCTGCCGCGACAGGGCCAGAACCGAGGGCCGCGATGTCTGCGACAGGGCGATCTGCCATGCCTCGGCGGTCTCGATCTCGTCGCAGGGGCGCAGCACCAGCAGGTTTGGCGTCGCACGGGCGATGGCCAGATGCTCGACCGGCTGATGGGTCGGGCCGTCCTCGCCCAGACCGATGGAATCGTGGGTCATCACATAGACCACCGGCAGCCCCATCAGCGCCGACAGGCGGATGCCGCCCCGCGCGTAATCGGTGAAGGTCAGGAACGTGCCGCCATAGGGGCGAAAGCCGCCATGCAGCCAGATGCCATTCATCGCCGCCGCCATGCCGTGTTCGCGGATGCCATAGTGGATATAGCGGCCCAGCCGGTTGCCGGGGTCGAAAATTCCCATTCCTGGTGTCAGCGTATTGTTCGAGCCGGTCAGATCGGCCGAGCCGCCGAAATTCTCGGGCATCTCGGGGTTCAGCACCGCCAGAACATTCTCGCTTGCCTTGCGGGTCGCGATCTTCGGCTTTTCCTGCGCCGCCTTCACCTTCATCGCGACGATCAGCGGGTCCAGCGCCGGGTTCGGCCGCAGATCGATCCGCCGCCGGAACTCATCGCCGCTGTCGCTGCTCAGCGCGGTGACGCGGGCGTCCCAATCCTGACGGGCGGCACGCCCCCGCGCGCCGATCTGGCGCCAGTCATCAAGAAGATCCTTCGGGATCTCGAAGGCGGGCGCGGTCCAGCCGTAATTCTTCCGTGCCGCCGCGATCTCGTCCGCCCCAAGGGGCGAGCCATGGGCCTTGGCCGTATCCGCCTTGGTCGGGGCACCAAAGCCGATGATGGTCTTGCAATCGACGAAGGTGGGGCGACCATCGCCTGCGGCGGCCTCGGTCAGGGCGCGGCGGATATCGGTCACGTCATTGCCGTCACAAGACAGCACCCGCCAGCCCGAAGCGGCAAAGCGGTCGCGTTGATTGGTGCGGTCGGCAAGCTCGACCCGCCCGTCGATGGTGATGTCGTTATTGTCCCAAAGCACGATCAGCTTGCCCAGTTGCTGCGCGCCTGCCAGCGACAGCGCCTCCTGACTGATCCCCTCCATCAGGCAGCCGTCGCCCGCGATGACCCAGGTGCGGTGATCGCACAATTCGGCCCCGTATTCGGCACGGAACGCCTCTTCCGCGATGGCCATACCGACCGAGGTGGCAAGGCCCTGACCAAGCGGGCCGGTGGTGGTCTCGACCCCATCGACATGACCGTATTCGGGATGGCCCGCGGTGATCGCGCCAAGCTGGCGGAAGTTGCGGATCTGCTCCAGCGTCATCTGTTCGTATCCGGTCAGGTAGAGCAGCGCGTAAAGCAGCATCGAGCCGTGCCCGGCAGACAGCACGAAGCGGTCGCGGTCGAACCAGTGCGGGCTGGCGGCGTCGAATTTCAGATGTTCGCGGAACAGGACCGTCGCCACATCGGCCATGCCCATCGGCATGCCGGGATGGCCTGACTGAGCCGCCTCGACCGCGTCCATCGCCAGAACCCGGATCGCCGTCGCCAACCGCCAATGTTCGGGGTCTGCCTCGCGTTTCGCCTTGAAATCCATCTGTGCCTCCGGCCTTCCGCATGGCGTCCCTTGGCCATTGCTAGGACCGGGGGCAGGGGGATGCAACCCGAGGCAGGCGCGCGCCCCCGATGCCTTTCCGAAAGGTGATAGGGCGGCGTCAGCCCGCGCAGATCTGTTGCAGCGCCCGCCATTGTTCGGCGGTCAGCAGCGATTTCAACTGGCCGCCGGTCCGGGCCGGATCCCCCTCGATCAGCGCAAGCACCGATTGGCCGGTCGGGTCCAGCGAGCGGGCATAGGGTTCGGCGGCAATGCCGCGCTGACGAAGCTCGGCCAGAAGCCGGTCGTCCTGCGGTCGCTGCGGCGGCTGTTGCAAAAGGCCCTCGGCAAAGCCGGTCATCGCGTCGGACGACAGGGTGCCCAGCGTCATCAACCGCATGGCCGACAGGAAACCCGCATAGGACATGGCCTCAAGCCGAAGCGTGTCATCCTCGACCGCAAGTTTGGCAGCGATCAGATGCGCCGCTGCCGTTTCCGGGCCCGGCGCGGCCCGCAGCAGATCATTGCCCAACACATAGACATTTCCGGGCAGACGCCGCGCGCCGCTGATCGGGACCGGCACGACATGGACCTGTGCGTCATCGCCGATCAGGCGAGGGGTCAGATAGTCCAGCACCGCCTGACCCGAGGCGCGCTTGCAGGCCGCCCCGGTCGAACGCTCCATATCGGTCAGGATCGCCTTGCCCACAGCGCGCGCCTGCGCCGGCGGCGAGATATGGGCGGCGTGACGGATGATCGCATCCGGAAGCCAGAAGATCGCCGCCGCCAGCATCGCCAGAACGGCAAGAATGGTCATGCCGCCGCGCAGACGGCCCGGATGGGCGCGGTGCGATTCGATGGCGCGATGAACACGCTCGATCGCGTCGATCATCAACTGGTCGTCGATCTCGACGGTTTCGTCGGTGGCGTCGGGACCGGGCGCATAGATTGCAGGCATTTTGCCGGGGTTAAGGCGGGTTACGGCGGGCAGGGACCAATGCGACAACGGGCTGTCGGACTTTGGATCGGAAAGGATCAACGTCGCGCTGCCGACCGAAACGACCACTTCGCGCAGCCGGGCATCAGGCGTCTCGCGCCACGAGCCCTGCGATTCCAGCCGTTGAAATTCGGTCAGCGCGGTTGTCATTTTGCCTGTTCTGCCTGCCTGTGAAGTGACCATAGCGCGCGCTGGTCCCACGTCAATCTGGCGCGGTGGAAACGGCTCTGCCGGAAGAATGTTTTTCAGATCCGGCACATGGTTCCGAATGCTCGATTGTGGCTGTTTGTGCGAAAAGCCCGGCGGAAGATTATTGGTGAAGTTAATCAAAAGTAGTGATGTAATATATCTCGCGGTCGTTATGATTCTGCTTTTGACGACACGCTTCTGAATATATTTCTATATTTACCGCAATTCCAGGTTGTTTTGTTTTTGATAAATTTTCAGAAGCTGCAAATGGTTCAATCTGGAATTGTTTGACAGGTCAATGTTCGCTTTTTTGGTGAGGATAGTTTCATGCTGATAAAGGCTTCTTTAGCGGGATGTCTCGCGCTTGGCCTGACATGCCAAGTCGCCGGGGCTGCAACGTTCAATATCGAAAACTTCGATATCCTGCTGCGATATGACGGGACCTCGATCAGTCGTCTGATCGGAACATTGCACGAAAACCCTGCCGACACGTTCGAAATGAATATCGATCAGGGTCAATATGACTACGATGTCGCCGAATATACCCATCTTCAGATCGGCGAGATCGTGAGCTTCAAGGCGACAATCTCTTTTCCCGTGCCGGAGCCTGACGTTACCGGCGGCTTGGGGAATGGCGGTTCAGCCTCGGTTTGTGAAATCGGTCGTCGCGATTGCACCGATGTCAACTACACGTCGCGACGGCCTGATAGTGTTTTCATCGCCGTAGGGGACTCGGCGATGATTGACGTGCCGCTGACCATCGGCAGCCAGACTTCGCATTATTTCTGGGGTTTGGGGATGCCAAGTATCGTGAACAATCTTGGCACGTTCAACTATGCCGATCAGCACGCCTATTTTACCGTCGTGGACATCATCGATCAGCCTGCGCCGATCCCGCTGCCCGCTGCGGCATTGATGTTGCCCGCCGCGATCGGTGGCTTCGCCTTCTTCAGACGGCGCAAAAGCGCATAAACGAAAACGCCCGCGCGATGTGTTCTGCACGGGCGTTCTTTATCGGTTTCGCTTAGGCTCAGGCGCTTTCGGGCACCCGCATCCCCTTTTCACGAGCCAGAACCCGCATCCGGTCCTGAATCTTCTCGAAGGCGCGGACCTCGATCTGGCGGATACGTTCACGGCTGACATCATAGCGCGCCGAAAGATCCTCCAGCGTCATCGGATCGTCGCGCAGGCGGCGTTCCATCAGGATGTCCTTTTCGCGTTCGTTCAACGTGTCCATCGCGGCAAGCAGCATCTGACGGCGGGTGTCCAGCTCTTCGGATTCGGCATAGCTTTCCGCCTGATTGGCGTCCTCATCCTCAAGCCAGTCCTGCCATTGCGAAGTGGATTCGCCATCGCCCGACCCGACCTGCGCGTTCAGCGAGGCATCGCCGCCCGACATCCGCCGGTTCATGTCGATGACTTCCTGCTCGGTCACGTTCAGATCATTGGCGATCTGCGCCACGTTTTCCGGGCGAAGGTCGCCTTCTTCCAACGCGCCGATGCGGTTCTTGGCCTTGCGCAGGTTGAAGAACAATTTCTTCTGCGCACTGGTCGTGCCCATCTTCACCAGCGACCACGACCGCAGGATATATTCCTGAATCGAGGCGCGAATCCACCACATCGCATAGGTGGCAAGGCGGAAGCCCCGTTCGGGGTCGAAGCGTTTGACGGCCTGCATCAGGCCGACATTGGCCTCGCTGATGACTTCGGCCTGGGGCAGGCCATAGCCGCGATAGCCCATGGCGATCTTGGCGGCCAGACGCAGGTGGCTGGTCACCAACCTGTGCGCGGCCTCGCTGTCCTCGTGATCGGCCCAGGCCTTGGCCAGCATGTATTCTTCCTCTGGCTCAAGCAGAGGAAATTTGCGGATTTCCTGCAAGTAGCGGTTCAGACCCTGTTCGGGACTGGGAGCCGGAAGATTACCATAATTTGCCATGTGAGACGGCCTTTCGCAGATCAACAACGGAAACGCAGTGAGCGCTATCAGGGTTCCGTGATGCGCAGACTGCAATCCCCGCTGAGAAGGATGTCGGAACTTGAAGACTATACTGTCGGGATTTCAGCAAGCTGAAAGGTGGGTATGGATCACGATCTTGTCAAGGGCGGGGCTGCAAAGTCCGCAAGTTGAGAGCCCGCCCGGAATCAAGGCGCGGAACGCGCCGCCGGGCAGTGCCCGACCGCCCCCAGGGCGGGCACGTCGGTGATGTTACGCGCAATAGAGATGGACGACGGGGCGGTACGATAAAGTGCAAGGAACTTCTGTAGCAGGTGCCCACCCGCGGTCTGGCACAGCCCTCATCTCTGAGGGGCAGCCGTTCTGAGGCTATCCAGCAGAACCTGCATATCCTCTGGCAACGCGCTGTCGAAGCTCATCATTTCGTCGCTCACCGGATGCCGGAAGCCCAGATGCGCGGCATGCAGCGCCTGACGCGGGAACCGGGTCGCGGCCTCTGCCGCCGCGCCAAGCGCCTTGGCCGAGGCGCGCCGCGCGCCGCCATAGACCGGATCGCCGATGAGCCCCAGACCGGCATGGGTCATGTGAACCCTGATCTGATGCGTTCGACCCGTCTCAAGCTGACATTCGACCAGCATTGCCGAGGGTGGCGTTCCGAACACCTCAAGCATCCGCGCCCGCGTCACCGCATGGCGGCCCTTGTCGAAATAGACCGCCTGCCGCTGCCGGTCGGTGGCGTGGCGCGTCAGGCGAGAGGTGATCTTCAGCACGCCCCCCGGTTCGAAACTGACCCCCGGCACGCCACGCAATCGGGGATCGGCGGCGTCGATCACGCCATGCGCCAACGCCAGATAGCGGCGTTCGGCGGTATGCGCCTCGAACTGCGCGGCCAGACCGTGATGGGCGCGGTCGGATTTCGCCACGACCAGCAGACCCGATGTGTCCTTGTCGATCCGATGCACGATGCCGGGCCGCCGCTCGCCGCCGATTCCCGACAAGGTCTCGCCGCAATGGGCCAGAAGCGCGTTGACCAGCGTGCCATTCGGGCTGCCCGGCGCGGGATGGACGACCATTCCGGCGGGCTTGTCGATCACAATCAGGTCAGAATCTTCATAGGCAATGACCAACGGGATCG
Organism: Paracoccus caeni; assembly: GCF_016629665.1. GTDB lineage: Bacteria > Pseudomonadota > Alphaproteobacteria > Rhodobacterales > Rhodobacteraceae > Paracoccus > Paracoccus caeni. The sequence goes on from NZ_JAEPRQ010000006.1 coordinate 92,099, forward strand.
CCTCGGGCCGGGTCTCGACCGGCTCGGGATCGGGCAGGGCGATGTGGTATTCCTGACCCTCGGCAACCTTGGCCTTGCCGTCGCGCACCACGCCATCGGGGCCGGTAATCGCGCCATCGGCAATCAGTTTCGACAGGCGAGACCGCGACAATGCGGCTTCCTCTGGCACCGCGACGGCAAGCGCCTTATCAAGCCGGTCAGGCGGATCGGCCGGGATGGTTACGACAAGGTTCGACATGGCTCAGGATGATAGCGACTGGAAAAAGGTGGCGAAAGAGGTGCCCGAACTGCGGCTGTTGAAGGCGCTGGTGACCGGGCTGGCCTTGGTCATGGGTCTGGGGATGATCGCCATCGTGGCGCTGTTGTGGATGCGGTTCGGTCAGGCGGAGCTGCCGGAACTGCCCGCGAATATTGAGCTTCCGGCAGGCGCGGGCGTCGATGCGGTGACCTTTGCCCGCGATTGGATCGTCGTCGTCACCGACGCGGGCGAGGTGCTGCTTTACGACCGTGCAGGCGCGCTGAAGGACCGCGTTCAGCCCTGAGCGCCGCGACCGGCTTCCAGCGCATCAAGCCGGGCTTTCAGTTCGGCATTCTCTGTCCGGGCCTTGATCGCCATTTCGCGAACCGCCTCGAATTCTTCGCGGGTGACGAAATCGCGGTCGGCCAGCCAGCGGTCGACCCAGCCATTGACGGCGGTTTCGGCTTCGGACTTGGCGCCCTGGGCCACGCCCATCGCATTGGTCATCAGCTTCGAGATATCGTCAAAGAACTTGTTCTGCGTCGTCATATGCCTTGGCCTCTGGCGTTGTTCGCCCTCTATATGGGCCGGTTCGCCCGCCGGTTCAATCCGGGCTTCGATGTTGACACCGCGCCCGGCGCGGCTAGCGTGCGCCCCGAATTAGAAGCCGAGGCCCAATGATCCCCTTCCCGAATATCAGCCCCGAGATCTTTACCATCAATCTGGGCGGGCTGTCGCTGTCCTTGCGCTGGTATGCGCTGGCCTATCTGGCCGGGCTGCTGATCGGCTGGCGGATTCTGATCCGGATGATGCGCGGAAACGCCATCTGGGGCGACCGCGCACCGATGCAGCCGCGGCAGGTCGATGATCTGCTGACATGGGTTATTCTGGGGGTGATCCTTGGTGGGCGGCTGGGCTTCGTGCTGTTCTACGAGCCGGGATATTACCTGTCGAACCCGCTTCAGATCCTGAAAGTCTGGGAAGGCGGGATGAGCTTCCACGGCGGTTTTGCCGGGGTAATCGTCGCCACCTGGGCCTATTGCCGCGCGAATGGCATCCCGCCGCTGCGGCTGGCCGATGCCATGGCGGTGGTGGCGCCGATCGGGCTTTTCTTTGGACGGGTGGCGAATTTCATCAATGCAGAGCTTTGGGGCCGTCCCACCGATGCGCCCTGGGGCGTGATCTTCCCCGGAGAGGCGGCACAGAACTGTGCAGGCGTCGAGGGGCTTTGCGCCCGCCACCCAAGCCAGCTTTACGAGGCGGGGCTTGAAGGCCTGCTGCTGGGCCTGATCCTGTGGGCGCTGGTGCGCAGCGGCGGTTTGCGCCGTCCCGGCCTGTCTTTCGGAATTTTCCTTGCAGGTTATGGTCTTGCGCGCATGTTCGTCGAATTGTTCCGGGTGGCCGATGCGCAGTTCATCACCCCTGACAACCCGCTGGGCCATGTCATCGGCGGGCCGGTCATCGGACTGACCATGGGACAGGTTCTGTCCCTGCCGATGGTGCTTCTGGGCCTGATCTTCATCTTCCGCGCATTGCAGCGCCCCCGCATTCCGGCCACGCTTACCGCATGAACGCGCTGGCCCGGATCATCGCGCAGCGCATTCGCGCGACCGGGCCAATAACGCTGGCCGATTATATGGAGCTGTGCCTGCTGCATCCACAGCACGGCTATTACAGCACCCGCGACCCATTCGGACAGGCGGGAGACTTCACCACCGCCCCCGAAATATCCCAGATTTTCGGTGAGTTATGCGGCCTTTCCTTGGCGCAGTCATGGCTGGATCAGGGAAGCCCGCAGCCCTTCACGCTGGCCGAATCGGGGCCGGGGCGCGGCACATTGATGGCCGATATGCTGCGCGCCATTGCGAAAGTGCCGGGCATGCACGACGCGGCTAAGGTGACACTGATCGAGGCATCGCCGCATCTGCGACAGCTTCAGCGTCAGAAACTGGGGCAGGTCACGCATCTGGATTCGGTCGAGGATTTGCCGCAGAAGCCATTGTTTCTGATCGCAAACGAATTCTTCGATGCCCTGCCGATCCGCCAATTCCAGCGAACCGAGGAGGGCTGGGCCGAACGTATGGTTGGTCTTGGTCCTGAGGGGTTGCAGCTTGGCCTCGGCATGCCGGTCGATCTGCCGCGTGAGGGTAAGATCGGCGACGTGGTCGAGGATTGCCCTGCGGCGCCCTTAATCGTCAGCGCCATCGCCAGCCGGATTGCCCTGCATGGTGGTGCGGCGATCTTCATCGATTATGGCGGATGGAACGGTTTTGGCGATACGTTTCAGGCGCTTCGAGGCCATAAGCCCGAAAGCGTTCTGGCCAATCCGGGGCAGGCGGATCTGACGGCGCATGTCGATTTCGCGCCGCTGGCCGCCGCGGCGATCCGCGCGGGGGCCGAGGTCTCTCGCCCGATCCATCAGGGCGACTGGCTGCTGTCGCTTGGCGCTGCAGAACGGGCGGCACGGCTTCAGGCGGCGGGCGATGACGGGGCGACCGAGGCGCTTCGGCGCTTGACCGATCCGTCGGAAATGGGTCACCTGTTCAAAGCGATGGCCATCTGGCCGAAAGGGGCGCAGGCGGTGCCCGGTTTCGATCCGCTGAGGCTTCATGCAGACGACACTTGAAATACTGACCCATCCGTTGCTCGACGGCGTCAAACACGGGTTTTTCACGCGGAAAGGCGGGGCATCCTCGGGACTTTTCGCGGGGCTGAACTGCGGTCGGCGTTCCACCGATCAATCCGACATGGTGCAGGTGAATCGCGCCCGCGTGGCCGAAGCCATGGGCTTTCCGCCCGAGGCGCTGGCGACGGTGAAGCAGGTTCATTCGGCCGATGTGGTGACTTTGGCCGAGGGCGATGATGTCGGGCAGGTTCGCGATATTCATGCGGACGGCATCGTCTCGCGGCGGCGGGATGTGGCATTGGCGGTGCTGACGGCGGATTGTCAGCCGATCCTGCTGGCCGATCCCGATGCCGGTGTCGTCGGCGCCTGCCACGCAGGCTGGCGCGGCGCACTGGCCGGTGTGATCGAGGCGACGGTGAAAGCGATGCACGCGCTTGGCGCGGGCCAGATCAAGGCGGTGATCGGCCCAACGATCAGCCAGCGCGCCTATGAGGTCGGCGAAGATTTCATGGATGAGTTCCTGATCGAAGACCCTGCGTACCAACGCTTTTTCAGCGGCGGCCCGAACGGAAGGCCGATGTTCAACCTGCCGTCCTTCGGGTTGATGAAACTGCGCGAGGCGGGCGTCGAGGCTGAATGGTCGGCGCATTGCACCTATTCCGACCCGGAGCGTTTCTTCAGCTATCGCCGCGCCACCCATGAGGGGAAGGCGGATTACGGCAGGCTGATTTCGGCTATCGCCTTATAGGCTCTGGCTTGAATACCGTCCGGGTATCGACGCGGCATAAATGTGGGGGCCGCGCTTTCACTCCAAAGGGATCGTTTGAGATAATCATCGATCTTAGTGCAGTTCATCGCATCCAAAAGATGGGATAGGAAAGCGGATTGCTGCATAAAATCGTGATTTTATCAAAAAACAACTGATTATGGCGGAGGGGACGGGCCTGATATCCAACCTTCTCCAGTATAAGTCATTGATTTATATAGAAACGGCTCAGGCCCCGCGATACCTCACTGCATGAATGGCGTCGCTCCCGACACCTGCGTCGCTAAACGAGGGAGGCGATGCTCTCGTAAGCTGTTGCCGCTCCCCATCTCTCACGGCTAGTCTGCCAAACAGGGTGAGGGCGTGCGGGAACAGCCTACGCAGATGTTTCCATTAAGGTATTTGAGGCGTGCATGGATGTTCGCAACCAGGAATCCGATCTAAAGCAACTGGCAGAGTTCGTTCACGAAGAATGCCAGAAGCGCCTTAAGGCCTACGAAGCACAGCCGCGTGACGCGGCCGAGCATTTCGAGACCGAGAACGAAGTCCTGTCAGGCGGATACGCCTACCGACAGTTGTACGAACTGGTGCAGAACGCTGCCGACGCGATCCTCGAGGCCGCGGAGCCCCAAGGGCGGATTCATGTCCGTCTCTCCCACAATCGGTTGGAGGCGGCCAATACCGGCGCCGCCCTGGATGAACCGGGAATTGTAGCGCTTCTTAATGCCCGCAGCTCCCCCAAGCGCGGCAATCAGATTGGACGGTTTGGTATCGGGTTCAAGTCGCTGCTCAAGCTGGGCGGTCGCGTTGACCTAACATCCAGATCTGTAGGTCTGCGCTTCGACCCCGAGGCCTGCCGTGATCGGATTCGTCGACATCTTGGTCTTGCCAAGGATGCTCCCGCGCCCGGCATGCGGCTTGCCGAGGTGCTAGATCCCGCCGCCGAAAGTAGCCCGCTATCAGAAGCGAGCAGATGGAACTGGGCAACCACCGTCGTTTCAGCGGAAATTGCGGATGAGACCGCGTTCGAGCGACTAAGCCAGGAGATTGCAGATTTCCCGGCCGAGTTTCTGCTATTCCTGCCCTCGGCAATCTCCCTCGAGCTGGAAGTGGAAGGTGCTGCACCCCGTCTCTTGACCAAGCGGATTGAAGACGGGCTCGCGGTTGTGAGCGACGGAACCAACGAGGCCCGATGGAAGGTCTTCGAGGCGTCGGTAAAGGTCGACAGCCCGGCCGCGCGCTCCGACGCAACACACATCCAGGCGAGGGAACAAGTTCCACTGTCGTGGGCGGTGCCGGTCGGTGGTCGCGAACAGGCTGGTCGCTTCTGGGCGTTCTTCCCGACAGAAACGCAAAGCCGCACTTCGGGCATCCTCAACGCACCGTGGAAACTCAACAGTGACAGGACCAACCTGATCCGAGGTCCATGGAACGAAGCGATCATGCAAGCCGCGGCCGACCTGATAAGCGGCTCGCTCACGGCGTTGTCGACACCCGAGGACTGTGGGGCCGCCGTAAGTGCGTTCCCGCGTCAACCGGAACGGCAGGACGAAATCGCCGTGCCACTCATTCGGTCTCTCTGGGACCAGATCGTTTCGTCTGAAGTGTTGGCTGACGTGAATGGCATCCCGCGCAGTCCAAGCCAGCTCCTGCGGCATTTCGTTGAGGACACGGAGATCTGCAGATCGTGGGCCGACCTTGCGAGCGCGGATGCGCGGGATCGTTACCTGCATCCAGACTGCTATTCGTCCGAGGCAAGGGTATCGCGATTGAATGCCCTCGTCACGGAAGCAAAGCGCCGGGACATGCAGGTCTTGGCGAAATCGCCCGCCAATAAATGGCTCGACTGCATTGCGCACACAGATCTCGCCATGGCGAGACGGACCTTGGCGTTCACCGGTAACCTATTGAGGGAGAAGTTCAAATACGGACTGTTCAGCGTTCCAGAAGCATGCCTTATACCCACCGCAGATGGGGGTTTGGCCGCCCCTTCGGAAGCAGTGATTGTATCCGGATCAGCGCCGCCCGCAGGCTTTCTAGCGGTTGCTGAGGGACTTGTTTCGGACAAGGAGGCCCGCGATATCCTCGTCAATCTGATGGATGTCACCGAATTGGCATCTGCATCGTGGTCCGACATTCTCGAGGCCTCGCTGACGACCGCCGAGGATTCCAATCGGCCAGAAGACTGGGAGAACTTCTGGTACAACATTGCCTCGGCGCCACAGGAAGCGAGGCAGGAATACATTGATGAGCTTGATCTGGAGCGCACCAAATTCCGCGCAGTATCCGGAATGTGGACAAGCCGGAGCCTGTTGATCGTACGGGAGAGTCCATCGGGATTTCCCGAGGATCATGTCATGGACCCGCAATTTCGGCAGCAGATCGAAACCACGGTCCCATCGGGCTGGCTGTCGGAGTTCCCCGGTATCGAAGAGTCCGCGGACCGAGACGATCCGGACTTCAAGGACTATCTCCGCTTGTTGAGCCCTGGTTTCGATGAGATTTGCAGGGAGCACTCCGGAAGCACGCCACGATACTTACCCAAGTTCTCGAGCTACTCGATCCGCATGCCGTCAGGGTGGCGGCTGCTTCCGGTGCTGCCTACGGCGAGTTCCGCACAGCTGAGTCGGATGCTGGTGGGTGCGATCGCGCAATTTGCCGAAAATGCGTCTATCTCCGAGGCTTGCGCGGCGACAATGGGCGGCGCGAGCGGCGCGACGTGATCGCCACGGTCTTCCAGGGCTTCGCCAACCGCATGGAAAGCGGCTATCTGCTGCGCGACGTGGTCAACCTGATCGACGGCATCCATTTCGACTCGTCTGAGGAAGTTCACACGCTCGGTCGCCTCTACGAGACACTACTGCGCGAGATGCGTGACGCCGCCGGTGACTCGGGGGAATTCTACACGCCCCGGCCTGTCGTGCGCTTCATGGTCGAGGTCACCGACCCGCAGTTGGGCGAGACCATCCTGGATCCGGCGTGCGGCACCGGCGGCTTCCTGACCGATGCCTTCCTTCATCTGGAACGCCAGGCCGACACGGTCGAGAAACGCCGCATCCTGCAGGAGGAAACCATCCGGGGCGGCGAGGCCAAGTCGCTGCCGTTCCTGCTGTCCCAGCTCAACCTCCTGCTGCACGGCCTGCACGCCCCGCGCATCGACCCCGGCAACGCCCTTCGCTTCCGCCTGGCCGAGATCGGCGAGGATCAGAGGGTCAATGTCATCCTGACCAATCCGCCATTCGGCGGCGAGGAGGAGGCAGGCATCCTCAACAACTTCCCCGAGGACCGGCGCACGGCCGAAACGGCGTTGCTGTTCCTGCAACTGATCATGCGGCGGCTGAAGCGCGCCGGGCGCGGGCGGGCCGCGGTCGTCGTTCCGCACGGTACGCTGTTCGGTGACGGCATCTCGGCACGGATCAAGGCGGACCTGCTCGAGAAGTTCAACCTGCACACGGTGGTCCGGCTGCGTGAAGGCGTGTTCGCGCCCTACACGGACATCCCGGCAAACCTGATCTTCTTCGACACGACCGGACCGACGAAGGACATCTGGTACTACGAGATGCCGCTGCCGGAGGGCCGCAAGAAGTACTCGAAAACGGCGCCCATGGCCTATGAGGAATTTGCGGACTGCCTCGCCTGGTGGAAGAAGCGCGAGCCGAACGAGCGCGCCTGGAAGGTCTCCGCAGCTGACCTGATTCAGCGCGACGATCAGGATCGTGTCGTCGCCTGCAACCTCGACATCAAGAACCCCCATTCCGGTGAGGTCGTCGATCACCGTGCACCGGCCGAGATCGTGGACGCAATCATCGCACAGGAACATCGGATCATCGGCATCATGGACGAGATCAAGGCCGTGCTGGCGGAGCGGGTGTGATGTCGCGGACGATAACCATCGACAGGTTTCTGACCAAGTCAGAGGACTGGGTCCAAGTAAAGCCGGATGAAAAATACAAGCAGATTACCGCACGTCTGTGGGGAAAGGGCCTCACGCTGCGCGGCGAAGTTACGGGGAGCGCGATTGCTGCCGCCCGACAGTACTGCGCCAAGCCAGGTCAGTTCCTGATCTCCAGGATCGACGCGCGTCACGGAGCTTTCGGGATCGTTCCAGCAGAACTGGACGGCGCACTGGTCAGCAATGATTTCCCCTGCTTCAACATCGACGCTTCGACGGTGCTGCCACACTTCTTCGAGTGGTATTCGCGCACGCCTGAGTTCATCGATCTATGTCGCCGAGCGAGCGAGGGTTCGACAAACCGCGTTCGCATGAAAGAAGCGAAATTCCTGAAGATGACGGTGCCTCTGCCTTCTCTCGACGAACAGCGCCGTATCGTCGAAAAGCTCGACCGGGTCGCGGCGCTGGTGGACGACCGCCGCAACGCCATCGAGGCGGCCGAGCGCGAAACGCAGGCGCTGCTGCTGAAAGCTTTCCAGCGCGCCATCGACGGCGCCCCCCTGCGCCCCATGCCCCAGGTCGCGCCGCTGGTGCGCAGGCCGGTCGAGATCGATCTTGACGCGAGCTATCCCGAGCTTGGCGTCCGTTCGTTTGGCCGCGGTACTTTTCACAAGCCCGATCTGCTGGGCGCGGACCTAAGCTGGCAAAAGCTCTTCCTTGTTCAGCAAGGCGACCTCGTGTTCAGCAACATCAAGGCTTGGGAGGGGGCCTTCGCGGTGGCTGGCCCCGATGATCATGGGCGGGTCGGCTCGCACCGCTACCTGACATGCGTTCCCACTCAGGGGCTCGCGACAGCCGATTTCATCTGGTTCTACCTCCAAGCCTCTGAAGGTCTCGGCAAGGTCCAATCCGCATCGCCTGGAAGTGCCGACAGGAACCGCACTCTGGGGCAAGGAGCGCTGGAGGCGATCACTGTTCCGACGCCACCGATCGGCCGCCAGCAATGGTTCGATCGTCTGCATGCGAGGGCCCGCGAAGCCCGCACCATCCGCGCTAGCACTGCGCAGGACGTGGAGGCCCTGATCCCGGCCATGCTGCACGAGATCTTTAATGGAAAGGCGAACGCCGCATGATCCCTCGCGCCATCCTGACACGGATCGACAGGGTTGCCGTTCAGGGCCGTACTGGCCCGATCCTGTCGGCATGCGAAACGGATGGCGAAGACGATGAAATCGAGGTTTTCGTCAAGCTGTCTGCAGGGTGTGATCAGCAGGTCGTGAACCTGGCGAGAGAAGCGATTGCGGCATGCCTCGCTGCCGATCTGCGACTTCCGGTACCCAAGCCATGGCTGGTGGAGATACCGCCTGAAATCATCCCTGTCGTGACCGACCCGCAGATCGCGGACAAGCTTCGCCGCAGCTGCCCCGTGGCGTTCGGCTCTACCCGGTCAACGGGATTTTCCGCATGGAACAGCGGGCAGCGCCTCTCTGACACAATGAGGCCTGTGGCGGCTGGCATCCTGCTTTTCGACGCCATCATCCAGAACCCCGATCGGCGGGCTGAAAACCCGAACTGCCTTGTCCGGGGCACCGATCTGCGGATCATCGACCACGAGCTTGCCTTTGCGCATCGGCTCATCCTGTTGTGGCGGGCGCCATGGGTCTTGGGCGGCATGAGGGATTTCGAAACCCCTGGCAGGCATATTTTCGTTCAGGAGCTGAAAGGCGCGCCCTTCGACTTCAACGAGATCAAATCTCGTTGGACCGCCTTGTCGGATGCGCGCCTGCAGGAGTATGAAAGGGCTATCCCTCCGGAGTGGGCAGCCGCCCGCGTCGACATAGATGCTGCGCTGAAGTTGATCGCCGACGCAAGGGACAACATCGATGCATGCATCGGGGAACTTGGGAGGATACTGGCATGACCACGAAGGAGCCGTACAGCTACGTCGTTCTGCGCTACATTCATGACGTCCTGACGGGCGAGTTCGTGAATGTCGGCCTCGTCATGGTCGTTCCCGGCCGCCCGCTCATCCTTTCGAAGTCACGCAAGACCTTCGGGCGCATCAAGAGCGTTTTTCCGGATCTGGACAGCGAAGCCTACAAGGGCGCAATCGATGCGATCGAGCGCGGTATGAGAAGCGTCCAGCGAAGCTTGAAGGACGAGGGTCTCTTCAAGGACGGTAAGACTGCGGGCGATTATGCACGTATCGCGCTGCCTCTGGACGATAGCTCATTGCAGTGGTCGCCGGTCGGTGCGGGCCTGACCACTGATCCACAGAAGACATTTGATCAATTGTATCAGAGATTTGTCTCACGGTACGACCGTGCATCGGAGCGCCGTCGGAGCGATGACGACGTCTGGCGCCCTGTGGAAGCGAAGCTCAAGGAGCACGGCGTCAACGTTGAACTGGAAGCCAAGCGCATCCAAGGCAACACCGACGCGGTGGAGTTTCGCCATGCCTGGAAGAACGGGCGCTGGCACGTCTACGAGCCTCTGTCCTTTGACCTCTCGGATGCAGACAATATCAAGGACAAGGCACGCCGCTGGCTCGGTCACCTTTCAGCAGTGAAGATCGGTACGACTGAAGATGTCCAAGTGCATTTCATCGTCGGTCGTCCTCAGAACGCGTCTTTGGTGCCCGCTTACAGGAACGCCGTTGAAATCCTTCGTCAGGTTCCCTTCGACAACAAGGTCTTCGAGGAGGACCAGATCGAGGACTTTGTGAATCAGATCGAGGATGAAGTTCGGCACCATGAGGGTCGTGCTCAACACTAGAGCACGACCCTACTGTTGCGACCGGTTCGCTGCCAGAGGCATCTTGGCACGGATGGCAAAGGCGAACTTGACCCATGATCAAATGCGACTGAATCTTTTTGAGATCAATTACTTGTTCGCTGATAACCGTGATCGGCGCGGTTAACAGGTCCGGAGAATTCCGCCCCTGAGAGACCGCTTCGGGGCCTCGCAGCGGCAGGGGCGGTTAACAGCCCCACCCGCATAACCCTCGAAAACAACGGAAAAATCCGGCCGCAGCCGGATCGGGAGAACGCTTTCGCGAGGGCAAGTGGCGGAGGCGGTGGGATTCGAACCCACGGTGGACTTTCACCCACGTCGGTTTTCAAGACCGGTGCATTAAACCACTCTGCCACGCCTCCGACGGATGCGGCTTATCCGCTTGCGGCTTGCCGCGCAACCGTGCTCAGCGGCGAAGTGTGCCCACGTTGCTTGCGCCGACGATCTCGACAGCGGTGATGCGCGCAAGCTGCACATGCGACAGCGACATCGCCGCGTTGATCGTATCGGTCGCGGGATTGGCGATCATCCGGGCGGCGTCGGAATCGGGCAGGGGCGGCACGCCGACAAGGCGCAGGCGCAGCACGCCATCCGCGTCGGGGCTGATCCGTCCCGGCGGCTGTGGTGTCATCGTTACCAATTCAACCGAGGAATAGCCCTTGGTCGGCGGCACGGCCTGCACGACCAGCAGGCGACCTTCGCTCAGCGGTTCCCACCGGGCGCTGACGATCTGTCCGATCGCGGGGCGTTGATCGGTTCCGGCTGTATAGCCGCCATCGGGCTCAAGCGTCTTGGGGCCGGATGAGCCTGAACCCCACCGCAGCGGGTTCCAGCCGCTATCGCTGAAGCGTCCGCCGCAACCGGCAAGGACCAGGGTCGCGATCAGCAAAGGCAGGGTCAGTCGTCTCATGTCACCATCCCGAAGTTTCGGCCGCTTCATCCGGCGCGGATTTTGCAAAGTGTTAGGCGAAAAGCCGGGCCGGATAAAGGCTCTTTGACCTTCCCCGCCGCGCGCGCTAGGTCACAGCCATGCCGAAAGGAACCGATGATGGCCACCAAAGCCTTTGAAGAGATCGCCGAGACCTTCGATTTCCTTGACGATTGGGAGGATCGCTATCGTCATGTGATCGAGCTGGGCAAGGCAATGCCGCCGATGGATCCGGCGCTGCAGGTGCCCGCAACCAAGGTCGATGGCTGCGCCAGTCAGGTCTGGATCATGCCGGTGGTGCAGGATGGCCGCTTCGATTTTCAGGGCGACAGCGATGCGATGATCGTCCGCGGGCTGATCGCGATCCTGCACGCGCTGTATTCCGGCGTTCCCCTGACCGAGGTGCGCGCGATCGATGCACAGGCCGAATTGGCCCGGCTGGGCCTGGACGAGCATCTGTCCTCGCAGCGTTCCAATGGGCTGCGCGCGATGGTTGAAAGGATCAGGCTGCTCGCCGCCGACGCAGGCTGATCCAGCCGCCGCCAAGCACGCGGGTGCTGTCAGGCGCGTAGAAGACGCAGGCTTGACCCGGGCTGACGCCTTCCTCGGCGTCCAGCAATTCGACCTCGGCCCGGCCATTGCCTGACGGTCGCAGGATCGCGGGCTTTGGCGGACGGGTAGAGCGGATGCGGACAAGGCAGGGGATTTCACCCTCGAACGGCGCGTCACCCAGCCAGTTGACCTCGGTGATCGCCACGACGGTCGTAGCCAGCGCCGATTTCGGGCCGACGATGACGTGGCGCAGATCGGGGTCCAGCCGGACCACATAAAGCGGATCGCCCAAGCCGCCGATCCCAAGGCCACGCCGCTGACCGATCGTGTAATGGATCACGCCACGATGCTGGCCCAGCACATTGCCGTCCATATCGACGATATCGCCCGGATCGGCGGCACCGGGGCGCAATTTCTCGATCACCGATGCGTAATCGCCGTTCGGCACGAAGCAGATATCCTGACTGTCGGGTTTGTCGGCAACGCCCAGCCCGTATTCCGCCGCCAAGGCCCGGGTTTCTGCCTTGCTTTCCAGATGGCCCAGCGGGAAGCGCAGGAAATCAAGCTGCTCTTGCGTGGTCGAGAACAGGAAATAGCTTTGATCGCGGTTCGGGTCGGCGGCCATGTGCAACTCGGCCCGCGCGGCACCGTCCTTGCGCTGGATATAGTGGCCGGTCGCCATGCAATCGGCATCCAGATCGCGGGCGGTCATCAGCAGATCGCGAAACTTCACCCGCTCGTTGCAGCGGATGCAGGGAACCGGGGTCGCGCCCGCCAGATAGGCATCGGCAAATTCGTCGATCACCGATTCGCGGAACTTGTTCTCGTAATCCAGCACGTAATGCGGAAAGCCCATGCGCTCGGCCACGCGGCGGGCGTCATGGATATCCTGACCGGCGCAGCAGGCGCCTTTCTTGGCCAAAGCCGCGCCGTGATCATAAAGCTGCAACGTCACGCCGATGACATCATAGCCTTCGGATTTCAGCTTCGCCGCCACGACAGAACTGTCCACGCCGCCCGACATCGCCACGACCACGCGCGTCTGTGCCGGCGGCTTCGCAAAGCCCAGCGAGTTCAATTCGGTGGCACGCGCTGTCGTCGGCGCGGGGCTGTGGATCGTCATGACGAAGTCTCGGATATGAAGATGTGTCGAAATATAGGCAAATGCTGTGCATTCTCAACCCATGGAGGCACAGAATCGGCATAGCGGCTAACCGCGAATTAAAACTGATCGGCCAAAGTCCCTTCATGAGTGAGGGACAGGTGGAATGTTCGTGAAAAGATCAGAGACGCCGCGCACCGCGATTCTGCCCGACGGCACGGTTCTTTCGCTGGCCGATCTGCCGCCGCTTGATGTGCGGTGGGTGGCAAGTCGCAAGGAAACCGTTGTCTATGCGGTGGCCTATGGACTGCTGACGCGGGAGGAGGCTTTGCGCCGTTACGGCCTCTCGGATGAAGAGTTCGATGCATGGGTCAACGCGATTCGGCGGCATGGAAGAATGGCGCTGAAAGTCACCGCTTTGCAGCGCTATCGAAAACAATAAATCTTCAAAAACCCCAGACGTAAGCGTTTGCGCGAATCTTGGTAACCTCATATTAACCTTCTGGGCCGATGGTCGAGGGACTTAGGCGAATCGGGGGCAACACGAGATATGAGAATTTTACTGGTTGAGGACGACCCAAGCACGGCACGCGCAATCGAGCTGATGCTGACGGCGGCAAGTTACAACGTTTTTCGCACCGATATGGGTGAGGAAGGCATCGATCTGGCAAAGCTCTATGACTACGATCTGATCCTCTTGGATCTGGATCTGCCGGACATGCACGGGATGGAGGTGTTGCGTCACCTGCGTCTTGCGCGGATCGACACGCCGATCCTGATCCTGACCGGGTCGGACGACACTGAAAGCAAGCTGCGCGGCTTTGGCTTCGGTGCCGATGACTATATGACCAAACCCTTCAATCGCGAGGAATTGCAGGCCCGGATTCAGGCGATCATCCGTCGCTCGAAAGGTCACAGTCAGGCGATCATCCGCACCGGCGAGATCGTGGTCAATCTGGATGCGCGCACGGTCGAAGTGAAGGGCAAGTCGGTCAATCTGACCGGCAAGGAATACCAAATCCTTGAACTTCTCAGCCTGCGAAAAGGCACGACGCTGACCAAAGAGATGTTTCTGAATCACCTCTATGGCGGCATGGATGAGCCTGAGCTGAAGATCATCGACGTTTTCATCTGCAAGCTGCGCAAGAAACTGTCCGAGGCGAACCAGGGCGACAACCATATCGAGACGGTATGGGGACGCGGTTATGTGCTGCGCGAGCCCAATCCCGGAGAGGGACGGATCGCACTTGGCGCCTAGCAGGCCGCACACTGTCTTCCCTTCATCGGAGGTAAGGCGCTGACGCGGCATCGCTCACGGAACATGTGCCGCGGTTGACGAAGACCGGGTTGCGCGACGGCGTTTCCCGGTCTTTTCTTGCGCATAACGTTGCACTGGTCGGTCAAGGCGTGTCTTTGCTTTCGCCTTGTCAGCACTCTGGGAAACCGGCATCCGGTCACGTTATAGAGAAGGCGGGGTGGATGGCCCCGAGGAATGACGGGGCGCGCCATGACGACAGAATCGGATAATGTGATCGGGCAGGACACAGTCGCGCCGCGGGATCTGACCGAAAAGCAGGCCGCCGATCAGATCGCCGCGCTATCTGAACAATTGCTGCAGGCGAATGAGGATTATCATACCCTCGACGCGCCGGTTCTGTCCGATGCCGATTACGACCACCTCAAACAACGGTTGCAGGCGCTTGAGGCGGCATTCCCGCAACTGGCCAGCCTCGACAGCCCGACACAGAAGGTCGGGGGCGCTCCGGCAGAGGGTTTTGGAAAGATCACCCATGCCCAGCGGATGATGTCGCTGGAGAATGCGTTCTCCGAGGAAGATGTGACGGATTTTGTCACCCGCGTCCGTAATTTTCTTGGCCTCGGCCCTGAAAAAGAGCTGCGATTCACCGCAGAACCCAAGATTGATGGGCTATCCCTGTCACTGCGCTATTTGGACGGTAAACTGGTGCAGGCGGCGACCCGCGGCGATGGCAGCGTTGGTGAAAACGTCACCGAAAACGCCCGGACGATCCGCGATATTCCGCAGAAACTACAGGGCGATGTTCCAAACATCCTCGAAGTTCGGGGTGAGGTCTATATGAGCCACGCCGATTTCGAGGTGCTGAACGCCTCGGGCACTGGCCGTATCTTTGCCAATCCGCGCAATGCCGCTGCAGGCTCGCTGCGCCAGATCGACCCAAAGGTGACCGCCTCGCGCCCGCTGCGCTTCTTTGCCTATAGCTGGGGTGAGCTGTCGGCACCGCTGGCCAAAACCCAGATGGGCGCGGTCGAGCGATTGCAGGCGCTTGGGTTCCAGACCAACCCATTGACCCGCCTTTGCGATGATGCCGCGCAGATGATCGCCGTGTGGTCCCAGATCGAACAACAGCGCGCGACCTTGGGTTATGACATCGACGGCGTGGTCTATAAGGTCAACGATCTTGCCTATCAGTCCCGGCTGGGCTTCCGCTCGACCACGCCCCGGTGGGCTTTGGCACATAAATTCCCGGCCGAGATTGCCTGGACGCGCCTTGACCGCATTGAAATTCAGGTCGGACGCACCGGCGCGCTGTCCCCGGTTGCGCGGCTGGAACCGGTGACGGTGGGCGGCGTCGTTGTGTCCAACGCGACGCTGCATAACGAGGATTACATCGCCGGTCGCGACAGCAATGGCGCGCTGATCCGCGAGGGGCGGGATATTCGCGAAGGCGATTGGGTCAAGATCTATCGGGCGGGCGACGTGATCCCGAAGATCGCCGATGTCGATCTATCAAAGCGTCCCGCCGACAGTCAGCCCTATGTCTTTCCTACGACCTGCCCGGAATGCGGCTCTGATGCGATCCGCGAGCCGGGCGATTCTGTACGTCGCTGCACCGGCGGCCTGATATGCCCGGCGCAGGCGGTTGAAAAGCTGAAACATTTTGTCGGGCGGGCAGCCTTTGATATCGATGGACTTGGCGCGAAGCAGATCGAGATGTTCTTTGCTGACGACGCCCTGCCGATCCGCGAGCCTGCAGATATCTTCACGCTGGCAGAGCGCGATGCCAAAAACCTGACCAAGCTGAAGAACCGCGACGGTTTCGGCGAACGCTCGGTCGAAAAGCTGTTCGCGGCAATCGAGGAAAGACGCAATATCACGTTGAAAAGGTTGATATTCGCGCTTGGCATTCGCCATGTGGGCGAGGTTGCGGCGGCGGTTCTGGCGCGTCACTTCGGCACATGGGACGCGCTTGTCGCCGCCATCGACGGCGCGGCCAGCGAACCCGCCTTCAGCGCCCCCGACGACAAGGCCCGCCGCGCCGTGCTGGCCGATAGCCCGAATTGGGCGGAACTGACCGGCATCGACGGCATTGGCGCGGTTCTGGTGCAATCGCTGGTCACCACCTTCACCCAAGAGGCCGAGCGGGGCAGCATCGACCGGCTGGTCGCGCAACTGGACATTCGGCCGGACGAGACGCCGAAGAATATTCAAAGCCCGATTGCGGGTCAGACGCTGGTTTTCACCGGCACGCTTGAGCAGATGACCCGCCCCGAGGCCAAGGCGCGGGCAGAGGCGATGGGCGCGAAGGTCGCGGGCTCGGTCAGTGCCAAGACCGATCTGGTGGTCGCCGGACCCGGCGCGGGCTCGAAGGCAAAGAAAGCGGCAGAGCTGGGCGTCAAGGTGATCGACGAGGACGAATGGATGCGGATCGCCGGGGCATGACGCAGCCTGCCGGTCGCCCGCCTGCGCTGTTCCCGCTGTTCGCGGGGATCGACACGCTGCCGGGGATCGGCCCGAAGGGGCGCGCCGCGCTGCAACAGATGGGGATCGAGACGCCCCGCGATCTGGCGATGACCCTGCCAAACAGCGGCGTGACCCGCCGCCGTATCGCCTCGCTGGCCGAAGCGCGCGCACCCGAGGTGGTGACCGTCGCTGTCACCGTCGGGCGCCACCATCCGCCCGCTCAACGCGGCCGTCCGTGGCGCGTTCATTGCAGCGACGGCACCCATGACCTGACGCTGGTGTTCTTCCACGCCCGCCGCGACTGGATCGAAAGTCAGTTGCCGACCGGCGCGCGTCGCGTGGTCAGCGGCAAGCTGGAACTGTTCGACGGCATGGCGCAGATGGTCCATCCCGACCATATCCAGCCGCCCGAAGACCCGCTGCCACCGGAATTCGAGCCGGTTTACCCGCTCTCTGCCGGGCTGACGCAGAAGATGATGTCGAAGGCGATTGCGGCTGCGATGGAGCGGATGCCGCCGATGGCGGAATGGATCGACCCGCAGCTTCTGGCGGATCGCGGCTGGCCCGGTTTCAACGATGCCCTGACCGCCGCCCATGCGCCCGAGGCGGCGCGCGATCTGTCGCCCGATCAGGGTGCGCGCGCGCGGTTGGCCTATGACGAGTTTCTGGCGCATCAGATGACACTGGCTCTGGTGCGGCGCGAGAAACGCCGACTGAAGGGGCGGCCCACGCAGGGCGACGGGCGGCTGCGACAGGCGGTTATGGCGCAATTGCCCTGGCCCCCGACCGGCGCGCAAACCCGCGCCATTGCCGAGATTGCCGAGGATATGGCCAGCGACCGCCGCATGAACCGGTTGCTTCAGGGCGATGTCGGCGCGGGAAAAACGCTGGTGGCGATGCTAGCCGCCTTGGTCGCGGTCGAGGCGGGCGGGCAGGCGGTGCTGATGGCGCCGACCGAGATCCTTGCCCGGCAACATGCCCGCGCGCTGGAGCCTCTGGCCCGTGCGGCGGGAGTGCGGCTGGCGGCCTTGACTGGGCGGGATCGGGGTGAGCTTCGTGCGCAGATGCTGGAAGATCTGGCTGCGGGGCGGATCAACATTCTGGTCGGCACCCATGCTGTTTTCCAAAAAGACGTGCATTTCCAAGATCTTCGGCTGGCGATCATCGACGAACAACATCGCTTTGGCGTGGCGCAAAGGCTGGAGCTTTCCGCCAAGGGCGCGGTGCCGCCGGATATGCTGATCATGACGGCGACGCCGATTCCGCGCTCGCTGGCGCTGACGCAATATGGCGATCTGGACATCTCGATCCTTGACGAAAAGCCGCCCGGACGACAGCCGATCACCACCGTCATGATCAGCGATCAGCGGTTGGACGAGGTGACCGCGCGGCTACGTGCCGCCATCGCTCAGGGCGCGCGCGCCTATTGGGTCTGCCCGCTGGTCGAGGAAAGCGAGGTCAGCGATCTGACCGCAGCCGAGGCCCGGTTTCAGACGCTGCGGGCGCAGTTCGGCGATGTGGTGCGGTTGATCCACGGGCAGATGCCCGCCGAGGATCGCGACCGCGCCATGGCGGATTTCGCCAGCGGTGTTGCGCAGATTTTGGTGGCGACGACGGTGATCGAGGTTGGCGTCGATGTGCCCGAGGCGACGATCATGGTCATCGAGCGCGCCGAGAATTTTGGTCTGGCGCAACTGCATCAGCTTCGCGGGCGCGTGGGCCGGGGGCAGGGCGCCTCGACCTGTCTGCTGATGTATCATTCGCCGCTGGGCGAAACCGCCGCGCGGCGGCTGACGACGTTGCGGGACACCGAAGACGGGTTTCGGATCGCCGAAGTCGATATGGAGATGCGCGGCGCGGGGGATGTGATCGGCACTGCCCAATCCGGTCTGCCGCGATTCCGAATCGGGGATTTGGAACATCAGGCCGGTCTGATGGCGGTTGCGCGGCAGGATGCGCGGGCGCTTCTGGAACGCGATCCGGCGCTTGAAAGCCCGCGGGGCAAGGCGCTGCGGATGCTTATGTGGTTGATGCAACAGGACAAAGCGATCCGCCTGATCTCGGTCGGATAGGTTCTAACGACGTTCGCATAATGTTCTTAAAATGTTCTTTACATACAACCAGAGATATGAGAACAAATAGGCAACCGATGAGGAGTTGCCGCCATGTCCCGCGAATTCGTCTCTGATCTTCTTGGGGTCGCCGCCCTGTCCGTCACCACCATCGTGGTGCTGTGGCTGCCCGCGATCCTGCAAGCCTGACTCTCTGCCCCGCGTTGCGATGACGGCGCCACCGCCTGTGCGCCATCTGGTCCCCCTGCACGCGCAACTTGACCGGCCCCTTTGTGGGCCGGTTTTTTCTTGGGCTGTTTCAGGCTGCGGCCAGCGCGTGATCCAAGGCCTCAAGCGTGGCGTCCCATGCAAGCAGGATCGAGGCATGGCGGTTCGGATATTCTCGCGCCGGCAGCAGCGTTTCCAGTTCCGCAAAGGGCGCGGCGGGGGGCTGTCCGTCTTGCTTCAGCATGGCTTGCAATGCATCGCGTGCGGTCTGAATTTCCTCGCGGCTGCGCCCGATCACCGCGCTGCCAAGGACCGAGGCCGAAGCCTGCCCAAGCGCGCAGGCCCGCACCTCTTGCGCGAAATCGGCGATGCGACCATCGGCAGTGGTGGTCAGATGCACCGTCACCGAAGAACCGCATTGGGGCGAACGGCGCATGGCGCTTGCCTCAGGCGCGTCAAGCCTGCCCAAATGCGGGATCGTCGTGGTCAGCGCCAGAATCCGGCGCGAATAGAGCTGCATCAGGTCGCTATCGGCCATTGGTCTTTTCCACAGGCTGCCTTAGCCCTAGATAGGGGCGGCAATGCTGAAAGGAAACCCGATGTTCGACCCGTCGCGGCTGAAATACGACCAGAACGGCCTGATTCCCGCGATCGCGCAGGATGCTGGGACCGGCGATGTGCTGATGATGGCGTGGATGAACGCCGAAAGCGTGGCGCAGACGCTGAAGACCGGGAGGGTCACCTATTGGTCGCGGTCGCGGCAGTCTTTCTGGATCAAGGGGGAAAGCTCGGGCCATGTGCAGGAGCTGGTCGAGCTGCGGGTGGATTGCGATGCGGATTGTCTGTTGGTGCTGGTGAACCAGACCGGGCCTGCCTGTCACACCAATCGGCGGTCGTGTTTTTACACGGCGGTTCGTGACGGCGAAGAGGTCGAGATCCTGCGGCCAATGGCGTAGGGGGCTTTGCCCCCGCCGCCGTATCGGCGACTCCCCCAGGATATTTTTGGACCAATCCAGGGGTCAGAGATTGAGCATCTGCCGGATCTGGGCGGGGGTGGTGCCGTCGTCGCGATAGTGGCGCAGCGCGCGGGCGTCGTCGCGTTTGGCAAGGCGTTTGCCGGAATCGTCGCGGATCAGGCGGTGGTGGTGATAGATCGGGGTCGGCAGCTTCAGAAGTTTCTGAAGAAGAACATGTATCCATGTGGAATCGAATAGATCTTTGCCACGGGTGATGTGGGTGATGCCCTGTTCGGCATCGTCGATCACCACGGCGAGATGGTAGGATGTGCCCATGCCGCGACGGGACAGGATCACGTCGCCGATGCCGTCCAGAAATTCGTCTCGGCTCAGGATATGGTCCTGATCCGGCAAGATGCATTCGTCGCGGAAGCTGAGGTTTTCGATGCCAAGGGCGTCGAAGGCACGGGCGGTGTCCAGCCGGATCACGTCATCCGGGCCGGTCTCGTCCATTGGCCGATGGCGGCAGGTTCCGGGATAGATGAGGCCATCAGGACCGGCGGGCAGGGCGCCTTCCTGCGGGGCCGACAAGGCCGCGCGGATATCGCCGCGTCGGCAGGAACAGGGATAGCAAAGCGGGGCGAGTTGGGTCAGCGCGTCCTGATAGGCATCCATCCGGTCGGTCTGGCGCATGACCGGGTGCTGCCAATCGAGGCCCAGCCAGAGCAGGTCGTCATAGATCGCGGCCTCGTATTCCGGTTTGCAGCGGTCGCGGTCGATATCCTCGATCCGCAGCAGGAACTGGCCGGGACTGGCCTCTTGCGCCGCGATCAGCGCCGCATAGGCATGGCCCAGATGTAAAAGCCCGGTAGGCGAGGGCGCAAAGCGCGTGCGTCTTATTGCGTCGCCAGCCATGCCGCGAAATCGTCTTTGGCGCGTTGCGTATAGGCGGGGTAGCGGTCTTTTCGGCCTTTGCGGCCGCTGCGGGCTTCGTCCAGCGGCGGGAAAAGCCCGAAATTCACGTTCATCGGCTGGAAGGTTTTCGCCTCGGCCCCGCCGGTGATGTGGTTGACCAGCGCGCCCATCGCCGTCGTATAGGCCGGGGGGGCAAGGTCATGGCCCTTGGCCGCTGCCGCTGCCATTCGCCCCGCCAGAAGACCCATGGCGGCGCTTTCGACATAGCCTTCGACGCCCGTGACCTGACCGGCGAAGCGCAGGTTCGGACGCAGGCGCATCCGCATCCGGTCGTCCAGCAGCGTCGGCGAATTCAGGAAGGAATTGCGGTGGATGCCGCCCAGACGCGCGAAGCTGGCATTCTCCAGCGCCGGGATCATGCGGAATACCTCGGTCTGGGCGCCGTATTTCATCTTGGTCTGGAAGCCGACGATATTATAAAGCGTTCCCAAGGCATTATCACGGCGAAGCTGGACGACCGCATAGGCCTTTTCGGTGGGATTATGGGAATTGGTCAGGCCCACCGGCTTCATCGGGCCGTGGCGCAACGTCTCGCGACCGCGTTCGGCCATCACCTCGATCGGCAGGCAGCCGTCGAAATAGCCCGCCGTTTCACCCTCGCGGAATTCGGTCTTGTCGGCGGCCAACAGCGCGTCGATGAAGGCCTCATATTGATCGCGGTTCATCGGGCAGTTGATATAGGCGCGCTGTTCGGCCTCGGTCTCGCCCTTGTCGTAGCGGCTTTGTTCCCAGGCGACCGACATGTCGATGGTTTCGGCATGAACGATGGGCGCGATGGCGTCGAAGAAGGCCAAGGCCTCGGTTCCCGTCACCTTGCGGATCGCAGAAGCCAGCGCGTCAGAGGTCAGCGGCCCGGTCGCGACGATCCAGTTGCCGTCGGTCGGCAGATCGGTGATTTCGGCATCGCGGATCTCGATCAGCGGCTCGGCCCGCAGCGCCGCCGTGACCGCCTGCGAAAACGCCTCGCGGTCCACGGCCAGCGCGCCGCCTGCGGGAAGGCGGTGCTTGTCGGCCATCGCCATGATCAGCCCGCCCGCCGCGCGCATTTCCCAATGCAACTGCCCGACCGCATTCATCACATCGTCATCCGAGCGGAACGAGTTCGAACAGACCATTTCGGCGCAATCGCCGGTCTTGTGGGCGAAGGTTTCGACCTTGGGCCGCATTTCGTGAAGGATCACCGGAACGCCTGCGCGGGCGATCTGCCACGCGGCCTCGGAACCGGCCAGACCTGCGCCGATGATATTGACGGGCTGCATGAAACCTCCTCGGTGATCAGCGGTCAGATAAGTCGGCGGACCGCAAAAGGAAAGGGCGGCGCCAGCGGCACCGCCCCGGATCGTGTCAGCGGATGAAGATCACTCTTCGGTGGCTTCTGCCGCTTCTTCTTCGCTGTCGCCGTCATCGCTGGACCGCAGCGCCGAGGGGGCGGCGATGTTGGCGATGACGAAGTTGCGGTCGATGGTGGTTTTGCTGCCTTTGGGCAGGGTCACCTGATCGATATGGATCGAATCGCCGACTTCGTGGCCTTCCAGATCGACGGTGATGTGATCGGGGATGTCACCCGCGGTCACGATCAGTTCGACCTCGGCACGAACGGTCACCAGCGTGCCGCCCTTTTTCAGGCCGGGGCACTTGTCCTGATTGATGAATTCAACCGGGATGAACAGGTTCACCTTCGAGTTGCGACGCAGGCGCATGAAGTCGATATGGATCGGCAGATCCTTCACGACGTCTTTCTGAACGCCGCGGCAGATGACGCGAACGTCTTCCTGACCTTCGACCTTCAGGTTCCACAGCGTGGACATGAAGCGACCGGCGCGCAGCGTGGTCAGCAGTTTGTTGAAGTCAAACTGGATGGAGACCGGGTCTTTGTGGTCACCATAAACAATGCCGGGCACTTTGCCTTCGCGGCGAGCTTGGCGGGCGGCCCCCTTGCCTGTCCCCGCGCGTGCCTCGGCCACCAGATCTGGGATCTCTTTGGCCATGATATTATTCCTAATCGTTGGTTGGCGCCGCCATCCTCCAAGGGTGAGTAGCGGCAGAGCCGGGCCTATAGCCCAAGGCGGGCGATTTGTGAAGGGCGAATATGGACAAGGCGCTGTGAAGCGCGGTCAGGCGCCATATTCGGTCAGGAAATCCTGTGGCACCAGCAGATTGTGGAGGCCGAGATTCTTCACATCCCGTTCGCCGCACAGCGCCATGCTGATGTCCAGTTCCTTGCGGATCACCTCAAGCGCGGCGGTGACGCCAGCCTCGCCCATCGCACCCAGACCGTAGATATAGGCCCGCCCGATCCATGCCGCATGCGCCCCATAGGCCAGCGCCTTCAGCACGTCCTGACCGCTGCGGATACCGCTGTCCATGTGGACCTCGACCCGGTCGCCAACTGCCTCGACGATATGCGGCAGCATGCGGATCGAGGACAGCGCGCCATCAAGCTGCCGCCCGCCATGGTTCGACACGATGATCGCATCGGCGCCGAAATTGGCGGCAATGCGGGCATCTTCGGGGTCAAGAATGCCCTTCAGGATCAGTTTGCCACCCCACATATCGCGGATGCGCGCGATCTTGTCCCAGTCCAGCCGCTCATCGAATTGCTGCGAGGTCCAGCTCATCAGCGAGGACGGATCGGCGACGCCCTTGGCGTGGCCGACGATATTGCCGAAGAACCGCCGCTTCGTCTGCAGCATACCCATACCCCACCGCCACCGCGTCGCCAGATCCAGCAGTGTCGGCAGGGTCAGTTTTGGCGGGGCGGAAAGACCGTTTTTCAGATCCTTGTGCCGCTGCCCAAGGATTTGCAGATCAAGGGTCAGCACCAGCGCGCTGCAATTTACGGCCTTCGCACGCTCGATGATCGCGGCCAGAAAGTCCTGATCCTTCATGACGTAAAGCTGGAACATGAAGGGTTTTGTCGTGTTCTCGGCCACATCCTCGATCGAGCAGATCGACATGGTGGAGAGGGTATAGGGAACGCCGAACTTCTCGGCCGCGCGGGCGGCGTGGATTTCGCCATCGGCATGCTGCATTCCGGTCAGCCCGACCGGGGCAAGCCCCACCGGCATACTGGCGGGCAGGCCCGCGATGGTCGTCGCGGTATTGCGGTTCGACATATCCACCGCAACCTTCTGGCGCAGCTTCAGACGGGCGAAATCGCTGCTGTTCTCGGCGAAGGTCTGGCCGGTATAGCTGCCCGATTCCGCGTAATCGTAGAACATTTTCGGCGTGCGGGCGCGGTAAAGCTGCTTCAGATCGTCGATGCAGGTAATGACTGGCATGGTCCCCTCGTCCAGCTTGGTAAAAATTACTTACCAAATCTCGCGGGGCAGCACAATCACTGCGTCGGCTGCATCCTGCTGCGCGTGTCGGGTTCGATCACCGGGGCTTGCAGCGCGGCGGCACGGCGGCGCAGGGCTTCGGCGCGGGCGGTGGTTTCGGCATCGACGGCGGCGGGGGAGTTTGCGGCGGTCGTGGCGTGATCCGGCAATTGCGGATCGGCCAGAATTTCGTTTGTCGGCAATAGCTTGGGATATGACGCCTGATCGCGGTCGCAGGCGCTAAGCGGGATCAGGGCAAGGGCGAGCAGCGGAAGATGTTTCATGTCGCAAAGTTACGGCCTGTCCCGATCCTGGGCAACGGGCTTTTCGCCGGGCGCTTTGGCCGGTATCAAGCGGCATGGCGCGCACGCAGGGATCACGATCAGACGTTACCGGCCCGCTGCTGCGGCAGAAGGCGCTGAAGCTGTTTGCGCGGCAGGGATATGCGGCGGTCTCGATGCGGCAGATCGCGGCGGCGGTGGGCGTGCAGGTGGGCGCGCTTTACGCCTATACGCCCGACAAACAGGCGCTTCTGTTCGATCTGCTTTGCGATCACATGCAGCAACTTCTGGATGCGTGGCAAGATGAGCCTGCTGCCGATGCTTTGAAAAGGCTGGAAAATTTCGTCCGGTTTCATATCGGCTTCAGTCTGGACCACTCGGATCAGGTCTTCCTGTCCTATATGGAACTGCGCAATCTGACGCCCGAGAACTTTACCACCATCGCCGGGATGCGCGGGCAATATGAGTCCTCGCTAGAGACGATCTTGCGCGACGGTATGGCCGGCGGAACGATGCATATCGACGATCCGAAGCTGGCGACGCTGGCGCTGATCGCGATGCTGACCGGCGTTACGAACTGGTATCGCGAGGGTGGTCGGCTGGATCGGCAGCGGATCGGGGATGTTTATTGGGAACTGGCCCGCGGCGCCGTCGGGGCGTGAAGCAACACCTGCGGGCGTTGCAATGGGCGTTTGTGCAACGGAAAAGCCGGATGGGCCGGAAAGCCAGCGATTGCTGGGGTTCCGGGGGCACAGGGCGTGCACCGGGCATGCACTGGATGTGCACCGCCTGTACACAGCTTGCGAACGGTGGGTGTTGCGTGGACGGGAATGCGGCTGATCGGGCAATGGCTGGCCGGGGCGTGAGGCCCTGTTTCCCGCGCTTGCCCCGGCGCGGTTGCTGGCCGATAATCGCGCCATGAGTCTGCCCCCCGGTTTCCTTGACGAGCTTCGCAATCGTGTCCCGATCTCTCGTGTGATCGGAAGGAAGGTGGTTTGGGATCAGCGCAAGTCCAATCAGGCGCGGGGCGATTGGTGGGCGCCGTGCCCTTTCCATCAGGAAAAATCCGCCAGCTTCCATTGCGACGATCAGAAGGGCTTCTATTACTGCTTCGGCTGCCATGCCAAAGGCGATGCGCTGACCTTTCTGCGCGAGGCTGACGGGCTGGAATTCATGGAAGCGGTGAAGGTTTTGGCGGCCGAGGCCGGGTTGGCGATGCCCGAGCCTGATCCCCGTCAGCGAGAGCGGACCGACCGGCGCACCAAGCTGCTGGAAGTGACCGAGGCCGCCTGCCGCTGGTTCCGGCTGCAACTTCAAACCGGCGCTGCGGCAGAGGCGCGGGATTATCTGGCCCGACGCGGCCTTGATCGTGCCGCCGAGGATCGGTTCGAGATCGGCTTTGCACCAGATAACCGCACCGCTTTGACGCAGGCCCTGAAGGAAAAGGGCTTTGACGAGGCGATGATAGTCGAAGCCGGGATGTCGGCCAAGCCTGATGGCGGCGGCGCAGCCTATGACCGTTTCCGCGGTCGGATCATTTTCCCGATCCGGGACGGGCAGGGGCGGTGTATCGGCTTTGGCGGGCGCTCGATGGACCCGAATGCGCGGGCGAAATATCTCAACAGTCCGGAGACGCCCTTGTTCGACAAGGGGCGCAATCTTTACCACGTCGCGCCGGCGCGGGCGGCGGTGGCGAAGGGTCAGCCGCTGATCGTGGCCGAGGGCTATATGGACGTGATCGCGCTGGCCCGCGCCGGGTTCGAGGGCGCGGTCGCGCCGCTTGGCACCGCCATTACCGAGGATCAGTTGCGGCTGATGTGGCGGATCAACCCCGAGCCGGTGATCGCGCTGGACGGCGATGCGGCGGGGCAGCGGGCGGCACAGCGGCTGATCGATCTGGCGCTGCCGATGACCGGGCCGGGGCAGGCGCTGCGCTTTGTCATCCTGCCTGCCGGGCAAGACCCGGACGATCTGATCAAGGCGGCGGGGCGGGGCGCGATGCAGGCGCTGCTGGATCAGGCGCGGCCCTTGGTCGATCTGCTCTGGGCGCGCGAGATCGAGGGGCAGGTTTTCGACAGCCCCGAACGCAAGGCGGCGCTGGACAAGCGGCTGCTGGACGCGATCGGGCGCATTCCCGATGAACTGACCCGCCGCCACTATGCCGATGAGATCAAGCGCAAGACCTGGGAACTTCTGAACCGCTCGGGCCGCAATCAGTCTGCCCGCCCGAAACAGGGTGGGTCGGGGCGCAGCACCGACCGGCGCGGCGGCCCCTCGACGGGGTCGCGCGCGCCGCGCCCGGCCATCCATGTCGATACGACGCTGGCCGGGGAAACGCTTCTGGAAGGCGCAAGTCTGCTGATCTGCGCGCTGCGCCCGGAACTGGTCGCGGCGGTCGAGACGCGGCTGGAACGGCTGATCCCCCGCGATGCCGACCGCGCCGCGCTGTTGCATGATCTTCTGTCGCATGATGACAGCCCCGCTGGTCGCGAGGGCCTTGAAAGGCTGCGGAAGGACGCCCATCTGGGCCTGACCCCAAGCGTCATCTGTTCGCAAGAAGCCGACTCCGTCGCCGCGATCCTCAGCAATCTTCTGGATCGGCTGGAAGCGCAGCGGGCGGCAGGCGCGGAACTGGCCCGCGCCGAGGCCGAAATTCAGGGTGAGGCCGATGAGGGTCTGACCTGGCGGATGCAGCAAATTGCCCGCGCCCGGCACCGGGCCGAGCGTCCCGAACTGGAAACCACCGGCGATCTGAACGAGGATCGCGATGCCCTTTCGGCACAGCTTCAGGACTGGCTTAGCGGCGAAATCTGGCGCAAGCCGCCGCGACGGTGACGCGCAAAGGGGCAGGACATGGCGAATCACCCTATGGGTGGTCGCGAATCATCAGCTTTACCTGCCGTTTGACGCCACGGCTGGGAAGGTTACAAACAGGAAGATTTGCGGCGATTCGCTGATTCGCGAATCACCGACCCGAGAAGGAGCCCTGGATGGCCACCAAGGACGACGATACCGACAAGACGGACAAGGACGACAACGCCCATACGCTCGACATGAGCCAGGCGGCGGTCAAGCGCATGATCGCCGACGCACGCGAGCGTGGCTACATCACCTATGATCAGTTGAACGCCGTCCTGCCTCCTGAACAGGTCAGCAGCGAACAGATCGAAGACGTGATGTCGATGCTGTCCGAAATGGGCATCAATGTCATCGAGGACGAGGATGAGGCCGAAGAGGCCGAGGGCGGGGCCGTGGCCACGACCGGTTCCGGCTCGCGCGAGATTGCGGTTGCGACGACCGAAACCGAAAAGCTGGACCGCACCGATGACCCGGTGCGGATGTATCTGCGCGAGATGGGCTCGGTCGAGCTTTTGTCCCGCGAAGGCGAAATCGCCATCGCCAAGCGGATCGAGGCTGGTCGGAACACGATGATCGCGGGGCTTTGCGAAAGCCCGCTGACCTTCAAGGCCATTATCATGTGGCGCGAGGAGCTTCTGGAAGAAGAGATCCTGCTGCGCGACGTGATCGATCTGGAAACCACCTTCGGCCAGTCGCTTGACGACGAAGAGGGCGAAGAAGAAGAGCTGACCACCGAAGACAGCAGCTCCGAGACCTCGCAGCAGCGCGAAGAACTGGATGCCGACGGCAATCCGATGCGTTCCGAGGACGACGACGAGGATGATGACGGCAGCAACCTGTCGCTTGCCGCGATGGAAGCCAGCCTCAAGCCCAAGGTTCTGGAGACGCTGGAAACCATCGCCCATGGCTATGAGCAGCTTGCTCATATGCAGGATCAGCGGATGTCGGCGACGCTGAACGAGGATAGCAGCTTCTCGGTCTCGGCAGAGGCAGATTATCAGAAACTGCGCAGCCATATCGTCGGTCTGGTGAACGAGCTTCACCTGAACAACAGCCGGATCGAAGCGCTGGTCGATCAGCTTTACGGCATCAACCGCCGGATCGTGACCATCGACAGCGGCATGGTGAAGCTGGCCGACGCCGCCCGCATCAACCGCCGTGAATTCATCGACGCCTATCGCGGCAGCGAGCTGGACCCGTCCTGGGTGGACCGCATGTCCGATCAGGCTGGCCGTGGCTGGCAGGCTTTGTTCGAACGCTCGCGCGACAAGGTCGAGGAACTGCGCAGCGAAATGGCGCAGGTCGGCCAATATGTCGGCGTCGATATCGAGGAATTCCGCCGCATCGTGTCTCAGGTCCAGCGCGGCGAAAAGGAAGCCCGTCAGGCCAAGAAGGAAATGGTCGAGGCGAACCTGCGTCTGGTGATCTCGATCGCCAAGAAATACACGAACCGTGGCCTGCAATTCCTTGATCTTATTCAGGAAGGCAATATCGGCCTGATGAAGGCCGTGGACAAGTTCGAGTATCGCCGGGGCTATAAATTCTCGACCTATGCGACTTGGTGGATCCGTCAGGCGATCACCCGCTCGATCGCCGATCAGGCCCGCACGATCCGTATTCCGGTCCACATGATCGAGACGATCAACAAGCTGGTGCGGACCGGCCGCCAGATGCTGCATGAAATCGGTCGCGAACCGACGCCGGAAGAACTGGCCGAAAAGCTGCAAATGCCGCTGGAAAAGGTTCGCAAGGTGATGAAAATCGCCAAGGAACCGATCAGCCTTGAAACCCCCATCGGGGATGAAGAGGACAGCCAGCTTGGCGATTTCATCGAGGACAAGAACGCCGTTCTGCCGCTCGACAGTGCCATTCAGGAGAACCTGAAGGAAACGACGACCCGTGTTCTGGCCAGCCTGACCCCGCGCGAAGAACGGGTTCTGCGGATGCGTTTCGGCATCGGCATGAACACCGATCACACGCTGGAAGAGGTTGGTCAGCAGTTCAGTGTGACCCGCGAACGGATCCGTCAGATCGAGGCCAAGGCGCTTCGGAAACTGAAGCATCCGTCGCGCAGCAGAAAGTTGCGGTCCTTCCTTGACCAATGATCTTGATTTCGACGGCCTGGCCTTTCTGGTCTATCGCAGCTCGGCCGTCGATCGCCTGACCGAAACCGATCTGGACGACATCCTGCATGCCGCCCGCGACCGGAATCAGGCCTTGTCTGTGACTGGCTGCCTGCATTTTGAAGATGGTCTTTTCTTTCAATGGATTGAAGGACCGGCGCAGGCAGTTGGTGAGGTCTTTCAACTGATCGATGATGATCCGCGTCACAGCGATCTGACCGTTCTGGGGCAGGGGCCGCTGGACGCGCGGCGCTTTCAGAACTGGCGGATGCGTTATTCCGACCGTGAACACGGTTCGCTGATGGACTGGTTCGCCAATAGCGAGGTGGCAACGGTCGATCGCAAGGATTACGCGGGCGGCGTCGTCGCCTTCCTGACCGCAATCGCCGTCTGACGTCGTTCTTATTTTAGCGATTTTCCGGGCCCGGACCGCAGGAAATGGCGGCATCCGGGCTTGCATTTATAGCACAAAAAGTGAACACTTGGACCTGCGACCGGGATCGGAGACTTTATGCCGCAACAACTTGCCGAATGGCTTGGCGATGTGCAGAGCCTCAGGTTCCTGCTGATCTTCGCAGCGGCTGTGTCGCTGCTGCTGCTCTTTCTGTTTATCGGCCAAAGACGGGCGTGGCGTGACGCCGATGCGACCGTGGCTGCTGCGATGGCGCGCGAACATCAGCTTCTGGCCGATGCCCGCGCGCTGGAACTGCGCGCCGGTCAGCAAGAGGTCAGGTTGGACGGGCAGGGCGCAAGGCTGGCCGAACTGGCCGAGGAACGCGACGGTCTGACCGACGCTTTGCATCAATCGCGCCAAAGCCTGTCGCAGATGCAGACCGAACTGGCCCAGTCGCGGCTGCGTGCCGAAAAGGACGCCGAAGCGGCGGCGAAGGAAATAGCCACCTTGCGAGAACTGCGTGAGGAAATGACCGGCCAATTCAAGCTATTGGCGTCCGAGATCTTGCGCGTGCAGCAGGGCGACATGCAAAAGGCGCAGGGCGAGCAGTTGACGGCTTTGCTGAACCCGTTTCGCGATCAGGTTCATCGTTTTCAGACCGAATTGCAGGCCCGCAACAAGGTTCTGGACGAAGAAGGTGCGCGGCTGCGCGAGCATATCCAATATCTGCATCAACGCTCGGAGGATATTTCGCGCGAGGCGGTGAACCTGACGCGGGCGCTGAAAGGCGAAAAACAGCGGCAAGGTGCATGGGGCGAAATGGTGCTGGAACGGCTGCTGGAGGAATCCGGGCTGAACGCCGGCACCCATTACGACATGCAGCACAGTTGGACCGATGAGGACGGCAAGCGCTGGCGGCCTGACGTAGTGGTCAAGATGCCGCGCGGCAAGGTCATGGTGATCGACAGCAAGGTCTCGCTGAACGATTACGAAGCGGCGGTGAATGCCGATGACCCGGTCGAGGCGCAGGCGGCCCTGCGGCGGCATGTGGCGGCGATCCGCGCGCATGTCTCGACGCTGGCCGAAAAGGGCTATCACAGAATGGACGACGCCTCGGTCGATTACGTCCTGATGTTCATCCCGATCGAAGGCGCATTTTCCGAGGCGTTGCGCGCCGATCCCGGTCTTGCCAGTTTCGCGATGGAAGCGCGGGTCGGCCTGACCACGCCGACGACGCTGATGCTGACATTGCGGACGGTCGATCACATCTGGGCCGTTGAGCGCCGCGAAAGCAACGCCGCCGACATCGCCAAACGCGCCGGGCAGCTTTACGACAAAGTTGCGGGTTTCGTCGACTCGATGGACGCAGTGGGCCGCGCGCTGGATCAGGCCAGTCGGGCCCATGGACAGGCGGTTGATCGTCTCAGCCGCGGATCGGGCAATGTCATCCGGCAGGTCGAAATTCTGCGGGAACTTGGCGCCCGGAACCAGAAGCGCATCGCGATGGAGCATGATGGCGGCGACGTGCCGACGCTGGAGGCGCCGGACAGTTCAGAGGCCGCCGAATGATCAATACCTTCACCATTCGGACCGAAGGCCCTGCCTGCCACGACTTTACCCACGATGTTGCTGGATGGCTGGAAGGGATCGGCGCAGAGGACGGGTTGCTGACGCTGATGGTGCGCCACACCTCCTGTTCGCTACTGATACAGGAAAATGCCGACCCCGATGTGCAGGTTGATCTGCTGAACTGGCTGAACCGGATCGCTCCGCGCTCTGATCATCCGTCGATGGGCTGGATCACGCATCGCTACGAAGGCCCGGATGATATGCCCGCGCACCTGAAGGCTGCGGTATTGCCAGTAAGCCTGCAAATCCCGGTTCAGCGCGGACGGATGATGCTGGGGCGATGGCAGGGGATTTATCTGGTCGAACATCGCGACAGGCCGCATGATCGCGAGGTCGCTGGGCTATTTCAGCACACTGCATTGTAGTTAAAGGGGAATGCTGCGCGGCGGGCAGGGCCCGGCAGCGCAGCATCAGGTCAATCGTCAAGCACGAATGTGACCATCATATTGACACGATAGCCGGTGATCTTACCTTCGTCGCATTCGACGATCTGTTCCTTGATCCACGCGCCTTTAACGTGGCGCAGCGTCTCATTAGCGCGTTGCAGGCCATTCACCACGGCGTCTTCAAAACCCTTCTGGGACGTGGCGGAAATCTCGGTCACGCGGGCAATGCTCATCCTTTCCTCCATCGGTTTATGAACAGATGGCCAACGCCCCGCGCCTGTTTCAGTTCATTCCGTCTGGCCAAGCGGCGAAAGCGGCATTCGCGCCACATTTTAGCCCTATCACATCTTGTAGCCTGTGGATAACACTACCCAAACTGTGCCGCGCTACCTATAGTGGCTGTGAGTTTGGGGATCAGAGGGACAAGTGAATGCGCTGCCCGTTTTGCGGAAATGTCGATACGCAGGTCAAGGATTCTCGCCCGGCCGAGGATAACGTCGCCATCCGCCGCCGCCGCTTCTGCCCGGCCTGCGGTGGTCGCTTTACCACCTATGAACGGGTCCAGTTGCGCGATCTGGTCGTGGTCAAATCGAACGGCAAGCGCGAGGATTTTGATCGTGACAAGATGTCCCGCTCGATCCGGATCGCGATGCAGAAACGCCCGGTCGAGCCCGAACGGATTGAGCAGATGATCAGCGGTATCGTTCGCAGGCTGGAAAGCACGGGCGAAACCGACATTCCCTCGAAGATGATCGGTGAGATCGTCATGGAGGCTTTGTCGCGGATCGACAATGTCGGTTATGTGCGTTTTGCGAGCGTTTACAAGAACTTCCAGGACGCCGACGATTTCGATAAATTCGTCGCGGAACTGCGCCCCGGCGCCGCCAACGACTGAGCCGTGTCGAAGGCAGACGATTTTCGGCACATGGCCCACGCGCTGCGATTGGCGCGCCGCGGACTTGGGAATGTCTGGCCCAATCCGGCTGTCGGCTGCGTGCTGATCCGTGACGGGCGTGTTGTCGGTCGCGGTTGGACGCAACCCGGCGGACGCCCGCATGCTGAGCGGATGGCGCTGGATCAGGCGGGCGAATTGGCGCGCGGCGCGACCGCCTATGTGACGCTCGAGCCCTGCGCCCATCACGGCAAAACACCGCCCTGCGCGCTTGGTCTGGTTCAGTCGGGCGTGGCGCGGGTGGTCAGCGCGTTTACCGATCCCGATCCGCGCGTTGCCGGTCGCGGTCATGCGATCCTGCGTGAGGCGGGGATCGAGGTCCGCGAAGGGGTGATGGAGGCCGAGGCGCGAGAGTTACAGGCCGGATTCCTGTCGCGGATCACGCGCGGGCGGCCCTTTGTTACGTTGAAACTGGCCAGCAGTTTCGATGGCAGGATTGCTACCGCGAGCGGTGAAAGCCAATGGATCACCGGGCCTGCTGCGCGCGCGCATGTCCATGCGATGCGGGCGATCCATGACGCGATCATGGTTGGCGGAGGGACGGCGCGGGCCGACCTTCCGTCGCTGAATGTGCGCGGATTCAATCTGCCGTCTCAGCCGGTTCGGGTGGTGGTGTCGTCGCAGCCGCTGCCGGAATTGCCCGCCGAGGGACCGGATTTCGGGCCGCTTTGGCAAGTCTCGAGCGAGCCCTTGGTGATGCTCAAGGAGTTGGCAGAGCGTGGTTTGACAAGGGTATTCTGCGAAGGCGGCGGCGTTCTGGCGGCCGCGCTGTTACAAGCTAGGCTGGTCGATCAGGTGATCGGATATACGGCGGGCTTGGTTCTGGGTGCGGATGGTCGTGCCTCGGTTGGCACGCTGAATCTGTCCCACCTGACCGATGCGCCGCGCTTCGATCTGGTTGAGACGCGGCGGATCGGGCCGGATCTGTTTCATCGCTGGCGGCTAACGTCGCCAAATCCAGCTATGGCCTGACAGCGCGCCCTGCAGTTTCGCGAGCGCCCGCAGGCCGGGGCTTTGATCGGGCGGTCCTTCGATCAGCCGCTGGACGGCAATTTCTGGCGGGCAGGGCAAGCCGCTTTTCGGATCGTGATAACGCGGATAGGCTATGAGGCAGGCATAGGCCAGCGCGGCGAGGCTGGGCCGGGCGGTGCGGCGCGCCGGGATCGGGCCCAGATCGCGGGTCAGGCCCCAACCCGCATAAAAAGGCGCGCCCAAGGTCACCACATGAATGCCGCGCAGAAGCGCCTCGAAACCCAGGGTCGAGGTGATGGTCCAGACCTCATCGATCCGTGGCAGCAGCGTGACCGGGTTCGCGTTGCGGGCGACGTGATCGGCAAGTCGGGCCAGATCGGCGGGGGCGATGAGGCCGGGGCGCAGGCCGGCCTCGACATCGGGATGCGGCTTGTAGATCAGGATCGCGTTCGGATTGTCGCGGCGCACCCGTTCCAGCAGCGCCAGATTGGTCCGCTCGGCGCCGCCGCCCAGCAGGATCGAGGCGTCATCCTCGACCTGACCGGGGATCAGGATGCGCCTGCGCCCGTCGCGTTCGGGCAGCGGCATCGGATTGGTGCCGAGGTTGTATTTCGTCAGGCCCGCCTTGCTAATCGTCGCCAGAAGCCGCAGGGCGCGCGTTTCAGCCGCAGGACGAATCGGGCTGGAGATCAGCCGCTCGAGCCTGCTTTCGCGGGTCGGGTCGTAGTAGATGCCCAGATCGTCGGCGATCAGCGACAGCGGCGGGGTCAGCGCCGCGCCAAGCCCGCGCGAGCGCAGGAAACCGTCTTCGACGCGGATCGCCTGCGGCACCTCGGCCGCGCGTGAGGCCCATGTCAGCGTCACCTTCGGCGAGGGGTTGGCGGTGAAACGCAGATGGTTGCCGCCGAACGTGTCGGCGATGAAGCGGCGTTTCCACAGGCGCATGCCATAGGCCAGATGACCGTGGCGGTCCTGCTGCCACGCCCGCATCTCGGCCAGCATCTGGTTCGCGGCACCGTCGAAATCGGTCAGGCGGTCGTTGCAGGGATCATACCAGACCGGGGCGAGCAGGTGGCTGGCTGCGAAAATATCCTCGACGCTTGCCGGGCCGCGACGATCCGGGGGCAGGGGGTGCTGATCCTCGGTCAGGCCCCAGCCAGCATAGAAGGGCTGGCCGAAGATGCGGGGTTTATGACCGGCCAGAACAGCCTCGTATCCAAGCTGCGAGGTCATTGCATAGACCGCGGCGGCACCGTCCAAAAGCGGCCAGGGCGAGATGTTCGAGGTGCAGAATTCGTCGCCGGGGCGAAGATCGCTGGCGTCGAAATGGCCGGGACGCAGGCCCGCCGTGGTTTCCGGGTGGCTGCGGATGACGATGCGCTGGCCGGGATGGTCGGCGCGTGCGACATTCAGCATCGTCAGGAATGCGTCCCGCCCCGCGCCCATCAGCGAAGCATCGCAACGTGTCTGGTCGATCACCAGCACATAGCCGGGATCGGGCGGCGCGATGTCGCGGTCATGGGCGTTGTATTTGGAGAGGTCCAGCGCCTTGAGCCGCTTGATGCCGTCACGCGCGCGTTGATGCAGATCGGCGGTTGCGCCGGAACTCACCAGTTCCTCGATCAGCGAGGGGCGCGAAGGGTCAAAATGGACACCGACCGGATCGATGATCAGCCCGATCGGGCCACGTCTTGCCACCCGGCCCTTGGCGCGACCCGGCAGGACCGAGCGCAGGAAGGCATCCTCGATCGTGACCAGCGGATTGCCCCTGCGGGCGGCGACGGCGCGGCCGCGCCATGCGGTCGGGCTGGCGCCCCAGATGCCGACGGAATCGCCGGTGTCGGGCAGGCCGGTGCGGATCTGCCAACCGGCCAGTTCGACGATCCGCCGCAGCCGCGGTTGCAGCCAGAAGCCGCCGTTATAAACAAAAAGCCGCCGGAGATCGGCTCCGGCGGCTTCGGTATCTTTAGACGGCACGATGTCAGTTGCCGATGGTGGCCAGCGAATCTGCCGATGCCGCGCTGCCGGTGATTGCCTGCAGAACCTTCTGCCAACGGACATAGGGCGCCTCGGTCACATAGACGGAATCGCCGTCGCGGATCAGAAAGTCGCGGGCAAGGAACAGCCCGTTCGGGCGGGTCAGATCCAGCACATAGGCCATGCGCTGCGTGCCATAAACCTGCTTGCCCAGAACCCGGCTTGCCACCGCTTCCGGTTCATCGCGCAGCACGAAAACGCCGGTCGGGTCGGCGAGGTTCGAGTTGAGACCGCCAACCATGGCAATCGCCTCGACCGCGTTGATCATTTCGTTGCCAAGCGGCACCCGCGTCTGGCCGCCAAGCGCGCCAAGTGCGGTGAAGCTGCGCTGATCTTCCTCGACAAGGATGATGTCGCCGGGGCGCAGCGCGATGTCGTTCTGACCGGCGTAAAGATCGGTCAGCCAGACCTTGCCCATCTCGTTCCCGCGCTTGACGGTGACGACCGCAACTTCGGGTTCGACCGAGACGCCACCGGCGCGGGCCAGCATCGCCGAGAGCGAGCGGGTGGGCCGCTCGATCGGGAAGACACCCTGACCGTTCACCTTGCCCATCACCGAAACGGTGGCGCCGTCACCGGCGACGCGGGCGACGGTCACCTGCGGGTCCGGGGTCTGTGCGCTCAGCCGGTCGGTGATGATATTGCGCAGCTGTTCGGGGGTATTGCCGGCAGCCATGATGCGGCCCGCATAGGGCACGAAGATATAGCCGCCGCTATCGACCTGAATTTCCTGCAAATTGGTCGAGCTGTTGCCAAGCGAGGTCAATAGCCCGTCATCGACGTTTTCCCAGATCGACAGGCCCAGCACGTCACCGGGCCGGATCTCATCCGCGCCGACCTGTCCTGCGCGCTGAAAGCTGCTGGAGAACCCGTAAGAGGGGGCGAAATTCGCGGTGCGGGTCACATGGTCGTTGACGTAGATCACATGGGCATTGCCGCCCTTTTCGACGGCGCCCGAATAGATCTCGTTCTTGCTGGGGCCGGATCGTGGCAGGGCGCAGGCCGACAGCAGGGTCATCGCTGCAAGCACGGCCATCCGGGCCAGAGCGGCCCTGGGGGGGAAGACTGTCACCTCTCGAAACTCCTGTTTCTGGATTCCGGGCTTTGCCGCCCGGTTTGCACGTAATCTAGCGTCAGTAGCCCCCGGTTGCCACAACTTACTGGGGGTCATTCGATCCTATCGTCAATTTGCTGCCGATAGGTAACCCGGCCCGCTGCAAGCGATTCATACGGGTCTTCGCCCGCAAGGATCAGGTCGGCGACCAGCCGCAGGGCATGGGCGCGGGAACGGCGGGAATAGAAGCCGCCGGGAATCTGGCTGGTTTGCAGCAGATAATCGCGGAAAATCCGGTAGGAGGCGGGATCTGGTGGCTGTGGATCGGCCAGAAAGGACGCCAGATTCTGATCCGAGACGAGGCCCGGTTTGCTATAGACCGCGCGCCCCATGGCCTTGACCGGCAGCCCCCGCCACAGCGCCTGCTGCGCCGCGGTTGAGTTCACGGTCACGATGGAACGGGCATTGGCCAGCATATCGGCCAGTTTGCCGCCCCTGAAATAGTGGACACGACCGGCGATTCCATGCGTCTCGGCGCTTTTGCGGATGGCGAGACGATTGCGTGCGCGGCCATCCTCTAGCGGGTGGGCCTTGAACAGCAGGTGATGATGACGCGGGGCCGAGCGGGCAAATTCCGCGATCACTTCGTCCACGAACTGCGCATTCTTTGTATAATGCGAATGGCCCAGAAAGCTTGCGTCATGTTCAAGCTGCATCAGCACCAGCGAATAGGGATCGCCCGACAGCTTGAAACGGTGCCACTGGATCGCGCGGCGCAGGTTCGTCGGTGGCGACAGCAGGAAACGTCGCAGGTTCAGGCGAAACTCTTCCAGGACCGGGATGGCGCGGTGGCCGCGATATTCGCGATAGCGGCCATTCGCGATCAGGACCAGAAAGTGATACAGCGCGCCGTAGAATTTGTGGTGGCGCATGTCGCCCCAATGGGCCGGGGGACGGCGGATTTCGTTCGAGGTCTCCCGCAGCGTTGCCCGCATTTCGGGCAGGCCGATGCGCAGCAGCGCCGAATGGCCGTTAGAGCCGCCACGTTCGTAGCTGATCCAGTAGGGGCGCAGATACCCTTCTTCAAAGACATGCAGCCGCAGACCGTTATCACTGCAGATTTTGCGGGCGGCGGCGTGGATCGGGCGGAAATCGCCGTAAAGCACGATATCGGTGATGCCCTTTTCGGCGACGATGCTGCGCAGATGTTCAGGCCAGTCGGCGGCACTGCCGGTATGGGCCAGAAAGTTGCCCTTGTCCGACCAGAAGAATTCATCCCCGGCATTGAACCCGCAGCGCCACACCTTTGCTCCGGCATTGCGCAGCAAACGGCCAAGCCGGTCGAAGAATGGCCCATGCGGTCCCTGCAGCAGCAGAAACACCTTCCGTTCGGCGCGATCACCGGCTGTTCGGATATCTGTAGCCTCGACCGGATCGGGCTTGGGCCAATGGACCTGATTCATGATGAGGTGATCTAAAGGAACGAAGCTAAGATCTTATTAATCGCATGAATTACCCCTGATATCTACAAATACATTCGGGGCTGCTGCAGGTGGTGGCACGTCTTGCAGGATGGCGGGTGATCGCCTACCTGACCAGAAGACACAGGAGGTTTGGCATGTTCACCGGGATCATCACCGATATTGGCATCGTTCGCGCGGTCGAGATGCGCGGCGACATGCGGGCGCGGATCGGTTGCGGCTATGATATGGCGGGGGTCGATATGGGCGCCTCGATCTCTTGTGACGGCGTCTGTCTGACGGTTGTTGCCAAAGGCGATGACTGGTTCGATGTCGATATATCGGCCGAGACCCTGTCAAAGACGAATATCGGTGCGAATGGCTGGCAGAACGGCAAACGGCTGAACCTTGAACGCGCGTTGCGTGTCGGGGATGAGCTTGGCGGCCATATTGTCAGCGGCCATGTCGATGGCGTGGCGCGGGTGACCGAATTGCGCGATGAGGGCGACAGCCTGCGTCTGGTCTTCGAGGCTCCGGCGGATCTGGCGCGGTTCGTGGCCCCCAAGGGCTCGGTCGCGCTGAACGGCACCTCGCTGACGGTGAACGAGGTCGAGGGCAACCGTTTCGGCGTCAACCTGATCCCGCATACGCAAGAGGTCACCACCTGGGGCGATGTGGAGCTTGGCGACAGCATCAATCTGGAAATCGACACGCTGGCGCGTTACGTCGCCCGGCTGGCCGAGGCGCAGGCACAGGCATGATGGCCGGGATCGGGCATAATAACGGACCGCAGATCGAGGGCGCAGGCTGGCGGGCGCATTGCTGGCGGCAGGCGCGCGCCGCTTTGTTGCCGGTGTTGCCGGTCGAAGTGGTGCGGCTGCGGGTCAGGCGCGCGCAGGCGCTTGGGCTGGAATACAAGACCTATGCCGGTATCCGGGCCACCACGGGCCGCGATCTGATTGCCTTTCTGTTCTCGTCCAACGCGCTTGGCGTCTTTCGCGACGGCGCGCCGCTGGCAGCCGGACGTCCCGACCGGCTGGCTGCAAGCGCTGCCGATCTGCATCTGGCATCCGGGCCGGGGCTGAACCCTGCGGTGCTGGCGCAGCGGATCGGGGCAATCTCGGCACTGGAGATGCCGGGCTTCGGGACAAGCTGGTCGGTGATGCGGCGGGACGTAAAGGACTGGCTACGCGGGCAGGGGCTTAGCGGCGATGCAGTGCTGATGATCGGCGAGACCGCGCATGAGCAGGAACTGATGGCGGCGGGCGGTTTGGCCGGGTTCGTTTCGGGCGCGCGCTATTTCGGCGACAGCGTTCGGGCGTTGTGAACCGCCGGGCAGGGCTTGACGCGCGGCGCTTTTGCGGCCATTGCCGACGGCCTGTTTCAGCGAATGAGCCACGTTCACCGATGGCATCGTTTTGCGCTATGATCTACGAGACCGAATGGCCGGATATGGCCACGGATCAGGACGGAAGGGACCGGGCATGAGTGCCACGGATGACAAGGCCAAGGCAAAGAAGGATAACCGTCGCGCATTGAGCAGCGGCGCGCGCCTTTACGCGGTGCAGGCCCTGTTCCAGATGGAGGCGATGGGCCAGTCGGCTGATCGCGTCACCCGCGAGTTTCAAACCTGGCGCATCGGCGCCGAGGACGAAGAAGGCCAGTATGTCGAGGCGGATGATGCGTTGTTCAATCGCATTGTCGGCGATGCCGTGACCTGGCAGTCGAAGATCGATCAGGCGACGGATCGCGGGCTGGTGGCGAAATGGCCGATTGCACGCATCGATCCGGTGTTGCGCGCGCTGTTCCGCGCCGCGGGGGCAGAGTTGGTGATGCCGAAGACGCCACCGAAAGTGGTCATCACCGAATATGTCCGGCTGGCCGAAGCCTTCTTCCCGGAAGGAAAAGAGCCGAAATTCGTGAATGCGGTTCTGGATCACGTCGCCCGCGAATTGCGCCCGGACGCCTTCTGACCGCCAAGACCGCTTTCCTAAATATGAAAGGCCCTGCCGCAAGGCAGGGCCTTTGTCTTGGACGCGTCGGATAATCCCGCATTCCACGGAGCGTCGGATCGGCGGGATCATGGGCCACACACATTCCAGCGCGAAACGACTCGCGCTTCCCCTGAGGTATCTTAGCACGCCATATCGGCAGGGAACCGACATGACTTTTTAGACAATTGATGAACTGGCGGGTTTGCTAGATACCTTAAGCTGTGGTCGGAGACGGCCCGAACATCATCATGTCGTGTCTAATGTGCAACAATCAGGCCGGCGTGAATGTGTCATATTTCTGCCTATTAATTAATCAAACACGGGAATATTTCACAAATATCAAGAACGGAAAGCGAACTCTATAGTTTTGCGTTAACCATTTCATTCGCGTTATGAGTGCGTTCCAAGATCGCCTGATCGGTTCCGTTTTCAATCTTCACGCTCTTATGTCGGCATGATTCAGCGCATTCACGAACGGCGGGGAAACGCTCACTTTTTCGGGACTTTTTGCTATTAGGCCCCCCCCTTTGAACCCAAGGGGAGGCTGAATTATTTCCTCTGCAGCAGAGATGCTCTGGTGCCAGCAAGTGCCAGACAACTGAAACTCAGCTTCGTGAGGATAAAATGAAAAAAGTTACGCTGCTGACCGGCACCGCTCTCGTCTTGGCACTGTCGGCTCCGGCATTTGCACAAACCGAAATCGCGGCAGGCGCCGATGCGACCGGCATTTCGGCCATCAACGACCGCATCATCGATGTGGAAGACGCTGTTCAGGACGATTTCGACCGTGACGCAGACGCCGAGCGCTTTGGCCCGGCCGACCGTCGTCAGGGTCTGTTTGGTTCGGTCGCGCTGACCTATGCAGGCAGCACCGGCAACACCGACAGCCAGGACTTCTCGCTGGCCGGTCGTGTGTCGCACAACCAGGGCCCCTGGGCTCAGTCGGTTGGCATGCTGATCGAATTCGGTGAAGACGATCGTGGCAACAAGGACAAAGAAGAAGTGTCGGCCATCTATGACGGTCAATACTACTTCAACGACCAGTTCTACGCCTTCCTGTTGGGCCGCTTCACCGTTGACGGTCTTGCCAATGGCACCGCCGACTATGACGGTCAGCCGGACAGCGAAATCGCAGAGAAACTGGGCGATTACGCACGTGATGGCTTCATCGGCGTTGGTCCGGGTTACCGCGTAATCAACAACGAATCCACCACCTGGCGCGTCCAGGCTGGTATCGGCTACCGCTACACCCAAACGGGTGCGCAGAAGTCGGGCTGGACCTTTGACGAAAACGGCAACCGTGTTGATGTGACCGACTCGTCGGATAGCGGCGTCGGCTATATCGTGTCGTCGCGTCTGTACCATCGCTTCAACGACACGGTGTTCATCACCAATGACACCGACTACCTGTCGTCGAAAGACTCGGATGACGTAATCACCAACCAATTCGGTGTGAACTTCCAGATGTCGGACCAACTGGCCACTCGCGTCAGCTACACGACCGAATATCAGGAAAACCGTCCGATCCGTACCGACAACACGCTGGGCGTCTCGGTGGTTTACGGCTTCTGATCCAATCCCTCGGATCTCAAGTCTCTCTGGAAGGGCGGCCGCAAGGTCGCCCTTTTCCGTTTTTCCCGGCAGATCAGCGCATGAAAAAACCGCCGCTGCCATAGGGCAGGGCGGTTCTATCTTGTGGCGGGAACCGCAGCGACCGCGGCGGCGCGAAATTTCCCGAAAGCCTGGATTACCAGGTGGGCGCCAGGTAACGTAACCAGGGTCACGTCAGAGCCAGCCCCCTCGGAAAAGTTATAGGCCAGTGGAAAAATGGCCACGCGCGGGAAGAGCAGAAGCCCGCCTGCACCCAGAGATAAGCGGCAATCGGCGCCGTTTCAAGCAAGCATCATCGCAAGTCTCTCCGGGCAGGGCACTTGCAGGATGTTTCGTTTTCGTTCTATCCTTGGCGAATGGAACCGACCCTGCCACCCATGCCCGCCTTGCCGGGACAACGCCTTCAGCGCGGCGTGGCGCGGCTGCTGCGCAGTCTGGATCATGCGGTCCTGACCGAGTTTGTGCCGTCGCGCGGGCTGCGCGTCGATGTGATCAGCCTCAGCCCCAAGGGCGAGGTCTGGGTGATCGAATGCAAAAGCTGCCGTGCGGATTTTGCCAGTGACCGGAAATGGCAGAGCTATCTTGACTGGTGCGACCGCTATTTCTGGGCGATCGACTGCGATTTCCCGGTCGATCTGCTGCCCGAGGATGCGGGCCTGATCCTGGCCGACCCCTATGGCGGAGAAATTCAGCGCATGGCGCCCGAGGCAAAACTGGCTGGAGCACGCCGAAACAAAGTGCTGCGCGACTTTGCCCGCGCGGCGGCGTTGCGTTTGCAGGGGCTGACCGATCCCGAATCGATCAGCGCCGGGGTTTATTAGGCTTACCGCCCGACTTGCCTTTGCCGCCCATGCTGCGGGCGGCCTCGGCTGCGGCAAGCAGTTCCTCGGCAATCTCGGTCGCTTCTTCGGGGTCGAAATCCAGCGGCAAGTCGATGCCGTTGCCCTCGACATAGATACGCACCATGCCCTGATCGGTCGGCCCAACCTGCAGATTGGCGGCGGTATCGCTTTGGCTGTTGATGCTCACGGGCTTATCCTCATTCTCGCTGACGCTTTCTCTAGCGCGACGACGATTTCGCGGCAAGTCGGGCTTGCAACCACACCGATCCGGCGTTAGAGAACGCATCCGTGCCGCCTTAGCTCAGCCGGTTAGAGCGCTAGATTGTGGATCTAGAGGTCCCCCGTTCGAGCCGGGGAGGCGGTACCATCAAAACTCTCCCGCCCGAACTTTCTCCAAACGGTATCACTTAGCATCCGTATCTCTTATTTCCGCTCGCCGTGATGGTGTAGCGTCCGCCGCGTGGTCCGACATAGCAGCGTCTGGACGATCTCGGGGCAGGAGTGGCTCGTGTCGGTGCCGCCTGCACCGCGCGAGACCGTCTGTAGTTGCTCACGCTTGTTCGTAGAGTAGTGCCCCATTCACAAGCATTGCCGTCGCCGTCGCGGTCCAGCCCGTGCGGATCGGACACCGGCCCTCCCTCGTTCAGGAAAAAGCGCTGCGCCGCTGCCGAACTTGCAAAGTCGGAGCAGTTCTTGTCACCCGTCCGCGCTTCTGCTCTTGCATAGATAGCGCTGCCAACAGTGCCTCCGGTTCTACGCCCGATGTATTCATCGGCCAAAGGCGATTGGGTTGCGCCACGCACGCCGAGCTCGGCCTCGATCTCCATGATTTTTCGAGTGTCGTTCGTCCGCGATAGCTCGGCCCACAAAGTCGGTGTGGATAGATACTGAAAGCCGTCGGGTGCGGGCGGGCTGCCACACGCTGCCAACCCCGTAAGCGTCAAAGCAGCAAAGAATATTCTCATTGTTAACACTCCCCCAACAGAACTTCTGCACTATGGATTGCATTAACGATTCGTTAACTATTAATTCAAACGAATAGCCTGAAGGCAATTTCTTCACATATCAGTGCGACCTACTTC
Organism: Paracoccus caeni; assembly: GCF_016629665.1. Taxonomy (GTDB): domain Bacteria; phylum Pseudomonadota; class Alphaproteobacteria; order Rhodobacterales; family Rhodobacteraceae; genus Paracoccus; species Paracoccus caeni. Next base: position 135,923 of record NZ_JAEPRQ010000006.1, read on the forward strand.
GTTTTTTTCTGTGCTGCGGAACAATGACCGATTGCGGGTGTTGAGGTCCCGAAGGTGAAGTTGACACCAGAAAGGACAAGAAAATGGCAAACCCCAAGGACACGGCAGAAAACCTGAAACGCGATGCCCGCGAAGTGGTGCGCGAGACCAAGGACGAGCTGCGCGACGGTGCGCGCCGTGTGGCCGATGACGTGCGTGAGACCGCAGATCGCCTGAGCAGCAATGCCAATGTGGATCGCCTGAAAGAGCGCGGTGCCGAACTGGCGCAAAGCGTGCGTGATACGGGTCGCGAATATGCCGAACATGCCCGTGAGGTCGGCGAGGAATATGCCGGTCGCGCCCGCGCCGAGGCAGAGCGTCTTTATGAGACCGGCCAGAAAAAGGCTCGCGATGTCGCGCATTATGCCGAAGATCGCTATGACGAGGTCTCGGATCTGGTGCGTCGTCATCCCGCTCAGGCGCTTGGCATCGCGGCGGGGGTCGGCTTTCTGGTCGGCCTGATTCTGGCTCGCCGCTGAGCAAGCAATGTTTGACTATGCGCAGAGACTGAAACTCGCACTGGGCGACACCGCCCGGCGCACCGGCCTGAAGGTCGGGGCAGGAGCGGTGCTGGTCGTCGGTCTGGGTTTTCTGCTGGCGGCTTTGTGGTCCTGGCTTGCGCATGATCTGGACTGGGGCCCAACGTTTGCCTCGCTGACGGTCGGCGGGGGCTTCATCCTGATCGCGCTGATCCTGCTTTTGATGGCGCGTAAGCCGAAGCATGTGATGCCCACCTCGGACGATCTGAAGCGAGAGGTCGAGGCAAGGGTGACACTGGCCAAGGAAGCTGCCGTCGAACGGGTCCGGGGCGAGGCGAACCGCGTTCTGGATATGGCCGGGAACAAGGCCACGTCGCTGATGGACGATGCCAGCTATCGGGCCAACAAGCTTGCCAGTGATGCCGAGCGTAAGGTCATGGGCGTGGCGCAGTCTGTCGGACTGACCTCGGACCGGCTGTCAGCGGCGGGCGACAAGGTCGCGCGCGCCAGTGACAGCAATGCCGGAAGCATGGCGAAGCTGCTTGGGGCTTTTGCGGTAGGCGTCACGCTGGCCGCCAAACTTCAAGAAAGGCGGCGTTCGCCGGGTCGCACACGTCGCGAGGATTATGACGAGGATGACTTCGTCTGATTGCCGATCAGAAACAGAAAGGGCCGCGTTTCGCACGCGGCCCTTTTTCTATGCACCGATCTGGAAGTTGTTCAGGCGTTGGCTTCGCGGATCTTTTCGGCGGCTTCCTTGTTATAGGCGACGCCTTTCTGATCGAACAGTTGATCCAGTTCGCCCGACAGCGTCATCTCGGTCACGATATCGCAGCCGCCGACGAATTCGCCCTTCACATAGAGCTGCGGAATGGTCGGCCAGTCCGAGAAATCCTTGATGCCCTGACGGATACCGTCATCGGCCAGCACGTTCACGTCCTGAAAATCGACGCCCATATAGTTGAGCACACCGGCCACGCGGCTGGAAAACCCGCATTGCGGCATTTCCTTGGTGCCTTTCATGAACAGAACCACGTCGCTGGTATCGACGATGTTCTGGATTTGCGTGTTCACCTCGGTCACTTCGCTCATCGCGTCAGTCCTTTGTTGTCTCTGCGGCCCGGTCTTGTGGGCTTGAATCGGTCTCGTAGGGCAGGGGTTCAGTCAGGCGCCTTGGTGGTCAGTGCCAAGGCGTGCAATTCGCCCGCCTTGCCGTCCATCTTGCCCTGCAGCGCGGCATAGACGGCCCGCTGCTGCTGAACCCGGTTTTGACCACGGAAGCTTTCATCGATCACCTCTGCCGAATAGTGGTTTCCGTCCCCGGCAAGATCGGTGATGGTGATCTGTGCATCGGGAAAGGCCGCGCGAATGAGGGTTTCGATGTCGTGGGCTTCCATCGCCATGGCTGAATCCTTGTTGCCGTTACGAATGATGTAGGGGATGCGCTCAGTGCTCGCAAGTCTGCGGCAAAACGGCCGCGCAGATTCTGCACGGCCGTTCGTCTTTATTGCCTGATCGGGGTCACTGTGCGGTGGCCGCACCAACTGTCCCGCCGACCACGGCGCCAACCGGCCCGGCCACAACCGCACCGCCAACGCCGCCGGTCGCCGCACGTTCGGTCGCGTTATCGCCGCAAGCCGCAAGCGTCAGGAACAAAACCCCCAGAACAGCCGTCGCATATCGTTTCATCCTCGTTATCCTTTCTGACAGCAAAGTGAAAATAGCTTCAGAAAGATGACGCCCGAAGCCGCCCGGAAGTTCCGCAGGGCAGGGTGGGCAGACAGCCCCGCGACATCGCATAAAAAATCTGATGGTTATGTTTTTTACAGAATATGTCTATATTAAAGTCAATTTTTGGACTATATATATACTATAGGTTATGAAAACAACTCTTAATTGTATGACCCATGTTCAGCATCCCGTGTTACATCCGGCCCATCGAAACAGGGTCATGCCCGGGAGGAGAAAGATGACGCTCACAAAGAAAACAGTCCGCACGATGTTGGCCGGGGCGATGCTGCTGATGTCGGCGGCGGCGGTCTCGGCGCAGGATTTCAAGGTGACGTTGCTGGGCACCGCAACCCCGGCGCCACGACCCGACCGCTTCGGACCTTCGACGCTGATCGAGGCAGGGGATCAGAAGGTTCTGATCGATGCAGGGCGCGGCGCGACGATCCGGCTGTGGCAGATGCGTATCCCGATCGGATCGCTGGACGCGGTTCTGCTGACGCATTTCCACTCGGACCACACCGGCGGCATGCCCGATCTGTGGCTGACCGGCTGGATCGGCACGCCCTATGGTGGCCGAAGCGAGCCGTTCAACGTGATCGGACCGGCCGGGACGCAGCAATTGATGGACGGCCTGAAGACCGCCTATGACGACGACGTTCAGATCCGTCTGGTGGATGAGGGCAACCCGGTCGAGGGGATCGAGATCGCGGTCGAAGAATTCACCGAAGAAGGCGTCGTCTATGATCGCGGCGGCCTGAAGGTGCGGGCGATTGAAGTCGATCACGGTGACCATATCTCGCCGAATTACGGCTATGTCGCCGAATATGGTGGCCGCAAGGTGGTGATCTCGGGCGACACCAAGTTCGATCCAAACACCATCGAGAATGGCAGGGGGGCCGACCTGATCATCAACACCGTCGCCACCGCCCATCCCGAAGTCCGCAAGCAAGAGCATGCAGGCCGCGTTCTGGCGCACCACATCTCGCCACAGGAAGCAGGCACGGTTTTTAACGAGATTCAGCCCAAGCTGGCCGTCTATACGCATATCGTGCGCCTGTCGGACAAAGAGCATCCCGAACCGACCATCGCCGATATCGTGAACGACACCCGCGAAACCTATACGGGTCCGCTGACGGTTGGCGAGGATTTGATGACCTTCGACATCCGCGCCGACGGCATCGCGACCTATATGGCCGCTGCGCGCTAAGGCTCGACCGAAAGAATTACGCGCCCGGTTCTCTGCTGTCGGAGAGCCGGGCGTTTGCATCCGCGTGGCAGAGCAGGCTGCACAACCGGCAGTATCAGTTATCTTGATAATCTGTATTATGGAATATAAATCTTAACATCGCAACTGGCCCGCCGGTTCTTGTCGCGTTAGGATCGCGCGGCATTGATGCTTCACCAGGAGGTTCTGATGGCGGTCTCACCACCAATCTGCGACTTTGGAGCGCCCTGGCACGATTTCTCGTTGCCCGGTGTCGATGGCACGATATGGACGCTGGATGACGTCAAAGGTCAGAACGGCACGTTGGTCATGTTCATCTGCAATCATTGCCCTTACGTCCAGTCGATCTTGGATCGCGTCGTCCGCGACGCCAAAGAGATGCAGAATGCCGGGATCGGCGTCGTTGCGATTTCGGCCAATGATGTCGCAGAATATCCGCAGGACGGCCCAGAGGAAATGCGCAGCGAGGCGCGACGGCGCGGCTTTACCTTTCCGTATCTTTATGATGAATCTCAAGAAGTTGCGCGGTCTTATGGAGCCGAATGCACACCGGATTTCTTTGGCTACAACGCTGAAGGTCAACTGAACTACCGTGGCAGGTTCGATTCCTCGACCCGAAAGGCCGGTCCAGAGGATGCGCGCAAGGAATTGCTAGAGGCGATGTTGTTGATTGCCCGAACCGGAACGGGGCCGGAAGATCAAATCCCATCAATGGGTTGCTCGATAAAGTGGAAAACTGCATGAATGTCTGTATGGCACCCTGCCCGGTCGTCTTCGATCTTGATGGAACGCTGATTGACAGCGCGCCGGATATCCATGCCAGCGTCAATGCGACCCTGCAGCAGTTTCAGTTGGACCCGCTGACGCTTGATCAGGTGCGCAGTTTCATTGGTGGCGGCGTCGAGGTGCTGTGGCAGAAGATCATCGCGGCGTTGCAGCTTCAACCATCGATGCAGGCGGATCTGATTGCCGCATTCATGAACCGCTACCACGACGCGACCGGGCTGACCCGGCTTTATCCCGGCGTTCGCGAAGCTCTGAGCGTGCTGGCCGATCGGGGTCATCCGCTGGGCATCTGCACCAATAAACCGGCGGCGGTGACAGCAACGATCCTTGATCATTTCGGCATCCGCGATCTGTTCGGGGTGATCGTCGGTGGCGACACGCTGCCACAAAAGAAGCCCGATCCGGCGCCGCTGCGGAAGGCCTTGCAGGATCTGGGCGCGCATCCGACCGCGCCGCAGGCGATCTATGTCGGCGACAGCGAATTTGACGCGGCCTGCGCCGAGGCAGTTCCGGTACCGTTTCTGCTGTTCCGGCTGGGCTATCGACAGACACCTGAAGAGCAACTGACCCACCGTGCCGCCTTCAACGAGTTCTCCGAATTGCCGGAATTGATCGCGACATTCGCCGAGGCGTGAATCCCTCTTGTCCAAGGCTTCCGCCTTGCGGCATGTTGCGCCCGGCGCGCTTGACATTCAAAGGCGCTTCGCCTCATTCGGAACAGCTTGCCAGCGGAAGGCTTCACATGGATCTTCGTCAACTCAGCCCCGATCTTGCGGTTTCGCCCCAAATCCAGCCCGAGGATGTGCCGGTTCTGGCGCAGTCAGGCTTCAAGGTTTTGGTGAACAATCGCCCCGATGACGAAATCGGCGCCATCGACCACGAGGTGATGGCCGAGGCGGCGCGCGCGGCGGGGATGGAATATCACTACCTGCCCTTCCATCCGGGCCAGATCACCCCCGACCTGATCGAAGGTTTCGGCGAAGCGACATCCGGCAAAGGCCCGGTCATCGCCTTCTGCCGGTCGGGCAATCGCTGCACGGTTCTATGGGCGCTCAATCAGGCGGGCAAACTGCCCGAAGCCGAACTTCTTCAAACAGCCGCCGATGCCGGCTACGATCTGACCGGAGTGATGCCGCTGGTCGCCTCGCTTGCCGGTAAAAACGCCTGAGGGTCAGGCTGGCACGTCCAGCGCGCGTTTTACATTCGCGGTCCAGCCCAGCAGCCGAAGATCGCCCGCAACAATCGCCGGGCGTTTCATCACGCTGGGCTTTTCGCCCATCATCGTCACCGGATCGGCGGCGCGCTGATCCTCGGACATGCCGCGCCATGTCAGGCTGGCGCGGTTGATGATCTTGTCGCTGAAATCATCGGCCAGGCTTTGGCGTTCGGCCTGCGACAGCGGCTCTTTCTGGACATCGCGAAACGCCACATTCCAGCCATGTGCCTCCAGCTCTGCCTGCGCCTTCTGGCAGGTCGAGCAATGGGCAAGTCCGAACATTTTCAAAGTCTTGGTCATGATATCCTCAGATCAGGGGAACAAGAGGAACGCCGCAGGCCGACAGGGCAAACAGGCTGGCAAGGGCGAAGAACAGGCGCATTCACGGCTCCGAAAAGAAGGTTTCGGGCTTTATGCGCGCCCTGCCCCGCCCCCACAAGTCACAAAGCCGCAGATTACAGATCCGCCCGGTCATGGCTGCTGTGCAGACCGCGTTTGACCCGGCGCATCCCCCACCACGCGAACAGCACCACCAGCGGCGTCAGCCCGGCGATCAGATAGGCCTTGTCGATCCCGCTGCGATGGGCCAGCGGATAAAGCGCATAGCCCAGCAGCCCGACCGCGTAATAGCTGATCGCCACGACCGACAGCCCCTCGACCGTGTGCTGTAGCCGCAATTGCAGATCGGCGCGGCGGTCCATCCGTTCCAGCAGTGACTGGTTCTGCGCCGATCGTTCGACATCAACCCGCGTGCGCAGCAATTCCCCGGCCCGCGTGGCGCGTTCCAGCATGGTTTTCAGCCGCGCCTCGGCCGATTTGACCGTCCGCATGGCGGGTTGATAGCGGCGGCGCATGAATTCGGTCAGCATCTGCCGGTCAAGGAAACGCTCTTCGCGCAATGCCTCGATCCGGTCCATCACGATGGCCTCATAGGCGGTATTGGCCCCGAAGCGGAAGGAATGCTGCACGGCCTGCGCCTCAAGCTCGCCGGACACGGCCAGCAATTCATGCAGCAGTTTATCGGCGGGCTGGTTGTCGTCGGTCATCGCATCGACAATCGCCGACAGGCGCGGATCAAGCTCGTTCAGGAGACGCGACAGCGACCGGGCGCGGCCCAGTCCCAGCATCGACATGGCGCGATAGGTTTCAAGCTCCAGCAGCCGGTGAACGATGCGTCCGATCCGGCCCTCGCCTGTATCCGGGCGGACAAAGACCGCGAAACGCATCCAGCCATCGGCATCGATGCGGAAATCCCCGGCGATCAGCGCCGCGCCTTCCAGCACCCAGACGACGGTCAGGCTTTCGCGGGCGAACCAGTCGCCGATCCGGGCCATCACCTCTGCCGGATCTTCGGGCAGAAGATCGATCTGCACCATCACCGCAGCGACCCGTTTGCCCGGCGCATTGGCCTGCCATTCCTCGGAAAAGATCGAGGCGGCGCTTGGGTCGAAAGGCCGGATCGGCAGACCGGGATTGGTGGCCATATAGGTCACGAATTCGGTATGGCTTTCCCATTTCAGATCATGGCGACCCACCCGCCCTTGATAGTGATGCTCTTCGGGGTCGGGACGCGGGCCGCCATGCCGGTTGGTCAGTTCGCTCAGATGCGCCATATCCAGCGAGCGGTCGCGGTTGGCGGCATCGTGCAGTTCCTTAAAGGCCACGAAAACTGCCGTGGCCGGAGCTTTGAAGCGCGGAGAGGGCCGGGCGTGAAGTTCATTGACCAGCGCGTAACGCAGGGGGTGTTCTGTAGCCGGGCCCAATCCATGCTCCTGTCATTCGCGGCGGGTCAGCACGATATACAGCACCCCGCCCAGCACCGCACCAATCAGCCAGCCGATGCCGGAAAGCGCGGCAAGAGCGGGCAGCCACACCGTTCCGATAGAGAACAGCGCCGCGATTCCCACTGCCACAATCGCCCGCGTGTTCCAACCCTGATCATAGTAGCAACTGCCCGACGGATCGGTGGTGAACAACTCGTCCATCGGCACCTTCTGTTTCCTGAGCACATAGAAATCGGCGATCAGGATGCCGTAGAGCGGGGCAAGGATCGCGCCCAGCGTCTCGACGAACATGGCGATCCCGATTTTCGAGATCAGCGCCACCCACAGCCCCCCGATAATGAAGGCAATCGCCGCAGTAATCAGCCCGCCCGTCCGGGCGCTGATTTTCGAGGGTGACAGGTTGGCGATGTCATAGGCCGCCGGGACGAAGTTCGCGACAAGGTTGATGCCGACGGTTGCGATGAAGAAGGTGAAGGCGGCAACCAGCGTCAGCGTCAGGTTGTCGACCCGCGCGACCAGTTCGGTCGGATCGGTCAGCCGTTCACCGAACAGCACGACGCCGCCAGCCGTGATGAACAGTGCGATGAAGGAAAAGAATGCCATCGACACCGGCAGGCCCCAGAAATTGCCGATCCGCATTTCCCGCTCGGTCTTCACGAAGCGAGAGAAATCGCCGAAATTGATCACCACGGCGGCGAAATAGGCGACCATCGTGCCAACCACCGCAATGAAGCCGAGGATCTGGTTCCGTCCGCCCTCTTCCGCCTGGAAGATGGTGCCGATCTCGGCCCAGATGCCATTGCCGACCTGCCACCAGATCATCAGCGCCAGCACGATCATCACCACATAGACGAACGGGCCGGCCCAGTTCAGGAACCGCCCGACCCAGTTGATCCCCATCAGGAACAACCCGATCTGGAACACCGCGACGATGACATAGGCGATCCAGTCCACCCCGCTCATCCCAAGGAAGCCCCCTGCCCCGGCGCCCGGCTCGATCCCGAACAACGCGCGGATCGCCAGCGCCACAGCGGTCGAGGCGAAATAGGTCTGCACCCCATACCAGAAGATCGCGACGATCCCCCGGATCAGCGCCGGAAACCGCGCGCCCTTCACCCCCATCGACAGCCGCGCCATCACCGCATAGGGCACCCCGTAGCGAACCGAGGGCCGGCCTGAGAGGTTCACCAGCCACATCACCAGAAAGCCCGAGAAAACGATCGCCGCAAAGGTCAGCCAGCCGTTCAGCCCGTAGCTGAGAAACAGCGACGCGGCGAGCGTATAGCCAAAAAGGCTTTGAATATCATTGTTCCAGACGTTGAAGATCTCGAACCAGCCCCAGCTTCGTTTTGCGTGGGGGACCGGGGCCAGATCGTCATTATAGAGCGACGGATCACCGCTCTGGATATGGGTGAAGTCCTGATGATCCATCTTGCGCGCTCCTGTTTCCTGATCGGAACAGTTCAGCGCGCATCGCCCGACCGATCAAGTATCACTGAAGCGTGATAACCGCTAAAGCAGAAGAAACAGTTTCTCTGCATCTTTCCTTGACTGGATGCTTTCGGACCGGGCTATGGGCGAATCGCGGGCCTATCCTGCCGGATCAAAGGCGCTTCGTCCAAAGCCCGCAGCCTCGAACCGTGCCCAGATCTGACTGTGCAGGTCGGGACTGTGGAGATCAAGGCAATGTTTTGTAAAATACCAGTAAAGATAGCGGGAAAAATCGTGATCCCCGGCAAGCTGCGCCTGCAGGGTCGGCCCGAAATCTTCCGGCGCGGTGATGGTTCCGGCCTGATGATGAAAGTCCGACCGCGCGAACAGGATCGCCGGGATGCCGCACATGAACCCCTCCAGCGCGACGGTAGAGTTCTGCGAGATCGTCACCGCCGAGGCTTGCAGGATGTCATAGACATTCGCCTCGGCGATCAGAATGCGCCGGTCACGCCGCGCCATGTCGCGCAGCAGCGCCAGATCATAGGCATCGCTGGCCAAGGGATGCGGTTTGACGATGACGCGCCGGTCGCCAGCCTGATCCATGACGATGGACAGCATCTCGAAATCGTCCATCCGCGCGGCCCCCGAGGATTGCGGATAGCTACCCTGCATGAACACCGCCAGCGCGCCCGCCGGAAAGCTGCGCCGATCCCCCGGCTGATCGTATTTCGAGCGGCGCTTGCGTGCGTATCGGTCTCGCAGCGTCTCGACAAAATCGCGCGCCTGATCCGGGTCGATCGCGTCCGGGTCAAAGGCCTGATCTCCAATCGAGGAGAAGGCTTTCACCCCCATCGGGTCCAGATGCCAGTATTCCCAGAAATAGGCGACACCGGCATTCAGCACGCCGGGTGCGGAAACAGATCTGTCGTCGATGATATGCAGGTTGCCATCCGCGAAACGGTCATCGGCTATGGTCCGCGTGCCCACGCGAATATCCCGGTCGCGTTGGCGAAGGGTCAGCGTAATCCCCTGACGCCGGGCCAGATCGTCGATCACGCGGTAGAGGCTCAGATGCCAGCCGTCCAATGCGCGGCCAAGATCGCTCTCTTTCAGATGAATGACGATCTGGGTCATGCACGCTCCGGCGTCGAGGCGATGTGGAAGTGACGATATGAAAACGGGCACGCGCGATGCGTGCCCGTTTCCTGAATTTGCGCCACCTTAGTCGATCATCGGCAGCAGCTTGTTGATCGAATCCTTGGCGTCGCCATAGAACATCCGGGTGTTCTCTTTGTAGAACAACGGGTTCTCGATCCCGGAATAGCCGGTCCCCTGCCCGCGTTTGCTGACAAAGACCTGCTTTGCCTTCCAGACTTCCAGCACCGGCATCCCGGCAATCGGGCTGTTCGGATCGTCCTGCGCCGCCGGGTTCACGATGTCGTTCGAGCCGATGATGATCACCACGTCGGTCGAGGGGAAATCGTCGTTGATCTCATCCATCTCCAGCACGATGTCATAAGGCACCTTCGCCTCGGCCAGCAGCACGTTCATATGGCCGGGCAGACGCCCCGCGACCGGGTGGATGGCGAAACGCACCTCTTTCCCTGCCGCGCGCAGCTTGCGGGTCAACTCGCTGACTGCGCCCTGCGCCTGCGCCACCGCCATGCCGTAACCCGGCACGATGACCACGCTGTCCGCCTCGTTCAGGGCTGCGGCGACGCCGTCTGCATCGATGGCGATCTGCTCGCCCTCGATCTCTGCCGCCGGGCCGGTCTCGCCGCCGAAGCCGCCAAGGATCACGCTGACGAAGTTGCGGTTCATCGCCTTGCACATGATGTAGCTGAGGATCGCACCGGACGAGCCGACCAGCGCGCCGGTCACGATCAGCAGGTCATTGCCCAGCGTGAAGCCGATGGCAGCGGCGGCCCAGCCGGAATAACTGTTCAGCATCGACACCACGACCGGCATATCGGCGCCGCCGATGCCCATGATCAGGTGCCAGCCGATGAAGAAGGCCAGAAGCGTGATCAGGATCAGCCAGAACACCGCCGGGCCGACGCCGGTAAAGTAAAGCACGCCCAACAGGATCGACAAAGCCAGCGCGGCGGCGTTCAGCATATGCCCGCCCGACAGCTTCTTCGGTTTGCCATCGACACGGCCCGACAGCTTGCCAAAAGCCACGACCGAGCCGGTAAAGGTCACTGCGCCGATGAAGATGCCCAGAAACACCTCGATCTTCAGCATGGCGATTTCGGCGGGGGTCTTGTGGGCCAGAACGGCGGCGAAGCCGTGGAAGTCAACGACCACGCCTTCGGCCTTGGCGCGCAGCACGCGACCCAGCTCGATCTGGGCGTTGAAGCCGACAAAGACCGCCGCCAGACCGACCAGCGAATGCATTGCCGCGACCAGTTGCGGCATCTCGGTCATCTGCACGCGCTGTGCCACGACCCAACCGATGCCGCCGCCGATGGCGATCATGATCAGCGACAGGAACCAATTGCCCGCGCCGGGCCCGAACAACGTGGCGGCAACCGCCAGCGCCATCCCGGCGATCCCGTACCAGATGGCGCGCTTGGCGCTTTCCTGACCCGACAACCCGCCCAGCGAGAGGATGAACAACACGGCGGCAATGACATAGGCCGCGGTGGTAAACCCGTATTCCATAGGTCCCTCTCCCTTACGATCTCTGGAACATTGCCAGCATGCGGCGGGTGACCATGAAGCCACCGAAGATATTGACGCCCGCCATCAGCACCGCCAGCGCCCCCAGCAACACCACCCACCAAGAGCCGGAACCGATCTGCATCAGCGCGCCCAGAATGATGATCGAGGAAATCGCATTGGTGACGGCCATCAGCGGCGTATGCAGCGAATGGGCCACGTTCCAGATGACCTTGAAGCCGATGAAACAGGCCAGCACGAAGACGATGAAATGCTGCATGAAGCTGAACGGCGCGACCAGCCCGATCAGCAACAGAACCACGGCGCCCCCGGCCAGCAACCCGACCTGACTGCGGGTTTCGGCCTGAAACGCGGCCAGTTCGGCGGCCTTGCGCTGTTCGACCGTCAGTTCCTTCTTCTTCTCTTTCGGCTTCTGTGCCGCAATCGCCGCGATCTTTGGCGGGGGTGGCGGCCAGGTCACGTCATGATCGTGGGTCACGGTCGCGCCCCGGATCACGTCGTCTTCCATGTTGTGATCGATCACGCCATCTTTCTTTGGCGTAAGATCAGTCATGAAGTGCCTGATATTGTTTCCATAAAGCTCGGACGCCTGCGTGCCCATCCGCGACGGGAAATCGGTATAGCCGATGATGGTCACGCCATTTTCGGTCACGAAACGCTCGTCCGGGATGGTCAGCTCGCAATTGCCGCCCTTTTCGGCGGCAAGGTCCACGATGACGCTGCCGGGCTTCATCGCCTCGACCATGTCGCGGGTCCACAGCTTCGGAGCGTCGCGACCGGGGATCAGCGCGGTGGTGATGACCACATCCATCTGCGGCGCAAGCTCGCGGAATTTGGCAAGCTGCTTTTCACGGAATTCCGGGCTGGACGGCGCGGCATAGCCGCCTGTCGCGGCCCCGTCCTGCGCCTGTTCTTCGAAATCAAGGAACACGAATTCGGCGCCCATCGATTCGATCTGCTCGGCCACTTCCGGGCGCACATCGAAGGCATAGACCTGCGCGCCAAGGCTGACCGAGGTGCCGATGGCCGCCAGACCCGCAACCCCTGCCCCGACGACCAGCACCTTGGCCGGCGGCACCTTGCCCGCCGCCGTCACCTGCCCGGTGAAGAAGCGGCCAAAGTTATTCGCGGCCTCGATCACCGAACGGTAACCGGCGATATTCGCCATCGAAGAAAGCGCATCCATCTTCTGCGCCCGGCTGATCCGGGGGACCATGTCCATGGCGATAGCGGTGACGCCCTTATCCTTGGCAAGCGCAAGCAATTCGGGGTTCTGGCCGGGATAGAAGAAGGAAATCAGCGTCTGGCCGTCCTTCATCTGATGCAATTCTTCTTCGGTCGGCTGACGCACCTTGGCGACCACATCGACCGCACCGATCAGCGCGGCGGCACCCGGTTCGACCGTCACCCCTGCTGCGCGATAATCATCGTCCGAAAAACCGGACCGGACGCCCGCGCCTCCTTCGACGAAAACCTCATGCCCCAGCTTTTGCAGGTGCGCGGCCGAAGATGGCGTAATCGCCACCCTTGCCTCACCCTCAAAAACCTCCGTCAACGCGCCTATCTTCATGGTCTGCGCCCTCGCTGGTTCCGATGTCGCAGATGCATAGCACTGCGCAACAAAGTTTCACAAGTGTGTGTTCGACCTATTCAGAGATTATAATGGAGTGATTGCTCTGCCTCAGGCAGCGCAACAAAAAACCGCCCGCAGATAGCTGCGGACGGTCTTGTCGCCGGGCCTTGCGGCCTTTGGCGGATCAGTTGGCCGGAGCCGGGGTCGTGGTGCTGTCAGCATCCGGTGCCGGAGTGGCCGGGGGCGTGGTGGCGGCGGGCTCTTCGACCGAGATCGCATCATCCACGGCATCGGCTGCATCGCTTGCAGCGTCCTGCGCGGCGTCTGCGGCATTGCCCGCTGCATCGGCAGCAGCGTCGGCGGCATTACCAGCAGCTTCAGCGGCGTTATCGACCGCCTCGCCTGCCGAAGTTGCCGCGTCATCGGCGGCAGCGCCTGCCGCATCGACGGCATTGTCGGCTGCGGTTGCAGCGTCGTCAGCGGCGGCACCAGCAGCGTCGGCGGCACTGTCAGCCGCAGCAGCAGCGTCATCCGCAGCAGCATCGGTCGCAGCGGCTGCATCATCAGCGGCAGCGTCGGTTGCGGCAGCGGCGTCATCGGCAGCGGCATCAGCTTCCGAGGCAGCGCTGTCAGCAGCGGCTTCCGCATCATCCGCAGCAGCTTCTGCATCGGCGGCGGCTTCTGCGTCGTCGGCTGCAGCCTCGGCGGGTGCGTCGGTGGTGGTCACGGTGGTGGTGTCGCCTTCGACGGCCACATCATCGTTGCCCATGAAGCGCTGCAGGACGAAATAGGCCAGGGCCAGCGCCAGAAGCACGCCGATGATCAGCGGCAAAGGCGAGGACCGACGCTCGACCGGCTCGACATAGGTTTCCTTGGAAACTGCCGGTTCATCGACCGGCGGAATGGGACGGTTCGGATCGTTCGGGTCTTGGGTCATTGCTGGCCTCCAGTTTTTCTCTTTGCAGACACCGGTTTAGCGTCTCTGTCGGTCTGCTTTAGCAAATGTGTCATGTCAATCATTCGCATATGCAGAACCACCCGACTTGCGACCCGGCTCTCAGGCGATTAACACCTTGCGAAAGCTCGGGTTCCGCCAAAGCGAACAGCTTTTTTCAGTTGGAGGATGCGATGAACCGCCCCGAAGGCCAGAATGCGCGATATCTTGCCGATTATCAGCCTTATCCCTTCATCCTGTCGCATACCGCGCTGGATTTCACGCTTGTCCCTGATGCGACGATTGTCAGGGCGACTTTAAGCCTTGCCCCGCGCGATGCTGCGACCGGTGTGGATCTGGTGCTGGATGGCGGCAAGGATGTGCAGCTTCTGCGCCTGACCATCAACGGCGCCGAGGCCGATCCGGCCCATGTGACCCGCGACGATGAGGCGTTGACCATCGCCGCCGCCGCCCTGCCCTCTGGTCCTTTCACCCTGGAAACAGAGGTGCAGATCGACCCGTCGGCCAATACCGCTTTCGAGGGGCTTTATATCTCGGGCGGCATGTTCTGCACCCAATGCGAGGCCGAGGGTTTCCGCCACATCACCTTCTGTCCCGACCGCCCCGATGTCATGGCGACCTTCGATGTGACCATCCACAGCGACAAGCCGGTTCTCTTGTCGAACGGCAACCCGGTCAGCCAGACCGAAGGTCACGCCGAATGGCACGACCCCTGGCCCAAGCCCGCTTATCTTTTCGCGCTGGTCGCGGGCGATCTGGTGGCGATCAGCGACAGTTTCACCACCCTTTCGGGTCGCAATGTCGCGCTGAATGTCTGGGTCCGTCCGGGGGATGAGGATCGCGCCGGGTTCGCCATGGAATCGCTGATCAAGTCGATGAAATGGGACGAGGATGTCTATGGTCGCGAATATGACCTTGATGTCTTTAACATCGTCGCCGTCGATGATTTCAACATGGGCGCGATGGAGAACAAGGGGCTGAACATCTTCAACTCGAAGCTGGTTCTTGCCTCGCCCGAGACTGCCACCGATCTGGATTACGAACGGATCGAAGGCGTCATCGCCCATGAATATTTCCACAACTGGACCGGCAACCGCATCACCTGCCGCGACTGGTTCCAGCTTTGCCTGAAGGAAGGGCTGACCGTCTTCCGCGATCAGCAATTCACCAGTGATATGCGCTCGGCGGCGGTGAAGCGGATCGAGGATGTCCGCACCCTCCGCGCCCGCCAGTTCCGCGAGGATCAGGGACCGCTGGCCCATCCCCCGCGCCCCGATCATTACGAAGAGATCAACAATTTCTACACCGCCACCGTCTATGAAAAAGGCGCCGAGGTGATCGGCATGCTGAAGCGGCTGGTTGGCGATGACGGCTACCGGGCGGCGCTGGACCTTTATTTCGACCGCCACGATGGTGACGCGGCCACGATCGAGGATTGGCTGAAGGTGTTCGAAGACGCCACCGGCCGCGATCTGGCGCAGTTCAAGCGCTGGTACACGGATGCGGGCACGCCGCGCCTGACCATGCGCGAGGACTGGGCCGAGGGCACCGCAGGCGGCACGCTGACGCTGACCTTCACCCAGGAAACCCCGCCGACGCCCGGCCAGTCCGACAAACAGCCACGGGTGATCCCGATTGCCGTGGGGCTGATCGGTCCGAACGGTGACGAGGTCGCACCGACCCGCGTGCTGGAGATGACGGAAACCGAGCAATCGTTCGCCTTCGACAATCTCGGCGCGCGCCCGGTGGTTTCGGCGCTTCGCGGCTTCTCGGCCCCGGTGGTGCTGGACCGCCAGATCGACGATCCGACCCGCGCCTTCCTTCTGGCCCATGACACCGACCCCTTTGCCCGGTGGGAAGCGGGCCGCGATCTGGCCCTGTCGGCGCTGGTCGCGCTGTCCCAAGGTCAGCCGGGCGGTGACGATTATATCGACGCCATTGGCCGCCTGATCGCCGATCAGGATGCCGATCCCGCCTTCCGCGCCCTTTGCCTTGCGCTGCCGGGCGAGGAAGAGGTGGCGACCCGCCTTTACGATCTGGGCGCGACACCCGATCCCGATGCCATCCACGCCGCCCGCGAAGGTCTTGCCCGCCGCGTGGCCGAGGCGCATCAGGATCTGCTGTCAGAGATCTATGACCGCATGGTCGTCTCGGGCAGCTATTCGCCCGATGCCGAAGCGGCGGCGAAACGGTCGCTGCGTATCGCGGCGCTGCAACTCTTGAACCGGATCGACAATGGCGAGCGGGCCGAGATCCTGTTCGGCATCGCCGGCAATATGACCGAGCGGATGGCGGCCTTGGCCTGCCTGATCGCACGCGGCCGCGGCCAGACCGCGCTTCAGGTGCTGGAAGAGGAATTCGGCGATAACCGGCTGGTCATGGATAAATGGTTCACTGTTCAGCCGATGGCCGCCCCGCCCGCCGATGCTGCGGCGATTGCGGCCAAGCTGGCGAAACTGCCCGGCTTCGACTGGAAGAACCCGAACCGCTTCCGCGCGCTGATCGGCGGGCTGACTGCCAATCATGCAGGTTTTCACGCGGCGGACGGCGCGGGATATGACTTCGTCGCCGACTGGCTGATGAAGATGGACAAGGTCAATCCGCAGATCGCCGCCCGCATGTCCACCGCCTTCGAGACATGGCCGCGCTATGATGAAACCAGACGCGCCAAGGCATTGGCGGCACTGGAACAAATCGCCGCGATCGAGGGTTTGAGTCGTAATACCCGCGAGATGGTCTCGCGGATGATCGCCGCCGGTCAATAGCGCCGCTTGTGGTCAGGAAATGGTCAAGGCAGAATATCCCTGATGGAAGACCGATACGCCGAGGCAAGGGCCGATATGCAGGCCCGACTTGACCCGCTGATCGCAGAGCGGGCCCCGTGGCTTTTTTCCGGCAAGGCCCATCACCGCGCCGCGCAATGGCTGATGATGCGCCTGCTGCGCTATCCGCGCACCCTGCAACTGGGGGCCGAGGTCCGCGATCTGCCGACCGCTGAAATCATGCGCCGCGTGGCGGATCTGATGGTGCGCGACGTGCAGGTGGAAGGGATGGAACATATCCCGACGACCGGCCCGGCGCTGATCGTTTCGAACCACCCGACCGGGATTGCCGACGGCATTGTCATGCATGCGCTGATCTCGCAGATCCGCGACGATCTCTTCGTCTATGCCAATCACGACATGATCCGCGTCTTGCCGCAGATGGTGGACCTGATCGCGGGCGTCGAATGGCGCGTAGAAAAGCGCAGCCATGCCAAGACCAAGGCGACGATGGATTACACCCGAGAGGCTTTGGGCGCAGGCCGGATCGGGCTGATCTTCCCCTCTGGCCGTCTGGCCAAGCGCACCGGCCTGACCTTGCACGAACGCCCATGGATGGCCAGCGCGGCAATGATCGCGCGCAAATTCGACGTTCCGGTGATCCCGCTGCGGATCCGGGCGCGCAATTCGCTGCTGTTCTATGCGCTGGACGCGATCCATCCGACCTTGCGCGATGTGACGCTGTTCAACGAGGTGCTGAACAAGGCCCGCCAGCCCTACCGGGTGACCGTCGGTGCGCCGCTTGATCCGTCAACCCTGCCGAAAGGCAGCGAGGATGCGATTGCGGTGATGCGTGATGCGGTGCTGGCCCTGCCCGCCCCCGGTCCCGACGCGGCGCGGCTGATGCAAGAGCGAGGCCGGGTGCGTCTGGTCAGAGGGTCGCAGAAGATCGCCTGAACCGCAGCGGCAGGTCATCCTGGCCTACATATTCAAAAGGGGCGGTTTCCCGCCCCTTTTTCTTCCGCACACGGGCCACATTCAGCGCGCGGATTCGCGGATGACCTCACCTTGCGGATCAAGCTCCAGCAGGACGGGTTCGCCATCCGGGTTGGTTGCCTCGAGAACGATGCGCGGACCCTGCGGACGCAGGAAACCGAAATCGCTGTAACCTGCCTCGGTCAGGGTCCGGTTCACATCGACCGGATCAAAGCTGGGCTCTGCCATCCGGCGATGCTCGCCGCGGCGACCTTCGCCCCGAGGCCCATCCCCGCGACGCCCTTCGCCACGATGACCATCCGGCCCGCCGCGTCCTTCGCGGTGCCAGCCATCGCCACCGCGCGGACCGTGATCGCCATACCGCCGGTCACCACGTTCGCGGTCACCCTCGCGGCCAAAGCGCAGAACCCGGCCCTCGGGATCGAAAACCGCGCCCATATCCTCGCCCTCGGCATCCTCGCCCTTGACCACGAACACGTCGCGCGCCTTGGCGACTTCCTCGATCAGCGAGAATTGCGAGAAGACATCGGAATCGCGAACCGCCTGCGGCAGGATCGAGCGGACCAGCTCATCCGGCACAGCGGCGTCCTCGAACTCGACGCCGATCAAGGCGTGGGACGGATCGAACTTGGCTTCCAGATCGTCGCCGCTTTCCAGCTTGCCCTTGACCTCGAAATGGTCGGGCCGGAATTCGATCTCTTCGAATTCGGCGAACAGAGCCATGATCTCATGGTTCCGAACCGCCTCGGGCAAAAGCTGGTCCAGCACCGATTGCGGCAGCGGACCACCTTCGGCCTCGATATCGATCACATTGCCCTGAAGGTCGATCTTTGCCTCGATCTCGACCCCGTCAGATGTGCGCCCCTCGACCTCGCGGATGCCGTGGCGTTTGGTCTTCACCTCCAGATCGGTCAGGTTCAGCCCGGTCAGCACTGCTGGCAAAGCGTCGGCGGGGGCCGTCGCATCCGGTGCCGGGGGTGGCGTCTCTTGTGCATATACAGCGCCGCCGGTCGCTGCGATCAGCGCCAGAACCGCCGCCGTGGTCGAGAGCTTGCCTGTCATCATTCCTTTACCCTTTCATCTTGCGGATACTGGCACTGCCAGACCCGGACGAATCGCTTTTACGCCACCCGACCCGAATGAAAGACAAACATGCCGTTTCGGTTCCGTTTGGTTTGTAACCCTTAGATTTCATCTCATGCGCCCGTTGATCCGCCCCATTTTGACCGTCCTGATGCTGGCATTGGCCGCCCCTGCAGCCCTGCCCGCCTTTGCGCAGCAATTGCCGCCGGAACCCGATGGCACCCTGCTGCCGCATAGCGACAGGTTCCGCCCGCTGCCCTTCCACGAGATCGCGACCCTGGTCGGCGAACGTTATGCAGGCCGGATGCTGGCCGCGCAGACCCGCCAGCCCAGCCCGGAAGAACGTGCATCGGGGGCGCAACTGGTCTATGAATTCCGCCTTCTGACGCCGCAGCGCAATCTGCTGATCATCCGCCTTGACGCCCGCACCGGACGGTTTCTGGATGTCGCCGGGCGCGGACAGATCAAGGCGCGGATCAGACCCGGTATCGGTGCTGGTGCAGTGGCGCGGGACAGATAGTGATAGGAATGGATCAGAATGCGGGCTTTGATCGTCGAGGATGATCCGGTGCTGGCCGGACAGATCGCGGGGGCGATGCAGGATGCGGGCTTTGTCACCGATCACGCGCTGACTGGCGATGACGGCGAATATCTTGGCTCGACCGAAACCTATGACGTGGCGGTCCTTGATCTGGGCCTGCCCGGCATGTCGGGGATCGAGGTGCTGACCACATGGCGCGATCAGGGCATCGCCATGCCGGTGCTGATCCTGACCGCACGGGGCGACTGGACCGACAAGGTCGCGGGTTTTCGTGCAGGGGCCGATGATTACGCCGTGAAACCCTTTCGGCTGGATGAGGTGGTCCTGCGCTGCCAGACCCTGATCCGCCGCGCCGCCGGGCATACCCGTCCGGTCATTCAGGCCGGAACGCTGCAACTGGACGGCCAGCTTGGCGTCATCACCCGCGACGGCGTCGCGCTGAAGCTGACCGCCTTCGAGACGCGCATTCTCAGCTACCTGATCCACCACAAGAACCGGATCGTCAGCCGCACCGAACTGGCCGAACATCTCTATGAGGCCGAAACCGACCGCGATTTCAAATCGATCGAGGTGGTGATCGGTCGCTTGCGCCGCAAAATCGGCGACGGCGTGATCGAGACGCGGCGCGGCGAGGGTTACGTGCTCCGGGACGCAGGCTGATGCGTTCGATCCGGGGGCGGCTGCTGCTTCTGGCGGCGGTCTGGATCACGGCGGCGCTGCTGGCCGCGTTCCTGTTCATCTCGGCCCTGCTGGAGGATTTCGTCACCGACCGTTTCGACGCCGAAGCCGGGGGGATCGCCGACGGCCTGATCGCGATGATCGAGGTCGATGATGATGGCCGGGTCGAACTGGACGACCGCCCTGCCGATCCGCGTTTCGATCTGCCCTTTACCGGCTGGTATTGGCAGATCGCGGCGGATGGGCGGGTGGTGGCACGCTCGGATTCGCTGCTCGACGGTCGGCTTGACGGCCCGGAGGGCGAGTTTCTGGGCGGTCACGGGCTTGGCGCGGATGGCGGTGTGCTGCGGGTGCTGCGGCGGGAACTGACGATCCCCGACAGCGATGCCCGCATCAGTGTGACAGTCACCGCGCCTCAGGATCAGATCGATGCAAGCCTTGGCCATATCAGCCGACCGCTGGCCATTGCGCTGGCGGTGCTGGGCATCGGCCTTGCCATTGCCAGCGTGTTGCAGGTGACCCTTGGCCTGCAAAGCCTTGACCATCTGCGCAACGATCTGGCCCGTGTCCGCGCAGGTAAGGCCGAACGCCTGACCCTGCCCGATGTCAGCGAATTGCGCCCCCTGACGACCGAGATCAATGCAAGCCTTGACCAGAATATCACCCTTCTGGCGCGATCTCGCCAGCATCTGGGCAATCTGGCCCATTCGCTGAAAACGCCGCTGGCGGCGCTGGCGAATGAATTGCCCGGCGATCACCACGGCCAGAACCTGATCACCCGCATGGATCGCCTGATCGGCTGGCACCTGCGCCGCGCCCGTTCCGCCGGGCCGCGCCTTTTGGGGCAAAGGACCGAAATCCGCCCGGTGATCGACGACATCCTTCTGGTTCTGCGCTGGCCAATGCAAGACAAGGGAATGACCGCCAGTGTCACCTGCCCGCCCGACGCCGTCTTCGCGGGCGAGCGGCAGGATCTGGAAGAGATGATCGGCAATCTCTGCGAAAACGCGGTGAAATGGGGCGAGACGCGGCTGCTGATCCGTGTCCGGCAAGACGACCGGCTGGAACTGCGGATCGAGGATGACGGCCCCGGCATGTCCGATACCGACGCCCCCCGCGCGCTGATCCGCGGCGGCAGGCTGGACGAACATGGCGCGTCAGGTTCGGGCCTTGGCCTTGCCATTGTGGCGGATCTGGCGGCGCTTCATGGCGGCGAATTGCGGCTGGAACGTGCGGATGCAGGCGGGCTTGCCGCAATTCTGGACTTGCCTGCCTGAAATCGCGGCCATCCTCGTCCCGAATAATTTTACCATTTGATAAAAAATTGAACCTGTGTCAGCCTGATTCTTACCAACAGGTGAGCCAGGAGACAGAAAAATGTCCCAAGCCCGACTGGCGCCCGGAGTAACCCCCGGACGTCTGACACCCGAAGAACTGGCGCTGAATTTCGTCGATGTCGCGCCGCCGCTTGATCCGCACGAGGCACGGGTCGCAGCCGACCGCTGCTACTTCTGCCACGATGCACCTTGCATCACGGCCTGCCCGACCTCGATCGACATTCCGCTGTTCATCCGCCAGATCGCAACCGGCACCCCCGATGCGGCGGCGATGACGATCTTTCACGCCAATATCCTTGGCGGCATGTGCGCCCGCGTCTGCCCGACCGAGAACCTTTGCGAAGGCTCCTGCGTCCGTATGGATGCCGAAGGCCAGCCGGTCGAGATCGGCGCACTGCAACGCTATGCCACTGACGGGCTGATGGCGAAACCCGGCCATCCCTTCCGCCGGGCCGAACCGACCGGCAAACGGATCGCCGTGGTCGGTGCGGGGCCAGCCGGGCTTGCCGCGGCGCATCGTCTGGCCGCGAAAGGTCATGACGTGGTGATCTTCGAGGCGCGACCGAAACCCGGCGGCCTCAACGAATACGGCATCGCCAGCTACAAGGCGGTGGACGGTTTCGCGCAGGCCGAGGTTGACTGGCTGATGGGCATCGGCGGGATCGAGTTCCGCCACGATCAGCGCCTTGGCCGCGACATCACCCTGAACGGGCTGCGCGGCGAATATGATGCGGTGTTTCTTGGCATGGGCCTTGGCGGCGTCAACGCACTGCGCACCGATGGCGAGGATCGTCAGCATGTCAGCGACGCGGTGGCCTTCATCCGCGATCTGCGGCAGGCCGACGACCTGACCGCCCTGCCCGTTGGCCGCGACGTGGTGGTGATCGGCGGCGGCATGACGGCGGTTGACGCGGCGGTGCAGTCGAAGCTGCTGGGCGCGGAAAACGTCACCATCGTCTATCGCCGCGACCAGTCGCAGATGAGCGCCAGCAGCCATGAACAGGAACATGCGACCAGCTCTGGCGTGCGGATCATCTGCAATGCGGCGCCGGTGGCCGTCCACGGCAATGGCTCGGTCGTCGAGGTCGAGTTCGCCTATACTCAGGACGGACCGGACGGGTTGAAACTGACCGAAGAACGCTTCCGCCTGAAAGCCGATCAGCTTTTCCGCGCCATCGGCCAGCGGCTTGAGGACGCACCTGACGGCATCACGCTGGAAGGCGGCAAAATCGCGGTCGATGATTATGGCCGAACGTCACTGGACGGTGTCTGGGCAGGCGGCGACTGCGCCTCGGGCGGGGACGACCTGACCGTTACCGCCGTGGCCGAAGGCCGCGATGCGGCAGAAGACATCGACGCCACCCTGACCGGACGCCCGGTCGAGATCCCCGGCTAAGGGAGGAAAAGACATGGCAGATCTGCGCACGAATTTCGTCGGCATCAAGTCACCGAACCCGTTCTGGCTGGCCTCGGCCCCGCCGACCGACAAGGAAGTCAACGTCCGCCGCGCCTTTCAGGCCGGTTGGGGCGGGGTCGTCTGGAAGACCTTGGGCAGCGAAGGCCCCCCCGTGGTCAATGTCAACGGCCCCCGCTACGGCGTCGTCTATGGCGCCGACCGCCGGGTGCTGGGCATCAACAATATCGAATTGATCACCGACCGCCCGCTGGAGGTGAACCTGCGCGAGATCAAATCCGTCAAGCGCGACTATCCCGACCGGGCGCTAATCATCAGCCTGATGGTCCCCTGCGACGAGGATTCATGGCGCGACATCCTTGCCCGGATCGAGGATACCGGCGCCGACGGCGTCGAACTGAACTTCGGCTGCCCGCATGGCATGGCCGAACGCGGCATGGGCTCGGCTGTCGGTCAGGTGCCGGAATATATCGAGATGGTGACCCGTTGGGTAAAGCAATATTCACGCATGCCCTGCATCGTGAAGCTGACCCCGAACATCACCGATGTCCGCAAACCAGCAGAGGCCGCGATGCGCGGCGGCGCCGATGCGGTCAGCCTGATCAACACGGTCAACTCGATCACTTCGGTCGATCTGGACCTGTTCGCGCCGCAGCCGACCATCGACGGCAAAGGCAGCCATGGCGGCTATTGCGGCCCGGCGGTGAAGCCCATCGCGCTGAACATGGTGGCCGAAATCGCCCGCAACCCGGAAACCCGCGGCCTGCCGATCAGCGGTATCGGCGGCATCACCACATGGCGCGACGCGGCAGAGTTCATGGCGCTTGGCGCAGGCTCGGTTCAGGTCTGCACGGCAGCGATGACCTATGGGTTCAAGGTGGTGCAAGAGATGATCTCGGGCCTGCGCGACTATCTGGACAGCCACGAAATGGAAATGTCCGACCTGATCGGGCGCGCGGTTCCGAACGTCACCGATTGGCAATATCTGAACCTGAACTACGTGACCAAAGCGGTGATCGATCAGGATGCCTGTATCAAATGCGGCCGCTGCTACGCCGCCTGCGAGGATACCTCGCATCAGGCCATCGCGATGAACCCTGGCCGGGTTTTTGAGGTGGTCGAGGAAGAATGCGTCGCCTGCAATCTCTGCATCGATGTCTGCCCGGTCGAGGATTGCATCACCATGCGCGAGCTTGAGATCGGCGAGTTGGACAAGCGCACCGGCGAGAAGCGCCGCGAATATGCCAACTGGACCACGCATCCCAACAACCCGATGGCGAAAGCGGCCGAGTAGGCTTTCCGGTATTTTTACAACGAAGAAGCGGCGAGGTTAAGGTTTTCTCAACCTCGCCGCTTTATATCCGGCTTTGCGGTACAGGCTGCGGAGCCGATGACCGCCAACGGAGAAGTCGCCCCGGTCTCGGCTGGCAAGGCCTACCTGTCTCCCCCATGCAGGAGAGGCCGGGGCGCGCGCGCGCACCCTCTGCCGTTTCTTCGTTGTCCAAATACCGAAAACCCTAGAGGCCGTAGATACGGCTGAATTTATCTTCCAGATAGGCCAGCAACGGTTCGGGCGAGACGCTTTCGCCGATGGCCTGTTCGATCAACTGCTTTGGCGGCAACAGTCCACCATGGCGTTGGACATTTTCGCGCAGCCATTCGACGCCGGGCGCGGCATCGCCTGCGGCAAGCGAGGTATCAAGCTCTGGCACCGCCTCGCGCAGGGCGCGGTTCAGGCAGCCGGCAAAGACATTGCCAAGGGCATAGGTCGGGAAATAGCCGAACAGGCCCACCGCCCAGTGAACGTCCTGCAACACGCCATTGGCCGGGCGATCCACCGCCACGCCGAAATCCTTGAGGAAACGGGCATTCCACGCCTCGACCAGATCTTCCGTATTCAGGCGGCCGCTGATCAGGTCACGCTCGATGTCAAAGCGCAGCATGATGTGCAGATTGTATTGCACCTCGTCGGCCTCGGTGCGGATATAGCCGGGGGTGACCCGGTTCACCGTGGCGTAGAAGGCGTCGGGATCGGCGATGTTCAGATCGTCGAAGGCGTCCGACATGCGCTTGAACAGCCAGCCGGTAAAGGCGCGGCCCCGGCCCATCTGGTTTTCATAGATGCGGCTTTGGCTTTCATGCACCCCCATCGACACACCCCGGCCAAGCGGCGTAAAGGCATAGTCGGGATCGATGCCCAATTCATAGCTGGAATGGCCGACCTCGTGGATGGTCGAATAGATGCAGTTGAACGGATCAGGCTCGACCACCCGCGTGGTGATGCGGCTGTCCTGCCAACGACCGCTGCTGAACGGATGCACCGCCAGATCCAGCCGCCCGCGCGTCCAGTCATAACCAAAGGCCGTGGCGCAGGTGCGGGCCAGACGAAGCTGGGTTTCCTGCGGAAAATGGCCGGTCAGTGGCGCGGGCTGGTTCTCGACGCCAAGAATATCCTCGCGCAGGGCGACAAGGCGCGGGCGCATCTGATCGAACAAAGCGGCGATTTCGGTGCCGGTAATGCCCGGCTCGTAATCGTCCAGCAGCGCATCATAAAGATCGCCGCCTTCGGCGACCGCCGCAGCCTCTTCCCGCTTCAGCATCAGCACCTGATCAAGCGTGGGAAGAAACTCCTCCGGCGCGTCCTTGGCCCGTGCTTCAGCCCAGATCCCCTGCGACAGCGAGGTCAGCCGTGCCAGTTCCTGCGCCAGCCGTGCCGGGATTTTGCTGGCACGGTTGAAGTCGCGCGCGATCAGATCCATCGCCCGGGTCTCGGCCTCGGTCTGCGGTTCCGCCACTTCCAGCCATTCGCCGATCCGCTCATCGGTGCGACGCTCGTGCAGGACCGCCTCGATCGCGCCCATTTCCTCGGCCCGCTGTTCGGCGGCACCGCGCGGCATGACCGTTTCCTGATCCCAGCCAAGCCGCTCGGCGATCGAGGACAGCGCCTCGGTCTGCCGCTGAAACGCGAGTAGATCGTTGATCGCTGTCATCGGATGGTCCCCCTGACCGAGGTTTCATGCGGATAGGCCGCATTGTGGCGGGCGCGGATGATCAGGACGAACATCGCCATCGCCCCGATCTGATGGCTGAGCGCAAGCCCGAGGGGCGAGGCATGAAGCACGTTCATGATCCCCAGACCCACCTGCACCGCCACCATCGCGATCATAGCGTTAAACGCCCCGCGCGTCACCGGATGCGGGGATTTTCGCCCACGCAACCAGACCACGATGGCAAAGATGGTCAGCAGATAGCCGGTCATCCGATGCACGAATTGCACAAGCGCCGGGTTTTCAAAGAAATTCCGCCAGCCCAGCTCAGCGTCCCAGATATATTCGGGGATCCATTCGCCACCCATCGTCGGCCAGCCGGTATAGGTCCGCCCGGCATCGATCCCGGCGACCAGCGCGCCCAGCAGGATCTGCACCATCGCCAGATGCATCAGGCCAGTCGACATTGAAAACAGTTTCCGCTCTCCCGCCCTGCGCGCGCGCAGGAGCTGCGCCTCGCTGCGGCCCAGCATCAACACATACCAGGTGATCAGGCCAAGGATCAGGAAGGCCAGCCCCAGATGGATCGCCAGCCGGTAAGAGGCGACGCGCACCATCCCCTCGACCAGCCCGGAACTGACCATCCACCAGCCGATTGCGCCCTGCAATCCGCCAAGCGCGCCAACCGCAACCAATCGCGGGGTCCAGCCGACCGGGATTCGCTTCGTCGCAAGAAAGAACAGAAATCCCCCGGCCCAGATCAGCCCGACCAGACGGCCCAGCAGACGGTGCGACCATTCCCACCAATAGATCTGTTTGAACTCGGCCAGCGACATGCCCGCGTTCACCTCGATATATTGCGGGATCTGCTTGTAGGCGTCGAATTCCGATTGCCATGCCGTCTCGTTCATCGGCGGCAGCGCGCCCGTCACCGGCGCCCATTCGACAATGGACAGGCCCGAGCCGGTCAGCCGAGTGGCCCCGCCCAGCACGATCATCGCCGCGACCAGCGCGAACAACACCATCAGCCACATGCGGATCGCCCGGCGCGCGCCCTTAGGTGCGGCGTCGATCATGCCGGTCGTCGCGGTTGGGCGGCTGCTGGCAGTCGGATCCGAAACTTCCTCGAAAACGGGGCGTTTGGCCATTGCTTGCTCCTTCACGTCGCGCGGAACTTAGGCTGCGCTCACTTGCGGGTCAATTGGCGCAGAAGGCCATGCAGCACCCGCACGTCGCCCTGCGTCAGCGTCAGGCGCGACCACATGTTGCGCAGGTTCAGCTTCATACTTGACGCCTTGGCCTCGGGGAAGAAAAACCCAGCTTCGTCAAGGCGTTCCTCGTAATGATCGCCCAGTTTCTCAATCTCGATCCGGTCGGCCATCACCTCGCCCGCGGCGCGACCAAGATGCGGCGAGGGTTCTGGCGGCAAAGTGTCGCGGCCCCATTCGTAGCCCATCAACAGCACCGCCTGCGCCAGATTGAGCGAGGGGAAATCCGGGTTCACCGGCACCGTCACAATGGCATTGGCGCGGGCCACATCGTCGTTTTCCAGCCCGGCGCGTTCCGGCCCGAAGATAATCGCGACCCGGCCCGGCTGACTGCGCGCCTTTTCCATCGCCGTGGCGGGCGTATAGACCGGCTTTGACAGATCGCGCCCGCGCGCCGTGGTGGCAAAGGCGAACTCGATCCCCGTCATCGCTTCGGCCAGCGTCGGGAAAATCCGCGCATGATCCAGCACCCGCCCCGCCGCGCCTGAGGCCATCGCAATCGCCTTGGGATTGGGCCAGCCGTCACGCGGATCGACCAGCCGCATCTCGGTCAGGCCGAAATTCAGCATGGCGCGGGCGGCACCGCCGATATTCTCGCCCATTTGCGGGCGGACAAGGATGATGACGGGCTTTTCAGGCGCATGTTCCATGCCCGCCGCATAGTCCTTCTGGCAAGGCGCGGCAAGCTGCGCTATTGCGACAGAAAGATGGAGACGCATGTGACCGACGCCCCGCAGCTTTACCTGATGACCCCCGCAGGGGCGCAAGCCTCGACCCTGTCGCCGATGCTGGGCGAAGTGCTGGACCGCTTTCCCGTTGCCTGCCTGCGCATTCGCGGCGGTGCGGAAGAAGACGAACTGGGCCGGCTGGCCGATCTGGCCCGCGAGATCGCCCATGCCCGCGATGTGGCGGTGGTGATCGACGACCATGTGCGGCTGGCACAGCGGCACGGCCTTGACGGCGTGCATCTGACCGACGGCGCACGCGGCGTGCGCGATGCCCGCAAAGAGCTGGGCGCGGATGCGATTGTGGGCGCCTTCTGCGGCGTGTCGCGCCATGACGGGATCAATGCGGGCGAGGCCGGGGCGGATTACGTCAGCTTTGGCCCGGTTGGGGACACAGCACTTGGGCGCGGCGGGCCTGCGCCGCTGGATCTGTTCCAGTGGTGGTCCGAAATGATCGAGATTCCCGTGGTGGCCGAGGGTGCGATTACCCGCGAATTGATCACCGGCCTGTCGCCGATCACCGATTTCATCGCCATTGGCGCCGAAATCTGGGCCGAGAAAGATCCGGCGAAGGCGCTTGAGGGGCTTTGGGGCTGAACAGCCCCGGTTTCGGACGATCCGCCCTGCTCTTCTGCCGCAAATTCGTGGCGGTTCAATGCTTTGCGATTGCGCGACTCTGACAAGGTTGCCAATCTGCGGCCATGACCCGCCCCTTTCGCCGCCTTGTTCTTTACCTGCCGGGCTTCGACCCCTTCCCGCCCCGCCGCTACCGCGAGCTTTACCGACGCGAGGCGGCTGCGCAGGCGGGCGTCTCGGGCTATGGGATGACGGTTGCGGGGGCGAAGATCGCTTCGGGCTTTGGCTGGCGCAGTCGCGGCAGCTTCCCCGAGGGCGAGGCCGAGACGCTGTTCGAGGTGCTGGTCTGGTCCGATCTGGTGCAGGCCTCGATGCGGACGGCGATCGCCGGAACCTATCTGCAGCTTGCCCGAACCGCCGCCATCTATATCGGCTCGGGGGCTTTCGGGCGGCTGATGCGGCTCAGGCGCGGGCCGATGCTGGCGGCGCTTTATCCCTTTGCGATCCTGCTGCTGCAGCTTCTGGTCGCGCTGATTGTTGGTGCCGCCGCAGGGTGGCTTGCGGCATGGGCGTTCAACGGCTGGGCGGGGCTGATCGTCGCGGCGGCGATGGCGGTGGCCGTGCTGATGCTGGCCCGTGCGCAGGATCACCGGCTTTACGCCTATTATCTGATGAACGATTACGCCTTCACCGCCGCCCTGCGTGGCGCCTATCCCGAAGCGTTGGAGGAACGGATTCGGGGTTTCACCGCCCGGCTGGAACAGGCATTGCAGGACCCCGAGATTGATGAGGTGCTGGTCGTCGGCCATTCCTCGGGCGCCTATCTGGCGGTCTCGATCCTTGCCGATCTGATCCGGGGCGGCCTGCCCCCGTCCCGCGCGACCTTGTCGCTGCTGACGCTTGGCCATGTGGTGCCGATGGCCTCTTTCCTGCCGGATGCGACACGGCTGCGCGCCGATCTGGCCTACCTGTCCGAGCGGTCGGAACTCTTCTGGCTGGATGTCACCGCCCCCGGCGATGCTTGCAGCTTTGCTTTATGCGATCCGGTGGCGGTGACGGGCGTGGCAGGCGAAGGGCAGCTTTGGCCGCTGGTCATCTCGGCCAGCTTCACCAATACGCTGTCGCCGGAGAAACAGCGTGAGCTAAGGAAACGCTGGTTCCGGCTGCATTTTCAATATCTTTGCGCCTTCGACCGACCCGGAGATTACGACTATTTCGCCATTACCGGCGGTCCGCTGACGCTGGCGCAGCGCTTTGCCGGGCGCAAACCCTCGCCCGGCCGGATCACCCGCGCCGTCGGGCCGGGCCTGCCATGATCCCGCCCCGCCCGCCGACGAACGAGACCCGCAACACCCTGCTGCGGTTGATCCTCGGCTTCCGACGCGATCTTCTGTCGGCCCTGCCCGCCCGGCTCTACCGCGCACGCATGGCCGAGTTTCGTAGCCCGCTGATCCACAGCTTCGTCTGCAACGATCCGGCGCTGGTCCGGCTGATCCTGCAGGAAAAGCCCGGCGATTTTCCGAAATCGCGGCGGCTGCGCGCCGGTCTGTCGCCGCTGATGGGCAATTCGGTCTTCGTCAGCAATGGCGAGGACTGGGCCCGCCAACGCCGCATCATCGATCCGGCTTTCGAGGGCGGCAGACTGCGCGAAATCTACCCCGCCGTTCTGGCCGCCGCCCGTTCGGTCACCGCCGAACTGCCCGAGGGCGAAGTCGATATCGAGCCCTTCGCCAGCCTCGCCACTGCCGATGCGATCTTTCGGGCGATGTTTTCGCTGCCCATCGAACATGACATCGCCGCCCGCGTTTTTCGCGCCTTCCGCGCCCATCAGGATGCGCAGCCGCTGGTCAATCTGGCGGCGATCCTGCCATGGATGCCGCGCTGGCATTCGCGCGCAACCCGTCGCACGGCGGGGGAAATCCGCAGCCTGATCCGGCAACTGGTCGATCAGCGCCTTGACGCCATCGCGGAGGGCACCGCCCCCGACGATCTGGCAACGCGCATTCTGACGACGCCCGATCCTGTCACCGGCGCGCTCTTTTCCAGCGCGGAAATGGTCGATCAGGTCGCCACCTTCTTTCTGGCCGGGCATGAGACCAGCGCCTCGTCAATCGCATGGGCCTTGTGGCTGCTGGCCGCCAATCCCGACTGGCAGGATCGCGTCGCGTCCGAGGCTGCGCTGCTGAGCGATGACATGGCAACGCTGGGCAAGCTGAAGGCCACACGTGCCGTCTATCGCGAAACGCTGCGGCTTTATCCCCCGGTGCCGATGTTCGTGCGCGAAGCGGCTGTCGCGCAGCGCTTCCGTGACAGGACGGTGCCGAAAGGGGCGCAGGTCGTTGTCTCGCCATGGCATCTGCACCGGCATGAGCGGTTATGGGACCACCCCGACGCCTTCGATCCGGCGCGTTGGGACACCACCGAAGGCAAAGCCAGCGCCCGCGACGCCTTCGTGCCGTTTTCAGCCGGTCAGCGCGTCTGTCCGGGCGCGGGGCTTGCCATGATGGAGGGGGTGGTGATCCTTGCCACCATCGTCGCGGCGTTTCGGTTGCAGCCGACGGAACAAGAGCCGGTTCCGGTAGCACGGCTGACAGTGCGCGGAAGCGACGGGATCAGGATCAGACTGGAGCGGAGGGAGCAAGCATGAGCCGCAAGACCGTGAACGAGATTTGCGCCGCCTTGCCGGGCGCCGAGCATAGCGACCCGTGGGGCGGCGGGCACGACTGCTGGAAGGTCGGCGGCAAGATGTTCGCGGTGATTGGCGCGATGAACGAGGCGGTCTCGGTCAAGACCGACAGCGTCGAGCTGGCCGAAATGCTGATCGAGGCAGGCCGCGCGACCCGCGCCGCATATATGCACAGGACTTGGGTTGCGATGCCGGTCGATGGTGATCCCGAAGAGCTGCGGCACAGGCTGGAAGGAAGTTATCGCATCATTCGCAATGCCTTGCCGAAGAAGTTTCAGGCAACGCTGGAGGATTTCTAGCGCGTTTCCCTGTTTGGCCTAACGATTGAAACAGAGAGCGGTGCCCGCCCGTCCGGGCGGTCGGGCACTGCCCGGCGTCGCCCAAGGGCAACTTGATTCCGGGCGGGCGCCTCACCTGCACCCGCGATCAGTCACGACGACCTTCCCGCCTTACCCCTGCCGCTTGAAGGTCACGTAATGCGGCACCCGGCCCTCGCGCAGGGCTTTTTGCTCATAGCGGGTGCTGATCCAGTCCTCCCACGGCTCAGCGACCGAGGAGAGCAGATCGAACCCGGCCAGCGGCACCTCTTCCAGTGTTTGCCGGACGTAATCGGGAATGTCGGTCGCCACGCGGAAAATGCCGCCCGGTCGCATCACCCGGGCCAGAGGCAGCAGATGTTCGGGCGTGACGAAGCGGCGGCGATGGTGGCGCGCTTTGGGCCAGGGGTCGGGATACATGAGGAATGCGCGCTCGATACTGGCATCGGGCAGCACATCCATCAGATCGCGCGCATCTCCGGGATGCACGCTGACATTCTCAACCCCCGCTGCACGGATCTTGCCCAAAAGCATGGCGACACCGTTGATGAACGGCTCGCAGCCGATGACGCCGACCTGCGGATAGGTCGCCGCCATATGGACCATATGCTCGCCGCCGCCAAAGCCGATCTCCAGCCATAGCGGGCGTTCATCACCGAAGAAGGTCGCGGTCGGATCGATCCGTTGGCGGTCGGGATTGTCCTGCACGGTGATGCCGCGCGGGCGGAGTTCGCCCAGATCCTCGGACAGATAGCCCTTCTGGCTTTGCCGCAGGGTCTTGCCATGGCGCCGCCCATAGAAATTGCGGCGCGGCGGATTGGGATCGAAGGGGGATTGAGGCGTATCGGTCATGGCGGCGGGATGCACCGCCAGCGCGGAACGGTCAAGGGCGAGATGCGGGTGAAACCGCATTCCCGCCCCACCCCGTCAGTCAACCTGCGGCAGCACGCTTTGCGCGATCGAGGCATCCAGCGCCTCGAATTCGTTCAGCCCGATCAGATCGTAAAGCTCTGCCCGGGTCTGCATCTCGGGCAGCATCGCGGTCGTCGCACCGTCGCGGACCAGCGTGGCATAGAGCTTTTCCTGCGCCTTGTTTGCGACCCGCAGCGACGAGACCGGCCAGATCACCATGTCATAGCCCAGTTCCTCGAACTCCTTCGCGGTCAGGGCCGGGGTGCGACCGAATTCGGTCATATTGGCCAGCAGCTTCACGCCGGGCAGACGCGCGCGCACCTCGCGGAACATCTCGACGCTGGTCAGCGCCTCGGGGAAGATCGCATCGGCCCCAGCCTCGACATACATCTGCGCACGGGCGACCGCGCCGTCGATGCCTTCGCTGGCGGCGGCATCGGTGCGGGCGATGATGACCAGATCGCGGCGGGCGCGGGCGGCAGCGGCGACCTTGGCCGCCATATCCTGCGCGCCTGCCAGCTTCTTGTCGTTCAGGTGGCCGCATTTCTTCGGCAGCAACTGATCCTCAAGATGCACCGCCCCTGCCCCGGCATCCTCGAACACGCGGACCATATGCATGACGTTCAGCGCCTCGCCATAGCCGGTATCGCCATCGACCAGCAGGGGCAGGCCCGAGGCCCGCGCGATCTGGCGGATGAAGAACGCCACCTCGTCCACGGTGATGATCCCCAGATCCGGCAGGCCCATGCTGGCCGTCATTGCCGCCCCCGACAGGTAAAGCGCATCGAAACCCGCCGCTTTTGCCTGCAAGGCCGCCATACCATTCTGGGCACCGGGAAGCTGCAGAATACCCGGTCGATCAAGCGCCGCGCGAAAGCGCGAACCGGCGGAAGTCGTGGGCAGGTCACTGGCGGTCAGATAGGGCATGGCATTCCCGTTCGCTGGAGGGTTAAACGTGGCGTATTGTTCGGAATCGTGTCGACAACATATGTATATATTGCCGGAAGTAAACTGTCATTCGGCTTGTTGCAGTTGATTGTGTCGACAGAATGAGCGAATTTAGTGGGGCGGATCACTTCGAACCGCCAAGGAGAGACAGGATGTCGCAATCGGATACGGTCTATGACGCGCTCAATCAGGCGATCCTGTCAGGCCATTACCGGCCCGGCGCGAAGCTGAGCGAGCCGGTCATCGCCGAAGAGATGGGGCTGAGCCGCGCCCCCGTGCGCGAGGCGATCCGCAGGCTGCAAGAGCGTGGAATGGTCAGCCATGCGCCCAATCAGGGGGTGCGTGTCGCCTCTCCTACCCTTGACGACTATCTGTCGCTGCTCGAGGTGCGCGAGGGGCTGGAGGGGATGGCCACGGCCATGGCGGCGCATGCGATGACCGACCGGCAGCTTGAGGAACTGGCGGAACTGGTTGAAGAGCATGGACGGATGCTGAGGGACGATCCGCAAGGCCCCTATCTGCAGGCCAGCCGGGACGAGGATTTCCATGTGCAGATTGCCTGCGCCTCGGGCAATCCGGTCCTGATCCATCTGCTTTGCGAGGATTTCTACCCCCGGCTGAAGCTCTGCCGGTTGCAGCACCAGGGTGTGCCGGGCCGTGGGCTGGCGGCGTGGCAAGAGCATCGGCGCATTCTGGCGGCGCTTCAGGATCGCGATGCCGAGGTAGCGGAGTTAATGATGCGGCGGCATATCCGCGCAGCGCGGGCGGCGCTGCTGGCCGCGCGCAGCGGGCGGGCTTGAGACAGGCTCAAACCCGGCCACCGGACGCTCAGTCGTAGTGACAGGCGATCACCCTTCCAGACCGTGATCGAAGATGCCAAGGCCGGTCGGCGCATCGGGAACCACTGCCCCGGCAGGGAGCGACGGGATCAGCAGATCAAGCTGCCCAGCCGACAGATCCGGCAGGCGATGGGCGGCTTCGGTGAAGACACGCAGCGCCTCGGCCCCGAGCTGATCCCCCACAAGCGTCTGAAGTTTGCCGACATATTGCGGCCAGCCCCACGGTGCTTTACCGTTCGGATGGGCATCGGCCACGCCACGCTCGCCCGCGATCTCGGTGCCGTCCTTTAGGCGGATGACGATGCGACCACCGAACTGCCGCTTGTCGGGGTCTTCCTCGTGATAGCGGCGCGTCCATTCGGGATCTTCGATGGTGGTGATCTTCTGCCAGATGCCGCGCGCCGCCGCAGCCCGTGCCCGCTCTTTCGTGTAGCTGTCAACATGGTGCCAGCGCCCATCCTCCAGCGCGACGGCAAGGATATACATGATGGAGTGGTCCAGCGTCTCGCGGCTGGCCTCGGGGTCGGATTTTTGCGGATCCTGCGCGCCGGTGCCGATGACGTAATGGGTGTGGTGCGAGGTCTCGAGCAGGATCGAGGCGACCTGATCCAGATCGGGGATTTGCTGGCCCATCTCGATGCAAAGATCGATCAGCGCCTGCGCCTGATATTCGGCCGAATGCGCCTTGGTATAGGTTTCAAGGATCGCACGCGGGCTTTCCCCCGGCTCGGGCAAGGTCACCTTGTAAGCATCGTCCTTGCCGCCCAGCATCCATGCCAGCACGGAATCCTCGCCCTCATAGATCGGCGACGGCGAACCTTCGCCCCGCATGGCGCGGTCGATGCATTCGACGGCCAGCTTGCCGGTAAAGCCCGGCACATAGGCCTTCCAGCTTGAGATCTCGCCCTTGCGGCTTTGCCGGGTCGAGAAGGACAGATGCACCGCCTGCCCGACCGCCTGATAGATGATCTCGGCCGGCAGGTTCAGCATTGCGCCGATCCCTGCGGTGGTCGCCGGGGCAAGATGGCCCGCATGGTCCTTTTTGTATTTGTGCAACGAGATCGCCTTCACCAGCGCGACGTGGATTTCGTAATGCACGGCAATCCCCCGCGCCAGATCCGCGCCCGACAGGCCCATCTGCTGCGCCACCGCGATCAGCGGCGAAATCGCGTCGCCCGGATGCGAATATTCGGCGGCAAGGAAGGTGTCGTGAAAATCCAGTTCCCGCACGGCGGTCGCGTTGGCCCATGCCGCCCATTCCGCATCGAAGCGCTGCCCCGAAATGCCATAAAGCGTCGCCCCGCCCTTCCTCGGATGGCCAAGCGCCATTGCGCGGGCCGAGGCCACCGGGCGCCGATTGATCGCCGCCAGCGCCACCGAGGCATTATCGACGATCCGGCAGGCGATCATCTCGACCACATCGGCGTCCAGCGGACCGGGATTGGCGGCATATTCGGCGATATGCCAGGCCAGTTGGTCCTCTCGTTTCAGCCGCGCCGAGGAGGGATGGACGCGAATGTCGTAGGTCTTCATCTTGTCGCACTTTCGTATAGGGCAGTTTCGTAAGTTTCAGGCATTGGCACGCAGCCGCCGCAGCAATGCGGGCGCCAGAAAGATCAGCGCCGCGATGGCAAGGAAGGTGATCGAAATCGGCGTCTCTACCAAGGTCATCGGATTGCCCTGCGCCGAGGCCAGCGCCGTGCGAAGCTGATATTCGGCCATCGGGCCAAGGATCAGCCCGATCAGGACCGGCGCAATCGGGAAGTCATAGACGCGCATGACATAGCCCGCGATGCCGATGATCAGCATCACGATCAGATCGACCTCGGACCCGGAAACGCCCCAGATGCCGATCAGCGCGAAGATCAGGATGCCCGCATAAAGCTGTGGCTTCGGGATCGACAGCAGCTTCACCCACAGACCGACCAGCGGCAGGTTCAGCACCAGAAGCATGACATTGCCGATATAAAGCGAGGCGATCAGCCCCCAGACCAGATCGGGATTGCTGGTGAACAGGAACGGCCCCGGTTGCAGGCCATAGTTCTGAAACGCGGCCAGAAGCACCGCCGCCGTCGCCGAAGTCGGCAGGCCAAGCGTCAGAAGCGGCACCAGAATCCCCGCCGCCGCCGCGTTGTTCGCAGCCTCCGGCCCGGCCACGCCCTCGATCGCGCCATGGCCGAAATCCTCGGGCTTGGGGCTTAACTTCCGCTCCAAAGTATAGCTGAGCATGGTCGGAATTTCGGAACCGCCACCGGGCAGCGCGCCCATCGGAAAGCCGATCACCGTGCCGCGCAGCCACGGTTTCCAGCTTCGCGAAAAGTCCTCTCGCGTCATCCATTTGCCGCTGACCTTCAACGGCGTCTCTCGCGCCTGACTGTAGCGAGAGGCGACGAACAGGATCTCGCCAATGGCGAACAGCGAGACCAGCACCACGGTCAGTTCGATCCCGTCCAGAAGCTCGGCTACGCCATAGGTCAGCCGTGGTTGGCCGGTCAGCTTGTCGATGCCGACGACGCCAAGGCCCAGCCCGATGAACAACGAAATGAAACCCCGTATCCGTGAGGTGCCCATCACCACCGCGACCGAGCAGAAGGCCAGCACCGTCAGCGCGAAATAATCGGCAGGCTTGAAGATGAAGGCCAGTTCCGCGACCAGCGGCGCAACGAAGGTCAGCGTCAGCGTGGCAAGCGTGCCCGCGACAAAGGAACCGATGGCCGCCGTTGCCAGCGCCGCCGCGCCGCGCCCGCTGCGGGCCATGCGATTGCCTTCCAGCGCGGTCATCATCGATCCGGCCTCGCCCGGCGTATTGATCAGGATCGAGGTGGTCGAGCCGCCATACATCGCCCCGTAAAGCACGCCCGCGAACATGATGAAGGCGGCGGTCGGCGCGATGGAAACGGTGACGGGCAGCAACAGCGCGATGGTCAGAGCCGGGCCGATGCCTGGCAGAACGCCGATCATGGTGCCAAGGGCCGACCCGATCAGCGCCCAGAGCAGGTTCATCGGCTCCAGCGCGACGCCAAAGCCATGCAGCAGATATTCGAAGCTGTTCATCTCAGATCCCCGCCAGCGGTAGCAGCCCGCCAAGTTGCAGCCCCAGCCGGTCGAACAGGAACCATGACAGCAGCCCAAGGATCAGCCCGGTCAGCAGATCCCACCCCAGTCTGGTCGAACCGAATGACCGCGCCACTAACGCAAAGCTGACCATCGCCGCCAAGGGCAGACCAAAGCTTTTCAAGGTCAGGATCGGCAGCCCCGCCGCGACCAGCGCCAGCAGAAAGGCGCGCAGGTTCATTGGCAGGTTCGGATCGGCATTCTCGGTGCCCTGCGCCTCGAAAGGTTCGCCACGGTAAATCTGGATCGCCAGCAACAATCCCAGAACCACCAGCACCGCACCGATGAAAGTGGGCACCGCGCCGGGACCGATTCCGGCATAGCGACTGGCCGCAGGCAAGGACAAACCACCCCAAAGGCAGACCAGCCCAAGGCCGATCACGATCACTGACAGCCAATAGGGGCGCGAGATTGATTTGGACGACATGGCTTGCTCCTGAACAGCCGGGGCAGCGCGCAAGGTGGCGCTGCCCACGGGTTTTGCCGGTCACTCGACCAGTTCTGCGCCCCGCAGGATGTCGCCAATGCGGGCGTTTTCTTCGGCGATGAATTCACCGAAGGCGGGACCGGACTGATAGTAGCTGTCCCAACCCTGCGTCTGCATGACCTGCTGCCATTCGGCGCTGTCGTTCAACTGATCGAAGCGGGCGATCCATTCGGCGGCGTTGTCCTCGGGCATGCCCGGAGCGCCCAGAATGCCGCGCCAGTTGGCGATCTCGACATCAAATCCGGCCTCTTTGAAGGTCGGCACATCCAGCCCCTCGCGCCGTTCATCGGCAGTGATGGCCAAAATGCGGATGCGGCCCTGATCCTGAAACTGCTGGAACTCGGAAATGCCCGAGATACCGGCCTTCAGCGTCCCGTTGACGATGCCCGTCACCGTCTCGGCCCCGGCGGCCTGCGGGATATAGTTCAGATCGCCAACCGCGATCCCCGCCGCCTGTGCCAGCAGCGCCAGCGCGATGTGATCGACGCCCCCTGCCGAGCCGCCACCCACGGGCACCGCGCCCGGATCGGCCTTCATCTGTTCGACTAACTGCTCCAGCGTCTCGATATCAGAGCGGGCATCGACGGCGATGACCAGATGCTCGGCGGTCAGCCGGGCGATGGGCGTATAGGTGGACAGATCGATGGGCGAGCTGTTCAGCATGATCGCCCCGACCGTGATCGCCCCGAACACCGCCAGCGCATCGGGCTTGCCGCTCTGGCTGTTCTGGAACTCGGCCAGACCGATGGTGCCGCCTGCGCCGCCGGTATTGGTGAAGTTGACGCCTTCGGTATAAATCCCGGCCGCATTCATCGCGGCAAAGGCCTGACGCCCGGTGCCGTCCCAGCCTCCGCCCGGATTGGCCGGCAACATGACCGAGACATCGGCGATGGCCGCCGTAGAAAGACTTGCCGCGACGACCGTCGCCGCGAACAGATTCCTGACATGCATTGCAATTCCTCCCTAGCATCGCGATCTGCCGTTCTGTCGGCACTTTCACGATAGGGACACTGAATAACGCCAGGTTCGATCCGTCAAACAAAATTTCTGTCGACGGATCAAAGAGGAAGCTGTGACGCCCCGCCGCCGCCGCACCCGGCGTCAATAAAGGTTAACGCCGTCGATGTTGCCGCGACGGACCGAAATCAAGGAAAACCCGGCACCAGGGATGCCGGGGTCGGGTCATGCAAAAGCGTGATTTTCCGCGCTGTCAGACAGCCGCGTCAGGCTTAGTCCGAACTGTCGCGGGAATAGACATCCTCATAGCGGATGATGTCATCCTCACCCAGATAGGACCCGGTCTGCACCTCGATCAGGACCATCGGCACCTTGCCGGGATTCTCCATCCGGTGAACGGCGCCAAGCGGCACATAGATCGACTGGTTCTCGGTCACCAAGGTCACCTTGTCATCCACCGTCACCCGCGCCGTGCCGGATACGACGATCCAGTGCTCGGCCCGGTGGACATGGCTTTGCAGCGACAATGCCGCGCCCGGCTTGACCACGATCCGCTTCACCTGAAAACGGGCGGCCAGCGCCAGCGTCTCGAACCAGCCCCAGGGCCGATGATCGCGCGGGAAAGCCTCGGCCTGCTTCTTCCGCTTCTGCTTCAGCGCGCTGACGGCCAGCCGCACATCCTGCGCCCGGTCCTTGTCCGCGACCAGCACCGCATCGGGCGTCGCCACCACCATCAGATCGCTGAGGCCGATGCCCACCACCTCGACATCCTCGCTGTCCGAGCGGAGCAGCACGTCGCGACAATCAATCGCCGTCGCGTTCGGCCCGGTCACCACGCCGTCAGCAGCGGGGTTCTGCAACAACTCTTCGCGCCACAGCGCATCCCAGCCACCCAGATCCGACCACCTTCCCGAAAAACGCACGGCGCTGAGATTGCCTGCCTTTTCCATCACCGCATAGTCGATGGACAGATCCGGCAGCTTGTCCCACGGCCCCCGCGCCAGTCGCAGGAAGCCCAGATCGTTGCGCGCCTCGGTCAGCGCGGCCTGAACCGGGTCGATGAATTCGGGGGCATGGGTGCGGAAAGCGTCAATCATGGCGCGGGCGCTGAACAGGAAAATCCCGGCATTCCACAGGAAATTGCCCTGCGCCAGCATCGCCTCGGCCGTGGCAGCATCGGGTTTTTCGACAAAGCGGGCCAGCGGCTGCGGCCCCTCGCCCTGCCCGGCCAGTTCCAGATAGCCATAGCCCGTCTCGGGCCGGTCGGGCGTGATGCCGAAGGTCACGATCTGCCCCGCCTGCGCCGCCGGAATACCCTGCTCGACCGCGCGGGCGAAGGCATCGGCATCCGGGATGACATGGTCCGAGGGCGCGACCAGCAACAGCCGCTCAGGGTCGGTCTCGGCCACCATCAGCGCGGCGGCCAGCACCGCAGGCGCGGTATTGCGCCCCGAGGGTTCGATGACGATGGCACCGGGCTGAATGCCGATCTGGTCAAGCTGCTCGGCCACGATGAAGCGGAAATCGGCATTGGTCATCACGATCGGCTCGGCATAGGACGCCCCCGAAAGGCGCCGCGCCGAGGCCTGAAACAGCGTCTCATCGCCGATCAGCGGCGCGAACTGCTTCGGAAACCGTTTCCGCGACACCGGCCACAACCTCGTCCCCGAGCCGCCCGCCATCAGAACCGGCGCAATCTTGACCATGACCTTCTACCTCCAAGGAATTTCGCCGCCACCATATCGTCACGGCTGGCAGACGGGAAGTGATCGCTTGTGGGGCAGCAAGAAAGGGGTTGGCGAAGATCGTTCAAGCGATAGCTGAACATCTGCGATGCTTGCTGTCAGGGTGTCGTTCCGAGATCAATCTCGGCCAAAACCGGATCGTTTCACCTCCCCGCAACCAAAAGAAAAAGCCGGTCCCTTGCGGAACCGGCCTCATTCTCACCAGCGTCTCACCCGATCAGAAGTGAATCGCACGTCCGTAAGCGTCCAGCACCGATTCATGCATCATCTCGCTCAGCGTCGGATGCGGGAAGACGGTTTCCATCAGCTCTGCCTCGGTCGTCTCCAGCGTGCGGGCGACGACGTAGCCCTGGATCAGCTCGGTCACTTCCGCGCCGACCATGTGGGCGCCCAGCAATTCGCCGGTCTTGGCGTCGAAGATGGTCTTGATCAGGCCCTCGGGCTCGCCCAGGGCGATCGCCTTGCCGTTGCCGATGAAGGGGAAGCGGCCGACCTTGATGTCGTAGCCCGCCTCTTTCGCCTTGGCTTCGGTCAGACCGACGCTGGCGACCTGCGGTTGGCAATAGGTGCAGCCCGCGATGCTGGACGGCTTGACCGGATGCGGATGACCGCCTGCGATCAGTTCGGCCACCATGACGCCCTCGTGGCTGGCCTTGTGCGCAAGCCACGGCGCGCCTGCAACGTCGCCGATGGCATAGATGCCCTCGACCCCGGTGCGGCAATATTCGTCGGTCACGATATGGGTACGATCGACCTTGATCCCCAGCTTTTCGAGGCCCAGACCCTCGACATTGCCGACGATGCCGACGGCAGAGATCACCGTGTCGAAATCTTGTGTCTCGGTCTTGCCGTCCTTT
This sequence comes from Paracoccus caeni, assembly GCF_016629665.1. GTDB lineage: Bacteria > Pseudomonadota > Alphaproteobacteria > Rhodobacterales > Rhodobacteraceae > Paracoccus > Paracoccus caeni. Next base: position 177,056 of record NZ_JAEPRQ010000006.1, read on the forward strand.
TCGATATGGGCGGTGACGGTCGCGCCCTTGCGATCCAGCTTCTTGACCGAGGCTTTCTCGACGATCTTCATGCCCTGCTTGACGAATTGCTTCTTCGCGAAGGCGCTGATTTCGGCATCCTCGACCGGCAGAACGCGGTCCATCACCTCAACCACGGTCGTATCCGCGCCAAGCGTATTGAAGAAGCTGGCAAATTCGATGCCGATCGCGCCCGATCCGATCACCAGCAGCTTTTTCGGCATATGCGGCGGTTTCAGGGCGTGTTTGTAGTTCCAGACCAGCTTGCCATCAGGCTCCAGCCCCGGCAGTTCGCGGGCACGGGCGCCGGTGGCGATGATGATGTTCTTCGCGGTCACCTCTTCCGCGCCTTTGTCGGTTTTCACGCTGATCTTGCCGGGGGCGGTGATGTTCGCCTCGCCCATGATCGTGGTGACCTTGTTCTTCTTGAACAGGTGGCCGATGCCGCCCGAAAGCTGCTTTGCCACGCCGCGCGAGCGGTCCACGACCTTGTCCAGATCATAGCCGATCTTGTCGGCGGAAAGGCCGAAATCCTTGGCGCGTTCCATCAGGTGAAAGACTTCGGCGCTGCGCAGAAGCGCCTTGGTGGGGATACAGCCCCAGTTGAGGCAGATGCCGCCCAGATGCTCACGCTCGATACAGGCAACTTTAAGGCCAAGCTGCGCTGCGCGGATTGCGGCGACATATCCGCCGGGGCCTGCACCAATCACTACCAGGTCAAAATTCTGCGCCATTCTTCCCCCCTGAACTGAAGATAGTTCAGCGTTAAACCATTTCCGGTGGGGCAGCAAGACGCCGGGCCGGGGTGAGAACCAGCCCTGCGCCAGACGCAAAGGTGCTGATTCAGCGGGGATTTTCGGGATTTGGGGCGGTGTCGCTGGTAGCGGTAAGGCCTTCAGTTTCAGCGGCTTCCTGCGTCTCATCGGGGTTTGGCTGGCTGTCCGACTGCGCCTCGTCCAGCGACGCCTCGACCGCAATGGTGGTCGCTGATGGGGTAATGACGGCGAAATTCCCCTGCTCATCCGGCGTCAATGCGCGGCGGCGGGTGGTCCGCCAGGCGGCATATCCGGTCAGCAGCGCCAGCAGCACGCCCATATAGATCCAGTAGCCATCCGGCCCGACCAGATCCATCAGCGAGCCGGTCAGCATCGGTCCACCCATCGAGCCGACGCCATAGATGAACAGCAACCCGGCCGAGGCGGCGGCCATATCGCTTTGATCCAGATAGTCGTTGGTATAGGCCAGCAGCAGCGCATAGATCGGGTTGGCAACGCCGCCCATGATCGCGCCTGCGATGACCAGACCGACGGTGCCCGGTTGGATGATGATTACCATCAGCCCGCAGATCGTGCCCAAAGCGGCAAGGATCAAGACCAGCTTGCGGCGGTCATAGCGGTCCGAGATCCAGCCGATCGGATATTGCAGCACCAGCCCGCCCGCATAGATCGCCGCCACGAAAAGCGAGATCTGCGCCACCGACAACCCGATCTGCGCGCCCCAGACCGACGACATGCCCGCCAGAACCGAGAATACACCCCCCATCAGGAAGATCCCCACACAGCCCAGCGGCGAGGCGCGGTATAGCCTGATGAAGCTCATCCTCTTGATGGTCTGAAACTGCGGCGCGGGTTGCGCCGACAGCAGGATCGGCAAAAAGGCCAGCGAGACCAGAACCGAGGGGATGATGAACAGAAGATAGCCGTCGGCATCGGGGATGTTCAGCATCGCCTGCGCGGCCACGATCCCCAGAAGCTGCACGATCATATAGGCCGACAGGGTCTGCCCGCGCGTCTCGTTGGTCGAACCTTCGTTGAGCCAGCTTTCCGCCGTCACATAGACCCCGCAGAAGCAGAAGCCGATCAGCAGGCGCAGCAGCGACCACGAAATCCAGTTCGGCTCGACCGCGAACAGAACCAGTGCCGAGGAAATCAGCGTGCCAAGCGCCGCGAAGACACGGACATGGCCGACATTCTTGATACATGCTGGCACCGCAAGCGAGCCAAGCAGAAAGCCCGCGTAATAGCTGGCCATCACCACCGACATCTGGAAGGTCGGGATGCCCTCGCCCACGCCGCGGATGCCCAGAAGCGTGCCATGCATGCCGTTGCCGATCATCAGCAACAGGATACCCAGAAGCAGAGGCCAGGTGGTGCGCAGAACGGAAATCATCGCAGGTCTCGTCTCGTCAGGCGTGGCGGGAAACTCAGCTTACGGCCCTAGTCCGCGACGGGTGCAGAAACCAGTGGCAAAGTCACTTGGGAAGCAGCAACGATGCGTCACCATAACTGAAGAAACGATAGCCGTCACCGATGGCATGGGCATAGATTTCAAGGATCTTGTCGCGCCCGACAAGGGAGGAAACGAGCATCAGCAGCGTCGATTTCGGCAGGTGAAAATTGGTCATCAGCCCGTCGGTCACCCGGAATTGATAGCCGGGATAGATGAAGATGTCGGTGGTGCCCTGAAATGCCTGCATTTGCCCGTCAGCGCTGGCCGCCGATTCGATCAGCCGCAGCGCCGTGGTGCCGACCGGGATGATCCGCCGCCCCTCTGCCTTGGCGCGGTTGATACGCGCGGCGGCATCCGCGCTGACCTCGCCCCATTCGGCATGCATCCGGTGAGTGGTCACATCCTCGACCTTCACCGGCAGAAAGGTGCCTGCCCCGACATGCAGGGTGACATGGACGAATTCGACCCCCCGCTCGCGCAACGCATCCAGAAGCGGGCGGTCGAAATGCAGGCTGGCGGTCGGTGCGGCAACGGCACCCTGCCGCTCGGCCCAGACGGTCTGATAATCCTCGTGGTCCTGCGCATCGGGGGCGCGAAGCGCGGCGATATAGGGCGGCAGCGGCATCGCGCCCACCTCGGCCAGCGCGGCGTCAAAGGCGTCGCCCTCGGCATCGAAGATCAGGCGCAGACCGTCGCCGTCGATTTCGGCCACCTCTGCCGACAGCCGGTCGCCGAAGCGGATCACCTCTCCCACCTGCAGCTTGCGCATCGGCTTGGCCAGCGCGCGCCAGCCCTCGGCTGCGGGTTCAAGCAGTGTCACCTCGATCTTCGCCACCGCCTCGCCCTGCAGGGTCTGTCGGTGACGATGGCCGGTCAGGCGCGCGGGGATGACCTTGGTGTCGTTCAGCACCAGCACATCGCCCGGACGCAGAATCAGCGGCAGGTCGCTGACGTGCCGGTCTTCGATCCCGCCGCCCTCGGACAGCAGCAGACGGGCCGAGCTGCGCGGATGGGCAGGTCGGGTTGCGATCAGTTCGCGCGGCAGGTCGAAGTCGAAATCATCCAGTTTCATGAAGCGCTTCTGCGTCCGGCACCGGGTTTCGTCAAGCACGCTCGCCCTTCCGTGATGACCAAGCAAAAAACTTGGTCTTTACAAGTCCGACAGATTTGGTAAGTTTCGCAAGAACAGGAGCCATAGATGATCGTCTGCCACTGCACCCAGATCTCGGACCATGAGATCGTCGCCGCGATAAAATGGATGCGGGCCGCAGACCCCGAAACGATCATCACCCCGGGAAAGATATACCACGCCCTTGGGAAGCGTGCGGATTGTGGTGGCTGTATGCCACTCTTTCTGGACACCATGCGTCACTGCGCTAGTCTGGAGGTAGCCCCGCCTATTTTGCGGGCCAAAACAGACAGACAGAAAGGCATCCCAGATGAAGGGCGACGCAAAGGTCATCGAATATCTTAACGCAGCTCTGCGCTCCGAATTGACTGCGGTCAGCCAGTATTGGTTGCATTATCGCCTACAGGAAGATTGGGGATATGGTCGGATCGCCGCCAAGTCCCGCGCAGAATCCATCGAGGAAATGAACCACGCGGATCGGCTGATCCAGCGAATCATTTTCCTTGAGGGGCATCCCAACCTGCAGAAACTGGATCCGCTTCGCATCGGTCAGGATCTGAAAGAGACGCTGGAATCGGATCTGGCGGGCGAACATGATGCGCGCAACCTGTATATCGAGGCGCGCGACCACTGCGAAAGCGTTGGCGATTATGTCAGCAAGGCGCTGTTCGAGGATCTGATCGCGGATGAGGAAGGCCATATCGACTTCCTCGAAACCCAGATCCAACTGCACGACACGATCGGGCCGCAGAATTACGGCCATCTGAACGCTCTGCCGGCGAACGAAGCCGAATAAGCGATCCGCGCCCTGCCCGCCTGAAGGCTGGCGGGGCGCCTGATACGTATCCTTGCCGATTAAAGCCGAGGGCAGTGCCCGACCGCGGGTGAGCACCTGCGATAGTGGTTATACCCGCTTTATCGTGCAAACCCGTCGAACATCTCTGTTGCGCGCAACATCACCGAAGTGCCCGCCCATCCGGGCGGTCGGGCACTGCCCGGCGTCGCCCAAGGGCGACTTGATTCCGGGCGGGTGCCTTAGCTTCAGCGGGCTGGGCTTACGCTCGCAGCTTCCCGCCCGTCGCCTTTTCGACCTTCTCGATGATCTTCTGGCTTACCGCCTCGATCTCGGCATCGGTCAGGGTCTTGTCGCGCGGTTGCAGGCGGGCGGTGATGGCGATGGATTTCTGCCCACCTTCCAGCCCGGTGAACTGATCAAAGACCGCCACATGCTCGATCAGCGCCTTGTCGGCACCGGCGGCGGCATTGACCAGAGTCAGCGCCTCGACCTGCGGGCCGACGACGAAGGCAAAGTCACGCTCGACCGCTTGCAACTCGGAAATATCCAGCGCCGCGCGGGTCGCGGTTTTCACCTTCGGGAAGGGCACATTCGCCACCTGCACGGTGAAGGCCACTGCCGGTCCCTTCACGTCCAGCGCTTTCAGCACCTTCGGATGAACCTCGCCAAAGGTCGCCAGCACATTCGGCCCAAGCGCGATATTGCCCGCCCTACCCGGATGCCACCAGCCGTCCAGCTTGCGGTTGATCTGCGATTTCGCCGGCGCGCCGATGCTGGCCAGAACCGCCTCGGCATCGGCTTTGGCGTCGTAGAGATCCACCTTGCGACGGCTGCCATAGGGATCGCGCGGCGTGGTGGAGCCGACCAGAAGCCCGGTCAGTTGCACCGCCTGATCGCCCGGCTCACCGGCAGCGAAAACCGGCCCGATCTCGAACAGCGCGAGATCCGAAAAGCCGCGCGCCTGATTGCGCGACGCCGCAGCCAGCAGGCCCGGCAGCAGGTCGGGGCGCAGATGGGTCATCTCGCTGCTGATCGGGTTTTCGACGCGGACGGCATCCGCGCCGCCACCGAACAGCTTCGCCGCCTCTTCCGCGATGAAGCTGTAGGTGACGCATTCATTATAGCCAAGCGCCGCCGCCTGACGACGGGCCGCGCTTTCGCGGACCTGCAGCGGCGTCAGGATCGGCAGCGGCACACCGGCGCGCGGACGCGGCAGCGGCTTGCCCTCCAGCCCGGTCAGGCTGGCGATACGGGCGATTTCCTCGACCAGATCGGCCTCGCCCAGCACATCGGGACGCCATGTCGGCACCTGCGCCATGTCGCCTTCCATCCGAAAGCCAAGCGCTTCCAGCGTGGCGCGCTGCATGGCCTCGGGGATGTCCAGACCGACAAGGCTGGCGGTGCGCGCCGGATCAAGGCGATAGGCGCGCGAGGTATCGGGAACCGCGCCCGCCTCGACCACCTCGGACGGCTCACCGCCGCAGAGATCAAGGATAAGCTGCGTTGCCAGTTCCAGACCCGGACGGGTGAAGGTCGGATCGACGCCACGTTCGAACCGATAGCGGGCATCGCTGTTGATCTTCATCGCCCGGCCCGTCGCGGCAATCGCAATCGGGTCCCAATAGGCGCTTTCAAGGAACACATCGGTCGTCTCGTCCGAGCAGCCCGAATGTTCGCCCCCCATGATCCCGGCAATGCTTTCGGGACCGTTCTGATCGGCAATGACCATCGCACCTTCCGGCAGCGCATAGGTCTTGCCGTCCAGCGCAAGGATTTCCTCGCCCGGCGTCGCAGGACGCACCAGCAGATCGCCCGCAACCTTCGCCACGTCAAAGACATGCAGCGGGCGGTTCAGATCGTAGGTAAACAGGTTCGTCACATCGACCAGCGTATTGATCGGGCGCAGGCCGATGGCCTTCAGCCGTTTTTGCAGCCATTCCGGCGCGGGGCCGTTCTTCACGCCACGGATCACCCGGCCCGAGAAATAGGGCGCCTTGGCCGCGATCTCTGGCGCGATGGTCACATTGATCGGGCTGGCGAAGCGGCCTTCGACCGCCGACTGTGCCAGCGGCTTCAGCGTGCCCAGACCACGCGCCGCCAGATCGCGGGCGATGCCGCGAACGCCAAGCGCATCGGGGCGGTTGGGGGTGATCTTGATATAGATCATCGGATCGATCTTTTCGGGCGCATTGGCGGCCAGCCAGTCTACGAAACGCTGACCGACCTCGCCCGAGGGCAGTTCGATGATGCCGTCATGTTCTTCTGACAGTTCCAGTTCCCGCTCGGACGCCATCATGCCGTGGCTTTCGATGCCACGGATCTTGCCGATGCCCAGCGTGGTATCGATCCCCGGCACGTAATCGCCGGGCTTCGCCAGAACGCCGATCAGCCCGGCCCGCGCATTCGGCGCGCCGCAGACGACCTGCTTCTCGCCCTCATCCGTCACCACGCGCAGCACGCGCAGCCGGTCGGCATCGGGATGCTGCTCGGCATGTTCGATCTTGGCCAGCGTGAAACCACGCAACTTGGCGGCGGGATCGAAGACTTCTTCGACCTCAAGGCCAAGATCGGTCAGCGCCTCGGTGATCTCGTCAAGCGAGGCGGCGGTGTCGAGATGCTCCTTGAGCCAGGAGAGGGTGAATTTCATGGCGCGGCTTTCCAGTTCAGGGCCGACCCTGAACCGGGCCGGATCGTTCTGAGCCTTGAACCTGCCCTTCGCCCGCAGGTCAAGCGCCAACGGAGATTTTTGATCGCAACAGCGTGTCCTCTCTGCCGATTTAGACGATTGCCGAGGTCGTTTCGGGATGCCAAAGTCAGGCGTGATCACCACCACCGACCACCCGGTGCGTATTTGAGGATGCGATTGATGAACTACAGAAATTCGTTGCTTGGCAGCGTCGCGATCTGCGGCATGGTGCTGACCGGACCGGCATTCGCGCAAGACGCTGCGGCACCCGCAGAAGAACCCGGCGTGCAGACCCTTGATCCCCTTGGCGGCGAGGCGACCGAAGCCCAAAGTGGCGTCACGCCGTCTTGCGGCAATGTCGGTCAGGTTGTCTGGCTGGGCGGTGACGAAAGCACGTCCGAGATCGGGTCCGCCAACGCGCCTCTGCAACAGAACGTGCAGATCGCAGGCGGTCAGGTTACCGCCTTCGCCTTCTCGAATGCGGGCGCAAGCCAGCAGGTCAGGATCGAGGTTCAGGCCGATGGCAACGATCCGATGGTCACGCTGACCACCGCAGAAGGCGAATATATCGGCGAGAATGACGACGCGCCCGAAAGCCTCAATTCACGGCTCGAATCGAATGTCGGACCGGGTGTCTATTGCGCGCAGGTCGAAAGCATCCGCGGCGAGAATATGACCGCCACCGTGCAGGTCGGCCGTCAGGATCAACCGGCCCTGCTGAGCGACAGCTATTATGACGACAGCAGCACCAGCAGCGGCAACATGATCGCCTGCACCGCTGAAACCGACGCCGCACCGCTGGTCGAGGGGGCGCTGGATCAGAGCCTGCCGAATGGCGCGGCGACCGCCAGCGCCGATGGTATGGCGACCGGCTATTACCGCTTTACCTTGGGCGAGCCGACCGCATTGACGCTGCGCGCCAGCTCGAACGGCGATCTGGACCCCTATCTGGCGCTTTACGACGCCAATGGCGTTTCCATCGCCGAGAATGACGATGCCGATGGCCTGAACTCGCGTCTCGATTTCGTCGAGGAACTGGCGGCGGGCGATTACTGCATCGGGGTGATGCCGCTGAGCTATGGCCAAGGCCAGATCCAGCTTTCCGCCGAGGCGCTGGACCGCGACAGCTTCCTGCGTCAGGCCTATGACCGCGGCGAGATGGTGCCGCCCGCAGACAGCAACCACCCGGTTCAGGAATTCGATCTGGCGGGAACCCGTCACACCGTTCTTCTGAACAGCGGCAAGGCCCAGTGGCTGCGCTTTCAGGTAACCGAGCCTTCGGTCGTGGTCGTCTATGCCTATGGCTCGCTTTCCGGCGCGGACCCGAAACTGGCGATGTTCTCGCAGGCGGGGTCGGTGATCGGCCAGAATGACGACTGGAACGACGGCACCGACAGCAAACTTGGCCCGCTGGAACTGGCCCCCGGCACCTATCTGGTTGCCGTGTCGGATGTGAACTCGCAGGGCGGCACCGGCAGCGCGGTGCGGCCTCTGGGCGTGATGTTCGATCTTTACAACAAGGTGCAGTAACACCGTCCCCCGCCCGGCAGGAAACTTTGATTCTTGCCGGGCGGGGTGCTGCCCATGGCGGGCTGGCATTGCGAACAGGCTCTTGCCTGCCGGGCCTTCGTTCCTATCTCTGATATGCGGGCCGAAAGCGGCGCCGCGTGACAGGAGCGATGGATGAGAAACGACGTGAACCGGCAATTGCTGATCGAACAGCGTGTGACGAACGAGGCGAAATCGCCCTTGGTCGCCTATCTGCTGTTGTTCCTGCTATGGGGTTTCGGCGTTCACCGGATGTATCTGGGCCGTTGGGCCAGCGGCATCTTCATGCTGATCCTCTGGGGTTTGGGCCTCCTGACCGCGTGGATTCTGGTGGGCTGGATCCCGCTGGCGCTGGTTTCGGTCTGGGTGGTGATCGATATCTTCCTGATCCCCGGCATGATTCAGGATGACAATGCGGTCAACCGGCAACGGATGATGGCCGAAACGGCGCGGTAAGCCGCAGCCTAACGGGCGCGAAGACATTTCGCGCCCGGGACCTACGGGTCTCCCAGCAGGCGGATCAGCAAAGCGACTTGCGCGATGACCATCAGCACCACCGCAAGGACAACAATCGAAAATCCTCCGTCCGTGGCCCTAAAGGCCTGCGAGAAGAACACCATTAAACCGCTCGTCCATGGCAGTCCCATGGCGAAACGCGATCTGGTCGAACCCGTAAACGGTGATCGCCTGATCATCAGCGGGCCGTGAAAGGGCGCATGCAACCGTGGTTCGCCCGGACCGAACATTGCCCTTTCCCGCGCAATGATGACGACGTTCAGCCGCATCGAGGCGTAAAGCACCAGCGGCAGCAGCAGCACGAACCCGCAAACGGCATAGACGCTGATCTCGACCGGAACGCTGCTTTGGTGGATCACGCGGGACGCGACCTCGATCGTCAGCGGCAACGGCAGGCTAAGCAGAAAAATCACGCCAAGCTGTCGCAGATACTGCGGACGGTCCAGAACCTGCTCCATCGCTTCAGGCGTGGTGGGGTTGAGGATACCTTTCATTTGGGCCCCGGCGGGATCTGTCGCGGTCTGGCGATCACCACGCGCAAACCGATGCCCGCTCATTGACCCAGCAGGCATCCTGCTGCGTCAGCGTGCCCAGACCCGTATGGGCATGGTTCGCATATGGTTCCTCATTCCAGAAGCCGGTCGCCCGCCCCGGCTGATCGATGCTGACCATCGCGAAATACTGACCATTCCCCGACATGATCATGAACGATCCATCCCGCCCCTGCGGCGTGAAGCGGCATTGCGAGCCGATGAATTCCTGCCCGTCCACGACCAGCTTGCACTGAACCAGACGGCTACGATCCTGCGCCTTGGCATCCGTCGGGAAAATCGAGGTCAAAGACAGCGCAAGTCCAAGAAAGAGAATGTGTTTCAACGCAATGACTCCGTTCGAAAAGCTGATCTATTGAAGCATCTTTCGGGCGGTGCGGACAGATGAATGATCGCACCGGCACCGATCAGGTGACGATAGTTTCCAAAGGGTCATACCAGGCGGCATGATCGCTCCAGACGGCGCGGGCCAGCATCCGGGGGCGGTGGTGCAGCTTTGCAAGCTCGGCCCTCGTCGCCCAGCGGAAACGGTTCACCACGCCCTCGGGATCGTCCATCAGGATGCCCGTGTCATTCTGCACCGTCGCGCGGAAGATCAGATCGACCTGATGAAAGCCGGTGACCGGATCGTGAAATTCGTTCACAAGGATCATTGCGCCGACCTTGATCCTCAGCCCGGTTTCCTCGGCCACCTCGCGGACAAGGTTTTCGGGCAGCGACTGCCCCGGCTCGACCCCGCCACCCGGCAGGCACCAGAGGTCCGAGACCTGCCCCGGATAGGCATTGACCACCAGCAGCCGGTCATCGTTCAGGATCGCCGCCCGAACCGCCAGCCGGGGTCGTGCAAGTTTCATGATCAGCCGGTAATCCGATTCACATGGCCCATCTTGCGACCGGGACGCGCATCGCCCTTGCCGTAAAGATGCACCTGCACATTCGGCGTGGCCAACAGGTCCGGCACCCGGTCCATATCGTCGCCGATCAGATTTTCCATCACCACCTCGGCATAACGCTTGCCATCGCCCAGCGGCAGACCCGCCACGGCACGGATATGTTGTTCGAACTGATCGACGGCGCATCCCGCCTGCGTCCAGTGGCCGGAATTATGGACCCGAGGCGCGATCTCGTTCACCACCAGCCCTTGCGGGGTCACGAACAGCTCGACCCCCATGACGCCGACATAGTCCAGCGCATTGGCGATCTTCGCGGCCATCAGGACCGCATCGGTGGTGACGCGCGCGGGCTGGCCGCAAGGCACCGTCGTCGTACGCAGGATACCGCCCTCATGCAGGTTCAGGCCGGGATCAAAGGCCGCGACCTGACCATCGGCGCCGCGCGCAATGATCACGCTGATTTCGGCGCTGAAATCGACAAAGCCTTCAAGAACCGAAGCCGCGCCGGTCCATTCCAGCAGCGCGGCATCGGTAATCCGCACCTGCCCCTTGCCGTCATAGCCCATCCGCCGCGTCTTGAGGATCGAGGGCGGGCCGATCGCTGCCACCGCTGCCGCCAGATCGCTCTCGGTCGGGACATCGGCAAAGGGGGCGGTGCGCAGGCCGATCTCGTTCAGGAAGGTCTTTTCGGTTAGCCGGTCCTGCGACACGGCCAGCGCCCGCCGGTTCGGACGGATCGGCCGGATCGATTCCAGCAGATCAAGGGCCGAGGTCGGCACATTCTCGAATTCATAGGTGATGACATCGACAGATTCGGCGAAGGCGCGCAACGCCGTCTGATCCTCGTAAGAGGCGTTGGTCAGCGCATAGGCCACATCGGCAGCGGGCGAGGCGTCGGGTTCGTAGATATGGCAGCGCAGGCCCAGACGGCTGGCCGCGACCGACAGCATCCGGCCCAGTTGACCGCCGCCCAGAATGCCGATGGTGCGGATCTCATTCATCCTTCGGCTCCTCGGGGATCGAGGCCGACAATGCCTGCCGCCATGCATCCAACCGCGCCGCAAGCGCCGGATCACTGATCGCAAGGATGCCCGCCGCCATCAGCCCGGCATTGGCCGCACCGGCCGCGCCGATGGCCATGGTGGCGACCGGATAGCCCTTGGGCATTTGCAGGATCGAATACAGCGAATCCACGCCCGACAGCGCCTTGGTCTGCACCGGCACGCCGATCACCGGCACTCGGGTCTTGGATGCCATCATCCCCGGCAGATGGGCCGCGCCCCCTGCCCCGGCGATGATCACTTTCAGCCCACGCTCGACGGCGCTGATGCCATAGTCCCACAGCCGGTCCGGGGTGCGATGGGCGCTGACGATCTTCGCCTCGTAGCCGATGCCGAGTTCGTCCAGAATGGCCGCCGCCTCGCGCATGGTCGGCCAGTCGGACTGGCTGCCCATGATGATGCCCACCGGATTGTCCATCGCTGCCCCCTGATGTTGCTGTGCACGCAATAGCGTGCACGAGCTGCCATCGCAATCAGGCGATGATGTCGGGGGTGATCTCATCCTCAAGCCGGGCGATCTGGTCCTTCAGTACCAGCTTCTGCTTTTTCAGCCGCTGCAGCGCCACAGACGAGGTCAGTTGCTGCGAGGCAAGTGCGGAAATGGCCTCGTCGAGATCGCGATGTTCACAGCGAAGCGCGGTCAGCTTGCTGCGAATGATTTCGTCGTGAGACATTTCGTGGTGCATGTTCATCTGGCAGCCTTGCTGGACGCTTTATCGTCGTTTTGTCCGTTTATAGCGTCTTGTTTACGGCATGTTAACAGAATCGTTCCGGTTTTGGGAGCCTGTGCCAAACGACAGATTGCATGGCGTCGGTTTCGTCACGACAGTGAGATCTGGTAAATGGTTCAGGAGCAAGGTGATGATCTTCAAGGCAATTCGCGGCCTGCCGCTCGCCTGCGCGGCATTCGGCACGGCATTCATCGGCGCAGGTGTCGTTATGGCACAGGAATCGGCTGCCGAACGCGCGCAGATTTGCGTCAACCAGTGCCTCTATCATTTCGGCCCGGCCTCGAATCCTGCCTATCACGCCTGCGTCGCCGAGATGTGCGAAGCCCCCGCAGCCGACGAGGCAATGGAAGCCCCGAGGCAGGCTCCCGCGGCACCGCGCGCAACCTGGCAGAACCACGCGACCGCAGACGGTGGCGGGCAATCCGCAGCGGTCGATCTGGGAAGCCATTCGCTCAGCTATATTTGCCAGCGAGGTGGTCCGGCATTGCTTGCGGTGGCCGGGCTTGGCGGGTCGGCCAACGGGGTCTCGCTCAGCATCGACGGACGCGGTCTTGCGCTGCCGTTTATCGCGCGGAACGGCGTCCTCTATACGGCGGCGGATGCAGGATCGACGCTGCTGGCAGGGCTGATGGGTGGCAATTCGGTCGAGGTGACAGGCGCGAACGGGCTGCGCGTCAGCTTTCCGCTTTCGGGATCTGGCGCGGCGATACGCACAGCCATGCAACGCTGTGGAATCACAGGATAATCCGGGGGACGGCCCCGAAGGCAACCTGGCCGCTGACGCCGGGTCACTGACTTGAAAATGCCAGTAAAAACACCAATCTAACCCCTGAAACATGTGTTTTCGGTCAACTCATAGTAGAGCAGACTTGTTTCCAACCGGGCCGAGGCACATATTGAGAGCAAGCAGATTGCCGCCACGGGATTTGCTAACGATAGCAGTCGCTTCAACTGAAAAGGGCTGATGATGACCAAGATTTCGCTTGGGGCCAATCCATATCTGCTGGGCTTCGACCAACTTGAACGTCTGGCAGAGCGCGCGGCCAAGGGTGCCGAGGGTTACCCGCCCTATAATATCGAACATATCGCACCCGACGGGTTTCGCATCACGCTTGCGGTGGCCGGCTTTTCGGAAGCTGATCTTGGGGTAACGATCGAGGATCGACAACTTGTCGTTCGTGGTCGCCTTGCCGAACCGGAAGAAGACCGCGTGTTCCTGCATCGTGGTATCGCCGGGCGCGCGTTCCAGCGCAGTTTCGTTCTTGCCGACGGGGTCGAGGTCGTCTCGGCCGATATGGAGAACGGGCTGCTTCACATCGATCTGAAACGGCTCGCGCCGCAACAGGTTGTCCAAACCATTCCGATCAGCCGAAAGTGAAGGGGATCAACATGGATACGAAATTCGATTTTGGCGAAGATACCGCCACCAACACCGTATATATCCGGTCGGTCGCGACCCGCACCCTGCCGCATGAGATCCGCGAACAGGTTCCCGGTGTCGAGATCATGTATGCCGTCCATGACGCCGATGGCGAAAGGCTGGCTTTGGTTAAAGAACGGTCACTTGCCTTCATGCTGGCGCGTCAGAACGAACTGACGCCGGTCAGCGTGCATTGATCTGTTTCCCATTTACCAACATTTGAACGAATGACTGACTGCGCGGACGTGGCAGCACCATCGCCACGCCCGCCTTTGCGGCAAGCGCTATTCGATCACGAAGGCGCCGAGCATCCCCCCGATCACCGCAAAGAACAGCCCGAAGGTCAGCGCGTTGCGACGAAAGCCGCGATGCGGGCCGAATAGATCATCATCCGGATTTGGGCCTTTGCCATCTTCGTAGCGTTGCATGCGCTCTGCATGAAGACGGCAGTTTGCGGGCGACTGAAAGGCCAGCGCCACCGCTACGCCGCCAAGCACGCCAAAAATCAATGCCATGATAATGATCGTCATTCAGCCATATCCTATCCTTACCGCACCAGTTTGGCCGCTGTCGCCCAAATGCGCAAATCCCTGCAGTGCGATCAATCGGCGCTGATCGGTTTCGGCTCTGGCTGCCGGGCAAGAAACCAGCTTCGGACCGCAAGGATCGCCAGCACCGCCGTATAGGCGAAAAGCTGATAGGTCAGCGCATGGCCGAAGGCCGGGGCATAACCGTCGCCGGGCTGTTCGTGCAGCCTGACGAAGAACAGCCCCGAGACGATGGCGATACCCACCGCAACCCCCACCTGCTGAAACGCCTGCATCGCGCCGGTCCCCGCCCCCGCATCACGCCCCGGCACCGAAAGCAGCACAAGCTGGAACATTGGCGAGATCAGCAACCCGCCGCCCAGACCACAGAGGAACAAAGGCGGCATCACCGCCAGCATGTCGAACGGCTGTGGCGGGTGACCGCCCTGATAGCGCAGCAGCGCCATCCCGGCCAACAGCACCAGAACCCCGATCGCCATCCGCAACGCCAGACCGTTCGCGCCAAAACGCCCGGCGATGAAGCTGCCGATCATCACACCTATCGGAAACGGCGCGGTCGCGATGCCCGATTGCAGCGGATCAAGCCCGAAGCCGGTTTGCAGATAGATGGCAAGGATCAGGAACATCGACGGAATGGTCGAGAAATGCAGCATGACCATCGCCACGCCGGAAACATAGGCACCGCTTTTCAGAAGCTGCACCGGCAAAAGCTGTGCCCGCCCGGTGGCCTGCAGCCGGAACTGCCGCCACAGAAACAGCGCCGCCATCGGCACCGCGGCCAGCATCATCAGAATGCACCACAGCGGCCAACCCAGCAGCGCGCCCTCAATCAGCGGCAGCACGATCATCAGGATCACCAGCCCGAACAGCGCCACGCTGAACCAGTCGATCCGCATCCCGCGATCCGAGCCAAGCGCGGGGATCAGCCGCGACCCGACAAGGATCACGAAAATGCCGACCGGCAGGTTGACCAGAAAGATCGGCCGCCAATCCAGCCCGCCGATGTCCCATGTGATCAAAACGCCGCCCAGCAGCGGCCCGGTGACGGCGCCAAGGCTGATGACAAAGCCCGCCATCGCAAAGGCCCGCGCCTTCTGATCGGGCGGGAACATCACATGGATGATCGCCATGACCTGCGGCACCATCATCGCGCCGCCGATCCCCTGCAAGGCTCGCGCCGCGATCAGCGAATCCATATCCCACGCAAAGCCGCAAAGCGCCGAGGCCAGCGTGAACAGCGCCACGCCCCACAGAAACATCTTCTTGCGCCCCAGCTTGTCGCCGAAACGCCCCGAGGGCAGCAGCGCCACCGCAAAGGCCAGCACATAGGCCGCCGAGACCCATTCGATCTCGGTCGCGCTGGCGTTCAGGTTCCGCTGGATCGAGGGCAGGCCCACATTGACGATGCTGATATCGATCAGGTTCATGAAATTGCCAAGCAGCAGGACCGCCGTGGCGGCCCATGGATTCGGCGTGCTTTTCGCATCTGTCATGGCGGGATCCTTCTGCTCGCGCGGGTCAGGCCCGTCAGCAGGCCACACCGCATCCGCAATTTCCAATCCGCGCCATATCACCCGCCGCCGGAAACGAAAACGGCCCCACCCCGCAAAGATCCGGGGGTGAGGCCGCGATGCCGTGATCCTGCCGCGATCAGTTCAACCCGATCAGGCCCATGCTTTCCAATGTCAGCAGCACCTCATGCGCGGCGCTGTCCACGTCAATATCGCTGGTATCGATCCTGAGTTCGGGACGCAGCGGTTCCTCATAGGGGTCCGAGATGCCGGTGAATTCCTTGATCTTCCCTTCACGCGCCAGCTTATACAGACCCTTGCGGTCGCGGCGTTCGCACTCCTCCAACGAGGTCGCCACATGTACCTCGACAAAGGCGCCACCCGCTTCGACCATTTCACGCACGGCGCGGCGGGTCGCGGTATAGGGCGCGATCGGGGCGCAAATGGCGATGCCGCCATTCTTGGTGATCTCGGACGCGACATAGCCGATGCGCTTGATATTGATGTCGCGATGCTCTTTGGAAAAGCCAAGCTCGCTGGACAGATGCTTGCGCACCACATCACCGTCCAGCAGCGTGACCGGACGCCCGCCCATCTCCATCAGCTTGACCATCAGCGCATTGGCGACCGTCGATTTGCCGCTGCCCGAGAGGCCGGTGAAAAACACCGTAAACCCCTGCTGCGCACGCGGCGGCGAGGTGCGGCGAAGCTGTTTCACCACTTCCGGGAAGCTGAACCATTCCGGGATATCCAGCCCCTCGCGCAGACGGCGGCGCAGTTCGGTCCCCGAGATATTGAGGACGGTCACGCCGTCTTCGATCTCGTCCGCGGGTTCATACTGGGCGCGCTCCTGCACATAGACCATATGCTTGAAATCGACCATCTCGACGCCGATTTCGGCCTGATGCTGGCGATAGAGATCCTGTGCCTCATAGGGGCCGTAGAAATCCCGATCCTGGCTGTTCTTGCCCGGCCCGGCGTGATCGCGCCCGACGATGAAATGGGTCGCCCCGTGGTTCTTGCGGATCAGCCCGTGCCAGACCGCCTCACGCGGGCCCGCCATACGCATGGCAAGGTTCAAAAGCGACAGCGCGGTGGTGGCGGCCGGATATTTGTCCAGAACCGCCTCGTAACAGCGGACGCGGGTGAAGTGATCGACATCGCCCGGCTTGGTCATGCCGACGACCGGATGGATCAGCAGGTTCGCCTGCGCCTCGCGGGCGGCGCGGAAGGTCAGTTCCTGATGCGCCCGGTGCAGCGGATTGCGGGTCTGGAACACCACCACGCGCTGCCAGTTCAGCTTTTTGAACAGCGCCCGCAATTCGTTCGGCGTATCGCGGCGACCACGGAAATCGTAATGCGTCGGCGGTTGCAGCCCCTTCACGGGACCACCCAGATAGACCGGCCCGGCGCTGTGGTGCAGATAGTTGACCGAAGGATGCGCCAGATCATCGGCACCGAAAACCTTCTCGGCCTCGCGCGCCTTGTCGGGCGTCCATTTGTCGGTGACCGACATGACGGCAAGGATGACGCCCTCATGATCTCGCAGCGCGATATCGGTACCCGGCTCGATCCCGTCGGCGAAAGCCTGACTGACATCCAGCGTGATCGGCATCGGCCACAGCGCGCCCGAGGTCAGCCGCATGTTTTCCACGACGCCGTTGTAATCCGCCTCGGTCAGAAAGCCCTTCAGCGGGGTGAAGCCGCCATTCATCAGCAGTTCCAGATCGCAGATCTGTCGCGCGGTCAGATCCCAACCGGGCATGTTGCCGGCATCGTGTTTCAGGGCTTCGGCGGCCTCGCGCGAGACATAGAGTTCCGGGATACGGCTGTGGTTGTCAGGGCTCATGGGCGGATGCTCGGTCTTTCGTGGTTATCGCGGCATCGGTCCGGCCAGAGGGCCGCACCAGACATCCGCCGCGCATAGACCGCCAACCCGCGACAATCAACCGCACCCCCCGGCAAAACCGCCGGATTTAGCCGGTTTTGGCTTGAAAAGGCTCGATTTTAGGGGGCGGGGTCAGCCCGCGCAGTTGTGCAGAGCGTCAGGCCTTGGCATTGGCAGATCGTCCAGTTCGCGGGGTGTCCTGTTGCGAAGGGAAGGATGGTCCAGAGCGTCCTGAACCGGCAAGGGCGGGGCCAGAAGATCGCGAAGACGATCAAAGATATGGCGGGTTTGTTTTATCATGATCTGAATATAACCCATCAAACCGCAAGCCATTATTGAGAACTTCTGGATTTCAGTTTAGATTATCTGAATGCATCAGCTTAACCGAATCTCGCTGTCCGGTCTTCGCGCCATTGAAACCACCGCCCGTCTGGGCAGTCTTTCCGCTGCCGCGGAAGAGCTTGGCGTGACCCCCGGCGCGGTCAGCCAGCGCATCAGCCGGACCGAGGCGCAGCTTGGCCAGCCGGTTTTCCATCGCAGCGGCACCGGCCTGTTGCTGACCGATCTGGGCCGCGATGTGACGGCGGCTTTGTCGCGCGGCATGGCGGAACTGGCGGCGGCGGTGGCCTTGGCCGACCCGGCGGGCGACGATCTGCTGAATGTCTCGGTGGCGCCGCTTTTTGCAAGCCGCTGGCTGATCTGGCGGCTGCCGCGCTTCAATGCGCTCTACCCGGACATCCGCGTCAGGATCGAGCCGGTCAGCCGCATGGTCACCCCCGGCCCCGGCGGCATCGATCTGTGCATCCGGGTCGGAAAAGGCGACTGGCCCGATGTGCGGCTGGAGCGTCTTCTGGATCAACGCGTCTTGCCGGTCTGCGCGCCGACGCTGGCCGCGAAGATCGACACCCCGGCGGATCTGCTGCGACAGCCGGTGATCCGCGAGAACGACCGTCTGGCCGGTTGGCGCGAATGGCTAAGCCCGCATGGGCTTGCCCCCGACGCCATCCCCGGCGGTCCGGTGCTTGCCGATGGTGGGCTATGCCTTGATGCGGCAATCTCGGGTCAGGGGGTGTTCATGGCGTGGGAAACGCTGGCATCGGACGCGCTGTCTTTCGGGCAATTGGTTGCACCCCTGCCCGGCCGGATCGCAACCGGAGACAGCTATTGGTTCGTCACCGCCAAAACCGGCCGCCGCAAACCGGCCATCGTCCGGTTCCGCGACTGGCTGCGGGGCGAACTGGCCGAAACCTCGGGACACTGGCCCGAATAATCACGCTGAACGCAAAACGCCCGACCGCGTGGCCGGGCGCAATCCTGTTTATTCTTCAGCAGCCGTTACTCGACCGAGACTTCTTCCGGCAGTTCGCCATGCGCCGGATCAGGCTCACCGGCCTCATCGATCGAGGCCAGATAATGCTCTGCATCCAGCGCCGCCATGCAACCCATGCCCGCGCTGGTCACGGCCTGCCGATAGACGTGATCGGTCAGATCGCCCGCCGCGAACACGCCGGGGATCGAGGTCCGCGTGGACCCCGCCTCAACTTTCACATAGCCGCCATTGTGCAATTCCAGCTGATCCTTCACCAATTCGCTGGCAGGTGCGTGACCGATGGCCACGAAAACACCATCCGCCGGAACCTCACGGGTCGAGCCGTCCTTGGTCGATTTCAGCACCGCGCCATTCACGCCCATCGGCGAATCAACACCCGTTACCTCGGCCAGTTCGTGATCCCAGATCACCTCGACCTTCGGGTTCTTGAACAGACGATGCTGCAGGATCTTCTCGGCCCGCAGGCTGTCGCGGCGATGAACCAGCGTCACCTTGCTGGCGAATTTGGTCAGGAACAAAGCCTCCTCGACCGCGGTATTGCCGCCGCCGATCACCAGAACCTCGCGCCCACGATAGAAGAAGCCGTCGCAGGTCGCACAGGCGCTGACGCCGAAGCCCTTGAACTTCTCTTCGCTCGGCAGGCCCAGCCAGCGCGCCTGCGCCCCGGTCGCCAGAATGATCGCATCCGCCGTGACGATCCGACCGCTGTCACAGGTCGCGACGAAAGGCCGCACGCCAAGGTCCAGCTTCGTCACCGTATCGATGACGATGTCGGTGCCCATGGCGCGGGCATGTTCTTCCATCTTCACCATCAGTTCGGGGCCTTGGATCTCGGTCTCGCCCGGCCAGTTCTCGACCTCGGTGGTGATGGTCAGTTGCCCGCCCGGCTGGAGGCCCTGAATCAGCATCGGGTTCAGCATCGCCCGTGCGCCGTAAACGGCGGCGGTATAGCCAGCGGGACCGGATCCCACGATCAGAAGTTTGACATGCGTGCTGTCGGTCATCTTGCGTCCCAATCTCTGTTTGGGCATTAGGTAATCGTCCGGACCGCGCTTCGCAACGCGGCACATACCCGCTACGTCACTTTCGCCGGTTCCAGAAAGAATGTTGCGCAACTACGGCCTGTATTGTAGCTTCCGGCAACGCCAAGACCCCTTATAAGAAAGAGCAGCATGGCCGGCGCGAAACTCGACGACATCGACCGCAAGATTCTTGCAGAGTTGCAGGCCGATGGCAGGATGACCAATGTCGAACTGGCCCGCCGCGTCGGCATCTCGGCCCCGCCCTGCCTGCGCCGTGTCCGCGCGCTTGAGGAGCTTGGCTTCATCCGTGGCTATCACGCCGATATCGACGCCCGCGAACTGGGCTTCGAGGTGCAGGTCTTTGCCATGGTCCGCCTGCAATCGCAGTCCGAGCGTGATCTTTCCGCCTTCGAGGCGCTGGTCAAGGAATGGCCACTGGTCCGCGAATGTCACATGCTGAACGGCGAGATCGACTTCATCCTGAAATGCACCTCGCCCGACCTGCCGACCTTTCAGCGCTTCCTGACCAACTCACTAACCGCCGCCCCGAACGTCGCCAGCGTCAAGACCTCGCTGGTGATCCGCGGCGCGAAGGACGAACCCGGCGTGCCCTTCGAGATCGTGGAAGAACGGGTGCGCGAGGCGGGATAAACCGCATCTTAGGGTCAGGTTCATAGCCACTAGATTGCGGTTGCTGCGGGTGCGATGGCGGAGAGGAAGGCTATCGAGCGTCGGCCGTAGCGGGTCGCTACACGCCTGCAATCTTTGAGGCGTCCGAGCATGATCTCGATGCGGTTAGGCCGCTTTTCGTGGCGCTTGTCGTATTTCACGGTCTTCTGGCACTGTTTTCGCCCCGGAATGCAGGCACGTATTCCTTTGACTTGTAACGCTTCCCTGATCCCGTAGCGTCATAGCCCGGGTCCCCGAGCAACCTGTTTACCCTCGGCAGGCTGGACAGGAGCGACCGCGCACCGAAGTAGTAGCTGACCTGTCCGACGGTGACGAACAGGTGTCGAGCGGTCGGCCCTGGCTGTCACAGATGGCGTTGCAGCTAGGCATTCATGTCGCCGTCGAGCCGGCCGATCAGACGCCCACACCCCCTTTTTTCAGGCCCATACTGGTCGCGGTCCGATGGGCCTTGAGGTACCCTCGCCGTGACGCTCGAACCAATGGCGCTGCCACGGCTCGACATCGATCATCACGGTCATCTTCTCGCCGTGCTCGGCAGCCAGATCAGCCATCATACAGGCGAAAACACCCTTGCCGCTCCAGCGCTTCCAACGATTGTATAGCGTCTTGTGTGGCCCATAGGTCGGGCCGCCCCGCCAGCGCAACCGTTGCGATTGACGAAGATGATCCACTCAGTAAACCTCGATCATCAACGCGAGGCTTGCCGTATGACTTGTGAAAATAAGAGAGCGAGACGCGCCATCTGTGCATCCGTAAGTCAGAAAAGATCAGACACGGTCGTCCTTCGATTTTCGAGCCGTGGATCATGAAAGAACCGGAAATCAACGGGTCCTGACCATAGCGTGGGTATGATGCAATGACGACGAGTTTGCGGCATACAGCGGACATGCAACAACGGCTATGATCGCGAAATATGCTGGTGAAGATCGGCAGGAGATGCGGGCACGTCAGGTTGGCGAAAAGCAAAAATGAACGAATAAGCGCACAACGTTAATTGATACCCAGTGTGATACCAAAAAAGGGAGGGATATGTGTAAGCCTTCGAAAAGATGGTGCCCGGAGGCGGATTCGAACCACCGACACGCGGATTTTCAATCCGCTGCTCTACCAACTGAGCTATCCGGGCAACCTTGGCGACGTTTCCGTCGCTGGCGTGAAGCGCTGTTTACGGTCGGCTTACGCGACTGTCCAGCCCCTAAACGCCATTTTTTCTACCCCGTTCATCCTCGTCCGAACTGATGTCGTCCAGAGGCGTGCCCGGAATGACATAAGACCCCTTCAGCCAACGACCAAGATCGATATCCGCGCAGCGTTTCGAGCAGAAAGGCCGGTATTTCTCGGCGCCGGGCTTGCCGCAGATCGGGCAGGCCATCAGCCTTCCTCCGACAAAGCGGCCAGCCGCGCCAAGGGCACGCGATCGCGTTTGCGGTTGATTTCGTAAAGCCCCATCGTGGTCCAGCCGATCAGCGAGGTTTCCGCGCTTTCACCCTTGAAGGCGGCGCGCAGAATTTGGTCCAGCGTGGCCCGGTCGCGTTTCGGCATCGGCGCGAAATCCACCGCGATCTGGCCGCCAAGCCCGCGCAGCCGCAATTGACGCGGTAAATCGCGGGCCAGCGCGATATTGGCCTTCAGCGCGGCGGCAGGGCTGGTGTCCTGCCCGGTATTCACATCCACCGCGACCAGCGCGCGGGTCTGTTCGATATAGGCGCTGGCCCCGCCGGTCAGATCGACGCGCGGCGACAGAAGCTCGTCAATCGCGTCGCTGACCCCGCAGCGGTCGAAACTGTCTTCGCCGTCTTCCACGGCGTCCGGTTGCGGCTCTGCCCAGTCCATCCAGGCCTGTTCATGCGCATCTGCCGCGTCGAGCAGCAGCTCCGGCGCGCCCGCATCCTCGGCCAAGACCTGATCGGCAAGGGCGATCAACTGAATCAGTTCGTCGCCGATCTCATCCGGCTCGGCATCGGCGGCGGCGCTGCGCAGGATCAGACCGTGGGATCGATCCTCAAGCGCGTCCTGCCCCATAGCCTGCAATGCCTCGCGCGTCTCATCGTCGCGGATGCGGCGCGAGACGTTGATCCCCGGTGCACCCGGCGTCACCAGCGCATAACGGCCGCGAAACAGCAGCCGGGACGAGACCGGGATCGCCTTGCCATCCTCGGCAATTCCCGCCACCTGAACCAGCATCGGTTGCCCCTCGCGCATACCCGAGCGGTCGCGTAGATAGCCACGCTCACCTTCCGGCAGGCGAATGAAGGCGCCACCCTGCCCCTTCATCAGCCGCTCGACCACGCCGCGACAGATCGCGCCGGGCCGAAGCGGCGTCAGCGGACCGGGATCGAGGATCAGATCGGTCAGCCGACCATCCTCGATCAGCGCCGCAGCCTCTGAACCGAACGCCTGACCCAGAACGACCTGACGACCCTTCATGCCATCACCTTTTTTCCGTGAATGCCGACCGAGGCCAGCATGGATGCCGTCTCGGCCAATGGCAGGCCGACAACAGTGGTAAAAGAGCCCTGAATCCAGGGAATGAACGCCGCTGCCGCGCCCTGAATGGCATAGGCTCCGGCCTTGCCCTGCCAGTCGCCGACATCAAGATAGCGTTGCAACTCGACCTCGGGGATCGGGCGCATGCGGACCAGCGTTTCGACCAACCGCAGACGGCTTTTGCCGTCGTGATGCAGCACAACCGCCGTCAGCACGCGATGACGCCGCCCCGACATCAGCCGCATGAACCGCGCAGCCTCGTCCCGGTCCGCAGGCTTGCCAAGGATGCGGCGACCGACGGCGACGGTGGTGTCGGCGCATAGCAGCACCTCGCCCGCGCCCGCGCCAAGCGCACCGGCCTTGGCCAGCGCGATGCGGCGGACATAGTCGCGCGGCGCTTCGTTCTTCAGCGGGGATTCATCGATATCGGCGGCACGCAGGGCATCGGGCGTCACGCCGATCTGCGCCAGCAAGTCCAGACGGCGCGGGCTGGCCGAGCCGAGGATCAGCCGCAAAGGCGCGGATGTCGATGGTAGGTTGTCGTCGGCGACAGCAGCGCCGACGTCACTTGAAGCGGTAATTGATCCGCCCCTTGGTCAGGTCATAGGTGTTCATTTCCACCTGAACCTTGTCTCCGGCCAGAACACGGATGCGGTTCTTCCGCATCTTTCCTGCCATATGCGCGATAATCTCATGGCCGTTTTCAAGCTCGACCCTGAACGTCGCATTGGGCAGGAGTTCCTTCACGACGCCGGGGAATTCGAGCATTTCTTCCTTGGCCATGGTCACTCCATCAAGATCGTCCCGCAGGATTCGGGACGCCGAGTTAAATGCGCCCGAGACACATGGAATTCAAGTGAAAAGAGCCAATCTAGGCGGTCTGGCCGGGACGTGATGCCCTTTCTGTCACGTTTTGCAGATTTTCATCATCTGCAAGTTGGGGCTGACGAAAGATGTCAGGGTCGCTGACATCGACAGGAACCGGATCGACCCCGGCATAAATATCCTCGCCGAAACTGCGGTGCCCGGCACGGCCCGGTGGTGCCATGGCGGGCGCATCGGGTCGGGCCGCCTGTTCAGCATCGATCAGACGGATCGCGTGGCAGCCATCAGCCTCGCCGAATTTGCCGGTGGCCAGCAATTGCCCGTCAGCCGTCTCGATCCGCGCTTCGGCAAGATCGACACGCGGCAATCGCAAAAGCGCCCCCTGCTTCAGATCGCGCAATTCGCCAAGGCTGATCCGGCGACGACAAAGGATGCCGATCAGATCGACGGGCGCATCCTGCATGTTCCGGTCCAGCGTCGCGCCCGGCAGCTGTGGCGCGGGCATGTCTGCCGCCGGTGCGTCCTGTGCAGACCCGCGCGCCTCGGCGATATGCGGCAAGGCCACGAAAATCTGCGCACGGCGGGTCTGTCCGCTGCCCAGCTCTACCTCGAAATCGAGGCCCAGAAATCCCTGATCTTCCAGCATCAGGCCCAGCGGGCGCGGATCGTCCAGATAGCCCGCATAGCGATAGCCGCGTAGCTCGGCGATGCCGTCCAGCCCTGACAGATCCTCGCCGATCTCGGCCATGGTCGCGTCGATGAACTCGGCGCAAAGCAAGGCATCGCTGCGGGTCAATTTGCGCTGGTCCAGCGCGCGGTTGGTGATCCGTCCGACCGCCTGCATCTCGATCAGCGCCGCGACCGCCTGCGGACACAGCGCCATCACCCCCAGAAGATCGCCCGGCCCCTGCAACAGCGCCAGCAAAGCCCGTTCCGGCAGACGCTCGGTCAGGTCGGCCTGACTGATCGCGTCAACCCTGATCGAGACCGGACGCAGCGCCATCTGATACAGTCGCTGCGCCGCCCGACCTATGGCAAGACCTGCGGCGCGGATCGGTGTGAGGGGCTGCGGCACGGACGGATGGGCGAAGGTTCCGGCCTGACCGGCACCCTGCCCCTGCCTGCGCAGAAACTGCCGGATCATGCCGGATTGGCCGCCGCCCTCCTCCGAAAGATCATTCATCTGCCGCCGACCCGAATCACCCGTTCCAGATCCCGAAACTGGCAGAGGCATGTTGATGATGGGTTAATGCAGCCCGATCAAAGGCTCAGCGCAGCATCCGCCGGACTGCCGCCTGCAAATCACGCTCGGCCAAGGGCTTTGCCAGAATCGCATCGGCCTGGGTCACGCCCGCCCCTTCCTCGGGCGATCCGACCAGCACCAGAACCGGCGTCAGCGCCAGACTCGCATTCTCGTCCGCGCGCAATTCTGCAAGGATTTCAATGCCGGATCGGTTCGGCAGCGCCTTATTCAGGATCACCATGCGCGGCCTGATCTTGCGAATGGCGTCGATGCCGCCATAGCCGTCGCCATGCAGCGCCACGTGCCAGCCAGCACCCGCCAAGGCAGCACTGGCCCGCGCAGCCGGGCGGCCCTGATCCTCGATCATCAGAATGTCCATCATGGTCACGCGAGATGCCTCCCCCAAAGCGTTCTCGTGCAGGTCAACTCAATTGTGAGGCAGAATTTCGCAGCCGCAAAACGACTTATGCGGGAATCGGCCAGATGCGCGGATTATGGCGCATATGGCGCGGCCCGCCTTAGATGGCGATGCCGTGACGCCCAGCCAGATCGGTGAAGAATTGCCACGCCACCCGGCCCGAACGGCCGCCGCGCGTGGCCTGCCATTCGATCGCCTCGGCCCGCAACTGTTCGGCCGCGATCTCCAGCCCATAGGCGCTGCAATAGCCGTTCACCATCGCCAGATAATCGTCCTGCGAGCAGGAATGGAAACCCAGCCACAGCCCGAAACGGTCCGACAGCGAGACCTTTTCCTCGACCGCCTCGCCCGGATGGATCGCGGTTGCGCGTTCATTGTCGATCATGTCGCGCGGCATCAGATGCCGCCGGTTCGAAGTCGCATAAAGGATCACGTTCGAGGGGCGCCCGCTGATCCCGCCATCCAGAACCGCCTTCAGCGATTTGTATTGGGTATCGTCATGGCTGAAGGACAGATCGTCCGAGAACAGCAGAAAGCGGCGATCCTTCGCCCGGCCCAGAATGGCCAGCAGACGCCCGACCGTATCCAGATCCTCGCGCGAGATTTCGACCAGCACCAGCGGCAGGCCCTGCGCCACCGCCTCGGCATGGACGGCCTTCACCAGCGAGGATTTCCCCATCCCCCGCGCGCCCCACAACAGCGCATTATTCGCGCCAAAGCCGCGCGCGAATTGCAGCGTGTTGGCCAGCAGCGTTTCCTTGGACCGCTCGATCCCGATCAACTGGACCAGATCGACGCGGGACACGGTTTCGACAGGCTCCAGCCGGTCGGGATCGGGATGCCAGATATAGGCGCTGGCTTCGCCAAAGCTGGGCAAGGGTGCGGGCGCCGGGGCAAGCCGCTCTAGCGCCGCGGCGATCCGGTGCAGCGGATCGGCGCTTTCATCGGCCATGCTCATGCCTTCTCTTCTTCCTCAACATCCTCGACCCACAGACCCTGAGCTTTCAGCTCTTTCTCGCGCCGCCGTTCCATGCGGCGGATCAGGTGGATCGAGATCTCGTAAAGGCTGAAGATTGCCGCGAACAGCACCACCTGCGACATCACATCCGGGCCGGGTGTCACCACAGCGGCCATGATCAGGATGCCAACCACCGCATAGCGACGGACCGAGGCCAGACCGGCAGCCGTCACCAGCCCCGCCTTGCCCATCAGCGTCAGCAGCACCGGAAGCTGGAAGCTAAGCCCGAATGCGAGGATGAACTTGATGGTCAGCGACAGGTATTCATTGGCCGAACCCTGAAACACGATCCCGGCCATCGCATTGCGCGCTTCCTCGGCGGGAACGGTGGCATCGTCGGGCAGCGTCAGCGGGCCCTGCTGGAAGCCAAGGAAGAAATCATAGGCCAGCGGTAGGATCGCATAATAGGCAAAGGCCGCGCCCAGAAAGAACATCGCCGGAGAGGCCAAGAGGAACGGCAGAAACGCCTGTTTTTCACTGCGATACAGGCCCGGCGCCACGAAGCGCCACATCTGATAGGCGATGATCGGAAAAGAGATGATGAACCCGCCGAGGAACGAGATCCGGATCGTCATCAGAAACCCTTCCTGCAATTTCAGCAGGATCAGGCCACATTCCTGTCCCCGGCTGGCAAGCGCATCGCAGATCGGGTCGGTCAGGAAGTTGTAGATATGTTTCGCCGCCGGATAGCAGAGGATGGTGGCGATGACGAAGGCCAGCAGCGACCAGATCAACCGGGTCCGCAACTCGGCCAGATGCTCGATCAGCGGGGCAGAGCTGTCGTCGAGATCGTCTTGCTGTTTGGGCTTCGTGGCCAATTCAGTCGTCTTTCGTATCGCTGCGCCGAACCGCGTGCAGGCGTCTGGTGCCGGGCCGGGCCGGAGCGGTATCAGGTGCTGCGGCAGGATCGGATGCAGGCTCGGGTGCCGGGGTTTCGGCAACAGGCGTCGGCGTGACCTCGGCGGGCTTTGCCACAGGGGCCGGGCTGCCTGCGGCTGTCGCAGGGGCGGCAGGATCAGGGCGCGCGGCAGTGCGGGTATCGGGCAGTTTCGGGTCCCATTTCTCGAAACGGTCCGCCGCCCGGTCCAGCGCGTCAAGGCCCAGCGATTTCTTCGATGTCACCGATTTCAGGTCGCGCAGCGACTTGGCAGCATCGTCGATGCCGCTGTTTTTGGCGGCTTCGTCCATTGCCGAGCTGAATTCCCGCGCCATGCTGCGCGCCTTCGCCGTGAACCGGCCAAGGGCGTGGAACAGATGCGGCAGATCCTTGGGACCGACGACGATCAGTGCTACCACACCGATCAGCAAAAGCTCGGTCCAGCCCACGTCGAACATGGCGCGGCCTTAGCTGCGGTCGGTCGTCGGCGGGGTAACGTCGCGCGCCGCCTCGCCCGGAACGTCGCGCTTCACGTCGCGGGTCGCATCCTGCGTCGTGTCGGTGGCGTTCTCGATTTCCTTGTTGCCGTCATTCACGCCCTTCTTGAAGGCAGTGATTCCCTTGCCGACTTCGCCCATCAGCGACGACACCTTGCCCCTGCCGAACAGGACAAGCACGACGACCGCGATCAACAGAAGGCCGGGCAGGCCGATATTCTGAAACATGAGAGGCTCCCTTCTCGGACGGGAGTTCCGTCCGCGACAAGGTTTTATGCCGCCCCGCCGGTGAATGCAAAGCCCGAATCCGTGATCTTTTCGCCGGAACCGCATTCAAGATAACGTGCGCGGCGGAAAATCTTCTGCCGTCGCAAGCGCTTGGCAGCCGCAGCGGCCCGCGCCATAAGGGCTTATGGACCTTTCGCTCTACATCACCGCCTTCGTCACCCTGTTCGTGGTGATCGACCCGATCGGGCTGGCGCCGATCTTCATCGCCCTGACCCCGGGGATGAGCGCGGCGCAGCGCCGCCGGATCGGCTTTCGGGCGGTGGTGATCGCCGGGGTGTTGCTGCTGATCTTCGGCCTCGCGGGCGAGACGATCCTGTCGGCCATCGGCATCTCGATCCCCGCCTTCCGCATCGCCGGCGGGCTTTTGCTGTTCCTGACCGCGCTCGACATGCTGTTTGAACGCCGGACCGAGCGGCGCGAGGGTCAGGGTCATGGCGCCCCCGATGCCGAGGATCCTTCGGTCTTTCCGCTGGCAATGCCGCTGGTCGCGGGGCCGGGCGCGCTGGCGACGATGATCCTGCTGGTCGGACAGCAACCCGGCTGGGCCCATGCGCTGATCATCAATCTGGTGATGCTGGCGGTTCTGGTGATCGCCATGCTGCTGTTCGTGCTGGCGACACCTTTGGCCCATGCGCTTGGCCGCACCGGGATCATGGTGGTGACGCGCCTTTTGGGGATGCTGCTTGCGGCCCTTTCGGTGCAGTTCGTGATCGATGGAATGAAGGGTGCGGGGATCTTTTGATGGGCACGGATGACGGGATGCAGCTTGCCTATTACATCGTGCTGCTGGTGGTGATCGGCGGCGCGATGCTGTTCGAACTGTCGGGCCGGGGCGGTCAGGCAATCCGGCAGATGATGCTGTGGGTGGTGATCTTCGCCGGGGCCACGCTTGCGGCGACTTGGTGGACCGATAGCGGTGCCCGCCAGCAGGTGCTTGAAGGCGGCAGGATCGAGATCCCGGTGGGCCGGGACGGCCATTTCCACCTTGAGGCCGAACTGAACGGCGTCCCGATCCGCTTCATGGTCGATACCGGCGCGTCCAGCATCGCGCTTGGCCGCGACGATGCCCGCGCCATCGGCATCGACCTGGCCGATCTGGCCTATGTCGGCACCGCCATGACCGCCAATGGCGAGGTCAAGACCGCCCCCGTCACCATCGACGAAATCGCCATCGGCGATATCGTTGACCGCAATGTCCGGGCATGGGTGATCGGCGGCGAGATGGACGGCTCGCTTCTGGGCATGTCCTACCTGCGCACCTTCGCCCGCGTCAGCTTCGAGGGCGATCTCTTGGTCCTCGAACGCTGATCCAAAGCTAGACACCACCCTCGATCCGCGCCGCCATCCGCCCGGCCAGATCCTCGTGCCCGCTGTCGCGCAGCCCTTCGATGGCACCCAGATAATCCCGTGCCTCGCGGTTCTGGCTCAGCTTCGACTTCGCCAGAACCCGCACCGGCGCGATCCGCAGCGCCACGATCCCGGCCAGCATCTGCCCGATGAAATCCCCGGGCGCATCGGCCATTCGCCAGGCCCGGTCGCCGTTCAGCCGCCGCTCGTGATCACGGGTCAGCAGACCGACGGCGGCGCGTTTTGCCTTCTCGTCATGGCTGAAGCTGATCGTCCCATAGACATGCACGACCTGATAGTTCCAGGTCGGCACATGCCGGTGATGCTCGGACTTGGTCGGATAGAAATTCGGCGAGACATAGCCATCCTCGCCCCGAAAGATCACCAGCACCTGCTGCCCCTCGGCGATCAGCCTGTGCATGTCGTTGGCCAGGGCCGCATGCCCGATCAGCACCCCGTCCGGCCCGGCAAGCAGCGGCAGGTGATTGGCGATCAGCCCCTCTTCCGTCTCGGCCACGACCGAGGCAAGCGGAGCGTCCGCGATGATCCTTGCGATCTCGCCTGCGCGAAGCTCTTCGAAATGCGGCGGCAGATACATCGCAAAACTCCCTGATCCGATCCGACCCCGCGATGCTGCATCATCGCGCCCGGTCACGGCAATGGCGAAAGCGCCGCCGCAATCCTTGACGCTTCCCTAACCGACCGTGCGATAGCGGTGTACAGCCTGTGTACGCCCTGTGCCTCGCTGGTGCATACCCCGTGCAGCCAAATCCCCAGCATTTGCTGCCCCGCGCCGCGCGCCTCGTTTCTTCGTTGCAAAAATACCGATTGCAACGCCCGCACCCGTTGCACCACCCGGCCTCTGCCCTGTTGCAACCCGCCCCGCATCGCTCTAGGCTCTGCTCATTCCGTTGGGGTGCCCGTTCTGCGGGCTGAGAGGCGATCTGCCAACCCATCGAACCTGATCCGGGCAATACCGGCGGAGGGAACGGATATCTGGCGCCGCATTCCTGCGGCCCGGCCCCTTCCCTTCTCCGCCAAAGGCCCAAGCGGAGGATATATGCAAGGGGCGGCACGGCTTCTGATCATTGCAGGCTCGGACAGCGGCGGCGGTGCCGGGATACAGGCCGACCTGAAATCGGCCTCGGCGCGCGGCGTTTATGCGGCGACCGCGATCACGGCGATCACGGCGCAGAATACCCTTGGCGTTCAAGCGGTTGAGATGCTGCCCACCGCCATCGTCCGGGCGCAGATCGCCTCGGTTCTGGACGATATCGACGCCGATGCGATCAAGATCGGCATGCTTGGTTCCGCCGCGATCACCGTGGCCGTGGCCGAGGCATTGCAGGACTATCCCGGCCCGATCGTGCTGGACCCGGTGATGGTGGCGAAATCCGGCGATGCGCTTCTGGACGGCGATGCGATCCGCGCCATGCGCGAATTACTGCTGCCCCGCGCGACGTTGTTGACCCCGAACCTGCCAGAGGCGGCAAGCCTGCTTGGCGCCGCCCCCGCCACCACCCCCGACGAGGTGATGGAACAGGGACAGGCGCTGCTGTCCATGGGTCCGAAAGCCGTCTTGATGAAGGGCGGCCATGCCGAGGGCAGCACCTGCACCGACTGGCTGGTAACCCCTTGGAACAGCACCGGATTCACCGCACCGCGTATCGCCACGCAGAACACCCACGGCACCGGCTGCTCGCTCTCCTCGGCCATCGCGGCAGAACTTGCGAAGGGCGTCGAACTGCTGCAGGCGGTCGAGACGGCGCATGACTGGCTGCATCACGCCATCGCGCAGGCCGATCTTTTGCGCATCGGCACCGGCCACGGTCCTGTGCATCATTTCCACGGAATCTGGCCATGACCCTCACCATCCTCGGCGCAGGCGTCTGCGGCCTTGCGGTCGCCACCGAACTGACCCGCCGCGGCGCGTTGGTTGAGCTGATCGACCCCACCGGCGGTCCGGGCGAGCGGTCCTGTTCATGGTGGGCAGGCGGCATGCTGGCCCCCTTCTGCGAAAGCGAAACCGCCGAGGAACCCGTCACCCGCCTTGGCCTTGAAGCTGCCGACTGGTGGCAATCCGCCGGGGTCGAGGTGGCCCGTCGCGGCTCGCTGGTCGTGGCGCTGAACCGAGACCGGGGCGAATTGGATCGCTTCGCCCGCCGCACCACGCAGCACCGTTTGCTGAGTGGCGACGAGGTGAAGAAAACCGAGCAATCGCTCGCTTCCCGTTTCGACCGCGCATTGCTGTTCGAGACCGAAGCCCATATCGACCCGCGCCACGCACTGACCACGCTTCGCGACAATCTGGCGGCCCAAGGCACCCCGGTCCTGCGCGACGGCGAACCCGCTGGCATCATCATCGACTGCACCGGCCTCGCCGCCCGCGACCACCTGCCCGACCTGCGCGGCGTGCGCGGCGAAATGGCGATCCTGCGCGCGCCCGAGGTTTCGCTGACCCGCCCTGTTCGCCTGCTGCATCCGCGCCACCCGCTTTACATCGTGCCCCGCCGCGACGGGCATTTCATGCTGGGCGCGACCCAGATCGAAAGCGACAGCCGAGGCCCGGCCACCTTGCGCTCCACGGTGGAACTGCTCAGCGCCGCCTATGCCCTCGATCCGGGCTTTGCCGAGGCAGAGGTGGTCCAGATCGGCGCCGATGCGCGCCCCGCTTTCCCCGACAACCTGCCCCGTATCCGCAGACGCAACGGGCGCATTTTCGTCAACGGCTTGTTCCGCCACGGCTTTTTGCTGGCACCGGCAATGGCGCGGATGGTGGCGGAACTGGTTCTTGACGGCAGAAAACCGGAGGTGATGGATGAAGATCACGGTGAATGGCGCGCCGCATGAGATCGCGGCGGAAAGCTTGCATGACGCGCTGAACGAGCTTGGCTATGCCGAGGCGCGCGTGGCGACGGCGGTGAACGAAAACTTCGTGCCGTCCAGCCTGCGCGCCGATCATCGACTGGAGCCCGGCGACCGGCTGGAAATCCTTGCACCGATGCAGGGGGGCTAGACGATGCCGGTTTTCTACGGCCGCGAGGTCGCCTCGCCCCTGATGCTGGGGACGGCGCAATACCCCTCTCCCGCGATCCTGGCCGAGGCGTTTCGCCGCTCGGGCGCGGGCATCGCCACCGTCTCGCTGCGCCGCGAAGGTGCGGGCGGCGCGGGTGCGGCGTTCTGGCAGTTGATCCGCGATCTTGATGTGCCGGTTCTGCCCAATACTGCAGGCTGCCACTCGGTCCGCGAGGCGATCACCACCGCCCATATGGCACGCGAGGTGTTCGGCACCGACTGGATCAAGCTGGAGGTGATAGGCCATCCCGACACGCTTCAACCCGATCCGTTCGGGCTGGTCGAGGCCGCGCGGATCCTGACCGAAGACGGCTTCAAGGTGTTCCCCTACATGACCGAGGACGGCATTCTTGCCGGTCGCTTGCTGGATGCCGGTTGCGAGGTGCTGATGCCATGGGGCGCGCCCATCGGCACCGGCATCGGGCTGATGAACCCCTACGCGCTGCGCACCCTTCGCGCGCAATTTCCCGATGTGCCGATGGTGATCGATGCCGGACTTGGCCTGCCCAGTCATGCGGCGGCGGCGATGGAGATGGGGTTTGACGCCGTGCTGCTGAACACCGCCGTCGCCAAGGCGGGCGATCCCGCCGCGATGGCCGAGGCTTTCGCGCTGGCCCTGCGCGCCGGGCAAATGGCCCGCAAGGCCGATCCGATGCCGCCGCGCGAAATGGCCTCACCCTCGACCCCGCAGATCGGGCTGGCGGTGCTGGCATGACCCTGCCCCGCTTCTACCCGATCTTCGACCACCCCGACTGGCTGCGCCGCGCGCTGCCGCTGGGCGTGACGCTGGTGCAGATGCGGATCAAGGACCGGCCTGAGGCCGAGACCCGCGACTTGCTGGCCGAAAGTCTGCGTCTTTGTCGTGATGCGGGCGCGGTGATGGTGGTCAACGACCACTGGCAGGCGGCAATCGATCTGGGCTGCGACTGGCTGCATCTGGGACAGGAGGATCTGGACGATGCCGACCTGCCCGCCATTCGCCGCGCCGGGCTGCGGCTGGGCGTTTCGACCCATGATCACGCCGAACTGGACCGGGCTTTGGCGCTGGAACCTGATTACGTGGCGCTTGGGCCGGTCTGGCCGACCATCCTGAAAAAGATGAAATGGCACCAGCAAGGTGTTGAAAAGCTGACGGAATGGAAGCGGTTGATCGGGGACATTCCGCTGGTCGCCATTGGCGGGCTGTCCATCGACCGCGCCGCCCCGGCTTTCGCGGCGGGTGCGGATATCGTCTCGGTCGTGACCGACATCACCCTGAACGCCGACCCCGAAACCCGCATCCGCGATTGGCTTGAGACGGTGCGATGAGCAGATATGCCCGACAATTGAAACTGATCGGAGAGAAAGGTCAGAACCGGCTTGCCGATGCCCGAGTGCTGATCGTCGGCGCGGGCGCATTGACGGCGGCGGCGATGCCCTATCTTGCGGGCGCTGGCGTGGGCAGGCTGCGCCTTGTCGATCCCGACCTGATTGAGGCCAGCAACCTGCATCGCCAGACCCTGTTTCGGATGCAGGATCTGGGTAAGCCCAAGGCGCAGATCTCGGCAGACGCCCTTCGGAACCTCAACGACCAATGCGAGATCGAGCCGATCATTGCCCGCCTTGATCCGTCGAATGTCGAAGTACTGTCAGAAGGTTGCAACCTAATCCTCGATTGCGCTGACAGTTTCGCCGCCAGCTATACCTTGTCGGACCATGCCTATCAGGCGAAGATTCCGCTGATCTCTGCCTCGGTCCTTGGTCGCAGCGGCTATGCGGGCGGTTTTTGCGGCGGTGCGCCCTCGATGCGTGCGGTTTTTCCCGACCTGCCGCGCCGCGCGGGAAGCTGTGCGACAGATGGTGTCCTTGGCCCGGTGGTCGGCATTATCGGCGCGATGCAGGCGGAAATGGCGCTGGCGCATCTGGCCGGGCTTCGCCCCTCGCCCCTGGGCCGCATCGTCAGCTATGACGCCGCCAACCACCGCCTCGGCGGTTTCGGGTTCGCCAATGCGCCAGAGCCGGATCACCGCCCCCGCTTCATTGCCGCCACCGATCTGCGCCCTGAGGATCTGCTGATCGACCTGCGCGCGCCCGAGGAAGGCCCGCCACTTCGCGACAGCCTCATCCGCATGACGGTTGACGACATCGGCCCCGGCCTGCCCGAAGCCGACCGCGCCGTAATGTGCTGCAAATCCGGTCTGCGCGCATGGGCCGCCGCCGAGCGGCTCAGACCGCATTGGTCGGGAGAGATTGTGCTGGTCGCGACCGGCTGACGCCGCGCCTAGCGCAGGAAAAGCAGCGCCATCCCGGCACAGGCGATGACCGCGCCAAGGCAGCTTGCGCGCGTCGGCCTTTGCCCGGTTCGCAGCCATAGAAGCGGCAGGATCAGCACCGGCGAGGTGGCCGACAGGGTCGAGACGATCCCGACCTTGCCGCCCGACAATGCGAACATGAGCAGCGTCATACCAAGACCAAGCCCGAAGATCGCGGTCAGCAGGGCCATCGCGATCGCCTCGGTCGTCATCGGGCGCATCGGTTTTGCCGAGGTCACGCCGCTGGCCATGACGCTTGCCAGAACGCCAAAGCACAGCCCCGAGGCCGAGACGCGCAAGAGAGAGGCGACATAGGGATCGACGCCCGCCTCCATCACCGGCCGCGCGACCAGTGACCCAAGCGCCTGCGTCAAGGCCGCGCCAAGGCCGAAGAGGATGCCGGTGAGGATGATCCCCTCGGTCTGCTCGAACCGATGGGCATTGGCGGGCGGGCGGCCCGCGATGGCGATGGCGACGCCCGCAGCGGTGACGCAGATGCCCAGCACCGCCTGCGAATTCAGCGTCTCGCCCAGCACCAGCCAGCCCATGATCGCCGCCATCGGCGCGTTCAGGGCAAAAAGAGCCCCCGCCCGCCGCGCGCCAAGCCGTCCCACGGCGGCAAAATTCAGCGTGTCGCCGATGAAGATGCCGATGATGCCGGAGGCGATCAGGATTGCCGCCTCGTGTCGGCCCAGATGGCCCTGCGGCACCAGAAATCCCACCACCACGCTGAGCATCAGGATGACGAAGATATGCCGCAGCAGATTGAACCAGAACGGACCGATGGCGCGCACCGCGCCGGTCACCAACGATCCCGTCAGTGCCCAGCAGGCCGCAGCGCCCAGAGCCGCCAGTTCATAGATCGGCATCCTAGACCATCATTTCCTTGGTGCCCGACAGCTTCAGTTCGGGGTAATCACGCTCGATCCGGTCGATGTCCCATTGCAGGCGGGTCAGATAGACCAGATCGCCGTCATGATCCTGCGCCAGATGGCCCTTGTTGACATTGGCGAAGGCCTCGACCTTGTCCTTGGGGCCGCTCACCCAACGGGCGCTGGTGAATTGCGAGCCCTCGAAACGGACCGGGATGCCGTATTCGATCTCGATCCGGCTGGCCAGAACTTCGAATTGCAGGGCGCCGACGACGCCGACGATGAAGCCTGAACCGATCATCGGCTTGAAGACCTTGGCCGCGCCTTCTTCGGCGAATTGCATCAGCGCCTTTTCCAGATGTTTGGCCTTCATCGGATCGGTCGCCCGAACCGATTGCAGCAGTTCCGGCGCGAATGACGGGATGCCGGTGAAGCGCAGCCCCTCGCCCTCGGTCAGGGCATCGCCGATCCGCAACTGGCCGTGGTTCGGAATGCCGATGATGTCGCCCGCCCATGCCTCATCCGCCAGTTCACGGTCTGCGGCGAGGAACAGCACCGGATTGGTCACCGCCATCGGCTTTTTCGACCGCACATGGGTCAGCTTCATCCCGCGTTCGAAATGGCCGCTGGCAAGGCGCACAAAGGCCACCCGGTCGCGGTGCTTGGGGTCCATATTCGCCTGGACCTTGAAGACGAAGCCGGTGACGGCCTTTTCCTCGGGCGCGATTTCACGGTCGGCGCTGTTTTGCGGCTGCGGGGTCGGGCCATATTCGCTGATCCCCTGCATCAGTTCCTGCACGCCAAAGCTGTTGATGGCGCTGCCGAACCAGATCGGCGTCATGTGACCTTCAAGGAAGGACTGACGGTCAAAGGCGGGCAGCAATTCGCGGGCCATCTCGACCTCTTCGCGCAGCTTCAACAGCAGATCGGCGGGGATGTGTTCAGCCAGTTTCGGATCGTCCAGCCCCTCGATCTTGATCGATTCCGCCACCTTGTTGCGGTCGGCGCGGTCCATCAGTTCCAGCCGGTCATGCAGCATGTCGTAGCAGCCGATGAATTCGCGCCCGACCCCGATAGGCCAGCTTGCGGGCGACACGTCGATAGCCAGATTTTCCTGAATTTCGTCGATGATCTCGAACGTATCGCGGCTTTCGCGGTCCATCTTGTTACAGAAGGTCAGGATCGGCAGATCGCGCAGGCGGCAGACCTCGAACAGTTTGCGGGTCTGGCTTTCGACGCCCTTGGCGCCGTCGATCACCATGATCGCCGCATCCACCGCCGTCAGCGTGCGGTAGGTGTCTTCCGAAAAGTCGCTGTGACCCGGCGTATCGACCAGATTGAAGCGGTAGCCCGCGAAGTCGAAGGACATCGCCGAGGCCGAGACCGAAATCCCGCGATCCTGCTCCATCTTCATGAAGTCAGAGCGGGTGCGGCGCGCCTCGCCCTTGGCGCGGACCTGCCCGGCCATCTGGATCGCACCACCATAAAGCAGAAACTTTTCAGTAAGTGTGGTCTTGCCGGCGTCGGGATGCGAGATGATCGCAAAGGTCCGGCGGCGGGCGATTTCGGGCGGTAATTCGGGGCGATTGCTCATGCCCGCGCATGTATAGTTGAACGCGGCTTTGTGCAATTGCCGATAGTCGCGACACAGGGTAGCCTGATCGGCGCAGACTTGCCGTATGGTAAACCTTGCCCTATAATTATTCGCGTAGATTTGTTCTTTTCCAGAAGTTGCTAGTCCATTTGGTGTTCGGTTTTACTGCAAGCCATTAAACGACTGAACCGGATTGGTAATGCCCCACGACGCTTCCTACCGACAATTGCTGCAATTGCTGGCCAGCCGCGCACAGGTTTGGCTTCGAATGCAGGTGCAGATGCTGCCGGACCCACTGCCCGATGATCACCCCGAACTGCTGCGCCTTGCCGCTGCGGTTCCCATTGCGCGCGCCTGCAGCGTGCTGCGCGGCTGCCGCATCCCGCTTGAGGGGTTTCTTGAGGAACGGCTGACAGCGGATCTGATCGAACGCGCCTTGAGGGCGCCAGAGCCGCGACAGGTCGGCACGCTTCTGCTGGCGGGGCGGCATCTGGATCTGGATCTTGCCCGCGATCCCCGTTTCCTTGCGACACTTCGGACGCTGCCCGACCTTGATCCGGGCGACAGGCTGGTCCTTGGCGGCGATAGCAGCGTCATCGGCGAGATCGAGCAGATCCTGCGCACCCCGATCCCGGCCGAGCGTCTTGACGATCATATGGTCGACCGCTTCGCCCATTTGCTGATGCTGATCTACGATTTCGGCGCAATCCGGCCGCGCCTGTCCAGCGCAAGCGCCTATGGCGATATTTTCGCCAATTGCCTTCGCTTTGCCGACTGGGCGCAGGCCAAACGCAGATTGTCGCCGCTGGCGCAGATGATCTTCTGCCTGTCGCTGATCGACCCCGATCACGATGTCGCGCCGCTTCTGGGCGAGACGATCTCGTGTCAGCGGCCCGACGGCTCGTTCCCGAAATGGATCGGCTACGGCAATGTCGATCAGGATCTGCAGATGGGGCTGACGCCAACGCTGGCTGCAATCGCCGCGCTGTTCATCGTGGCGCATCGCAACTGGGACGACCCGAACAGCGCCTCCGCCTTGCCCGGCTATGCCCTACAGCATTGCTGAGACCGCCGCGCGCAGATCGGGCAGCAGGTCCGTCTCGAACCACGGATTGCGCTTCAGCCAGCCGGTATTGCGCCACGAGGGATGCGGCAACGGAAAGACCCGCGGCGCATGATCCCGCCATGACGCAACGGTCTGGGTCAGATTGCGGGTGCCGAGATGCCATTCCTGCGCACGCCCGCCGACAAGCAGGGTCAGTTCCGGGCGTAGCATCTCCATCACTTCCGTGCGCCATGTGGCGGCGCAAAGCCGTGGCGGCGGCAGATCGGCGCCCTTGGCGTCATAGCCCGGAAAGCAGAAGGCCATCGGCACGATTGCGATCCGGTCGCGGTCATAGAAGGTCGCATCGTCCACCCCCATCCACTGCCGCAGCCGCTGCCCCGAGCGGTCGGTGAATGGCCTGCCGCTTTCATGCACCCGCAGCCCCGGAGCCTGCCCGACGATCAGGATTCGCGCGCCTTTTCGGAACCACGCCACCGGACGCGGCGCGTGATGTGTCGCCGTCGCGGCGAAACGGCCCGCACACAGACGGCATGCGGTGATCTGGTCCTGAAGACTGCCCATCGTTCACATCTAGTGAAAATGCCTCGCGAAAGAAGGGTGACAGGCTTATGTTTTGTCTGGCATCACAGCCTGAGGCCAAAGTTTTCCGCTTTGACTTCAGGAAAGATTAACCCCCGCCATGCAATGCTGGCCGGATAAGATGAAACGGATGGTCGCCGCAGCCGATGTTGGAATTTGACAACGTCTCGAAATCGTTCTGGACGGGAACACAGCGCAAGGTGATCCTCGACCGCGCCTCATTCCGGGTCGAACTGGGAACCTCGCTGGGCATTCTTGCGCCCAATGGCACGGGCAAGACCACCTTGGTCAACATGATGTGCGGTCTGGAAAAACCCGATGAAGGGCAAATCCGCCGGACCAGCCGGATATCGTTTCCGCTGGGCTTCATGGGCGGTCTGGTCGGGCGGCTGTCGGCCAATGAAAATGCCCGCTACATCGCCCGAATCTACGGGCTGGACCCGGATTACGTTTCGGCCTTCGCCCGCTGGCTGACCGATATTGGCGAATATTTCGACATGCCAGTGGGCACCCATTCAGCGGGCATGCGGCAGCGGTTCAACTTTGCGCTGCTGCTGGCGCTGGAATTCGACATGTATCTGATCGACGAAGGCATGCCGCAGACGACCGATGCGGAATTCAACCGCAAGGCGGGCGCTGTGCTGTTCGACCGGCTGCGCAGCGCGACCGTGGTGATCGTGTCGCACCAGCCGCAAACGATCGAGAAATTCTGTCGCGCGGCGGCAATCCTGCGTGACGGACGGCTATACATGTTCGAATCCCTTGATGAGGCGAAACAATACTATGACTACACCGCCTAAGGCCCGCCGTTTCCACGCCTCGGCGGAAGAGGCTGTCCGCCCCGGTGCCGTGTCAGAGCCTGTCTCCGCCCAAGATCGTCCAAGGCCGGATGCGGGGATCAGGCTGGAATTGCGCAAGAAGGCGGAACCGCAGGATGTTGGTGGTGTAATGAGCGATGCAGATGCGCAAAGAGAACGGTTGATGCGGACCGAACCCGTCGATGACGGGCTTGGCGGTCTGCGCGCTGCGGCGGATGAGGCCGCCGGGGGCACGACGCCCGCAACCAGCCCCGAAAGTCCGCAGGAGCTTGAGGCCAAACTAGCGGCGATCCGCGCCGAAAATCTGTCGGAACGGCAGCTTCGCATCGCCCGGCGTATCGCCGCGATGCATCAGATCACGGTCAATTCCGATGAAGAGGCGGTTCTTCGACTGCGCGAACGCGGCATTGATCCATCGCAGCGTGCGGCGCTTGGACAGATCCTGTCGTCGGAAGGCAGCCGGGCGCAAGCCCAGCCGTCGCAGACCTCGCCCGTCGTCGTCCCAAGAACCGCCCCGCCTCCGGTTCCCGCCGTCGCACCGGGAACCGAGGTAGCATTACCCCGCCCGGGATTGCCGACACGCGAGGCCCTGACCGAAGAGAAACGGGCCGAGGAAATCTACAGGATCCAACGCGACATCGCCCGCCGCCGCCGTCGCCGGATGGCGATGCTCAGCATGCGGTTGCTGATCTTCGTGATGCTGCCCACCTTTCTCTGCGGGCTCTATTATTTCCGCTACGCGACGCCGCTTTATGCGACCGTCTCGCAGTTCCAGATCCAGTTCGCCGATACCGCCGGAATGGCGACACAGGG
This sequence comes from Paracoccus caeni, assembly GCF_016629665.1. GTDB lineage: Bacteria > Pseudomonadota > Alphaproteobacteria > Rhodobacterales > Rhodobacteraceae > Paracoccus > Paracoccus caeni. The sequence goes on from NZ_JAEPRQ010000006.1 coordinate 217,731, forward strand.
CAATGCGCTTGCCGGGCTTCAGGCCAATTCCGACGCGGTCGGCGTGCAAAGCTATCTGTCCTCGCGCGATGCAATGCTGCGGCTGGATGCGGACAAGGGTTTCAAGGCCGCCTTCCAGCAACAAGACATCGATCCAATCAAACGCCTGCCCGCCGATGCCACGAACGAGGCGACCTACCGGCTGTATCAGAACTCGGTCAAGATCGGCTACGACCCTACCGAGGGGATGCTGGACATGGAAGTCGTCGCCCCCAATCCGCAGCTTAGTCAGGAATTTTCGCTGGCGCTGATCGCCTATGCCGAGGAACAGGTGGACCGCCTGACCGCGCGCCTGCGCTCGGACCAGATGCAGGGCGCGATAGACGTTTATAACGACGCGGAACAGAAGGTCGTGGCGGCGCAGCAACGTGTGCAGGAGTTGCAGCAATCACTGGGCGTTCTGGACCCTGTGGCCGAGGGCACGGTGGTCATGAACCAGATCTCGATGCTGGAAGGGCAACTCAGCGAGAAGCGACTTGAGCTGGGCCAGCTTCTGGTGAATGCCCGGCCACAGCAAAGCCGTGTCGATGGCGTCCGCGGCGACATCTCGCGTCTCGAAGAATTGATCGCCCAGACCCGCACGCAACTGACGCAAGGAAATGAGACGCGCAATTCGCTGGCCGCGATTACGGGCAAATTGCGGATTGCGGAAAGCGACCTTCTCACACGGCAGGAATTGCTAGCGGCGGCGGCAGCGCAGATGGAAACGGCGCGGATCGAGGCGAACAAGCAGGTGCGTTATCTGTCGCTGTCGATCAATCCGGTCGCCCCGGACGAGGCCACCTATCCAAAGGCGTTTCAGAACACGCTGGTGGCATTCCTGATCTTTTCGGGTATCTATCTGATGCTGTCGCTGACGGCCTCCATTCTCCGCGAACAGGTATCCACATGACCCAACAAAAACATATCCCCATCGGCAATCTCACCTGCGGCAACGACCTGCCGTTGACGGTGATCGCCGGCCCCTGCCAACTGGAATCGCTGGATCACGCGCTGATGATCGGCGAAACCATGGCCGAGGCCTGCGCAAAGGCCGGTGCGGGCTATGTCTTCAAAGCCAGCTACGACAAGGCTAACCGGACCTCTTTATCCGGGCGTCGTGGTCTTGGGATCGAGGAAGGTCTCGAAATCCTCGCGACCGTGAAACAGCGGCTGGGCTGCCCGGTCCTGACCGATATCCACGACATCGATCAGGCGATCCGCGCGGCGGAATTTGTCGATGTGATCCAGATCCCCGCATTCCTGTCGCGTCAGACCGATCTGCTGCTGGCTGCTGGCAAAACCGGCGCGGTTGTGAACATCAAGAAGGGTCAGTTCCTGGCACCCTGGGACATGCCGAATGTGGCGGCGAAGGTCGCCTCGACCGGAAACGACAATATCCTTTTGACCGAACGCGGCGCCAGTTTCGGCTATAATACGTTGGTTACCGACATGCGTTCGCTGCCAATCATGGAGCGGACCGGCTATCCGGTAATCATGGACGCGACCCATTCGGTGCAGCAACCCGGCGGCCAGGGCGGCTCTTCGGGCGGGCAGCGCGAATTTGCGCCGCTGATGGCGCGGGCGGCGGTCTCGGTCGGCGTCGCCGGGGTGTTTATTGAAACGCACGAAGATCCCGACAACGCGCCCTCTGACGGCCCGAACATGGTTTATCTGGACCGGATGCCTGCGCTGGTCGCCTCGTTGATGGAATTCGACCGGCTGGCAAAGGCCGATCCGGTCATGGGCTGACCACGTGTCGGGGCGGGCGGATCAGACCGCCTGCCCCGCCGCTTCACCCGAAGCCCAAGCCCACTGAAAGTTATACCCGCCAAGCCAGCCGGTCACATCGACGCATTCACCGATGAAGTAGAGCCCCGGCGCCTTCCGCGCCTGCATGGTCCGGGCATCCAGATCGCGGGTATCCACGCCGCCAAGCGTCACCTCGGCAGTGCGATAACCCTCGGTCCCAACCGGTTTTACCTGCCAGCGCTGCACTCGCGCCCCAAGCTGATCCAGCCGCGCGTTCGGCTGATCCGCCAGTCGTGCATCCGCCAACCCCTGCTCAGCCGCAATCGCCGTCGCCAAACGCTCTGGCAGCAGTTGCGCCAAAGCGGTGGCCACCGCCACCTTGCCGCCCTGCCCCTTCCGCTGTTTCATCGCGGTGGCTACGTCAATCCCCGGCGCAAGATCGATCGAAAGCACCTCCCCCGGCGCCCAGAAGCTGGAGATCTGCAGAATCACCGGGCCGCTCAGGCCGCGATGCGTAAACAGCAGGCCATCTCGAAAATTGCCGCCACCATGCGCAATCTGCGCCTCGACCGCGATCCCCGCCAATGGTCGGCTCAGCGCCAGATCCTGCTCGGCAAACGTCAACGGCACTAGTCCGGCCTGCGTCGGGACGATACGCAACCCGAATTGTGCTGCGATTTCATAGGCCAGCCCGGTCGCCCCCATTTTCGGAATCGACTTACCCCCGCAAGCGACCACCACCCTATCGGCGCGCAACCTTTCGCCCGAGATCGTGGCGACAAAAGCATCGCCATCACGTTGCAGATCGGTCAACGAACTGTTCAACCGAAGCTCGGCACCGCGCATCCGGTGCAGCAGCAGATCGATAATCTGCGTTGACTTGCCGTCGCAGAACAACTGACCCTGCGTCTTCTCATGCCACGCGATTCCCGCGTGATCGACCAGCGCAACGAAATCCTGAGGCAAAAATCGCGCCAGCGCACTGGCCGCGAACCGAGGGTTCTGCGACAGAAACCGATAAGGCGTCGCCGCAAGATTTGTGAAGTTGCAGCGCCCGCCGCCAGAGATGCGAATCTTCTCGCCGGGATGTGCGGCATGATCAATCACGGCCACCCGTTTGCCACGCCTGACCGCCGTCCCTGCACAGAACAATCCTGCGGCTCCGGCACCGATGATAAGAACGTCTGTCTGCTTCATTACCGCCGCATATCGACCCGCGAAAGCTCGCGCAAGTTTTCCTATTTTTCGACTTGCACCCCCCCCCTGTCTTGGCTATCTACCCTCGCACAGTTGGGGCGTGGCCAAGTGGTAAGGCATCGGTTTTTGGTACCGTGTACCGTAGGTTCGAATCCTACCGCCCCAGCCAATTCAATGATTTCAATATCTTAGACGGCGCATTTCGCAGTCGTGCGAGGTGTGCGGACCTTCGCATCTTGTGCCTGAAACGAAGGCACAACATCTTGTATCACATCTTCCGAAGAGGGCGCCGTTACGTCTGAAGACGACAGATTCGCGGGCAGTCGATCCAGATAGCCCTAAAAACCGATGATCCGGCCGTTGCCCGAGCCGCAGGTGCGGCAGCCACCTTCTGCGTTGCGGCCTGCCGCTGCCCGCACCATCGTCCCCCCGGAAGAGCGGCCCGAGGGGCAGCAGGTTCGGGAGGGGGGCACTATAGCCCCCGTCATCATCCACAACCATATCGTCATGTCCGCGCCACCGGCTCCTGCCCCCGTCGCCCTCCTTCCACAAACCCTCCCGCCCGTCGCCGAGCCGCGACGTGATCCCCCCGTCGTGCAGCGGCTCCATCCCGCGCCCGTCGTCATCGACCTTACCGAACCGGAGCCCGACGCGATCATCCCCGCCGCCGAGCCGAAACCGAAAGATCCGAAGGCGGAACGCGCCGCCAAGGCCGCCGAAGTGGTTCCGGAAGGAACGGAGATTCTCTCGATCGTGCCCCGGATCAATGCCGAGGACATGAAGCGGGGCAAGGTGAACGATGGGTCCGCGCGCGATCTGGAAAGGACGCTGCAGCTCTTCGTCGAAATGACCGGCGTCGGCATGGTTGAAGCAATGACGCAAGCCCATCTTTCCGAGTTCGTCGACCTGTGCGCGATGCTGCCGAAAAACTACCGCAAGAGCGAGGCGGAGCGGAACAAGCCGATCGGCGACATCATCGAGGCGGCGCAGGAAGATCCGCACGTGACGTTCATCAGCGCGGCCACGATCAATAAGTCTCTGACGAATATCACAAAGCTGATCAAGAAGGCGCGGTCTTACGGAATCTCGGTCTCTGGCACGCTCGACCCCGGACTGCTGCGGATATCAGAAAAGGGCGCAGCAAAGGATCAGCGCAAGGCGTTCACGCTCGACGATATCCGGTCGATCTTCGGCCACGCGTCGCTGACTCCCGGCGTCAATCGGGCGAGACCGGAAGCGGCGTTGTTCTGGGTCGCCCATATTGCGGCGCTAACCGGCGCGCGGCGCGAGGAGATATGTGGGCTGGCGGCGGAAGATTTAGAGGTCCGCGACGGCATCCACGTCCTGTTCATCCGGCCTAACCGCTATCGCCGCCTCAAGACCGAGCAGTCGGAAAGGGTCGTTCCGCTGCACCGCGACCTGATCGCGCTCGGCTTTGTGGGATACGCGGCCAAGCGCGAACCCGGTGGAATGATGTTCGACCTCCGGAAGAAGGCAAAGGGCGCGTCGTATGGCGACTCGATCGACTACCGCTGGCGACAAGCGCAGTCGGAAACGGTCGGAACTGGCCAGCGTAAGTCCTTCCACTCGTTCCGGCACTCCGCGATCGATGCGCTGATAAAGGCGAAGGTGGGTAAGCAGACGCGGGCGCAGCTCTTCGGCCATCTGGTTGGAGATATCGAGGGTGACCGCTACGTCGGCGAGCCGGACCTCCGAGAGCTGTGTGATGCGATCGAGCTCCTGCCGTCTGTCAGAGCTTAGGTCATGTTGACGAATGGCGGAGCCATAGCCTGATGCAGGCGACGTCTACGAAGCCGAGGAAACTGTCTGCAGTTTTGTCGTAGCGGTTTGCCAGCCGGCGGCTGTTTTTCAGCTTGT
>NZ_JAEPRQ010000007.1 GCF_016629665.1 Paracoccus caeni
GGGGGCAAAGGCGCATTTCTCGTTCACGCCGGAACATGCGGTGGTGCTGGCCGATGACTGAACTGTTCCAACGCTTCGGGGGCTGGCTGGCCTCGTTTTTCATCATCCTCGTGGCGATCTGGCTGGTCGGCATGGTGGTCGCGCCGAACCTGATGACGCTGGACTATGCGCTGCGCCCGAACCTGCCGCCCGCGCAGATCGGTGGGCCGGATGACAGCTATTCGCTGTCGAACTTCGCCTATCTGGCGAATGAGGCGGTCCATCGCAGCATCTTCTTCAAAACTATCTGGGCCAGCGGGGTGGTGACGCTGACCACTTTTGTCGTCTGCTACCCGATCGCCTTCTGGATGGCCCAACGCGCCACGCGGACGCAATTGTCGCTGGCGCTGATGGCGCTGATCATTCCGTTCTTCGTGAACGAGGTGCTGCGGACCCTTGGCTGGTATATCATCCTTGCCTATCGCGGCCCGTTGAACGCGGCGCTTCTGGGCATCGGGATGATCGACCGCCCGATCCGCTGGCAGGGCGATTTTGGCGTCCTTGCGGGGATGGTCTATGCCTATATCCTGTTCATGCTGCTGCCGATCTACAACGCCATCGAAAGCCTTGAAAAAGCGCAGCTAGAGGCCGCCCGCGACCTTGGCGCGCCGGTCTGGCGAACGCATCTGCGGGTGGTGATCCCCCATGCCAAGGCCGGCATCGCCACCGGCTGCGTCTTCACCTTCATGCTGGCGGCGGGGTCTTATGTTGCGCCCGCGCTGCTTGGATCGCCCGGCAGCCGATGGTTCACCGAGATCATCTATAACTGGTTCTTCGAGGGCGGCGACTGGAACCGGGGGGCGGCCTATGCGCTGGTGCTGCTGCTGCTTTGTTTGGCGGTCGTCCTGATCACGCTGCGGCTTTTCCGCGTCAATCTGGCGGATGTGGCGAAATGAGCGGGGCGGATCGGATCTTCAAGGCGCTGTTCGTCTTCTACATCGCGGCCTTCGCCTTCTATCTCTTCGCGCCGCTGTTGATCATGAGCGCGGCCTCGTTCAACACCAGCCGCTTCCCGACCGTGGTGCCGTGGCAGGGCACGACGCTGGAATGGTTCAAGGCGATGTGGGCCGACCGGGCGATGTGGGAGGCGTTGTGGACATCCGCAGTGATCGCCTTCTTCGTCGTTCTCATCTCGGTCCCCGTCGGCACGGCGGCGGCCTTGGTGCTGACCACGCTGCATGCGCGGGCGCGCAGCTTCTTCTATGCGCTGATGGTGTCGCCCCTGTTGACGCCGGGCGTGGTCATCGGCATCGCTACGCTGATCCTGTGGCGGCAGGTCGGCGTGGGCGGCGGCCTGATTCTGGTCGTGGTGGCACAGTCGAGCTTTATCATCTGCTATGTCATGCTGATGGTGGTCGCGCGCCTGCAACGCTTCGACCGCACGCAGGAAGAGGCAGCACTTGGCCTTGGCGCATCTCGGGTGATGGTGTTCCGCCGGGTGCTGCTGCCGTTCCTGCGGCCTGCTTTGCTGGCCTCTGCCGGGCTGGCGGTGCTGCAATCTTTTGAGAATTACAACACCACCCTGTTCGTGCGGGGATTTGAAACCCCGCTGACGGTCTTCATCGCCACCAAGGTCCGCACCGGCCTGACGCCAGCGGTCAATGCGCTGGCCCTGATCATGATCGCTGCGACGATCATCGGTGCCATCGCCTATGAGATCGCCCGGCGCAGAAAGGCGAAGGCCGCGGCAGAGTGACAGCTTAAGGCGTCGCCGCCTGAATTTTCCGGGTCAGAAGGTCAACCACCGTCTGGCCCGGCAGCCGCGAGGTCATGGCGTTCGCGCTGCCGTCGTCGCCGTAGTTCGAGAACCAGCTCATCACATAGGCCTGCCCGTCGTTCCAGACGATCACCGCGTCCAGCGTCCCGGCCTGCTGACCGTCCTTGTCCTTAACATCGTAGCGTATCGTTTTTGCCGCAACGCTCGCCCAATCCGGCATTGAAGTTGTCACCTGTGATGCAGGTTCAAGGCTTAGCACGTCATTCGTCTGCAACATGAATTGCTGGGTCAGCAGTTCAAGCGAGGCTTCAATCGGGGGTTCTGTCGGGGCTGGTGATGACACCATCCAGACCAGATTGCGCACGATCTTGTCGGGCTGGTGAAGCAGATACAGTTCCTTCAAACCAGTCCGTCCGTCGAAATCGTTGAAGACCACTTCGAACGCCGTCGGCACCGGCAATTCGCTGCGCGTGCCATTGATGACCAGCGGAACCATCTCTGCCGCCTCGGCATAGCCGTCCGCCCGACCATCCGTAAAACGGATATTGCCGATGACGGGGGCAAGACGCTCGGCGGTGTCCTTTGCAAGCACCTCAAGATCATCCAGCGTCGCCTCCGCAGGGATCGGGCGCAGGAAATGCTGGGCCAGAATGGTATGGCCGCGGGTCCGGCAATCACTGAAGGCAATCTCGTTCGGCGTGCCATCCGGTCCGGGGCGAAAGGACAGGATTTGCGTATGCGTCCCGTCGGCCGCCGCATCGACCGCCCGCATCCCGTAGCCAGCGCTGGTCACGGCAAAGACACATAGCCGCTGGGCCGAGCCGGTATAGCGAAGCTCATAAGCAACAATACTGCCATCAATGACTTCGCCCGGCACCGGGATCGTATATTTGCCCGCGATGATCATTCGCCCCAGATTTTCGCTGGCGGGCTGGTCCGGCAAATGGATCGATTCCGTCGTCGCGTCTTTGGGAAGATAGGTTCGGAAGATGAGGTTTGGCGGCCCCAGATCGAACTCGACCGGCGTCCAGCGCTGCTCTGCCGCCTGCTTGTCGTTCCAGCGAACCGGCGGAACCACATCGCCCCGCAGATCCGCAAGCGCGACAGAGGCAGAGGCCGCGCAGAACAAGCCGATGACGAAGCCTGCCTTGCCAATGCCGATCATCCGCCGCCTCTTTTGCCTTGCTGCCAAAACGAGCCTAGCGGCTCGTGGGCGTCCCGTCAGTCCTTTAATGACACCGCTTCAGCCGGTGCGAAGTGTCTGCCGCAGCCAGTCCGGTGCAAAGGTCAGTTCCTGAACTCCGGCCAGTGGCATGATCCGCTGACATTCGGCCTCGATCGCCGCTTGCCGGGCTTTGCCCATGCGAACCCCCTGTTCCGGCCAGAAGGCGCGCACGGCCAGCGTGCCGCCTTCGCGTTTGACATCCATCCTGCCGATCAGACGGTCGCCCTGCATGATCGGGAAAACATAATAGCCATACTGACGTTTCGGCGCGGGCACGAAGATCTCGATGCGGTAGGTGAAGCCGAACAGCCGTTCGGCCCGTGCGCGGTCGCGCAGCGCCGGATCGAAGGGCGACAGCAGGCGAACCCGGGATGTGGGCGGCGGCAGGGTGGCCGCCTCTTCGACAAGCCCGGGGCGGGCGAAGCTGCGGCGAACTGCGCCGTCTGCCGTTTCCACATCGATCTCGATGATCCGGCCCTCGGCCAGTGCGCGGGCGCACCATGCCTTTGCCTCGTCGCGGGTGGCGATTTCAAAGAATGCCGCTAATTCGCCGCTGGTGGCAAAGCCAAGCCGGTCCAGCGCGGCATTCATCGTCCAGTCAATGATTTCGGCCTCGCTCATTCGCGTGTCGCGCCATGTGGCGGGGATCACCCTGTCGCAGAGGTCATAGTATTTGCGAAACCCCTCGCGGTGACAGATCGCCAACTCGCCCGCGCGCCACAGATATTCCAGCGCGGTTTTCGACGGATGCCAGTCCCACCATCCGGTCGAGCCACGCGGCTCGCCTTCGCCGACATCCATCGAACAGGCCGGGCCATGCGCCGCGACATGGGCGCGCACCGACTCGATTTCGGCATCCCATCCTTCGCGACGCCATGCGGGCCAGCGCTGATGCATCCGCGCCCGGTCACGGTCGAATTTCAACCGCCACATCGGATAGAACTGCATCGGCACGATGGCGGCATCATGGGTCCAATGCTCGAAAGCGGTGCGATGGCGGGCGACCAGATGTTGCAGCGCCTTGGGCCGATAGCGCCCGCGCCGCGACCACAGGATCAGGTCGTGGGATCGGGCGAGGGTGTTGACGCTGTCCACCTGAACAAAACCAAGCGCGGTCAGAACCTCCATCAGATCATCGCCCCGGCCCGCTCCTCCGCCCGGCTGCAACAGCAGGTGGCGGTCCAGAAACAGGCGGCGGGCGGCGGGGTTGGTGAGCAGGGGGCGGGTCATGTGGAAAGACTAACCGGCGGTGCGGAACTTGCAATCGGGGCCGGTGCGCGTCAGACAGGGGCGGTTCACGGTGCGGGCAGCGATGCCAATCCGCTCTTGCCCAGTGACATGTTGTCGTGATTGGCTCTGCCAACGCGAGTCTCGCGCGACGGGCAGGGAAGGAAAGTCGATGCAGAATCAGGAAGGGACCGGAAGGGTGGAGCGTCCCGAGCCGGTCCCGCGGACGCCCTATGGAAGGCTTCCCCTGATCAGCGATATCTCGGCCGCGCGCTGGCTTCTGGTCTTCGTGATCGGCGCGGCGATCTATTTCTTCCACGGCTTCCTTGTCCCGGTTCTGGCGGCGATGATCATCGCCTTTGCAAGCTGGCCGCTGTTCCGGTGGGTGCAGGAAAACACCAGTATCGGGCGGCTTGGCGCGGCCTCGCTGTTCGTTCTCGTGATCGTGATGTTTCTGGTCGTGCCGATCAGCATGGCGATGATCTTCGCCTTCGAGGAACTGCGGAACTGGATCGGCTGGGCTTTCGAGGTCAACGCCCTGGGCGCAGCGACGCCCGAATGGCTGGCCGAACTGCCCCGCATCGGCGACTGGATCGACGAGCAGTGGATGAAGTTCGTGGGCCGACCGGGTGCGATTGCCGAATTCGTGCAACTGACCAGCGGCAACACCATCGCTTCGATCTATCGCAGCATCTTTGCCGCCGGAAACATCGCGTTTCACCTGCTGCTGAACCTGCTGTTCATGCTGATCGCGCTTTTCGTCTTCTACAAGGATGGCGATAAAATCACCGCGCAGATCGATCTTGTCGGCGCCAGGATACTGCCCCTTCGGTGGGAACGGTTGTCGCGCGTGGTGCCGCTGACCATCAGCTCGACCGTGACCGGGATGACCCTGATCGCCCTTGGCGAGGGCGTCATTCTGGGCATCGCCTATTGGATCGCCGGGGTGCCGTCGCCGGTTCTTCTGGGGATCATCACCGGCTTCATGGCGCTGATTCCCGGCGGCGCACCTTTGTCCTTCACGCTGGTTTCGCTGTATCTGGTGGCCAGCGGGTCGCCGCTGAACGGGGTGCTGCTGTTCATGTGGGGCGCGATCGAGCTGTTCATTGTGGACAAGACCATCCGGCCAGTTCTGGTCGGCGGGCCGGTGAAGCTGCCGTTTCTGCCGACCTTCTTCGGGCTGGTTGGCGGGGTGAAGACCATGGGCATCGTCGGGCTGTTCGTCGGGCCGGTGCTGATGGCGCTGCTGGTCGCGATGTGGCGTGAATGGCTGCGTGAGATCCGCGAGCATCCAAGGATGCCGCGACAATAGACGCAACGCCTGCGGGCGTTGCATCGGCTGTTTTCGCAACAAAATCGCACAGGTGCGGATTGTGCCAGCAAATGCTGGGATTGCGGTTGCACAAGGCGTACACCGGCGGAGCACAGCATGTGCACAGGCTGTACACCGCTTGCGAACGGTGGGTGTTGCGTTGAGGGATTCGGTGCGTGCGGAGCACGCACCCTACCGTGGTTTTGTCGGGGGAGTGGTGGGCCGGAAGCCGGTCTATCCGCGGCCACCCATTCTTGGGGCGCCGAAGACGCGGGTTCGGGCGAAAATGTCTTCAAGCTGGTTCAGGCGCTCTTGCACCTGATCGGGAAGGTGGCCCTGAACTTGGGCCAGAAGCGCCTCGACTACGACCATCAGGGTGGCGGTGGAATCCCAAGTGGCGGGCATCTCGATCCGGCAGGGCAGGCTGTGGCGGGCATGGGCGGCAGCGGGGGAAAGCCAGCGGTCGGTGATCAGGATCACCTCGGCCCCCTGACCCGCGGCAAGTTCGGCCAGATGGACGGCGTTCGTCTCATAGCGGCGGATGTCGAAGATCACCACCACGTCGCCCGCGCGCATGTCCAGCAGCGCCTGTTGCCAGTCGGTCAGATGGTCCGCCAGATAGGTCACGTCCGGGCGGATCACCCGCAGCAGCGTTGCCATATAATCGGCATGGGCATGGGTCAGCCGCCCGCCCATCACCGCCACCTTTCGCGAAGGATCGGCCAGCATCGCCGCCGCGCCGTTGAAATCTTGCGCCGGGATTTGGCCGATGGTGGCCTCGATATTGGCGACGACCTGCGCGGCGAAGGATTGCAGCGGATGGGCCTGCGGTTCGCGGGCGCCTTCGGGCAGCGAAAGTGGCGCGACCAGCAGGCGTTCAACCTCGGCCCGCAGCGCCGCCTGATAATCCGAATAGCCGCGAAAGCCCAGCTTTTGGACCAGCCGGACGATGGTGGGTGACGACACCTCGGCGGCCCGCGCCAGTGTGGTGATGGATCCAAGCGCCGACATCGGGAAATGCGACAGGATATGGGTCGCGGCCTGACGCTCGGCCCGGGTCAGATCGCCCAGAGAGGCGCGCATCTTCTGTTCGATGTTCATGGCTGACAGCCTTCCGATTCACACAGAAACGTTTGTAACAGAAATTATTGTTCAGAAAAATTCTTGACAGAAGCGGTGAAGGAAGCCGACGCTGATCCAAAAAACAGGGAGACGAGTCGAATGATGACATCGATTGCGTCGGGGGCCTTTCCTGAGGGATCTGTCCCGCGACAAGCTCCGTTCGGACCCGTGGTGGCGCGATGAGCATGCCGCGCGCTGCCGTCGCTTTCGTTCATATCGTCGAGACGGTGAATACCCGCATCGGGCGTGTCGCCATGTATCTGATCTTCGTTCTGGCGGGCGTGCTGTTATGGTCTGTCATCAGCAAGGCGTTCTTCCGGCCTGCCTTGTGGACGCAGGAAATGGCCCAGTTCACCATGGTCGGCTATTTCGTCCTTGGCGGGGCCTATTCACTGATCCTTGGCGCGAATGTGCGGATGGACCTGCTTTACGGGCGCTGGTCGCCGAAGATGCAGGCGGCGGTCGATTGCATCACCATTTTCGCGCTGATCTTTTTTCTGGCCGTCATGCTGTGGGGCGGAATCGAAAGCACGATCTATGCCTTCGAGGTGAACGAACGCTCTCGCACCGTCTGGCGGCCCTATATGGCGCCGATCAAGATCGTGATCTGCGTCGGCGTGTTCCTGATGCTGCTGCAAAGCATCGCCTTTTTGATCCGTGACATTGCCACTTTGCGCGGGGAGCGGATCTGATGCCCTATGAATATATCGCGATTGCCATGTTCGCGGGCATGATGGCGATGCTGTTGACCGGGCAGAGGGTCTTTGCCGGGATCGGCTTTGTCGCCGTGGTCGCGGCGATCATGCTGTGGGGTGATCGAGGCGGGCATGACATCGCCTTCACCAGCACGATCAAGCTGATGAACTGGTATCCGATGCTGACCCTGCCGATGTTCGTCTGGATGGGTTACGTCATGTCGGAAACCCGGCTGGCCGACGATCTTTACCGGATGTTCCATGTCTGGTTCGGACCCGTTCCCGGCGGTCTGGCGATTGGAACGATCCTGCTGATGGTCCTGGTTTCGGCGATGAACGGGCTTTCCGTGGCGGGGCTTGCCATCGGCGCGACCATCGCCCTGCCCGAACTGTTGAAGCGCGGCTATGACAAGCGGATGGTGACGGGGATCATTCAGGGCGGCTCGTCGCTGGGCATCCTTGTGCCGCCCTCTATCGTGCTGGTGCTTTATGCGATGATCGCGCGGCAGCCGGTGGGGCAGCTTTGGCTGGCGGGGATTTTCCCCGGTCTGCTGATGGCGGGACTGTTCCTGCTTTATGTGGTGATCCGCTGCCGGATCAATCCGGCGCTTGGCCCGGCCTTGCCGAAATCGGAATTGGCCAGCATCTCTCGCGCCGAGAAATACCGGCTGCTGACGGCAGGGGTCCTGCCGGTGGTGATCTTCCTGTCGATGATGGGGCCGTTCGTTCTGGGCTATGTCAGCCTTGTCGAAAGCTCGGTCATCGGGGCGGCCATCGCCACGCTGGTTGCGCTGGTCAAGCGGCGGCTGACCCGCGAAGTCTGGGAGAAATGCATCGTCAGCACCCTTGGCGTGTCCTGCATGTTCATGTGGATCCTGCTGGCGGCGCTGGCCTTTGGTGCGGTCTTTGACGGACTGGGCGCGGTGCGAGCCATCGAGGCGTTCTTCCTTGAGGATCTGGGCCTGTCGCGGTGGGAAATCATGATCCTGATGCAGGTCTCTTTCCTGCTGATGGGGATGTTTCTGGACGATACCGCCATGCTGGTCATCGTCGCGCCGCTGTATATCCCGCTGGTCCGGGCGCTGGAGTTTGATCTGATCTGGTATGGCATCCTTTACACGATCACCTGTCAGGTCGCCTATATCACCCCGCCCTTCGGCTATAACCTGTTCCTGATGCGGGCGATGGCGCCGGATCAGGTTTCGCTGACCGATATCTACCGCTCGATCGTGCCGATCGTCGGGATCATGATCCTGACGCTGATCATCATCATGATCTTCCCGCAGATCGCGCTGTGGCTGCCCAATCAGGTTTACGGACAATGACACCATAAGGCGCGGCCCGAACCGCGCCACCACTCAACGGAGGTAACAATGACCACGACCAGACGGAAATTCCTGTCCACCGGCGCGCTTGCCGGGGCAGGGGTGCTTGCCGCCCCCGCCGTTCATGCACAAGCCGCGCCGATCAAATGGCGGATGCAGACCTATGCCGGCGCCGCCCTGGGCGAGCATGTCTGCAAGCCCGCCATCGACCAGTTCAACAAGATCGCCGCCGGGCAGATGGAGATCGAGCTTTACTATGCCGACCAGCTTGTCCCCACGTCCGAGTTGTTCCGCGCCATGCAGAACGGCACCATCGACGCGGTGCAATCGGACGACGATTCCATGCAATCCCCGACCGAGGTGACTGTCTTCGGCGGCTATTTCCCGTTTGCGTCCCGCTATAGCCTCGATGTGCCGGTGCTGTTCAACCAATACGGTCTGAAAGAGATCTGGGAACAGGAATATGGCGCGGTGGGCATTCAGCACATCTCGGCCGGGGCATGGGATCCTTGCCATTTCGCCACGAAAGACCCGATCAACAGCCTTGCCGATCTGGACGGCAAGCGCGTCTTTACCTTCCCGACTGCGGGCCGGTTCCTGGCGCAGTTCGGCGTCGTGCCGATGCAATTGCCGTGGGAGGATATTCAGGTCGCCTTGCAGACCGGCGAGCTGGACGGCATCGCATGGTCCGGCATCACCGAGGATTACACAGTCGGTTGGGCGGATGTGACCAAGTATTTCCTGACCAACAATATCTCGGGCGCGTGGATCGGGCATTTCTTTGCCAATGCCGACCGCTGGAACGAGGTGCCGGATAATCTGAAACTGCTGATGCAGGTCTGCTTCGAGCAGTCCCATTATTACCGGCAATGGTGGTATTGGGGCGGCGAGGCGGATCTGCGGGTGAACGGGCCGAAGCTGGAACTGACCTCGATCCCCGATGCCGAATGGGCGACGGTCGAAGAAAAGGCCCGCGAATTCTGGGACGAGATCGCCGCAGAATCCGAGGTCAAGGCCAAGGTGGTCGAAATCGTCAAGAAATACAATGATGTGATGGCCAAAGCCGGGCGACCCTACCGCTACGGCTGATAGCCTGCACATGCGCCTGCCGGGCCGGAAACGCCCGGCAGGCTGCCTGAACATCCATTTCAGTTGACGAGATTCACATGCCCGCAAACCTGACCCTCAAGGCGCTGCAAAAGGCCTTCGACGCCGGAGAGATCGACACCGTTCTGGTCGTCGCCCCCGACATGCAGGGTCGCCTGATCGGCAAACGCTTCCACGCCGCCTTTTTCCTCAACGGCGGGCACGAGGAAACCCATTGCTGCAACTACCTGCTGGCGCTGGATATGGAAATGAACACCGTTCCCGGCTATCGCAGCGCCGGGTGGTCGCAGGGCTATGGCGATTACGTCATGAAGCCCGATCTTTCGACCTTGCGCCTGCTGCCGTGGCTGCCGGGCACCGCGATGGTGATGTGCGATCTGCTGGATCACCACACGCATGAGGAAATCGCCATCTCGCCCCGCGCCATTCTAAAGCGTCAGGTGGCCCGCGCCCGCAAGATGGGGTTCGAGCCGATGATGGCGACCGAGCTGGAATTCTATCTGTTTGAAAATAGCTATGAAAGTTTCCGCGATCAGGGTTTTGGCAATCTGACCGCCGTATCGGCCTATAACGAGGATTACCACATCTTCCAGACCACCAAGGAAGAGGATGTGATGCGCGCGATTCGCAACGGCCTGCACGGCGCGGGCATCCCGGTCGAGAATACCAAGGGCGAAGCCGATAGCGGGCAGGCCGAGGTGAATTACCGCTATTCCGACGCGCTCGACACCGCCGACAATCACACGATCATCAAACAGGCGGTCAAGGAAATCGCCTGGGCGCGCGGCAAGTCGGTCACCTTCATGGCGAAATATGACACCGCCAAGGCCGGATCGGCGGCGCATGTCCACCAATCGCTGTGGACAGCCGACGGCAAGCCCGCCTTCCACGACCCGAAGGACGAACACGGCATGTCCGCGCTGATGAAGCATTTCGTGGCCGGGCAACTGGCGGCGGCGGCGGATATGACGGCGTTTCTGGCGCCCTATGTGAACAGCTATAAACGCTTCACCGTGGGACAATTCGCGCCGACCAAGGCGGTCTGGTCCATCGACAACCGCACCGCGGGCTACCGGGTCTGCGGCGCGGGCACCAAGGCTGTGCGCATCGAATGCCGCATCCCCGGATCGGATGCCAATCCCTATCTGGCTTGCGCCGCGCTGCTGGCGGCGGGTCTGGACGGGATCGAACGCAAGCTGGACCTGCCCGCCCCGGCGGCGGGCGACATGTATCACACCGATGGGCTGGCCGAGATTCCGCGCAATCTGCGTGACGCGGCGGCGGTCTTGAAGGCGTCCGACACCTATCGCAAAGCCTTTGGCGATGAGGTGGTTGACCATTACCACCACGCCGCCGAATGGGAGATTGCCGAGACCGACCGCGTGGTCACCGATTTCGAACTTCAGCGCCTGTTTGAACGCTCATAGGCGTTTCCCCAAGAGGATAAGATGACATCGATCAAACTGATTTCCCCCGTGGATGGCTCGGTCTATGCCGAGCGGGTTCCGCTGACCCTTGATGCGGCGCGGGCAGCGGTGGCGCGCGCCAAGGCGGCGCAACCTGCATGGGCCGCGCGCCCGCTGGACGACCGGATTGCGCTGGTCAAGGCGGGCGTGGCCAAACTGACCGCGATGCAGGACCGGATTGCCGCCGATCTGGCCGGTCAGATGGGCCGCCCGATCCGCTTCGGCAAGGGAGAGATGGGCGGCGTCAATGCCCGCACCGATTATATGGCCGGGATCGCCGCCGAAACGCTGGCCCCGAAAATGGTCGAGGACAACGATGCCTTTCGCCGCTATCTGGCGCGCGAGGCGCTTGGCGTCGTCTTTGTCATCGCGCCGTGGAATTACCCCTATCTGACCGCGATCAACACCATCGTCCCGGCCCTGATCGCCGGAAATACCGTGGTGTTGAAACATGCCAGCCAGACCCTGCTGGCCGGTGAGCATCTGGCCGAAGCCTTTCACGCGGCGGGCATCCCCGAGGATGTGTTCCAGAACGTCGTGCTGGATCATGCCACGACCGAGACCCTGATCGCCGAACGGTCCTTTGGCTTCATCAACTTCACCGGCTCTGTCACCGGCGGTCAGGCGATCGAGCGGGCGGCGGCGGGCACTTTTGTGCCACTTGGGCTGGAGCTTGGCGGCAAGGATCCGGGCTATGTCCGCGAGGATGCCAATCTGGACGCGGCGGTCGATACGCTGATGGACGGGGCGATGTTCAATTCCGGCCAATGCTGCTGCGGGATCGAGCGGATATATGTCCATGACAGCCTTTATGACGCCTTTGTCGAAAAGGCCGTGGCATGGGTCAATGCGCTGAAGCTGGGCAACCCGAATGACGAGGCGACCACGCTTGGCCCGATGGCGAATACGCGCTTTGCAAAAACCGTTCGCGATCAGGTGGCCGAGGCTCTGGCCAATGGTGCCAAACCGCTGATCGATGCGGCGGGTTTTCCTGCCGATGATGGCGGGGCCTATCTGGCACCGCAGATCCTGATCGATGTGGACCATTCGATGCGGGTGATGACCGAGGAAAGCTTTGGCCCGGTGGTCGGGATCATGAAGGTCTCGGACGACGAAGAGGCATTGCGGCTGATGAATGACAGCCCCTATGGCCTGACCGCCAGCATCTGGACCGAAGATTACGACAAGGCCGCCGAAATCGGTGCCCGGATCGAGACCGGTACCGTCTTCATGAACCGTGCCGATTATCTGGACCCGGCTTTGTGCTGGACCGGCTGCAAGGATACCGGACGCGGCGGATCGCTGTCCTATCTGGGTTTCCTGTCGGTCACCCGCCCGAAATCATATCATCTCAAGAAGGTCTGACATGAGCGACAATCACGGCGTTCCCAGCCGGAACTGGACTTACCCGACCGCGATCAAGTTCGGCGTCGGGCGTATCGCCGAACTGGCCGAACATGCACAGGCCGCCGGGCTGAAAAAGCCGCTGCTGGTCACCGACAAGGCGCTGGCCAGCCTGCCGATCACTTCGACGGCGCTGGACGTGCTGGAGGCGGCGGGGCTTGGCCGGGCGGTGTTCTCGGAGGTCGATCCGAACCCGAACGAGGCGAATATGGCGGCGGGGATCGCGGTCTATCGGGCGGGCGGGCATGACGGGGTGATCTGCTTTGGCGGCGGCTCGGCGCTTGATCTGGGCAAGATGATCGCGCTGATGGCGGGGCAGCGGGCCGATCTATCGGTCTGGGATCTGGAGGATGTGGACGATTGGTTCACCCGCGCCGATGCCGATGCGATCGCGCCGATCATCGCGGTCCCGACCACGGCAGGCACCGGGTCCGAGGTGGGGCGCGCGGGCGTTTTGACCAATTCGGACACCCACAAGAAGAAGATCATCTTCCATCCCAAACTGATGCCGGTGGTGACGATCTGCGATCCGGCGCTGACTGTCGGCATGCCGAAATTCATCACCGCAGGCACCGGCATGGACGCGCTGGCGCATTGTCTGGAGGCCTATAGCTCGCCCATCTACCACCCAATGTCGCAGGGCATCGCGCTGGAAGGGATGCGGCTGGTGTTCGAGAACCTGCCGGTCGTCTATCGCGAGCCGGACAATCTGATGGCGCGCGGCCACATGATGTCGGCGGCGGCAATGGGCGCTGTGGCGTTCCAGAAGGGACTGGGCGCGATCCATTCGCTGTCCCATCCGGTCGGTGCGGTCTATGGCACGCATCACGGCACCACCAATGCCGTGGTCATGCCGATGGTGCTGGATTTCAACCGCCCGGCCATCGAGGACCGGATCGCGGCGGCGGCAGCCTATCTGGGCATCGCCGGCGGCTTTGACGGCTTCCGCGCCCGGATCATGGATCTGCGGGCCGAGCTGTCGATCCCGTCGAACCTGACCGCGATGGGCGTCGATCCGGCACGTCTGGACGAGCTGACCGAAATGGCACTGGAAGATCCGTCCTGCGGCGGTAATCCTGTCACCATGACGCGCGAGAACACCCGCGCGCTGTTCGACGCCTGCATGTAGAGAGGCGAGGGGATAGACCGCTTGACCTTATTGCGGGGCGATGTCGCTCTCTAGGGCGGCATCGATGTCGGGCTGATCGGTGCCGCAGGTGAAATCCGCAGCCTTCGCATCGGCCAGTTCACGGGCACGCTCATTCACGTTCTGGCCGCTCAGATAGCCGATGGTGCAGGCGCCGCCCTCGGCAGGTTGGCCGACGCGATAGACGGCCAGCAGTTCCGTGGTCCACTCACCTTCGGCATCTGCCAGAAACCAGCGCTGGATGGCGGCGTAGGGACGGTCTTTCGCGCCGTTGCGATCGATCCGCCATTCGATCTTGTCGCCAGCGTAGTTGAAGCGGCTAAAGGTCGGCATGCCGCGATCATTGGCAAAGCCAACCGTCACCGTCTGCCGTCCGTCGGTATCGGTCAGGAACACCGGATAATTGCCATATCCCTTGCAGACCCGATCAGAGGTCGGGCCTTCATCGCTCTGCGCAATCACATGGCAGTCTGCGGTCGGGTCAAATGAGGTGTATTCGCTGACGATCTCTGCCTGTGCGGGCAGCGCGATAAGCGTCAGGGCGCCAACGAGAAGGGTCTTATGCATCGTATTGAGGTCCGGTTCCTGCTTCAGATCAATCCCTTAACGCATCGCCCAAGCTTGGGGTTCAGCGGTTGGGGTTTTGTTGTTCACCCGCACGCGCATGGTCAGAGACGCCCGAAATGTCACGGTACCGAATGTTAATCTTCATGAAACCGACAAACGCCAAGGGTAGGGTGTCGCCCATAAGCTCAGTGAAAGCACATTTTTAGAGCCTAATCGCCGCGCCCCTCATCGGGCGCGGTTTTTCATTCGAGTGAGCAGAGATGATCTTAGAAGAAATTTATGATTCACTTATCAGCTTTATGAAAATAAATAAAAATATGATCATGCCGCCATGTTCTCCGCCGCATCTTGCGAGTGTCAGGCCTGACCGCAGACTGCGCAGGTCCGCCCGTGCCTCGTCACTCACGGCATACGCATAAATAACATTATGATATTCATTTAATTAATTGATTATCATTATAAATATAAGAAATGCGAGCGAGGTCTCCCTCGCCCGCATCCATCTTCAAGCGCTGCAAGCCACCGCCGGGACCGCCTTCCGGCGACCCAACCAGACCAGAGCCAACCCGACCGCTGCCAGCAACCCACCGGCAACCGGCACCGCAGCATAACCAAGTCCAAGACTGATGACCGCCCCGCCGACCGCTGCACCCACAGCGTTACCCAGATTGAACGCGCCGATATTGATCGACGAGGCCAGCCCCGGCGCCTCGGACGCCGCCTGCATCACCCGCATCTGCACCGGCGGCACGATGGCGAAAGCCGCAGCGCCCCAGATCAACAGCGTCACCGCAGCGCCCACATGGCTGCCGATCAGCAATGGTGCCGCCAGCATGATCACCGCCAGCGCCGCCAGAAAGATAGCCGCGGCCCCGTCCAGTGACCAGTCAGCCACCCGACCGCCCAGCCAGTTGCCCGCCGTAAAGCCAAGGCCGATCAGCATCAGCGACAGCGTGACGAACCCGCCCGAAGCCGCCGTCAACGTCTCAAGCATCGGCGCGACATAGGTGTAGAGCGTGAACATCGCGCTTGCCCCCAGCATCGTCGTCAGCATGGCGACGACCACTTCGGGCCGGATCAGCACTTTCAGCTCGCGCCGCACATCGGGACGCTGGCCGGGCTCGCCCTTGGGCAAGGCCATCCACAGCGCGGCAATCGCCAGCAGGCCCAGAACGGCGGTCGCGGCAAAGGACATCCGCCAGCCGATCTGTTGCCCCAACCAGGTCGCGGCCGGCACGCCACCGACATTGGCGATGGTCAGGCCCATGAACATCGTCGCAACCGCACTGGCCGCCTTGTCACGCGGCACCACGCTGGCCGCCACGACCGCGCCAAGGCCAAAGAATGCGCCGTGGTTCAGACTGGTCACCAGCCGCGCCAGCAGCAGCGTCCAGTAATCTGGCGCCATCGCCGACATCAGGTTGCCGATGGTGAAAATCGCCATCAGCGCCATCAGCGCAGTCCGCTTGCCGAACCGGCTGAACAGGAGTGTCATCACGGGCGCGCCAATCATCACGCCAAGCGCATAGGCGCTGACCAGCATCCCCGCCGTCGGGATCGACACATCGACCCCGTCCGCGATCACCGGCAACAGCCCCATCGGCGAAAATTCGGTCGTGCCGATCCCGAACGCTCCGATCGCCAGCGCCAGAAGCGGCCAGCGCGATCCCTGTTTCATGTCCTGCATTGTCGTCTCTCATCTGCAACCCGTTTCACAGGCGGACAGATACGCACCGACTGCGATCTTGATAATCACTCCGAAAACCACATTATCTGTGAAGCTATTTCATCAATCGAAGGCTGCGCGATGGATAACCGGATTGGCGAGATGCAGGTCTTTCAGCGCGTCGTGGATACCGGCAGCTTTTCCGAAACGGCTCGTCAGCTTCTGATGACTCCCTCGACCGTCAGCAAACTGATCGCCCGGATCGAGGCGCGGCTGGGCGTGCGTCTTCTGGAACGGTCAACCCGGCGGCTGTCGCTGACGCAAGAGGGGCAAATCTATTACGACCGCAGCCGGGCGCTGCTGGTCGATCTGGAAGAGATCGAGCATGACCTGTCCACCGGCGCGACCAGCATCAGCGGCACCGTCCGGGTAAGCAGTTCGGTCGGCTTCGGCATCGTCGCGGTCGAGCCGCTGCTGCCCGCCTTCTGGGAGGCGCATCCGAATATCGTCATCGACCTGTCGCTGTCGGATGAGGTCATCGACCTTTACCTTGACCATACCGATGTGGCCTTCCGCGTCGGCAGATTGCCCGATTCCAGCCTGACCGCGCTGAAGCTGGGCACGGCACAGCGGCTCATGGTGGCCTCGCCCGATTATCTCGCGCGTCACGGCACGCCGCAAACCGTGGAAGATTTGGCCCATCATTCCTGCCTAGGCCTTAATTTCCGCCGCTCCGGCCCGATCTGGCCACTACAGGACAGCGGGCGGGTTCAGGATCGCAACCTCTCCGGCCCGCTGATCGCGAATAACGGTGGCACGGTGCAGCGGCTGGCGCTGGCAGGGGCGGGAATCGGGCGGATCGGTGAGTTCCACATCCGCGAGGATCTGCGGGAAGGTCGGCTGATCGAAATCCTGCCCGAGGCGACACGGGGCGATACCGAGGATATTCACGCCCTCTTCATCGGCGGCGACAATATCCCGCACCGCATCCGCGCCTTTCTGGATTTCATGGTCCCGCGCCTGCGCGCGTTCCTTGTCGCGCCCTAGCGCAGCACCTTGCGGATAAAGATGCTCAGCGCCACACGCGCGGCGTCACGGTCATGTCGACCCGGCAGCCATCGCGCCAGATCGCCGACCAGCATCTTGCTGGCAACGCCGTAAGCATAGGTGTGGGCAATCGCGACCAGCGAATGCAAATCCTCGGTTTCGGCAAGCATCTGCTTGGCCTGCGCCCGCCGCAGCAGCTTCAGCATCAGATCATGGATCGACTTTTCGTAGCGCACCAGCTTTTCGCTGCCCTCGAACTGCGTCGCGGGCATGGCGCCGATGATCCGAAACTCTCGCGGATAGGTATAGGCCCATTCGACATAGGCACAGGCCAGCGCCTCGAACTGCGCAACCGGGTCTTCGGAATCGGCCTCGACCACGATGCGGATGCACAGGTCCTGAAGCAACATCAGCGCGCTTTCGGCCATCGCGCCGATCAGATGCGTCATGTCGGGAAAAAGCTGGATCAGCTCGGTCTCGGGCACATCGATCGAGCTCGCGACTTCGCCGACCGAAGGCATCTGCCCGGTCTCTGAAATCAACGTCGTCGTAGCCTCGACGGCCTTGGAATAGATACTGCCGCCTCGGCGCTGCACGGGTGTCATCTCTACCATTGATCCACAAGTCTTGCGGCGCGCCTTCATAAATCGCGACACGAAAACCGTTAATCAGCGAGCACTTCCAATGATTAGCACGAAATCGCCGCTATTCCCAACGGCGAACCGGCCAGCCTGTCTAAAAAGACGGTTCGATGCCCGCGTTCTAATCGCGCGGGCGCTTTGGCGCGACATCACGCAGATCGCCTGAACTCAGCACCGGCGCCGCGTCGATCCCACCTGCATCCAGCATCGCAGCGACCTGTTGAAGCGAGGCCAGAAGCTGCGATTGCACCGCCTCGTCCAGCCGCTCGAACGCCCTGACATAGCGTTGCTGCAGGGCATCCGGCGCGTCCTGCACCGCCGTTTCCCCGGCAGGCGTCAGGGTCACATTGGTCTGCCGTCCGTCAAGCTCGGACCGCATCCGGCTGACCATGCCGCGCGCAACGACCCGGTCCACAAGCGCGGTGACAGTCGCCTGACTGACGCCCATCTGCAGCGCCAGCGCCTTTGGGGTGGCGCTGCCGCCCTTGGCCGCCACGATTTGCAGAACCCGCAGTTGCGAAGGGGTAAGGCCCGCCGAATGCGCCAGTTCCCGCGAATAAAGCTCTGTCGCGCGCAGAATGCGGCGTAGCGCGATCAGGCTCTGATCGGTTCGGTCGCGGGATGTTCCGGTCATGGCATAACGGTGCCACATGCGGGGGCACGCTTCAATGATGAAGCGCGGCAACGTCGCGAACGCCGTGGCTTTACTGATCCCGCAACGTCTCTTTCTGGGTAATCAGCCGGGCCGAGTTCTGCCCCGACAGGAAGCTCCACAGCCAGCTTAGCGCCACGACCAGACGTGACCGCGTGCCGATCAGGAAATAGATATGCGCCAGTCCCCAGATCCACCAGGCCAGCCGCCCCCGCAACTGGAAGCGCCCGAAATCGATCACCGCCGAGTTCGGGCCGATCGTCGCCAGATTGCCCATATGGCGATAGCGGAACGGGCCGGGCAGGGGCTTTCCTGCCAGATCGGCCCGGATCATCGCGGCCACATGCTTGCCCTGCTGCTTGGCCGCAGGCGCGACGCCCGGCACCATCTTTCCGTCGGTCTCGACATGGGCGGTGTCGCCCAGCACGAAGATATGCGGATCATCGGGCAGGGTCAGCCGGTCTGAGACCATCACCCGCCCGGCGCGGTCGGTCTCGACCCCCAGCCATGTCCCGGCGGCAGAGGCTTGCACCCCCGCAGCCCAGATCACCGTGCGGCAGGGAATGGGCTTGTCGCCAATGACAACGCCGGCCTCACCCAGATCTGTCACGGGTGAGCCTGTCTGCACCTCGACGCCCAGCCGTTCCAACGACCGGGTCGCGTGGGCTGACAGCTTTTCTGGAAACGCCGCAAGAATACGCGGACCTGCCTCGATCAGCAGAACACGCGCCTTGGTCGTGTCGATGCGGCGAAACTCTCTGGGCAGGATACGGTGCGCCAGATCCGCGATGATCCCGGCTAGTTCGACCCCGGTCGGACCGGCACCGATGACGGCGAAAGTCAGAAATGCCTCGCGCTCGGCGGGATCGTCGGACAATTCGGCCGCCTCGAAGGCCAGCAGCAGACGGCGGCGGATCGTCGTCGCATCCTCCAGCGTCTTCAAGCCGGGGGCGTCTTTTTCCCAATCGTCACGCCCGAAATAGGCATGCGTCGCGCCGGTCGCCAAAACCAGATCGTCATAGGGCACCCGCCCGCCATCCTTCAGCAGCACCTCGCGGCGCTCGCGGTCGATGCCGGTCACCGTTGCCAGCAGCGTGGTCACATCGGGACGGTTCCTCAGCAGCCGACGGATCGGCCATGCGATTTCCGAGGTCGCCAGCAGAGTGGTCGCAACCTGATACAGCAGCGGCTGAAACAGGTGATGATTGCGCTGGTCGATCAGGGTGATCTCGCAACCGGCTCCCTTCAGGTCCTGCACCACTTGCAACCCGCCGAAACCCGCGCCCACGATGACGACTTTGCGTGTCATGCCTGTCTCCTGCTTTGACGGGCCGGTCTTGGGCCCGGTGGCGGGCCATGGATGGCAGTCCGGAAGAGAAAGGTCCAGCCGTGGCGTGGATCGGCTCTATATTCCGTGGTGTCTCAAGCCCGGTAACGGCAGCAAGCCGTCACGAACAAACATGTTCCATAATCTTGCTTATGTCAGGTTTCGATATGCCGCCGATCAATGCTCATGTTCCCGCATATCCGCGCAGGCTTCAGGAGGCTCGATCTCGATGGTCGCATGGTCGATCTGGAACTGCTCGGCCAGCATCTCCTTGGCCCGTCGGGTAATGGCGAAGTAATCTTCGCCCTCGACCACCAGATGAACCGAGGCAGCGTTTCGTTTTTCATCGATCTGCCACAGATGCAGGTGATGCGCGTCGCGCACGCCCGGCACAGATTTCAGCGCGGTCATAACGCCTGCCGGATCGCTGCCCGGCGGCGCAGCCAGCATCAGCGTGCGGAAGACCGGGCCGATTTCCGTTCCGACATGCCACAGGATTACCACCGAAATCGCCAGCGTCAGCAGCGGATCGGCAAGGTTCCAGCCAAAGGCCCAGATCAGCGCGCCGCCAAGGATCACCGCGACCGAGACGCCCGCATCCGCTAGATTGTGCAGGAAGGCCGCGCGGATATTCACGCTTTCCTTGGCCAGCCGCCAGACCAGCGCTGCCGTTCCCAGATCGACGATCAGCGCGAATCCGGCCAGCAGCATCACCAGCCCGCCCGCGACCTGAGGTGGCTCACCCAGACGGCCCACCGCTTCCGCCATCAGCCAGACCGACACCGCGATCAGCGCCAGATAATTGACGAAGGCCGCGACGACCTCGACCCGGCCCCAGCCAAAGCTCCAATCCGGGGTGGCGGCGCGGCGGGCAAGACGGCGGGCACCGAAGGCCAGAACCAACGCCATCGCATCCGACAGGTTATGGATGCCGTCCGCAATCAGCGCGGTCGAATCGGCGGCGATCCCGCCGATGATCTGCACCGCCGTCAGCCCCAGATTGACGACCACCGCCCAGCCGATTGCCGCATCGCCACCAAGCCCGTGCGAATGCCCGTGACCTTGGTGGTGATGCGAATGGCTCATCAGTGTGCCTCTGCCCAGTTCATCCCCTGCCCTGCATCAACGACCAAAGGCACAGACAGTTTCACCGCAGGATCGGCCGCGTTCTCCATCACGTCGCGGGCCACGGAAATCAGCTCATCCACGGCGCCGTCTTCGACCTCGAAGACCAGTTCGTCATGGACCTGCAACAGCATTGTCGCGGGCAGATGCGCGATGGCGGCAGGCATGCGGATCATCGCCCGGCGGATGATATCCGCCGCAGCCCCCTGAATCGGCGCGTTGATCGCGGCGCGGCGGGCACCACCGGCGGCGGGACCGCTTTGATTGATACCGGGGGTGTTGATCCGGCGACCGAATAAAGTGCGGACCGAGCCTTCGGCCTTCGCATCCGCCACCGTCCGGGCCATATAGGCGCGGATTTCCGGGAAACGCTCGAAATAGGTGTCGATGAAGGCCTGCGCTTCGGCCCGCGGAATGCGCAGATTGCGCGACAGGCCAAAGCCCGAGATGCCATAGATCACCCCGAAATTGATCGCCTTGGCCCGGCGGCGGATCATCGGATCCATGCCTTCAACCGGGACGTTGAACATCTGGCTGGCGGTCATGGCGTGAATGTCGATCCCGTCGCGAAACGCCTGTTTCAACGCCGGAATATCGGCGACATGCGCCAGAATCCGCAGCTCAATCTGGCTGTAATCAAGGCTGACCAGCTTATGCCCAGGCGTGGCGATAAAGGCTTCGCGGATGCGGCGCCCCTCGTCGCTGCGCACCGGGATGTTCTGCAGGTTCGGATCGGTCGAGGCCAGACGCCCGGTCTGCGCCCCGGCAATCGAATAGCTGGTATGGACCCGCTTGGTGTCCGGATTCACATAGGTTGGCAGCGCGTCGGTATAGGTCGATTTCAGCTTCGAGACCTGCCGCCAGTCAAGGATCCGCGCCGGCAGGTCATGCCCTTCCGCCGCCAGATCCTCCAGCACATCGGCGCTGGTCGAATAGGCGCCGGTCTTGCCGGTCTTGCCACCCGCCATGCCCATCTTGTCGAACAGAATTTCCCCCAGTTGCTTCGGGCTGCCGACATTGAATTTCTCACCCGCAAGCGCGTGAATTTCATCCTCAAGCTGGGCCAGCTTCTGCGCGAAGGCGTTCGACATCCGCTTCAGCACATCGCCATCGATGCGGATGCCCGCCATCTCCATCCCGGCAAGCACCGGCACCATCGGACGCTCCAGCGTCTCGTAAACCGTGGTGACCCGCTCGGACGGCAGCATCGGTGCGAAATGCTGCCACAGGCGCAAGGTTACATCGGCATCTTCGGCGGCATAGGGCGCGGCCTTGTCGATCGGCACCTGCGCGAAGGTGATCTGCGATTTGCCGCTGCCGATCAGATCCTTGATCGGGATGGTGCGATGGCCCAGATAGCGTTCGGCCAGTTCGTCCATGCCGTGATTATGGGTGCCCGCATTCAGCGCATAGGACATCAGCATCGTATCGGCGACCGGGGCCATGCGGATGCCGTGGCGGGCAAGGATCTTCCAGTCATATTTCAGGTTCTGGCCGATCTTCAGGATCGCCGGGTCTTCCAGCACCGGCTTCAGCGCCGCCAGTACCTCGTCCATCGGCAATTGCCCGGCGACACGCTGCGTCTGCCCGAAAAGGTCGTCGCCACCCTCGACATGGCCGACCGGCACATAGCAGGCCTTGCCCGGCGCGACCGCCAGACAGATGCCCGCCAACTCGGCCTGCATTTCGTCAAGGCTGGTGGTTTCGGTGTCGATGGCGACATGGCCGGTATCACGGATCGCCGCAATCCACGCCTCAAGCGCGGCCATATCCGTCACCGTCTCATAGCTGGCAGTATCGATGGGCAGGGCGGCAGGCGCGGCGGGTGCCTCGGACGGGGGTGCCGAGACCACCGCCGGAGCCTCTGCCCCCAGACGTTCGGCAACCCGGTTGGTCAGCGTGCGGAACTCCATCTCGGCCAGGAAGGTCAGAAGCTGATCCGCCACCGGCTCCTGCATCTCAAGGCTTTCCAGCGTGAAATCCAGCGGCGTATCGCAATCCAGCGTCACCAGTTGCTTCGAGATGCGGATCTGGTCGGCATTATCGATCAGGGTCTGACGACGCTTGGGCTGCTTGATCTCGCCCGCGCGTTCCAGAAGCGTTTCCAGATCGCCATATTCGTTGATAAGCTGCGCGGCGGTCTTGATGCCGATGCCCGGCGCGCCCGGCACGTTATCGACCGAATCGCCCGCCAATGCCTGCACGTCGATCACCCGGTCGGGACCGACGCCGAATTTCTCGACCACCTCATCGGGACCGATATCCTTGCCCTTGATCGGGTCCAGCATGGTGACGCCATTGCCGATCAACTGCATCAGATCCTTGTCGCTGCTGACGATGGTGACGCGACCGCCCGCATCGCGCGCCTTGCAGGACAGGGCGGCGATGATGTCATCGGCCTCGTAACCCTCGGTTTCGATGCTGGCGATGTTGAAGGCGCGGGTGGCGTCGCGGGTCAGCGGGAATTGCGGGCGCAGATCCTCGGGCAGTTCGGGGCGGTTGGCCTTGTAGGCGGGATAGATTTCGTTGCGAAAGGTCTTGGCCGAATGGTCAAAGATCACCGCCGCATGGGTCGGCGCATCGCTGCCGCGTTCGTCGGTGACGTATTTCCACAGCATATTGCAAAAGCCCGCCACCGCGCCGATGGGCAAGCCATCCGATTTCCGCGTCAGAGGCGGCAGGGCATGATAGGCCCGGAAAATGAAGGCCGAGCCGTCGATGAGATGCAGGTGGCTGCCCTTGCCGAAGCTCATGTCATGTCCTTTCGCGCTGTCGGCCTTTGTTGTGGCAGAAACAGCGGGCGGGGGCAAAGGGGCATCTTGCAGGGGGCGGCTGCCCGCCTTGCCAGATTTGTCCCGCGACAAATCTGGCCGCGCCTGCCTGCCCTTTGGCAGGCGCGTTACCGCGCCAGCCCAGTCAGGCGCGGCCAGATTGCTGCTGTTCGGCCTTGTGGCGCGCCACTTGCCCTTCGCCTTGCGGCTCCGGGCAATCGGTCTGGGAAACTGTCCACTGGACAGTTTCCTGCCAGACCTCTGGCCTCTGCGAACCGCAGCGAGGCTATCGGAGTTTCAACGCAGTTTCAGTGATCGTCGTGCGCGTGGTCGCGGTCGATCACGAAGCGCTTGTCGCAATAGCCGCAATCGACAAAGCCGGTCTCGGGCGAGATCGCCAGCCAGACACGCGGATGGCCCAGACCGATGGCATCGTCGCCGTCGCAGGCGACCTTCCACTTGGTCACGGTGACAGTCTCGGGCGCGGGCAACCGCATCTCGGCCGGATCCTGTCCGGTGGAGAGAGAGTTCTCGGGGGTCACGATATGCGTCATGGCTGGCCTTCTTGTCGCGGCGGGCATCATCTGGTCTAACCCAATACCGCAGCGCCGCCTGCCTTCGCAAGCTCTGCCGGGAATGCAAGCTATGACAAATGCCATCGAAATCGCCGGTCTGCGCAAGACCTATGCCGCTCAGGGCCGCGCGCCCGCGAAAGAGGCGCTGAAGGGGATCGACCTCGATATCCCCGCAGGCGGCATCTTTGGCCTGCTTGGCCCGAACGGCGCGGGCAAATCGACGCTGATCAACATCATGGCCGGGCTGGTCAACAAAAGCGCGGGCAAGGTCACGATCTGGGGCTTCGATCAGGACGTGAACCCGCGCCAGTCCCGCGCCGCCATCGGCGTCATGCCACAAGAGCTGAACATGGACCCGTTCTTCACCCCCCGTGCCAGTCTTGAGGTGCAGGCGGGGCTTTACGGGGTGCCGAAATCCGAGCGCTGGACCGATGAATTGCTGGCGCTGGTCGGGCTGACCGATCAGGCCAATGCCTATGCCCGCAACCTGTCGGGCGGGATGCGCCGCCGTTTGCTGCTGGCGAAGGCGCTGGTCCACCGCCCGCAAATCCTTGTGCTGGACGAACCGACGGCGGGCGTGGACATCACGCTTCGCGAGATGCTGTGGACCAATGTGCGCAAGCTGAACGAACAGGGGATGACGATCATCCTGACCACGCATTATCTGGAAGAAGCCGAACAGATGTGCGACGAAATCGCCATCATCAACCACGGCGAACTGGTGATCCGCCAGAACACCCGTGACCTGCTGGCCGGCAAGGACGGCAAGACGCTGGTGCTGGATACCGGAGGCAGCCGCGACCTGCCCACCCTGCCCGAAGGCGCAAAGCCCGAATGGCGCGCCGACGGGCGGCTGGCGATCAGCTACCCGCCGTCACGCATCCGCGCCGATCAACTGCTGGATGCACTTCGCGGCGCGGGCGTGCCGATTCTGGACGTGGCCAGCGAACAGCCCGATCTTGAGGATGTCTTCGTCGAAATGACCCGAGGCTAGGCCAACCGCCCTGCCCGGCCAAAGCCTGAACCCTCAGTCGCGCAGCAAGACCATCGGCCCCATCATCCGCCCGCCCATGATGTGCAGGTGGTAATGAGGCACCTCTTGCACGCCATCCGGCCCGGCATTGGTGATCGCCCGGAACCCGGCATTCCCGGCATCCAGTCCAACCCCTTCCTTCGCGCAAACTTCGGCGCAAAGCCGCGAGAAACCCGCAATCTCGGCATCCGAGGCATTGGCGCTGAAATCGTCGAAGCTGACATATTTGCCCTTCGGAATCACCAGCACATGAACCGGCGCCTTGGGCGCAATATCGCGAAAGGCCAAGGCCACGTCATTTTCGGCCACGGTATTGTTCGGAATCTCGCCGCGCAGGATCTTGGCGAAAATGTTGTTGTCGTCATAGTCGAAAGCCATCGGCAGTCCCCGGTCTAGTCACTGAACAAATGCGGCGTCGCCGCAAGATCATGGGCGATTTCATCGGGAACATCCAGAAACCGCATGATCGCTGCGGTGTTCAGTCCCGGACTCGCATGTTCCGAGATGACGTGGAAATTCGCGAACTCCATATCCCGCAGCCGCTCGGCTTCATGCTCCAGATCGCTGCGCACCACAGGAATAAGCCGCCTGACCACCTCTTCCGGCATCCCCTTGCTGGACAGACCGATCCGCTGCATGTGGCCGCGCAGATAATCCTCATCAAAGCGGCTATCGACGAACAGGATTCGCGTCTGCGCCCGATCCCCGGCGAAATCGCCGATCAGCGACAGCGCCGACGGGTCAATGCACATCACCAGCTGCCGGGTCTCGAATTCCTCGAACATCAGGCGGATCAGCGCCCGCCGATGCCGCTCTCGCTTCGACAGTGACGAGGCGATGCCCCCCAGATCCGGCAGATGCGCCGCATGCTCGTTAAACAGATAATCGACCGCCGGAATCGCCGTCAGCGCCCGGATCCGCGCAGTCAGCCGCTTGGCGACATGCCATTTCTTCGCCACGATCAGACAGACCACATTCTGCCGCCCCAGACTGCCATCCGTCTCCCAGAAGCGGGCCGCAAAGCGCCGCCCGACCCGGCCACGCTCGGTCAGGAAGCGGAACAGACGCGGCCCCTCGTTCGAGATCGCAAATTCCATCCCCTCGGCCTGCCAGACCGCGCCCAGCTTGGCCCGCAATTCCTGCGCCTCGGGGCTGATCTTGCGGGCGAACAGATAATCCTGACGCAGAAGCAGATCATAGTGGTCGTTGTAGAAGGTCACCGGCATGCCGTAATCGGTGAACATCAGGAAGGTCGGAGACCGCCGCCTGATCTGTGTCTTCGGCACGACATGGCTGACCAGCGTCTGAAAGAAGGTCTCATCGGGGATCCATGTGGTGCGGAAGAACCGGACCAGCTCTGGCCGCAGATCGATCAGGTTCAGCACCGCCTCGACCGTCTGCCGCCTCAGACACCACCATTGAGAGCCGATCATCACCTGCACGCCCTTCGGCGCGGACCGGGTGATGCGCAGCCGCTTCTGCAGATCCATGCTTTGATAGAACAGCCATTTCTGGGTTCGCTCGTTGAACCAATGGCGAAAGATCAGCCGCTCTTCGCGCAGCCCGGTCTTGATCCAGTTGCCGGTATGGAAATCGACGGCCTCGACATAGTCGCAATCGTCGTTCTCCAGAAAGGCATGGGTATGTTCCGCCGATTTGATCGGCATGCAGTCGCCCGACAGCATGTAGAAATGCGTCGCCTGCGGAAAACTGCGCTCGGCCTGCCGCAATGCCTCAAGACTGGCCGCGACCAGCGACCATTCGCCCCAACCGCATTTGTAACGGCGACGGGCAAAGGTGACGCCGGGATTGTCCGACAGGGCGGCCTCGATCGTGCGATATTCCTCGTCGCGGGCGCGCCTGTCGTAATGGATCGCGACATAGTCCCCCGAAGCCGTCAGCCGCTTCGCCTGATCGATAACACCCTGGGGATCCTTGTGCGTCAGCAGGATAAAGGCGATACGGGCCATGTGGCGGGCGCTACCTCCGTTATGCAGCGGCGACATTCCGCACGGCGAGACGTTAAAAAGGCTTTCTGCTTCCTTGTTTTGTCTCTAATCATTTTTAGCGCGCGGGCAAGCAGTGACTGCTTCCGCTTGCATTGCAGGAGAGGCAAGGCATGGGTTTTCCCGGCACCTGGATGACCGAAAGTCAAAGCATGATCTACCGGGTCGTGCCAAAATGCGCCTGTTCGACAATAGGCCAGATCATGTTCTATTCCGATCATGGCCGCTTCTTTGACGGCGATATTCACGATGCCACCAGCGGACTGCACAAATGGGCGCTGGACGACAGCCAGAAGCTGATCGAAACCGCCGTGCGCGACCATGCCGCCTTGACCTTTACCTGTGTGCGCAATCCCTATGCCCGCATCCTGTCATCCTTCTTCGACAAGATCGCGGGGATTCAGCGCAACGGCAAACGCTATCGCGGCAATCTGGTGCCGCAATTGGTGCAAAGCTACGGCATCGACGTGGGCAACCCCGATGACGGGTTCGATTTCGACCAGATCGCCAGCTTTCGCCGCTTTCTGCTGTTCGCACGCGACACCATCCGCTGGCGCCGCCCGATGGAGCCGGACATCCACTGGTCCGCGATGTCGGGCCATATCTCGACCTTCATCGTCAATGGCGGCCGCTACGACCAGATTTTCTTTACCGAGACCTTCAACGACGGGATCAGCAAGGTTCTGGCCGATGTCTCGACCCCGGTTCCGGTCGATGTCGAGGACGTCCCGCGTTTCAACGAATCCGAAGGTCACGGGCCCAAGCGCGCCTTCAAGGTCAGCGATTATTTCGACGATCTGTCACGGCATCTGATCTGGGAAATCTACAAGGACGATTTCCAGCTTTTCCGCTATGATTTCGACGATCCCGACAACAAGATGCCAACCGGCGAAATCGATCTGGCAGAGGTTCACGCCAAACTGGGCCGTTGACCCCGGACCCGGATGGTGGGCGTCCAGCAGCCCACCATGCGCACCCTGTTACCTATTCCAGATGGCTTTCCAGAAACCACAAATCCTTGTCCACCGTCCGTGATGCTGCGGTGAACAGATCCGCCGTATCGGCATCCCCCGCCTCATCGACGGTATCGATGGCGGTTCTTAGCTTCTCACCATAATCCCGAATCCGCTCGCAAACTGCCTTGATATGGTCAGCGGATTTGGTCAGATCGGTCGGATAGGCCTTCAGCGTGCTGGCCTTGGCCACCGTCTCGACGGTGCCCACGGCAACGCCGTCCAGAATCTGCACCCGCTCGGCAATATCGTCCACATGGACCTGCAACCGCGCCAACACCGCATCGAACAGCTCATGCACGGCGATGAAATTCGGGCCCTTCACGTTCCAATGCGCCTGCTTCAGCGCAAGGCTCAGCGCGATACCATCGGCCAGCCGGGCATTCAGTTCCGAGATCGCGGTCTTGCGGGCATTATCGGTCAGCCCTTTGACGTTCACGGCCATTTTCCGCTCCATGTCTGATTGCTACGATCGACCAACCCACCCGCGTCACCGCCGGTTCCACAGCCCCGCCATGCGCCCCGCGCAACACCACCGTTCGCAAGCTGTGTACAGGCTGTGCATATCCGGTGCATGCGCGGTGGACGCTCTGTGCAGCCAAATTTCCAGCATTTGCTGACATATCCGACCGGCGCACCACCACGTCGCTTCTTCGTTGCACAAATACCGATAGCAACGCCCGCAGCCCGTTGCGCGACCCGCCAAAAGGAAAACGGCGCCTCCCTTGGGGAGACGCCGTTTCCTATTCCTCGCAAGGCGAGATTGCGGCTCAGACCGCGCCTTTGATGAAGCTCACCGCATCACCAACGGTCTGGATGGTCTCGGCAGCGTCGTCCGGGATTTCGATGCCGAACTCTTCTTCGAAAGCCATCACCAGCTCGACGGTGTCGAGGCTGTCGGCGCCCAGATCGTCGATGAACGAAGCGGCTTCGACCACTTTGTCCTCTTCGACGCCCAGATGCTCAACAACGATCTTCTTCACGCGATCAGCGATATCGCTCATGTCACATCCTCATTCTCGCGGGCATCCGCCCTTAGGATTTTCACGGGCACGGCCCGCTCTCGCACAGGGCGGTTCCCCTGCAGCTAAAGGCGGGGATATAGCACTGAATACGCTTCATGCAACCGCTTTTGAGCCAAGTTTTCACCGAAGCGTGACGTAAACCCCGTGTTTTCAGACCATCGCCATGCCGCCATTGACGTGCAAAGTTGCGCCGGTAACATAACCCGCCTCGGCGCTCGACAGATACAGAACCGCCGCCGCGATGTCTTCCGGCGAACCCATTTGCCCCGCAGGAATCTGGGTCAGGATTTTGCCCTTCTGCTCGTCATTCAGCTTGTCGGTCATCGCCGTCGCGATAAAGCCCGGAGCCACGCAATTCACGGTGATTCCCCGGCTGGCGACCTCATAGGCCAGCGATTTCGACATGCCGACCAGCCCAGCCTTGGCGGCGGCGTAATTGCCCTGCCCCGGATTGCCCGTCGTTCCCACGACCGAGGTGATATTTACGATCCGCCCCCACCGCGCCTTCATCATCCCGCGCAGCACCGCCCGGCTCAACCGGAATACACTGGTCAGGTTCACTTCCAGCACCTGCGCCCATTCCTCATCCGACATCCGCATGAACAGATTGTCCCGCGTGATCCCGGCATTGTTGACCAGCACATCGACCGAGCCCATCGCCTCTGCCGCATCCTTCGGCAATTGCGCCGCAGCCTCGGGGTCCGACAGATTCGCGGGCACCACAAAGGCCCGCTCGCCCAGCTTATCGGCCAGTTCGCGCAGCGGAGCCTCGCGCGTGCCGGACAGCGCGACATTCGCGCCCGCCGCATGCAGCGCCTCGGCGATGGCACCGCCGATGCCACCCGATGCGCCGGTCACCAGCGCGTTCTTGCCCGTCAGATCAAACATTTGCCTCTCCTGTCCTGCTTAGCGCCGCTTCTATCGCCGCGCGGCAATGCAATTCAACCGTGTCGAAAACCGGCACCGGAACATTGTGCTGCCCCAGCAGAAGGCCCACCTCGGTGCAGCCAAGGATCAGACAATCCGCCCCCTGCCCGGCCAGTTCCCGCGCCGCAGCCTCGAAGGCGGCACGGCTGGTGTCGCTCACCACATCCTTGCACAATTCATCGAAAATGATGCGGTGAATATCGGCTCTTGCGGCCGTGTCGGGTATCAATGGCTGCAATCCAAATGCCTGCAACCTGTCGATATAAAACGGCTTTTCCATGGTGAAGCCGGTCGCGATCAACCCCGGACGGCTCAGGCCCTGTGCCTTGATCGCCGCCCCGGTCGCATCGGCGATATGGATAAAAGGCACGCTGATCGCCGCCTCGATCTGGGGCGCGACCAGATGCATCGTGTTGGTGGCAAGGATCATCACCTCGGCACCGGCACGCTGTAGCCCCGCCGCCGCATCGGCCAGAATCGCCCCGGCCTCGTCCCACCGATCCGCCTTTTGCAGCGCCGCGATCTCGGCGAAATCCACCGAATGCAGCAGGATCGGCGCGGACGACAGCCCGCCCCCGGCCTCTGCCGCAAGCCGGTTCAGGCGGTCATAATAATGCGCGGTCGAGACCCACGACATCCCGCCAAGGACCCCGATCATCCGCATGGGTCTAGCCCCTCAGCGCGATCACATCCGAAGGCAGGCCGATATTGCGGACGGCCACCTCTTTCGCGGTGCGCTTGATCATGCCGGACAAAGTCTTGCCCGCCCCGATCTCCCAGAAATCGGTCACGCCAGCTTCGGCCATATTGGCAATCGATTCGCGCCAGCGCACGGTGCCCGTCACCTGTTCGACCAGCAGACGGCGGATCGCGCCCGGCTCGATAACCGCTTCAGCGCGGACATTGGCGATCAGCGGCACGGCAGGCGGCTGAATATCCACCCCCGCCAGCGCATCGGCCATCACCGCAGCCGCGGGCTGCATCAGCACCGAATGGAACGGCGCCGAGACCGGCAGCATCAGCGCCCGCTTGGCCCCCGCCTCTTTCAGCGCGGCAGCGGCGCGTTCGACTGCTTCCTTATGCCCCGAGATCACCACCTGCGAGGGGTCATTGTCGTTCGCGGCCTGCACAACCTCGTCCTGCGCCACTTCGCGGACGATCCGGTCCACCGTCTCGTAATCAAGCCCAAGGATCGCGGCCATCGCACCCTGCCCGACCGGCACCGCCTCTTGCATGGCCTGCCCGCGCAGGCGCAGAAGGCGCGCGGTATCCTCAAGGCTCAGCGCCCCGGCGGCACAAAGCGCCGAATACTCGCCCAGCGAGTGACCGGCGACGAAATTGGCGTCCTGAATATTGATGCCCTCGGATTCCAGCGCCCGAAACGCCGCCATCGAGGTCGCCATCAGCGCGGGCTGCGCGTTCTGTGTCAGCGTCAGCGTGTCGATATCGCCGTTCCAGATCAGGTCGGACAGGTTTTCGCCCAGAGCTTCATCGACCTGATCGAAAACATCCTTCGCAGCCGGATAAGCCTCGGCCAATTCGCGGCCCATGCCGATGGTCTGCGCCCCCTGCCCCGGAAAAACGAATGCCCGCATCACTTACCCCTGTTGATTTATCGCTATCAAAGGGGATAGCGCGGCGGCGCGCATATCGCAACTGAACCTGACAAACCGTCAACTGTCAGGAAAGCCCAGCCAAGGCTCGATATCTTCCCAGGTCACGTTCATCGGCCATGCGGCACTGACCCAGGGAATGCCGACATGACCGTAAAGCAGCGACAGATGCCATTCGGCAGCCTCTTCGCCGCCACCCGCAATCCCCGCGATATAAAGGGCCGAAGCAAGGCCCGTCCGATCGGCACCGCCCTGACAATGGATCAGCATCGGTTTTGGGGCATTCCGCATCACCTCCAGCAGGGTCTGTACCTCGTCGAAGGTCAGTTCCTTGCTGGCAGACATGCGAAAATCCAGATGATCGATGCCCAGCCGGTCGGCAACGCCGCGTTCGGTCTCGTACCAATCGGCGCCGGTATTATCGCCTCGCAGGTTGAGAATGCTGGCAATGCCGTATTCGCGCTTCCATCGGGCCAGCTTCTGCCCGTCCATCTGCGCGGCCCGATAGACCTGCCCCGGCACGACGGCGTGGAAATTTCCCGACAGATGCAGATATCCGAGATAGAGGACAACCGCCCCGAACATCACGCCAAGTATCAGCAAGAACCGCTTGAAACCGAAACGCATTGGATGCTCCAAGGCAGCTAACCTTGGTTTATCTAGCCAATCCCCGATCGTGCGGCGACAATAAACTTCAGCGCCGCGCCATCAACACAGGCTTGTGACGACGGATGCTTCGGATACGAAAAAGGGGGCCGCTGAGGCCCCCTTTTCCACGTCATTTCAAAACGTCTCAGCCGACCAGTTCGAGGCCCGAGAAGAAGAAGGCGATCTCGCGCGCTGCGGCTTCCGGGCTGTCCGAGCCGTGGACCGAGTTTTCGCCGACCGACAGGGCGAATTCCTTGCGGATCGTGCCTTCGTCGGCATTTGCCGGGTTGGTCGCGCCCATCACTTCGCGGTTTTTCAGGATGGCGCCTTCGCCTTCCAGAACCTGCACCACGACCGGCTCCGAGGTCATGAATTCGGTCAATTCGCCATAGAAGGGGCGCTCTTTATGCTCGGCATAGAACTGACCTGCCTGATCCAGCGTCAGTTGGATGCGCTTTTGCGCGACGATGCGCAGACCGGCATCTTCGAACTTGGCGTTGATCTTGCCGGTCAGGTTGCGCTTGGTCGCGTCGGGTTTGATGATCGAGAGCGTGCGTTCGGTAGCCATGGGCGTTCCCTTGTCTGTGTCCTGCGGGCCGCGCCCGCCTTGTGAAATCAAATCCGCGCCCGGTTAGCAGGCTTGGCTTTCGCGGGCAAGGCGCGCAACGCAGACTGGCGATTGCGTGAAAACCTGTTAGGTCTTTCTGCGACGACAGGAAACGGACACCGACGATGCCCAGCACGCCTCCGCCCGCCAGCCCGCCACGGGTTCCGATCGCCACCATTGCAACCGTCCTTGCCATCGGGCTGGTCGTCGCCGCGATCTGGCAATGGTCGGCGGTCCTGCTGATGGGCTTCGGCGCCATCCTGATCGCCATCGCCCTGCGCGGCGGGTCAAAACTGCTGAACCGTCATGCGGGAATACCGTTCAAGCCCGGCGTGCTTTTGTGCGCGCTGTTCGTGGTGCTGGTGGTCAGCGCCGTTATCTCTTACGCGGGACCGGCGATCTCGGGGCAGTTCCGGCAACTGATCGCAAGCCTGCCCGCCGCGTGGGAGCAGGTAAACACCTGGCTGCGGGAAAGCTCGATGGGTCAATTCGTCGAAAGGCGAATGCAGAATGCCAGTCAAAGCGGGCCAACCCCTTCGGCAACCGACAGCCTGCCATGGATATTCGGCTATGTGACCGGCACGCTGAATATCGTCATCGGCAGCGTCGCCAATTTCATGCTGCTGGCCGTCGTCGGCATCTTCCTTGCGCTGGACGCACCGCTGTATCGCGGAGGGGCATTGCGCCTTGTGCCGCTGTCCTATCGCGACCGTGCCGCCCAGATCGCGGATGAGCTTGCCCGCTCGCTTGGCCGCTGGATGGCCGGGCAGGCGCTGGATATGGCGCTGGTCGCCGTGGCCACATTCCTTGGGCTCTGGGCGCTTGGGGTGCCGCTGGCTTTGGTGCTTGGGATCATCGCCGGGCTTACCAACTTCATCCCCTTCGTCGGCCCGTTCATGTCGGGCATTCCCGCCGTGCTTTTCGCACTGACGCAGGGCTTCGACATGGCCATCTATGTCGCGCTTCTGTTCATCGTGATCCAGCAGGTCGAGGGCAACCTTCTGATGCCGATGATTCAGCGCTTTGCCGCCGACCTGCCGCCCGCACTGACTATCTTGGCGATTCTGGCATTCGGCAGCCTGTTCGGCTTTGCAGGCATCGTTCTGGCAACGCCCCTGCTGTTGGTCAGCATCATCCTGATCAAGCGCTGCTATGTCGAGGATGTGCTGGGCGATCGCGACGACGCCCACTGAACGACTTGCGGGCATCGCGGCAGATTTCCTGTCGCTTGCCCCCTTGTTCGTTCGCGAAATCGTCACAAGATGTTAGTATGTAAGGCGGCGTCAGGCTTGGGGATGCATCATGCAGCCATTCCGCAGAGGTCGATATCAGGTCCGGCTGGCCGCCACGCCAGAGGACGTGCGTGCTGCGCAACGATTGCGCTGGCTGTGCTTCATCGCCCGCAACGGCGATGTGGATGACGGCACCAATGTCGATGCCGACGACATGGACACTGATTGCCAGCATATGATGGTCGAGATCGCTGAGACCGGCCAGGTTCTCTGCTGCTTCCGCTTCCAGCATTTCGCCAACGGGTCCGAGATTTCGCACAGCTATTCGGCGCAGTTCTACAACCTCGCGGCCTTGCAGGGCTTCGACGCACCGATGCTGGAAATGGGCCGGTTCTGTGTTCATCCCGAATTCCGCGATCCCGACATCATCCGCTCGGCCTGGATGGCTGTGTCACGCTATGTCCAGGAAAACGGCATCGAGATGCTGTTCGGCTGTTCCAGCTTCATCGGGACCGAGCCTGAACAGCATGCCGATGCCTTCGCCATGCTGCGCGCCCGCCATCTGGGTCCGCGGCGCTGGCTGCCTCGGGTCAAGGCACCGAATGTCTTCCGATTCGCGCGCAAGCTGCGACTGATGACGCCCGATCAGAAACGCGCCATGGCCGCGATGCCGCCGCTGCTGCGCAGCTATCTGGCGATGGGCGGGTGGGTCAGCGATCATGCGGTCGTCGATCCGGCAATGCGGACCATGCATGTGTTCACCGGGGTCGAAATCCGCGCGATTCCCCCTGGTCGCAAACGCCTGCTGCAATCCTCGGGCGACTGACACCAGCGTATCGCAAGTGATGAACGCGCGGGCATATCTGCCGTCCCGCGTCTCATTTCCGCCCGTTATCGCGCCATCGCGCCTGTAAAATGTGCAGCCATTCCCCCGGTGCTTGATCGATAGGCAGCTTCCTATCGGTGGCTGATTGACCTTCTGTCAGCGCAAACGCCCTCTCAGGGTATGTTCGACGCAATCGCCCCTTCCATGTCCATGCAGCGCAGCAAAGGCCGCGCGCATGTGGTCATGGGCCCGCGCGGCGTGGTCGATCTGGCGCAGTCCGGTTCGGCCAAGGCGATGCTGCCGCGCGTCAATTCGGGACTGCCCGAAATCGTCTTTCTGAACACGTCCGGCGGGCTGGCCTCGGGCGATCGGCTGGCGTTTTCGGTGGAACTGCTGCCCGGCTCGCGGGCGCTTGCCACCACCCAGACGGCCGAGCGCGCCTATCGTGCCGAGGACATCCCGGCCGAGGCTACTGTCTCGCTGAAGGTAGGCGCTGGCGCGTGGCTCGACTGGCTGCCGCAGGAAACGATCCTCTTCAATGGCGCGCAGCTTCATCGCCTGACCGAGATCGAGCTGGCCGAGGGCGCCGGTTGTCTGATCCTTGAAATCGTGGTGCTGGGCCGTCTGGCGATGGGCGAAGAGCTGCACCGGCTGCATCTGCGCGACCGCCGCATTGTCCGGCAAAACGGGCGGATCATCTATCACGACGCGCTTGCACTGGACGATCCTGCGCTTCCCCGACTTTCCAATCCGGCACTGACAGGCGGCGGGCGGGCGATGGCAACGCTTGCCATCATCGCGCCGCACGCGCCGGATCTGCTCTCCACCGCCCGGTCGGTCCTCCTCGAACCGGGTGTCACCGTGGCGGCCAGCGCTCCCCCCGGTCGCATGATCATGCGATTGCTGGCCGCCGATGGATGGCCCTTGCGGCGACAGGTGAACCGCCTGCTGACCGCTTTGCGCCCCGATCCCCTTCCCCGAATCTGGCAGGTCTGACATGAACCTCACCCCCCGCGAACGCGAGAAACTGCTGGTCTCGGTCGCCGCCATGGTGGCACGCAACCGGCTGGAACGCGGCGTGAAGCTGAACCACCCGGAAGCCATCGCATTGATCACCGATTTCGTGGTCGAGGGCGCGCGTGATGGCCGCTCGGTCGCCGATCTGATGCAGGCGGGCGCGCATGTGATCAGCGCCGAGCAATGCATGGCAGGCGTGCCCGAGATGATCGAATCGGTGCAGGTCGAGGCCACCTTTCCCGACGGGACCAAGCTGGTCACCGTCCACCACCCGATCCGCCAGACCTATGAGGCTTTGACATGAAGAAACTGACCGCACTTACCGGGGCGGCGCTGCTGCTGCCGCAACTGGCGCTGGCCCATCCGGGTCATGACGAGAACGGCTTCGTCAGCGGGATGAGTCACCCTGTCGGCGGTGCCGATCACCTGCTGGCGATGGTCGCACTTGGGCTTCTTGCGGCGCAGATCGGCGGCAGGGCATTGTGGGCGCTGCCCTGTACCTTCGTCGGCGCGATGATCCTTGGCGGTTTTGCCGGGTTTGCGGGCCTGCCCTTTCCGGGGGTAGAGCCGATGATCCTCGCCTCGGTCGTCATCCTTGGCGTGCTGGTGGCGATGGCGGTGCGGTTGCCGTTGACGATGTTGGGCCCGGCGGTGGCGATCTTCGGCTTTGCCCATGGCTGGGTTCATGGGGCGGAAGGTCCGGCGCATGGGCTGGCGGTCTATGCGATAGGCTTTGCGATTGCGACCATGGCGCTGCATCTGGCCGGAATCGGGATTGGCAAACTACTAAACAGCGGCGTCCTGCTGCGCGGACTTGGCGGTGGCACGGCTTTGGCCGGGTTGGTTCTGGCGATCGGGGGCTGAAGATGAACCCCGGCGAAATCCTTCCCGCCGCTGGTCAGATCGTGCTGAACGAGGGCCGTGACGAGGTGACGGTGATGGTCGCGAATACCGGCGACCGGCCCATTCAGGTGGGCAGCCACTATCATTTCGCGGAAACCAATCCGGCGCTGGATTTCGACCGGGTGGCGGCGCGAGGGATGCGGCTGTCGATCCCCGCAGGTACCGCCGTCCGCTTCGAGCCGGGCCAATCCCGCGAGGTGCGGCTGGTCCCCTTCGCAGGCGGCCGCGTCGTGCAGGGCTTCCGCAAAGATGTGATGGGGGCGCTGTGATGGATCAGAACCAGCCATGGTACTTGCCGATCAAAGCAACTGCGAAGGAAGTGTAGCCAATGAGTTGGAGTATAAACTCGGTTTCTGACACGGCATGCCTTGTGAGGTTATATTTTCTGCAGGCATCATACGAATCACGCGACAATCGATATATGCCGGGGGCGATATAGATGCCCCTGACACTCTCCCGCGCCGATTATGCCGCGCTTTACGGCCCGACCACCGGCGACCGCATCCGGCTTGCCGATACCGAACTGCTGATCGAGGTCGAACAGGATCTGACCATCGCCGGTGAAGAGGTCAAATTCGGCGGCGGCAAGGTCGTCCGTGACGGTATGGGCCAGTCGCAGGTGACCCGCGCCGACGGCGCCATGGATACCGTCATCACCGGCGTCGTCGTCTTTGACCATCGTGGCATCACCAAGGCGGACGTTGGCCTCAGGGACGGCCGCATCGCAGGCGTCGGCAAGGCCGGGAACCCCGACACGCAGCCCGGCGTCACCCTGATCATCGGGCCGGGGACTGAGATCATCGCGGGCGAAGGCCGCATCCTGACCCCGGGCGGCTTCGACTGCCACATTCACTATATCTGCCCGCAACAGGTCGATCACGCGCTGCATTCCGGCGTCACCACGCTGCTGGGCGGCGGCACCGGCCCGGCGCATGGCACGCTTGCCACCACCTGCACCCCCGGTCCCTGGCATATCGCCCGGATGATGGAGGCCTGCGCCGAACTGCCGGTGAATATCGGTATCGCGGGCAAGGGCAACGCCTCGGTTCCGGCACCGCTGGAGGAACAAATCCGTGCCGGGGCTTGCGCGCTGAAGCTGCACGAGGACTGGGGCACCACCCCCGCCGCCATCGACAACTGCCTGAATGTCGCCGACCGAATGGACATCCAAGTGATGATCCACACCGACACGCTGAACGAATCCGGCTTTGTCGAGGATACGATGGCGGCCATCGCAGGCCGCACCATCCACGCCTATCACACCGAAGGCGCAGGCGGCGGCCATGCCCCCGACATCATCCGCATGGTCGGCATGGCGAATGTCCTGCCCTCTTCCACCAACCCGACGCGGCCCTATACGCAGAACACCATCGAGGAACATCTCGATATGCTGATGGTCTGCCACCACCTCGACCGCCGTGTCCCCGAGGATGTCTCTTTCGCGGAATCCCGTATCCGTCGCGAGACCATCGCCGCCGAGGATATCATGCACGACCTTGGCGCGTTCAGCGTGATCTCATCCGACAGTCAGGCGATGGGCCGGATCGGCGAGGTGATCATCCGCACATGGCAGACCGCCGATAAAATGCGCCGTCAGCGCGGCAGGCTGGAGGGCGAGACAGGCGACAACGACAACCTGCGCGCCCGCCGCTATATCGCGAAGTACACCATCAACCCGGCCATCGCGCATGGTGTCAGCGGCCATATCGGCTCGATCGAGCCGGGAAAGCGCGCCGATCTGGTCCTGTGGTCGCCCGCCTTTTTCGGGGTGAAGCCGGAAATGGTTCTGGTCGGCGGGCAGATATCCGTCGCGCAGATGGGCGACCCGAATGGCTCGATCCCGGTGCAACCGATCTTCTCGCGCCCGATGTGGGGCCATACCGGGCGTGCCTCGGCACTGTTCATCAGCAGGGCAGGGCTTGAGGCGGGCGCAGGCAGCGGGCTGCACAAAAACCTGATCGCGGTCGAAAACACCCGCGATATCGGCAAAAGCGACATGAAACTGAATGATTCCATGCCAGTGATCCATGTGGACCCCGAAACCTACGAAGTGCGCGCCGATGATACTTTGTTAACTTGCGCCCCCGCCACGGAACTGCCGATGGCACAACGCTATTTCCTCTACTGAGGGAGGAACACGCCATGATTACCTGCACCACAGTTATCCGCAACGCACCCGGGCCGTTCGATGGAGAAATCTCGCTTGATTACGAAGGCCGTCTGCTGCGCAGAAAACGGCTGGGCTTTGTGGGGGGCGATTTTCTTCTGGACCTGCCCGAAGTGACCAGCGTCGAGGATGGCGATGCGTTCGAACTGTCGGACGGTCGCCTCATCGCCATGCGCGCCAAGCCCGAGCCGGTGATGGTCATCCGCGGCCATCTTGCGCGGCTGGCCTGGCATATCGGCAACCGCCACACGCCGTGCCGGATAGAGGCTGACCGGCTGATCATCCGTCAGGATCATGTGCTGGAAGCGATGCTGCGCAATCTGGGTGCCGACATCACCCATAAGGAACTGCCATTCCGGCCCGAAGGTGGCGCCTATGGGCACGGCCGCACCTTCGGCCATGATCACGGACACGGGCATGACCACGATCACAGCCATGGCGGCGATCACGACCATAGCCATGGTCACGATCACCACGACCACCTGCACGCC
Organism: Paracoccus caeni; assembly: GCF_016629665.1. Classification (GTDB taxonomy): domain Bacteria; phylum Pseudomonadota; class Alphaproteobacteria; order Rhodobacterales; family Rhodobacteraceae; genus Paracoccus; species Paracoccus caeni. Next base: position 39,666 of record NZ_JAEPRQ010000007.1, read on the forward strand.
CATAACCACAAGCTGTCGCCGGTCCCGGCTGTCGCGCCGTTGCAGATGATGCGCAAGGTTGCCAATGGCTCGCGACACGATGATCGCCCCTGACGCGGCCCGCCTGCGGCTGATGCAACTGCTATCGCCCGCCTTTCCGGTGGGCGGTTTTGCATGGTCGCAGGGGCTGGAATGGGTCATCGATCAGGGCATCGTCACCCGTAAGGCGCTGCCGCAATGGCTGGCCAACTGGCTGGACCACGGCGCAGGTTGGACCGATGCGGTGCTGTTGTCTCTGGCGCTGCGTGAGGACGCGGACCATGCCGCGCTGGACGATCTGGCCCGCGCGGCCTGCCTGACCTCGGAACGGCTGACCGAGACGGTCGAACAGGGCACCGCCTTTGCCGCAAATATCACCGCCTTGCATAGCGAGCCGGTCCCGCCGCGCGCGTTGCCGGTGGCCTTCGGCGAAACCTGCGCCGCCTTGCCGTTGCCGCCGTCCGAGATCATCGCCGCCTATCTACAGGCTCAGGCCGCGACGCTGATTTCTGCCGCCGTGCGCTTCATGCCGCTTGGCCCGGTCGAGGGGCAGGCAATGCTGTTCGATCTGCAGCCAAGACTGCTGGACGTGGCTGCGCGGGCGGCTGGCGCCAGCGAATCCGATCTTGCCAGCGCCGCGTGGGGCGCGGACATTGCGGCAATGAAGCACGAGACCATGACCACAAGGATTTTCCGCTCATGAGCCAGAACGGCCCTCTGCGTGTCGGCATCGGCGGTCCCGTCGGTGCGGGCAAAACCACGCTGACCGAGCAACTGGCCCGCGCCTTCGCGCCGCGCCTGTCGATGGCGGTGATCACCAACGACATCTATACCCGCGAGGATGCCGAGGCGCTGATGCGCGCGCAGGTGCTGCCGCAGGAGCGCATCCGGGGGGTCGAAACCGGCGGCTGCCCACATACCGCGATCCGCGAGGATGCCAGCATCAACCTTGCTGCCATCGCCGATCTGACCGAGGCATTTCCCGATCTGGAACTGGTGTTGATCGAATCCGGCGGCGACAATCTGGCGGCGACCTTTTCGCCGGAACTGGCCGATCTGACGATCTATGTGATCGATACGGCGGCCGGGCAGGACATTCCGCGCAAGCGTGGTCCGGGGCTGGCGAGGTCCGATCTGCTGGTGGTGAACAAGACCGACCTTGCGCCGCATGTTGGTGTCGATGCAGCGCTGCTAGAGGCGGATGCCCGCGCCTCTCGCAACGGGCTGCCCGTGGTAATGGCGCAGCTTCGGCATGGGGGCGGCGTGGACGAAATCGTGGAGTTTCTGATCCATCAGGGCGGGCTGCTGACGCAGGACGCCTGAAGGGGTCGCCTCAGCGGGCGTCAGCCCGAGGCCGGACAAGACCGGCCTCGGTAATAGTGGTGATCAGTGCGAATACATCGTGATCTGCTTGTCGTCCGTTCCCGCCTGCGCGCGGCGCACGATCAGACGGTTCAGCGCGCCGACATAGGCTTTGACCGAGGCAAGGATCGTGTCGGTATCCGCCGCCTGTCCGGTGACGATCCGGCCATCCTCTTCCATGCGCACAGTCACGGTGGCCTGCGCATCTGTGCCTTCGGTCACGGCATGCACTTGATAAAGCTGCAAAACTGCGCTGTGCGGGAAGATCTGCTGGACCGCATTGAAGCAGGCATCGACCGGGCCGTCGCCGGTGGTCTCGGCGGTCTGTTCCTCGCCATCGACAACCATGGTCAACGCAGCAGATTGCCCGTCACTGCCGCAGACGACGCGCAGATGTTTGACCTGCAAATGATCGCTGTCGGTATTGGCGGCGCTGTCCTGCATCAGCGCGACGATGTCCTCGTCATAGACCTCTTTCTTGCGGTCGGCCAAAGCCTTGAAGCGCACGAAGATGTCTTTGAGCTGGTTATCCCCGACCTCAAAACCCAGATCGGCCAGCTTGGCGCGCAGGGCGGCGCGGCCCGAATGCTTGCCCATGGCGATGTTGTTTTCGTTCAGACCGATATCGGCGGGGCGCATGATCTCGAACGTCTCGACATTCTTCAGCACACCATCCTGATGGATACCGGATTCGTGCAGGAAAGCGTTCTTGCCGACGATGGCCTTGTTTGGCTGCACCACGAAGCCCGAAACCTGAGACACGCGGCGCGACAGGTTCATGATCTTGGTCGTGTCGATGCCGGTGGTGAAGGGCATGATATCGTGGCGCACCTTCATCGCCATGACCACTTCCTCCAGCGCGGTATTGCCTGCGCGTTCACCCAAGCCATTGATCGTGCATTCGATTTGGCGTGCACCAGCCTCGACCGCGGCCAGCGAATTGGCGGTCGCCATGCCAAGGTCGTTGTGGCAATGGGTGGCGAAGATGATGTTGTCGGCGCCCGGCACCCGCTCCAGCAACATGCGGATCAGGGCAGCGGATTCGCGGGGCGCGGTATAGCCGACGGTATCGGGAATGTTGATCGTGGTGGCGCCGCATTTGATGGCGATTTCCACGACCCGGCACAGGTAATCATGTTCGGTCCGCGTCGCATCCATCGGCGACCATTGCACGTTGTCGCAAAGGTTGCGGGCGTGGGTGACGGTCTGTTCGATGCGTTCGGCCATCTGGTCCATGTCCAGATTGGGGATGGCACGATGCAACGGTGAGGTACCGATAAACGTATGGATTCGCGGCTGTTTCGCGTGTTTCACCGCTTCCCAGCAGCGGTCGATATCGGGCAGTTGCGCGCGGGCGAGGCCGCAGATGACACTGTTCTGGGCACGTCTTGCGATCTCTGACACGGCGGCGAAATCGCCTTCCGAGGCGATCGGGAAACCGGCCTCGATGATGTCCACGCCCATTTCGTCCAGAAGCTGGGCGATCTCCAGTTTCTCGGCATGGCTCATGGTGGCGCCGGGCGATTGCTCGCCGTCGCGGAGGGTAGTGTCAAAGATGACGACGCGGTTCTTGTCGGACATTTCCTTGGTCTTTCTTACACTTGGTCTGGGAATGCCGGGTGCGGGACGCAGCCGGGATAGGCCGGGCACTGACCAGACTGAGCGGCGGCCCGGAAGACCCGCTCAGCGCAGCGTAAGAAGCAGTAGACCACGGAGCTGCACAGCAATCCGCGCGCCGAAAGGCGCGGTCGAGGCTGTGGAAATCTGGTGCATCCGAGTCATGGCGGCGACTATGCCGTCAGGCGCGTGGGTTGGAAAGAGGAAATTTTCCGTAGACGGGCGCAACGGGTTGCGGGCGTTGCAATCGGTATTTGTGCAACGGAGAAATGGCGGATGCGGGAGCGCCAGCAAATGCTGGGGATTTGGCTGCACAGCGCGTGCACCGCGTATGCACAGGACGTGCACAGCCTGTACACAGCTTGCGAACGGTGGTGTTGCGCGGTGCGGGAACCCTGTGGGCGCGGCAGGACGTTGAGATGGCAGGACGATGCGTTTCGGACGGAGGCCGATCCGATGTTGAGCTATTGGCAACTGGATTTCGACAAGGATATCGAACTGGCCAATCTGAAGGCCGATCTTGCGACATCGCGCGGGCGGCTCGATTCGGCTTTGTTCAAGCATCTGGCGATGCTGGCGCCGGTCGCGGTGGGCGGTATGGGAATGTTCGTGCGCGCAGGCGGCAGCGAGCATCTGGGGCTGCCCGCGATTGCGATGATCACGGTGCCTGCGGTCATTCTGGTGGTCAGTGTGATGTTATCGGCGCTGTCGCTGGCGATTGCGCCGACCAATGTGGTCAAGACCATCGCCCCGGACGGCAAGGCGATTCTGCGGACGCGCGATGAATGGGTCGATGTGCTGCGTCACGGCGTCGGTTACACCAACTGGCATCGCGGGTTCGAGGATAATGTCCAGTTCTACGGCTTCTCGCTGGCCGCTTTCACCTTTCTTCTGGGCGGGATCTGGTTTCTGATAGGCTGACCCGCCCTCGCGATGTCAGGCGCGGCGGCGCGGCTGTTCGGGGACCATCTGCTGCACAGCCCCCGCCACGGTCAGCCAGATCGAGCTGATCACCAGCCCCCAGATGGCCCAGCTTGCCGGGTGGAAATCGACCCATGCGGCCCAGCCTGCGAAGATCACCCATGCAATCGTCATCGGCAGGGTGATCGCGCGCCAGCGTTTGGTGCGGACCGGGTGGACGAATTTGATATTGCGGAACATCGCGATGGTCAGGATCACGACGATGAAAAGGATCACCGTCCAGTGCGGTCGGGTGGCGAACAGGACCAGCACCACCATGTTCCAGCAGCCCGGAAATCCTGAGAAGGAATTATCCTTCGTTTTCATTCCGGTATCGGCGAAATATAAGACGCTGCCGTAAACGATTACGAAGATCGCGAACCAGCCGGTCCAGCCCGAAAGCAGCCCCGATTTGAACAGCGCGAAGGCCGGGATGAACACATAGGTCAGATAGTCGATGATCAGGTCCATGATCACGCCGTCATAGCGCGGCGAGTTGTCCTTGACCGAGTATCGTCGCGCCAGCGGTCCGTCGATGCCATCGACCACGAAGGCCACGACCAGCCAGAGGAACATCATCTCCCAATCGCCATCGACGGCTGCCAACATGGCGAGCATCGACAGGACCGCCCCTGTAGCGGTCAGCAGATGGACGGACAGGGCTTTGTGTCGCAAGATCATCGGCACGTTCTGACAGTTTGACGGCAGTCACGCAACAGATCGCTGAGGATTCAGCGCAGAATTGGCGGGCCTTTGGGTCTTGCCGGTTCTTCCGGCACAGGTTGCGGCGTCAGATCGAACAGCAGCGCGCCGGGCGGCATTGCCCCCGCCTCGAAGCTGATATCGACGCCGCCGGGCTGTGGCGGCAGGAAGGCCAGCGCCTCGGCCAGAGCCTTGGCGAGGGCGGGCTGACGGTCGGGCTCGGCCCCGGCAATCAGCAGCAGATGCGAGGACGGACCGTCGCGCCCGGCCACGCCAACCAGAGCAGCGCCGGTGATCAGCCCGCGCATATCGGCCAGCCGCTGCGCCAACGGGGTCTGCAACGCCTCGACCACGGCGGCATCGGGGACGGTCAGGCGCAGCCGCGCCTCGGCCGCTTCGGGGGCAGCTTCCAGCGCGCCGGTCAGCCAGTCCAGCATCGCGGCATCCAGCAACATCTCGGACGGGTGGCCGGGATTGACCAAGAGGCCCGCCCCCGCAGATTTCAGCAGCCCCGCAAGGATGCGCCCCGGCATCGCCGCATAGGCGACGGGGCCGCCGAAGAAACCGGCCAGCCGATCCTCGCTGTCGCAGGCCAAAGCCACGCGGGCATCATCGAGCGGGAAGATCCGCAGTTCCACCTCATCGCCTTTTGGCTCGGCGGTCAGGGCCACCGACAATTCGGTATCGGCCAGCCGCGACAGCATCCGGGCGCGCAGTGGCGCATCGGCATCGTGAAAGGGGATCGAGGCAAGCTCGTCCAGCGCGGTCATGGCGGCACCCTCCGTGGAAACAGGGCATGCCCTGCCCCAGAACCAGCGGATGTTCAAGTGTTCGGGGGAAGCGGCCAGTGCCGCCGATGGGCCAACCTTTGCCGCCGGTCTGCCGACCGCCTTGAAAATAAGGGGGAAACAGCGCCAGATACTCGCATGAGCGCCTCCACACGCCGATCCTTGCTGAACCGGGTTCTGCCCCGCACGCTTGCAGCGGCGGGATTGGCGGCGGCTATCGGCGTCAGCTGGTGGATGCGGGTCGAGGCGGCGCGTGCGCCGGACGATCCCCCTCAGGTCGCCATGGGTGAGGCCGTCGATCTTGGCAGGGTCTCGCTGACGCCGTTGGCCCTGACGCTGCTGCCTGACGGCGATCAGGCCGCGCTGACCCTGCATGCGACCGCCGAGAATATCACCGGCGAGACGCAATCCGGCCTCTTCGGGTTTCCGCCGCATCCGCCACAGATCGAGGTTTCCGGCGTCGAGCTTGCCGAGCCCGAGGTGATCCTTCACCGCGACGGTGAGGCGCTGCAGCAGTTGCAACCGCGCCTTGTCGAGCGGGTCTCGATCACTTGGCAGGTGCCACAGGATTTCCGGGCCGACAACCTGTCGCTGACCTTTTTCCGCCAAAGTTTCAAACTGCGCGACAATCTTTATGGCAAATCAAGCTGGCTTGGCTTCAGCCCAAGCGCGCGGCTGGATGCCACGGTCGAAATGCGGGCGGGCGGCGGCTTATGATGCGGCGGATCGCGAACCTTGTCGTGTTGCTGATCGGCGGCGGTCTGCTGGCGGGGATGCTGGCGACGGTGCCCGACTATAACAGCGCGGTTCAGCCCTTCACGACGCGCGTCGCAGCAGGTGAGGTGGCGGCAGGGCGGTTGTTCAGCGCGCGGTTTCTGGATGCGCGCACGGCGACTGAGATCGCGTTCGAGCGCTATGGCCAGACGGTGCTGCGCGAGACTGGCGGGCTGTTCCTGATCGCGGATTTCGAGGTCTCAGATGTCCGCCGCTCGACCCGGATCGAGGCCAGATGGCAGGGCAGCAGCGGGCGAGAATACAGCGCGTCGAAGCGGTTCAACTGGGCGCCCGGCGATCTGGAAACGCGCTGGTTTCAGCCGGGGCTGACCGACCGCGCCCGTGCAATCTTCGAGCTGCCCGAGGATGAGATCGCGGGCGGCAGGCTGATCCTTTCGACCCCGGCGAAACCCGTTCTGGATAGTGCGCTTTACTTGGACGGCGTGCCGGTCTCGGCCACCCTGCCCCGGCTGAGGCTTGAGCAATGAGGCATCTGCTGTGGATCATTCTTGCCCTGCTGTTGCTGTCGGCGACCGCGCTGATTGCGGCCAAGACCAGCCTGCTGGATCTTCGCAGAGATCGGGAATGGCGGCCGACCGAGATCGCGACCGATAGCGGTCTGCTGGATGGGGTCGAAGTCAGGCTGCAATCGACGCGCGCGGTGACCACGCCCGCGCAAGAGGGGCGCGCGCTGCTGCATCTGCGGCTGGCGGTGACCGGACCGCTGCAGGCGAGAGAGGGGTGGATCAACTGCCGGGTGACGCTGACCGATCCGCAGGGCCGCGTCTGGGCGCCGGTGGAGACAGAGCTGACAGACGGCGCAGTCCGCACTCTTGCGGCGGACGGGCAGAACAACGGGCGCTGCAATCCCTTGCCCTATGACGCGCCGGGGGATGGTGAAGCGATCCTGTCGGATAGCGTCTTTGTGGTGCCGGTCGAGGTGCTGACACAATTGCGGCTGAATGTCTCGGGCTTCGGCACCCGTCCCCGCGCCCTGTCGATGCCCATCAGACCGGCGCTGATGACGCTTCAATAGACGGGGCGCTGCGGTCCTTGCCGGCGCGGCCTGCAAGCTCCAGCCCGGCGGCAAGAATGCAAAATTGGACGACACTGACGATCAGCCCGTCCTGTGGTTGTCCCGGCGCTCCGAACAGCAGGCTCAGCGGGGTTGCCAGAACCTGCCAGACAAGCTGATCCTGCGGGCCGATCAGTTCGGCCACCCCCATCCACGCCCAGCGGCCCAGCCAGTCGGCCAGCCGCCACAGCACGATCACCGATACCGACAAAGCGACCCCGGCAGAGGCAGCCAGCAGCACACCGTTGACCACCGCATGCCAGCGCTTCACCAGCCCGGCCCAGAAATGCCCGATGAAATCCGCGACCGGCTTTGGCAAAGCCTGCCACCGATTGAGCGCGCCACCGGCAATGCTGCGCGTCCTGTCGCTGAGCATGTTCAGGTCATGCCCATAGACGATGGCACCCAGATTGAACCAGATCAGCGGCAGCACCGCATACCAGAAGAGCGTTTTCACCCACGGCCAAAGCTCGAATGGCGGCGGCCAATCGACCGGGCGGACCTGGGCGGCGGCAACCTCTTCTGCCCATGCGGCGCCGATCAGCCCCTGCAACCATTCGCCGGGCGGCGGCAGCTTTGCCAGCCACTCGACTACCTGCCCTTCCCAACCCGAAATGACGTAAAGGCCCAGCAACACCCAGCTTGCCTCGCAGGCGACGACCAGAAGCGGCCAGAGCGCTGCCTTGCTGCGCTTGTCCAGCGCTTTGGCGATGCGCCGGATCGCCCAGATCGCCACGACGGCGATCACGACCCAGATCGTGCTGCCGACCTCAAGCGCGGACGGACCCATGGCCGAGGGATCGGTGAAATCGATCCGCTCCATCTGTGCCGACAGGAAGGCCTGTGAATAGCTGCGCAACGTATCGCCCAGCAGACCCCAACCGGCGTAATAGGCGTAGAACGGGATCAGCACCGCCAGAAGTGCGCCCGCGAACATCCGCCCCTGTCCATCATCGCCGCCTGCCGTGGCGGCCACTGCGGGATCGGTCGCCTCTCTCATCCGCCTGCGCCAGCGATGCAGGCGGATATTCGGCAAGCCGTTCCTCAGGATCACGAACATCGACACAAAGACCAGCAATTGCAGCAGGATGACCGGCACCAGCGCGATCATCCCGGCGATGCGGCTTTGCAATCCGATCTCGACGGCAAGCCGCGTCAGCAACAGTCCGGCAAGCGCACCCGCCGCCCATAGCGCAGCCAGTGCCGCGCCATAGCGACGCAGCAGGTCAGCGCTTAGCGCGAGATGCGTTCCGATCAACCGCCAGGGCTCAAGCATGACCGCAGCATGGCGCGAGGGTTTGCGCCGGACAAGTCCGCGCTTTTGCATGCGGCACCTTCGCGCCTAGCCTGTGGAGCGGAGCCTGCATTCTTCGCGAAGGGCCAAATGCTTCAAATGGTTGCGGATCTCTGCCGCGATCTGGTGATTTGCCATCATAGGATTACACAAAAAAGCGCGGCCATTTCTGACCGCGCTGTTTATTCTTGTAAGTGGGATCGGATCAGAACGGGCTGTCCGGGTAGAAGAAGTTCTCTGCATTCTCCGGCGTGATCAACTGGCTGCCGATGATGAAGCGGCCGGTCATCGGTGCGTTCGAGACAAAGTTCAGTGCCGTCATCTCGATGGCCGAGGAAATCAGCGCCGGCGGATAGGTGACGTTCACCGGCAGTTGCGGGTCTTTGTCCATGATGCGCTGGACGATCTCTTTCATCCCGGCGCCGCCGATCACCCACATTTCCTCGTTGCGGCCCGCTGCCGAGATGGCTTCCAGAACGCCAATCGCCATATCGTCATCGGCCGCCCAGACGGCGTCGATTTCCGGGTATTTCGACAGGTAGTCCTGCATCACGGTGAAGGCGTCGTCGCGGTTCCAGTTGCCGTGCTGCATGTCGAGGATCTCGACATCCGAACCTTCCAGCGCGGCCTGGAATGCCTCGACCCGCTCATTGTCCAGCGTGGTCGGAATGCCGCGGAGCACGACGATCTTCGATCCGGCCTCAAGATTGTCGCGGAAATACTGGCCTGCGACGCGACCGAACGCGGCGTTGTCGCCTGCGACGTAAAGGTCTTCGATGCCTTCCTGCGACAGGCCGCGATCCACCACCGTCACGAATTTCCCGGCATCCTTCACGGCTGCGACCGGCGCGGTCAGCGGCTCGGATTCAAAGGGCAGCACCACGAGGCCATCGATATTGCGGGTGGCCATCATGTCTTCGATATCGTTGACCTGTTTGGCGGCATCGCCTGCGGTGGACAGCACGAATTCGATATTCGGATAGGCTTCGCCCAGACGGGTGATCGTATCCTGCGCGTGCCAGTTCAACCCGCCCATGAAGCCATGCGTGGCCGAGGGGATCGAAACCCCGATCACCACCTTGTCGTCCTGAGCCAGTGCTGCGCCCGAAACCATGCCAAGTGACAGGGCCAGCGCTGTGGCTTTCATCAGGGTTCTGCGTTTCATTCTTTCCTCCCCAAGAGTTACCGCTCTTCGGCGGTGCGTTTTTCCCGCTGCAAGACAACAGCAAGAACAATGATGACCCCCTGGATCGCCCCGTTCAGATAGGGGCTGACCAGATCGGCCAGATTCAGAATATTGTCGATCAGTGACAGGATCAGGACACCGATCACCGTGCCCCAGACACGCCCGCGTCCACCCTTCAGCGCGGTGCCGCCAATGATCACGGCGGCAATCGCCTCCAGCTCCCACAGCACGCCGGTTGATCCCGACGCAGAGCCAAGCCGCGGCACGTAAAGCACCGTCGCCAGCCCGACAAGCAGGCCCAGCAGCAGATAGGTCAGCAGCTTCACCCGGTTCACGTCGATGGCCGAATAGCGCGCCACGCGGTCGTTCGAGCCGATCGCCTCGACATGGCGGCCAAAGCGGGAATGGCGCATGGTCCATTCACCAAGGATCGCGACGATGGCGAAGACGATGATCGGCCAAGTGATCCAGCCGATGCCGCCATAATAGACCGGGCGGTAAAGCGTCCGCAGCCCGTATTCGAGGCTCAGCGTGCCGCCATCGGCCAGCCATGTCACCAGCGAGCGGAAGATGCCCATGGTGCCAAGGGTGACGATAAACGGCTCAATCCTGGCCTTGGTTATGAGAAGCCCGTTCACGGTCCCGGCGATGATGCCGCCAAGGATGGCGACGCCCATACCGATCAGGATCGTGCCCCAGTTCTCGCCCACGCCGGGCAGGGCCGCGTTCATGGCGATAATGGTGACGCCGGCAAGGAATGCCGCCATCGAGCCGACGGACAGGTCCAGCCCGCCCGCCGTGATCACAAAGGTCATGCCGACGGCGATGATGCCGATGAAGGCCGACCGCGCCAGAACGTTGGTGATATTGGCCGGGGCCAGAAAGGCGCTGTTCAGCAGCGCGCCAAGGATCACCAGCGCGATCAGCGCGACCAGTGGTCCAAGAAGATGAAGGTCGATACGTTTCATGCAGCCTTTCCGCCGTCACTTCCGACGCCCATGGCAAGGCGCACGATATTGTCTTCGGTCATGGCATCGCCCGTCACTTCACCGGCCAGCCGCCCCTCGCGCATGACCAGCACGCGGTCGGCAAGGCCGATCACCTCGGTCATTTCGCTGCTGATCACGATCAGACTGCGCCCCTCGGAGGCCAGCTTGCGGATGAAGGCGTAGATTTGCCGCTTGGTGCCCACGTCGATGCCGCGAGTGGGTTCGTCGATGATGATGATGTCGGGATCGGGCAGCATGGTTTTCGCCAGCAACAACTTTTGCTGGTTCCCGCCCGACAGCTTCCCCGCCAGCATGTTGCGATCCTTGGCGCGGATGTCGAAATCCTCGGTCGCGCGGTCCAGCGCCTTGTCTTCGGCGCGGGTGTCGATGCGCCATTTGCCGAACCGCTCCAGCGTCGCCAGCGTCAGATTGACCCGCAAACCCTTCTCCAGAAGCAGCCCGGCTTCCTTGCGGTCTTCGGTCAGATAGGCCAGCCCCGCCGCGAAGGCATGGCGTAGATCACTGATCCGCACCGGCTTGCCGTTCACCTGAATGTCGCCGGTCGATGATCGCAGGCCGACCAGCCCTTCGGCCAGTTCCGTACGACCCGAGCCGACCAGACCAGAGATGCCCAGCACCTCACCCTTGCGCAGCGCAAAGCTGACATCATGCACGCGCCCCGGAACGGTCAAGCCTCTGACCTGCAAGGCAATCTCAGCGGAGGGATCGCCTTTCGGCGGATAGAAATCCTCCAACTCGCGCCCGACCATCGCGGTCGCCATGCCGTCCTCGGTTAGCTCGCCGCGCATGGCCTGCCGGACCACGCGGCCGTCGCGCAAGACGGTGATCCGGTCGGCCAGATGCGCCACCTCGTCCAGACGGTGCGAGCAATAGAGGATCGCCACCCCTTCGGCGCGCAGCCGGTCGATCTGTTCGTAAAGGGTGCCGACCTCGCGATGCGTCAGAACGGCGCTAGGCTCGTCCATGATCAGCACGCGGGCGTTGCGGGACAGGGCTTTTGCGATCTCGACCATCTGCCGGTCGGGAACCGAAAGGTTGCCGATCTTCGCATCGGGCGAAATCGTGGTGTTCAGCCGTTTCAGCAACGCCGCCGTTTCCTCGCGCATTGCGGCGTGGTTCAGGCGGAAGCCACCCAGTTCGCGGCCCAGAAACACATTCGCCGCAACCGTCAGGTCCGAGGCGAGGTTGAATTCCTGATGGATGACGATGATGCCCTGCGCCTCGGCCTCCGGGCCGCTGGCAAAGCGGGCGGGCTTGCCGTCCAGCAGGATTTGCCCCTCGGTCGGGTCCAGAAACCCGCCAAGTATCTTCATGATCGTGGATTTCCCCGCCCCGTTCTCGCCGATTAGCGCGTGAACCTCGCCCGGCTCCAGCGCCAGATCGACGCCGTGCAGCACCTGAATGGGGCCGAAGCTTTTAGAGACGTTTTGCAGGGCAAGCACGGTCATGGCGAAACCTGCGTCCATGCGCCGTCCTTGGCAGATGAGGCCTGCGTGGCGGCGATGAAGGCCATACCCGACAGACCGGCCTGAATACCGGGAATGCGGTCCAGATGGGTCGTATCGCCCCGGATCACATCGGCCACGTCGCTGTAAAGATTGGCGAAACCTTCCAGATATCCCTCGGGGTGTCCGGGCGGGGTGCGGTAGCTTTGGCTGCGATCCTGCGCGCGGGTCAGGATGCGGGCGGGGCCGTCCTTCGGCGTGAAGATCAGCTCTTCGGACCGTTGCAGCCGCCATTCCAGAGCAGCATCCGAGCCGAAAATCCGCAGCGACAGCCCGTTTTCCTGTCCGACGGCAACCTGCGACACCCAGATCCCGCCTTTCGCGCCGGAGGCATAGCGCAGCGCGATGCGTGCATCGTCATCGATGCTTCGCCCCGGCACGATGCTGGACAGTTCAGCGGACAAAGAGGCGGGCGTCTGACCCGTCACATATTCGGCCAATTGCCACGCATGGGTGCCGATATCTCCAATCGCACCCGCACCGGCGCGCGTGGGATCGGCACGCCATTCGGCCTGCTTGCTGTCGGAATGATCGGCAAGCCAACCCTGAATATATTCGGCCTGAACCAGCCGGACCGTGCCAAGCGCACCGTCGGAGATCAAGGCTCGTGCCTCGCGGATCATCGGCAGGGCGGAATAATTATGCGTCAGGAAAAACCGCGCCTTGCTGGCCGCGACAGCATCGGCCAATTCGCGCGCCTGTTCCGGCGTGGCGGTCAGGGGTTTGTCGCAGATGACGTGGATGCCCGCGTTCAGAAAGGCAATCGCGGGGGCCGCGTGCATGTGATTGGGCGTCACGATGCTGACGGCCTCGATCCCGTCGTCGCGGGCAGCCTCGGCCACCGCCATTTCGTTGAAGTCAGAATAGCCGCGAATGCCAAGCTCCGCCGCACTTGCCTGCGCCCGTTCGGGGTTCGAGGACAATGCCCCCGCAACCAGCGCATAACGCCCGTCCATCCGCGCCGCGATGCGATGGATCGCGCCGATGAATGCGCCGTTGCCGCCGCCAACCATGCCAAGCCGAACCGGGTTCATATTCCAAGCATCTCCTTCAGTGCCGCTTCGTCCACGCTGCTTGCGGCGAAATCGTCGAAAGCATGCGGGGTCACGCGAATGATGTGGTCGCGGACGAAAGCCGCACCTTCGCGGGCACCGTCCTCGGGGTGTTTCAGAGCGCATTCCCACTCGACAACAGCCCAGCCGTCAAACCCATATTGCGTGAGTTTCGAAAAGACGCCGCCGAAATCCACCTGCCCGTCGCCGGGGCTGCGGAAACGGCCGGCACGATCGACCCATGACTGGAAGCCGCCATAGACGCCCTGCCGCCCGGTCGGATTGAACTCTGCATCCTTGACGTGGAACATGCGGATGCGGTCGTGGTAGATGTCGATATGCTGCAGATAATCAAGCTGTTGCAGAACGTAATGCGACGGATCGTAAAGCATGTTCGCGCGGGCATGACCGTTCACCCGGTCAAGGAACATCTCGAAGGTGACGCCGTCATGCAGATCCTCGCCCGGATGGATCTCGTAGCAGATATCGACGCCCTGATCTTCGGCCAGATCCAGAAGCGGACGCCAGCGGGCGGCAAGCGTGTCAAAGGCGGCTTCGACCAGACCGGGCGCGCGTTGCGGCCATGGGTAAAGATAGGGCCATGCAAGCGCGCCGGAAAACGTCGCCATCCGGTCAAGACCCATGAGACGGCTGACGCGAATCGCCTTGGCCACCTGATCGACCGCCCATTCCTGCCGCGCCTTGGGATTACCGCGCAGCGATTCGGGGGCAAAGGCATCGAAACCCACGTCATAGGCGGGGTGGACGGCGACAAGCTGGCCCTGAATATGGGTCGAAAGCTCTGTCACCTCGATGCCGTTCTGCAGCGCGGTTCCCAGAAACTCGTCCCGGTAATCCTGCGATTCCAACGCGCGATCCAGATCCAGCATGCGCGGATCGCCGGTCGGCACCTGCACACCAACATAACCGCAACCCGCAGCCCAGCCGGTAATACCGTCCCAGGTATCGAACGGAGAAGCGCCCCCGATGAACTGTGCCAGAAATAGCGCAGGGCCTTTGATCGTCTGCATATGGTCCTCCCAACGGGGCTAACCTGCACTGGACTGCAATCGATTGCAAACATTTTCTTGTCGAGATCGAAACATCCGCATAATGTTCGCCAATGCAGAAGATGGCCTCCACGCCCGGACGGGCAAAATTGTTGGACGTTGCGCGGGTTGCGGGGGTTTCCGCATCCACGGTAAGTCGCGTCCTGTCCAATCCGGGGCTTGTGGCCGAAGTCACTCGCGAAGCGGTGATGAAAGCCGTGGCCGAGACCGGCTATCGGATGAACCACGCGGCCCGAAATCTACGGATGCAGCGCACAGGCAGCGTGGTGGCGCTGGTGCCGAATCTGGGTAATCCGTTCTTCGCCAAGATCCTTGACGGGATGGGCCGCGAACTGGCGGCGGCGGGCTATGACCTTCTGGTCTCCGATACGCAGGACGGAACCGGAAAGCATGTCGGGCTGCACCGCTTTCTTGATCCCTCGCGCGCCGACGGGATCATCCTTCTGGACGGTCTGGTCCCGCAATCCGGGCTAGAGATCGCCAATGCACCGCCTGTGATCACGGCGTGTGAATGGATTGAGGGCACCAGTCTGCCACGGGTCATGTTGGACAATCATGAAGGCGGGCGCATGGCGGTTGCCCATCTGCGAGAGCTGGGCCATCGCCGGATCGGCTTTATCGGCGGCCCGCCCGACAACGTGCTGCACAAGGCCCGGCTTGCCGGCGCATTGGAAGCTGCGGGCGACGAGCCGTTGATCAGCTTCAACGGCGATTTCACGTTGCAGGCGGGTGCCGCCGCAGCGCAGGAATGGATAGCGATGTCCGCCGCAAAACGTCCCTCTGCCGTCTTTGCCTTTTCCGACGAGATGGCCTGTGCCTTCACTGCCGGATTACAGCGCGCCGGACTGCAGGTGCCGCGCGATGTCTCCGTCGTGGGCTTTGACGATATCGAGATGGCCTCGCATCTTGCCCCCTCTCTGACGACGGTTCGACAGCCCAAGCGCGAGCTTGGCAAGCAGGCCGCCCGCGTCATCCTGCGCCGGATCGAAGGTCGCGAGGTCGAGCCGATGACGCTGCTACAGCCGCTTTTGATGCTGCGCGAGACGACGGCCCCCTACAGTCTCTGAAAAATCGAGCCCGGCGGGGTTGACGGGTCGCGGTCAGATCATTAGCTGGCTAACGAATAATCATTAGCCAGCTAATCAATTGGCGAAAGGCGGAGCGCGATGCCGCAGAAAAACGGTGTTCTGGATGTGTTGCTGCAACTGATGCGAGAGCTTCGGCGCAATTACGATGCGCGGGCAGAGGCGGTTGGGCTGACCATGTCGCGGGCGCGCGCCCTGACCACGCTGGCGCAGATGGAGGGTGAGACGCAAGCGGCGCTTGCGGCGCGGCTGGATATCGAGGCACCGACCCTGAAGCGGCAGATCGATGCGCTGGAATCCGGCGGATTTGTCGAGCGACGACCGATCGAAGGGGATGCGCGCAAGAATGCACTATACCTGACCCAGCAAGGCCATGACACCGACATCGTCGAGTTTACCCGCCGCGTCCGCGCCGATCTGATCGACGGGCTGAGCGAGGAAGAAATTGAGCAGACGAAGCGGGTTCTGGAACGCCTGCTGGCCAATGTCGCGAAGCTGTCCCAGCCATGAGTGACAGCGCGACACATGCCGCGCCTCCGGCAATGCCGGGCGCACCGCCCGCCAATCCGCCTCTGCCGGTGCCGCAGGCCATGGCCTATATGGGGGCCGCGGTCGTGCTGGCCCTGTCGCAGGGTCTGGGTCAGGGGTTTGTTTCCACCAATATCCCGCAGATCGCGGGTGATCTTGGCATTACCACGACGGATGCAAGCTGGCTGATGGCGGCTTACATGATCCCGCGCGCCTCGCTGCCGTTGATGCTGATCAAGATCCGCACACAATACGGTCTGCGCCGCTTTGCCGAGATCGGGATCATCGTCTATGTGGTCGTGGCCTTCGCCTCGGTCTGGATCAACGATTTCCGCTCTGCGGTCGTGGTGCAGTTCCTGTCAGGCGCGTCGGCGGCACCGCTATCGACGCTGGCCTTCATGTATATGCTGGAGCCGCTTGCGCCGCAGTGGAAGATGCGGCTTGGCTTGCCGATCGCGATGGCGGTGCTGATGGCGGGGCCGACGCTGGCGCGGGTGGTCTCGCCCGCCTTGATCGGTGATGGCGGGCTGACATGGGTGCATCTGACCGCGCTTGGCATGGCGATGGTGTCGCTGATGCTGGTCTTCCGCCTGCCCTTGCGCCCGGTGCCGCATATGAAGGTGATCCAGCCGATGGACTTCGTCAGCTTCCTGCTGATCGGAGCGGGCTTCGCCGGGCTGACCATCAGTTTTGTCATGGGGCCGATCCATTACTGGACCGATCTGCCTTGGATCGGCCTGCTGCTGGCAGCCTCGGTTGCCTCGCTGGCGCTTGCAGTGGCGATCGAGTTGAACCGTTCGGCACCGCTTCTGGATATTCGCTGGCTGGCCAGTCCCGCGATTGTCCATTTGGCGGCGACGTTGTTCCTGTTCAGGCTGATCCTGTCCGAACAAAGCACTGGCGCGCCGCGGATGTTTCAGCTTCTCGGGGTCGCTCCGTCGCAGATGACGGGCCTTTTCGCGGTCATTACATTTGCCAGCCTGCTTGGCGGCCTTGCCTGTGTGGCATGGATCAAGCCGCAAAGAGTGCCCGTTTTCCACCTGATCGCGCTGCTGCTGATCGCGGTTGGGGCTTACATGGACAGCCATTCCACCATCGACACCCGCCCGGCGCAGATGGTGGTCAGCCAGGTGCTGATCGGCTTTGCCGGAATGCTGTTCATGCCGCCGGCGATGATGGCGGGACTTATTTCGGCGCTGGCAAAGGGGCCGCAATATCTGCTGTCCTTCGTCATCGTCTTCATTGCAACGCAATCGCTGGGCGGAGTCTTTGGCTCGGGCCTGTTCTCGACGCTGATCAACCATCGTCAGGCAGCGCATTATCAGGTGCTGATCGAAGAATTGGGCACATCAGAGCCAATCGTCGCCCAGAACATTGCCATCCGCAGCGCCGGGCTTGCCGGGCAAATGCCCGATCTCGCCGCGCGAAAGCTGCAGGCTATGTCGCAGATCGCGCAGGACGCCAGCAATCAGGCCTATGTCATGGCCTATAACGATGCCTATCGGCTGACCTGCCTGATCGCGCTTCTGGCCGCAGCCGCATTGCTGCTGCATCTGCTGCGCGATCTTCTGGCCGCGCGAATGCGACCGGCCGAACCGAATAATCCGGAACCAACATCATGAAAAAAGAAAATATTCTCCCCACGGCGATTGCGCTTGTCATTGGTCTGGCTGGCGTCCTGCTGTTGCTTTACGCATGGCACCTGCCGCCCTTCCAGCCGTCCGAGCCCACCACCGAAAACGCCTATATCCGTGGCAAAGTCACGGCGCTTGCGCCGCAGGTGACCGGTTATGTCAGCGCTGTCGAGGTCGAAGACTTTCAGGAAGTGGCCGAGGGCGACGTGATCGCCCGTATCGACGACCGGATCGCGCGCCAAAAACTGGCACAGGCCGAGGCGCAACTGGCGGCGGCGCAGGCTGCGCTGGAGGTGGCCACGCAAAGCGTCGCATCCGCCGAAGCAGTCGTTCGGGCTGACGAGGCGGGGGTAAGTTCGGCACGCTCGGCGCTGACCACGGCCCGGACGAGTTGGGATCGGTCGCAGGCCCTGCGCTCCAGAGGAGTTGCATCGCAATCTTCCGCCGACCAATCCGAATTGACCTTGCAACAGGCCGAAGCGGGCGTGACGCAAGCGGAAGCCCAGCTTGATGTGCAGCGCGAGGCCGTCAAATCCGCGCGGGTCGCTTTGCAGTCTCGCGATGCCGATATCGCCAGCGCTCAGGCGTCGGTGGAACTGGCCCGGATTGATCTGGAAAACACCGTGATCCGCGCGCCTCAGGACGGCCATCTGGGCCAGATCAGCGTGCATGTCGGGCAATATGTGACGCCGGGCACCGCGATGACCTCTTTGGTCGGCAACGAGGTCTGGATCATAGCTAATTTTATGGAAACGAGCCTTAAGGGGCTGCGGCCGGGCGAAGTCGTCCACTTCACCGTCGATGCGATGCAACACCGCGCCTTTACGGGTCGGGTCGAGGCTTTCTCGCCTGCCACCGCGTCGGAATACAGCCTGCTCGCAGGCAGCAATGCGACGGGCAATTTCACCAAGATTGCGCAGCGTCTGCCGGTGCGGATTTCCATCAATCCGAATCAGGAAATGTCGAACTATCTGCGACCCGGCATGTCGGTCATTGTCCGCGTCGATACGGACAGTGTTCAACCCCCGGATGCCGTAAGGTAAGGTTTTCGCCCGGAAGTCGTCGGCGATAGTCCGCATTCACCAAAATCAATGCACGCAATCTGCGATATGGGGCGCTAACGATGGCGCACTCAATCTGGAAACTGCCAAGAGGTCGCAGATGTCTATCGCAACGTCAAACGAACGCTACTTTGTCAGCCTGGTGAACGAGGCCCGCGCGCAGCAGGGTTTACCAGCGCTGAAACTGGAGCAGTCTTTGAACACCGCTGCGGAACAACACAGCCGGTGGATGCTGGACGCCGATGTGTTCTCCCATACCGGCCAGAACGGCTCCAGCCCGACCGATCGGATCAAGGCTTCGGGGTTTGATCTGTCGGGAAGCTGGCAGACGGCGGAAAACATCGCCTATGTCAGCGCCGATACCGAAGACGGTTTGCGTGACGAGATCCAGCAGCTTCATCAGAACCTGATGAACAGCCCCGGCCACTACGCCAACATCATGAACGACAAAGCCACGCTGATCGGGCTTGGGCTGGAGCTGGGCACATTCTCCCGGGACGGGCGGGAATTTCAGGTGCTGATGGTCACGCAGAACTATGCCGATACCGACGGCAAGGTGAAGCTGGACACCGGCACGACCCCTCCCCCTCCGCCGCCCAGCGGTGACAGTTTCCCGACCGCGACCGCGCCGCATTCCGGCATGCGGCAGAGCCGCGAAAGCTGGCTGGACGGGATGGACGGGCAAACAGTTCGCGCGGCTGGAAGCGGAAACGTGGCTCAGGGAACATCCCGCGCTGACGATTTCCGCTTAAGCGTCGGCAGCGACCGGGCCGAGGGCGGCAACGGCAATGACTGGATGAGCGGTTTCGACGGCAACGACACGTTGAATGGCGGCAGCGGTCATGATCGTGTGCTGGGCAATCTGGGCAATGACTCGCTGCTTGGCGGCCAGGGGAACGACATCATCAATGGCGGCGTCGGCGACGATGCGTTGAAAGGTCAATGGGGCGACGATCTGTTGTTTGGCGCAGCCGGGCGCGATCTGCTGGAAGGCGGCGCGGGCAATGACTGGCTGGGCGGCGGTAACGGCGCGGATACGCTATCGGGCGGGATCGGCGCAGATACGCTGCACGGCGGGGCAGGTAATGACGTCCTGTCCGGCGGAGCGGATGCCGACACCTTCATTTACCGCAAGGGTGACGGCGCCGACGTCATCAACAGCTATCAGCCCGATATTGATCGTCTGCTGCTCGACAAGCGCCTGATCGGCAATGACACCGTCGAGAAATTCGTCGCGGATCATGTGCGCGAAACCGCAAATGGCGTGGTCGTCGATTTCGGTGGCGGCGACAAGATCACGTTCAACGGCACCCAGTTGAATGCCGAAGATATTGCGGACGATATCTTCCTGATCTGACGGCTAGAATTTACATAGCGAAAAGCCCGCCTGAGAAGGCGGGCTAACTCGTTAAGTCATTGCATTCGTGCAATGTTGTACTGGCTTTTTAACTTCTCAGCGCCGATCGGGTTCCAACTTTTTTCGCCCTTGCGAGAGATTGGTCGTCGCGGGTCAATCCGCAGCGGTCCATAACCTGAATCTGCGCGTTCCGGTGACCTCGCGGACGATCCCCTCGGACTGCATTCGCCGCAAAAGCCGTTCGGCGGTATCGCGGCTGATACCGGCATGCTCTTCGACCATGGCCGTCGTCAGAAGCGGGCGTGTCATCAACGCGGCGATCACACGGGCGCTATTGTCGCCCTTGATCGTGCGGGTCGCGCTTTTCGCCTGTTCGGCCCATGTGAACAGACGCGACAATTGTTGGCAGGCCTCGCTCGCGCCCTGCCTGATCGCATCCAGATATTTGGGCAAACGGCTTGCGGCTTCACCGCCACCCAGCCAAACCCTGCGACCATGGCGGCCCAGCGGCACGAAACTTAGCGCCTCGCAACGCCGCGCCATGTCACGCCCGACCCAGACAGCGCTTTCGATCAGGTCTTCCGGGTTCGACAATTCGGCCATGCGCCAGGCAACCTGCACCGCACCGGCACGCGCCAAGGGGTGTAACGCCGAGAACCGATCAAAAGCGGAAAGAAAATCACGCGCGGCATCGTCGAAGTCTCGGCCCATGGGTCTTGAGGCGAAGGGCGCCGCGCCCGTCGCCGTATGATCCGTCCGATGCAAGGCCAGAAACGCCCGCAGATCGGTTAAAGCGGTTTGACCCTCAAGCCTTCTGATCGCCCAACGGGCAAGCTTCATCGCATCCAGATCGGTCGCGGCGCGGGCATCCATCAGATCGCGCCCGATTTCTTCGCGCCGAAGCGGCGTCCCCTGCCCCCACAACATCGCCTCGGTCTCGATCACGGCAAGACGAAGCAACGCGCCCTGCCGCATGTCGGGGGTAAGGCCGATGATTAACTGATCCAGCCGCCCCACAGTCAGCGCGGCATCTGCCAGCGCGACTGCATTGTCCCGTTGGGCTTGTATCCATTGCGCCGGATCGATCAGAGATCGCGCGGGCGGTTCTTCCTCGCCAAGGTCAAAGCTGTCATCAAGGCCGAACATTTCCGCAGCATATAACCTGTCCGCGGATCGGGAAAGTCGCGATGCGCCCAATAGGCAGAAGTTCTACCAGAGGCATCGCGGCAAGCGGCAAACGCAAATGTATAATATGGTTATAATATATACATACTTTAGTTATTCACTACATACTCAATGAGTATATTTCTTATATTTATCTGACACTTCTGAAAAGAATCGTTTACTTCGCATTCTCGTAAAGAATAGTTAACGGCATGGCAGATTAGGTATCGAGCGCCGTGCAAGCGATATTTCGCACGCACCTTTCTTTTGCTGCCTCCCGACGATCGGAAGCTGTCAATAGCACCGTTGTAAAAGTTTACTTCCATCATCTTCAGATAGACCATTCTGATGGGGTAATTCATGGCCTATATTGCTCAAGTTCCTAATGATTTGTTGACCCTGGATGCCGATATCTGGGTTGTGAACACGAACGCGAACCACATCCTGAACGGGATGTTTTCGGACATACACGAAACCACCGGCGATATTTCCGCAACCAATCAGGGTGGAAACGGCGCCGTCGCAGAATACGGGGAAACCGTTACGGTTCCGACTGCCGCGGGAGATTACTCGGGCGAATATGTCGGTCCGCTGATATTTTCTACACAGAATGTAACCGTCGGCATTCCGACACTCGCGAATATCAATGTGAAAGTGAATGATATTCAAGGCCATGTTTTCAGGGCCGCGGATGGAACCCCCTATGTGGTCAGCGATCAGCCGATGGACCAAGATCGGTTGGGCGTTACGGCGACACTGACAGTTGCCGGCATTCCCTTCAGCGTCGATGTCCCGCTTTCGGAAGTTGCAAGCGGTCTGACCGCATCGATACGGGCGACTGCGCTGGCGATGAACCCGCTAAACCCGCTTCGGCCAGTGTTGCTGACTGCTGCGGGCCTGGTCGAGAACGTCACGAATGTCACTCAGGTCGTGCTGGACACGGCGGTCATCAACGTTGCCGAGGGAACCGGCGATCTTGCGGTCGTCTGTTTCGCCGCTGGCACCATCATTCTCACGTCCAAGGGTCCACGGCGGATCGAGGATCTGCGACCCGGCGATCAGGCACTGACGCGGGATAACGGATTTCAGCCGATCCGCTGGATTGGTCATCGCCTGATCGATCATGACGTCATGGTCGCGAACCCTCATCTTCGCCCGATCCGGATCAAGGCAGATGCACTTGGGGCGAATTGTCCCTCGGCAGATTTGATCGTCTCACCTCAGCATCGGATTCTTGTCCGCTCGGCCATTGCGGAACGCATGTTCGGCGCAGCCGAAGTTCTGGTGGCGGCGAAACAATTGCTGGAGCTGCCGGGCGTCGAGTCGGCAAGCGATATGGATGAAGTCGATTACTTCCACATCCTTTTCGACCGTCATGAAATCGTCCTGTCGAACGGGACCGAGGCAGAGTCGCTGTTCACAGGAGAGCAGGCCCTTAAATCCGTCGGCAAGCAGGCGCTTGAGGAGATATTCCTGATCCTCCCAGAACTCCGCGACGAAAGCTACGTGCCAGTCAGTGCCCGTAGCCTTCCGACGGGCAGGCAGGCCCGCAGGCTGGTCAGCCGTCATGCCCGCAACGGCAAACCCATCGTGACCTCACCCATGGTGCAGGAAGCGCTGGTCTGACACTGACCCATCGGCGCGGTGACCAGATCGCCGCGCCGTTTTACTCGGCCCGGAACTCTGACCACGCAGCCAATGCGCGCTCACGTCCGCCTTTCAGCGTATCGGCATCGACGGGGTCCGGGTAGTCTCGCGGAACTCTCCAACGCGAAGGCAGGGTCGCGAAATAGGCCTTGGCGTCATGGCTTTCCGCTGACAGCCAGCGGTGACGATAGGCCCCATCGGGATCGAAAAGCTGTGCCTGTCGTTCGGGGTTGAAAATGCGGAAGAACGGCGTCGCATCCGGACCGCTTCCCGCCGACCATTGCCAGTTCATCGCATTGGATGCCGGATCCCAGTCGGTCAGGCTGTCCGCGAAGAATGCCTCGCCCAGACGCCAATCCGTCAACAAATGCTTGGTCAGATAGCTGGCGCAGAGCATGCGGACGCGGTTGTGCATCCGCCCGGTGACGCGCATCTCTCGCAACCCGGCATCGACCAGCGGCACACCCGTTCTGGCCTGAGACCACGCATCGAAATCTTCGCCTCTTCCTTGCCAAGGAAAATCTTTCCATTCGTTGCGCCATGGTCGTGTCGCCATCGCCGGAAAATCGATCAGCAGATGCCATGCGAATTCGCGCCACGCGACCTCGGACAGGAATTTCTGCACCGCCTCGCGATCAGCCTTGGCTTCCTGCGCATGGGCGCTGGCGATGGCGATGGCCCAGATGGTTCGCGGGCTGATCTCTCCAACTGCCAGATGTTCCGACAGACCGGAGGTCGCATCGCGGTCGGGCCGGTCGCGCAAATCGGGATAGGTACCGCAGGTCGCAAGGAAGGTGTCCAGTCGCGCAAGCGCCGCCTTTTCGCCCGCCGGAAGCGCGTATTGCTCAAGGATTGGAGCGCCGCCATGCAAATCCGGCGCAAGGTTCAGACTTTCGGGGTCCAGTCCCTGCGGCAATCCGGTGGCGACCCGGATCCGGCTCACCTCTGGCAATGGGCGTTCGACGCCGATCCGGCGAAGGGCACGCAGGAAGGGCGTGAAAACGCGATATGCTCCGCCGCCCGCAGCCCTGATCTGACGCGGATGCAGCAGCAGGTGGCCCTGATGAAGGATCAACTGCGCCTGACCTTCAAGCCGCGCGATGACACCGTCCTGCACCTTCCGCATGACCGCACAGGGCCAGTCGCTTTGATAGATCTCGGTCGCGGACAGGTCTTTGCAGAGCCGGGGAAGATGCTCCTCGGGCTCTCCGTCGAGGATCAGCAATCTGCCATCGCTGCGGCGGGAAAACTCCTTGGCGAAGGCCTGCACGGCACGCTGAACCCGCCACCGGCTTGCCGCCCCCTGTTCGCGCAACTGCCGGTCGATGAAGAAGACCGCGACCAGGAGGTCGTGATCCGCCGCTGCGGTAAGGGCGCTGTTATCCGCGAAACGGAAATCGCGGGATAGCCAGAAGATCGCGGTCATGGGATGGCTTTCGTCATTACAACCGGCAAACGCCGGGCATCGGGGCCGGTTCCACCATCCTGTCTTGCGTCGGGGCCCGCTTCGGCAACCGGGCCGTTCAATGGCCGCGCGCATCTGCGAAGATCATTGCGCGCAACCCTGCAAGCTGCCACATTTCCGAGGAAGGATAACGCCCGATGGCGCCTTCTGTAGGGGAAGATGGAATTAACGGCCGCCTCTCGCTTACCCAAAAGTTACGGTCGATTGCTGATCCCGGCAATCGCCGCGCTGCTGTTTGCGCTGTTCGTCTGGATCAGCGGCAATCTGGCCTTTCAGCATTATCTTGCGCTTGGCTATGCCCGGGCCGAGGCGGTGCTGCGCCTGACCGACAACGCACTGGACGCCGATCTGGCGCGGTTCGAGGTGGTGCCGCAACTGATCGGCGATCTGGACCTGATCCGGGCGCTGGCCGAGGAACCCGACAATCAGGCGCTGCGCGAGCGCACCAACCGCTGGCTTGAGCGGCAGAATGAGGTCGTTCAGTCGGCGGACATTTATCTGGTCCTGTCGGATGGTGAGACCATCGCAGCCTCAAACTATCGCAAGGAGCTGAGTTTCGTCGGTCAGAATTTCAGCTATCGCCCCTACTGGATCGACGCGATGAACGGTTTGCCGGCGCGGTTTTACGGGGTGGGCACCACGTCGGGCGTGCGCGGCTATTTCTTCTCGGCTCCGGTCTGGGATCATCAGGGCCGCATCAGCGGCGTTCTGGCGGTCAAGGCCGATGTCGAGCGGATCGAGGAATCCTGGCGTAACAGCGAACATCGGGTGCTGGTGACCGACCCCGAGGGGATCGTTTTTCTGTCGACCGAGCCGAAATGGCTGTATCACAGCCTGAACCCGCTGACGCAGGAGCGGCTGGACCGAACGACCGAATCCCGCCGCTACGCCACCTCGATGCTGGGCGAGCTGCAGCCTGTCAGCCTCGAAGAACACGGCGTTCCCATCCTGACGCTGCCGGACGATCCCGAACACCGCGATGCCGGTAGCCGCGACTATATCATCGCGTCGCAGCAGATGGAGGAAGCGGGCTGGACCGTCCACGTCTTGCTGGACAGCGCCCGACTGAAAGCCGAGGCGCGGATGGCGCTGATTTTCGTGGTGCTGCTTCTGTCGCTGGCGATGATCGGCGCGCTGATGCTGCGCCAGCGCCGGGCACGGATCGCCGAGCGGCTGGCGATGCAACGCTTTCATACCAACGAGTTGGAGCGGCGGGTGACCGAACGCACGGCGGATCTTGCGCGGGTGAACAA
Organism: Paracoccus caeni; assembly: GCF_016629665.1. Taxonomy (GTDB): domain Bacteria; phylum Pseudomonadota; class Alphaproteobacteria; order Rhodobacterales; family Rhodobacteraceae; genus Paracoccus; species Paracoccus caeni. Next base: position 65,273 of record NZ_JAEPRQ010000007.1, read on the forward strand.
TCGCCTTGCCGAAGAGGTGTCAGAGCGGCGCGCCACCGAGATCGAGTTGCGGGCGGCGCAGGCCAGTCTGGTGCAGGTTGGCAAACTGGCGGCGCTTGGCCAGATGTCGGCAACGCTGTCGCACGAAATCAGCCAGCCGCTGGCAGCCGCGCGCAACTATGCCGACAGCGCGGCGATCCTGATCGAGCGCGGTGACTTTGGCCGCGCACGGGAAAACATCGCCCATATCCTGACGCTGGTGGATCGCATGGCGGCAATCGGCAAGCACCTGCGTCATGCCGCACGCAAACCTGATGAACGTCTGGGCGCGGTTGATCTGCTGACCCTGCTTGACGAGACCCTGACCATTGTCACGCCACGGCTGACCCGCAGCGGGACCAGCCTCGATCTTGATGTCCCCAAGGATTTGCCGCCTCTGCGGGCCGGGCCGACCCGGCTGCAACAGGTTCTGGTCAATCTAATCACCAATGCCGCCGATGCGGTCGAAGATCTGCCTGACCGCCGCATCACCCTGACTGCGCGGCAGGAGGGCGAGCAGGTCGCGATCCGCGTCCGCGATCACGGGCCGGGCGTGCCCGAGGCGATTGCGGACCGCATCTTCGATCCCTTCTTCTCGACCAAGGGGGTCGGCGCGGGGCTTGGCCTTGGGCTTTCCATCTCTTCCAACATCATCCGCGATTTTCAGGGGCAGATTTCCTGCCGCAACCTTGATCCGGGGGCAGAGTTTACCGTGCTTCTGCCGATTGCCGTTCCCGCCGAGACCAAGGCCTGACCATGTCGCGGGTTCTGCTGGTCGATGATGATGAACAGATGCGCTCTTCGACCGCGCAGGCCCTGGAGCTTGCCGGTTTCACTGTCGAGCCGGTCCAGACGGGCGAGGAAGCACTGGCGCTGGCGACCCCCGCCTTTCCCGGTGCCGTCGTCAGCGATATCCGTATGCCCGGCATGGACGGGATGACGCTGCTGAACCGATTGCACGAGGTCGATGCGGATATTCCGGTGGTCCTGGTGACCGGCCATGCCGAGGTGCCGCTGGCCGTTCAGGCGATGCGAAATGGCGCCTATGATTTCATTGAAAAGCCCTTCGTGGTGCAGGATCTCGCGAATGTGCTGCGTCGGGCAATCGAGCATCGGGGATTGGTGATCGAGAACCGCAGGCTGCGCGCGGTCGCAGGCAAGCATGACGATATCGAGGCGCGGCTGCCGGGACGGACACAGGTAATGGTCGATCTGCGCTACCGTTTGCGCGCCATCGGTCCCTCGGATGCGGACACGCTGATCATCGGCCCGACCGGAGCCGGGAAAGAGGTCGCGGCCCGCGCGCTGCACGACATGTCGCCACGCGCAGGCAAGCCCTTCATCGCCATCAACTGCGCCGCATTGCCGGAATCGCTGATCGAAAGCGAATTGTTCGGTCATGAGGCAGGTGCCTTTCCCGGCGCGCTGCGCCCACGCTATGGCAAGTTCGAACATGCGCGCGGAGGCACCGTACTGCTTGACGAAATCGGGTCGATGCCGCTGGAACTGCAGGCGAAGCTGCTGCATGTGCTGCACGAGCGTGTTATCTTCCGGCTTGGCTCCAACGATCCGGTGCAGCTTGACGTGCGCTTCATCGCGACCTCGAAGACCGATCTTGCCCTTGCCGTCGAAGCAGGCACGTTCCGCGAGGATCTTTATTGGCGGCTGAATGTGGCGATGCTGCATATCCCGGCGCTGGCGACGCGGCGCGAGGATATTCCGCTGCTGTTCCTGCATCTCGTCCGCGAATCCGCCGCCCGTCACGGCGTCTCCGAACGCGAGGTGCCGCCGAGCTATCTCAGCTCACTTTCGGGGCGCGACTGGCCCGGCAATATGCGCGAGCTGCGAAATCTCAGCGAACGATTCGTTCTGGGGCTGGAAGCGCGCGAACTGGACGATTCGACAGGCACCCGTCTGGCAGATCGCGTCGCGGATTTCGAACGCAGCCTGATCTCTGGCGCCATTGCCGCGCATGGCGGAAGGCTGAAGCCGGTTTACGAAATGCTGGGTATCTCGCGGAAGACGCTCTACGAGAAGATGCAAAAACACGGGATAGATCGCCGTCTGATTGTGGAAAATTCCGAAGATATGACAGGGTGATACCGTCGATGGGTGGATTTCCACCCATCACAGACGCGAGATGTTCCCGAATCCACCCGTTTTCGGCGTCAACGTGCCAAAACTGCATATTTTCCTGACAGTATTCTTTGCGGAATGCACTTGCTCGCGCAAAGTTGTCGCACGCCGCGAAGGGGGACGACGCGGCTCCAAAAAATCAGAAGACCGGGAGGAACCATGTCTTTGTCGAAATTCGTCGGCGCAGCCTGCGCCGCAATCATTCTTGCCGCGCCCGCATTCGCGCAGGACTATCCGGATCGTCAAATCTCCATGGTGGTGCCGTTCGCTGCCGGTGGACCGACCGATACCGTCGCGCGTCTGGTCGCAGAGCGGATGTCCGAAGATTTGGGCCAACAGATCATCGTCGAGAACGTCGGCGGCGCGGGCGGCACTCTGGGCGCCGGTCAGGTCGCCAAGGCCGACCCTGATGGATATACGCTGCTTCTGCACCATATCGGCATGGCAACCGCGGACACGCTGTATCGCAACCTCGCCTATGACACGCTTGAGGCGTTCGAATATGTCGGCCTTGTCACCGACGTTCCGATGGTCATCGTGTCCCGTCAGGACTTCGAGCCAGCCGACTTCCCCGCCTTCATCGAATATGTGAAGGCCAATGCAGACACCGTGACCATGGCGAATGCCGGGATCGGCGCGGCCTCGCATCTCTGCGGCATGCTGTTCATGTCGGCAATCGACACTTCGCTGGTGACTGTGCCGTATAAAGGCACCGGCCCCGCGATGACCGATCTTCTGGGCGGTCAGGTTGATATCATGTGCGACCAGACCACCAACACCACCCAGCAGATCAAAGGCGGCACGATCAAAGCCTACGCCGTGACCTCGGGCGAGCGTCTGGACATCTTCCCGGACGTTCCGACCGCACAGGAAGGCGGCCTGCCTGATTTCGAAGTCGGCATCTGGCACGGCATCTATTCGCCCAAGGGCACCCCGGCTGAAATCAACGAGCGTCTGTCGAAAGCGCTGCAATTCGCGCTGGCTGATGAGGGCGTTGCCAAAGCCATGGCCGATCTGGGCACCGCGCCGTCTTCGGCTGAAGAGGCGACCCCGGCTGCGCTGAAAGAGAAGCTCGAATCCGAAATCGCCCGCTGGAAACCCGTCATCGAGGCAGCAGGCGTTTACGCCGACTGATCCGAGGAACCTGCCCCGGCGCGAAGGTGCCGGGGCTTCTACACGATTGGGGGGGCCTCATGGCAACGCGCAATATCGATACAACCAATGTGGTCGCGGGGGTTTTGCTGCTCGCGATCGGAGCCTTCTTCGGCCTGCAGACAATGGGGCTGGAGATCGGCACCTCGCTTCGTATGGGGCCCGGCTACTTCCCCATGATGCTGACCATCCTGCTGCTGATCCTTGGTGTGGCGGTGCTGATAAGCGCCTTCAAGACCAAAGCGGGTGAGCCGATCGGCCCGATCGCCTGGCGGGGCATGCTGTTGATCCTGCCGGCGCCGGTCTTCTTCGGCCTGACGGTGAAGGGGCTGGGCTTCGTGCCGGCGCTGTTTTTCACCGCGCTGATCGCGGCCGGCGCTTCGATCAAGATGAAGCCGCTGACGGCGCTGATCCTTGCGGTGATCGTCACCATCGCATCGACGCTGATCTTCAGCTACGGCCTTGGCCTTCCGTTCCGGCGGTTCGGTCCCTGGCTGCCGCAGTTCTAAGGAGCCGACATGGAACTTTTATCCAATCTCGCACTCGGCTTCTCGGTCGCCACGTCGCTTGAGAACCTGATGTTCTGTCTGATCGGCGCCTTGCTTGGCACGCTGATCGGCGTTCTGCCGGGCATCGGTGCCACGGCGACCATCGCCATGCTGCTGCCGATCACCTTTCAGCTTGAGCCCGTCTCGTCGCTGATCATGCTCGCCGGGATCTACTACGGTGCGCAATATGGCGGCTCGACCACGGCGATCCTGCTGAACCTGCCGGGCGAAAGCTCGTCCGCAGTCACCGCGCTTGACGGCTACCAGATGGCCCGCAAGGGTCGCGCCGGTGTCGCCCTGGCCGTGGCGGCGCTTGGTTCGTTCTTCGCGGGTTCGGTCTCGACCCTGCTGGTTGCTATCTTCGCCCCGCCGTTGACCGCCATCGCCCTGAAATTCGGCTCTGCCGAATATTTCTCGCTGATGGTGTTAGGCCTCGTCATGTCTATCGTGCTTGCGCATGGATCGATCGTGAAGGCGATGGCGATGGTCGTTCTGGGGCTGCTTCTGGGCTGCGTCGGCACCGACATCTATACCGGCGCGCCACGCTTCACGATGGGCATCACCAACTATGCGGACGGCCTGAACTTTGTCGCTCTTGCCGTCGGGGTCTTCGGTATCGCCGAGATCCTGCGCAACCTTGAGGACGAAGGTGGCGAGCGCGAGGTGATGACGAAGAACGTCACCAACCTCATGCCGACGCGCAAGGATTTCCGCGACATGGTCGGCCCGGTCCTGCGCGGAACCGGTCTGGGCTCGCTTCTGGGCATCCTGCCGGGTGGCGGCGCGATCCTTGCATCCTTCGCCTCCTATACGGTCGAGAAGAAACTGTCGAAACACCCCGAAGAGTTCGGCAAGGGTGCTATCGCAGGCGTTGCCGGGCCGGAAAGCGCGAATAACGCAGGCGCGCAGACCTCGTTCATCCCGCTTCTGACGCTGGGCATTCCGGCGAACCCGGTGATGGCGCTGATGATCGGCGCGATGATAATTCAGGGCATCGTTCCCGGCCCGAACGTGGTCAGCGAGCAGCCTGACCTGTTCTGGGGCATCATCGCCTCGATGTGGATCGGCAACCTGATGCTGGTGGTCCTGAACCTTCCGCTGATCGGCCTTTGGGTCCGGCTGCTGACGGTTCCCTACTACATCCTGTTCCCGATCATCATGGCGATGTGTTCGATCGGGGTCTATTCGGTCAACTCGAACGTCTATGACCTCTATGCGGTCGCGTTCTTCGGGTTCCTTGGCTACGTGATGTACAAGCTGCGGTTCGAACCCGCACCGCTTCTGCTGGGCTTCGTTCTTGGTCCGCTGCTGGAAGAGAACCTGCGTCGCGCCATGATCCTGTCGCGCGGTGATCCGACGACGTTCGTCACCCGCCCGATCAGCCTCACCTTGCTGCTGATGTCTCTGGCGGTGCTGATCGTGGTCTTCCTGCCCGCAATCCGGAAAAGCCGCGACGAAGTTTTCGTCGAAAGCGAAGGCTGACCTTACGAGCAGTATGAAAAAGGAAGGGGCGATGACTTGCCCCTTTCAGGACGAACGCAAAAGTATTCTGGAGGAGAGAACATCATGTATTCGTTTACCCGCCGCGTCGCCCTGGGAATGGCGCTGGCTGTCGGCGTCGCCGGTGCTGCGCTGGCCGAATTTCCCGATCGTCAGGTAACACTGGTCATCCCGTTCGCGGCAGGCGGCTCGACCGACGTGGTTGGCAGGATCGTCGCCGACAAGATGGGTGAGAACCTGGGTCAGCAGATCATCGTGCAGAACGTGGGTGGCGCAGGCGGCAGCCTTGGCGCAGGACAGGTCGCACAGGCGGATCCCGATGGTTACACCATCCTGATGGGCACCGTTGCGACCCACGCGCTGAACCCGCTGATCCTGAAGCAGAAGCCCTATGATCCGGTCGAGGATTTCGCCCCGATCTCACTTCTGGTGCTGGTACCGAACGTGCTGGCGGTGAACCCGGAACTGCCGGTGAACACCGTGCAGGAACTGATCGATCTGGCCAAGTCCGATCCGTCGCTGGCCTATGCCTCGTCGGGCAATGGCACGCCGCTGCATCTGTCGGGCGCGCTGTTCAACTCGATGGCTGGGACCGAGATCACCCATATCCCCTACAAAGGATCGGGTCCGGCGCTGACCGACGTTCTGGGCAATCAGGTTCCGGTGATCTTCGACAACCTGCCCTCGGCTTCGGGCCATATCCAAAGCGGGCAGCTGCGCGCATTGGGCGTGACCACGGCTGAACGTGCGCCGTCGTTTCCTGACGTTCCGGCCATCGCCGAGACGCTGCCGGGCTATGAGACCTACACCTGGAACGCGCTCTTCGCGCCGGCAGGGACACCGCCGGAAGTGGTCGCACGCCTGAACGAGGCCGCCGTGGCCGCAATGCAGGACCCGGCTGTTATCGAGCGTATGGCCGAATTTTCAGCGCAGATCGTAGGCTCGACCCCCGAGGAACTGGCAGAACATGTCAGCGCCGAGATGGCCAAATGGGAGCCCGTCGTGACCGAGGCGAATGTCTCGCTCGACTGATCGTTCATCCCATTTTTTGTAACAAGTTTGGCCCCGCGAATAGCGGGGCCTTTATCATTTTCCCGCCCGCAGCTGCCTGCTTTGATCGGGCAGTCTTATTGACGGATTCGGGGTTTGCCGCCCCAAGCATATGCAGAGCGGGTGACGCGAAAGAAAATTGCGCGGCAAATCGCCGTCCTGCTGCGTCCCCCCGCTATTTGACGCTATATCAATGTGTTCCATCGGCAAAATCCTGCGTTTCCAATGGCTCTTGCGGCATTCATTGACAACACGACTTCTTGATCGACCTGCGACAAATTGTTACAATCCCCTACTAGGCCCGGGATCCGGGATGAACAGCGACGGTCGGGACCCTCTGGCGAATGTGGCGGCGCATTCGTGATGTCGGCGTCGGAATGTTGTCAGCCGCCGGATCAGTATCATAATCATGAGCAATCACGTAACCTCTTCGGGCGCTCCCGCGACCTCAACGCTGCGGTATTTCCGCTGGGCCTTTATCGTCACCTTCCTTGGTCTGGTTTTGGGCGCATGGCTTGGCTGGCAGATGACCGGAACCGTCGCCGGGACGCTGGGCATCTTCTTCATCTGTCTCGTGCTTGCCGTTCTGGAAATCTCGCTGTCCTTCGACAACGCCATCGTCAATGCGAACAAGCTGAAGGACATGCAGCCGGTCTGGCAGCGCCGCTTTCTGACCTGGGGCATCCTGATCGCGGTTTTCGGCATGCGGATCGTGTTCCCGCTGCTGATCGTGGTGGTCGCCGCCAAGATCGGTCCGTGGGACGCAGTCGTCATGGCCGCCGCGCAGCCCGAGCGCTATTCCGAGATCATGCATGACGCCCACCTGCCCATCGCAGCCTTTGGTGGCGCCTTCCTGATGATGGTCGGCCTGTCCTTCTTCTTCGACCACGAAAAAGACGTGCACTGGGTGAAATGGCTGGAAAGCCATCTGGCCCGTCACGCCAGCATCCGCGGAATCGAAGTTGCGGTGGTTCTGTCGATCATTCTGGCCTTCAGCCGCTTCCTTGAGCCGGCCGAGTCGCAAATCTTCTTCCGCGCGGCCATCTGGGGTCTGCTGACCTTCCTGCTGGTCGAAGTCCTTGGCGGCTTCCTCGACAGCACCCAAGAAACCATGAGCGCCGCCGCCCGTGGCGGTCTGGGCGCGTTCCTGTATCTGGAAGTTCTGGATGCCTCGTTCAGCTTCGATGGCGTGATCGGTGCCTTCGCCCTGACGCAGAACCTGTTCATCATCGCCATCGGTCTTGGCATCGGCGCGATGTATGTGCGTTCGATGACCATCATGCTGGTCGAAAAAGGCACTCTGACCCACTACAAATATCTGGAGCACGGTGCCTTCTACGCCATCATCGCACTGTCGGTCGTGATGTTTGCGCAGTCGATGGTTCACGTGCCAGAGGTCATCACCGGCCTTGGCGGTGCCTGCCTGATCGGTCTGTCGCTGTGGTCCTCGATCCGCGCCAACCGCAACGCCGTCGCGGCGGACAATCAGTCGCACTGACAAAACAAAACCCGCGCCGTTCCCAGATGGAGCGGCGCGGGTAAACATCTGCCGGGTGACTGACGGATCAGCCCTGCGGCACAGTCGCGATCAGTGCTTGATCGCGCGGAATTGTTTCTCGGGAATGCCAAGGATATTCAGGCTGCGCGTCGAGGGAGCGCGGTGGCCTTCAACCGAGGCTGCCACTTCGCGAATAGCCTGCAGCATCTCAAGAGCTTTGGCGAAGAAGTTGGCGGGGCGGTTCATTTGATCTACCTATCGGTTTTCTGTTTCGATGACAGATAGATGGGCGGTTTCCCCCGATGCCGCAATGCAGCATTTGATCAAACCCGCCATGCCGCCCACGCATGACACGGCAGTCGGTCAAAGCCCGTGTCTGGCCCTAAGCTGGTCCAGCCCCTGATTGACCGCGCCTTCGATGGACAATGTCATATCCAGCGTGATCGGCTCTTCATCAGGCGTCGGCACCTCAAGCGTATCAAGCTGCGATTGCAGCAATTCTGGCGGCATGAAATGGACCCGCGCCTTCATCCGCTCAAGGATAAGCTCTGCCGGGGCATGGAGGTAAACCAGATCAAGGCCACCGATCCGGTCACGCAACAGATCGCGATAGCTGCGTTTCAGCGCAGAGCAGGCAAATACAGTCCGCTGCGTCGCGATCGAATCGCGGACGGCAACGGAAAGCGCTTCGAGCCACGGCCAGCGCATTTCGTCGGTCAGAGGATGCCCCGACGCCATGGCGGCACGATTCTCGGGCGGATGATAGTCGTCGCCCTCGATAAAGGTCGCACCAATCGCCTCGGCCAGCCCGACGGCGATGCTGGTTTTGCCAACCCCGCTTGGCCCCATTACCATCACGCAAAGATGTGCGGCGGATATGTCTGACGTTGTATTGCTCATTTGCTCCCCCGCTTTTGCGCGAAGGTAAAGGCGCGGCACGGCACGATCAAGCCTCTCCCGCGCGTGGTTCGCAATCAGGCGGCGAATGCGTTGAGCGTGAGCTGCTGCAGTGGATTGGCGATGCTGGCGGCTGGCGCACCAGCGGTCACTGGCAACAGTCGTCGGATCGGGATGCGAGTGTCGGTGATCCAGCGTTGCGCAAGCTGCCCGCCCCGACCCAGCAGGCGTTCGCCAATCCCCGCAAGGTGCCGCGATAGCAGGGTCAGCGATCGGCCTTCCGACAGCAATCCGTCCAGTGCTAGCCTATGAATCATACCGAAGACCTGATCGGCAAGCAGGGTTTCGGTCAGCGAGGCATCGATCTGGGCCTGCGACCGGATCGCATCGGGAAGCGCAGGACTTCCCCCGGGCGAAAGGCCAATCTCGGCATCCCCGCGCAGGTCAATATGCGTGGGCAGCCCATGCGTCAGGTCCAGCACGGCGTTGTGACGGTCGGCCGCGATGCCGATCCCTGTCTCATCATAAAGCCGCAGAACCGGGCTGATGCTGCAATCCATAAACGCGCGGAACCAGCTTTCCGCATCGATGCCCGTCATCACCCGCACCAACAAAGACGGCTGGCCGGGCAAAGGCGGCGCGATCAGGCCGGACACCGACATAAAGACCCCGCTCTGTACGCGCCAAGGATTGTCGCGCAGGATCAGGCCCAACTCGCAATCGCTGCTATCGGGCGGACTAAGCGCCATCCAGTGCCGGTCGGCGATCAGCCTCATCGCACCAACTCGGCCCGCCAGAGCGGCGACATGCCGGGTCAGCGCATGTTGACGCTGCATATCCTCGCGCCCGAACCGATGCACACCGCTGGCCGTAGCGATGGGCAGCGAAGCGGTAATCTGAAAAGGGCTGTCATGCCGCCAAAGAGTTGCGTTCGTCCCGGTCACCCACCAACCCGGACCCGTTGGACCCAGATCGATGATGGCACCTGTTTCGACCAGCGATGCAATGCCCGGCTGTCGGCGCGCCCGATCCCAGGCCAGCGGATGAACCGGCAGAATATGGCGCCCGGCCCCCGCTTCAATGTCCATTCCCGGAAGGCGCGCTGGCAGATCATCCGCCGTCGCCTCGACCAGATCGGATGCGACAGACAGCGCATGCAGCCGTAACGCGCCTTGCCAATCCGCGCTCATCATCCGCTCTTCAGGCATCGACATGCCGGTCAGAAGCTGTGCCGCCGGGTGCGGGGCATGGGCAAGCAGAGCCTGCTCAGCCGCCAGAAAATCAGGCTCAGCAGGCGGCTGCGTCATCCGCACAGCCATCAAACCAAACAAGCGCTCGCGGCTGAACCGGATGCGGCGAGCCAACACCTTGCCCTCGGCCCTGCGCTGCCGCTCGATCAGATCAAGAAGCAGCGCCAGCGCTTCGCCGCTGCGGATCGCCGAGACCTGCCCGCCCCGATGAAGAAAGATGCCAGCGATCTCGGGCAATCCGGTCAAGCTGCCCGAGGCCGCGCGGATTTCAACTTCGCCATGACGCAGAGGGATGCGCCAACCCGTCGGGCATGACGGCAGGGGCAGTTCGCGGATCAGACAGGTCAGCAAGGCCCGCAAGGTTTCATGGTCGGCGACATCGCCGATATCGGTGGCTGATCTGCTGAACGACATGGCTGTGCCCCGGTAGCGATCACTGATCGCGGTGTCAGATGGGGCTGGCCACGGCTCGCATCGGGCGGATAGTAAATTTTACTAAAATAGTCAACAATCGTTACGGCGCGTCCATCACCTCTGTCAGGCATTCGATCAGGTGACGGCCCATCGGGCCGGGAAGGCGATGCGCGGGCCATGCCATGACCACCGTGCGGACCGGATGCATCTGCATGTCCTGACAGGTTAGGCGCACGACCTCACCACGCCGGATCTCATCCTCAAAGGTCCGAGTCGCCGAAAAGCACCAGCCAAGGCCGCCGACCACCATGCTTTTGATCGATTCGACATCGTTTACCGTCCACACATCGGTCGAAAAGGTCCGCCCTACTCGCTCCATGTCGATTTTGGGCGAGCCGACATAGTAGATTTGCCGCTCTCTCGCGAAGGCCCTGACCGGCAGCGGCTGCGGCAGTTTTGCCAGCCGGTGATCCGCCGAACAGACCGGCCCCAGAAGATCGGTGCCAAGGTCGCGCGCGGCAATATCGGAGGGGATCGCAGCGGCCAGAGTCAGCGCCATATCGATGCTGCTTTCGCGCAGATCATCCCACAGCGTTGCCAGTGACGAATTGAAAAACTGGATGCGCGCTTGCGGGTGTCTTTCGGAGAAAAGATGCAGAGCATCGTTCAGGCCAGATCTCGAAAAAAGAACGTCAACTAATAGTCTTAGGCGCGTTTCCTCGCCTTTTTCTAATGATGCCGCATGGGATGAAAAACCGCGCGCGCCCTCAACGACGCTGCGCGCCTCGGCCAGCAATGCCCGGCCCTGCTCGGTCAATTCAGAGCGGTTCTGACCACGCCCCAAAAGGGCAAATCCGCACTGTGTCTCAAGCTGCGTCAGAGAGTAGCTGAGCGAGGAAATCGGGCGGCGCAATTCCTTCGACGCAGCCGTCAGACTGCCGTGATCGACGATGGCGCAGAAGGTCGTCAGGTGGTCGATGAGGTTCGGATGCATTTCAAAAATCCTGAAACAACTTTGCCATTCTTTTCGGTTTACCGGAAACTGAAACCGATGCTAGCTTTATTTCAACGATCCGCGGCCGATGAGGAGATCGGCCTGCAAGACTGTCTGGGAGGACTAGCCTATGCACGGAGCTATTGCGCTTTTCGCGCGCATTCGTCGAATTGGAATTCGTTTATGACCGGGGCGCGGGATGACGTTCTGGTTTGCGACAATATCGTGCGCCGTTTCGGCGGGGTTGTCGCTTTGAAAAATGTTTCCGTTGCCGTGAAGCGCGGCGAGATTTTCGGGCTGGTCGGGCCTAACGGCTCGGGAAAGACCACCTTGGTCAATGCCGTCACCGGATTTTATCCGCCGCAGGAAGGCCGGATCACGCTGGATGGCAAGAAAATCAATGGCCTGAAACCCTATATGATCGCCTCGATGGGGGTGGCGCGGACGTTTCAGAACGTCGCGCTGTTCCACGGGATGAGCGTGTTGGACAATATCCTGATGGGTCGGCACATCTATATGAAGCCGAACCCGCTGGCCTCGTTCTTCTATCCGTGGTGGGCCCGGAAGGAAGAGATCGAAAATCGTAAGAAGGTAGAGGAAGTCATTGATCTTCTTCAGCTTGCGCCCGCCCGTGATGAGCATGTCGATGTCATTCCGTTGGGCCTGCAAAAGCGGGTCGAGCTGGCCCGCGCGCTGTGTGCCGAGCCAAAACTGCTGGTTCTGGACGAGCCGATGGCCGGGATGAATCAGGAAGAAAAGGAATACATGGTCCGCTTCATCCTCGATGCGCAGGAGGCGTTGGGCCTGACCGTCCTGATCATCGAGCATCACATGGATGTCGTCACCGCGCTTTGCGACCGGATTTTGGTGCTGAACAACGGGCAGGAGATCGCTCAGGGTCCGGCGCGCGAGACCATCGCCAATCCGCTGGTCGTCGAAGCTTATATAGGGAAGCCTCGCGATGCAGCCTGAACCCTCGATCATCGACGCGGTTGTGAATGCCGATGCGCTGCATCCGAACTGGAAGCGCGAAGATCACATCCTTGCCCGTCTGGCGAAAAACGCAGCCGAGCATCCGAACCAGATCGCCATGCGCGAACGCGACCGGGGTATCTGGCAGGAATATAGCTGGACCGATTACCTGAATGCGGTTCTGGAATTCGCCGCCGGGCTGGAAGCGCGCGGCGTGCAGCCCGGGGATGTGGTTCTGGTGATCGGCGACAACCGCCCGAACCTCTATTTCGGGATGCTGGGCGCGGCCTGCCTGCGCGCGATCCCCTCGCCCGCCTATCCCGATGCGCCGACCGAGGAAGTCGCGGCACAGATGGCGCGCGAAGATATCCGCTTCGCCATCGCCGAGGATCAGGAACAGGTCGATAAGCTGCTGGAGGTGCGCGAAGGCTATCCGTCGCTGGAACTGATTATCTATGACGATCCGCGCGGTCTGGCCGGAAGCGAGCCTGAGGGCGTCACCGGCTTCAACACCATCCGCGCCGAGGGTGCCGAGCGTCTCTTCGCTGAACCGGGGCTTGCCGATGATCTGCTTGCTCGTCCCTCGGTCCATGATGTTGCGGTGCTGATGCATTCCTCGGGCACCACCGGCGCGCCGAAGGGTATCCCGCTGAAGCATGGCCATGTCCTGTCGGGCGTCCGCAACGCCGCCGCCGCCGGATATTTCCATGAAGGCGAAGTCCACATGGCCTATCTGCCAATCGCATGGGTCGGCGATTTCATCTTCTCGATCGGCGCGGCGATGGAGTTGCGCTTTACCGTCAATATCCCCGAGGCGCAGGAAACCGCGATGCACGACCTGCGGGAAATCGCGCCGACACTGTATTTCGCCTCGCCCCGCGCTTGGTCGGCCATGCTGACCCGCGTGCAAGTGGGCATTGCCGAGACGACGGGGATCAAGCGGCGGCTTTATGAATATTTCATGCCGAAGGCGATGGCAGCAGAGCGCGCCAAGCTGGACGGCAAGCCGGGCAGAGGCGGTCTTAACCGCTGGCTGGGCGAAATTCTGATCTATGGCCCGTTGAGGGATCAACTGGGTCTTGGTCGGGTCAAGCGCGCGTATACCGCCGGCGAAGCCATTGGTGAGGATGTCTTCCTGTGGTTTCGCGCGCTTGGCCTGAACCTGCGGCAATTCTACGGCCAGACCGAAAACTGCGCGCTGGCCGTGGCGCAGAAGCCCGAGGATATCTCGCTCACCACGGTCGGGCGGCCTTTCCCCGGCGTCGAGATGAAGATCGACGAACACGGAGAGATCCTGCTGAAGGGCGACAATATCTTCGACGGCTATTTCCAGAACGAGAAGGCCACGGCGGAAACGCTAGTCGATGGCTGGCTGATGACCGGCGATGCCGGGCAGATCGAGCCGGACGGGCAACTGGTGGTGTTGGGCCGGGTTTCGGAAGTGATCGAGAAAGCCGACGGCACCCGTTTCATTCCGACCTATATCGAGAACCGGCTGAAATTCTCGCCCTATATCAAGGACGCGGCGGTCGTCGGTAAAGGGCGCGACATGCTGATCGCCATTGTCTGCGTGGACTTTCAGGCGGTCGGGCAATGGGCGCAGGAACATGGCGTGGCCTATACCTCTTACGCCGAACTGTCGCAGCAGCCGCGCATTTACGATCTGATCGAAGCCCAGATCGCCGAGGTAAACGCACATCTGCCGCATGGTCTGTCGGTGGCGCGTTTCGTGAACCTGCACAAGGAATTCGACCCCGACGATGGCGAGGTCACCCGCACCCGCAAGCTCAAGCGTAATGTGATCGACGACCGCTATGGTCCGATCATCGAGGCGCTGAATGCCGGACAGGACCAGATCGATTTCAAGGCGCAGATCGTCTATGAAAACGGGCAGACCGGATCGCTTGACCGGGCGCTGCGTCTGGCCGACGTGAAGGAGGCCGCGTGATGGCGTATTTCGTCGAACTTCTGATCAATGGCGCACTGACCGGGCTGATGTATTCGCTGGTCGCGCTTGGATTTGTGCTGATCTACAAATCGGCGGGCGTGCCGAACCTTGCGCAGGGCGCGGTGGTGATGGTCGCGGGCTATGCGGTCTGGCTGTTCCTGTCATGGGGGCTGCCGGTCTGGCTGTCGATCCCGGCGGCGATGGTGACGATGTTCCTGTTCGGTCTGGTGGTCGAACGGCTGCTGCTGCGGCGAATGGTCGGGCAGCCGGTGATCATGGTCGTCATGCTGACACTGGGGCTGGAGATCCTGCTGAGAGGGCTGGTCCCCGGTATTCTTGGATCTGCCCCGAAATCCATCGATGTGGGCATCGGCTTCGCGCCGGTCATCATCGGCGACGTGTTCATCAACCGCACCTCGCTGGTCGGCGGCATCGTCGCGCTGTTGCTGGTTGGCGCATCGCTTTTGTTCTTCCGCACAAGGCTGGGCACGAAACTACGGGCGGTGTCGGATGACCATATCTCAAGCTGGGCGGTCGGCATCTCGGTCGAGCGGGCCATTGGCATCTCCTGGGGTCTGGCAGGCATCGCGGCGGTGGTCGCCGGGGCTTTGTGGGGCAGCTCGCAAGGGGTAGACTGGACGCTCTCCATGCTTCTTTTCCCGGCCATTGCGGTGGTGATCCTTGGCGGGGTCGACTCGATCCCCGGCGTGGTCGTCGGCGGGCTTGTCGTCGGCATCCTCGGATCGGTCATTCCCGGCTATCTCGACTCGATCGTGGGGGGCAGCACGCGCGACGTGGTCACCTCGCTGATCATCCTGCTGACCATCATGGTCCGCCCCTTCGGCATCTTCGGCCGCGAAGACATTGAGAGGATCTGAGCCATGTTCTATCGCCTCTCCGGCACGTTTCACACGAATTATCAGGCCGACCGCAAGCTGTGGAAAATTCCCGCTGACCGCTGGCTGGTTTTGACCGTCTTCGCCCTCGCGGTGCTGGCACCCTTTCTGGTCTCGCCGCTTTATCTTGGCAGCTATGTGCTGCCATGGATCATCTGGTCGGCGGCGGCGCTGTCGCTGACGCTGCTGATGGGCATGGCGGGCCAGCTTCACTTTGGCTTTGCCGCGGTGATGGCCATCGGCGCCTATTCGTCGATCCATCTTGTCCGCGCAGGCGTCCCGTTCGAGATCGCCCTGCTGCTGTCAGGCATCATCGCCGCCGTCATCGGCGCGGTCTTTGGTGCGGCGGCTTTGCGGGTGAAGGGGCTGTATCTGGTGATGGCGACGCTTGCCATGCAGTATCTGGTCGATTGGGTGGTGGTGAACGTGCCGTGGATTTCCGGCGGCGCCCATGCCACGCTGCGCACGCCAGCCGTCAGCTTTTTGTTCATGGATATCAGCAGCCTCGCCTCGCGCTATTGGCTGGCGCTGGCCTGGGCCGCGCTGATTACGGTCTTCTACCTGAACGTCAAACGGACCTCTTTCGGGCGCTCGCTGGTGGCGATCCGCGACAAGGATTTCGCCGCAGCCGTCATCGGGGTCGATCCGTTCAAGACCAAGCTGATGGCCTTCTTCACCTCGTCCTTTCTGGGCGGCGTGTCGGGCGCAATCCTTGCCTTCTGCTATTACCGCGCGGTGACGCCCGAGCAGTTCGGCTTCAACGTCTCGATCCAACTGGTCGCGATGGTGCTGGTCGGTGGTCTTGGCTCGGTCATCGGGTCGTATCTGGGCGCGGGCTTCGTGCTGCTGGCGCCGATCTTTCTGACCAACCTGATCGCGGGGCTTGCCGCCTCTGGCTGGGTGCCGGTGAGCCAGAACTTCCTGTCGCACCTGCCTCTGGTCATCTACGGCGCCATGATCATCGGCTTCCTGCTGTTCGAGCCGCTTGGGCTGGCCAAGATCTACGACAACATCCGCAAATATTTTCTGGTCTGGCCGTTCCGCCACGCCAGAAGCTGAGACCCTGGGGAGGGGGCTAAAATGGGAGGAAAAACCATGACATGGATGCGCAGAACCGCGCTGTCGGCGGCGCTGGTCGCCGGGCTGGCGGTGCAGGCCCCGGCTGAAGAGGTCAAATTCGGCCTGCTTCAGGACTTCACGGCGGTCTATACCTTCGTGACCGGCCAGTACAATCAGGGCCAGCGCGACTACCTGACCCTCATCAACGAAGAGGGCGGGATCGACGGCAATACCTTCACCGCCATCGTCCGCGACACCGGCAACCAGCCGCAGCGCGGGATCGAGGCCTATAACCGGGCCAAGGAAGAAGGCGCGATCCTGTTCGACTTCCTGTCCACCCCGGTCTCGGCGGCGATCCTTGACCAGGCGGGGGCCGATGCCCGCGTGGTGATCACCCCGGCGCATGGTCGCGGCGACGCCTCTGACGGAACGGTGTTCCCCTATATCTTCCCGATGTTTGCGACCTATTGGGCGCAAGCGGCAAACCTTGTCGAGTTCATGAAAACCAATGGCGGCGGGATCGAGGGCAAGAAGATCGCCATCGTCCATATCGACAGCCCCTTTGGTCGTGAGCCGCTGCCGATCCTTGATGCGCTGGCCGAACAGGAAGGCTTTGAATACCAATCCTTCCCCTATGCCTCGCCCGGCAACGAGCAATCTTCGGCATGGTCCGAAGTGCGCCGCTATCGCCCCGATTTCGTCCTGATCTGGGGCGCGGGCGGTGGTCAGGCGGTATCGGTCCGCACCGCGATCCAGAACGGCATCGCGCCTGAGCAGATCCACTCGGTCATCTGGCTCGCCGAAACCGACGCCGCGAATGTCGGTCCGCAAATGAAGGGCGTGAAACGGTTCGAGGCGACCGCCTCGGGGACCGAACTGCCGATCATCCAGCGCATTCAGGAAAAGGTCATCGCCACCGGTAAGGGTTCGGGGGAAGAGGCCAATGTCGGCAACAGCTACTACAACCTTGGTGTCGCAACGATGGCGGTTGCGGTCGAGGCCGCGCGTCTGGGCCTTGAAGGCGGCGAGCCTTTGACCGGAGAGACCCTGAAAGCGGGCTTCGAGAAGATCGCCGGTTACGACGCCGAGGGCCTGATGCCGCCGATCACCATCACGGCCGAGGACCATCAGGGTGGTGGCGCTGGCCGCATCTCGGAATGGGATGGCGAGGCATGGGTTCCGGTGTCCGATTGGCACGCAGCCTATCCTGAACTGGTCCGCAAGGTGATCGAGGAATCGGCCGCCCATTACGGCGAGGGGAACTGAGCCATGCCCGCGCTGGTGCTCGAAAACGTCGAAGTGATCTACGACAAGGTCTTCCTTGCCATCAAAGGCGTCTCGCTTGAGGTTGGCGAGGGCGAGATGGTCGCGCTTCTTGGCTCGAACGGCGCGGGCAAATCGACGACGCTGAAATCCATCTCGGGGCTGCTTGGTCCTGAGCGTGGCTTGGTCACCCGGGGGGCCGTCAGCTATGATGGCCGCCCGATCAGCAATATGGGCGCACCCGAGCGTGTCGCCATGGGGCTGGTGCACGTGCTGGAAGGCCGCCGCATCTTTGGTCACCTGACCCCCGACGAAAATCTGGTCGCCGCCTTTCATGGCAAAAGCAGCAGTCGTTTCAACGAATTGCGCGATCAGGTCTATACCTACTTCCCGCGCCTGAAAGAGCGGATCAAGTCCAAGGCGGGCTATCTGTCGGGCGGCGAGCAACAGATGCTGGCCATTGGCCGGGCGCTGATGACCGAACCGAAACTGATCATGCTGGACGAGCCTTCGCTGGGCCTGTCACCGCTGCTGGTGCAAGAGATTTTCGGCATCATCAGCGAGATCAATGCCCGCGAAAAGATGTCCGTGCTGCTGGTCGAACAGAACGCGGCGGCAACGCTGGACATCGTGGACCGGGCCTATCTGATCGAACAGGGGCAGGTGGTGATGTCGGGCTCAGCCGATGTGCTGAAGTCCAACCCGGACGTGCAGGATTTCTATCTGGGCGGCGCGGATCACGTCGATTACCGCAATGTCAAACACTACCGCCGGCGCAAGCGCTGGCTGGCATAAGGAGATTTCGCCATGACAGCCGGGCTAAGCGACGCGGCCAAGGGGCAGGCCCCCGATGTTCGTGAAAAGGACCAACTGGCCCGCCTGAACGCGCAGATTGCGCGGATGCGCGAGACGCAGAACTACTGGACAGAGCGGCTGGCGGATGTGGTCCCGCTGGGCTCTTTGGCCGATCTGGCGGCGCTGCCGGTTCTGCGCAAGGGTGACCTTGTGGAGATGCAGGCAGCAACACCGCCCTTTGGCGGGCTGAACGGCAATCCGGTCGGTTCGTTGCGGCGGCTGTTCATCTCGCCCGGCCCGATCTTCGACCCAGAGGGGCGTGGACCCGATTGGTGGGGTTCGGCCCGTGCTCTGCAGGCGGTCGGGGTGCAAAAGGGTGATGTGATCCTGAACACCTTCTCTTACCACCTGACACCCGCCGCCTTTATCTTCGAGGCTGGTGCCGAGGCGATTGGCTGCCCCGTGATCCCGGCGGGGCCGGGGAACACGCAGGAGCAATTGCTGGCACTGCGCCATTATCGCCCGCGCGTTTATGTCGGCGTGCCGGATTTTCTGAAGATTATCATAGACAAGGCAGACGAGACCGGATCGGATCGTTCGTCGCTGGAAATCGGTCTGGTAACTGGCGCGGCGCTGCCGGAAAGCCTGCGGGTTGAGCTTGCCTCGAAAGGCGTGGCGGTCAAGCAATGCTATGGCACCGCCGATCTGGGCATCATCGCCTATGAGACCGAGGGACCGGGCATGGTGCTGAATGACGACGTGATCGTCGAGATCCTGCGCCCCGGTACCGGCGATCCTGTCCCGGCTGGCGAAATCGGCGAGATCGTGGTGACGCGGCTGGATCCCGATTATCCGCTGCTGCGCTTCGCCACCGGCGACATGACGGCGATGTTGCCGGACGGGCGTATCAAGGGCTGGCTGGGTCGCGCCGATCAGGCCACCAAGGTCAAGGGCATGTTCGTGCGCCCCGAACAGATCGCCGCGATCGAGCGTCTGGTCCCGGGTTGCCATCGCTTGCGGCTGGAGGTGAGCCGGGTCGGAGAGCAGGACCGGATGCATCTGCTCGTCGAGCATGATGACAGCAATGTCGTCGGCCCGCTGGCCGAGAAGCTGGCCGAGATCACGCGCCTGAAAGGCACGGTCGAGGTGGTCGCGCCGGGCAGCCTGCCGAAAGACGGTAAGGTCATCGACGATCAGCGGTAACCCAGATCAGGGCTTCCACTGATGCGGCACTTCCGTTTCGTGCTGCGCGTAGAGTTCCTTGAAATCCTCGGCGATTTCAGAAAGCCGGGTCTGCGCGAAACGGGCCAGAAGCGTCTCGGTCGCCTCGGCGATGGCGGCCGACATTGTGGCATTCACCGAACGCTCGACCAGACAACGCGGCGACGGGTCAGAGAGGCCGAAGGCAAAAAGTTCGGGCTCGCCCAGTGATTTGTAAACGTCAAGCAGCGTCATCTGATCCAGCGGACGTGCCAGCTTCCAGCCACCGCCATGGCCCCGTTCGGCACTGACATAACCCGCCTCGCGCAGCCCCGCCATGATGCGCCTGACCACCACCGCGTTCGAACCCAGCATCACCGCGATATCCTCGGATGTCAGCGGCTGATCGCGCCCTTCCATATGCAGAAGGACGTGCAAAAGCCGTGAAAGCCGTGTGTCGAAGCGCATGAGACCCTCGTCTGTCTTGAATTGTAACTCTTGCAGATACGTGACCTTGACTGCAACATCATATCACGCTACTTATATAGTTACGTGAAAACAGCCGCCAGAGGACCGCCGATCATGCAGGATCAAGCCGCCACCCCC
The DNA here is from genome assembly GCF_016629665.1 of Paracoccus caeni. Lineage (GTDB taxonomy): Bacteria > Pseudomonadota > Alphaproteobacteria > Rhodobacterales > Rhodobacteraceae > Paracoccus > Paracoccus caeni. Next base: position 85,469 of record NZ_JAEPRQ010000007.1, read on the forward strand.
GATGCTTTCTGGGAAGAATTTTACCAGACCAAGCGCACCACCAGCACCGGCCAGCCGAGCAAGACGCTGGCCCGGTTCGCCACCGATCTGCCGCCCGGAACGGCGCTGGATCTGGGGTCGTCCCACGGTGACGATGTGATCTGGTTGGCCTCTCTGGGGTGGCAGGCGCTTGGTGTGGATATTTCACCCGTCGCCGTCGGTCGCGCGGCACGGCGGGCGGAGGAACAGGATTTGTCCGACCGCGCCAGGTTCGAGGCGCGGGATCTGTCGGTCGATTTCCCCGCGGGTCAGTTCGATCTGGTGACCGCTTTTTACTTCCAGTCGCCGGTCCATCTGCCGCGCGCCGAGATCGTCGGCCGGGCAGCGCGCGCGGTCGCGCCGGGAGGTCATCTGCTGGTCGTCGCCCATGGCGCACCGCCGCCCTGGGCCAATCACAGCCAAAGCGAGCCGTTCCCCACCGTCGAAAGCGAGTTGGCGGCGGCAGGCTACAATCCGACCGATTGGACGGTGGTCGAGGCAAAGCTGGTGGACCGCCCGGCAAAAACGCCCTCGGGAGATCAGGTCACCTTGCAGGACACGATCATCATTCTGCGGCGCAACAGCGCGGGCTGAGCGTTCCCAAAACCGTCCCTTTCAAATCCGGCAGGTTGGAGAGATGATCTCGCTCTGACTTTTACTCTCGATTTTTAAGGATCACCGGATTTGCATAAGATTATACTGCTGGCTTTGACGGCTATGGGAATAGCATCGCCTGCGACCGCGCTAGACTGGGACGACATGCCCCGAGAAATGGTGTTGGTCGCTCCAAATCTGGTGGCTGTGGATCAGGGGATCGTCCTCGCCCGGATCGTGCATGCAACACTTCAGTCGGACGGAGACTTCACCCGCATTCGCCTGCATTTCCTGTCGCCCTCAAACAGCAACCCAGCATGCGATTTCACCGAGCCGGGATGCATTCCAAACGCTTATGGCGATATGGAGGTGCGGGTCGCGAACCGGACGACCGATGGCATCGACAATGCGACGGCAACTCTGTCGATTGGGGGGCCGAATACGATCGACAGACCGCACGAAGACTTCGCCTATTACAGCGAAATCGCCACCATGTTCATGTCCGGCGAAGTGGAGCTTTCGGAGACAAGAGGCCTTTGGCAGATGGCCTCCGCGCTCCATGGCCATTCCTACTGGCGTCCGATGACGTTGCAGCAAGCTTCTGATGCTGCGTATTTCATCAGTGAGCTGCGCCTTTCCGCCGCGCAGATTGGAAACTGCGTCACATATCAACTTGCTCCACTGCTGGCAGAGGAATCACCGGACGCCGAAGCGTTGGAATTGCTGGCTGCGGTGTCTGTGGTCGCGGATCATGCGCGCACCACCAGGCCTTTCGATCCTCAGGAGCAGTCTTCGGCGCCGCAAGAACCACCTTCAGCTGAAAGGTTGACGGAACTGGCCGTGGCTTTGATGGCGCATGACGGCACTATATTTGCGACCGCGTCAGAATATTTCGAATTCGTTGGCGATGCCTTTCCACAGATCGAGGGGTATAAGGATCTGGTCACAGCGGACTATGAGCGGATCGCCCGCGCCGCCCGCTATCAACTGCGGATCAATGGTTTGAGATCAAAACCGGCTGATCAGCAGCGCGAAGCAGTTTGCAAGAACCTGACGACGCTGGCCCTTGAGTAACCTACAAAGCCAAGATCAGGGCCGCGCTGTCGGGCATCCGTGCCAACGATGCGTCGATCCGTTCGCGCCAACGGGGGCCTTTGTCACGAGCATCGGCCAACGCCTCGGCCAAATCCTCGGGTCGGTCCTCGGCCAAAGCGGCGATCAGGAAGGCCGCCTGCGCGCGGTCCTTTTGCGATTTCAGGCGATCCTCTGCCCGACGACGCTCGGCCACGATCAGCTTGTGGATGGCATAGCGTTCAGGTCGCGGAATTTGCACCAGAACACCGCTGCGATAGGGGATGGCGGCGGGGATCGGGTCGGCGATCAGGTAGTTCAGATGACGCAAAGCCTGCGCCTGCACACCTAGTGCGGGCAGATCGCGCAATCCTTCATCGCCGAAAGCGGGCGTAAGAAACTCGACCAGCGCGTTTCCCGCCGTCTGCCGCCAACGCCACGCCTTGCCGGGTTCCAGACTCGGCGCCGGGGCGAAGTCGAAATCGGCCAATACCTGCTGAACCGGTGGCGCGGCGACATCTTCCAGCGCCAGCGACAGCCGCTCGAAACTGGCGATGTCGAGATCGTCGGTCTGTGCAGTCTGGTCGAAACCGTAGCGCAGGTTCAGCTCACCCTCGTAAAGCCGGAAAGCATGGGTGCCGACGATGGTGCCGCCCAGCCGGAAGACGCCTGCATTGGCCAAAGCCGCCATCAGGCTGCCGGTGGTGGGGTCAAGGCCCATATATCCCTCGGCCCTCAATAGCCGGACCAGCCGGGCACGGTCCTTGCGGCGTTGTTCGGCGGGCGCGCGGTCCTGTTGGGCGCGATGCATCCGGGCGGCCAGATCAGGGCTGTCTTCACCGATATAACGCTTGCGCACCTCGGACCCGATGCGGAAGCTGTCATACCAATAGGCGCGGCCATTGCGTTCGACCCGGGTCGGGGTGCCGCGCAGATCGCCTGCCGCCTCGTCGCGGAGCGAACGAAGCAGATCGTGATAGGCGGCATGGGCAAGCGCGCTGTGGTGCGGGATATCGGGCATGTTCAACAATCCTTATGATTGTTGAATACATGAATGTTCAACGAAAAGGAAGTTTGTTGAACATGGCGATCCGCATGCGCGATCACTCTCCCTTCAAGCACGAAAAAGAGCGGACCTTCCTACCGATACCCCCTCACATCGGCAGGTTTGCCCACATCCTGCACCTCGACCAGATAACGCCATGCGTCAGGCTGCGAGCCGTCCAGATCGGTGAAACCATAGACCTTTGCCAACGCTCCGCTGGACAGCGACTGCCCATTCCATCGTGCCCTGTCAGGATCCCCCGCCAGCGCAGCCACCGCGCGGCCAACGAAACGAGGCGTCTCGGAGATCGCGAAATGCGGTTGATCGCGGGTTGCGTCCTGCCAGTTCTCCTCGGTCACGCCAAAGGCATGCAACATCATCTCGGAGCGCAACCAGCCGGGCGTGAGAGAGACCGCGCTAGCCCCATGCTTCGCCAAATCCTTCGAATGCGCCCATGCCATCCGGTTCACCGCCACCTTGGCCAGATCGTAGAATGGCGAGATGCGGTAATTCGTGGCGTTGTACTCTGCCGTGCCATCGGTCATCTCGATCAGCAAGCCGCCAGGACGCTCGATCAGCAGGGGCAGCGCGTGATGCGCGGTGATCAGATGCGTATCGATCCCCAGCCTCAGCAACCGCAAACCGTTCTGAAGGTCGTGATCCCAGACCGGCTTGTCCCATTCGAACAGCAATTCACCGCCCCAGATATCGTTCACCAGAACATCCAGCCGCCCGTGATCGCCCCGTATCCGCGCGATCAGCGCCGCCACCTGTGTCGGATCAAGATGATCAACCGCCACCGCGATCCCCTGCCCGCCCGCTGCGGTGACCAGTTCGGCGGTCTCCTCGATCGTCTCGGGGCGGCCATATTCCGACATCTTCTGCCGCGTCGTGCGCCCGGTCACATAGACCACCGCCCCCGCTGCCCCAAGCTCGACTGCGATGCCCCGCCCCGCGCCTCGGGTCCCACCCGCGACCAGCGCCACCTTGCCCTGCAATGTCATCTTTCACCTGTGCCAGAAAAGAATCGTCCGCTTGACGGCGGCTCAATAATATGTAAACATTCGTTCGGTTATAAATGAATGTCAAGATGCCCAGACCCAAGACCCAGACCGATGAAAGCGTTCTCGACGCCGCGCTGATGCTTATGCAGACCAGCGGCCCGGACGGGCTGACCTTTGCCAGCCTCGCCAGCGCCACAGGACTTTCCGCCGCCACGCTGGTCCAGCGTTTCGGCAACAAAACCGTGCTGAAAAGCGCCGCATTGCACCAGGCGTGGGACCGGCTGGACGAGGCGACGGCCACCACAGCCGAACGCCTGCCGCAAACACCGGGCGCGGCAATCGACCTGCTGATTGCCCTGTCCGGCGACTATGGCGATATCGAAACCTATGCCGAGGGGCTGCTGCTTCTCCGCGAAGACCTGCGCGACCCGGCCCTGCGCCAGCGCGGCACCGCGTGGAAAACCGCGCTGACCGGCCATCTCGACGCCTGTTTTACCAACACGCCAGACACCCCGCCAAATATCGGCGAGTTGCTCGCGACCCATTGGCAGGGCGCGCTGTTATGGTGGAGCTTCGACCCGCAACACCCGGTCGAGGCATATCTGCGTGACAGCCTCACCGCTTATCTGGCGCTGCTCATCCGCACCTAACCCTGCCCGATCCCGCCGCTCTCCTGCCGCCGCAGCGACAAATCCGTCTGCCGCTCCATCTCGCGCAATTCCCGCTCGGACTGCCGGACGAAGGACAGATGCGCGTGAGAGGCCGACTCGGCGGCCACCGGATCGCGATCAAGAATCGCCTGCGCAATGGACAGATGCTGATCGCGCAAGGTCTCGCGGATCTCGCGGACCGCGAATATCCGACTGCGATTGCGAGCAATGTCGCTGCGCAGCCCGCTGGCCAAGGCCCGCATGATCTGTAGCAGAACCAGATTATGACTGGCCTCGTAGATCGCGATGTGCAGATCGGCATCCGCCGCCGCCTCATCCTCGGCAAGCCCGGCCTCATGCGCTTTCTCGATCCGGGTGCGGCAATCGCGGATCGCCTGCATGTCGATCTCGGTCCCCCGCTCGGCGGCCAGCGCCGCCGCCCGGCTTTCCACCACGTCGCGAAACTCCAGATAGTGATCGGTCAGCTCTGGCTTGTCGGCCAACAGCGCCAGCAGCGGATCGGTCAGCGCCTGTTGGCCCATTTGCGCCACCCGCGCGCCCTTGCCGCGTTCCCCCGTCAGCAACCCACGCTCTTCCAGAAGCTTCAACCCGTCGCGCACCGTCGGACGTGAGACGTTCAGCCGCAATGCCAGATCACGTTCGGACAGCAAGGCCTCGCCCGGACGAAGCGAGCCTTCAAGGATCAGCGCCTCGATATGCCGGGCCACCGATTCTGCCGTGCGTTCGGGTTTGATCGAGAATTCGGACATTGCATCTCACATCAGGGTTTTCGTTGTCATATCATCGCGGAACTCATCATAACGCGCAATTTGACATAGTGGTAAATTTATTTTACCACTTCGCCAGAGGGGAAGGAGGCAAAGCCATGACCATCGCCATGCCGGCACCCGATCAAAGCGTCATCCAGCGCGGCCCGCAGATCATCGCGGCACTGCGCGCGATCCTGCCCGGCGATGCGGTGATCGACGATCCGCAGGAAACCCGCGCCTATGAATGCGACGCGCTGACCGCCTATCGCTGCCCGCCTTTGGCCGTGGTCCTGCCGCGTACGACCGCAGAGGTCGCGGCGATCATGCAGACCTGTCACCGCATGGGCGTGCCGGTGGTGCCGCGTGGCGCCGGAACCTCGCTGGCCGGAGGCGCGCTGCCCACGGCTGATTGCGTTCTGCTGGGCACGATGCGGCTGCGTGACGTGCTGGAGATCGACACCGACAACCGCTTCATCCGCGTCCAGACCGGCGTGACCAACCTTTCGGTCAGCGCCGAGCTGGAACCGCATGGCTTTTTCTACGCCCCCGATCCGTCCTCGCAACTGGCCTGCACCATCGCGGGCAATATCGCGATGAATTCGGGCGGCGCACATTGCCTGAAATACGGCGTCACCACCAACAATCTGATGGCCGCAACCGTCGTCCTGACCACCGGAGAAATCGTTCAGCTTGGCGGGCCGGAACTTGGTCCGGACGGCCTTGACCTACTGGGCCTCTTCTGCGGCTCCGAGGGTCAGCTTGGCGTCGTGACCGAGGCGACCTTGCGTATCCTGCCCCGCCCCGAAGGCGCGCGCCCGGTGCTGATCGGCTTCGACAATGCCGAGGTGGCGGGCGAATGCGTGGCGCGCATCATCCGTTCAGGCGTGCTGCCGGTTGCGATCGAATATATGGACGAACCCTGCCTGCGCGCCGTCGAAAGCTTTGCCAAGGCGGGTTATCCCGCTTGCTCGGCCGTGCTGATCGTTGAGGTTGAAGGCTCGCGCGATGAAATCGCCGACCAGTTGGCCCGCATCCGCGCCATCGCCGAGGATCTGAACCCGGTCGAATTCCGCGAAAGCCGCAATGCCGATGAGGCCGCTAAAATATGGAAGGGCCGCAAATCGGCCTTTGGCGCGATGGGCAAGCTGGGCGATTACATCTGTCTGGACGGCACAGTGCCGGTCGGCCAGCTTCCCTTCACCTTGCGCCGCATCGGCGAGCTGTCGCAGCAGCACGGGCTGGAGGTCGCCAATGTCTTCCACGCGGGCGACGGCAATATGCATCCGCTGATCCTGTTCGACGCCAACACCCCGGGCGATCTTGCCCGCGCCGAGGCGTTCGGCGCCGACATCCTCCGCCTTTGTGTCGAGGTTGGCGGCTGCCTGACCGGCGAACATGGCGTCGGCATCGAAAAACGCGATCTGATGGGCGACCAATACGACCCCGCCGATCTGGCGATCCAGATGGAGATCAAGGATCTGTTCGATCCGCAATGGCTGCTGAACCCCGCCAAGGTCTTCCCGCTGGAAGCCAGCGCGCGCTTTCGTCAAAGGGCGGCGGAATGACCGCTTTGCTTGACGCTTATGCGCCCACCGACGAGGCGGAACTGTCCGGGATCGTCGCCGACCATTTCCGCCGTGCATCCCCACTCTGCATTGAAGGCGGTGGCACCCGCATCGAAAACACCGCCCAAGGCCAGCGCCTCAGCACCGCGCGCCTTTCCGGCGTCGTCACCTATTCGCCGGGCGAGATGACCCTGATCGCCCGCCCCGGCACCCCCTTGCCCGAGATCGAGGACATGCTGGCAGCCGAGGGTCAGGCGCTGGCCTTCGAGCCCCCTGATCTGCGCGGCATCCTTGGCCGCAACGGCATTCCGACATTGGGCGGCATGGTCGCGGCGAACGCCTCTGGCCCGCGCCGCCTGCTGGCGGGGGCGTGCCGCGATCACCTGCTGGGCCTGCGCTTCGTCGATGGGCAGGGCCGCATTCTGAAGAATGGCGGGCGGGTGATGAAGAACGTCACCGGGCTGGACCTGTCAAAGCTGCTCGCCGGGTCGCATGGCACGCTGGCGATCCTGACCGAGATGGTGCTGAAAACGCTGCCGCTGCTGCCCGCCCGCACCACCCTTATCTGCCGCGATCTTGATGAGGCACAGGCGGTGCGGCTTTTCTCGACCGCTCTCGCGACCCCGTTCGAGGTGACCGGCGCAGCCTACCGTGACGGCACCGCCTATCTGCGGATCGAGGGGTTGGAGAAGCAACTGACCTATCGCCGCGACCGTCTGCTGGCGCTGCTGACCGATCATGATCCCGAGGTTCTGGACGACGCGGCGACGGTCACTCTTTGGCGTGACCTGCGCGATGTCAGCCATTTCGCGGGCCTTGCCGCGCCGCTGTGGCGCATCCTGACCAAACCAACCGAGGCTCCCCGCATCACCGCAGCCCTGCACACCCTAGGCGGCCAGACCTCGCTGGACTGGGGCGGCGGGCTGATCTGGTACGCAGGACCGGGCGAGGCAACGCAGATCCGCAACATCGCCACCCACGCCACCCTGATCCGCCGCGCAGGCGTCACCGGCCCCGCCTTCCCGCCGCAACAAGGCGCGACGGCGCGGCTGCAACAGGGCCTGCGCCAGACCTTCGATCCGGCAGGCATCCTCAACCCCGGTCTGATGGAGAGCTAGATGAGCCAGCCAATCCAAACAGAGCAAAGGGCATTGCCTGATCGCGGGTGGTCACTGCCCGGCGTCGCGCAAGGGCGACTTGATTCCGGGCGGGCGATTCCTCTTCAACCTCGGGTCAGCAGGCGCTGACATGCAAACCAACTTCACCGCCCAACAACTGACCGACCCCGCCACCGCCCGCAGCAACGAGATCCTGCGCTCCTGCGTCCATTGCGGCTTCTGCACTGCCACCTGCCCGACCTACAAAGTCCTTGGCGACGAATTGGACAGCCCCCGTGGCCGCATCTATCTGATCAAGGACATGCTGGAGAACAGCAAAACCCCCGACGCCAAGACCGTTCAGCACATCGATCGCTGTCTGTCCTGCCTGTCCTGCATGACCACCTGCCCGTCGGGCGTCCACTATATGCATCTGGTCGATCACGCCCGCGAATATATCGAGGAAAACTATCGCCGCCCGGCACCGGAACGTGCGCTGCGCTGGCTGTTGGCGAAGATCCTGCCCTATCCGGGCCGCTTCCGGCTGGCGCTTCTGGGCGCGAAACTCGCCCGCCCTTTCCGTCGCCTGATGCCGGATCCACGCCTGCGCGCCATGCTGGACATGGCCCCGCAAAGGATCGCGCCGCGCAGCCCCAACGACGCCCCGCAAACCTTCCCGGCCCAAGGCCCGCGCGTCAAACGTGTCGCCCTGCTGACCGGCTGCGCCCAACGCGCGCTGAACACCGATATCAACGACGCCACCATCCGCCTGCTGACCCGCCACGGCTGCGAAGTGGTGATTCCGCGCGGCATCGGCTGCTGCGGCGCACTGACCCACCACATGGGTCGGACCAGCGAAAGCCACGCCTTCGCCGCCGCCAACATCGATGCGCTGACCACCGAGTTGGACCGCGACGGCCTCGACGCGGTGATCATCAACACCTCGGGCTGCGGCACCACGATCAAGGATTACGGCCATATGTTCGAGGGCACACCACTGGCCCAGGATGCCACCCGCATCGCCACCCTCGCCCGCGACATCACCGAGTTCATGACAGAGCTTGGCCTGCAAAACGCCACCCATGCCCCGCCGCTGCGCATCGGCTACCACGCCGCCTGCTCGCTTCAACACGGCCAGCAGATCCGCAGCGCACCCAAAGACTTGCTGACTGACGCAGGCTTCACCGTGATGGAGCCAAAGGACAGCCATCTCTGCTGCGGCTCCGCCGGGACATATAATCTGATGCAGCCCGCGATCTCGGCCGAACTCAAATCCCGCAAGCTCGCGACGCTGGAAACGCTGAACCCGCAGGTGATCAGCGCCGGCAATATCGGCTGCATGATGCAGATCGGCAGCGGCACCCGCATCCCCGTGGTCCACACCGCCGAACTGCTGGACTGGGCAACCGGAGGCCCCCGCCCCCCTGCCCTCGCGCAGACAAAAACCGCCATCCTTGACTGAGCAATCAAGCAAAACTGCCACAGTCTCCGGCCTGCCAAAATATTTCGTAGCATTTTACTCGGGATTCATTGACAGCGTTAACCTTTTCGCTGATTGCATGAGTAATTTCCCCGGTGTCGAGCAAAGGCCCATCACATGCGTATCCGCTCACTCATCTTGACCAGCGCCAGCACCCTCGCGCTGTCCCTGCCCGTCCTCGCGCAAGACGCGGTCCCGGTTCTCCCTAGCGCCAATGACGATTCCGTTTTCGTCCTCGGCACGATTACGCTGACCATCGACGATGTGTCGGGCTTCACCGCCGATGGTGCGCAGACGACCAAATCGGCAACGCCGATCTCAGAATCGCAACAATCGACAACCGTCGTCACCAATGATCAAATCACCAAGCAGGGCGCCCAGAACATGGGGCAAGCTCTTGGTTACACGGCCGGTGTTCTTGCCGAACCGTTCGGGATCGACCCTCGATTTGACACACCATATATCCGTGGCTTCAAGGCGGAACACGCGCAATACGTGAACGGTCTGCGCCAAGGCCGCTATTTCGGCGCGATCAAACAAGAAATCTACGGCATGCAGCAGATCGAAGTTCTGCGCGGCCCGTCCTCGTCGCTATATGGTGCCGGCTCACCCCTTGGCGTGATCAACATGGTTCAGAAACGCGCTCGGTCTACGGACATGAGCGAGGTCGGGTTGGGCTTTGACAGCAACGGCAGCAGCCGCCTGTTTTTCGATGTGAACCGTGCGCCGAATGAAGATTTGGCATGGCGCGTCACCGGCATTGGCCGCAACGACAGCACGCAGATCGAGGACCTGACGAACAAAGGCGGCTATCTGGCGGGCGCTGTCCGCTGGACCCCGGATGATGCGACCACCATCGATCTGCTTGCCAACTACACCAAAGACGCGCCGATGCCGCCGACCGGCGTGCCCTTCGCGCTGACCGGCACCGGGAATGACGATTACCTGCGCGAACTTTATACCGGCCAGAAGGACTGGGACGACAGCGACCGCACGTCCTATGCCATCGGCGCCGAGATCAGCCACGAATTCGACAACGGCTGGACTCTCAGCCAAGGCTTCCGTTACGAAAGCCTCGATTGGGAATACCGCACCACCTATGCAAGTGCAGTTAACGGCGACTCGACCTTCAGCCGGGGATCCAGCGAGCAGCTTGAAGACAGCAAGACCATTAGCCTCGACACCCGCCTGACCGGCGAAGTGGTCACGGGTCAGGCAACACACAGACTGCTGTTCGGCGCGGACGTTCGCAAATACGACGCCCACGAAAGCAGCCAGTTCTTCACCGCAGCCGATCTGAACTGGCGCAATCCAGACTACTATGTCGACGCACGTTCGCCCTATGCCGATCCGAATGCCGGACCTTCGCTGCTGCGCCAAGTCGGCATCTATGTTCAGGACGAAATCGAATACGGCAACTGGCGCGGTTCGCTTGGCCTGCGTTACGATTGGGTGAAGCAGTCGGGCGAGCGTTACGGAGCTGTTTCGGAATTCGAAGAAAACGAAGTGACTGGTCGTGCGGGTCTGTCTTATGTCTTTGACAATGGATTTGCGCCTTATATTTCCTATTCAACCTCGTTCGACCCGAATGCGGGCGTCGATATTGATAACAAGGTGCTGCGTCCGACCGAAGGCGAACAGTGGGAAGTCGGCGTCAAGTATCTGCCGCAATCCTTCGACGGTTTGATCACGGTCTCGGTCTATGATTTGCGTCAGTCCAACGTGAATCGCAGCGTCAGGCGCACCGACGGACCGGGCAGCGCGATCCGTCAAATCGATGAGGTGAAATCGCAAGGCTTGGAAGTTGAAGCGACTGCAGAGATTGCAGAAGGTTGGCAGATCCGGGGCGGTTATGCTTATAACCGCACCGAGCAAATCGATCCGACAGGTTCCGTTGATCCTAGCACAGGGCTTATTTTTGACGGCAAAGAACTGGCCGATGCGCCGCGTCACCTTGCAAGCCTTTGGATCGACCGCGACTTCGGCAATGGTTTGCGCGTCGGTGGCGGTATCCGTCATATCGGATCGCGCTATATCGACGGTGCCAACTCTCAGAAATTGGACAGCGTGACGCTTCTGGATCTGGGCGGCAGCTATACCTATGGCAGCGTCGAAACCTCTCTGAACATCACCAACCTGACTGACGAGGTCTACGTTGGTGCCTGCGGTTTCTCCTATTGCTCCTACGGCGAAGGCCGGACGGTGACCGCAAAAGTGACCTACAAGTGGTGACACCCGTGGCCGTATCCCTCCGGCCCACTCGTCGCACCATCCTGACCGCCGCCAGCGCAATGCTGGCGGCGGGTTTGCCTTTTCCGGCCCTTGCCCGGACGTCAAAGCCGCGCCTTGCCGCGATTGACTGGGCGATGCTGGAAACCGCCATTGCCATCGGCCATATGCCCGTCGCCGCCGCCGAACTGATCCGCTTCCGCGCCGATGTGGTGGAACCCGTTGTGCCCGAGGACGTCATCGACCTTGGCCTGCGCGGCGCGCCGAATTTCGAGCTGTTGCAGCTCATCCGGCCCGATCTGATCCTGTCCTCGCCCTTCTACACCAAATACGACGACCGGCTGGCCCAGATCGCCCCGCTGCTGAGCTTGCCCTTCTACATTCCGGGCGATCCGCCCTTGCCCAAAGCCCTGTCCGCGATCACCGCACTGGCCGAGGCCGTGGACGACCCGCAGGCAGGCACCCGCACCCTTACAGAGACCGAGGCCAGCTTCACCGACATCGCCGCCCGGCTTGCCCCCTTCGCAGATCTGCCCGTGGCGCTGGTCAATATCGGCGATGCCCGGCACATGCGGACCTTTGGCTTCGACAGCCTTTTTGGCAGCACGCTGGTCCGGTTGGGCCTTCAGAATGCCTGGTCCGAGGCCACTCGCTTCAGCTTCCACGCCCCCGTCCCGATTGAGCAACTGGCCGCAATGACCGATGCCCGTCTGGTCATCATCGGCGATATCCCTTCCGAAGCGCGGCGCAGTCTTGCCGCAAGCATCCTCTGGCACGCCCTGCCGCCGGTCGCGGCCAACCGCGTCTTCTTCTTGCCCGAGACCAACCCTTTCGGTGGCATCCCCGCCGCCCTGCGCTTTGCCGCAGCACTGGCGGGCGCCTTCGAACAAGGACCACGGCCCCTCGCATGACCCGCGCTGTCCGCATCTCCCTGCCGCTGGCGGCGGCGTTTGCGATCCTGCTGTGGCTGGTCGCGGCAACGACGCAATTACCGTTGGCCGACTGGCCCGCCCTGCCCTTCCGCCCCGACGCCATGAGCATCGAGCAAATCCTGATGGCCTTCGGCACGATGCCGCGCGGCGTCATGGCATTGCTGGCAGGCGCATTGCTGGGCCTGTCCGGCGCCATCCTGCAAGTCGTGCTGCGCAATCCCGTCGCCGACCCGACCACGCTTGGCATCTCATCCGGGGCGCAACTTGCACTGGTGCTGGCGACGGTTTTCGCGCCCGGTATCCTCGATTATGGCCGCTGGCCCATCGCGCTTGCGGGGGCGGGTGGAGCCGCTGCGCTTGTCCTTGCCGTCGGTGCCAAACGCGCCTTTGCCCCGGTCACCATGGTCATCGCCGGCCTGCTGATCGGCATGACCGCCAGCGCCATCGCCACCGCCATCACGCTGGCCCAGGGCGAATATCTGCTGTCGCTGGTGATCTGGAACGGCGGCTCGCTGGTGCAGCAAAGCTGGGGCGGTCCGCGCGCCCTGACCCTGACATTGATCGCCGGAGCAATCGCCGCCACCCTGCTGGCCCGCCCGCTCCGCGTCCTGTCGCTGGGCGCAGAGGGCGCATCCGGCCTTGGCCTCAACGTCACGCTGGTCCGCCTGACCGCCGTGGCGGTGGCGGTTTTCCTCGCCGCCGCCGTCTCGGCCGAGATCGGGCTGATTGCCTTTGTCGGCCTTGCCGGGCCCGCCCTTGCCCGAACCCTTGGCGTGCGCGGGATCAAGGAATTGCTGATCCTCGCCCCGCTGATCGGCGCGCTGATCCTGTCGATCTGCGACGGCATCGTGCTGACCATCGCAGGCCAAAGCGGCGAGATGTTCCCGACCGGCGCCATGACCGGCCTGCTGGGCGGCCCGCTACTGCTGTGGCTGCTGCCACGGCTACGCGGCTCGACCCCGCCCGGAACCGAGGCCGCCGAAGGCCCCGCCCGCCGTCGCAATCACCCGAAAACGCTGATCCTGTCGCTGCTGGCCGCGCTGATCATCGCGGCGCTGGTGCTGGTCTGGATCGGTCGCGTCCCCGGCGGCTGGGCGGTGCTTGACGCCGAAAGCTTCGCCGCGTTTCTGCCGATGCGCCTGCCCCGGCTGGTCGCCGCCGCCGCTGCGGGCGCGGCCCTTGCCCTTGCCGGGGCGATCCTGCAACGTCTGACCGCCAACCCGCTTGCCTCACCCGAAGTCTTGGGCGTCTCGGGCGGTGCATCCCTGGGCTATGCGGCGACCGTGTTTATTGTCGCGGCGCCGACCGCCGTTACGCTCACCACCGGCACGATGATCGGCGGGGTCGTGTCGCTGGCGTTAATCACCCTCTTCGTCAGCCGCCGCGACATGCCGCCCGAGCGGGTGTTGCTGGCCGGTATCGCCGTTTCGGCCCTGGCATCCTCGGTCCTCTCGGCGATCATGGCGATCGGAGACGCCCGCGCATGGGCGATCCTCGACTGGCTCAGCGGCTCATCCCGCACCGTCTCGCTGACCGGCGCATCGGCCCTTGCCGCCACCGCCGCCATCCTCTGGATCGCCGCGCTGTCAATGCATCGCTGGTTGGCCGTCCTGCCCTTGGGCCACGGCGTCGCGGGCGGGATCGGCCTGCCGATCCGCCTGTCGCGAACCCTGCTCATCGCGCTTGCAGGCATGGCGACCGGGGCTGCGACCGTTCTTGTCGGCCCGCTCAGCTTCGTTGGCCTGATGGCCCCGCATATGGCCCGCCGCCTTGGCCTTGCCCGGCCCCGCGATCAACTGACCGGAGCGGCGCTGATCGGTGCCGCTTTGATGCTGACCGCCGATTTCGGCGCGCGCATGGCGGGCTTTCCCTATGAACTGCCGCTTGGCCTCTTCGCGTCGCTGATTGGCGCGCCTTGGCTGATCTGGCTGATGATGAGACCCAACCGATGAGTGATACGCTGTTTCAGATCGATGGCCTCTGCGTCGATGTTCCCGGTCGCCGCCTGCTGGACGGGGTTAGCCTGAACCTTCCGGCGGGTCAGATGATCGCGCTCATCGGCCATAACGGCTCGGGCAAATCGACGCTGCTGAAGGTGCTGGCCCGCCAGATCGCCGCCACCCATGGCCGCGTCACGTTCGAAGGCCATGCCCTGACCGACTGGAAGGCCCGCGATTATGCCCGCAGGCTTGCCTTCCTGCCGCAGCACCCGCCCCCGGCGGAAGGCATGATCGTCAGCGAACTGGTGGCGCTTGGCCGCTATCCTTGGCACGGCGCGCTTGGCCGCTTTGGCGCCGAGGATCATCAGGCCGTGGCAAGCGCCATGACCGAATGCGCCATCGACCGCTTTGCCGACCAGCTTGTCGATACGATGTCGGGCGGCGAACGTCAGCGGGCATGGCTTGCGATGATGGTCGCGCAACAGGCCGGAACGCTGCTACTGGATGAACCCATTTCTGCGCTGGATATCGCCCATCAGGTCGAGGTGCTGGCACTTGTCCGGCGCATGTGCCATGAACAGGGCCGCAGCGCGGTGATCGTCCTGCACGAGGTCAACATGTCCGCCCGCTTCTGCGACCACGTCGTCGCGCTGAAGGGCGGCAAGCTGATCATGCAGGGCAGCCCGGACGAGCTGATGCGCTCTGACACGCTTCAGCGGATCTACGGCCTGCCGATGGATGTGCTGACCCGCCCGGACGGTCGCCCCGTTGCCATTCCGGCCTGAAGGAAAACCCCGATGCTGCGCCAGTTCTTTTCCTACTATCGCCCGTTCATGGGCCTCTTCTGGCTGGATTTCGGCTGCGCTGTGATCTCCGGCCTGCTGGAACTGGCCTTCCCGGTCGCGATCACGCTGTTTATCGACCACCTGCTGCCGCAGGGCAACTGGTCGCTGACCGTCGCCGCCGCCGCAGGGCTGCTGGTGCTTTACGCATTGAATGCCGGGCTTCTGACCATCGTCACCTATTGGGGCCACAAACTGGGCATCAATATCGAGACCGAGATGCGCGCCCGCGCCTTCGATCACCTCACCCGCCTGTCGTGGCGCTGGTATGACCGCGCCCGCACCGGCAAGCTGGTCGCCCGCGTCACCCGCGATCTTGAGGAAATCGGCGAGGTCGCCCATCATGGCCCCGAAGACGCCTTCATCGCGGTGATGACCTTCGTTGGCGCCTTCGCGCTGATGTTCTGGATGAACCCGCAGCTGGCGTTTATCGTGGCGCTGATCGTTCCCGCCATGCTGGCGCTGGTGGTGTTCTACGGCGGTCGCATGACCCAGACATGGCGCGCCATTTATTCCCGCGTCGGCGATTTCAACGTCCGGCTGGAGGAAGCGCTTGGCGGTGTCCGCGTCGTGCAGGCTTTCGGCAACGAACGCCACGAGACCGAACTTTTCGCCCATGACAATGCCCGCTACCGGCAGGCGAAACTGGACGCCTACAAGATCATGGCCGCCTCGGGCGCGCTGCAATATATGGGTATGCGGCTGGTGCAGGTGATCGTCATGGTCGTGGGCGCGGGTTTCGTCCTGTCGGGCGATCTGACCACCGGCGGCTTCGTCGGCTTCCTGCTGATGGTCGGCGTCTTCTATCGCCCGCTGGAAAAAATCGCCGCCGTCATCGAAACCTATCCGCGCGGCATCGCCGGTTTCCGCCGCTATCAGGAATTGCTGGCAACCGACCCCGAGATCGAGGACGCCCCCGGCGCGACCGAGGCCCCTGCTTTGCGCGGCGATATCACCTTCCACGACATAAGCTTCGCCTATGACCCGACCCGCCCGATCCTGAAGGGGATCGATCTGACCATCCGCGCGGGCGAGACCGTGGCCTTCGTCGGCCCCTCGGGCGCGGGCAAAACGACGCTTCTGGCGCTGCTGCCCCGCTTCTACGAGCCGACCTCGGGCCGGATCAGCATCGACGGCCTGGACCTGCCGCAGATGAAGCTGAACAGCCTGCGCCGCCAGATCGGTCTGGTCTCGCAGGACGTGTTCCTGTTCGGCGGCACCTTGCGCGAAAACATCGCCTATGGCCGCCTCGGCGCCACCGATGACGAAATCCGCGCCGCCGCCGCGCAAGCACAACTGACCTCGATGATCGAAACCCTGCCCGAGGGTCTGGACACCATCGTCGGCGAACGCGGCGTGATGCTGTCAGGCGGCCAGAAACAGCGCGTGGCCATCGCCCGCGCCTTCCTGAAAAACCCCCCGATCCTGATTCTGGACGAGGCGACAAGCGCGCTGGACAGCCAGACCGAGCGTGAGATTCAGACGGCGCTCGACGCTTTGGCCGTCGGTCGCACAACGCTGGTCATCGCCCACCGTTTGGGCACGATTCGGGGCGCCAACCGCATCGTCGTCATGCAGGAAGGCCAGATCGCCGAGATCGGCAGCCATACCGAACTGCTGGCCCAGGGCGGCATCTACGCAAGGCTGGCGGCATAGAACGAAGGGTGGGGCACAGCCGCGGTTGGGCATGCGCAACGGTCGTTCTTGCCACTTTATGGTGCCACCCCGTCGAACACCTCTGTCGCGCGCGGCATCACCAAAGTGCCCAGCCGGGGGGCGGCTGTGCACTGCCCGGCGTCGCCCAAGGGCGACTCGATTCCGGGCGGGCGCTTTAAGTTAACCGATTAAAGCGTTGCGTAGGGTGCGTGCTCCGCACGCACCACCCCCCATCAAACCAACGCCAACCCAATCCCGCCGCACTCTGCAAGCACCACCACCACCCATGGCGGCACCCTCAGCATCAGCAACGCAAAACACCCGACCGCCAGCGCCAGATCCGCCACCCCATGCACCGCGCTGACAAACACCGGATCGTAAAGCGCCGCCGCAAGGATTCCGACGACGGCGGCATTCGACCCCTGCATCATCCGTTGCGCCACGCTTTCCTGCCGAAAGCGGCTCCAGAACGGCAGCGCCGCGATAAGGATCAGAAACCCCGGCAGAAAGATCGCGGCCAAGGCCATCAACCCGGCCCAGAACGACGCCCCGACCACGGTCCCCAGATAGGCGGCAAAGGTGAAAAGCGGCCCCGGCAGCGCCTGTGCCGCGCCATATCCGGCAAGGAACTGATCGGCGCTCACCCGTCCCGTCTGCACCATCTCTGCATCCAGCAGCGGTAGCACCACATGCCCACCGCCAAAGACCAACGACCCGGCGCGATAAAAGCTGTCAGCCAAAGCCAAACCGGGCACAGCCTCCGCAAGCAGCGGCAACAACACCAGCAGCGCCAGAAAACCGACCGCCGCGATCCAACCGATCCGCGCCGACACGGGCAGGCTTACCGGCCCCCCTGCCCTGCCCGCTCCGGTCTCCCGCAGCATCAGCCCGGCGACAGCGCCGATCAGGATAGCCACCATCATCGCCACCGCGCCGGGCGCAAGCATCAGCACCGCGATCGCCACAACCGCAATCGCGACACGCGGCGCATCCGGCGTCAAACTGCGCGCCATCCCCCACAAAGCCTGTGCCACGATGGCGACCGCGACCAGCTTCAGCCCATGCAGCAGCCCCTCGCCGAACGGCCCGCCGACCCCCGGCGCGGCCATCGCGAAAGCCAGCATGATCAGGGCCGAGGGCAGCGTGAACCCGACAAAAGCCGCTGCCGCCCCGGCCCATCCGGCCCGCGTCAGCCCAACCGCAAAGCCCGCCTGACTGGAGGTCGGGCCCGGCAGGAACTGACACAAGGCGACCAGATCGGCATAAGCGGCATCGGTCAGCCAGCGCCGCCGCACGACCAGCTCTTCGCGAAAATATCCCAGATGCGCGACCGGCCCGCCGAACGAGGTCAGACCCAGTTTCAGGAACACCCGAAACACCTCGGCCGCGCTGCCATTGCTGTCGCTCATCGAAACGGGATTCCTGCATCGGGACCGGACGGGCGCAACCTAGCCGTCCGTCGCCCGCGCCGCTATCCCCAGTAAGCCGCCGCCATGAAATTCCGCTTGTCGATCCCGCGCGCCTGCAGATGGCTGCGCGCCTTCCGCGCCTGACCGGCCTCGGCTGCGAACCAGACGAAGCTGCCTTCGCCTGTCCCGCAATCCTGCAGCGCAGCCAGCAGATCATCGACCTTCTTCACCCGGGGGTCCGCCGCCAGCGGTCCCAGATCGGGATAGCTTGCGCTGACGAAAGCCTCGACCTCGCAGGTCGCCAGTTCCAGCATCCGCACGATCGCGGGCAAGGCTGTCTCATCCCCGAAAAGATGCAGTCGCGCCGCGTCAGGGCACCAGCCGCCACCCGGTCCGATGATCGCGACCTCGGCGCCCTCGGGGCCGGACAAGGCCCAGTCGCAGGTCGGGCTGCCCTCGTGCCGGAAGATGTCGAAATCCAGCCAGTCATCCTGTTGCTCGATCACCGTATAGACCGGCCTGTGCAGTGCATCCGGTCCCTCGGGCCAGATGGTTCGCCCCGTGGCCCCGATCCTCGGCCAGATCGCCTGACGGCCCGCAGGCGGCACCAGCAGCCGGAAATGCAGGCTTCCCTGCCCGAACCGCGCAGCCTCCGGCCCCTGCAGACGCACCCGCAGATAGCCCGGCGTCCGCGGCGAAACAGACACCACCCGCATCAGCGACAGCCCCGGCGCCAGCGCGCCTTCATCCACCCGTTCCCACAGGATCTCCAGCCCGGCCTCTGCGAACAACTCGGTCGCGCTGTCCTGCAGATTGCCCATCAGCCGCGCTTCCGGCGCCGCCAGATCGACGCGCACCGAACCGTCCTCGGGCGTCAGCCGCAACTCGCATCCCCAGACGAACAGGCTCAGCGCCTCGGGGCTTTCGACCAGCGGCACATCCCACGCCGTCGCCCGCGCCTTCAGCGCCGCAACTGCTGCGCCCGAGGCACGCGGGATAACGCCCAGATTGCGATAGGTGCGAAGCTGCGACATGATGGAAGTCCTGATCGAAATGACTCGTCCGGCAGCATATACAAAAGCATTTTTGTCAACAATACCCCCGGCAACCACCTCTCGAAGCTGTCATGACCACGCGGCTTTTCGCAGATGCAGCGGGAACCTGCCCACGGATCGCAGGGCTAATGGCTTGTTTTCGCCGCACGAAATGCGGCCCTCTGGCCGTTTCATTCCGGATGCGCAAGATCAGGATCACCACCCGGCGATGCGCAGGCCGTATCGTCAAGGAGGAGGTGAACAGAGCTGCAATGGAGTTCAGACCATGATGTCTATTCGTCAAAAGCCCGTCCGGGCCGCCTTTCTTGCCGTCGCACTTGCCAGCGCCACCGTGCTGAGCGCGTGTAAGGAAGAGGGTGACGCAGGCGCAGATCCCGCCGCAACCACCACCGACCCGGCAGCCGAAAGCGCGCCCGCCCCGGATGCGGCAGCACCGGCCACCGATCCTGCACCGGCAGGCGAAGCTCCGTCGCAGTAAGCGTCAGCGAGCCAATATCGCGACACCGGAACCGCCGGCGCAAGCCGGCGGTTTCGCTTGCCGGTCATGACGGCGCCTCGATCCTGACCGCGCTGACGACCGGATCGCAACGCCTGACCGCCACCTGCAACCGCGCCATCAGATGGGTGCGGATATAGGTCGCGTGAAACCGGCTTGGCGCCAACAGCGTCAGACAGCCCGCCTCGACGCCGCCATCCACCAACCCCGAAAACCACGCATCGTAAAGCGCACCGTCCTCACCCGACAGCATCGCCCGCGCCCTGCCCCACAGCCCCTCGGCGGGCAAAGGATCGGGCCTTCGGAACGGAACCACGGTCCGGTCCGCCACCTCTTCGACCCCGCCCACACGGGCCACGTAATCCTCGCCGATATTCGGCCAGGCCGGGCGGGTGTCCAGCATGATCCGCTCCAGATCGATCCCCAGAACCGAGACCCTGCCCCGCGCGCCTTGCTTCTTCACCGTGATCCAGCCCAGCCCCTTCAGCCGGGCCATATCCCGCTTGACCGTCCGCTCATCCACGCACCACAGCCGCGCTATCTCGCGCTGGCCCATGACAAGCTCGTTCCTCTGCCAGTTATATCTGGTGGTGATCAGCGCCATCAGCCGCAGCACAAGCCGCTGCGCGTTCTGGTCGCCAGCCAGCGCATGTGCCATCATCGCTGACAGGATATCATATTTCTTCGCCGCCGCCTCTCGGCCGACGGGTTTGATCACCTGCATCGCTGCTCCTGCCTGCCGGTTAACCCGGCCATTGCTCGTCTGGTGAATGGACGATCTTGTGTCGTCTCAAACGCTTTTCACCATCTTCACAGCATTTGCGTCCCGTTTCCCGATTCTGTCAAGAGTTTTGCACCCTTGCGCCTTTTCCCGTCCCATTCCGGCAGGAATAATCGGTATTAATGGTATAGGGTGACATACTGGATGTCCCCTATTTGTCCACGGATGTCCCCCAATCCCTAGCAGAACACCCGGGCCTGTCCCCCTATCCATAGCCCCCTGCCCCGCAACGGACAGCGCACGCCGGACAGCCGATTCGCGCAACAGGCGCTGGAATGGGCTAAGATACGACTTCAGTAAACTTGGCTTTTGCCAAAGACGCAAATCCAGCGTAAAAGCAGAAACAATAATAATCAACGTCCTTCGATACAGGCACCATATGTACACGCACGAAGACCTTGCCCGGCTGCAATCGCAATCCCTGAAGATGCAGGGCTGGATCCGGCGGCAGACCTTCAGCCCCGCCAACGAGAAAACCCTCCGCCGCTTTTCTAGCTGGGAAGTGGCCGAGCTGATCTTCCAGATCAATCAGTCCACCTTCCGCGGTAAGCTGGCCGCCGATCCGAACCTTCCCCTCGGGGAAGTCGAAGAGGATGGCCGTCAGCGCTGGTTCAGCCTTGATGAGATCAACGAGCTGCGCCGCCGCGTCCGCATCAACAAGAAGTCGCTGATGCCCCCCCGCCCCGCCGGCAAGCGCGCCTTTCGCGCGGCGGTCGCGAACTTCAAGGGCGGCGCGGGCAAGTCCACCGTGGCCTTGCATCTCGCCCATGCCGCCGCGCTTGACGGCTACCGCGTCCTTGTCGTCGATTTCGACCCGCAGGCCACCCTGAGCCACTCGATGGGCCTGACCGATGTCGGCGAGGATCACACCGTCTGGGGCATCATGGCCCGCGATCTGGAACGCGAGACCGATCGGATGAACACCCCGACCGCAGGCGCGGAAAGCGGCACCGCCCTGCCCCAACGCAAGCTGCCCGCCTCGATCCGCGACATGGGCCTTGGCTCGCTGCGGCCTGCGGACTTCATCAAGCCGACCGCGTGGTCCACGATCGATATCGTGCCAAGCTGCGCCAATGCCGCCTTCGTCGAGTTCGCCAGCGCCCAGTATCGGCACCTCAATCCCGAATGGACCTTCTTCGGTGCCGTCTCGCGCTTCCTCGACAGCCTTGCCGACGATGCCTACGACCTGATCCTCTTCGACTGCCCCCCGGCCATCGGGTATCAGTCGATGAACGCGGTCTTTGCCGCCGACATGCTCTATATCCCTTCGGGTCCCGGCTACTGGGAATATGACTCGACCACCAGCTTCATCGGCCAGTTGGCCGAGGCGCTGGAAGACCTGTCCCATGGCTTCGAAAACTTCCCCACGGGGAAGATTTCGCTGCCCAAGGCCTTCGCCGACATTCGCTTCCTGATGACCCGTTACGAGCCCTCGAATGAATTGCATCAGGCGATGCTGAACGCCTTCCGGCAGGTTTTCGGCGACCGGATGGCCGAACACCCGATTGAGCTGACCCGCGCGGTCGAACAATCGGGCCGCTTCCTGTCGTCGATCTATGAGATCGATTACCGCGAGATGACCCGTGGCACATGGCGCCGCGCGCGGGCGACATTCGATCAGGCTTACGAGGAATTTCGCGCCCATGTTCTGCAGGCATGGGACAAGCTGGAGGATAAGGCATGAGCCGCAAGCGCCGCATGTTCGACATCGAAATCCCCGAGGATGAGCCGGAAACCTTCCCCGCGGGGAAGGATGAGCCGCGCGAGCAGCGTCGTGGCCCGATGGCGACCGCGATTGCCGAGACCGCAGAATCCAGCCGCGACCGCGCCGAGATCGAGGCGCAGATCCGTGCCGAAAACGATGCGCTGGCGCAGGAACATGTGCGCCTGAAACGCGCGGGCCTGATTACCGACATGATCCCGCTGGACGCCATCGACACCTACAAACTGACCCGCGACCGCGCGCCGGCCGCCGATTTCGAAATGACCGAACTGGTCGCATCGATCCGCGATATCGGTCTGTCGAACCCGATCAGGGTCGAGCAGGGGCGCGATGGCCGCTACGAATTGATCCAGGGCTGGCGGCGATTGTCGGCCTATCGGCAGTTGCTGGCAGAGACCGGCGATGCCGAGGCATGGGGCACGATCCCGGCAGGTATCGTTGCGCGCGGCGACCGGCTTGAGCAGCTTTACCGCCGGATGGTGGATGAAAATCTGGTCCGCAAGGACATCTCTTTCGCCGAGATGGCGCAACTTGCCGTGCATTACGCGATCGACCCGCACACCGCCGAACATGACCCGGAAAAGGCGGTGGCGATCCTGTTCAAATCGGCGGGCTACCAGAAGCGCAGCTATATCCGCAACTTCATCCCGGTCGTGCAGCGGCTGGGCGAGGTGCTGAAATATGCGCAGGACATTCCGCGCGCCTTGGGCCTGTCTCTGGCCCAGCGGCTGGAGGAAGTGCCGGGGATCGTTGCGGCGATCAAGACCGATCTTCATGACTGGGACGATCGGTCGGTCAAGGACGAACTCGACATTCTGCGGCGCTATGCGGGGCAGGGGGTCGATGCGCTGGAAGAGGGCGGTGAGCCGGTCAGGAAAGTCGCGGCGCCGGTGCCGCAGCAGGGCAAGGCCAAGACCACCTTCCAACTGGTGCGCCCGCAAGGCAGTGCGAAATGCACCGCCGCGAATGGCCGGTTGGAGATCAGATTGCCGCGTGACTTCTCGACCATCGACCGGCGAAAGCTGGAATCGGCGGTGGCGATGTTGCTGGATCAGATCGAATAGATCTTCCCCGCGGGGAAGGTTTTCCGGGGTGGAAAGGGCGGCTTTCGGGCCGCCCTTTCTCGTTCAACCCAGAAGATCGGTCGCCGGGTTCTCGGTGATCTCGACATCCGCATAGTAGCGCTGCGCCTGATTGGCACTGCGATGCAGGGAAAGCTGCATGGCGGCGGGCAGGGGCGCGCCGTCCAATGCCGCCTGGGTCAGGAAGCCCGACCGCAAACCATGGGCGCTGGCGAATTCGGGCGGGTATCCGGCAAGGGTCAGGCGATGGCGGACGACCGAGCGGATACTTTCGGGGCCAAGGCGGCGGGCCAGCACCCGGTCGGCCTGACTGACCGGGCGGAACAGTGGCCCGCGCAGGATACCGGCGAGGCTGATCCAATCCATGACCGCCCGAGCGGCGCGGCCCTTCAGCGGCAGGCGCGGGGCGTCGTCGGGGCCGGTGGTCTTGGTGGTCAGCAGCCTGATCCTCAGCAGCCCGGCGCTGTCGAATTCGCGGGCATCGATGTCGTCGCGGTTCAGGGCCGAAATCTCGGACCGCCTGCGCCCGCCCGAGGCCCATCCCAGCATCAGGATCGCCCGGTCGCGCAGACCGCGATGGCTGTGGTCGCAGGTCTTCAGCATCGCTTCGAGCACGGGCTTGGTGATCGGGTTCTCGGACTTCCGCTGCGTCGGTCTGGCGGCGGCACGGCGGGCGCGCCCACGCGCCTGCGAGACCAGCGGCGCGTCGAAGGGCGAGGGCAGGTTCTTCATCCGGTGGAAGGCCCGCCAGCTCGCCACGCGCCGGTCCAGCGTCGCGGGGGCCGGGCAGGCCAGCGTGCGGCGCAGTCCGGCGGCGATCAGGGCCAGCGCAACCTCTTGCGCCTTGCCGGGGCGGTCGGTCAGGTCCACGGCATGGTCGGTCAGGAAGCGCAGCGCCACGGCCTCACCCTCGGGCCAGGCGAGGGGTTCGCCGTAGCTGGCCTGCTTCCAGGCCGAGATGTAGGCGAGGTCGCGTTCCCATGCGCGGAGCGTGTTGGCAGGGGTGCCGCGGCGGTAGAGGTCGGCGAGGGCTTCCTCTTCGGCGGGGGTCAGGGAGAGGGGGGTGATTGGCAGGTCCATGGGCGGATTATGAGGGTGTGGAAGGGGGCAGTCAAGTTTGTTGATAAGGGAACATTATCGAATGTTAATGGGCAAAATCGCTGTTGTTTGAGTAATCCGCATTTTGTTGATAAATTGCGGATAAGAATGTAGGTCGCAGGCGGGTGGAAGTGGGTGCGATTCGTCCGGTTTCGCTCAGAGAATGGCGGATTTCGCAAGTCCGGCGGCGCGGGACATCACCGATAGCGGCGCAAAAGCCGCGATTCGCTGGTGGTTCAGCCTGTCCGAAAAAGATCCCGGTCGTGAAATGCGGTCGGGAGAGAGGATTGTCGTCGCGCGGCGGCGAACAAGACCCGAACCGTTCTATTTACGAAAAATCCTAATACACGATATTTCTAGTCGTGAAATAGGAACGGGCCGCTGGGCCGCAATCTGGAGATGATGATGGCCAAGGATCGGACAGTGGACGGGCTGCATCTGTCACGGCGGGGCGTCGTCGCCGGGGTTGCGGGTTTCGCTGCGGCGGCGCTGGCTGCACCGCATTTGCTGCGGGCAGAGGCGCTGAAGGAACTGCGCATCGACTTTGCGACCTATAACCCGGTGTCGCTGTTGCTGCGCGAGCAGGGCTGGCTTGAGGAAGAGTTCAAGGCGGACGGCACCGCGATCACATGGGTGCAGTCGGCGGGGTCGAACAAGGCGCTGGAATTTCTGAGCGCCAGTGCCATCGACTTTGGCTCGACTGCCGGGGCTGCCGCGCTGGTCTCGAAGATCAACGGCAATCCGATCAAATCGATCTACAGCTATTCGCGGCCTGAATGGACGGCGCTGGTGACGCGGCTCGATGCCGGGATCGCCTCGCCCGCCGATTTGGCGGGCAAGACGGTGGCGCTGACCCGGGGCACCGATCCGCATATCTTCCTGATCCGTGCATTGGCGGCGGTTGGGCTGACCGAGGCCGATATTACCCCGGTGCTGCTGCAACATGCCGATGGCCGCACCGCCCTGATCCGGGGCGATGTTGACGCATGGGCGGGGCTGGACCCGATGATGGCGGCAGCCGAGTTGGAAGATGGGGCGACGCTGTTTCATCGCGATCTGGAAGCCAACACGTTCGGCATTCTGAATGTCCGCGAGGAGTTTCTGGAACGCCAGCCCGAGACCGTTGCCCGCGTGCTGTCGGTCTATGAGCGTGCCCGCAAACATGCGCTGGATCACCCCGACGACCTGAAAGCGGTCGCGGTGAAGGTGACCGGGCTGGCGCCCGAGGTCATCGATTTGCAGATCGATGATCGTACCGACCTGACCCTGCCGCAAATCGGCCAGCCGCAGCGTGACGCGATCAGCGCGGCGGGGCTGGCGCTGCAACAAGCGGGGGTGCTGGACGCCTCGGTCGATGTTGCCCGCGCAGTGAATGACTTGCTGGAAGACCGCGCGCCAGAGGCGTGAGCCGCGAAAGGAGCCGCAGCATGACGGATATTCTCTCGGATACAGAAGCGCGAAAGCATCGGGATGCGCGTTCCGCGTTGTTCGAAAGGGCAGGGGGGCTGCGCAATGTGCCGCTGGCGGTCGGGTTGATCCTGCCGCTGTCGCTGGCATTGGTGTGGGAATTGGCGGTGGCGGCGGGGCTGAGCTCTGGCAGGCTGCTGCCGCCGCCTTCGGTCATCATCCAGACGCTTGGCGCGTTGTGGGGGCAGGGCGATCTGTCGGGTCATGCGCTGACGACGCTGTGGCGGGTGTTGGTGGGCTTCGGGCTTGGGGTCGCCGCCGGGACGATTGCCGGTGCGATCACCGGCTATTCCCGTGGAATCGCCCGTGTCCTGGACCCGACGGTCCAGGCGCTGCGGGCGATCCCCTCGATCGCCTGGGTGCCGCTGTTCATCCTGTGGTTCGGGATTTTCGAGCTGTCGAAGATCACCCTGATCGCGACCGGCGTGTTCTTTCCGGTCTATCTGGGGACGATGGATGCCATCCGCTCGGTCGATCGGAAAGTCGTCGAGGTGGGGCTGGTTCATCGCCTGTCCAGCCCGGCGATGATTGGCCGGATCATGCTGCCCGCGATTCTGCCGGCCTATGTGACCGCGCTGCGTTCGGGCCTTGGTCTGGGCTGGATGTTCGTCGTCGCCGCCGAGTTCATGGGCGCGTCGCGGGGGTTGGGCTATCTGCTGATCGATGGTCAGCAACTGGGCAAACCGGCGCAGATCGTCGCCGCCATCATCACCTTCGCGGTGCTGGGCAAGCTGACCGACAGCATTCTGGTGGCGGTGACGCGACCGCTGTTGCGGTGGGAAGACAGGTTCGGGCAGCGGGCTGACAGCCGTGCCGCCGCGAACAGGCAGGAGGTGGCGTGATGCTGTCCATCGAAAATCTGTCAAAGGTCTATCAGAACGGCACCCACGCTGTCGGCGGTCTGGATCTGTCGGTTGAGCCGGGCGCGATCGTGGCCATTGTCGGCGCCTCGGGCTGCGGCAAGTCCAGCCTGTTGCGGATCATCGCCGGGCTGGAACTGGCCAGCAGTGGCGTGGTCAAGATCGACGGCATCCCGCTTGATGGTCCGCATGACCGGATCGGGGTGGTGTTTCAGGAACCGCGCCTGCTGCCATGGCTGACGGTAAAGCAGAATGTCGGCTTCGGGCTGGCGCATTTGCCCCGTGAAGAACGGCTTTACCGGGCAGAGCTGGCCTTGCTGCTGGTGGGGCTGTCGAACAAGGCCAATGCATGGCCGCGCGAACTGTCGGGCGGGCAGGCGCAGCGGGTGGCGATTGCGCGGGCGCTGGTCAGCAGGCCCGATGTGCTGTTGCTGGATGAGCCGTTTTCGGCGCTGGACGCCTTTACCCGCGCAGATCTGCAACGGCATCTGCTGGAGATCTGGCGCGGCTCGGAAAGTCAGCCGACCATGATCGTCGTCACGCATGATCTGGATGAAGCGGTGGCGCTGGCCGACCGGATCATCGTCATGCGCCCCGATCCGGGTCGGATCATCGCGGAATTGCCGGTCAATCTGGCACGGCCAAGGCATCGCGCGCAGCCGGGCTTTGACGCTGTGCGGCATCGTCTGGTGGCGCTGTTGGACCGGCGCAGCGCCGATGCCGCGCTGCGGAGCGCCTGACATGGCGGAACCGTCGGGCCGCGTCATCTCAATCTCTACGTTCGAAAGGTAGCACCATGCCGGAACCTCAAAAGCCGCTGGATTTCCTGTGGTTCATTCCATCCTCGGGCGACGGCTCTTATCTTGGTAGCGATGATCTGAGCCGCCCGAACGACCCCGAATATTTCGCCGAGATCGCCCGCGCCGTGGACAGGCTGGGCTATTCCGGGGTGCTGATCCCGACGGGGGCTGCCTGCGAGGAATCCTTTGTGCTGGCCGCCCATCTGGCCGCGCAGACCGAGCGGCTGAAGTTTCTGGTGGCGATCCGCCCCGGCACCGCCTCGCCCTCGTATTACGCGCGGCTGGCATCGACCCTTGACCGGCTGTCGCGCGGGCGTCTGCTGATCAATATCGTCGTCGGCGGCAGTGAGCAGGAGCTGGCGGGCGACGGTATCTTCCTGAAGCATGACGAACGTTACGACCACGCGGTCGAGTTCTTTCAGGTGTTCAACGACCTGATCCATAACGGCCATGCCGACCTGGACGGGCGCTATATCAAGGCGCGGAATGCGCGGCTGGTGCTGCCACCGGCGCAGCAGCCTGCGCCGCCGCTGTATTTCGGCGGATCGTCGGATGCGGCCATCGAATTCGCGGGCGAGCATGTCGAGAAATATCTGACATGGGGCGAGCCTCCGGCGCAGGTGGGCGAAAAGATCGCCCGGGTGCGGGCCTCTGCGGCGAAGCGGGGGCGGAAGGTCAGCTTTGGTATCCGGTTGCATTTCATCGTGCGCGAAACGGATGAAGAGGCATGGGCCGAGGCGGATCGGCTGATCTCGCGGCTGTCGGATGACACGATTGCGGCGGCGCAAGAGGTGTTCCGCAAGCAGTCGGATTCGGTTGGGCAGCAGCGGATGGTGGCGTTGCATAACGGGCGGCGTGACCGGCTGGAAGTGTCGCCGAACCTGTGGGCGGGGGTTGGTCTGGTCCGCTCGGGGGCGGGGACGGCGCTGGTCGGGTCGCCTGCGACGGTGGCGGCGCGGCTGCGCGAATATCAGGCGCTTGGGATCGATACGGTGATCGCCTCGGGCTATCCGCATCTGGAAGAGGCGTATCGGGTGGCCGAGTTGCTGTTGCCCGAATTCGGGATCGGCCAGCCGGTCGCGCCCTTGCGCAATTCCTTTGGCGAAAAGCAGGTCTTCGGCGGCGGCGGGCATGGCGGGAATGTCCGCACCGCTGCGGCCGGTTCGTGAAACAGGATCAATCGGGCGCGTCGTCGCCAAGTTCAAGGACATCATCATGAGTTTCTCCCGTCTTCTTTCCCGCATCGCTGTGGCCGGGCTGCTAAGCTCGGTCGCGCTGCCCGCCGCTGCCGAGACGCTGCGCATCGGCTGGCAACAGATCGTCGAGCCGTCGCGGGTGGCGCAGGCCGACAAGAGTTATGAAGAGGCGACCGGCGCCGATATTCAGTGGAACCTGTTTGGCGGCGGCGCGGATGTGATCGCGGCGATTGCCTCGGGGTCGATCGATATCGGCTATGTCGGGTCGTCGCCGCTGACGGCTGCGGCCTCGCAAGGGTTGCCGATCGAGACGATCTACGTGGTCGGCAATATCGCCGATGCCGAGGCGCTGGCGGTGAAGGGGATCAGCAGTCCCGAAGAACTGAAGGGAAAGAAGATCGCGACGCCCTTCGTGTCCACGGCGCATTATTCGCTGCTGACGGCGCTGGATCATTGGGGGATCGCGCAAAACGATGTGCAACTGCTGAACCTTCGCCCGCAGGAAATCGCGGCGGCGTGGGAGCGGGGGGATATCGATGGTGCCTATATCTGGGATCCGGTGC
Organism: Paracoccus caeni; assembly: GCF_016629665.1. Classification (GTDB taxonomy): domain Bacteria; phylum Pseudomonadota; class Alphaproteobacteria; order Rhodobacterales; family Rhodobacteraceae; genus Paracoccus; species Paracoccus caeni. The sequence continues at coordinate 114,892 of NZ_JAEPRQ010000007.1, forward strand.
TGAACCAGATCAAGGCGGGCGGCGGCGAGGTGCTGGCCGATAGCGCGGATGTGGCCGAATGGGGCGGGGCGACCTTTGACGCATGGATCGTGCGCAAGGAATTCGCCGAACAGCATCCCGAAATCGTCACCGCCTTCGTCAAGGTGACGGGCGAGATCACTGATGATTATCTGGCCGATCCCGCAGCCTGGGGTGCGGAATCCGAGAATGCGGCCAAGATCGCGGAGCTGACCGGCGCGCCTGCTGCCGACGTTCCGGCGCTGCTGGGCGGCTATGTCTTTGCCGGCCTGCAGGATCAGACCAGCGCAGATTTCCTTGGCGGCGCGACCGCCGAAGCGATCAAGGCCACGGCGCAGTTTCTGCAAGAGCAGGGATCGGCCACCGCGCTGGACGATTACAGCGGCGCGGTGAATGCGAGCTTCGCCGAGGCGGCGCAGAAAACCGAAACCGCGCAGAAATAGCGCATTGCCGGAGGGCCGCAGATGAGTTCGCTGAACCTTGCAGGGGTCTCGTTGCATTACGGGCCGGAACAGACCGGGCTGCCGGTGCTGCAGAACGTCTCGCTGAACCTTGCGCGGGGCGAATTCATCTCGGTCATCGGGCGGTCTGGATCGGGAAAGACCTCGCTTCTGAACCTTGCGGGCGGTTTCGTGGCGCCGTCCGCAGGGCGGGTCACGGTTGACGGCAAGCCTGTCACCGGGCCGGGGCCGGATCGGGCGGTGGTGTTTCAGGACGACGCGCTTTACCCGTGGCGCAGCGTTCGCGACAATGTGGCGCTGCCGCTGAAACTGCGTGGGATCGATGCGGCGACGCGGGCCGAAAAGGCGCGGGAATGGCTGGCCGCCGTGGGTCTGCAGGATCATCAGGACAAACATGTCTGGCAATTGTCGGGCGGTCAGCGGCAGCGGGTCGGGTTGGCCCGCGCGCTGGCGTCAGAGCCGGAATTTCTGCTGATGGACGAACCGCTTGGCGCGCTTGATGCGATGACCCGCGACCAGATGCATGAACTGTTGTTGAGCCTGTGGGAGGAAAGCCATGCAGGCGCATTGCTGATCACTCACAGCGTCGAGGAGGCAGTGTTTCTGTCCACCTCGGTCATCGTTCTGGCGCCGACGCCGGGCCGGATCGTTCACCGTGAAGAGTTCGAATTCGGTCGCCGCTACCTAGAGGGCGAAGATCCGCGCGCGCTGAAATCCGAGCCGGAATTCATCGATGCGCGCGAACGCCTGCTGGCGGCGATTTATGAGAAGGAGTTGGTTGATGGTTGATCTTCCGCTAACAGAAACACCCGCCCCGCGCCGTCGCCCGGCATTGTCATGGGCCCCCTATGTCGGCCTTGTCACCATTGGCGGGCTGCTGCTGTTGTGGACGCTCGCCTCGGCCTTCGGCTGGGCCTCGCCGGTCTTTCTGCCGTCGCCGGGCCGGGTATGGGACGCTTTCCTGCGGGTCGCGACCGAAGGTTATGCCAATGCCACGCTTGCCGAACATATCGCGGCAAGCCTGTGGCGGGTCTTTGCGGCACTGATCGCGGCGATGGTGGTGGGCGTCCCGGCTGGACTGCTGATCGCCACATCGCGCGTCGGGCGCGGCATCCTTGATCCGCTGATCGAGTTCATCCGGCCGCTGCCGCCGCTGGCCTATCTGCCGCTGATCATCATCTGGTTCGGCATCGGCGAGCCATCAAAAGTGCTGGTCATCGCCATTGCCATGTTGGCCCCTATCGTCATCTCGACCGTTTCGGGGGTGCGGGCTGCGTCGGACAGCCAGATTCAGGCGGCCCGGACATTCGGCGCGTCGCGATGGCAGGTGATCCGAGAGGTGATGGTGCCTGCCGCCTTGCCCTCGATCCTGACGGGTATCCGGATTGCGCTTGGCGCGGGCTGGACCACGCTGGTCGCGGCGGAACTGGTCGCGGCGACGCGCGGGCTTGGATATATGATCCAGTCGGCGGCGCAGTTTCTGGTCACCGATATGGTGATTGCCGGGATTCTGGTCATTTCCGCGCTGGCAACGATATCCGAGCTTGGTTTGCGATATATTGAGCGTCGTTATCTGCCATGGATCGGCAAATCCTGATCTGATTATTCATTCTGAAAACAACGCCCTGCATGCTGGACAGCATGCAGGGTTTTTCCATTCCAGCGATTCTGCAGCATTTCGGCAGGTTTCTGCCATATTCATATTGTTTAACAGGCCTGTGCGCTGTTATTTGACCATGTTTTTCGTCGTGAAGAGAAGAAATGCGTTTGGCGTAGCATTCTATTTCTTCCAGCGGATGCCGAGTCGCGACAGCCTTGTTCTCTGAAAATGAAATCAGGCTCTCTATATCGCCGCTTTGACGATCATTCTCTTTCTTTCCGGCTTATTGCCGCGATGCAGCGAAGAATATCTTCGCTGTTTCGGCAGCAACTACGAAATGGAAATCCGTCCCGGCTGCTTTTAAGACGATCACAGAAGTCGTGATTTAGAGGAAGACATGACACAGATTTCCATTGTCGGCCTGTCGGGCAACATCACTTCCCCATCGAAAACCCGCGCGCTGGTCGAGACCACGTTGTCACTGGCGGCTGACCGTCTGGACGCCTCGACCGAGCTGTTCGAGCTGGCCGATTTCGGCGACGATCTTGGCCGCGCCCGCAGGCTGGACGATCTGTCGCCCGAGGCGCGCGAGAAGGTTGCGCGGCTGTTGGCCGCCGATGCGATCGTGGTGGCGACGCCGACCTACAAGGCCAGCTATCCGGGCCTGTTCAAACATCTGATCGATCTTTTGGACCCGACCTCGCTGCGCCGCAAGCCGATCCTGGTGGCGGCGACGGGTGGCGGCGAAAAGCACGCCCTTGCCGTCGAACATCAGCTTCGCCCGCTGTTTGCGTTTTTCGAGGCGCGGGTTCTGTCCACCGCCGTCCATGTCTCGGACAAGGAATTCGAGAATGGCGCGTTGAAGGGCGAAGCCGCGCTGGAACGTCTGGAACGTGCCGTGTCCGAGTTGGACGAGATTTTCCCGGATGCGCGGCCGCTTCGCCTCGCTGCCGAGTGACCCTATCAGCAGGATCAAAACCATGACCGAACCCGTCAAATTCGCCTATTGGGTGCCGAACGTCTCGGGCGGCCTTGTCATCTCGAATATCGAGCAACGGACAAGCTGGACCCCGGAATACAACCGCAAGCTGGCCCAGATCGCCGAGCAGGCGGGGTTTGACTATGCGCTGAGCCAGATCCGTTTCACGGCGGGGTATGGGGCCGACAATCAGCATGAATCGGTCAGCTTCAGTCAGGATTTGCTGGCCCATACCGAAAAGCTGAACGTGATCGCGGCGCTTTTGCCCGGTCCGTGGAATCCGGCGCTGGCGGCCAAGCAGATCGCCACGATCAGCCACCTGTCGGGCGGTCGGATCGCGGTGAACGTGGTCTCGGGCTGGTTCCGGGGCGAGTTCGCGGCGATTGGCGAACATTGGCTGGACCATGATGAACGCTATCGCCGGTCCGAGGAATTCATCCGCGCGCTGCGGGGGATCTGGACCGAGGACAGCTTTACCTTCCGTGGCGATTTCTATCGGTTCAGCGATTACAGCCTGAAGCCGAAGCCGCTGGACCCGCTGCCCGAGATTTTCCAGGGCGGATCGTCGCGCGCCGCCCGTGACATGGCCGCCCGCGTGTCGGATTGGTATTTCACCAACGGCAACACCCCCGAGGGGCTGACCGCGCAGGTCGAGGATATTCGCGCCAAGGCCGCCGCCAATGGCCATAAGGTCAAGGTCGGCATCAACGCCTTCGCCATTGCCCGCGATACCGAGGCCGAGGCGAAAGCGGTGCTGGACGAGATCATCGGCAAGGCCAATCCCGACGCGGTGCAGGGCTTTGCGCATGAGGTGAAGAACGCCGGCAAGGCCAGCCCGGAAGGTGAGGGCAACTGGGCCAAATCCAGCTTCGAGGATCTGGTGCAGTATAATGACGGCTTCCGGTCGAACCTGATCGGCACGCCGCAGCAGATCGCCGAACGGATCATCGGGCTGAAGGATGCCGGGGCCGATCTGATCCTGCTGGGCTTCCTGCACTTCCAGGAAGAGGTCGAATATTTCGGCAAGCACGTCCTGCCGCTGGTCCGCCAGCTAGAGGCCGAACGTGCGCGCGAGGCTGTGGCCGCCGAATAGGCGGTCACCACCACCCACCGTCCCCGAGGTTCCCATGACTTCCGCCGCTTTTCTGCGGACGATTCCGGCTGCCGTCCTGTTGCCGGAATTCAGCGCCGCGTTCGATACGACCCTGCCGCGAGCTGCGGTGCCTGATCTGGCGCTTGGGCTGGAGGGAATCGAGCTGCATTTCGGCGGTATCCGCGCGCTGAAGGATGTGTCGCTGGACCTGCGGGCGGGTGAGATTCGGGCGGTAATCGGGCCGAACGGGGCGGGGAAATCGTCGCTGGTCAATGTGATCAGCGGGCTTTACCGGCCCGACCGGGGACGGATCGTGTTGAACGGGCGTGCCTTTGCGCATGTGCCCTCGCAGCGTCTGCCGCAGCTTGGCGTGGCGCGGACGTTTCAGAATCTCGCATTGTTTCCCGGGCTGACTGTTGCTCAGAACATCGCCTCGGGTTGGGTTTTCCGTCGCCGTTTCGGCCTGCTTGCGCATCTGGCGGGCCTTCCCGCTGCGCGACGGGAAACCCGCAGCGTCGATGACCGGGTCGATCAGGTGGCCGCGTTCCTGGGGCTATCTTCCCATCTCGATCGCCCGGTCGCGACGCTGCCTTACGGTTTGCAGAAACAGGTCGAGCTGGCCCGCGCGCTGGTGGCCGAGCCGCGTCTTTTGCTGCTGGACGAGCCGATGGCGGGCCTGACCGCGACCGAGAAAGCCGAAATGACCGGCCATATCCGCGCCGTCCGCGAAAGCCTTGGGCTGGCCGTCATCCTGATCGAGCATGATATCGGCGTGGTCATGGACCTGTCCGACCGGGTGGCGGTGCTGGATCACGGCAGCAAGATCGCCGACGGCACCCCTGCCGAAGTGCGCCGCGATCCCGATGTGATCCGCGCCTATCTGGGGGCAGAGGCCGCGTAATGGATTGGTATGCCTTCCTTTTCGCGGTCGAGGTTGCCGTGGGCGGCCTTTTGTCCGGCGTCATGTATGCGCTGGTCGCGATTGGCTTCGTGCTGATCTACAAGACTTCGGGCGTTCTCAATTTCGCGCAAGGGTCGATGGTGCTGTTTGCGGCACTGACCTTTGTAAGCCTTGTCGAACATGGCGTGCCCTTTGCCGGTGCGCTTCTGTTGACACTGGCCGCGATGACCGCGCTTGGCTTTGCGATTGAGCGCACGGTGCTGCGGCCCTTGGCCAACCGCTCGCCCATGACGCTGTTCATGGCGACGCTGGGCCTTGCCTATGTGATCGAGGGCGCGGCGCAACTGATCTGGGGGACGCAGGTTCACCGGCTGGATCTGGGCATCTCGAATGCGCCGTTCGAGGTGGGGGGTATCTTCATTTCCACCTTCGATCTGGTTGCGGCGGGGATCGCGGCGGCAATGGTCGCGATCCTGACTGCGTTCTTTCGGTTCACCCGGACCGGGTTGTCCTTCCGCGCCGTGGCCGACGATACCTTCGCGGCGATGGCGGTGGGCCTGCGCCTGAACCGGATTCAGGCGGCGGTCTGGACGGCGGCGGGGGCGGTGGCGCTGGTCGCCGGGCTGCTTTGGGGCGCGCGGCTGGGCGTGCAGTTCAGTCTGTCACTGATCGTGCTGAAGGCGTTGCCGGTTCTGGTGCTGGGCGGGTTCGATTCGATCCTTGGCGCGATTGTCGCCGGGCTGATCATCGGCGCGTCCGAGAAGCTGGCCGAGGTCTATCTGGGCCCGTTCGTCGGCGGCGGCATCGAGGGCTGGTTCGCCTATGCGGTGGCGCTGGTGGTGCTTCTGGTCAGGCCGTCGGGCCTGTTCGGCAAGAAGCTGGTCGAGAGGTTCTAGGCCATGTCCGTCACCGCTGCCACCATTCGCCCGGTAATCCCCGCGCAGACCATCGCCATCCTGATCCTGCTTGCGCTGGCCTTCATCGCTGTCCCGCATCTGGCCTCGCCCTATGTGATCGAGGCGATCCTGCTGCCCTTCCTTGCTTTGTCGCTGGCGGGTCTTGGGCTGAACCTGCTGACGGGTTACGCGGGGCAGGTGTCGCTTGGCTCGGCGGCGTTCATGGCGGTGGGCGCTTTTGCCGCCTATAATTTCAACCTGCGGCTTGGCCTGCCGTTGCCGGTGACGCTGGTGCTGGCGGCCACGACCGCTGCCGCCGTGGGGCTGGTCTTTGGCCTGCCATCGCTGCGGCTTCGCGGTTTCTATCTGGCCGTCTCGACCCTTGCCGCGCAGTTCTTCGTGCAATGGGCGCTGACCAAGTTCGGCTGGTTTTCGAACAACAGCCCTTCGGGCGTGATCGCGGCCCCGTCGCTGGCCTTTGCGGGGCTGAGCTTTGACACGCGGGAAGGGCGCTATCTGCTGTCGCTCAGCATCGTGACGCTGGTGACGTTCCTTGTTCACCGGCTTGTCAACGGTCCCGAGGGCGTCAACCTGATCGCCGTCCGCGACAATGAAACCTCCGCTCGCGTCATCGGCATCCCGGTGCTGCGGACGAAGCTGTGGGCCTTTGCGCTGTCCTCGGCCATTATCGGTCTGGCCGGGGTGCTGTGGGCCTTTACCTATCTGCGCACGGTCGAGCCTGCGGGCTTCAACCTCGACCGATCCTTCCAGATCCTTTTCATCGCCATCATCGGCGGTCTGGCCACCATCCGCGGCGCGTTTCTTGGCGCGGCGCTGATCGTGGTGTTTCCGCTGCTGCTGGCCCGGCTGTCGGGGTTCTTCTTCGACGGCAGCATCGATGCGGGCGTGGTCAAGCTGGTCGAACGGATCGTGCTTGGCACCGTCATCATCGCCTTCCTCATCGCCGAACCGAACGGGCTGTCCGCCATGCTTGACCGTGCCACGCGGCGGCTTCGCAGCCTGTTCGGTCGGTCCTGACTTAACCAGAACCGGAGTTATCCATGTCTTTCCTGAAACGTATCGCGCCCGCCCTGCTGGCGGCCAGCATCCTGACCGGAGGCGCGACCGCCAGCCTTGCCGACGAACAGCACTTCCCGCTGCAATCCTATCGCGTCGGTCCCTATGCGGCGGGCGGCACCGGCTTTTTCGGCGGCTTCATCGATTATCTGAACCTGATCAACACGCGCGACGGCGGCGTGAACGGCGTCAAGCTGACATGGTCCGAGGGCGAGACCGAATATGAGGTCGAAAAGGGTGTCGAGGTCTATCAGCGCCTGAAATCAAACCCCGGCATCGCCGCGTGGAACCCGCTATCGGTGGGCATCGCCTATGCGATGATCGATGGTGTGACCGAGGATCAGACGCCGCTGCTGACCATCAACCACGGCCGCACCGACACCACCGATGGCCGGGTTTTCCCCTATGTCTTCCCGCTGCTGCTGAACCCCTATTCGGAAACCTCGGGGATCATCAATTACATCGCCTCGAAAGAGGGCGGGCACGAGGCGCTGGCGGGCAAGAAGATCGTCGTGCTGTATCACGGCTCGCCCTATGGCAAGGAAACCATCCCGATCTATGAGTTGCTGGCCGAGAAATACGGCTTTGAATTGCAGCAGATCGAGGTGCCGCATCCCGGCAACGAACAGCAGGCGCAATGGCTGACCATCCGGCGCGAGCGGCCCGATTACGTGGTGCTGCGTGGCTGGGGTGTGATGAACCCGGTGGCGCTGACGACGGCGCAGCGGAACGGTTTCCCGGCGGATCGGATCATCGGCAATGTCTGGTCGAATTCCGAAGAGGACGTGACGCCGGCGGGCGACGCGGCCATCGGCTATACCGCGATCACCACGCAGGCATCGGGCACCGATTACCCGGTCGTGCAGGAGATCGAGGACAAGATTTACGGCGCCAACCTTGGCAACCTGTCCGATCCGGCGCGGATCGGCTCGGTCTATCATAACCTTGGCATCGTCAACGGCATCCTGAACGTCGAGGCGATCCGCATCGCCCAGGCCCGTTTCGGCAATCGCACCCTGACCGGGGATGAGGTTCGTTGGGGCTTTGAGCATCTGCAATTGTCGCCCGAGCGGGTGAAAGAGGTGGGCGCGGAGAACCTGTTCCACTCGATCAACGTCACCTGGGACAATCACGAGGGTGAAGGCTACGTGACCTTCCAGCAATGGGATGGCCAGAAATGGAATGTCATCTCTGACTGGATCGCGCCGGACTGGGCCTTGCTGCGCCCGATCATCGAGGCGTCCTCGGAAGCCTATGCCGCCGAGAAGGGGCTGACCCTGCGGACCGAGGCGGATGTGGACACCGTCGCAAGCCCGGCCAGCAACTAAGGCAGGGCAGGGGGCGGCAACGCCCCCGCCATTCCCGCGGAGTATCCGATGTCCGACGTGCTTCTGGAATTCGACAATGTCTCGGTCCGTTATGCGGGCGCGATTGCGGCGCTGCACGGCGTCAGCCTGAAGGTCCACAAGGGCGAGATCGTGGCGCTGCTGGGCGCGAATGGCGCGGGCAAGACGACGCTGCTGAAAGCCGCCTCGAACCTGCTTCCGGCAGAGCGCGGGCAGATCACCGGCGGGCACATCCTGTTTCGCGGGCGCGACGTGACCGGCAGCAGCCCGCATGACCATATCCGCAAGGGTCTGGTCCCGGTGCTGGAAGGGCGGCGGCTGTTCCGGTCGCTGACCATCGAGGAAAACCTGATTACCGGCGCGGTCGGTCGCGGCCTGCGTCGCGCCGCCATCGCTGACGGGCTGGAGCAGGTTTATACGCTCTTCCCCCGGCTCAGAGACCGCCGCCTGTCGGTGGCCGGTCTGACCTCGGGCGGAGAGCAGCAGATGGCCGCCATCGGACGCGGGCTGATGGCGCGGCCCGATCTGTTCGTGCTGGACGAGCCGTCGATGGGGCTTGCGCCGCTGGTGGTGGCGGAAATCTTCGACGCGCTGACCCGGCTGAATACCGAAACCGGGCTGACGATCCTTGTGGCCGAGCAAAATTCCTCGGTCGCGCTGCGTCATGCCCACCACGCGACGGTCATCGAAAATGGCCGCAGCACACTCAGCGGGCGGGCCAGCGATCTGGCCGCGCGCGACGACATCAAGGCCAGCTATCTGGGCGGCCACGCCGCCTGAAACCCAACCTTTCAAGGAGCCGATCCCATGACCATCCACACCGTCCCCGATCCCAAGGGCGCGCCGGTTCCCCCGGTCGCCCGCCCCGCCGAGCCTGCCCACATCATCACCTCGGAAGCCGAGGCCATCGAAATCGCCCAGCGTCTTGCCGCCGATTTCGCCAAGGGCGCGTCCGAGCGTGACCTGAACCGCATCTGGCCGCAGGCCGAACTTGACGCCTTCTCGCAAAGCGGGCTGTGGGCGATTGGCGTGCCTAAGGAATATGGCGGGCTTGATGCATCCTGGGTGACGATCAACCGGGTGATCGCGATCATCTCCGAGGCCGATCCCTCGCTTGGCCAGATCCCGCAGAACCATCTGGGCGTGGTGGCGGCGATCCGCACCGTCTCGGACCCGGATCAAAAGGATCTGCTGTTCGCAGAGGTGCTGAAGGGCACGCGCTTCGGCAACGCCTTCTCGGAATTCGGCTCGAAACGGGCGGCGGATTTTGAGACCACCTTCACCGATCAGGGCGATCATGTCGTGGTGAACGGGCGGAAATTCTACGCCTCGGGTGCGCTGCTGGCGCATCTGGTGCCGATTGTTGCGCTGGACGATGAGGGCCGCGCCTTCTACGCCATTGCCGATCGCGGGGCCGAAGGGCTGTCGGTGATCGACGACTGGTCCAGCTTTGGCCAGCGCACCACCCTGTCGGGCACGGTGACGCTGGACAATGTGCGGGTGCCGAAAACCCATGTGGTGCCGGGCTATAAAGGCTATGCCGAGCCTTCGGCGGATGGTGCGATCTTCCAGATCATTCAGGCGGCGGTCGATCTTGGCATTGCCCGCGCGGCGATCCGCGACACCATCGATTTCGTCAAGAACCGTTCACGGGCATGGGTGGATAGCGGCGTCGATCACGCCAGCGAAGATCCCTATACCATTCAGGCGATTGGCGACCTGACGATCCGCGCCAATGCTGCCGAGGCTTTGCTGGACCGTGCCGGTCTGGCCGTCGATGCAGCCGTTGCCGCGCCCGATGAAACCAGCGTGGCCAAGGCCCAGATCGCGACTGCCGAGGCGAAGGTGCTGACCACCGAAATCGCCATTCAGGCGACGAACAAGCTGTTTGAACTGGCAGGCACCCGCGCGACTTTGGCCGAGCATAATCTGGACCGGCATTGGCGGAATGCGCGCACGCATACTTTGCATGATCCGGTGCGGTGGAAATATGCCATCGTCGGCAACTATTATCTGAACGGAATCAATCCGCCGCTGCATGCGTGGAGCTGACAAAGCAGGGCGGCGAGCCATCGCCGCCCGCATCTCTGAGGGCATCAGATGACCGAGCATTTTCCGGCAGACAGAGAGTGGGCCTCGGTCGCCATCATCGGCGGCGGCCTTTCCGGTGCGGCGGTTGCCTATCATCTGGCGCATCAGGTGCCGTCCGAGGCGGTCAGAATCACCGTCATCGAGCCGCGTGGAGAGTTGGGGCAGGGCGTTGCCTATGGCACCATCGACCCCGCCCACCGCCTGAACGTGCCGCATGCAACGATGACGCTGACCACGGCAGAGCCTGACCATTTCGCGCGCTGGCTTAGGGAAACGACGACTGCCGCCCCCGACTGGCTGACGCCGGATGGACGGATTTTCCCGCCGCGCGCGGTCTTTGGTCGTTATGTCGCGGACCAGATCCAGCCGCTGATCGAAACGGGCCGCATCCGGCATTTGGGGCTGCGCGCCGTCGATGTCTTTCCCGATCAGGGCGGCTACGGGATCATTCTGGAAAATGGCGACCGACTTTTCGCCGATGTGGTTGTGCTGGCGGTCAGCCATCCACCGCCCGGCCTGCCGACCGAACTTGGCGCTTTGGCGGGTCATCCGGTCCTGATCGCGGACCCTTTCGCGCGCGGCGCATTGAACGAAATTCAGCCGGATGAACGGGTGCTGATCGTCGGTTCGGGCCTGACCGGGGCGGATATGGTCGCCTCGCTGTCGCAGCGGCTTGATCCGGGGCATGTGCATCTGTTGTCGCGGCATGGCTGGCGCTCGCAGCCGCATGGCCCGGACCAGAACGAGACAACCGCCGATTTCGCCACCGCGCCCGCCCGAACGACGCTGGCACTGTTGCGGCGGATTCGCGCGGCTTTGGCCCGCGATGCCGCAGAGGGTTTGACCTGGCATGCCAGTTTCGACCGTCTCAGGGGACAGGCCAATGCGATCTGGGCGGCGCTGCCGGTGCATGAGCGGCGACGGCTGCTGCGACATCTGCGCGGATTGTGGGACATCCATCGCTTCCGCATCGCGCCGCAAACCCACGAGGCGTTGTTGAGCGCCGAGGCCTCGGGGCGGCTGACCGCCCATACCGGACGGATCACGGCGTTGCGGTTGCGCGGCGCCTCGGTCCAGCTTGATATCCGGCGGCGCGGATCGGACAGCATCGCCACGATTGACGTTGACCGCGTCATCCTTGCGACCGGCCCGGCACATGGCCGGATCACCGAGACCCACCAATTGCTGCGCCGGATGGCCGAGCGGCGGATGCTGCGGGCGGACGATCTGAAACTGGGGCTGAAAGTGTCTTCGGTCGGAGAGGTGATCGACGGCGCGGGCGCGGTCTTGCCGAACCTGCTGGTCGCCGGTCCCCTGGCGCGTGCCTCGGTCGGCGAGTTGATGGGGGTGCCCGAGATCACCGCCTGGGCCGAACATATCGCCCGGGCGGCGGCGGGGTTGAGCATGCGGAGCCGTGTCGGCGATTGAGGCTGCGGCGATTTGCGCGACCTGTCCTGCATAGGGTCGTTCCGTTATTCCCATACAAAACATTCCGCGAAGTCAGCCGGTTGCCGGGGCAGGGCGGTCGTCCGATGATTGACACAAAACGGACAGGCAACCGTTACGCGACTGTCTCATCCCCGGCCTAGGGTCCGCGCACTCGGTTTTCCAGGAGTTGCCATGACCGCCCGCCTTCTTTCCGCCGCCTCGGCCCTTGCCCTTATGGCGAGCCCCGCGCTGTCCGACAGTTTCAATCGTATCGCCAGCTTTCCGGTCATCGCGAACATGGCCGATGGCGAGGATACCAGCCGCCCATCTTCGGCCGAGATCATCTCGGTTTCGGAAGATGGCAATACGTTGATCTATACCGACAGCCCGTTGGGCGTGGTCGGGCTGATCGACATCACCGATGCCGCCGCGCCGAAGCCGTTGGGCAATATCGCCATGCAGGGCGAGCCGACCACGGCGCATATCGTCGGCGGCAAGGCGTTCGTCGGCGTGAACACCTCGGAAAGCTATACCGAGCCGTCGGGCCGTCTGTCGGTCGTCGATATCGCCAGCGCGACAGAGACTGGCTCTTGCGATCTGGGCGGTCAGCCGGACTCGGTGGCGATTGCGCCCGATGGCAGCTTCCTTGCCGTCGCCATTGAGAATGAGCGTGACGAGGATGCCGGCGACGGTGGTTTGCCGCAGATGCCTGCGGGCTTCGTGGTGAAGCTGCCGATCGCGGATGGCGATGTCGATTGCGGCCAGCTTCAGAAGATCGACCTGACCGGATTGGCGGCGGTTGGCGGCGATGACCCTGAGCCGGAATTCGTCGATATCAATGAAAACGGCGAAATCGTCGTGACCTTGCAGGAAAACAACCACATCGTCGTTATCGGTGCTGACGGTGCGGTGGCCTCGCATTTCGATGCGGGCTCGGTCGTGCTTGAGAATGTGGATACCAAGACCTATGGTCGCCTGTCCTTTACCGAAACCACTGGCTCGATCCCCCGAGAGCCGGATGGGGTGAAATGGATCGATGCCGATCATTTCGCCACGGCGAACGAGGGCGATTGGAAGGGTGGCAGCCGTGGCTTCACCATCTTCAACAAGGACGACACGGTCGTCTTCGAATCCGGTGCCTCACTGGAGCGCGCGATTGCCGAGATCGGTCATTACCCCGAGAAACGCTCGCGCGCGAAGGGCGTCGAGATCGAGAGCGTCGAGTTCGCGCGCTTCGGGGACACGCCCTATCTGTTCGTCGTCTCGGAGCGGTCCTCGGTCGTTGCGGTCTATGACCTGACCGATCCCGCCGCGCCGGAACTGTTGCAGATCCTGCCTTCGGGGATCAGCCCGGAAGGTGCGGTTGCCATTCCGTCGCGCAATCTGCTGGTCACCGCGAACGAGGCCGATCTGGGTGAAGACGGCGCGGCGCGCGCGCATGTGATGATCTTCGAGCGTCAGGATGTAGAGCCCACCTATCCGATGCTGACTTCGGCAGGGACGGCGGATCTGATCGGATGGGGGGCGCTTGGTGCGCTGGCCTCGGCCGATGGCAAGATCTTCGCCGCTTCGGACAGTGTCTATTCTGCGATGCCGTCGATTTATGAGATCGACGTGACCGCAACCCCCGCCCGGATCGTCGGGCAGACGGTTGTCACCCGTAACGGCGATGCGGCGCAGAAGCTGGATATCGAGGGCATCACCGCTGACGGCGAAGGCGGGTTCTGGCTGGCGAATGAGGGTGACGCGGCCAAGCTGGTGCCGCATGCGATCCTGCATGTGGATGCGGACGGCGAGATCACCGATGAGATCGGCCTGCCGGTCGAATTGCTGGCGCATCAGACCCGCTTTGGCGCCGAGGGGATCGCAAAAGTTGGCGATACCCTGTGGGTGGCGATGCAGCGGGAATGGGGCGACGATCCCGAGGGGCAGGTGAAGCTGCTGGCCTATGATCTGGAGGCCGAGGAATGGGGCGCGGTGCGCTATCCGCTCGAGGCGAAGGGCGAGGGCTGGATGGGTCTGTCGGAAATCGCGGTGAACGGCGATCATGCCTATCTGATCGAGCGCGACAATCTGATCGGCGATCAGGCGCAGGTGAAGAAGATTTTCCGCGTCGCCTTGGCCGATCTGACCCCCGCAGCGCTGGACGGCGATCTGCCGGTGGTCGCCAAGGAAGAAGTCCGCGATCTGATCCCGGAGCTGAAGGCGCTGACCAATGGCTATGTCGTGGACAAGGTCGAGGGTCTGACCTTCGATGCCGAAGGCAATGCATGGGTCGTGACCGATAATGACGGTGTCGATGACAGCTCTGGCGAGACGCTGTTCTGGAGCCTCGGCAAGCTCTGAATGACGAAGCCGCCGCCGGATGATCCATTTGTCCGGCGGCGGCGGAACTGCTTGTAAGGGGTGTGTTTGCCTCTGGCGTCGGCATCGGGCAGGCGGTATGTTTCCGTTATGACAGAACATGCCGACGTTATCCTATCGCTGCTTCCCGCCCGTTTGAAACAGGCGCGTCAGGCGCAGGGCCTTTCGCTGGATGCGGTGGCGAAACTGTCGGGGGTGTCGCGCAGCATGGTCAGCCAGATCGAGCGCGGGGAATCCTCGCCGACCATTGCGACCTTGTGGAATCTGACGCGCGCCCTGCAGGTGGATTTCGCCGGGCTGCTGGACGACAATCCGATCTCGCAGATCGAGGTTCTGCGTCAAAGCGACGTGCCGACGATTGAAAATCATGGCACCGCCTGCCGCATCCGTATTCTGTCCCGCCCCGAAGATGTCGGACGCGACGAGATTTACGAATTGCAGTTCCGGCCCGGCGGAGTGTTGGACAGCCAGCCACATGCGCGCGGAACCAAAGAGCAATTGACCGTGATCGAGGGCCGTCTGACCGTCTCCAGCGGCGAGTCGCAGGAAGTGCTTAGCGTCGGCGACACCGCGCGCTATCCTGCCGATGTGGCCCACAGGATCGCGGCGAGCGATGCGGCGCGCGCCTTTCTGGTGGTCAAAGGGTCGTGACAGGATAACGGATTTCATTCCGTCATAATGAAATCCGTTATTGCGGAACTTAATCCGCCATGTTAGGCGCGGCCTGTCGTCTGGAGGAGCAGCACCATGTCCGACCGTTTCATCGACCACCTGAACGCCACCTTGCAACAGATCGAGGCCGACGGCCTGACCAAGCGGGAACGACCGATTGCATCCCCGCAGGGCACGCGGATTTCGGTCAGCGGGCGCGAGGTGATCAACCTTTGTGCCAACAATTATCTGGGCCTTGCCGATCACCCGGACCTGATCCGGGCGGCGCGTGAGGTGATGGATGATCGTGGTTTCGGCATGGCCTCGGTCCGGTTCATCTGCGGCACGCAGGACATTCACCGCGAATTGGAACAGCGGCTCGCGGCGTTCCTGCGCAAGGACGACGCGATCCTGTTCGCCGCCTGTTTCGATGCCAATGGCGGGCTGTTCGAGCCGTTGCTTGGCCCGGAAGATGCCATTGTGTCGGATAGTCTTAACCATGCCTCGATCATCGACGGCATCCGGTTGTGCAAGGCGCGGCGCTATCGTTATGCCAATAACGACATGCCAGATCTGGAACGCTGTCTGAAACAGGCGCGCGATGACGGCGCGCGGCATGTGATGATTGCGACCGATGGCGTTTTCTCGATGGACGGCTATCTGGCGAACCTGCCCGAGATCACCCGGATCGCAGCCGAACATGATGCGGTGGTGATGGTCGATGATTGTCACGCGACGGGCTTCATGGGACCGCGCGGGGCAGGGACGCCTGATCATTTTGGCGTCGATGTGGATATTCTGACCGGGACGCTGGGCAAGGCGCTTGGCGGGGCGATTGGCGGCTATATCGCCGGACCGCAGGCGGTGATCGACCTGCTGCGTCAGAGGGCGCGGCCCTATCTGTTCTCGAATTCACTGCCACCCTCGATCGTGGCGGCGGGGCTTGAGGCGATCCGGCTGGTCGAAGACGGCGGCGATCTGCGCGAGAGGCTGTTCCAGAACGCGCGGCATTGGCGCAAGGGCCTGACCGATCTGGGCTTCCGCCTGCTGGATGGCGAGCATCCGATCATTCCCGTCATGCTGGGCGAGGCGCGGTTGGCGCAGGACATGGCCACGCGGCTGTTCGATGAGGGGGTCTATGTATCGGGCTTCTTCTTCCCGGTCGTGCCGCATGGGCAGGCGCGCATCCGCACGCAAATGAACGCGGCGCTGACCACGGAAGATCTGGACCGGGCGCTGGCCGCCTTTGGCAAGGTCGGGCGCGAATTGGGGGTGATCTGAGATGGCTATTCCGAACACCATGAAGGCGCTGGAAAAGTCGCGACCCGAGGAAGGTTTGTGGCAGGTTCAGGCGCCCATCCCCGAGATCGGCCCCGACGATGTGCTGATCCGCATCAACAAGACCGGCATTTGCGGCACCGATATTCATATCTGGAACTGGGACGAATGGGCCTCGGCCACCGTCCCCGTGCCGATGATCACCGGCCACGAATTCGCGGGCGAGATCGTCGAGCTTGGCCGGAACGTGACCGGGCTGAAGATCGGTCAGCGCTGCTCGGGCGAGGGGCATGTGATCGGCACCGAAAGCCGTCAGTCCCGGTCAGGCAAGTTTCATCTGGACCCCGGCACGCGCGGTATCGGCGTGAACGTGCAGGGCGCGTTTGCCGAATATCTGAAGCTGCCCGCCTTTAACGTGGTGCCTTTGCCTGACGACATCCCCGATGAGATCGGCGCGATCCTTGATCCTTTGGGCAATGCCGTCCACACCGCGCTGAGCTTTGATCTTTTGGGCGAGGATGTGTTGATCACCGGCGCCGGTCCCATCGGCATCATGGCGGCGGCGGTCGCCCGGCATGCGGGGGCGCGGCATGTGGTGATCACCGACATCAACCCCGACCGTCTGACCCTGGCGAAAGAGGTGGTGCCCACCGTCCGCACCGTCAACGTGCAGGAACAGGATCTGCGCGAGGTGATGACCGGGTTCGGCATGAAGGAAGGGTTCGACGTGGGCCTTGAGATGTCGGGCAGTCAGGCGGCTTTAGACCAGATGGTCGAGACGATGGTGATGGGCGGCAAGATCGCTTTGCTAGGCATTCCGCCGGGCAAGTCGCCGGTCAACTGGTCGCGGATCGTCTTCAAGGCGATCACCATCAAGGGCGTTTATGGCCGCGAGATGTTCGAGACATGGTACAAGATGATTGCCATGCTGCAGAACGGTCTGGATGTCAGCCGCGTCATCACCCATCAGTTCGACGTGGCCGATTTCGCCGAAGGATTCTCGGCGATGAAATCGGGGCGGTCGGGCAAGGTGGTGCTGAACTGGCGATAGGCTGCGGGCGCGTCTAGCTGTCTTCGGTCGGAAGATCCGGCACCGTCTCGACGAAGGGGCCGGGGAAGCCCAGATCCTGCAATTGCCCGATCAGGTGCTGCCAGATCCTGTCGCGTATGTCAGGGCTGGCTTCGTAGGCAATTTGAAGATGCGGCTGGCGGATCAGCGCTGCGGTCAGCGCGTCTTTATCGCGCCGATGTGCGGCCATACCCGGACGGTCGAGGATCAGCGCATAGTCATTCAGCACCTGATCTCTGAGACCGCGCACAAGTGCAGTATCGGGCAGCGGCTCGTGCGGACCGGTGGTCTTCATCCGCATCAGAAGGTCCTGCAACACGGGCATCATATCGGGTGGGTCGAATGTCAGCGGATTGCCATCATAACGGGTGGTGCAATCGTTCGCGTTATGCAGGTTCGCACAGATGAGGGTTTCGCCATAGCTGATATCGCCACGCTCCATATCGCAGGGCATAATCTCCGTCGTTGCCCCGTCCAGCGTGCCGCAAACCGCCCCGGCGATCCCGTCGGCTGGCCAGATCAGACGCAACCGGATCGGGTGCAGCAAATCCTCGACGGGAAGTGAAACCGGTATCCGCTCCCCACGATCATCGACCAGAGAATAGCTGCCGCTGTCGGTCAGCACAGCCGCGTCGTATGTGCGGAACGAAACCGTGTAGAGCCGACCATATCGGTTTTCACCCGCGAACCACGACAGCTTCAGATCCCTGTCTGTGTCGAAATCCCGGCGCCAATAGGCGGTAAGTCTGTTCTGTTCGTCCAAAATCAGCACGATCCCAGGATGAGACAGCGCCGAGGTCATGCGCGACCTGATCGGCAACTTTTTCTCAATGGTTATTTCACGGAGGAATTGTTGGTCGGACCGCGCGCCAAGTTCACAGACGCTTTCCGCGGAACCGGCAGGCCCGTCGCATTCCAGAAGCGCTATTGGTCTGTCCGAGAACACCTTCACCTGCATCGAGGCGTTCCAGTCGATCATCGAATCTGCCTGAAACGGATCGTCAGGCTCGATCTCGCCGAGCATGACGGGCTTGGTCGGTGCGAAATGCGGGTAGGGAAGCGCTGCGATCTCTGTCGTCCCTTGCGAAACAGCATCGGTCGCGATGCTGAAGTAGGTATTCATGCGGCTTCGTTCTTCGCTGATAGAACTGCCCGTGATTGTCGGTCGCCAATCCCCGGAAAACGCGGCGGGCAGCATGATCAAAGCGGGAATTATCGCGATGACGAACCGCAAGGCGACGCCTTTTTCGATCCATTTTAAGGGTTTGCCCCACCATCGCCGCGCCGAGATCACGAAGCGCGTTCCGCGGTCGGAGAAGCGGGTCACCGCAGAAACCAGCCAACTCAGCAGGCCCGATACCAAAGCGAACAGAAAAACCATCCCGAAACCGCCTATCAGCGAGGCGAACAGATAGAAGCTGATCTGGTCGGCAGACGGGCTGTCCGCCACGAACGTCGCGATGAAGGTGATTATCACGACCGCTGCGGGGAACAGTACCTGCCAGGTCTTGAACGGAGGCTTCTTCTGAGGCAGGACGGGCGCCGCATTGATGCTGCGCCGGTCGCCAAGTGCCAGCAGGATCTTGGCCTGCAATTCGTCCTGATAAGGGTGACGGCGCAGAAAGCCGATACTGTCGGCGGTCCAGCCGAATTCGCCGTCCATCTGCGCAAGCCAGTTCAGCACCGCATTCGACGCGCCGACATAAACATATCGCTCGACGTGATCCAGAACGCTACGCTCGAACTGCCGCCGCACGATGGGATCGTCAAGCAAAGGCGATGCCAGCAGATCGTTCCAAAGCGTAGCTTCGTAGTTTTGAAGCTTCAGCAGGCGGCCTGCGCTGCGAAGCAGTTCTTCAGCCGCCTCTTCGGCTGCGCGGCGGGCCGCCATTTCTTCCTCGACGGCCGGATCGACAGGTGCGGGCTCGGGCAGATCCGGGGCGGCCTCGTGCGGTGCCTTGCCCTCGTCATCAGCCATCCCTTCAGCAGGCGGCGGGTCGTCGTCCCAAGGCTGGGTCTCGGCGTTCTCGGACCCAAAGATCGACCGACGCTGCCGTGCGTCGCCGGTGATGGACAGCGCATATTCGTAGGCCCGGCGCAGATCGCTGAACCCTGACGGATCGCCGCTCCAATCCTTTTCCTTCAGCCTAGCGGCATAGGCGCGACGGACCTCGCGGGCGGTTTCGGGAATTTCCTTAAGGCCCAACTCGGTCCAGGGCCAACTGACATCACTACCTGACATAGCTGTCTTCAATCGCCGTTACGACCTTGGACAGTCGCTCATTCTCTGAACTGATGAAGCCCGGATCTTGGCCGTCCATCGCCATCTCGAATTCGGCCAGCAGGGTTTGAATCTCGATCCGGTCTTCGCCCAGCAGGATCTCGTAAAGCCGCTTCAACCGCTCGACCAGAACGATGTTTTCGGCCTGTTCATGTGGGCTGATCTTCAGCTTTTCCATCTCTTTCAGACGGCGTGTCTTCTCGGACGAGGACAGCGCTTCGGCCAGATTTTCGATCACATCCGAATAGGTCTTCTTGTTCGACAACACCGTGACATCGACCGCCAAAAGTCCGCTTGTGTCATAGGTAAAGCGGCATTCTATGGCTTCCTTGCCCTTCGGCCCGCGTGGCACCGGCACCTGCAATTCACCCAGCTTGACGTTGTCCGAGGCCATCGCCGCCTCGCCCTGATAGATCACCACGGCGATCTGGACCTGATTGTCCTGACTGGTTTCGAACCAGGCGCTGCGGCTGGCGGGCAGGATCGTGTTTCGTTCGATGATCGGCGCGAAACGGTCATGGACCACATGGTTGCCCAGAACCGTCGATGCCACGATTCCCAGTGAGAAGGGCGCAACATCGGTCATCACCATGTCGCGCAGCCCCTCGTGCCGCTGGATCAGCCCGGCCTGCACTGCAGCGCCAAGCGCGACCGCCTGATCGGGATCGACGCCGCGATCCGGCAGCTTGCGAAAGACCCGCGCGGCAAGCGAGCGGATGACCGGCATCCGGGTCGCGCCACCGACCAGCAGAACCCGGTCGATCCGGTCCGCAGAGACGCCTGAATCGTAAAGGCTGCTTTCGATCGGACGGCGCATCTTGGCCACCAGATCCTCGGTCATCTTTTCGAATTGCTGGGTGGTCAGGGTGACTTCCAACTCGCGCCCGGCGATGCGGATCTTGCCGGTGGCCGTATCGGACGAGGACAGCCGCAGCTTGAAATCATCGGCCACTGACAGCAACGCTTCCTGCGCAACGGCGTCAAGTTTGGCCCATGCCATATCGTTCTGTTCGGCGATCTGGCGGGCGATGCGGGCGGTGAAATCCTCGCCGCCAAGGATGGCATCGCCCGAGGATGCGCGCACCTCCATCACCCCGTCGAACATTTCGAGGATCGACACGTCGAAAGTGCCGCCGCCCAGATCAAGCACGATGAAGGTGCTTTCGCCCTCGCGGTCCTGCACCCCTGCGGCCAGCGCCGCGGCGGTCGGTTCGTTGATCAGGCTGCGCACCTTCAGCCCGGCGATTTCGGCGGCGTCCTTGGTCGCCTGCCGCTGGATGCCGTTGAAATAGGCCGGGACCGAGATCACCGCCTCGGTCACCTCGGCGCCAAGATGACGTTCGGCATCGGATTTCAGCGATTTCAGGACCAGCGCGGACAGATCGACCGGGCTATATTCGCTGCGCCCCAGTTTCAGCTTCTTGCCGGTGCCCATAAGCCGCTTGAACCGCGCGGCGGTCAGATCCGGGTGGCGAAGCAGCCGCGCCTTGGCCGCGCGCCCGACTATGACGGTCCGGCGATCATCGGCCAGACCGACCACCGAGGGGGTCAGAAATTCGCCCAGCGAATTGGGAATAAGTCGCGGTCCGCTTTCGTCGAATACGGCGACCAGAGAATTGGTCGTTCCAAGGTCAATTCCAACACAGGTCATAAAATCTTTCCGTCATCGATTACAGCCAGCTATGCCGAATGAGCGTTTGTTTATCAAGAAGAACGCGGCCAGATTTCCCCCGCCCTCAACTGCGTCGCGGATGCGCTTGCCCTTCTCGCGCGGCCATGCTGATCTTCGGTGCAGAGGGAAGGGCCGGACATGCTGAACAATCCGCGCACGCACGGGCTTTGGGAGAAAAGCGCCCCCGCCGCGCCGGTGACGGAGGCGCTGACAGGCGATGTCAGCGCGGACGTTCTGGTGATCGGCGGCGGCTATACCGGGCTTTCGACGGCGCTTCATCTGGCGCAAGGCGGCGCCGATGTGGTGTTGCTGGAGGCGGTCGAGATCGGGTTCGGCGGTGCCGGGCGCAATGTCGGGCTGGTCAATGCCGGGATGTGGGTGATGCCCGAACATCTGTTGCAGACCCTTGGCCCTGAATACGGCAATCGCCTGCTGGATCTGCTGGGCAATGGCCCTGCCGAGGTCTGGTCGCTGATTGCCCGGCATGGGATCGAATGTCAGCCGAATCCGGTCGGCACGCTGCATGTCGCCGCTGATCGCGCAGGTTTCGCCGAACTGACCGAGCGGACGCGGCAATGGCAGGCTCGCGGCGCGCCCGTCGCCTTGCTGGAGGGCGGCGAGGCTGCGGGCACGCTGGGCACCGATTATTACCGCGCCGCTTTGCTGGATCGGCGGGCGGGCACGATCCAGCCGCTTGCCTATGCGCGCGGACTTGCGCGTGCGGCGATCGATGCGGGGGTGCGGGTCTATACCGGCTCGCCCGTGACCGGGATGCGGCGCGAAAATGGCTGGTATCTGCAAACGCCCAAGGGCAGCGCGACCGCGCCGAGGGTGGTCTTTGCGACCGATGCCTATACCCGGCATCTGATGCAGGCGATCAGCGGGCAGCAGGTGTTTCTGCCCTATTTCAACTTCGCCACCACGCCCTTGCCGGATGATGTCGCCTGCACCGTTTTGCCCGGCAGGCAGGGGGCGTGGGATACGCGCGAGGTGTTGACCTCGTTTCGGCTGGATGCGGCGAACCGGCTGGTTGTCGGCTCGGTCGGGGCGCTGCGCAATACCGGAACGGCGGTCCACCGGGCCTGGGCGCGACGCAGCCTGCGGCGGATTTTCCCGCAGATCGGGCCGGTCGCGTTCGAGGCGGAATGGTTCGGCACCATCGGCATGACCGACAACCATCTGCCGCGCTTTCACCGGCTGGATGAGGGGGTCTTTGCCTTCTGCGGCTATAACGGTCGCGGCATTGCGCCCGGCACCGTCTTTGGCCGGATCATGGCCGAATATCTGCTGGGCCAGTTGACCGAGGCGGACCTGCCCCTGCCGGTCAGCCCGCCTTCGCCCATCCGCACGGCGGCGCTGCGATCCGCCTTCTACGAGGCGGGGGCGCAGCTTTTCCATCTGGTCGATGCCCGGCTTTGACCCCGGCTTGACCCCGCCTGCCCGCAGCGGCACCTTGCGGTCGTTAATCTTGATGAAGGGTGAGGACATGACCGAGGGCATCGCGGGCGACACGCGCAACATTCTGGACCGGCTGGGCGTCGATCAGGCGCTATATACCGGCGGCACGCTGAAAAGCCGCTCTCCCGTGACCGGAGAAGAGATCGCCGCCCTGCCCGAAGATGACGCCGCCTCGGTCTCGGCCGCGATTGGCCGCGCCTCGGACGCCTTCCGCATCTGGCGCAACGTTCCCGCCCCGCGTCGTGGTGAGCTGGTCCGGCTGCTGGGCGAGGAACTGCGCGCATCCAAGGATGATCTGGGTCGGCTGGTCTCGGTCGAGGCTGGCAAAAGCTCCTCGGAAGGGGCGGGCGAAGTGCAGGAGATGATCGACATCTGCGACTTTGCCGTCGGTCTGTCGCGGCAGCTTTACGGTCTGACCATCGCCACCGAACGTCCCGGCCACAGGATGATGGAGACGTGGCATCCTTTAGGCGTGGTCGGCATCATCAGCGCGTTCAACTTTCCCGTGGCGGTGTGGTCGTGGAATGCGGCTTTGGCGCTGGTCTGCGGCAATCCGGTGATCTGGAAGCCTTCGGAAAAGACGCCGCTGACGGCCTTGGCCTCGCAGGAGATCCTGAACCGGGCGCTGGCGCGTTTCGGCAATGCGCCGGAAGGGCTGTCGCAGGTGATCATCGGCGCGCGAGAAACCGGCGATGCGCTGGTCGGGGATCAGCGGGTGGCGCTGGTGTCGGCAACGGGTTCCACCCGGATGGGCCGAGAGGTCGGGCCGAAGGTTGCGGCGCGGTTCGGGCGGTCGATCCTTGAACTGGGTGGCAACAATGCCGGGATCGTCTGCCCCTCGGCCGATCTGGACATGGCGCTCCGCGCGATTGCCTTTGGCGCGATGGGCACGGCGGGTCAGCGCTGCACCAGCATGCGGCGGCTTTTCGTGCATGACAGCATCTATGATCAACTGGTGCCGGGGTTGGTCCGGGCCTATGGCTCGGTCTCGGTCGGCAATCCGCTGACCACGCAGGCGCTGGTCGGGCCGCTGATCGACGGCGTGGCCTATGAAGGGATGCAAACCGCGCTTCAGGCCGCGACGGCTGCGGGGGGCAAGGTCCATGGCGGCGAGCGGGTCAGCGAAGCCGGGCCGGAGGCTGCCTATTACGTGCGCCCGGCGCTGGTCGAGATGCCCCGACAGACCGGGCCGGCGCTTGAGGAAACCTTTGCGCCGATCCTTTACGTCATGCGCTATTCCGACCTGTCGGAGGCGATAGATGCGCAGAACGCCGTCGGCGCGGGTCTGTCGTCGTCCATCTTCACCACCGATCTGCGAGAGAGCGAGTTGTTCCTGTCCGCCTCGGGCTCGGATTGCGGGATCGCGAACGTCAATATCGGCACTTCGGGGGCCGAGATTGGCGGGGCGTTCGGCGGTGAAAAGGAAACCGGCGGCGGGCGTGAAAGCGGCTCGGACGCATGGAAGGCCTATATGCGGCGGGCGACGAATACCGTGAACTATTCCCGCGAATTGCCGCTGGCGCAGGGCGTCGTCTTCGACATCTGATGCCGGGGACGGGCGGTCGCCGGACGGATGCTCCGCCCGGCGGTCGCGCTCATTTCGGCAGGGCTCCGCAGAACCCGCCGCTGGCCTCGGCCCCGGAGCCAAGGGCCAGAAGGGGTGGAGCCTTGTAGGGATTGGGCGGCGTGGTGGCCTGATCGAAAAGGACCAGCCCGCCCAGAAACAGCACCGCAATCCCGGCGGTCAGATGGCGGGTCATCGGCGCACCTCGAAGCCAAGCATGGGGCGCAGGCGGACGCCAAGGAACGCTCCGGCGAAGGCTGCGACGAACCAGACCCAGCCATGCAGGCTTCCGGTCGAGATCCCCGAAAAGAACGCCCCCACATTGCAGCCAAAGGCCAGCCGCGCCGAATAGCCAAGCAACAGACCGGCGATGATCGTGGCGATCCATGCGCGTGCCGGCAGCTTCGGCAAGGGTTGCGACAGGCCGCCGCTGCGCCACGCCACCACCAGAAACGCCCCCGCGATCAGGCCGATATTGGTCAGCGAGGTCACATCGGTCAGGATGCTTTCGCCCAGCCGCGCGGCATTGCCCGGTGCTGCCCAGAAGGCCGATCCGGAAAGGTCAGCGCCCAAAGCCACCGCGCCTTTCGCGGCCCATAGGCCAAGACCATAGACGACGCCCCAGGGTTGCCCGGCTACGATCAGATTGCCGATGGCCAGCGCCGCGATTGCGACGGCGGCGAACAGCAACCGGCGCGGCAGCTTGCGACTGCCCGGCGCGGCCAGTGCCAGCAGCAGCACCGCGACCGCCGCCAGCAAGGCCAGCGTGACGCCGAGACCCGTCCCGCCGCTCAGTTTCAGGATCGGCAGCGCGCCAAGGTTCGTCCACCAGACCAGATGATAGGCGCCCAGAAAGCTGCCGATGGCAAAGAACGGCAGCGCCAGAAGCCCGACCGGATTGCCGCTGCCTGCATTTACCAGCGTGCCCGAACCGCAGCCCAGAACCACCTGCATCGCGGCACCAAAGACAAAGGCTCCGCCGATCATGGCCCAGCCGATTGGTGCCTCGGCCCCGATGATCTCACCCGGATGGCTGGCGAGCAGCGGAAATGCCACGACCGAGACCAGCGCGATGGCAAGCAGTTGCGCCAGTATCCCCGCCGGTTCGCGGCGCAGGATCATCGCTCGCCACGGGCCGGCAAAGCCAAACCGCAGCCCCTCAAGCGCGATCCCGAAGCCAAGGCCGATGGCCAGAAGCAGGCCGAAGCGTGCCCCCGCGAACAGCGCGACGGCAAAGACCGCCGCCAGCCCGACAAGGACGATCAGCCCCCGCTGCGTCAGCCGCCCGGATGCGGGAAACGTTGTTGCCTCGGCCATCAGTTGCTGCCCCGGATCTGGTTCAGCAGATTTCGGACCAGACCGGGGGTGTTTTCCATCTCGCCACCCGATTGCGACCAGCCGACCATCGATTCAGGGTAAAGTTTGGCATCCTCGACCCCGGCCAGTTCGGACAGCGCGAACCAGTCGGTCGCCGCCCAATGGCCGGTATTGCAGAAGGCGACGACCTCTTCCTGCCGGTCGATGCCCAGTTTCTCGGCCAGCGCGGCGGCGGACGAGCCGTCCATCACCTGCGTCGGATTATCGAACCAGACCGCATGCGAGATATTCTCGGCCCCCGGCAGAGTCCCCGGCTTTGTCGCTGCGGCATGCGATTGCTGCCCCTCAAAGAATGCCTCGGGACGGGAATCGATCAGCCTCGCGCTGCGTTCGCCGCTGACGACAGCGGCCACGTCATCAGCAGTCGCCAGCCAGCGGTCCGAGAAGGTGATATCGATATCCGAAGGCGCGGGCGCATTCGCCTTGGTCTCCAGCGGCAGGCCATCGGCCGCCCACGCGCTCATCCCGCCATTCAGGATCGCCAGATCGCTGAGACCGGACGATTTCAGCGTCCAATAGACCCGCGCGGCCGAGCCGAAGTCGCTGTCATCCTCGCCCTGATGGATCACCACCACCGGGCGATCCAGCGTGATGCCAAGTTCCTGCAAGGTCGTTTCAAGCTGATCTTCCGGGACCAGCGCGCCGGGATTGGTCTCTGGCCCGCGGAACAGCGCATAGGGGGCCGAAATCGCCCCCTCGACATGGCCCTGTCCATAGGCGTCGCCGCGAATGTCCAGAACCAGCGGCGCTTCGGGTTGATCCAGCAATGTCTGCAACTGATCGGGCGTGACCAGCGGCCCGATCTGGTTTGCGGTGGCAGCACCTGACAGCCCAACCGCCGCGACGATCGAATAGAACAGCGTTTTCATGGCGAACCTCTTGCGACTTTGCATCTGATGTCGGTCATCAGGCCGCGTTAGGCAAGCTCTTGGCCGGCGCGTCCGGCAGGTGATGTGGAAACGGCGGTTTGCGTGGCGACCGGGATGTGTAGGAGACGTTCTGAAAAACCCCCGGTTGCAGAACGCTGTCCCCAAAATCGGCCAAACCATGGAAGCCCGCTCTTTTCAACACTGTTCTTCCGTCGCCGTCAGCCCAGCCAGACCGCGCTGTCCATCATCCGTCGGATAACGCCGGTCTGGCCCGACACGCCCATCCGCGCATAAAGCTGCTTCGAATAGCTGCGGGCGGTTTCGATGGTCCAGCCAAGCTCTGCCGCTGCCTGTTGCAGGCTGAAGCCGTCGCACAGCAGCATGGCCAGCCGCGCCTCGCCACGGCTGAGGCCGAAACTGTCGGCCACCGAAGCCACCGGCAACGAGCGTGCCTGCAACGACATCCGCACCCGCCCGATCACATGCCGTTCATCCCCGATGTCTTCCGGGGCCAGCAGCATCTGCAACAGCGGCTCGCGCGACAGGATCACCCGTTGCGCCGCGCCGTCACCCTCGAGCGCAGAGAACGCGCGGTGCAGTGTGGTGCCCCCGGTCGGCACCGGCAGGTCCAGCCAGCCATCCGCCCGCCTGCGCACACCGAAATCGGCGGCCAGCGTCTCGGCCAGACCATCCGCCATGTCGGTGACCTGACCCGACGGCGCAAAGAGTATCCATCCCGTGCCCAGCCGCTTGCCGATCTGCCGGTCCAGCCGCGCCCGCCGCCGTTCAGCCGCCAATTTTTGCCACGCCGACAAAGCTGGCCCAAGATAGGGCGCAAGGTTCGACAGCCGCAGCCCGTCCATCGCCCGGAAGTCCTCGCCCCCGCGCATCAGCGCCAGCACCGCGATCTCGTCGCGGCCCAAGGTCACGCGCAGGATGCGCAACGGATCCGCCGTGCCCTTCGCCCCCGGCAAATCGGTCGCCGCATAAACCCGCTCGCTGCGGATCAGCGCGATAATGTCGGGCGACGGCATCGCCGCCAGCCGCAATCCGGCATCCACCATCTCGGCCCGGCTTTGCCAGTCGAAAGCCAGCCGTCCCGATCGCAGCACCTGCAACCGGACACTTGCAGCCCGCGTGGCGCGCGCCAGCAGGTCCAGAACCGCGGGCCAAAGATCGCTGCCATGCCCATCCTCTTCCCCCGCCGAGGCGCGGATCAGCATGCGCAGAATATCGCTATCGGTTGACATTCAGGCCAAACTTCCCAGATTACCCCCAAATGGGGGGCTTATCCTTTTCTGAACGCGACTAGATCGCGGGTCAATAACGCTTTGACCGGAACCGAAGACAGCATCATGAAAAACCTGACCCACCTGCAGCGGCTTGAGGCCGAAAGCATCCACATTCTGCGCGAAGTCGCGATGGAAGCCGAAAATCCCGTGATGCTTTACTCGGTGGGCAAGGACAGCGCGGTGATGCTGCATCTGGCGAAGAAGGCGTTCTTCCCGTCGCGCCCGCCCTTCCCGCTGCTGCATGTCGATACGACGTGGAAATTTCAGGACATGTACAAGCTGCGCGACAAGGCGGCCAAGGATGCCGGGATGGACCTGATCGTCTATCAGAACCCCGAAGCGAAAGAGCGTGGCATCAACCCGTTCGATCACGGCTCGTTGCATACCGATATGTGGAAGACCGAGGGGCTGAAACAGGCGCTGGACAAGCACGGCTTTGACGTGGCCTTCGGCGGCGCCCGTCGCGACGAGGAAAAATCCCGCGCCAAGGAGCGTGTCTTTTCCTTCCGCTCGGCCAATCACCGTTGGGACCCGAAAAGCCAGCGTCCGGAATTGTGGCGGCTCTACAATGCGCGCAAGGCCAAGGGGGAAAGCATCCGCGTCTTCCCGATCTCGAACTGGACCGAGCTGGACATCTGGCAATATATCCACCTTGAGGGCATCGAGATCGTGCCGCTGTATTTCTCGGCCCCGCGCCCGACAGTGGAACGTGACGGGCTGATTCTGATGGTCGATGACGATCGCTTTCCGCTGCGCGAGGGGGAAACCCCGGTGACCCGCTCGATCCGGTTCCGCACGCTGGGCTGCTATCCGCTGACCGGCGCGGTCGAAAGCGAGGCCGCGACCCTGCCCGAGATCATTCAGGAAATGCTGCTGACCACCACATCGGAACGTCAGGGGCGGGCGATCGACCACGATCAGGCCGCGTCGATGGAGAAGAAGAAGCAGGAAGGCTATTTCTAAGCCCTTTCGCCGCCTTCTTTCCGCAGCCCCATTTCATTCAGGTATGCCATGACCACCCAAGACCCCATCTACAAGACCGACGCCCTCATCGCCGAGAATATCGACGCCTATCTTGAGGCCCATCAGCACAAATCCATGCTGCGCTTCATCACCTGCGGTTCGGTTGATGATGGCAAATCGACCCTGATCGGGCGGCTGCTTTACGACAGCAAGATGATCTTCGAGGATCAGCTTGCGGCGCTGGAAGCCGACAGCAAGCGCGTTGGCACGCAGGGGCAAGAGATCGACTTTGCCCTTCTGGTGGACGGTCTGGCCGCCGAGCGGGAGCAGGGCATCACCATCGACGTGGCCTACCGCTTCTTCGCGACCGAGAAGCGCAAGTTCATCGTCGCCGACACACCCGGCCACGAGCAATATACCCGCAATATGGTCACCGGCGCCTCGACCGCCGATCTGGCGGTGATCCTGATCGATGCGCGCAAGGGCGTGCTGACGCAGACCCGCCGCCACAGCTATCTGGTGCAACTGCTGGGCATCCGCCATATCGTGCTGGCGGTGAACAAGATGGATCTGGTCGACTACGATCAGGCCACCTTCGATCGGATCGTCACCGAATATCGCGACTACGCCGCGAAAATCGGCATCGACAGTTTCACCGCGATCCCGATTTCGGGCTTCAAGGGCGACAACATCACCGCCTCCAGCCAGAACACCCCTTGGTATGACGGCCCCGCGCTGCTGCCGTTCCTTGAAACCGTCGAGGTCGAGGATAGCAGCCAACAATCAGCGCCGTTCCGTATGCCGGTGCAGTGGGTGAACCGCCCCAATCTGGATTTCCGTGGCTTCGCCGGTCTGGTCGCCAGCGGTCAGGTTCGTCCGGGCGATCAGGTCCGGGTGCTGCCCTCGGGCAAGACCTCGACCATTGCGCGGATCGTCAGCCTTGAAGGCGACCGTGATCTGGCCGTGGCCGGTGAATCGGTGACGCTGACCCTTGCCGATGAGATCGACTGTTCGCGCGGTCAGGTGATCGTCGCCGCGCAATCGCCGCTGGAAGTCGCCGACCAGTTTGAAACCACGCTGGTCTGGATGAGCGAGCATGAATTGCTGCCGGGCCGGACCTACTGGCTGAAGATGGGAACGCAGACCATCTCGGCCACGGTGCAGGCCCCGAAATACGAGGTGAACGTCAACACGCAGGAGCATCTAGCGGCCAAGACGCTGGATCTGAATGCGATTGGCATCGCCAATATCACCACCGACCGCGAGATCGCCTTCGCCCCCTATGCCGAGAACCGCGACCTTGGCGGCTTCATCCTGATCGACAAGATCAGCAACCAGACGGTTGCCGCCGGGATGATCCATTTCGCGCTGCGTCGGGCGCAGAACATCCATTGGCAGGCGACCGATATCAGCCGCGACCACCACGCCTCGATGAAAAACCAGAAGCCCGCAGTGCTGTGGCTGACCGGCTTGTCGGGTTCGGGCAAGTCCACCATCGCCAATATCGTCGAGCGGAAGCTGGCGCGGATGAACCGCCATACCTTCCTGCTGGACGGCGACAATGTGCGTCACGGGCTGAATAAGGATCTGGGCTTCACCGAGGCCGACCGCGTCGAAAATATCCGCCGCGTGGGCGAGGTGGCAAAGCTGATGACCGATGCCGGTCTGATCGTGATCACCGCCTTCATCTCGCCCTTCCGGGCCGAGCGTGACATGGTCCGCAGCATGATGCAGCCCGGCGAATTCATCGAGGTCTTTGTCGATACGCCGCTGGAAGTGGCCGAGGGTCGCGATGTGAAGGGTCTCTACGCCAAGGCGCGCTCGGGCCAGTTGAAGAACTTCACCGGCATCGATTCACCCTACGAGGTGCCAAACTCGGCCGAGTTGCGCATCGACACGACGCAACTTACCCCGGACGAAGCCGCCGATCTGATCATCGCCCGGCTGATCCCCTGATCTTGACGCGGCAGGCCCAAGGGCCTGCCGTTTCACTTTGCGAAGCCGCTGATCTGCGGCAGCCATGTGGACAGCCATGGCACGAAGGTCAGCACAAGCAGCGCCACCATCGCCGCCAGAAAGAACGGCGGCAGTTCCTTGATCAGCGCCGACGGCCTCTGCTTTGTCGCCGAAGAGACCACGAAGATGAGCGCCCCGACCGGCGGCGTCATCAGCCCGAAGGTCAGGTTCACGATCACCACGATCGCGAAATGATCCGGCGCGATACCCAGCTTGTAGGCGATCGGCGCAAGGATCGGGACAAGGATCATCACCCCCGGCAGCGGGTCCATGAACATCCCGAAGACCAGCAGCAGCAGGTTCACCATCAGCAGGAACGCAATCGGTGACAGGTCCATCGCGATGACCGCATTGGCCAGCGATTGCGGCACCCCCTCGATGATCAGGATCCACGCGAATGCCCGCGCCGCGGCAAGGATCATCAAGACCGCCACCGACATGATCGCCGAGCGCAGGAACGCCCCCCACAGATCCTGCAGCGTGAAGCCGCGATAGATGAAGGCGCTGACGATGATCGCATAGAAGACCGCGACCACCGACGCCTCGGTCGGGGTGAAATAACCGCCCCGGATGCCGCCGACGATCAGCACGATCAACAGCAGCGCGGGCAATGCGGTCAGCGTGTTCTTCAGCATCTGCGAAGCGGGCGGAGCCGGCTCAAGGCTGCGATAGCCCCGTTTGCGGCTGATATGCCAGTTGACCCCGGCCAACAGCACCGCGATCAGAAGCCCCGGCAGGATTCCCGCCATGAACAGCGACCCGACCGAGACGTTCCGGTCCTGCAACGCATAGATGATCATCGTGATCGAGGGCGGAATGATCGGATCGATCACCGCGACGGAAATGGTCAGCGCCCCGGCATAGGCTTTGGAATAGCCGCTCCGCTCCATCATCCGCGCCATCATCGCGCCCGGCCCCGCAGCCGAGGCCAGCGCCGAGCCGGAAATCCCCGCAAACATCGTCCCGGTCAGGATATTGGCATAGCCAAGCCCGCCGCGCAGATGCCCCACGAATTGCGAGGCAAAGCGCAAAAGCATCCGCGAAATCGCCCCGGTGGACATGATCTCGGCGGCAAGAATGAAGAAGGGCACGGCCAGCAGCGGAAAGCTGTCAAGGCCGGTGAACATCTCTTTCACCACCACGACCATCGGATAACGCCCCGACAGGCTGACCGCGGCAAAGGCAGCCATCGCCATCGCGAAAGCAATGGGCACCCCCAGAACCATCAGGATCAGGAAAGCGACGATCAGGATCTCAACCAATGGCGGCCTCGTCGGATTGCTGCTGGCCTGCGCGCCAGTATTTCGGCGCGATCAGCGCCAGATGAACGATCATCAGCGCAAAGCCCACAGGCATCGCCGCATAAACCCATTTCATCGGCACCCGCAAAGCCGCCGACTTCTGAAACGCCGTCCGGTTCATATAGTCGAGGCCGACCCAGACCATGAAACCGAAAAAGGCGAACATGATGATCAGGATCAGCGCCCGCATCGCGCGCTGCCCCGATGTGGGCAGCGCGTCCTGTGCGTTGGTGATGGCGGCATGGGCGCCCTCGCGCAGCGCAAGGCCGCTGCCAAGGAATGTCAGCCAGATCATCGAATAGCGCGACACCTCATCCGCCCAGCTCAGCGAATTGCCGGTGACATAGCGTCCGGCCACGTTCCAGCCGACGGTGACGCACATCACCATCAGCCCGATGACAAGGATCGCCCCGTTCGCGGTGACGAAGCCGCGCTCGATCTGGCGCAACATGCCTATTCGACGGCCTGAATGCGGTCCATCAGCTCTTTGCCGAACTGCGCCTCATAGGATTTGTAAGGCTCGGCCAGCGCATCGCGGAAAACCGCTTTCTGCTCGTCGGTCAGCTCGTTCACCTCCATCCCGGCGTCGCGCAAGGTGGCCACGCCCGATGCTTCGACCTCATCGACATAACCGCGCATCGCCGCGACCGAGGCTTTGGCCGCCTCATCGAAGGCCGCCTTCTGGCTGTCATCCAGATTACCCCAGAACTGCGGCGAGATCAGGATGATCGCGGGCGAATAGACATGCCCGTCCAGCGTCAGATATTTCTGCACCTCGTTCAGCTTGGCCGAAACGATCACCGAAAGCGGGTTTTCCTGCCCGTCGATGGCGCCCTGTTCCAGCGCGCCGATCACCTCGGGCCATGCCATCGGCGTGGGGGCTGCACCAAGCGCGTTGAACGCCTCAAGATGGACCGGGTTTTCCATCGTGCGGATCTTCAGCCCCTCGGTATCGGCGGGGGTCTCGATTGGGCCGCGATTGTTGGTGATGTGGCGGAAGCCCTGTTCGCCCCATGCCAGCGCGTGCATGCCGACATCGTCGAATTTCGCCAGCATTTCCTGCCCGATCTCGCCATCCAGAACGGCGCGGGCATGATCCAGATTACGCATCAGGAACGGCACATCGAAGACCCCGGCCTCGGGCACGAAATTCGACAGGGTGCCGCTGGAAACGATGGTCATTTCGACCGTGCCAAGCTGCACCCCCTCGATCACCTCACGCTCGCCGCCAAGCCCGGACGAGGGGAAATGGCGGAAGGTGAACTGATCGCCTAAGCTTTCCTTCAGCGATTCCTCGAACGCCTTCGCGCCCGCGCCGTAATGGCTGTCCTCGGCCAGCGCATAGCCGATCTTGATCTCTTGCGCCGCTGCGGGCACGGCAAAGGCGGCACTTATCAGCGCCGCAGCACAGACATGCTTCATTGTTGGTCCTCTCCCCAATGGTTGGGGGGATTAAGCGACAGAAACTATGCCTTTTGCAATCCCTTGCAGATCATGCAAAAGCTTACCGGCCGGGCAGAGTCGTGGCGCGGCAGATCAAGGATCGTCCCTGCAATGCCGCCCACCAATCCAAGCCCGATGCGGGGCATCCTGCTGAAATGTATCAGCGTCACGCTGTTCACGCTGATGGCCGCAATCCTGAAATCCACGACCGAGGGGCCGCAGCCGGTGCCGCCCGGCCAGCAGGTCTTCTTCCGCTCGCTTTTCGCGATCCCGGTGATCCTGATCTGGTTGATCTGGCGGCGCGAGATTGGCGTCGGCCTGAAGACCTTCCGTCCCATGGGCCACTTTTATCGCGGCATCGTCGGCACGATGGCCATGGCGCTAGGCTTCTGGGCGCTGGCACTGCTGCCCTTCCCCGAAGTGACCGCAATCGGCTATGCCGCGCCCCTTCTGGTGGTGATCTTCGCCGCGATGTTTCTGGGCGAGAATGTCGGCCTCTTCCGGCTGGGGACCGTCGCCATGGGGCTTGGCGGCGTGCTGATCGTTCTGTCGCCGCAGCTTCGACCGGGGGCCGAAGCGGATGCGATCCGCATGCTGGGCGGGATCATCGCGTTCGGCGGCGCGGTCTTCGCGGCGCTGGCGCAGATTTTCGTCCGCAAGCTGGTCAAGGATGAGCGGACCTCGGCCATCGTTTTCTGGTTCTCGGTGACCTCGACCATCCTTGGCCTGGCGACGCTGCCCTTTGGCTGGGTGATGCCGGATCTGACAACTGCCGTGCTGCTGATCACGGCAGGTTTGCTTGGCGGGGTGGCGCAGATCCTGATGACGACGGCCTATCGCTATGCCGATGCCTCGCTGGTCGCGCCTTTTGATTACGTCTCGATGATCCTCGCCATCCTGATCGGCTGGTTCGTCTTTGCCGAACCGCCGTCGATAGTGGTGATCGCGGGCGGCTCACTAGTGATCTTCGCCGGCATCCTGATCATCTGGAGAGAGCGGAAACTGGGGATCGAGCGGGCACGCCAGCGAAAGGCGATGACCCCGCAAGGTTAAGAAACGGGGGTGTTTCCACCCCCGCTTTTCCGTACAGCGTTCGCAAGCTGTGTACAGGCTGTGCACGATCTGTGTACGCGCGGTGCACGCCTTGTGCAGCAGAAACCCCAGCATTTGCTGGCCCCAAGCCAGCCCCGTGATTTCTCCGTTGCACAAATACCGAAAAGCAATGCTCGCCGGTGTTGCGCAACGGATGTTAACGTCACTTCACGTCGAAACGATCCGCGTCCATCACCTTCGCCCAAGCGGCAGTGAAGGCTTTCAGGAACGGCTCGGTCCCGTCATCCTGTGCATAGATTTCGGCATAGGCCCGCAGGATCGAGTTCGACCCGATGACCAGATCGACCCGGCTTGCGGTCCATCTCACCGCGCCGGTCCGCCGGTCGCGGATTTCATAGAGGCCATTCCCGACCGGATGCCATGTATAGACCATGTCGGTGAGATTGCTGAAGAAATCCGTCGTCAACTGCCCTTCGCGGTCGGTGAAGACGCCGTGTTTCGTGCCGCCGTGATTGGTCCCAAGCGCGCGCATCCCGCCCAGCAGCACCACCATCTCATGCGCGGTCAGCCCCAGAAGCTGGGTGCGATCCAGCAGCAATTCCTCGGCCGGGACGGCATAATCCTGCTTCAGCCAGTTGCGGTAACCGTCATGGACAGGCTCCAGCGCATCGAAGCTTTCTGCATCGGTCTGCGCATCCGTGGCATCGCCCCGCCCCGGCGTGAACGGAACGGCGATGTCATGCCCCGCAGCCTTCGCCGCCAGTTCAACACCAACATTCCCCGCCAAAACAATGGTATCCGCGACGCTTGCCCCAGCCTCAGCTGCCAAAGGCTCCAGCACTGCCAGCACCCGCGCCAACCGCTCGGGCTCGTTGCCGTCCCAGTCTTTCTGCGGCGCCAGCCGGATCCGCGCGCCATTGGCACCGCCCCGCATATCCGAGCCGCGATAGGTCCGGGCACTGTCCCACGCTGTCGAGACCAGATCAGAGACAGACAACCCCGAGGCCGCGATCTTCGATTTCAGCCCGCCGATGTCGTAATGGGTCGGGCCTGCGGGAACCGGGTCTTGCCAGATCAGATCCTCGGCGGGAACGTCCGGGCCGATATAGCGGGCTTTCGGTCCCATATCCCGGTGGGTCAGCTTGAACCAGCCGCGCGCGAAGGTTTCCGAGAAATAGGCCGGATCTGCCATGAAGCGCTGGCAAATGGCGTTATAGGCCGGGTCCATCTTCATCGCCATATCGGCGTCGGTCATGATCGGCACGGTGCGGATCGAGGCGTCCTCGACGTCGGCAGGCATGTCCTCCGGGCGCAGGCCAATTGGCTCCCATTGGAATGCGCCGGCGGGGCTTTTCTTCAGCTCCCAGTCATAGCCGAATAGCATTTCGAACCAGCCCATATCCCACTGGGTCGGGTTCTTTGTCCACGCACCCTCGATGCCCGAAACCACCTGATCGCGACCGATGCCGCGCCCGTTGGTGTTCAGCCAGCCGATGCCCTGAAACTCGACATCCGCGCCTTCCGGCGCTGCGCTGAGATTATCCGCGCTGCCATTCCCGTGCGATTTGCCGATGGTATGGCCGCCCGCCGTCAGCGCCGCGGTTTCTTCGTCATTCATCGCCATGCGCGCGAATGTCTCGCGGATTTGGGCGGCGGTCTTCAGCGGATCGGGCTGTCCGTTCACGCCTTCCGGGTTGACGTAGATCAGACCCATCTGCACGGCGGCCAGCGGATTTTCCATCGTCGCCGGATCGGCGACATCGCCGTAACGGCTGTCGGACGGCGCCAGCCATTCCTTTTCCGCGCCCCAGTAGATGTCTTTCTCGGGGTGCCAGATATCCTCGCGGCCAAAGCCGAAGCCAAAGGTCTTCAGCCCTGCGACCTCATAGGCAATGGTCCCGGCAAGGATCATCAGATCGGCCCACGACACCTTGTTGCCGTATTTCTTCTTGATCGGCCACAGCAGGCGGCGGCCCTTGTCGGTATTGGCGTTGTCGGGCCATGAATTCAGCGGCGCGAAGCGCTGATTGCCGGTGCCAGCCCCGCCACGGCCATCAGCCAGACGGTAGGAACCTGCCGCATGCCACGCCACCCGTGCGAACATGCCGACATAGCTGCCCCAGTCGGCGGGCCACCAATCCTGGCTGTCGTTCATCAGCGCGCGCAGATCGTTCTTCAGCGCCTCGACATCCAGTTTCTTCAGCTCTTCGCGATAATCGTAATCCGGGCCGAAAGGTTTCGTCTTGGTGTCCTGCTGATGCAGGATGTCCAGATTAAGCGCGTTCGGCCACCAGCTTGTCACCGAATTCTGCGTCGAGGTCATGCCGCCATGCATGACCGGGCATTTGCCGCCCGCTGGAATGTCGTTTCCGTCCATTTTTGCCTCCGTATCCCGCTGCGTAGGTATGGTTTCATCATGAGCCGGGATCGGCGAGTCGTCACCCTCGCGGCTCTCTTGTCAGGAAGGTTAACCAGCCAAATCCATCAAGGAAAATTCGATTTGGTTCTGATTGCGATAAGGTGATCTTATGAGCCATGCAGCAATACGCCATTTTCGGTCGTGATCAGCGTTGGCCTTGCCAGTTGCTGACACTCTTTCACATCGGCTCCGGCGATCCGTTTGAGCAGCAGCGTTGCCAGCACGCGCCCCGATTCCACGTTCGAGACATGCGATGCATGCAGCCGCGTCGCGACATATTTCCCGATCCGCGTTCCCGACCGCAGCGCGAAGCCGATCCGCCCGACATCATCGCCGATCCGGTCGCGAACGCCCGCCCGCGCGCCAAGGAAGGTCACTTCGTTCAGGCAGACAAAGCCATCCGCGCCCCGGTCCAGCATTGGTCCCGCCGCCGCGCGGGCGACATCGGCGGCCAGAAGCGCGTGATGCTGCAAGGCCGGATCAGGCTCGATCCCGTGTTCGCGCAGAGCCCGCAGATAGCCACGCAGGCGCTGGCGGACATAGGTGTAGCGCATGTCGCCATCGATCAGGGCGATCCGGCGGCAACCGTCGCGCAACAGCGCATCGGTGCCCTGCCAGGCGGCATATTCATTGTCGATGTCGAACCACGGATGCTCCGAGAAAAGCTCGGTCCGGCCATAGGTGACGAACGGAAAGCCCACTTCTAGCAGATATTTCACCCGCTCATCCTGAGGCCGGGTCAGATCCATGATGACGCCGTCGGCCTGCCTGCCGCGAACCACGTCGCGCAGGCGGTCGAAGGGTTGTTCGCCCAGCAGAGCCGGCACCGCGCGCAGGGCGAAATCGGTGCCCGCAAGCGTCTTGTGAAAGCCGTTCAGCAGCCGCACCGCACCGGAATCGCCGATCTCTTCCTCTTCGGTGAAATCCAGCAGCGCCATCAGAACCAGCGACTTGCCGGTCCGCAGCTTTGCGCCCTCAAGGTTGCGGACATAGCCCAGACGCTCGGCGGTTTCGCGGACCTGACGGATTGTTTCGGGGCTGATCCGGTCGCCGTCCTTCAATGCCCGCGCGACGGTCGTCACCGAAACGCCAAGCTCTGCCGCGATGGTTTTCAGTGTGACCGGGGCGCCTTCTGCGGATGAACGTTTCATGCGCGATCCACCGCAGGCGATTCGGCGGTGAGCAGGCTTTCATCCCGTATCCGCCCCTTCCAAGGGTCATTCAGCATCGATCCCGCTCCTTTTTTCATCGCTCGGGCGCATTCCCGCCAAAATCATGCAATCGTTTTCATAACCCTTAGAGGTATAACGATAAACTTCATCCATTCTCATTTCGAGCAAGGCAAAAAACACTTTGTTAATAGGTATATAGCGCAGCCATAGCCGCCAGTTTAACGCAAAAAAAGATTGTCACAAGCTGCGTTTGCGTTAACGATACACCATCATCTGATTCGACAGGACAGATTCAAGGGGGGGAGACATGAAGAGACGGGTCATTCTGGCTGCAACGACCGCCATGATCGGCTGCGCGGCCTATGCGGAGGATCTTGAGGTCACGCATTGGTGGACCTCGGGCAGCGAGGCGGCGGCTGTGGCGGAATTTGCCAAGGCCTTCGATGCCACCGGCAACAAATGGGTCGATGGTGCGATTGCAGGTTCGGGCGGCGTGGCGCGTCCGGTCATGGTCAGCCGGATCACCGGCGGCGATCCGATGGCCGCGACGCAGTTCAATCACGGCCAACAGGCGCAGGAACTGGTCGAGGCCGGTCTGATGCGGTCGCTGGAAAGCGTTGCCTCGGCGGATGGCTGGCGCGATATCGTCCATCCCGCCTCGATCCTCGAAAGCTGCGAGATCGACGGAGAGATTTACTGCGTGCCGGTGAATATCCACTCTCAACTGTGGCTGTGGCTGTCGAACGATGCGTTCGAGACGGCGGGGGTCGCGGTGCCTAACAACTGGGATGAATTCGTTGCCGCTGGTCCGGCCTTGCGCGAGGCTGGCATTCAGCCGCTGGTGATCGGGCGGCAGCCGTGGCAGGCCTCGTTGGCATTCCAGACGATTGTTGCCTCGGTCGCGGGGCCTGAGGCCTATGGCAAGGTCTTCGGTGACAAGGATGCGGATGTCGTCAACGGTCCCGAGATGGAAAAGGCCTTTGCCGCACTGGCGACCGCGCGTGAGATGACTGCCGGATCGAATGTGCAGGAATGGAATCAGGCGACCACGCAAGTCATCAATGGTCAGGCCGGTGGGCAGATCATGGGTGACTGGGCGCAGGGCGAATTCGCCATCGCCGAGCAGGTCGCGGGCGAGGATTACACCTGCCTGCCGGGTCTTGGTCTGGCCGACATCGTCTCGACCGGCGGCGACGCCTTCTATTTCCCGGCGATCGACGATCCCGAAGTGACCGCCGCGCAGGAAGAGCTTGCCCGGGTGATGATCTCGCCCGAGGCGCAGGTGGCGTTCAACCTGAAGAAAGGCTCGATGCCGGTACGCGGCGATGTCAATCTGGACGCGGCGAATGAATGCATGCGCAAGGGGTTGGACATTCTGGCCAATGGCACCGTGGTTGCGGGGATCGATCAGATGCTGTCGCCCGACGCGGGCAACCAGCTTGCCGATCTGATGGTGCAGTTCTTCAACGAACCGGGCATGAGCGTCGATGACGTCAAGGCCAGCTTCATCGATATTCTCGAATACGATAGCTGATCCGGTATCGCAGGCGGCCCGCGCCGCCTGCGCCTGTCACCCAATCGGTAAAATCTCATGGCACAATCAAACGTCTCGGGGCGACCGTTCCGGCTGTTTCGGAATCTGAACGCCAAGATCGCCGCAATTCCGATGATCCTGACGGCGCTGGTGATCTTTGTCGGCTTCTCGCTGTGGACGGTGGTTTATTCCTTCACCAAATCCGGCCTGCTGCCGCGTCAGGATTTCGTCGGGCTGATGCAGTATGAACGACTGTGGAGCAATACGAAGTGGCTGATTTCGATCCAGAACCTGCTGATCTTCGGGATCTGCATGCTGGTATTTTCGTTCGTGATCGGCTTCGTTCTGGCCTGCCTGATGGATCAGAAAATCCGCTTCGAAGGCGTCTTTCGGACCATCCTGCTATATCCATTCGCGCTGAGCTTCGTGGTCACCGGCGTCGTCTGGCAATGGCTGCTGAACCCCGATCTGGGCATCCAATCGGTGATGCGCGGCTTTGGCTGGGAAAGTTTTGCCTTCGATCCGCTGAACAACAGCCGCATCGTCATGTTCGGCGTGGTCATCGCGGCTTTGTGGCAGGGGACCGGCTTTGTCATGGTGCTGCTGCTGGCAGGCCTGCGCGGGATCGATGACGAAATCTGGAAGGCGACCCGGATCGACGGCATCCCGACATGGAAGACCTATCTGTTCGTGGTCGTGCCGATGCTGCGGCCGGTGATGGTCACAACGCTGGTCATCGTCACCGCAGGCATCGTCAAGGTTTATGACCTCGTTGTGGCCCAGACCAATGGCGGCCCCGGCGTCTCGTCCGAGGTGCCCGCGAAATATGTCTATGACCAGATGTTTCTGAACCAGAACCTCGGGCAGGGCTTCGCGGCCTCGACGATGATGCTGATCACCGTGGCGATCATCATCATCCCCTGGGCCTATCTGGAATTCGGAGGGCGTAAACGTGGTTGACCTGACCCTGGACGGCCCGCGCGGGCCGAAACCCCGCCGCGCGATCTCTGGCCGCAACATCATGATCTACGGCACGCTGATCGTGGTGGCGCTCTATTACCTGATCCCGCTTTACGTGATGGTGGTGACCTCGCTGAAGGGCCTGCCCGAGATCCGGATGGGCAATATCTTCGCCCCGCCGGTCGAGATCACCTTCGAGCCCTGGGTGAAAGCCTGGTCCGAAGCCTGTACCGGGCTGAACTGTGACGGGTTGCAGCGTGGCTTCTGGAACTCGGTCAGGATCACCGTGCCCTCGGTGATCGTCTCGATCCTGATCGCCTCGATCAACGGCTACGCGCTGGCCAACTGGCGCTTCAAGGGGGCGGAGCTGTTCTTCGCCATCCTGATGATCGGCGCGTTCATCCCCTATCAGGTGATGCTCTATCCGATGGTGATCTTGCTGCGGGAACTGGGCCTT
Organism: Paracoccus caeni; assembly: GCF_016629665.1. GTDB lineage: Bacteria > Pseudomonadota > Alphaproteobacteria > Rhodobacterales > Rhodobacteraceae > Paracoccus > Paracoccus caeni. The sequence goes on from NZ_JAEPRQ010000007.1 coordinate 155,975, forward strand.
TACGGATCGCTGACCGGGCTGGTGCTGGTCCATACCGTCTTCGGCATGCCGATCCTGACGCTGCTGTTTCGCAACTATTTCGCCACCCTGCCGGATGAGCTGTTCAAGGCGGCCCGCGTCGATGGCACCGGCTTCTGGGGCATCTATTTCCGTATCATGCTGCCTTTGTCGCTGCCGATCTTCGTGGTGGCGGTGATCCTGCAAGTCACGGGAATCTGGAACGATTTCCTGTTCGGCGTGGTCTATACCCGCCCGCAATACTATCCGATGACCGTGCAGTTGAACAACATCGTCAACACCACCACCGGGGTCAAGGAATACAACGTCAACATGGCCGCGACGATCCTGACCGGGCTGGTGCCGCTGGTGATCTATTTCGTCTCGGGAAGGCTTTTCGTGCGCGGCATCGCCGCAGGCGCGGTGAAAGGATAATCCATGACAGAAGCAACCTCACAGCCGTCACTGGCGATCCACAATCTGCAACTGTCATTCGGCGCCGTGCAGGTGCTGGAAGACGTGAACATGCAGATCATGCCGGGCGAGTTCGTCGTCCTGCTGGGCGGGTCAGGCTCGGGCAAATCCACGATCCTGAACTGTATCGCCGGGCTGCTGGATATCTCGGACGGGCAGATCTTCATCAATGGCCGCAACGTGACGTGGGAGGAACCCAAGGATCGCGGCATTGGCATGGTGTTTCAATCCTACGCACTTTACCCGCAGATGAGCGTGCGCGGCAATCTGGCCTTCGGGCTGAAGAATGCCCGCCTGCCGCGACAGGAGATCGCCAGCCGCATTGCCCGCGCCGCCGAGATCCTGCAGATCGGCGATTATCTGGACCGCAAGCCCGCCGCCTTGTCGGGCGGGCAACGGCAGCGCGTGGCGATTGGTCGGGCGCTGGTCCGCGATGTGGATGTGTTCCTGTTCGATGAACCGCTGTCGAACCTCGACGCCAAGCTGCGCGCCGAATTGCGGGTCGAGATCAAGCGCCTGCACGAGACGCTGGGCAATACCATGGTCTATGTCACCCATGACCAGATCGAGGCGATGACCCTTGCCGACCGGATCGCGCTGCTGCGCAACGGGGTGATCCAGCAATTCGCCTCGCCCGACGAGATCTACCGCAAGCCGGTCAATCTTTACGTCGCGGGCTTCATCGGCTCGCCGTCGATGAACTTCCTGAAGGGAGAGATCGCCGGCGATAGCTTCCGCTTCAATGGCCGCGGGGTCTCGCTTGCCGGATATGACGGCGATCTGAGCGACGGCCCGGCTATCCTTGGCATCCGGCCCGAGCATGTGACGCTAAGCGATCAGCCCGATCTGGAGGCGCAGGTCGAGCTGCAAGAGCATATGGGCGCGGAAAGCGTGACCTATCTGCGGCTCGATGGTCAGCGCTTCGCGATCCGCGCCCCCGATGAGCGTCGCCATGTCATCGGCACCACGCTGGGCCTTCGTTTCGACATGACCCGTGCGTCGCTTTTCGACCCCCGAACCGAACTTCGGCTTTGAAGGAAATACCATGCCCGTTCTCTCTTATCAGCTTTATTCCTCCCGCAACTTCAACGATGTGCAACAGACCTGCGCGATGCTTGCCGCGCTTGGTTACGAGGCGGTCGAGGCCTATGGCGGCCTGCTGAACGATCCCGAGGCGCTGGTGCAGGCGGTCACCTCCAGCGGGCTGGCGCTGCCCAGCACCCATGTCAATCTGACCGATCTGGAAGCCGATCCCGACAGGTTCATTCATCTGGCGGGCAGGCTGGGGATCGGGACGCTTTACGTGCCCCATATCGCCGCCGATCAGCGCCCGACCGGCGGTGATGGCTGGCGCGCATTCGGTGCGCGGCTGGACCGTGCCGGTGCGCCCTTGCGCAAGGCGGGGTTGGGCTTTGGCTGGCACAATCATGACTTCGAATTCGTCGCTGAAGACGATGGCACCATTCCGATGCAGGCGATCCTTGAAGGCGGCCCCGATCTGGAATGGGAGGCCGATATCGCATGGATCGTTCGCGGCGGCGGCGATCCCTTTGACTGGCTGGCCCGTTACGCGGACCGCATCACCGCCGCGCATGTGAAGGACATCGCGCCCAGTGGTGAAAAGCTGGACGAGGACGGCTGGTCCGATCCCGGCACCGGCACGATGGACTGGGCCGCGCTTTACGAGGCGCTGCGCGGCACCCGCGCCAAGGTGCTGGTGATGGAACATGACAATCCCTCGGACGACGAACGCTTTGCCAAGGCAGGCGTGGCGCTGCATGCGACACAGGAAGGCTAAGATGAGCGATCTGAATATTGGCATCATCGGCGCGGGCAATATCTCGAAAACCTATTTCGAGCTGTCACTGCTGTTCCGCGGCCTTCGCATCACCGCCGTTGCCGATCTGAACGCGGCTGCTGCTGCGGCGGCGGCCCAGACCTATGGCGTCACCGCGCTGACCTCGGATGCGATGCTGGCCGACCCCAAGATCGACCTGATCGTCAACCTGACCATCCCCGCCGCGCATTTTGCGGTGGCGAAGGCGGCGTTGCTGGCGGGCAAGCATGTCTATTCCGAAAAGCCCTTCGTGCTGACGCTGGAAGAAGGGCAGGAGCTGGCCCGGATCGCGGCGGATCAGGGTCTGCGCGTCGGATCGGCCCCCGACACCTTCATGGGCGGCGTGCATCAGCAGGCCCGTGCGCTGATCGACGAGGGCGAGATCGGCACCGTCCACAGCGCCACCGCCCATGTCATGTCGGCAGGGATGGAGCATTGGCACCCGAACCCCGATTTCTTCTTCCTGCCGGGCGGCGGCCCGATCCTTGATCTTGGCCCCTATTACATCGCCGCCTTCGTCAACCTGCTGGGCCCGGTGGCGCGGGTGACCGCCCTGACCGGCAAGGCCAGCGAGGAACGCCTGATCACCTCCGAGCCGCGCGCCGGGGAACGTATCCCGGTGAAGACCCCGACGACGATCCATGCGCTGATGCAGTTTGCTTCGGGCGCGATGGTCACGCTGGGCGCGTCCTGGGATGTCCACGGCCACCGCCACGGCAATATCGAGATCTATGGCGGCGAGGGCAGCCTGATCATCCCCGATCCGAACTTCTTCGGCGGCAGGCTGGAGATGGCAAAACGCGGCGGCACGCTGGACCCGGTCGCCGCATGGGATCACCCTTTCGGCATCCCGAACCAGCAGCATGGCGACCAGCATCTTGCCAATTACCGCAGCGTCGGCCTTGCCGACATGGCCCGCGCCATCCGCGAGGGCGGCGACTTCGCCTGCGACCAGACCCGTGCGCTGCATGTGATCGAGGTGATGACCGCAATCCTGCGCGCCGGTGAAACAGGGGAATGGATCACCTTGAAAACAACCTGCACACGGCCAGAACCCGTTGGGCCAGAGATCGCGCAGGCCCTGTTGGCCTGACACGAACATCCTTTACGCAGGGTCATGACTGGATTTGTCCGGCGATTTGCGGCCAATCTGCCGCAAGTCTCCGGCCATCATGCAGAAATCATGCGAGAAAACCCGTGTTCGCGCGACAAATCCTGATCCCGACGCTGCTTTGCCTTGCGCTTGCGGCCTGCTCTGCCCGGCCCCCGATCGAGACGCTTGCCCCGGTCGCGGTCCAGCCGCCCGCAGATGCCAAACTGGTGCAGATCTATGCCGCGACGACGCGGCAACGTCTGGCCGATCGGCCCTATGCTTTCGGTGCCGGACGCGCCGAGGGGCTCAGTTATGCCGCGTTTCAGATTTCCGTGCCTCCGGGCCATCAACCGGGCAAGATCGAATGGCCGGATGGTCCCCCGGACCCGCAGACGGATTTCGTCACCCTGCGGCAGCAGATCATGTCGCCCGCGGCCTTTGCCGACGCTTTGCGGGGCAAGGATGCCGGGGTCTTCGTTCACGGCTATAACCACAGCTTTCAGGAAGCGCTGTTTCGCACCGCGCAGATGGGCGCCGACAGCCACCTGACCGCCAGCCCGATTCTGTTCTCATGGCCGTCCGAAGGCAGCACCGCCGCCTATCTGGCCGACCGCGACGGCGTGGATTATTCGCGCGATGCGCTGACCGATCTGCTGACGGAACTGGCGCGACAGCGCAGCGCGAATGGGCGTGTCGCCATTCTGGCGCATAGCATGGGCGCGCGGCTGACGATGGAGGCTTTGCGGCAATTGCGGTTGCAGGGCCGCGACGATGTTCTTGCGCGGTTGGACGTGGTGCTGGCCGCGCCCGATATCGATATCGACACCTTCCGCGAACAGGCCCGCGTCATCGGCCCGATGCAAGAGCCGATCACCGTGCTTGTCGCCTCGGATGACAAGGCGCTGGCGATCTCGGCGCGGGTGTCGTCGGGGCGGCAGCGGGTCGGGTCGATCGATATCCGCAACCCGCAGATCCGCCGCGCGATGGAACATTCGGGCATGCGGGTCATCGACATTTCCAGCATCCAGCCCGATCAATTCGCACATGACCGCTACATCGACCTGATCAGCCTTTATCCGCAGCTTGAGGCCACGCAAGGCGCAACCCCCGGCACCGGCATCCGGCGCGCGGGGGCGTTCATCTTTGACTCGGTCGGGATGACCTTTGACAGCATCGGCAATGTGCTGGCCGATTGAGGGCGGTATGGCTATCTAGCCGCGACCTTCGCGTGCCACCTGTTGCAAGGCGGTGAAGGTGCGATAGCGCGCCTCGTGCAGTTTGGACCTCTCGCCCCGGTCGGGCCGATATTCATGCGACACGCTGGACATTGCGGCCATCGCCTGCGGCATATCGGCAAACCGACCCGCAGCAACGGCGCCAAGAATGGCAGAGCCAAGCAGAACGGGTTCCTCGGCAACGCTGGCCACGACCGGCTTGCCGGTGCCGTCCGCCAGCAATTGCCGCACGATATCCTGCTGCCCTGCACCGCCCGAGATCATGATCCGGTCAATCGGCGCGCCGGCCTTGTCCTGCGTCTCGATGATCTGGCGCAGCCCATAGGCGATGCCGCAAAGACCCGCGATATATAGCGCGACAAGGCCGTTCACGTCACGATCCATGCCCAAACCGGCGATAATCGCGCGGGCATGGGGATCGGCAAAGGGCGCGCGGTTGCCCAGAAATTCCGGCACCACATGCAGACCGCGTGCCAGTTCAACTGCGTCCGAGTGGCTGGCGATCTTTTCGGCGGCGCGTTCCGCCAGCCAGACGGGCAGGGGTTTGCCTTCGGATGCAGCGATGGCCTCGGCCTCGGATGCGGCGGGGTGGAACAGCAGCAATTGCTCGATTGCGGCCCCGGCGGCGGATTGGCCGCCTTCGTTCAGCCACATGCCGGGAACCATCGCCTGAAAATACGGCCCCCAGACACCCGGCACGAAGACCGGATCGGAAGTGGTGGTCATCGTGCAGGACGAGGTGCCGAAAACATAGCCCAGATTGCTTTGCGGCGTCCCTTCGGCCCCGACCGTGCCGATCCCGCCTGCATGCGCGTCAATCAGCCCCGCCGCGACCGGGATGCCGGGGGACAGTCCCAACTCGGCCGCTGCCGTTTCGGTCAGGCCGTTGCCCAAAGGCGTACCGGGGGCGACGATTTTCTGGCCGATGCGGCGGAAATCCTCATCGGCAAGCTCGTTCAGGCCGATGGTGCGGAAATAATCCGGGTCCCACCGATCCTCATGCGCCAGATAGGTCCATTTGCAGGTCACCGTGCAGCTTGAGCGGGTCAGATCGCCGGTGGCCTTCCAGCCAAGGAAATCCGCCAGATCCATGAACTGCCATGTCCGGGCATAGGTATCCGGCAGCTTTTCCTTCAGCCACAGGATTTTCGGCGTCTCCATCTCGGGCGAGATGACACCGCCCACATATTGCAGCACCGGATGGTTGGTCGCGTTGATGCGTGTCGCCTGATCGACAGCGCGGTGATCCATCCAGACGATGATATTGCGCTGCGGATCGCCCGAGTGGCTGACGCTTAACGGTACGCCACCCTCGCCCAGCACCACCAGCGAGCAGGTGGCATCAAAGCCGATGCCCTGCACCGCGGTCGCATCGACGCCTGCGCTGGCAATCGTCTCGCGGACGGATGCACAGATCGCGGTCCAGATATCGTCGCTTGATTGCTCCGCGATCTCGCCATGCTCGCGCCACATGAGGATATCGCGCTTGGCAGAGGCCAGCATCATCCCCGCAGCATCGAAAAGCCCCGCCCGCGCCGAGCCGGTCCCGACATCGATCCCAAGGAAAAACGGGCCGGTCCTGTCTGTGGTCGCGTTCGGTTCTTCACTCATGTTCTCGCCCGTCAAATTTACAGATCAACGCTGTTCGGCAGGATCACCAGATCGCGGATCACCACATTCCGGGGCCGGGTCAGCATGAACAGCACCGCAGCCGACACTTCCTCGGGCTGCATCAGCGAACCGTTTGCCAGCGCTTCCTCCATCTTCGCCTTGGGCCAGTCATCCAGCAGCGCCGTCACCACCGGGCCGGGCAGAACTGCGCCCATGCGGATGCCGTGTTGCGAAACCTGCCGCCGTGTCGCGTGCAGGAAAGCCTGAACCGCGAATTTCGAGGCCGTATAGATCGGCTCCCACACCACCGGCACCACCCCCGCAACGGAAGAGGTGAAGATGATATCGCCGGTCTTGCGCTCGATCATGCCGGGCAGAACGGCGCGGACGCTGCGAAAGGCCGCGTTGATGTTGAGGTTCAGCATCCGGTCCCATGCATCCGGGTCGCCCTCGGCTGCCGGGCCGCCGATATAGGCACCGGCATTGGCGTGGAAAATATCCACCGGCCCTGCAATATCCTCGATCCTTGCGGCGATCCCATCGACCTGCGGACCGTCCAGCAGATCCGCGACCAGCGGCTTGGCGTTCGGGCCAAGTTCGGCGCAAAGCTGGTTCAGCCGATCCTCGGCCCGGTCGATCAGCACCACGGTCGCGCCCTCGTCCAGCAGCGCGCGGGCGCAGGCCAGACCGATCCCCGACGCGGCTCCGGTAATCGCCGCGACCTTGCCCTTCAGTTGATGTGCCATGAGTTTTCCTTTTGACTTACGCGCGGCCGTGGCTTGCACGTGATTGACGTGCCAACGAGTCGACGATGACGGCGATTGCCAGAACCGCGCCGGTAATCATGTAGCGCAGCGACGAGCTGAGGTTCAGCAGCGTCAGCCCGTTCGAGATCGCCTGAATGACCAGAATCCCCAGCAGTGCCGACCATGCCGATCCACGCCCCCCGAAAAGCGAGGTTCCCCCAATCACGGCGGCGGCGATTGCGTTCAGGTTCACGTCTCCGGTTCCCGCCTGTTGGCTGGACGATGCCAGACGCGACGCGGCCAACACGCCGCCCAGTGCGGCGAGGGTCGAGCAGACCATGAAGGCCGAGACGCGGATCCGGTTGACATTGATCCCCGAACGGCGCGCCGCTTCGCGATTGCCGCCGACAGCGAACATCGCGCGGCCCCATTTGGTGCGGGTCAGGGCATAGTTCATGATGACGACTAGGGCGACGAACAGCCCGAACATATAGGGGATCCCGCGCCCTTGGCTGAGATACCAGACCACGGCCAACAGCGCGACGGTCAGGATGATGGCCTTCGCCAACAGCACCGAAAGACCGGGATTGGACAGGTTCGCTGCCGCGCGGCGGCGCATGCGGTCAAGGCCGAACCAGACCATCGCCGCACCCGGCAGGATCGCCAGCAGATAGCTGAGCCATGCGGGCATCATCATGATCTGCCCGAATTTCACCAAGGGCGACGCATAGGGCAGGTTGATCGAGCCGGTCGAGCCCAGCAGGTAAAGCTGCATCCCCAGAAGCGCCAGCAGACCGGCAAGGGTGGACACAAAACTTGGCATCCCGAAGCGGGTCAGCAGCAACGCATAAACCATGCCCATCAGGGCGCCCATCGACAGCGCTGCCAGAATGGCGACCGGCAGCGGAAAGCCCAGCTTGACCCAGATCACCCCGATCAGCGCCGAGGCGACCCCGCTCATCGAGCCGACGGACAGGTCAATCTCGCCCAGCATCAGCACACAGACGATGCCCAGCGAGATACAACCGACGGCGGCGGCATCGAAAAGCAGGTTCACAAGGTTGTTCGGCGCCAGAAAGATCGGGTTCAGCGACCAGAAGACGGTTGCAATCAACACCAGCCCGACGGCGACCGGCAACATGCCCAGATCGCCGGAACGAACGCGGTCGATAAAGGCCCGGATCGCGCCGCCGATCCCTTCGTCATGGCGAACGCGGCTGTCCGAGCGGTCCAGCGCGGCTTTGTTTCCGGTATCGCTCATCTTATTGTTCCACTTCTTCCAGCTTGCGGGCGCGACGGCGCGACACCGCATTCTCGGTCGCGCCGGTGATGGCGGCGACCAGTTCGGCATTCGATGTCTCGGCGGTGAAAACGCCGTTATTCTGTCCAAGCCGCAGCACCACGATGCGGTCTGCCACTGCGCGGACATCCTCCATGTTATGCGAGATCAGGATGACGCCATGACCGCGATCGCGCACCCGCTCGATCAGGTTCAGAACCTCGGCGGTCTGCGCCACGCCAAGCGCGGCGGTCGGCTCGTCCAGCATGATCACCTTGGGGTCCAGCAGCAACGAGCGGGCGATGGCGACGGTCTGACGTTGACCGCCCGACAGCGAGGCGACGGGTTCGCGGACCGATGGAATGCGCGCGGCCAGTTCCTGCAACAACGTCCATGCCCGAACTTCCATCTGCACCTCGTCCAGTGCCCAGGGGCCAAGCTCGTGACCAAGGAACAGGTTCGCCACCACATCCAGATTTTCGCAGAGCGCCAGATCCTGAAACACCGTCGCGATGCCCAGTTCCAGCGCCTTGCCGGGACTGTCCAGGGTGACCGGCTGGCCCATGAATTCGATTGCGCCGTCGGTCGGCTGATGCACGCCCGCCAGAACCTTGACCAGGGTGGATTTGCCGGCACCGTTATCGCCGACAAGCGCCACGACCTCACCGGCATGCACATCCAGTTCGATGTCCTTGAGCGCCTGAACGGCACCGAATTGTTTCGACACACCACGCAGCTTCAAAATCGGCTGCGCCGCGCCTTCGCGGGGATCAGTCATTGCAGCTTCCTTCCGGGATTTTTTTGGGGGGGACGCGCGCCCCGGGGCATCAGGGCGCGCGTTATACGCCGCAACGTGTTCGTTGAAACTCGTTACTGAATGATTCCCAACTCACGGCAACCTTCGGCGTATTCGCCAGTGCAGACCTCATCCGAGGTTTGGACACCCTTGTCGAAAATTTCGGCCTTGATGTTTTCGCGCGTCACGACAGCCGGGACGAACAGTTCGGACGGCGTGTCGTAAAGCGTGGTCTTCGCTTCCGGGGTTTCGCCTTTCAGGAAGGTCACGGCCACTTCTGCCGCGGCGCGGGCCACGATCTCGGACGGCTTGGAGATGGTGTTGTACTGATCGCCCGAGATAATCAATTGCAGCGCCGCGATGGTGGCGTCGTTGCCGGTAACCGGCGGCAGCGGATCGGCACCTGCGGCTTTCAGCGCCGCAATTGCACCGCCTGCCGTTCCGTCATTGGCGGCAACGATGCCCTTGATGTCGGCTCCGAAGCGGTTGATCTGACCGGCGGCCCATTCCTGCGCCTTGGGCGGTGCCCAGTCCGGCGTGTCATATTCGGCCAGCGTCTTGTATTCCGACCCGTCCAGAGCGCTGTCGATCCCGTCGCGGATCAGACCAGCCGCCGCGTCGGTCGGCGAGCCGTTGATCTGCAACACGCCCGCGCCTGCCTCGACACCTTCCGCCTTCAGGTGATCGACCAGCGATTGCGCAATCGCATTGCCGATGCCTTCATTGTCGAACGAAACATAGTAATCCGCAGGCACATCCGGGATCGGGCGGTCATAGGCGATGACTTTCACGTCCTGCGATTGGGCGATCTGGACCAGACCGGCCGCCGCCGCCGAATCCACCGGGTCCAGAACGATGATCTTGGCGCCCTGCGCGATGACCGAGTTGAATTGCTGCTGCTGCAACGCGACATCGGCATTGGCGTTCTGATAAATCACCGTGCAGTCGGCGCATAATTCATCCATTGCGGCCTGAAAGCCCGGATAATCATGTTCCTCGTAGCGGGTCGAAGCCTGATCCGGCATCAGGAAGGCGACCGTTGCAGCCTCCTGCGCGCTGACCGCTCCGCTCATCAAAATGGCCGCAACCACAGAGGTAGCCGCAAGCTGGTATCTGATCTTCATTGTCGTGTTTCCTCCACTTCCCACAAATGGCCTCGCAGCCGATCGTTCCGAGCATCCACCCTTGCTTGTGGACATATTGCCAAGACGCAAAGGCGTCCCTCCTCTGGCAATCCTTAAAACTGCTACATCGATTGAATATAGCCGCTCAATCGATGCAGCAAGATTGCTGACTGTCTCCATTGCTGTCAAGATACATCTTGGCGCGGCTGATTTTTCCAGCTTTCAAGAAACGGGGCTTCATGGCTGAAAACGATGGAACTTCCGCGAAACGGCTGACGATCTACGATCTGGCACAAATTGCGGGGACCAGTCCAAGCGCGGTGTCCTCGGTGCTGAACGGCACCTGGAAGAAGCGCAGAATCAGCGATCGCCTTGCCGAACGAATCACCCGTATCGCCGAGGAGCAGGGCTATGCCGTGAACCTTCAGGCCAGCGTCCTGCGCCGCGAAAGGTCGCGGATCGTCGGGATGATCGTGCCGAAATACGACAACCGCTATTTCGGCGCGATTGCCGAGCAATTCGAAGCCATGGCCCGTGCCCGCGATCTGTTTCCCGTCGTCACCTGCACACGTCGCGAAGCCGATTTGGAATTTGCTGCGGCCCGCGCGCTGGTTTCATATCAGGTCGAAAGCCTGATCGTCACCGGCGCCACCGAGCCGGATCGGATCGGGGATTTTTGCCGTGCGGCAGGGGTGCGGGTCATCAATCTGGATCTGCCCGGCTCGAACATGCCGTCGGTCGTGTCGGATAATTTCACCGGCGCGCGCGATCTGACGCGACTGATCCTGACCCGCATCCGGCGCGATTTCGGCAAGCAATTCCCGCTGTTTTTCATTGGTGGCCGTGCCTATGACCACAATACCCGCGAACGCCTGCGCGGCTTCATGACCGCCCATCAAGAGGCCGGGTTAAGCGTGCCGGAAGATCGGATCATCATGCACGGCTACGCGCCCGAAAAGAACGAGGCGGTGATGGACGAACTGGATTTGCCCGATCACAGTGCGATCTTTGTGAACTCGACCATCGCGCTGGAGGGCGTGGTCCGGGCGCTTCACCGCAGGCGGCATGACGGGCCGACCGGTTTGCGCTTTGGCTGTTTCGACTGGGATCCCTTTGCGGCGCTGATGCAGGAAAATGTCGGCATGGCGCAGCAGGACGTATCGGCGATGCTGCTGAAAGTCTTCGATCTGGTGGATCACCCGCCAGAGGGCGCCCCGCAGATCATGATCCCCTGCATCCTTCGTCCCATCGAGAACGGGGAAGAGGTTCCGTTGCGGTCATGAACTGGTGCGGGTCACGAACCTGCCCGGCACAAAAACGCTGTCGCTGCGCTTACTGTCAAGAATTTCTAGCAATTTCAGGCACATTTCGGTAATCGGCTGCCGATAGGTCGTCAGGTTATAGGCGGGTGATGCGGCCAGCGGAATATCGTCGAAACCGGTCACCGCCACATCGCGCGGCACGTCGAGACCGAACCGATAGCGCAGGGCGTCCATCGCGCCGATGGCCAGAATGTCATTCTCGCAGACCAACGCATCAGGCCAAACCTCGCGCGGCGTCTCGCCGAAAATCTGCATCACCGCTTCAATCGCCGCGTTGAAATCATAGCCGCTGGTATAGGTCACCGGAACTTCGGCGCCCGTCGCCTCTGCCCAATAGCGGGCGAAGCTTTCCTTCCGCTGCAACTTGGCCGATTGCGTGTTCGGCCCGGCAATATAATGCGGTCGCCGGATGCTCTTGGTCAGCAGGTGATCGCTGATTTCCCGCATCGCCAGCACATCGTCGCAGGAAATCGTCAGCGTGTTGGGGTTGGGGCTGTAGCGCGCGAAAATCACCAGCTTCTTCACCCGCCGCGCCCCAAGTGCCGTTTCCAACACCTTGTCGTCAAAGCGGGTGCCCATCATCACCGCCGCATCCACCCGCCGCTGACTTGCCGCCAGCAACGCCGCCGAGGCATCATCGCTGTCCGACATGTGGACCAGCAGCGTTCCCCAGCCATGCGACCACAAAGTCCGGGTCAGTCGTTCCAGCAGCACCAGCTTGTGCGGATTGTTGAAATCATTGGTAATAAGCGCAACAAGATTTGATCGATCCGAGGCCAGCGATGCCGCCAGCAGATCCGGCGCATAGCCCAGCTTTTCCGCCGCAGCCATCACCTTGTCCCGGCTTTTGCGTGAAATCGACGCGTCCTTTTTGAACGCCCGCGCCACCGTCCAGCGTGACACCCCGGCCAGCGCTGCCACGTCATCTGCGGTAATGGACGCCTCGATATCCTGATCCGGGATCTCTGTCATAGTTAATTCATATCGCGCAATGCCCTCGGTTGAAAGGAATTTGCTCGCGGGTGCAAATTATTCTTGCTCGCGCGAGCAGAACTGTGCAGTCTGACGCTAACAATAATTCTGCGATTCGAGGGGGAGGGTGCGGGATGTTCAAAATTGCCTTGATCGGGGCGGGCCGAATTGGTCTGATTCATGCGAAGTCCATCGCCGCAAACAAGGATTCCCAGCTTGTCGCAATTGCCGACGTTTTTGCCGAAGCCGCGCAGAAACTGGCCGCCGAAACCGGGGCAGAGGCGCGTTCGGTCGATGATATTCTGGCCGATCCCGGCATCGATGCCGTCCTGATCGCCTCGTCCACCGACACCCATTCCGACCTGATCGAGCGGGCAACCGCCGCAGGCAAAGCCGTTCTTTGCGAAAAGCCCGTCGATCTGTCGCTGGAGCGCGCCTTGACCGCGCTGCAAAAGGCCGATGCTACCGGCAAGCCGGTGATGATCGGCTTCAACCGTCGTTTCGATCCGAACTTCGCCTCGCTGAAAGCCGCCTTCGACAAGGGCGAGATCGGCAAGGGCGAACTTCTGGCGATCACCTCTTTCGATCCGGCGCCGCCGCCTGCCAGCTATGTGAAGGTCTCGGGCGGGTTGTTCCGCGACATGATGATCCATGATTTCGATATCGCCTGCTGGATCTATGGCAGCGCACCTGCGCGGGTGACGGCCACGGGTTCCTCGATCGTCGATCCCGCCATCGGCGCGGAAGGCGATGTCGATACCGCCGTGGTCACGCTGGCATGGGACGATGGCCGGATCGCTGTCATCAAGAACTCGCGCCGGGCCGGTTACGGCTATGACCAGCGGATCGAACTGCTGGGCTCTGAAGGGTTGCTTTCGGCGCAGAACGTGCTGGAAAACACCGTCCAGAAGATCACCAATGCAGGCGCGCTGTCCGCCAAGCCGGTCTATTTCTTCCTTGAACGCTACATGCGCGCCTATGAGATCGAATGGACCGCCTTTATCGAGGCGTTGAAATCCGGCGCGACCATGCCTGCGACCTTGCGCGAAGGCGTCGCGGCCCTGGCCTGTGCCGAAGCTGCGACGCAATCGGTGAAAACCGGGCAGACCGTCGCGGTCACGCCCGCGATGCTGGGGGCCTGAGATGCGCCAGACCGGCTGCTGCACCTGGATTTTCGGCGGCGAGGATCTTGCGGTGACCGCCGCACGAGTTCGCCGCGTTGGTCTGGATGGCGTCGAACTGCATGGCGATGTCGAGGGGCTTGATCCGGCACTGGCCGGGCGCATCCTTGCGGATCAGGGTCTGGCGGTCTTCTCGATCACCCCGTTTGGTGCCGATATTGCCCATCCCGATGCCGCCATCCGTCAGGCGGGGCTGGATTATTATCGCCGCCTGATCGATTGGGTTTTGAAGCTGGAGAACGGCACACCGCGCATTTCAGTGCATGGGATCGTGCCGCGGATCCGACCCGTCTCGACGCAGGCCGAGGAAGACGCGCTGCTGATCGAAAGCACGCAACATGTCTGCGATCTTGCGGCGCAGGCGGGGCTTCCGGTCGTGTTCGAGCTTTTGAACCGCTATGAATCGCACCAGGTCCGCACCGTTGCAGAGGGTCTGGCGCTGCTGGAACAGGTCGGGCGCGCGAACCTGAAACTGCTGCCCGACGCCTATCACATGAACATCGAAGAGGCCGATCCCGCAGCCGCTTTGCTGGCTGGCGGCGAAGCCATCGGCCTTTACCATGCGGCGGATTCCAATCGCGGTGCCATCGGCGATGGCCATATCGATTTCGCGGCACAGCTCAGGGCGCTCGACACGATCGGCTATCGAGGCCCGATCATCATCGAGCCCGCCGCCCCCGGCCCCGACCCGTTCAACACGGCAAAGGGCGAGGGTTTTGAGAACATGCTTGAGGACATCCTGACCCGCTCGGTTCGGGCGCTGCGGTCCTTGGGTGACGAAATCCGGCACGGGGAGGTGTCGGGCGGAAGGAGCGCATGACGCGCAACTGGCCTTGGGAGGGAAACCGGGGTCTGGAGAAAACTGGGAGGAAAGACATGAAGAAATTCTATGGCGCCGTTGCAACCGCTGCCCTGATGGCGATTGCGGCCCCGGCTATGGCGCAGAACATCGTTGTGGTGGCACATGGTCAGGCAGCCGATCCATTCTGGTCGGTGGTCAAGAACGGTGCCGCAAAGGCGGGTGAAGATACCGGCGCGACCGTCGATTTCCGCTCGCCCGAGACTTTCGACATGGTTCAGATGGCGCAATTGATCGACGCCGCCGTGAACCAGCAGCCGGACGGGCTGGTCGTTTCGATCCCTGACGCCGATGCGCTTGGGCCGTCAATCCAGCGTGCCGTGGATGCCGGTATCCCGGTGATCTCGATGAATTCGGGCGGTGATGTGGCCCATGATCTGGGCGTGATCCTGCATGTCGGTCAGTCGGAATTCGACGCCGGCAAGCGCGCGGGCGAGCGTCTGGCCGAGATGGGCGGCAAGAAGGGCATCTGCGTCAACCACGAAGTCGGTAACGTCTCGCTGGATCAACGCTGCGCCGGTTTCGCCGAGGGCTTCGGCAATCCCGTCAATGTTATCCCGACCCAGATGGATCCGGCCGAAGTGCAGTCGAAGGTGCGCGCCGCGCTGGAAGCGGATGAAAGCATCGACACCGTTTTGACCCTTGGCGCCGCCATGGTGGGTGAGCCTGCGGTGGACGCGGTCGAGGCGCTTGGCGCGACCGATACCATCCGCGTCGCCAGCTTCGATCTGTCGGCAGGCTTCCTGCAGGACGTGGCCGACGGCAAGGCCGCCTTCGCCATCGACCAGCAGCAATATCTGCAAGGCTATCTGCCGGTCAGCTTCCTGGCGCTGAACGCCAATTACGGGCTGATGCCTGCGGGTGACGTGCCTTCGGGTCCGAACCTTGTCGAAACCGATGCCGCTGCGAAGGTCATCGACCTGTCCGCTCAGGGCATTCGCTGAACCTGTGACAGATGCGGGCGCGTTTCTGCGCGCTCGCCATCCGGTACCAATCGAGGGGAGGGGCACTTATGGCCTCGGAGATGCCCGCATCCGTGGATGAGCGGATCAAAGCTGAATCATTTGCGACCAGATTGATGAAACGCCCAGAGCTTGGCGCAATCGGCGGTGTCGTTCTTGTCACCATTTTCTTCCTGATCACCGCCAGCCCGGCCATGTTCACACTGCCCGGCATCGTCAACTTTCTGACCCCCGCCGCGCAGCTTGGCCTTTTGGGCATCGCCGCCGCCATGCTGATGATCGGTGGAGAGTTCGATCTGTCCATTGGTTCGATGGTGGCCTTTGCGGGGATGATCTTCGGCGTGCTGGTGGTCAATATGGATCTGCCGCTGGCGCTGGCGATCCCGATGACCATGGCCCTGGCCGCCGCAATGGGCGCGCTGAACGGCTTCATCGTGTTACGGACCGGCCTGCCCAGCTTCATCGTCACGCTGGCCTTTCTGTTCATCCTGCGCGGCGCCTCGCTGGTCGGGCTGAAAATCTTCACCAACGGCTCGACCCAGTTGCGCGGCGTGCGCGAGGCGGTTCAGGGCGACTGGCTGGCCCCGCTTTTTGCCGGCGATGCCTTTGGCGGCGTGTTCCGCTGGATGGCCGAAATGGGCTGGATCAGCAAACTGCGTTCGGGTGCGCCATCGGTGCCGGGCGTTCCGATTGAAATCCTGTGGTTCATCGGCTTCGCGCTTCTGGCCACCTATATCCTGCTGCGCACGCCCTGGGGCAACTGGATCTTCGCGACCGGCGGCGACAAGAACGCCGCACAGAATTCGGGGGTCCCGGTGCGCCGGGTCAAGATCGCGCTGTTCATGCTGACCGCCTGCGCTGCCGCACTGGTCGCCATCATCACCGTGATCGATTCCGGCTCGACCGATGCCCGCCGCGGCTTCATGAAGGAATTCGAGGCGATCATCACCGCTGTCATCGGCGGCTGCCTGCTGACCGGCGGCTACGGGTCCGCCATCGGCGCCTTCTTCGGCGCGATCATCTTCGGAATGGTCACGATTGGCCTGACCTATACCACCTTCGATCAGGACTGGTTCCAGGTGTTTCTGGGCGGAATGCTGCTGCTGGCCGTTGTCTTCAACAACGCCATCCGCAAGCGCGTGACGGGAGAGCGTTAAGATGTCCGATCCCATCATCCATATGGACAGCATCAAGAAGCATTTCGGCAATGTCATCGCCCTGAACGGCGTGACCTTCGATGTGCGACCCGGCGAATGCCATTGCCTTCTGGGCGATAACGGCGCGGGGAAATCGACCTTCATCAAGACCATGTCGGGCGTCCACAAACCGACCGAGGGCAGCATCAACTTTGAAGGCAAGCCCCTGTCCTTCAACAGCCCCCGCGACGCGATGGAGGCCGGGATCGCCACCGTCTTTCAGGATCTGGCGATGATCCCGCTGATGTCGGTCACCCGCAACTTCTTCATGGGACGCGAGCCGACCAAGGGTCGCGGGCCGTTCAAACGCTTCGATCTTGAGGCCGCGAACCAGATCACCATGGACGAAATGCGCAAGATGGGGATCAATCTGCGCGCGCCCGATCAGGCGGTCGGCACCCTGTCGGGTGGTGAACGTCAGACCGTCGCCATCGCCCGCGCCGTTTATTTCGGTGCCAAGGTTCTGATCCTTGACGAGCCGACTTCGGCGCTTGGGGTCCGTCAGACCTCGAACGTGCTGGCGACGATTGCCCGTGTGCGATCGCAGGGCGTCGGCGTGGTCTTTATCAGCCATAACGTCCGTCACGCGCTGGCCGTGGGCGACCGTTTCACCGTGCTGAACCGGGGGCAGACGTTGGGCACTGCCAAGAAGGGCGAAATCGACGCATCGGAATTGCAGGATCTGATGGCGGGCGGGCAAGAGCTTGCCAAGCTTGAAGGCTCTCTGGGCGGGACCGTGTGATGACCGGCCAGCGTTCCCTTGGTGTCGCCCTGATCGGCACCGGCTTCATGGGCAAATGTCACGCGATGGCATGGCGCAATGTGGCGACCGTCTTTGGCGGTCCCCACCCCCGGCTGGAAATCCTGTGCGACACCCCCCAGGACCGGGCCGAGGCTTTCGCCGCCCAGTTCGGTTTTGCCCGTGGCATGGCCGACTGGCAGGCGGCGATTGCCGATCCGGCGGTCGATGTGGTCTCGATCACCACGCCCAACGGCCTGCACCGCCCGATGGCCGAAGCGGCGCTGAACGCAGGCAAGCATGTCTGGCTGGAAAAGCCGATGGCGCTGACGCTTGAGGATGCAACCGCGATGGCGGCGCTTGCCGCTGCCCATCCCGGCCAGATGACGATGCTGGGCTATAACTACCTGCGCAACCCGGCCTTCCAGGCGGCGCGCAAATTGGTGGCGGATGGTCAGATCGGCAAACCGCTGGCCTTCCGGGGCGTCTATGACGAGGATTATTCCGCCGATCCGACCCTGCCGTGGTCATGGCGCATGACCCATGAGGGCGGCGGCCTTGGCGCGCTTGGCGATCTTGGCTGCCATCTGGTCAGCCAGATGACCGCGCTGATGGGTCCGGTCGAGGAACTGACCGCGATGACACAAATCGCCGTTCCACAACGCCCCTCGCCCGAAGGTCCGCGCGCGGTCGAAAATGAAGACAGCGCCATGGCCCTGATCCGCTTTGCCTCTGGTGCGCAAGGATCGTTTGCCACCTCGCGCGTGGCGCGCGGGCGCAAATGCCGGATGCAGTGGGAATTGCATGGCAGCGAGGGCACCATTGTCTTCGATCAGGAAAACATGAACGAGCTTTGGGTCCACCGCAGCGGCGAGGCGGGCTTTACCCGCCATCTCAGCGGCCCCGACCAGCCCGACTTTGCCGCTTTCTGCCCGGCGCCGGGCCATAATTTCGGCTTCAATGAACAGAAGGTCATCGAATGCCGCGATCTGCTGGTGGCGATTGCGGGCGGTCCCAATCCCGGCCCGGATTTTGCGGCGGGCCTGCAAATCGAACGGATCATTCACGCGATGGCGAATTCCCACGGCCGCCCGGTGCGGCTTCAGGATGCGAGGCAACATGAAGACGCTTGACGTAATCACCATCGGCCGCTCGTCGGTCGATCTCTACGGCCAGCAGGTCGGTGGGCGGCTGGAGGATATGGGCTCTTTCGCCAAATATATCGGCGGCTCGCCCACCAATATTGCCTGCGGCACCGCCCGCCTCGGCCTGCGCTCTGCCGTCATCACCCGCGTCGGTGACGAACATATGGGCCGCTTCATCCGTGAACAGCTTCAGCGTGAAGGCGTCGATACCCAAGGCGTCGCCACCGACCCCGAACGCCTGACCGCGCTGGTCATCCTTGGCATCCGCGACGAGGACAGCTTTCCGCTGATCTTCTACCGCGAGAATTGCGCCGACATGGCCCTGACCGAGGCCGACATTGCCGAGGATTTCATTGCCTCGTCCCGCTCGGTCCTTGCTACCGGCACCCATCTGTCCAACCCCCGGACCGAGGCGGCGGTGCTGAAAGCCCTGAACCTTGCCCGCAAGCACGGCGCGCAGACCGCGCTGGACATCGATTACCGCCCGAACCTCTGGGGCATGGCAGGTCATGGTGACGGCGAAAGCCGCTTTGTCGAAAGCGCCGCCGTCACTGCGAAACTGCAATCGACGCTGCATCTGTTCGACCTGATCGTCGGGACCGAAGAGGAATTTCACATCGCAGGCGGCACCACCGATACCATCGCCGCCCTGCGCGCGGTTCGCGCCGTGACGAACGCAACACTCATCTGCAAACGTGGTGCCAGTGGGGCCGTGGCTTTCACCGGCGCCATCCCAAGCTCGCTTGACGAAGGCGAGGCCGGCCCCGGTTTTCCAATTGAAGTGTTCAATGTTCTCGGGGCCGGCGACGGTTTTTTCTCTGGTCTGCTGAAAGGCTGGCTTGATGGCGAAGACTGGCCCACGGCGCTGAAATACGCCAATGCCTGCGGCGCCTTCGCCGTCAGCCGCCACGGCTGCACGCCCGCCTATCCCTCGCTGACCGAGCTGGAGTTCTTCCTGAAACGCGGCATCATCCGCCCCGATCTGAGGCACGATCAGAAGCTGGAACAGCTTCACTGGTCCACCAACCGCCACGGCGACTGGTCCACCATGCGGGTCTTTGCCTTCGACCATCGCATCCAGTTGGAGAAGATGGACGGCTATACGCTGGAAAAAGGCGGGGCCTTCAAGGAACTCTGCCTCGCCGCCACGCTGCAAGTCGCGGATGGCAAGCCGGGTTACGGTATCCTCTGCGACAACCGCATCGGTCGGCGCGCTTTGCACAAGGCATCGGGCACCGGCCTCTGGATCGCGCGCCCCTGCGAATGGCCGGGACCCTGGCCGCTGGAGCTTGAGCCGGAACTGGGTCTCGACAACGGCAAACTGTCCGAATGGGCCCGCGACAATGTGGTGAAGCTGTTGTGCTTCTGCCACCCCGATGACGACGCCGAAATCCGGCTTCAGCAAGAGGAAACGGTAAAACGTCTTTATCAGGCCGCCCGCCGCAACGGGCTGGAATTCCTGCTGGAGATCATCCCCTCGAAACGCGGCCCGGTCGATGACCAGACCACCGCCACGCTGATCCGGCAGTTCTATTCGATCGGCGTCTATCCCGACTGGTGGAAACTGGAACCGCTGCGCAGCCCCGCGGCATGGCAGAACGCCATCACCGCGATTACCGATAACGATCCCCACACGCGCGGGATCGTGGTGCTGGGCCTCGACGCGCCCGAGGCCGATCTGGCGGCCAGCTTCCAGATTGCTGCCGGCTTCGATCTGGTCAAAGGCTTCGCCGTCGGTCGCACCATCTTTGGCGAGGTCGCAGCCGCGTGGATGAAGGGCGAGCTTTCGGACGATGCCGCCATCGCGCAAATGGCCGAGCGGTATCAACGGCTTTGCGACATCTGGGACCGCGCGCGCAGCGCCGCAGAGGAGGCCGCAGCATGACCGGCACGATCCGCCTGACCGCAGCACAGGCCATGGTACGCTGGCTGTCGGTGCAGATGAACGAGGATGGCGAGCGCTTCATCGAAGGCGTCTGGGCGATCTTCGGCCACGGCAATGTCGCGGGTCTGGGCGAGGCGCTGCATGGCATCGGTGATGCCCTGCCGACATGGCGCGGCCAGAACGAACAGACCATGGCCCATGCCGCCATCGCCTATGCCAAGGGCCATTCCCGCCGCCGCGCGCAGGCGGTGACCTCCTCCATCGGACCGGGCGCGACCAATCTGGTCACGGCGGCGGCGCTGGCGCATGTGAACCGGCTGCCGGTCCTGCTGATCCCCGGCGATGTCTTTGCCAACCGCCGCCCCGATCCGGTTCTGCAACAGATCGAGGATTTCGACGACGGCACCGTCAGCGCCAATGACTGTTTCCGCCCGGTCAGCCGCTATTTCGACCGCATTACAAGGCCCGAGCATCTGCTGACCGCATTGCCCCGCGCCCTGCGGGTGATGACCGATCCGGCCAATTGCGGCCCGGTCACGCTGGCCTTCTGTCAGGACGTGCAGGCCGAGGCTTACGATTGGCCCGAAACCTTCTTCATCCCCCGGACATGGCGCATTCGCCGCCCCGAACCCGACGCCACCGACCTTGCCAATGTCGCGGATCTGATCCGCGCGGCCAAAGCCCCGGTGATCGTCGCAGGCGGCGGGGTGATTTATTCCGGCGCGGAAGCGGCCTTGGCCGAATTTGCCAGCCGCCACGACATCCCGGTGATCGAGACGCAGGCGGGCAAATCGGCACTGGCTCAGGCGCATCCGCTGAATTACGGCGCAGCGGGGGTCGATGGCTCTGCCGCCGCCAATGCGATTGCCCGCGACGCCGATCTGGTCATCGGCATCGGCACCCGCTTTCAGGATTTCACCACCGGATCTTGGGCGCTGTTCGCCAACCCGACGCGCAAGCTGGTCAGCATCAATGTGCAACCCTATGACGCCGACAAACACGGCGCCGTGGGCCTTGTCGCCGATGCGCGCGTCGCGCTGGAGAAGCTGACCGGCGCGCTTGCCGATTACCGCGCCGGTAACCCCGATCCGCAATCCCGCGCCGATTGGCTGGCCTCGGTCGATGCCCATTGCGCGGCGCCCACCGATACCAACGCCCTGCCAACCGATGCGCAGGTGATCGGCGCGGTTCAGCGGGCCTCGACCGCTGACACCATCGCCATGTGCGCGGCTGGCACCATGCCCGGTGCGCTGAAACTGCTGTGGCAGCCAAGTCAGGGCGGCTATCACATGGAGTACGGCTTCTCCTGCATGGGTTATGAGATCGCCGGGGCGATGGGCCTGAAACTTGCCCGCCCCGAACGCGAGGTGATCTGCTTCGTCGGCGATGGCAGCTATATGATGGCCAATTCCGAACTGGCCACCGCCGTCATGCGCCGCGTGCCCTTCACCGTGGTTCTGACCGACAATCGCGGCTATGGCTGCATCAACCGCCTGCAACAGGGCACCGGCGGCGAGCCGTTCAACAACCTCTACATCAACAGCAATGTCGAGGTTCAGCCCGAGATCGACTTCGTGGCCCACGCCGCCAGCATGGGCGCGCACGCGGTCAAGGCATCGGGCATCGCCGATCTTGAGGCGCAGATCATCGCCGCGCGCGGTCGCAGCATCCCGACCGTGATCGTCATCGACACCGACCCGACCAATGGCCCCGGCTTTGGCGAGGCGGGTCACTGGTGGGATGTGGCGGTGCCGGAGATCGGCGAGAGCGATAAACTGAAACAGGCCTATGCCGGTTATCTGTCCCAGATGGCCCGGCAGAACCTTGTCAACTGACAGGACGAGACCATGATCCTCTACGGAACCAACCCGATCGCTTGGTCGAATGACGACGATCAGACCATCGGCGCGCATCTGTCGCTGGACGATTGCCTTTCCGATTGCCGCACCATCGGCTTCGACGGCATCGAAAAGGGCCACAAGATGCCCAATGAAGGTGCTGCGCTGAAATCGCATCTGGGCGAATACGGGCTGCGCTTTGTCGGCGGCTGGCATTCGACCAATATCCTGACGCCCAACCGGACGCTGGCCGAGGAAAAGGCCGCGCTTGATGTGCATATCGCCATGTCGAAAGGCGCGGGCACCGATGTCGTGGTGATCTGCGAATGCTCGAATACAGTGCATGGCAACGACCATGTGGCGGTCAACGACCGTCCGGTGCTGAACGATGACGAATGGACCCGATTGATGGAGGGGATCAACGCGCTGGCCGATCAGGCAGCGGGGCAGGGGATGCGCTTCTGCTACCACCACCACATGGGCACCTGCGTCGAAAGCGCCGACGACATCGACCGCTTCATGGAGGCTGCTGGCCCGAATGTGCTGCTGCTGCTGGATACCGGCCATTGCACCTTCGGCGGCGCGGACCCGGCCGAGGTGGCGCGGAAATACATGGCCCGCGTTGGCCATATCCACGCCAAGAACGTCCGCCCCGAGATCATGGCGCAGGTCCGCGCCGAGGGGCTGTCCTTTATCGAGGGCGTCCGTCGCGGTGCCTTCACCGTCCCCGGCGACCCGGAAGGTTGCGTCGATTTCGCCCCGGTCCTGAAGATCGCCGCCGATCATGGCTATCAGGGCTGGCTGGTGATCGAGGCGGAACAGGACAGCCTTGTCCGCAATCCGCTGGATTATCAGACGATGGGCTATCAGGCGCTGAAGCGCATGGCGCGCGAGGCCGGACTGGATCAGACCGTGACGGCATGACCGCCAGCGGTGCCCTCACCCGTGACCTCGTAGGGTGCGTGCTCCGCACGCACCGCCATCGCTCTCACGCAACACCACCGTTCGCAAGCTGTGTACAACCTGTGTACGCGCTGTGCATCCTCGGTGCATGCCTTGTGCGCCCCGAACCCCAGCATTTGCTGGCCGAACCCGCGATGACCCGGAGCCGCCTCCTCCCGCGCTTTTCTTAACCATCGCGCAACACCAGAAATGAAAGGACAGCCCATGCCCGACCTTCTTCGCAAACCCTTCGGCACCAGTGGCAAAGTCCATCAGATCACCCCTGCGGATGCCGGCTGGCGCTATGTCGGCTTTTCGCTCTATCGCCTGAAGCCCGGCGATACCGCGACCGAAGCGATTGGCGACCGAGAGGTCATTCTGGTCATGGTCGAAGGCAAGGCCCACCTGACCGGCGCCGGACAGGATTGGGGTGTGCTTGGCGAGCGGATGAACGTTTTCGAAAAGACCCCGCCGCATTGCCTCTACCTGCCGAATGGCAGCGACTGGACGGCGGTGGCCGAGACCGACTGCGTGATCGCCGTCTGCTCTGCCCCCGGCAAAAGCGGTCATTCCGCGCGGCGTATCGGCCCTGACGGCATTACCCTGACCCCTCGCGGCAAGGGCACAAATACCCGCCATATCAATAACATCGCGATGGAGGGCGAAGACTACGCCGACAGCCTTCTGGTCACCGAGGTCTTTACCCCGGCGGGCCACTGGTCCAGCTATCCCAGCCACCGCCATGACGAAGACGACTTCCCCCGGATCACCTATCTGGAGGAAACCTATTACCACCGCCTGAACCCGGCCGAGGGCTGGGCGATCCAGCGCGTCTATACCGATGACCGCTCGCTGGATGAGACGATGGCGGTCAAGGATGGCGACGTGGTGCTGGTCCCACGCGGCCACCATCCCTGCGGCGCGCCCTATGGGTTCGAGCTTTATTACCTCAACGTCATGGCCGGTCCCCGCCGCAACTGGCGCTTCGTGCCCGCCCCCGAGGTCGAAGAAATCATGCGCCGCGACGCCACCTAAAGCGCGCGAACTGCCACGAAGCGTAATCTGCTGCGGAACGTGTCAGACGGAGAGACTGACGTCTCCGTCCAGCCACGCATAACCATTTGCAGGCAGCGCCAGCAGATTATCCGTCAAAACTGCATGAGCAGGCCCGATCAACTCGGTCTGGCCCGTCACCTGAACCCGGCAGGGCTCTTTCGACAGATTGAAGATGCAGGTCAAAGCCTTGCCGTCCAGTTCGCGGTGGAACGCCAGCAGCGGCTCGGGCAGATCGATGAAGGTGATATCGCCCCACCTGAGCGGCGGATGGTCTTTGCGGAACGCCAAGGTCGCGCGATAGGCGGCCAGAACGCTGTCATTATCCGCCTGTTCGATGCTGACCGCTCGCGCTGCCTGTTCGGGCTTGACCGGCAGCCATGGTTTGGCCGCGCTGAAGCCTGCATTCGTGGTCTCGTCCCAGACCATCGGCGTGCGGCAGCCATCGCGCCCCTTGACCTCTGGCCAGAAGCGCAGGGCAGGGGGGTCAGTCAGTTCTTCATAGACCAAAGTGGTCTCGGTCTGGCCCAGCTCCTCGCCCTGATAGAGGCAAAGCGTGCCGGGGAAAGAGGCCAGCATAGCGACGGATTGCCGCGACAGTGCGTCCAGATCGTCGGCATTCTTCGCCCAGCGGCTGACATGGCGGATCACATCGTGGTTCGAGAAGCTCCAGCAGGAATGCGCGTCCGGGGCGCCTTTGCGCACGCCCTCGATAGTGCGGCGGAAATGCCCGGCGGTGAAATCGGGGCTGAGCATCTCGAAGCTGTAGCACATATGCAGACGGTCATCGCCCGCCGTGTATTCGCCCATGATGCGGATGGCGGTTTCGCCGCCGTCGCCGACTTCGCCCACCATCATCCGGGCGTCATATTGATCGGTCAATGCCCGCATGCGCTTCAGGAACGCGATGTTTTCGGGGCGGTTCTTGGAATAGATATGCTGTTGGAATCCATAGGTTTCCGGTCCGGTATGGCCGAGGTTCGGCGGATTGTCCCGCAGGCGCGCATCGTTGAAATAGTAGTTCACCGTGTCCAGCCGGAACCCGTCCACGCCGCGCTCCAGCCAGAAGCGCATGGTGTCCAGCAGGGCGTCCTGCACATCGCGGCTCCAGAAATTCAGGACCGGCTGCTCGATCAGGAAGTTGTGGAGATAGTATTGCCGCCGGCGCGGCTCCCATTCCCAGGCCGGGCCGCCGAAGACCGAGGGCCAGTTGTTTGGCGGCGTCCCGTCCGGGTTCGGATCGGCCCAAACATACCAGTCAGCTTTCGGATTATCCCGGCTGGCGCGGCTTTCCGCGAACCATGGATGCTTGTCGCTGGAATGGCTGATGACCTGATCGATAATGACCTTCAGGCCCAGTTCATGCGCGCGGGCGATCAGCGCGTCGAAATCGGCCAATGTCCCGAATAACGGGTCGATGTCGGTATAGTCCGACACGTCATATCCCATATCCTTCATCGGCGAGGCGAAGATCGGCGACAGCCAGATCGCATCGACGCCCAGTGCGGCGACATGGTCCAGTCGGCGCGTGATCCCCGGCAGATCGCCGATGCCGTCGCCATCACTGTCCTGAAAGCTGCGGGGGTAGATTTGATAAATTACCGCGTCTCGCCACCATTCAGTCATTACTGTCACCCTCCTGCAATGTGCGCACGTACAATTAGGGCAAGACTATAGCGTCGGCTTCAAGGATGTGTTAGCGGTAACTTACATTGCGGCAAGAATATAATTGTCGGAATTGTCAGGACGATTAAAGTGAAGGCAATGACAGCGATGGCACAACCTTCTTTTCTTGGTGTCCGCGACCTCCAGCAGTTGCAGGAAGGCCGGTGCGACAGGCCGTTTGAATTGCTTGGCCTGCATGATGACGGAAAGAAGCTTTGGCTGACTGCCTTCTCACCCGACACATCTTTGCTGGAAGCTGTCACCCCGGAAGGCAGGGTCGAGCTGACCCGTCTCAGGGGTGATGTGTTCGCCACGCAGCTTGCAGCCCGGACCTATCATCTCTGCGCGACCAACAGCGAGGGCGAGCGGCGGGAATTTGACGATCCCTACCGTTTCGGCCCGGTTCTGGGCGATGTCGATCTGTATCTGCTGGGTGAGGGGACGCATCGGCAGCTTTGGCACGCGCTTGGCGCGCATGTCATGACCCACGAGGGGGTGCGCGGCACGCATTTCGCGGTCTGGGCACCGAATGCGCGACGGGTCTCGGTCGTTGGCGATTTTAACGGATGGGATGGGCGCACCAACCCGATGCGGCGCGTCGGAGGGTCCGGTGTGTGGGAAATTTTCCTACCCGATCTGGGTGACAGCACCCTCTACAAATACGAGATTCTGGACGCGCATGGCGATCTGGCGTTGAAGGCCGATCCGGTGGGTTTCGGCAGCCAGCATCCGCCGGAAAAGGCCAGTATCGTGCGCGACATCTCGGGCTATGGCTGGCGCGACCTGGACTGGATGGATCGCCGCGCGGCATTGCAGGGCCGGGACGAGCCGATCTCGATTTACGAGGTGCATCTGGGAAGCTGGCGGCGGCGGTGGGATCAGGGCGGCAGGCCGCTATCCTATAAGGAACTGGCGCGCGATCTGGTCGCCTATGCCAAGGATATGGGTTTCACGCATATCGAGCTGTTGCCGATCAGCGAATTTCCCTTTGACGGCTCTTGGGGTTATCAGCCGGTCGGTCTTTACGCACCGACGATCCGCTTCGGCCCGCCGCACGAATTCCGCGATCTGATCGATGCCGCACATCTGGCGGGGCTTGGTGTGCTGCTGGACTGGGTGCCGGGGCATTTCCCGACCGATGCCCATGGCCTTGCCCGGTTTGACGGCAGCGCACTTTACGAACATTCCGATCCGCGTGAGGGCTTCCATCAGGACTGGAACACCCTGATTTACAATTACGGCCGCACCGAGGTTCAGAACTATCTGATCGCCAACGCGCTGTATTGGCTTGAGGAATATCACATCGACGGGCTGCGCGTGGATGCGGTCGCCTCGATGCTTTACCGCGACTATTCCCGGCGTGAGGGGCAGTGGGTTCCGAACAAGGATGGCGGGCGCGAGAATTATGAGGCCATCGCGTTCCTTCAGAACATGAACATCGCCGCCTATGGCGAAGTGCCGGGCATCATGACCGTGGCCGAGGAAAGCACCTCTTTCCCGAAGGTCTCGGCCCCGGTCGATGCGGGCGGGCTGGGCTTTGGCTACAAGTGGAACATGGGTTGGATGAACGACACGCTCCGCTATATGGAGCGTGATCCGATCTACCGGAAATACCATCATGACCTGATGACCTTCGGTCTGATGTATGCGTTCAACGAAAACTTCATCCTGCCGATCAGCCATGATGAAGTGGTCCACGGCAAGGGCAGCATGCTGCACAAGATGCCGGGCGACGATTGGCAGAAATTTGCGAATCTGCGGGCCTATTACGGCTTCATGTGGATGCATCCGGGCAAGAAGCTGCTGTTCATGGGCTGCGAATTCGCCCAGCCCGAGGAATGGAACCACAATGGCGAACTGAACTGGCACGCCGCAGCCCAGCCAAAGAATGCGGGTGTGCAGCAACTGGTCTGCGATCTGAACTGGCTTTACCGCGATACGCCCGCACTGCACCGGCGCGACTGTGATGCCTCGGGCTTTGAATGGCTGCGCAACGACGCCGAACAATCGGTGACCGCGTGGATTCGCAAAGGCGATGAGGGTGATGCGCCGGTGGTCGTGGTTGCCAACTTCACGCCGGTCGAGCGGCGGGACTATCAGATCGGCGTGCCGCAGGAGGGTATCTGGCGCGAGGCGCTGAATACCGATGCCGAGATTTATGGTGGCAGCGGCAAGGGTAATCTGGGGCAGGTCAAGGCAGAGCCGGAAGGTCTGGACGGGCAATCTGCCTCGATCCGCATCACCATCCCGGCGCTGTCTGTGGTGGTGTTTGTTGCCGAGAACTAAGCGGATAGGGGGAGAGTGTGCCATGGTTGAAAACAGAAGATTAACGCGCCGGGCGATGGCCTTCGTGCTGGCGGGGGGACGCGGCAGTCGGTTGCAGGAACTGACCGACCGGCGCGTGAAGCCCGCCGTTTATTTTGGCGGCAAGACCCGGATCATCGATTTCGCTTTGTCGAACGCGATGAATTCCGGCATCCGCAAGATCGCGATTGCGACCCAATACAAGGCGCATAGCCTGATCCGCCATTGCCAGCGCGGCTGGAACTTCTTCCGCGCGGAACGCAACGAATTTCTGGACATTCTGCCCGCCAGTCAGCGTATGTCCGAGGATCACTGGTATCGTGGCACTGCCGATGCGGTGACCCAGAATATCGACATCGTGGACAGCTATGACGTTGATTACATCATCATTCTGGCCGGCGATCACATCTACAAGATGGATTACGAAATCATGCTGCGCGAGCATGTTGACAGCGGCGCCGACGTGACCATCGGCTGTCTCACCGTGCCGCGCGAAGAGGCGTCGGCCTTTGGTGTGATGGCGGTGGATGAGACCGGGCGGATCACGTCCTTCCTCGAAAAGCCCAAGGATCCGCCTTCGATGCCCGGTGATGCGACCAAATCGCTGGCCTCGATGGGGATTTATGTCTTCTCGTGGCCGTTCCTGCGCGATCTGCTGGTCCGCGATGCCGAAAACCCGAATTCCAGCCATGATTTCGGCAATGACCTGATCCCCGACATCGTGAAGAACGGGAAGGCGATGGCGCACAAGTTCGACACGTCCTGCGTCCGTGACCCCGGCGCGCCTGCCTATTGGAAGGATGTCGGTACCGTCGATGCCTTCTGGGACGCCAATATCGCGCTGACGGATTTCACCCCGGATCTGAACCTGTGGGACAGCGACTGGCCGATTTGGACCTATTCCGAAAGCGTGCCTCCCGCGAAATTCATCCATGACGAAAAGGACCGCCGCGGCGTGGCGATTTCCTCGATGGTGTCCGGGGGCTGCATCATCTCGGGCACCGAGATCCGTAATTCGCTGCTCTTCACCGAGGTTCACACCAATTCCTACGCCGTGCTGGATCATGCGGTGGTGCTGCCCTATGTGACCGTGCATCGCTCGGCCCGGCTGAAGAACGTGGTGATCGATCGCGGCGTCGTTATTCCCGAGGGGCTGATCGTCGGCGAAGACCCGGTCGAGGATGCCAAGTGGTTCCGCGTCACCGGCAAAGGTGTGACGCTGATCACGCAGGACATGCTGGACCGGCGCGCGGAAGGGTAAGATGAGGGTTCTGTCGATCGCGTCAGAGTGTGTGCCGCTGGTCAAGACCGGCGGGTTGGCCGATGTGGTCGGCGCCCTGCCCGCAGCGCTGGCGGCGCAAGGGGTTCAGATGCGGGTGCTGCTGCCCGGCTATCCTTCCGTCATCGGCGCACTGGAAAGCCCGGTCGAGATCGCTCGCTTCGACGATCTTTTCGGCGGCCCCGCCCGTTTGCTGGCGGGGCAGGCGGCGGGGCTGGACCTTCTGGCGATTGACGCACCGCACCTTTATGACCGTTCGGGCGGACCTTATCTTGGCCCGGACGGGCGCGACTGGCCCGACAATCCCGAACGCTTTGCGGCTTTGTCATGGGTTGGCGCACATATCGGCACGAAGGGCGCGGGTGACTGGCTGCCCGATATTCTGCACGGCCATGACTGGCAGGCCGGGTTCTTTACCGAATATCTGCGGATGATGGGCGGCACCGCTCGCACGATCCTGACCATCCATAATATCGCCTTCACCGGCCAGACCAGCCCCGACCGCATTGGCGCGCTGCGTCTGGACCCGGCGCGTTTCCATGCCGATGGCTACGAATATTTCGGCACCGTCTCGGCGCTGAAGGCCGGTCTGATGGGCGCTGACCGGCTGACCACCGTTTCGCCCCGCTATGCCGAAGAGCTGATGACACCGGAATTCGGCATGGGACTGGACGGGGTCATGCGCCATCGTCGCGCCGCGCTAAGCGGTATCCTGAACGGAATCGACACCGAGATGTGGGACCCCGCGACCGATCCGCTGATCAAGCCGTTTGACGATCTGCGAAAGAAGGCGGCGAACAAGAAGGCCTTGCAGGCCGAACTGGACCTGCCCGAAGCGGAAGGGCCGCTTTGCATCATCGTTTCGCGCATGACCCAGCAAAAGGGTCTTGATCTGGTGTTGCAGGCGCTGCCGACGCTGCTGAAAGAGGGCGGGCAACTGGCACTGCTCGGGTCGGGCGATCCGGCGCTGGAAGCGGCGTTTCTGGCCGCAGCCGACGATCCAAACGTGGCCGTCAAGATCGGCTATGATGAGGCTTTGTCGCACCGGATGATCGCCGGCGCCGATGCGATCCTTGTGCCGTCCCGGTTCGAGCCTTGCGGGCTTACCCAGCTTTACGGACTGCGTTACGGCACCGTGCCGGTGGTGGCGCTGACCGGGGGGCTGGCGGATACCGTCATCAATGCATCGCCCGCCGCATTGGCAAAAGGCGTCGCAAACGGCATCCAGTTCTCGCCCGTGACCACAGAGGCGTTGCAGAACGCCCTGACCCGGCTGGCGGGGCTTTACAAGCAACCGCGCACATGGTCTCGCCTGCAACGCAACGCGATGTCGCAACCCGTCGGCTGGGATCACTCGGCTGCGGCCTATGTGTCGCTGTATGCGGAGTTGACTGCACGGACATGACGGCACCTTGATGATGGCACCTTACAAGATGACGGCGGGGCATCCGACCCCGCTGGGCGCGACTTTCGATGGCGCGGGGGTCAACTTCGCGCTGTTTTCCCGAAATGCCGAACGGGTGGTTCTGTGCCTCTTCGACGCCAAAGGCCGCGAAAGCCGGATCGATCTGCCCGAGCGTGACGGCCATGTCTGGCATGGCTATGTGCCGGGCCTGAGGCCGGGGCAGAAATACGGCTACCGCGTCCACGGCCCCTATAATCCTCAGGAAGGCCATCGCTTCAACCCGAACAAGCTGCTGATCGATCCCTATGCCAAGCGGCTGACCGGGAAGCCGGTGATGCATGACGCTTTGTTTGGCTATCGCGCCGGGCATGCCGATGCCGATCTGAGCTTCGACCGCCGTGACAGCGCGCCCTATATGCCGCGCTCGGTCGTGATCGATCCCAGCTTCACCTGGGGCGAGGATCGCCCTATCCGCCGCCCCCTGACCGAAACGGTGATCTACGAGGCGCATGTGAAGGGCCTGACCGCAGGTCGCCCGGATATTCCCGACCGGGGGACGTGGCTGGCGATGGCCTCGGACCCGATCCTTGAGCATCTGAACAATCTGGGCGTGACCGCGATCGAGTTGCTGCCTGCTCAGGCTTTCGTCGATGACCGCTTTCTGGTGGATCGGAAGCTGACGAATTACTGGGGCTATATGACCTATGGCTTTTTCGCCCCCGAGCCGCGCTATATGCGCGACGGCGAGATCGGAGAGTTTCAGCAGATGGTCGCCCGCTTCCATCAGGCGGGGATCGAGGTGATCCTTGACGTGGTCTATAACCACACCGCCGAGGGGAACGAGATGGGTCCGACCCTCAGCTTCCGGGGTCTGGACAATGCGGCCTATTATCGGCTGGCGGATGACCGGCGCTATTACATCAACGATGCGGGGACGGGGAACGTCCTCAACATGGACAGCCCCTTCACGCTGCGGCTGGTGATGGATTCGCTGCGCTATTGGGTCGAGGTGATGCATGTCGATGGTTTCCGCTTCGACCTCTGCTCGGTTCTGGGGCGGACGCGGGGGGTCTTTGATCGCGACGGACCCTTCTTCCGCGCCATCCGGCAAGACCCGGTGCTGAACCGGGTAAAGCTGATCGCCGAGCCGTGGGATATCGGGCCGGGCGGCTATCAGCTTGGCGCCTATACCGCGCCCTTCGGCGAATGGAACGACCGTTTCCGCGACACGGTGCGCAGCTTCTGGAAGGGCGATGCCGGGCAGATCGGCAGGCTGGCAAAGCGCATCGCCGGTTCGTCTGCGCGCTTCGATCATGACGGGCGGCCTGCGACATCATCGGTCAATTTCGTCGCTGCGCATGACGGCTTCACGCTGATGGACACGGTCAGCTACAACGACAAGCACAACGAGGCCAACGGCGAGGAAAATCGCGACGGCCACAACCACAACCTGTCGGACAATTGCGGGGTCGAGGGCGCAACGGATGATCCGGCGATCCTTGCCCGCCGCAACCGCCGCCGCCGCAATCTGATGGCGACGGTGCTGCTGTCCCAAGGGACGCCGATGATCCTTGCGGGGGATGAGCTTGGCAATTCACAGGGCGGCAACAACAACGCCTATTGTCAGGACAATCCCATCGGGTGGGTCGATTGGGAAAGCGCCGACCCAGATTTCCTCGATTTCTGCCGCCGCCTGATCGCGTTTCGCAAGGCCAACCCGATCCTGCGCCAGAAGCGTTTCCTGCATTCGCAACCGCGTGAACAGGACGGTCTGCCCGACCTGTTCTGGCGGCGCGCGGATGGTGAGCCGATGCATGCGGATGACTGGAACAACCCCGAATTGCGGCTGCTGGCTGCCGAAATGCGGATGGCTTCGGGCACGCCGGATTATGCGGCGCTGCCGGGCGCGGTGTTTGTCGTCTTCAATGCCGGGCCTGCGGCCGAGGTGCATTTGCCGGAAACCGCGAAAGGGGCGGTTTGGCGGCGACAACTGGACAGTGCGCGCGACGGTGCGATTGATGAGCCCGCCGCCGGCGCCGCCATGATCGAGGCCGACAGCACCGTGGCCTTCGTTCTGTCGCAAAATTCCACTTCACCGGAAGGGGAGGAATAGCTGCCTGATCTTACGCTGCCAAAACCGGCAGCATTTCCCGCCACGTCACATCGTCGGGAAGCAACCACCATGTTTCGGCCAGAGGCAGCCTGCTTCTGCTCTTGACGTTCTGCCGCGCGCGCCGCTGGGCTTGGGGTGCATCGTGGCGAAACCGCTCTGGCCGCGCCGGAAGTCAACTTTAACTATTGCAAGAGGCCCCTCGTGCTGCCCCTCCCCATAGCCGAAACGTTCCGCGACCAAATCCTGAACCACCTTACCTATACGCTTGGCAAAAGCACCGTCAGCGCCAGCCTGTTCGATTGGCGTCTGGCCGTCAGCCACACCATCCGCGACCAGATCGTCCGCCCGTGGTTCACCGCCACCCGCGCG
Source organism: Paracoccus caeni (assembly GCF_016629665.1). Classification (GTDB taxonomy): domain Bacteria; phylum Pseudomonadota; class Alphaproteobacteria; order Rhodobacterales; family Rhodobacteraceae; genus Paracoccus; species Paracoccus caeni. The sequence goes on from NZ_JAEPRQ010000007.1 coordinate 189,396, forward strand.
ACCTATGAGCAGGGCGCGAAGCGGGTCTATTACCTGTCGATGGAGTTTCTGATTGGGCGGATCCTTGGCGATGCGATCATCAATCTGGGGCTGGACCAGCAGATCTCGGATGCGCTGGAGGATCTGGGGCTGGACAAGAACGCCATCCTCGGGAACGAGCCTGACGCGGCGCTTGGCAATGGCGGGCTTGGCCGGTTGGCGGCCTGTTTCATGGAATCGCTGTCCTCGCTGCAATGCCCGGCCTATGGCTATGGCATCCGCTATGAGCACGGGCTGTTCCGGCAGCGGTTCGAAAACGGCCAGCAGGTGGAAACGCCCGAGGATTGGCTGAACCAGCCGCATCCATGGGAATTCGTGCGTCTGGAATCCAGCTATACGATTGGCTTCAAGGGCCATGTTGAAACCGTTGATGGCGTGGCCGTCTGGCATCCCGGCGAAAGCGTGCAGGCGCGGGCCTATGATACGCCGGTGATTGGCTGGGGCGGAAAATGGGCGAATACGTTGCGGCTGTGGGGCGCTCAGCCGACGACGCTGTTCGACCTGACCCGGTTCAATCGCGGCGATTATGCGGCAGCGGCGGAACCCGAGGCGCTGGCCCGCACCCTGAGCCGGGTGCTTTACCCCGATGACACCACCGAGAGCGGCAAGGAATTGCGGCTGAAGCAGGAATATTTCCTGACCTCGGCGGCATTGCAGGACATCCTTCGGCGCTTCCTGAGCGAATATGACGATCTGCGCCTGCTGCCGAAGAAGGTGGCAATCCAACTGAACGACACCCACCCTGCCATTGCCGGGCCGGAACTGATCCGGCTGTTGATGGATGAACACGGTTTTGACTTTGCCGAAGCCTTGTCGATTGCGCGCGGCACCTTGAACTATACCAACCACACCCTGCTGCCCGAGGCGCTGGAGCGTTGGTCCACATGGCTGATGGGCCGCGTCCTGCCACGCCACATGCAGATCATCGAGATGATCGACGAGGATCATCGCCAGACCACCAACCGCCCCGCCCATGTCGCCATCGTCCGCGACGATCACGTCCATATGGGCGAGTTGGCGTTCATCATGGCCGGTCGGGTGAACGGCGTTTCGGCGCTGCATACCGATCTGGTGAAAAGCACCGTCTTTGCCGATCTGCACAACCTTCACCCCGACCGGATCGTGAATCAGACGAATGGCGTCACCCCCCGCCGCTGGCTGAGGATGGCGAACCCGCCGCTGGCGAAGCTTCTGGACCGGACCATCGGCGACGGCTGGAGCGCCGATCTTGACCAGTTGGCACAGCTAGAGCCGCATGCCGACGATGCCAGCTTCCTTGCCGACATGCGCGCCGCCAAGCGGCAGAACAAAGTGGCGCTGTCGAACGGATTGCTGGCGGGTTTGGGGATCAAGGCCGATCCTGATGCGATCTTCGACGTTCAGGTGAAGCGGATTCACGAATATAAACGACAACTGCTGAACATCCTCGAAGCCATCGTCCTGTGGCAGAAAATTCACGACGATCCCAACGGCAACTGGGTGCCTCGGGTCAAGATTTTCGGGGGCAAGGCAGCGCCGGGATATTGGCTGGCGAAATCGGTGATCCATCTGATCAACGATGTCGCGGCGACCATTAACAACGACCCGGTGACCGCGCCCTATCTGCAGATCGCCTATCCGCCGAATTACAACGTCTCGATGGCCGAGGCGCTGATCCCGGCGGCGGATCTGTCCGAACAGATCAGCACCGCGGGCAAAGAGGCGTCCGGCACCGGCAATATGAAATTCACCATGAACGGCGCGCTGACCATCGGCACGCTGGACGGGGCGAATGTCGAGATCCGAGAACTTGTCGGGGCCGAGAACTTTTTCCTCTTCGGTCTGGATGCAGAACAGGCAGCGGTGGAAAAGTCCAAGCCGGGCCATGGCCGGGCGGCTATCGAATCCAGCAAGGACATGCAGATCGCGTTGCAACTGATTGCCGAGGGTCGCTTTTCGGGTGGTCGGGCCGATCCCTATTACGCGCTGCTGGACCGGACCTGGAACGATGATCCGTTCCTTGTCGCCTCGGATTTCGACGACTACTTCGCCTGCCAGCGTCGCGTTGATGCGGCTTATGCGGACCATGCCGCATGGGACCGAATGGCGGCCTTGAACATTGCACGGTCGGGCTTCTTTTCGTCGGACCGCACGATCAGGGGCTATATGAAAGACATCTGGCATGTGAAGCCGGTCAAGATGGACTGACATGCAACCTGCGTCGGGTCGCGATTTTGACCCGGCGCAGTGTCGCCCGCCACATCGCCGGAAGCCGGTCGCGCAAGCGCAGCGGCAGCGTTTGAATTTGACAAAAGTGACCCAGATTTGTTCAACCAGTAGAGTGGACAAATAATCCAAGCACGCCGATGCTTTGAAAACGTTTGCACCCATTTGAATTCTTGGTCACATAGCGCGAAATGGAAAAGCACGGCAGAAAAACAATGCAAACCGTGGCCGAGCGGGCGGGAGTCTCGCTGGCGACGGTCAGTCATGTCCTGAACGGCACCCGCTTTGTCAGCAAGACCACGGCCGAGCTGGTTCACAAAGCCGTGACCGACATCGGCTATGTGCCGAACACAATTGCCCGCGATCTGGCGCGCAGTTCCACCTCGACCATCGGACTGGTTTTCTCGTTATCGGTCAACGCCTTCTTCCTCGACATCATTTCAGCGATCGAGGCGGAATGTCAGCGTGACGGGCTGTCGGTGCTGCTGTTTGACAGCAACGACGATCCGGCGAAGGAATGGCGCATCGTCCGCGATCTGCATCAACGCCGCGTGGATGGCATCATTCTGGCACCCGCAGGCGGCCCGGAAAGCGCGGCGATCCGTTACCTTCACGAAAACCGGGTGCCAGCCGTTCTGGTGGATCGTCTGGCGGATTCCCGGTTCGATCAGGTCGGGCTGAACAACCATGACGCCATTCATCTGGTTACTGACCATTTGTGCAATCTGGGTCATCGCAGGATCGCACTGATCCCCGGTCACAGCACCTACACCACCACGGTTGAACGGATCGAGGCTTTCCGCGCGAACCTGTCTGCGCGTGGATTGCTGGATGACGGGTTGATCACGCCTCCGGCCCATACGCTGCAGGAAGCGGCGGAGCATACGTCCCGATTGCTGGACAGCGGGCACATTCCGGATGCGATTCTGGCGGGAAACAACCTCTGCACGCTTGGCGCCATGCGCGAGATTTCCAGCCGGGGGATGAAAGTGCCCCGTGATCTTGCCATTGCCGGGATCGATGATTTCGAATGGGCTGACAGTTTCGAGCCTCGGTTGACGGTGGTTCGACAGCCCTGCGCCGAGATTGGCCAGACTGCTGCACGTCTGATCCGCCGCCGTGTCGCCTCGATTGATGCCGCGCCCGAGGCGCACCGAATGACGCCCTCGCTGATCGTCCGCCGATCTTGCGGATATATGCCCGCGGAAAGCTGATTTTGACATCGGGCGGTGTCACGTATTATGGCATGATCACGATGGTTCAGGTGCCGGGCGAAAGTCCGGGTAAAAGGGAATCCGGTTTGATGCCGGAACTGCCCCCGCAACTGTAGGCGGACAGCCTGCCCGAAATGCCACTGGTGCGAATGCCGCTCCGGGAAGGCCGGGTGAGGCGCAAGACCCGCAAGTCAGGAAACCTGCCTGAACACTCTTCTGATCCGGCCGCGGGGTGCGTGCCGTGCGAAAGGCCGATTGCAATGACGACGTTCGAACGCCCTGAACTGACCCCGCCCGGTGGCGAGAAAAAGGTGCTGCTGCATTCCTGTTGCGCCCCCTGTTCGGGCGAGGTGATGGAGGCGATGCTGGCCTCTGGCATCGACTACACCATCTTTTTCTACAATCCGAACATCCATCCCGACCGCGAATACCTGCTGCGCAAGGATGAGAATATCCGCTTCGCCGATCAGCATGGCGTGCCATTCGTCGATGCGGATTACGACAAGGAAAACTGGTTCGCGCGGGCGAAGGGGATGGAGTGGGAGCCGGAGCGAGGCATCCGTTGCACCATGTGCTTTGACATGCGCTTCGAACGGACTGCGCTTTACGCGCATGAGCATGGCTTTCCGGTGATGACCTCAAGCCTTGGTATTTCGCGCTGGAAGGATATGAACCAGATCAACGGCTGTGGGCAACGTGCGGTCGCGCCCTATCAGGGGCTGTCCTATTGGGAATATAACTGGCGTAAAGGTGGCGGTTCGAACCGGATGATCGAGATTTCGAAACGCGAAGAGTTCTATCAGCAGGAATATTGCGGCTGCGTCTATTCTTTGCGTGACACAAATCGGCACCGCCGCGAGGTTGGGCGACCGCAGATCGAGATCGGCAAGCTGTATTACAAAAAGGACGATCTGGACTGAACGTCCGGTGCGTCAGCCCGCAACCGCCTGACGCACCAACGCGCCGCGATGACCGATGACGATGCGGCTCAGATCATGCGCGCGCTGGATCGCCTGCTCGATCCCGGCGCCGTCCAGCCGCGCGGCCAGATAGCCTGCGTTGAAGCTGTCGCCAGCCGAGGTCGTATCCACCGGCACCTCACGGATCAGCCCGTCAACGATGCCCGTTCCCTCAGCTCCGCCGAAATGAACCGCCGCGCCGCCCGCCTTGACCACGACCTGCCCCGAGCCGCAGCCCAGATAACGCGCCACCGTCGCCTGCGGATCGGCATCGCCGAAATAGTCGCGTTCGTCGTCGAAGCTGGGGAGGATCAGATCGGACAGGGCGGCTGCTTGCTCGATTGTTGCGCACATGATTGTGGTGTCAGGCCAAAGGCGGGGGCGCAAGTTTGAGTCGAAAACCACCTTTGTTCCCTTCGCACGCGCCTGCTCCAACGCTTTGAAAAGGGTGTTGCGTCCCTCATCCGGCAGGATTGCCAGCGTGATCCCCGACAGATAGGCGATGCGCGTCCCGCTCAGCGCGCGCTCCAGCAACGCCGGATCATCGGCCAGCCGCTTGGCTGCCGAGTTGTCGCGCCAATAGCTGAAACTGCGTTCTCCATCCTTCAGCGAGATCGCATAAAGGCCGATCTCGCGTTCGGGATCGCGCAGGATATGATCCGCGCCGATCCCTTCAGCGGCAAGGAAATCCAGCATCCGTTGCGAAAATTCGCCTGTGCCGACGCGGCTGAAATAGCTCACATCCCGGCTGGCTGGCAGCAGACGCCGCAGATACCACGCGGTATTCAGCGTATCCCCTGCGATCCCCAATTGCCATTGATCGGGCTGAGGCGATTGCGACAGTTCAACCATCGCCTCTCCGATACACAGGATGTCATTCTTCGTCATGCGGACAGCGCCTCCGGAAAGTTCATCCGAAACCCGCAATGGCGGATGCGCGACAGGGATTGCCGGATGATCTGCATGAATGCGTTGTTACCCGTCAGGCAGGCTGGTGCAAGACCGGGAAGCGACAACACCGCTTCGACCAACCGCATATCGTCATCTCCGGCCCGGTTGACCGTATCCCGCAGGCGATCACCGCGCGGATCGTCCGGGGCCTCGCCACGTTTGGAGAGATCTGACAGCCATGCCAGCCACACCGCAATCGCGAAGGCAAAGGGTCGCGCATCCTGACCCGCTGCCAGCATCTCTGCCGCCGGAACAAGCCAGCGCTGCGGCAGCTTTTCGGTACCATCGATGGCGATCTGGCTGGTCCTGTGGGCAATGGCAGGGTTCGCGAAACGCTGCATCAGCGTGTCGGCGTAGCTGTCGGGGTCCAGACCGGATGAAGGGGGCAGGGTGGCCGCAGCGGCTTTCATATGCCGACGGACCAGCGCTGCCAGCGCGGGCTGGGCGACGACATCGCGAACATAACGCATGCCGACAAGCTGACCCATATAGGCGATCAGCGAGTGGCTGCCATTCAACATCCGCAGCTTCATCGCCTCATGCGGGCCGACATCGCGAACGAAAGTCGCGCCACCTGCTTCCCACAGGGGGCGACCCTGCGGGAAATGATCCTCGATCACCCATTGACTGAACGCCTCGGTCTCGACGGCTGCGGCATCATGATGGCCGGTCAGTTCAAGCGCGTCGCTATAGGTCCGCTCGGTCGAGGCGGGTGTGATACGGTCAACCACGGTTGACGGGAAGGCGACATTCTCTTCGATCCAGTTGGCGAGAGATGGGCGGATCCGGGCTGCAAAGCCAAGAACGCCTGCACGCAGAAGCGCGCCATTGTCCGGCAGATTGTCGCAGCTCAGGACAGTAAACGGTGCGATCCCTGCGGCACGACGCGCGGCAAGTGCGGCGGTGATCAGGCCCAGAACGCCGCTGGGCGCTTGCGGCCACAGCAGGTCGGCGGCGACCGCCGGATGCATTTCGTCAATATCCATCGCGTCGCGGTCGATGCCATAGGCCTTTTCCGAGACGGTCAGCGACAGGATACGAATGCGAGGATCGCAGGCGGCCTTCAGGATCGCGGCAGGATCGCCGCCCATGGTCGTCGCATGCGCGCCGATAATCCGCGCCTCAACCTGCTTGTCGCGGATCAGCACGGTGTAAAGCCCGTTCTGGGCCGTCATCGCCTCGGCCATATCACGGCTGCGCAGGTTTGCCCCTAGAATGCGCCAGTCACCCCCGCCCGCTGCAAGCGCATCATCGGTCGCAACCGCCTGATGCGCGCGGTGGAAGGCACCAAGGCCCAGATGCAGGATGCCGACGCCATGAGCCGCGCGGTCATAGCCCGGCAGGCGTATATTGGGCGGCAGGCCGGAAAGATTTGTCAGACGAGAGGTCATGCAGCGCTCCGATGGCTGAGGGCGGCTTCGACGCCGCGCAGTTCGGCAAGGCCCTTCAAGCGGCCGATTGCCGGATAGCCGGGTTGGGTATTGCGCCTGTGGTCGTCCAGAATGTTCTGTCCGTGATCAGGCCGCATCGGGATTTGGTGATCCGGGCGACCGGCGGCACGGCGGCGGGTCTCCTCGCGCAGGATCGCGTCTATCAGCGCCACCATGTCGGTCTGCCCGCCCAGATGCTCATCCTCGAAGAAGCTGGCGGGCACGCTGTCGCTATCGCGGCGCACATTGCGCAGATGCAGGAAATGCACCCGATCGCCCAGCCGCTGCATCATGCCGGGCAGATCATTGTCGGGCCGTGCGCCCAGCGAGCCAGAGCAAAGCGTGATCCCGTTCGCGGGCAGATCGACGGCGGCAATGCGTTCGGCAAAGTCTGCCTCGGTGGACATGATCCGGGGCAGGCCCAGAAGGTCGAAAGGCGGATCGTCGGGATGGCAGCACAGCCGGACGCCGATGTCCTGCGCGACCGGGGCGACCTGTTCCAGAAAGTCATGGAAGTTCCGCCGCAGAACCTCTGCCGTGACGGGCGCATAGCTTTGCAGCAGATCGCGCACATCCGACAGCGAGAAATTCACCGCAGCACCCGGCAGGCCGGACACGATATTCGCGGCCAGTTGCTGCTGCCTTGATGCATCCATCTTGGCAAAACGACGCGCGGCGGCTTCGCGGATTTCTTCGGGGAAATCGACCTCGGCACCGGGGCGTTTCAGGATGTGGAGATCGAAGGCAGCGAAGTCGATGAGATCGAAGCGCATGCAGGTCGCGCCATTGGGTCGCCGCCAGTTCAACTCGGTCCGGGTCCAGTCCAGCACCGGCATGAAGTTGTAGCAGATGACCTCAATCCCGGCGTCCTTCAGGTGCCGCATTGAGGTGATCCAGTTCTGCACATGCCCGCGCCATTCGCCCGTCTGCGTCTTGATCGCCTCGCTGACCGGCAGGCTTTCGACCACCTCCCAGGACAAGCCTGAAGGCGCACCGTCCGTCATCACTGCAAGCTGTTGCTGGCGTTTGACGATCTCGTCGGGTGACCAGATAGTGCCGGGGGCGATGTGGTGCAGCGCCGTGACCACGCCCTTCACCCCGGCCTGCATCATGTCATTGATAGAGACCGGGTCCTTGGGTCCGAACCAGCGCCATGTATGTCGCATTCTATTCTCCTTGTTGCGACCCGCCGGGCCGCGAAATTCGGTGGCAACCGTTCCGTCGCAGACGGATATGCTTGGTCACGCCGCGCAAGGGACGTGAGCAGAGGTCGGAATCTGGGGCAGATCATTCAGATGGATCTGCGGATGCTTGCGCCGCACCATTTTGGCGTGGCGGCGGTCCGGATCACTGAAAAGGGCAACTGAAGCACTCTGCTGATGTTTCAGCAGTCGTCTTGATGATATCTGCGTGGTCACGCCGGGCAGGCAGATCGTTTTCGGCTTGATCCGAAATATCACGATCCGGCGGCGACCTTGCGGCGCGACTGCGACCAAATCGCGATGGAAGCGGCAATGCGGCACCATCGCCCTATTCCTCCGCCAGCGCCGAACCGATACCGATCTCGGCCAGTTCTTCGCGAAAGACCAGCGCCGCGGCGCCGATCAGTTCATCCTGGATGCCGGGCGCGCCCGCGACGATCTCGACATTGCGGCCACCGAACGAGACTGCGCTTGCAGGTGCGATCTCGGTAAAGCGTTGGCGCAGTCTGTTCAGCAATTCGGCATTCTGGGTGAAGGGGCCGGTGATCACGCATTGATCGGGTCCAAGCGTCAGCGTCAGATTGCGCAAGGTCATCGCCAGCAGGTCGATCGGGCGGTCCCAGTCCGTCAGATGCGGCGTCGCGCGCAGCACCTCTTCGAAGCTCCATTCCTCTGCCGGGATCGTCTGATCCTCAAGCCGGGCTAGGATCGCCCAAAGTCCGATCTCGGCCTCTATGCAGCCGGTCAGTCCGCATTTGCACACCGCCGTGCTGGACAGATCGACGCTGATATGGCCGACCTCGCCATGCCCGACATAATCAAGCCCATTCGCCCCGCGCCGCGCGAAAGCGGCGCCAACGCCGTAACCCCAATGCAACAGCAGGATACGCTGATATGCGCTAGCCTCTGCCCGATCCATACGGGCCCGCAGCTCGCATTTCAGGTTCTTGGCCAGCAGCACCCGGCAGCCAAGGGTCTGCTCCAGCGTGTCGAAGCTCAGATTGCCCAAATTCGGCCAATGCGCGGCGTAGCGCCAGATCCGCGCTTCTTCATCGACGATCCCGGCCAGTGACAGAACCACACCGGCAAGGCGCGAGCCGTGCGGAAGGTTCTGCCGCATGCTGATGCAGAGCAGGCAGAGCAATTCCAGAAATTCGTCTGGCTCGATCTGATCGGCGTCTAGTTCCCGCCGCTCACGCATCAGCACATTGCCGGCAAGATCGACCACCGTGCAGTGCAGCGTCCGCGAGACCGTGTTGATGATGATCGCCGTCAGGCCGGTCGGGTTCGGCGACAGAACCAGTTCGGGTCGCCCCTTCTGGGTAATCTGCTCGGGCCGCGATTCCCGCACCAATCCGTCTTGGACAAGCTCCAGCACCAGATCAGAGATCGTGGCGGGGCGAATCATCATCTCCTGCGCCAGCCGTTTCCGGGTCGGATGTTCCGAGCCGCAGATTCGCATGAACACCCGACCCTTCCGGCCAATCGGGCCCTCCTGCATGAACAGGCTGGAATAGAAATCAAGCATAGGGATTTGTTGCGTTTTCATCTCGTATTCCGGGCCGTGTCTGGTGTCGTTCAGGCGTTGGTTGCGGGTCATTTTGGGCCAATGCGGGCCGTGCTTCAATCATTTATTGACATCATCGTTATTAATAACGTAAATGTCAATAAATACCGAAAGCGAAGGAACCCCATGCGCATCACCATCTCGGCCACATGCGAAGAAAGCGGTCTTCGGGCTGCACATGAAGGAGCGAAGGCGATCCTTGCGGCGCTTGCCCAGGGTCGCGATGCACGGATCATTCTGGCGACAGGGGCCAGCCAATTCGCCATGCTGACCGAACTGGTCCGCCACGGCGGCATCGACTGGTCACGCTGCGAAGTGTTCCATCTGGACGAATATCTGGGCATGGCATCGGACCATCCGGCCAGCTTCGTCGGCTATCTGCGCTCTCGCTTCGTGGAACAGGTTCCCGGGCTGAAGCGGTTCGAGGCCATCGACGGTATCGCAGCCGATCCGGTGGCAGAACTGGCGCGGCTTTCGGCGGCCGTTCAAGAAGCACCGATCGACGTGGCGTTCATCGGTATCGGTGAGAACGGGCATCTGGCCTTCAACGACCCGCCCGCCCTTTTTGACGCCACAGACCCTTATCTGATCGTCAATCTGGACCCGGCTTGTCGCAGCCAGCAGGTCTCGGAGGGTTGGTTCGCCACGCTGGATGATGTGCCCGAACAGGCTATCACCATGAGCATTCCGCAAATTCTTTCGGCGCGGAAAATTATCTGCACCGTGCCCGATCACCGCAAGGCCGAAGCCGTGCGGAATGCTGTTCAGGGTCCGCTGAATCCCGATTGTCCGGCATCGGCCCTGCAGAACCACCCCGATGCGGCGCTGCATCTGGATGATGCGGCGGCCAGCCTGCTGGAGCGCGCGGCATGAACACGATGAGTGGCCAGATCAACTATATCGGCAGGCGGCGCACGACGCTGGAACTGCCGGTGCTGTTCTCCGACGGGACGCCCGGCAAGGGCGAAGGGCGGACCTATCAGCTTGCACCCGATGGAGTGGTGACTGCAGGCGCCGATCTGGAAGTCGTCGATTTTGCCCGTAATTTTGCAACGCCGGGTCTGGTCGATCTGCAGGTTAACGGCTTCGCGGGATGCGATTTCAACCAGCCCGGCGTGACCCGGATCGATTTCGATTCCGCCCTGATCGCAATGGCAAAAACCGGGGTCACCGCCAGCTTGCCGACGGTCATTACCGGCACCCCCGAGCATATGGTCCGCACGCTGGAAAGCCTTGACCGTGCCTGCGAACTTAGCCGTTTGGGGCCGCTGATGGTGCCGGGCTACCATATCGAAGGGCCGTTCCTGTCCCCGGACGAGGGCTATCGTGGCGCGCATGATGCAGGCTGCATGACCTCCGCCAGCATGCGGTTGATTGACCGTCTGCAAGAAGCGGCCGGGCGTCCGATCCTGTTGGTCACCGTTGCGCCGGAAGTGCCGGGCGTGATCGAGATGATCGGCGAGTTGCGTGAACGTGGCATCCGGGTGGCTATCGGCCATTCAGCGGCAACGCCGGATCAGCTTGACGCCGCCATCGATGCGGGGGCGACGCTATCGACCCATCTGGGCAACGGCCTGCCGCAAGAGTTGCACAAACTTGACAACCCGATCTTCTGGCAGCTTGCGCAGGACCGGCTTAGCGCGATGTTCATCGCCGACGGCATCCATGTCCCGCCGATTGCGCTGAAGACCATGCTGCGCGCCAAGGGCAAATGCCGTTCGATCCTTGTGACGGATGCGGTTTCAGCCGCCGGTGCGCAGATGAAGCCCGGCGTCTATCCCTTCGGCTCGATGAAGGTCGAGCGTGCCAGCGACGGTTCGGTCCGCATTCCCGGCTCGCGCTATCTGGCCGGTTCCTCGGCCGAGATGGACCGCATGATCCGCAGCATCATGCGCTGGTATGGCATCGACTTTCGCACGGTGCTGCGATTTGCGCAGTTGAACCCGTCAAGGGTGCTGAGCCCGCGTTGGGCGCCACCCAAAACCGGCGACAAGGCATCGCTGGTCGAATGGAAAATGACCGATGCGGGACCGAAGGTCGTTCGCACCCATATCGGTCAGCACATGATCGAATAAACAAACGAAGTCAGGCATGTAATGCCGTTTCTTGAGGAGGAAGAATGACTTTACTGGGACGGCATCTCACGGGGATGCTTTTGGGGGGAGTGATGGTGGTGACGGCGGCGGGCGCCCATGCCCAGACCGTGCTTCGACTGGCCGAAAACCAGCCGGATTCGGCACCGATCACCATTGCCATGCGCCATTTCGCCGATCTTGTGGCGGAATATTCCGATGGCGCGGTCAAGGTCGAGGTCTTCAGCGGCGGCCAGCTTGGTCAGGAGAACGAGACCATCGAACAGGCGCAGGTCGGCATCGTCGATCTGACGCGGGTGAACAGTGTTGCGCTGACCAATATCTCGCCCAGCATGACCGTGTTCACGCTGCCTTATATCTTCGGCAGCTCTGATCACAAATATGCCGTTCTGGACGGTGAGATCGGTGATGAGGTCCGCGCGGATCTGGGCGATATCGGGTTGGTGGGCTTCGACTTTCTGGAAGCAGGCACCCGGCATTTCTATACGCGCGATGGTGTTCCGCTGACCCGGATCGAGGATCTGCAGGGCAAGAAAATTCGTGTGCAGAACGCGCCTATCGCCATGCGAACAGTCGAGCTTTTGGGCGCGGTGCCGACACCGATGAATTTCGGCGAGGTGTTTTCCAGCTTGCAAAGCGGCATCATCGACGGGGCCGAGAACGACTTTGTCAGCTTCGAGACCGCCGCCCATCAGGAAATCTCGAAGACGCTGATCACCGACGGCCATGTCAGCGCCCCGGCGATCCTGCTGATGAACAAGTTCCGTTTCGACGGTCTGCCCGAAGAACAGCAGCAGGCGATCACCCGTGCCGCACATGAGGCCGCGATCTATGAACGGGACCTGATGTTTACCGCCAACAAGGATGCGCGTCAGCGGATCGTTGCGGCAGGTGTCACCGTCACCGAGGTCGATGACGCGCCGTTTCGGCAGGCTGTCCAACCGATCTACGCCGAATATCCCGAACTAGCCGAGATGATCGGCCGGATCGAAGCGCTGCGCTAAATCCGGCAGCCCGGCCCCGGAGGCCGCTCCCCACATTCCCCACATCGCGGAGGTCAGCATGACCCTCTTCCGACCAGTTCTTTCGGGACTGATCCGTCTCACTGACGCGTTGAACGCGCTTGCGCGCTTCATCTGCTGCGGCCTTATCGCCGTTATCGTCTGCACCACGGTCATGCAGGTCGCGCTGCGTTACCTGATCAACCGCCCGACCCAATGGTCCGAAGAGGCCGCGATGTTCTGCCTGGTCTGGTTCGGCATGCTGGCCGTGGCCATCGGTGGCCGTCATGACTGGCACGTCGCAATCACCTGGCTGCGCGACAGGTTGCCGCCGATGGGCGCGAAACTGCTGGACCGGATCGCGCTGTTGTCGGTCTTCGGCTTCGGGATGATCCTTGTGCTGAATTCGGCCCAGCTTGTCGCGATTACCGGAAGCTCGGTCCTGCCCGCATCCAGCATCCCGAAAAGCCTGCTTTATTATTCGATCATGGCCGGGGGAGGGCTGATGGCGCTGAACGCCGTGGTCGCGCTGTTCGTGGGCTTTCCGCCCGAAGAAATCAGCGAAGAAGAGCAACTGGTCAACGACGCCATCACCAATCTGCAGGAGGCCTCGGCATGAGCGAGCAAGCCATTGGCATTTCGCTGCTTCTGGGCAGCTTTCTGGGGCTGCTGTTCATCCGCATTCCGATTGCGCTGGCGCTTGGCCTGTCCTCGGTCCTGACCGCGGTTTATCTGGGCATGCCGCTGATGATGATCGGGCAGAAGATGGCGAACAGCATGTTCAGCTTCACCTTTCTTGCTGTGCCCTTCTTCATTCTGATGGGCAACCTGATGACCGAGGGTGGCATTGCCGACCGGCTGATCCGGTTCGCCGATGTGCTGGTCGGACGTGTGCGCGGCGGGTTGGCACAAGGCAATGTCGTCGCCTCGGCGCTGATCGGCGGGATTTCGGGCTCGGCCGTGGCGGATGTTGCCTCGATCGGGTCGTTCATGATCCCGGCGATGCGCCAGCGCGGCTATACGTCGGAATATGCGGTTGCGGTCACCGTCACCTCGGCGGTGCAGGGCATTCTGATCCCGCCCAGCCAGAACATGATCTATTATGCGCTGGCTGCGGGTGGGCTGCCGCTGACCTCGCTGTTCATCGCGGGTTATGTGCCGGGAATCCTGCTGGGTGTCGCGCTGATGGGACTTTGCTGGTGGATGGCGGTCCGTCACAACCATCCGCGTGGAGAAAGCTATGATCTGCGCAGCGGTCTGGCAGTGATGGCACAGGCGTCGATTGGTCTGTTCACCATGGTCATCATCATCGGCGGGATTCTGGCGGGGATCTTCACCGCCACGGAATCGGCGGCGGTGGCCTTGGTCTATGCGCTTTTCGTGACGTTGTTCGTCTATCGCTCGATGAATGCCCAGCAGGTTCGCCGCGTCATCAGCGGCACGCTGAAATCGCTGTCCGTTGTGTCGGCGATCATCATGACCTCGTCGGCCTTCGGGTTCCTGCTGTCCTATCTTCAGGTGCCCGCAATGCTGAGCGATGGCATCCTTGGGATCTCGTCGAACCCGATCATTATCCTGCTGCTTTTGAACCTGCTGCTGCTGGCGCTTGGGCTGATCATGGATATGGGGGTGCTGATCCTGATCGTCACGCCGATCCTGTTGCCCATCGCCACCAGCATCGGCGTCGATCCGATCCATTTCGGCATCATCATGATGCTGAACCTTGGCATCGGGCTGTGCACACCTCCGGTGGGGCTGTCGCTGATGGTCGGTTGCGGCATCGGGCGGGTCTCGATCGAGCGGACCATCGGCACGATGATACCCTTCTATCTGGTGATGATCGCGGTTCTGATGCTGGTGACATTCGTGCCGTCGATCTCATTGGGACTTGGGAACTTGCTGAAATAGGCAACCGACAGAGAGAACGGGAAGGGGCTGGCAGTTGCCGGCCCTTTTTCCGTTTGCGCTGCTGGACCGTTTTCTCTGCACTCTGAGCCGGGGCCGCTACATTGCCATAAATCGCGCTCAAATGCCGAGCTACCAACTGATCTATGAGGAAAAATCGTGCTCTGACCTTAAGGTAAATTCTGTCACGCAACCGTCATCATATTGACTCGAAGCCCCGCTACAGGCTGTGATCTGGTTAATTCAACAAGGGGGCACTTCCATGAACAGACTGAACCGTCGCGGCCTGCTGAAAGGCGCGGCCGCCACCACGACGTTGTCACTGCTGGCAACACCCTTCATTTCGCGCGGCGCAATGGCGCAGGGCTCGGGGACTGTGAACATCTTTGCATGGGCTGGTTACCTGAACGACGAGATCCTGAACGCCTTCAAGGAAGCCACCGGAATCACTCCGAATTACACGCCCTATGGCACCAATGATGAGCTGCTGAACCAGCTTCGCGCCAATAATGGCGGCGGCTTCGATCTGATCTGGCCGACGGTGGACCGGGTGCCGAACTATGTCGAATTCGGCCTGATTCAGGAACTGGACGAATCGAAGATCGAGGTCGGTCAGGTGCTGCCAAGCGCATGGGAAAACTCGACCACACTGGGCGCGGTTGTGGATGGTAAGCGCTATCAGGTGCCGACCGACTGGGGCACCGAGGCCGTGGCCTTTGATCGTGATCAGATGCCGCTGGAATATGGCACAGCGTCCTATGGCGACATCTGGGGCGAAAAGGCTGCCGGTCTGGCGACTGTCCGCGCCCATTCGGCGCTGGTCGGTCTTGGCCTGTGGCTTGAGGCCGAGGGCAAGCTGCCGCGTCCGCTGCTGGATGCATTCAAGACGCCGGAAGCGCAGATCGAGATCTTCGACGTGATCATCGCCGAGGCGATCGCGCGCAAAGGCAATATCATCCAGTTCTGGAACAACGAGAACGAGGCTCAAGGCGCCTTCCGCGTCAACGGCGCCGCTGTCGGCCAGACTTGGGATTCCACCGCAGCCGCCTTGGCGAAGGAAGGTCTGCCGGTCGGCTTTATTGCGCCCAAGGAAGGTGCTTTGGCATGGATGGAAGGGCTGTCGATCCCGTCGGGCGCGTCCAATCTGGATAACGCCTATGCCTTCATCAACTGGTTCCTGACCCCCGAAGCAGGGGCGATGTACACCAACGCCACTTCGATCAACTCGACCGCCGTTGGCTCGGCCGATCTACTGTCGGATGACGCGAAGGCGTTCTTTGCCGCCGCCTATCCGGGCGATGCGCTTGAGAAGCTGTGGTGGTGGCCGATCCAGGAAAACTGGTACGTGACCAAGCGCAACGAGTATCAGGACCGCTTCCTGTCGGCCTGATCCCACATGCGGCGGGGCCACTCACCCCGCCGCTTCTTCCTTCCGCCACGGAGTTCGGATGTCCCATTCAGTCGAGTTGACCGATATCGGTATGCGTTTCGGGTCCACGCAGGCCGTCAGCGATGTGTCTTTCAAGGTTGGAGCGGGCGAGTTCTTTTCGATCCTCGGTCCGTCCGGCTGTGGAAAGACCACCATCCTGCGGATGATCGCGGGCTTTCTGGAGCCGACCGAGGGGCGGGTGCAGATCGGCGATCAGGACATGCGCGGCCTTGGCCCGAACCAGCGTCCGACCGCGATGATCTTTCAGTCGCTGGCGCTGTTCCCGCTGATGCCGGTCTGGGAAAATATCGCCTTCGGGCTTGAGGCACGCGGCGTCGGCAAGGCCGAGCGGCGTAAGAAAGCTGATGAATTACTGCGCCTGATCGCGCTGGAAGGCTATGGCGACCGGATGCCGGGCGAGCTTTCGGGTGGCCAGCGTCAGCGCGTCGCCATCGCCCGCGCGCTTGCGGTCGAGCCCAAGGTGCTGCTGCTGGACGAACCGCTTTCCGCGCTGGATCTGAAGCTGCGCCAGCATATGCGGGCCGAGCTTCGCTCGCTTCAGAAACGCACCGGCGTCACCTTTATCTACATCACCCACGACCAGTCCGAGGCGCTTGCCATGTCCGACCGCGTGGCGGTGATGAGCGCGGGCATCCTGCAACAGGTCGCCACCCCACGAGAGCTTTACGATAACCCAGCCACCCCCTTCGTCGCCCGTTTCGTGGGTGAGACGAACGCCATTTCGGGCCGCGTCTCGGCGGTCGATGGCGGCACGGCGATCCTTGACACCGGGCTTGGCCAGTTGCGCGGTCGCGCGGGGCAGGGGGCTGAAGTCGGTCGTCAGGCCACGATGTATATCCGTCCCGAGGCGCTGATCCCCGGCGCAGGCCAGGCGAACAGCCTGCCCGCCACGGTCGAGCGGGTGGATTTCGAAGGGGCCTTCGCGCTGGTCCACGGCAATTTCGACGATGGCGGCACGCTGGCCGCATCCGTGCCCAGCACCCGGCTGACCGAGGCGCCCGAGCCGGGGGCAAAGGCGCATTTCTCGTTCACGCCGGAACATGCGGTGGTGCTGGCCGATGACTGAACTGTTCCAACGCTTCGGGGGCTGGCTGGCCTCGTTTTTCATCATCCTCGTGGCGATCTG
>NZ_JAEPRQ010000008.1 GCF_016629665.1 Paracoccus caeni
CTGTCTCAGATAGAAACTTCGGTTGGAGGCGTGAGCGGAAACTCATCGAGCCTTACGTCAGCCTTCCTGCCGCAAAGGAAGAATAGTGGCCACTTGAGGAAGACTTTAGTGGCAATCCACAAACCGAAATCTGGTCGGAGCGAGAGGATTCGAACCTCCGACCCCCTGCTCCCGAAGCAGGTGCGCTACCAGGCTGCGCTACGCTCCGACCGTAGGACGGGCAGGTAGCGCGCGGAAAGGCTGAATGCAAGCCCTATCCGCCGCGCGGGGGCCACAATCTTTGCAGGACCGTCGTCTTCGGCGTTGTCACCGTTTCGGCGCGAAGGCGTGCCGACGTCACCGGGCGGTTGGCTGAATTTCCGCCCCTGCCCTCGCGCCAGACGATGTAGATGCCCGAGCCGATGATGATCGACGCGCCGAGAAGCGTCACTCCGTCCAGACTTTCGTCGAAGAACAGGATGCCATACCCGGTCGCCCAGAGAATTTGCGAATACTGCATCGGGGCGACGATCGCCGCCTCGCCCGCCCGGTAAGCGAGGATCAGCAGAAATCCCGCAATCAGCCCCAGCAACGCGATCAAGGACGATAGCGCCAGATGTGACAACTCCATTGGCCGATACTGGATGCTCAGCGCTGCTCCGGTCGCGACGAAGTTGCCTAACATCGGCCACATGATGAGGACCAAGGGTCGCTCGGTGCCGCCCAGACGGCGGATGATCAACGCGGTCGAGGCGCCGCCAAGTGCTGCCACCACGGCGGCGATATGGCCGAAGTCCAAGGGTTGCGAACCGGGTCGCAGGACGACCAGCACTCCGGTCAGCCCGATCAGCACGGCGGCCCAGCGGTGAATGCCCACCCGCTCACCCAGTATCGGGATCGACAGGATCGTCACGATCAGCGGGGCCGAAAACAGGATCGCGTAAACCTGTGCGAGCGGGAGAACCGAGAAGGCGTAGAACCCACAGATGCCGCCAAGCACGGCGAAAATCGTCCGGGCCGCGATCCAGCCGGGATTGGCAGGCCGCAGGCTTCCGGGGTTGCGGTCGCGCATCAAGACGACCGAGACCAGCGGGAAGGACAGAAGCGAGGCGAAGAACAGGATCTGGAAGGAAGGGTAAATGCCGCCAAGATATTTGATGATGGCGTCATGCGTCGCATAGAGGCCCATCGCCAGCAATGCCAGCAAGGCACCCCTGACATTCGCCGACCCGTTCATTCTGCTGTCTCCCCGACCCGCGCCACACCCTCGGCGCTAGGAGAAACAACTGCCGGAGGAAAGCGCAACCCCGCCCGCTACTGCGGACGGGGTTTCCAAAGGTTAACGTCGCGGCAGCTTATGCCTGTGCCAGCGCGGCGACGATCCGGTCGCCCATCTCAGAGGTCGAGACCGGGGTGCCGCCCTCTGGTCCCATTAGATCGGCGGTGCGGACGCCGTCGGCCAGCACCTTCTCGACCGCGCGTTCCAGCGCATCCGCCGCAGCGCCCTGATCGAAGCTGAAGCGCAGCGCCATCGCAAAGCTGAGGATACAGGCGATCGGGTTTGCTTTCCCCTGCCCGGCGATGTCGGGGGCAGAGCCGTGGACCGGCTCGTAAAGCGCCTTCGGACGGCCATTCGCCATCGGTTTGCCAAGGCTGGCCGAGGGCAGCATGCCCAGCGATCCGGTCAGCATCGCCGCCGCATCCGAAAGCAGGTCGCCGAACAGGTTGTCCGTCAGGATCACATCGAACTGGCCCGGTTTGCGGACCAACTGCATCAGCCCGTTATCGGCATACATATGGGTCAGCTCGACCTCGGGATATTCGTTGTCGCGGACCCACTGAACCTCTTCCCGCCAGAGGATGCCGGATTCCATGACGTTGGCCTTCTCCATCGAGCAGACCTTGTTGTTGCGCCGCCGCGCCAACTCAAAGGCCGAGCGTGCGACGCGCCGGATCTCGCCCGAGGTATAGCGCTGCGTGTTGATACCAACGCGACCACCCTCGTTGTCAGAATTATTGTCGGCATGGATGCCGCGCGGCTCGCCGAAATAGACGCCGCTGGTCAGTTCGCGCACGATCAGGATGTCTAGCCCCGCGACCACATCGCGCTTTAGCGACGAAAAGTCGGCCAGTGCGTCAAAGCACTGCGCCGGACGCAGGTTGGCATAAAGGTCCATGTCCTTGCGCAGGCGCAGCAGGCCGCGTTCCGGTTTCACGCTGAAATCGAGATCGTCGTATTTCGGCCCGCCGACAGCGCCCAGAAGCACCGCATCAACCGCCTGCGCCTTCGCCATCGTCTCGTCCGTCAGCGGCGTGCCATGCGCGTCATAGGACGAGCCGCCAACAAGACCGTGGCTGATATCGAAGGACAGGCCGCGATTGGCCTGAAGCCAGTCGATGACCTTGACGACCTCGGTCATGACTTCGGGGCCGATCCCGTCGCCTGGCAGAATGAGAAGCGAGTAGCTGTCGGACATGCGTTCCTCCATAAAGCGCCAGCGGTGGCGTTAATGGCGGGACTAGCGGTGAGCCGCCGCGGGGTCAAGTTCACAGGGTTCCGTGCTAGGCTGATCGGATACTGATCGGCCTTGGAAAGGATTTCGCCATGAACGCCGCCATCCTTACGTCTCATGTCCGTCTGAAACGCGCCTATCTGGCCGCTTCTGCGGACGATGGGTTGCGGATTCTTGTTGATCGGCTTTGGCCGCGTGGCGTGAGCAAGGAAAAGGCCGCCTTGGACGACTGGCTGAAGGACATCGCACCCAGCACCGAGTTGCGGAAGTGGTTCAACCACGATCCCACCCGCTGGTCCGAGTTCCAGAAGCGTTACCGTGCCGAGCTTGCCCGGAACCCGGCTCCGTTGCAGCAACTGCGCGACAAGGCGGCGGATCATGTCGTCACGCTGATCTATGGCGCCCGCGATACCGAACATAACGAGGCGGTTGTGTTGCGGCAGGTTTTGCTGGGCGAAAACTAAGCCTTTCGCCGCTGGCACCCCCGAAACTTCTCCGCCGGGACTCTTGCACCTTCCGCGCCCATGTCCCAGCCTGCCCGGGGAGATCGGGGGACCACGACATGCATGCCTTTTCGGCGGGGTTTATCAGCCTGGTTCTGGCCTATGTGCTAAGCCAGTTTTATCGCGCCTTTCTGGCCGTTCTTGCCAACACGCTGGAGCTAGAGCTGGGGGCGACGCCCGGCGATCTCGCGCTTTCTTCGGGGCTGTGGTTTCTGGCCTTTGCGGTGATGCAGATCCCGTTGGGCAGCGCGCTGGACCGGATCGGGCCGCGGCTGACGGTATCGGTCGTCCTGGGTCTCTGCGCAGGGCTTGGGGCGGCGGTCTTTGCGCTGGCCGAGACACCGTGGCACCTGCATCTGTCGATGACGCTGCTGGGCATCGGCTGCGCGCCCGCGCTGATGGGGTCTTACTTCATCATCGCCCGCGAATACCCGCCCGCTGCCTTCGGCGCGATGGCCGGACTGGTCGTGGGCCTTGGCTCGCTGGGGAATATCCTTGGGGCAACGCCGCTGGTCTGGGCAATCGAGGCAATCGGATGGCGCGAGGCTCTGTGGGTCATGGCCGCCGCCACCATCGCCATCGCGGCCCTAATCGCGATGACCGTGCGCGACCCGGCCCGGTTGGGTGCCGAGGCGCAGCGCGGAACACTGGTCGATGTGCTGCGCATCGGGGCGTTGTGGTTCATGCTGCCCCTGCTTTTCGCCAATTATGCGGCATCGGCGGCGATCCGGGGGCTTTGGGCCGCGCCTTATCTTGAGGGCGTTTTCGTCGCCGATACCGATCTGATCGGCCACGCGACTCTGGCGATGGGCGTGGCGATGATCCTTGGAAATTTCCTTGTCGGCCCGGCGGTGCGGCTTGTCGGCAGCCTGCGCCGCACGATCCTGATCTTCACCTTCGCCACGGTTCTGGTTCTGGCGGCGCTTGTGCTGCGCCCCGATCCGGGTATTGGCATCGCCGTGTTCCTGCTGGCACTGATCGGGTTGTCCGGCGCGGGCTATGCGCTGCTGATGGCGCATGGCCGGTCGTTCCTGCCGCCGCATCTGGTGGGCCGCGGCGTGACCTTCCTGAACATGGTCTCAATCGGCGGGGTCGGCATCCTGCAATTCGCCTCGCGCCCGGTTTATGGTGCGGCATCGCTGGCCTACCCCCCGCCGCAAGCCTTCGCTATGCTGTTCCTGTTCTTCCTGATCCCTCTGGCGGTCGGGTTCCTTTTCTACTTCCTGACACCCGAGGCCGATCATGGCTGAACACCCGCTGGTCATTGCCCCCAATCTGAAACGCCGCCTGTCGGGCGTCACCGCCACCGTGGTCCGGCTGATCCCGGTTCAGGCCCGGATGATCGCCATCCGCGCCACCGGCCCCGGCCTGCCGCCCGAGGTGCCGCATATCCCATTGCTGAAAGCCGCCACCCTGCCCCGCGACCGCTGGCGCATCTGGCACGCCCGCCGCAATACCGAAATGGCGCTTGGCCTGATCTTGCGCCGCGTTCTGCGTCGCAAATACCGGCTGATGTTCACCTCGGCGGCGCAACGCCACCATACCGGTTTCACCAAATGGCTGATCCGCCAGCAAGAGGCGCTGGTCGCGACCTCGGCCAAGGCGGCCAGCTATCTGGACCGCCCGGCGACCGTCGTGATGCATGGCGTCGATACCGAGATCTTCCACCCTGCCGCCGACAAGACCGCCCTGCGGCGCGAGCTAGGGCTTGATCCCGATGCCGTGCTGATCGGTTGCTTCGGTCGTGTGCGCGCGCAGAAAGGCGTCGATCTACTGACCCGCGCCGGGATCAGGCTGCTGCTGGACCGGCCCCGCGCCCAGATCATTTTCACCGGCCGCATCACAGCCGAACATCAGGCTTTCGCCGACGAGTTGAAGGCCGAGATCGCCGCAGCCGGTCTGCAGAACCGCATCCGCTTTCTGGGCGAGTTGCCATGGGATCAGCTTGTCCGCCACTATCAGGCGCTTGATCTTTTCGCAGCACCGGCAAGATGGGAGGGCTTTGGCCTCACCCCACTGGAAGCGATGGCCTGCGGCGTTCCGACCGTCGCGGCCCGTGTCGGTGCGTATGAGACGCTGATCAAGGATGGCGAAACCGGCAGTCTGATCCCTATCGACGATCTGGACGCCCTGACCGAGGCCTTGCGCCACTGGCTTGACGATGACAGCGCCCGTGCCGCCGCAGGCATCGCCGCCCGCCAGCATATCGAGACCAACCACGCCATCGAAGGCGAGGCCCGCGCGCTGGTCGAGATCTACAACGACCTTCTGGCCCGGCCATGAGCAAGCTGCGCTTCTATACAGCGCGGCTTCTGCGCGACGACACCACGATGGCGCATCTTTCCACCTCGCAGGACGATCTTCTGTCGGGACTGCGAGGCAAGGCGGTCGCGTTGGTCGGGAATGCCCGCGCGTTGGCGGAGACCGATCACGGCAAGGCCATCGATGCCGCCGATCTGGTCGTCCGTATCAACCGTGCGCCGATGCCACAGCCCGGCAGTCATGGCACAAGAACCGACTGGCTGGCGCTTGCGGTTCGGCTGTCGGACGAGGAGCTTGACCACATCGCGCCCAAGCGGATTTTGTGGATGTCCCCTAAGCGTAAGCGTCTGCGCCATCGCATCGCGCATTCGCCCGGCTTCTACCTTTACCCGCTGGCGGATTACGAAGCCCTGAAGGATCGCCTTGCCGCACCGCCAACCACGGGCGCGATGATGATCGACCTGCTGCTTCGCAGCGACCTTGCAAGCCTGTCGCTTTACGGCTTTGACTTCTTCGCCAGCCAAAGCCTGTCCGGGCGTCGGACAGCCGAACAGGTGCCACATGATTTCAACGCAGAATCCGGCTGGGTGCATGACCTGTTACGCCGCGATCCAAGGCTGTCGCTGACCCCGAATGTGAAAACATAAAAGCCCGACCGATTGGCCGGGCTTTTTTCATGGCTGTAAGGGTGGTTCAGCTTGCCGGGGTCGAGGAGACGCCGACTTTTGCCGGGCGCAGCAGGCGGTCATGCAGGCGGAAGCCGTTATCCATCACCTGAATGATCTCGCCCGCGATGGTTCCGGGCAGCGC
This sequence comes from Paracoccus caeni, assembly GCF_016629665.1. Classification (GTDB taxonomy): domain Bacteria; phylum Pseudomonadota; class Alphaproteobacteria; order Rhodobacterales; family Rhodobacteraceae; genus Paracoccus; species Paracoccus caeni. Next base: position 6,068 of record NZ_JAEPRQ010000008.1, read on the forward strand.
GGCCTCGAACATCGCCTCGTGATAGGTCGGATCGAACTTGTCGCCCAGCTTGGGGGTGATCACGGTGATGCCGTGCTTGGCAAAGACGTTCGACAGCTCGCGCAGGGTCAGCTCGACCCCCTCGATCAGCGCCGAGGCGGCGCCGCGCTGGTCATCCGTCACCGCGCCCAAGGCACGCGAAAGCGCGTCATAGACCGGCAGCAGGTCGCGGGCCAGACGCGAGCCGCCATATTGTTCGGCGTCGCGGCGGTCCTTGTCGGCGCGCTTGCGGGCGTTTTCCGCATCGGCAAGGGCGCGCATGAACTTGTCGCGGAATTCGTCACGCTGGGCGGTCAGCGCCACAATCTCATCCGCCGGGTCCGCCAGCGGATCGGCAAGAGGGTCGTCCAGATAATCGTCGTTCTGCGGTTCGGGTTTATCGCTCATCTTCCCACTCATCCTTTCCGGCCGGACAGCACGCGCCCGACCAGTTGGGCCGTATAGTCCACAATCGGCACGATGCGGCCATAGTTCAGCCGCGTCGGCCCGATCACACCGACGGCTCCTACAATCTTACGGTCGGCATTCATATAGGGAGAAACCACCAAAGCGGAACCCGAAAGCGAGAAAAGCTTGTTCTCGGAGCCGATAAATATCCTGACCCCCTCGCCCTGCTCGGTCAGGTCAAGGAAATCGGCGATGTCGCGCTTACGCTCAAGATCGTCAAAGAGTGTGCGGATACGGTCCAGATCTGCTGCTTCGCGGTCCAGGAGGTTGCCGCGCCCATGCACGATCAGCCGGGCATCGGTCGAGCCGTTCTCCCACAAGGCCAGCCCGGATTCGACCAGCTCGGCGGCCAGCACGTCCAGTTCACGCCGCCGGACCGAGATTTCGCGGCTGATATGGGTGCGAAGCTCGGCCAGGGTTTTGCCCTCGGCCATGGTATTGAGAAAGTTTCCCGCCTCGCGCATCGAGGATGGCGTCTGGCCGGGCGGCGGGGTGAAAATCCGGTTCTCGACATGGCCATCCGCGAAAACCAGCACCACCAGCGCGCGGTCCGTCCCAAGGCTGACAAACTCGATATGCCGGATCGGGGCTTCGTGCTTCGGCATCAGGACCAAAGATGCGCCGCGCGTGATCGAACTTAGCGCGGTGCTGACACGGTCCAGAAGCACCCCAGTTTCGGGATCGTCATTGCCAAGCGTCTGATCGATTGCGGCGCGGTCGGTCGGGGCGACGGGGTCAACCTCCATCATCCCATCGACGAACATGCGCAGGCCCAGTTGCGACGGCAGGCGGCCAGCAGAGATATGCGGGCTGTCCAGCAGACCCATGAATTCCAGATCCTGCATGACATTGCGGATCGTCGCCGCGCTGATGCGTTCGGACAGGGTGCGCGTCAGCGTGCGAGAGCCGACCGGCTCACCCGTTTCCAGATAGGATTCGACAACGCGGCGAAACACCTCTCGCGAGCGGTCATTCAGTTCGTTGAGCAGGGATTCCTGGTTCATTTTCCGCTCGGGCTTGCGTCATGGGGTTGTCGGGCGGTATTGGGCTGCCAATCTTCATGAAAAGGATCACTCATGCGCCCCTCTGGTCGAAATCTAAGCCAAATGCGTCCGATTTCAATTGAAACCGGGGTGATGGGCCATGCGGAAGGCTCTTGCCTGATCCGTTGCGGCAACACCCATGTACTTTGCACCGCCTCGCTCGAGGAAACCCCGCCCCGGTTTCTGAAGGGCACCGGGCTTGGCTGGGTCACCGCGGAATATGGAATGCTGCCGCGCGCGACGAATACCCGCAACCGGCGCGAGGCGACGCAGGGAAAACAGTCTGGCAGAACGCAGGAAATTCAACGTCTTATCGGGCGCAGCCTGCGCGCTGGCGTTGACCGGGTCGCTTTGGGTGAACGGCAGATTACCGTGGATTGCGATGTCATTCAGGCGGATGGCGGGACACGCTGCGCCTCGATCACCGGGGGTTGGGTCGCGCTGCGTCTGGCGGTCAACAAACTGCTGAAAGCGGGCGCGATCACCACCGATCCGATTATCGATCACGTCGCGGCGGTGAGTTGCGGGATCTATGGCGGGCAACCGGTGCTGGATCTGGACTATGCCGAGGACAGCGAAGCCGGGACCGATGGCAATTTCGTGATGACCGGCGGCGGTAAGCTGATCGAGGTTCAGATGTCCGCCGAGGGTGCGACATTTTCGCGCGATGAGATGAACAAGCTGCTGGATCTGGCCGATCTTGGGCTGGCCGAGCTTGTCGCGGCACAGAAAGCTGCGGTGGCATGAGGAAGTTCACCGAAAAACGTCTGCTGGTCGCCACACATAATGCCGGGAAGCTGGCAGAGATGCGTGCGCTGCTGGCCCCTCGCGGCATCGAGGTGATCGGTGCCGCCGAGGCGGGATTGGCCGAGCCGGTCGAGACCGAGGATAATTTCGTCGGCAACGCGCGGATCAAGGCGCGCTCGGCTGTCGAGGCGACCGGGTTGCCGGCGCTATCGGACGACAGCGGCATCAGCGTCGATGCGCTTGGCGGCGCGCCGGGCGTCTATACCGCCGACTGGGCCGAAACCGGCAATGGCCGTGATTTCCAGATGGCGATGACGCGGACATGGAACGAGCTTGAGGCGCTGAACGCCCCTGCCCCACGGACCGCTCAGTTTCGCTGCACGCTGGTTTTGATGTGGCCGGACGGGCATGATGAGGTGTTCGAGGGCGTGTTGCCCGGTCAGGTCGTCTGGCCTCCCCGAGGGGAAGAAGGTCACGGTTACGATCCGATTTTCATGCCGGATGGTGAAGAACAGACCTTGGGCCAGATGCCCGCCGACAAGAAGAACAGCCTCAGCCACCGGGCACGTGCTGTGGCGAAGATGCTGGAAGGAAGTTTTTGAGCCGGGTTTTAGATAAACTGTCGGCATGTGGCCGGGTGGAACGACGAAGATGATCTCTGTCGCGCCAGACCTTGTCCAGCCAGACGAAGATTGGCGCGCAGGCGGCTTTGGGCTTTATGTCCACTGGCCCTTTTGCGCCGCCAAATGCCCCTATTGCGATTTCAACAGCCATGTCGTCGCCTCGGTCGATCAGAGCCGCTGGGCGGCGGCGTTGGCCGGTGAGATAGCACGTCTTGGCGCAGAGCTGCCGGGTCGGCATCTGGGCAGCATCTTCTTTGGCGGCGGGACGCCGTCACTCATGGCGCCAGAGACCGTGGACGCGGTGATACGGGCGGCGCGGGCGGCCTGGGGTTTTACCAACGATATCGAGATTTCACTGGAGGCCAATCCGACCAGCGTCGAGAAAGGCCGTTTCGGGGCTTATGCCGAGGCTGGGGTCAACCGACTGTCGATGGGCGTTCAGGCGCTGAACGATGACGATCTGCGGCGGTTGGGGCGGATGCATAGCGTGGCCGAGGCTCGCGCAGCCTTTGATGTCGCAAGGTCGTGTTTTGATCGTGTCAGCTTTGATCTTATCTATGCGCGACAGGGACAGGGCCGGGCCGAGTGGCGGGCCGAGTTGAAGGACGCGCTGACGATGGCGGTGGATCACCTATCGCTTTACCAACTAACGATCGAACCCGGGACGGCTTTCGGCGCCCGCGCGGCAGCCGGGAAGCTACGCGATCTGCCGGATGAAGATGTCTCCGCCGATATGTATCACGACACGCAGGAAATCTGCGACGCCGCCGGTATGTCTGGCTATGAAATCTCGAACCACGCGCGGGATAGTGCCCAAAGCAGGCACAATCTGGTCTATTGGCGTCAGGGGGATTGGGCCGCCGTCGGGCCCGGCGCTCATGGCAGGATCACGCTTCCGGGTGGTCGATACGCGACCGAGGCGCATATGGCGCCCGGGGCGTGGATCGACGCCGTAGAACGTGACGGAACGGGAGAGTCACTTAGAGAGTTTGTGCCCGACGACGAGCGCGCGACCGAATATCTGTTGATGGCGTTGCGATTGTCGGAAGGTCTTGACGAGACGCGATATGCGCGGCTGGCAGGGCGTGGTTTTGACGAGGGCGTGGTTGAACGACTGATGGAACTGGACATGATTGAACGGAGCGGCGACGCAATAAGGACAACGCCGACGGGTCGCCCCCTGCTGAACGCCATTCTCCGCGAACTGGCTGCCTGAGATGCGGATTCTTTGGCTAAGCATCGGCTGGACTGCATTGATTTTGGGCGTGATCGGGATCGCGCTTCCGGTGATGCCTACTGTTCCGTTTCTTCTGGTCGCCGTATGGGCGTTCGCGCGCAGCTCACCCCGGCTGCGCGCCCGCATCCTGCGTCATCCGACCTATGGGCCGCCGATCCGTGCGTGGCAGGACCGCGGCGCGGTCGGACGCTGGGCGAAGATCTGGGCAGTGACCGCAATGGCCGGTGGAATCTGTATCGCATTGATCCTAGGCCTGCCGCTTTGGATGGTAGCGATTCAATTCGGAATTTGCTCTGCAGTCGGAGCGTTCGTGGTCACGAGACCAGAAATGTAGCTATATATATAGTGGGTTATATGAAAAAAACCGCTATATATGCTAGTTTCCGCCCAATAGCTGACACAGTGCGTCTAGCTGATCGAGGTCACGATAGGTCACTGTTAAGGTGCCGCCGCCAGAATCCACATGGTTGATCACAACCTGCATTTTCAGGTGTGCTGAAAGATCGCCCTCAAGCGCGCGGGTGTCTGCATCTTTCTCGGAAGCCCCCGACGACCGCCGGGTCGGTGCGGATGTTCCCGGCTCAGATTTCTTACGTACCAAGCCTTCGGTTTCACGGACCGAGAGCCCGCCATCGATGACGCGACGCGCCAATGCAACGGGATTATCGGCGGTAATCAGCGCCCTAGCGTGACCAGCCGAAAGCTTACCCTCTTTAACGAAATCCTGAATAGAATCCGGCAGGTTCAGAAGCCGCAGCAGGTTCGCAATGTGGCTGCGGCTCTTATTGAGCGCATCCGCGAGCTTTTCCTGGGTATGGCCGAAGCGATCCATGAGCTGGCGATAGGAAGCCGCCTCTTCGATTGCATTCAGATCGGCGCGCTGGATATTTTCGATGATCGCGACTTCCAGAACTTCGGTATCCGAAAACTCACGGATGATCACCGGCAGCTCATGAAGCTGCGCCATCTGGGCCGCCCGCCAACGGCGCTCACCCGCAACGATCTGATACAAGCCTTCATCGCGCGGATGCGGGCGGACGATCAATGGCTGCAGAACGCCGCGCTGACGCAGCGAATCCGCGAGCTCTTGGAGCGCTGTCGGTTCAAAGCTCCGACGCGGCTGATCGGGGTTTGCAGTGATCTGCTCGATCGGAATCATCGTGCCTTCGCGCGATGTCTGCGAGGCGGTCGCGCCAGAGATGTCCATATCTGCCATGAGCGCAGAAAGACCGCGGCCCAAACCTCGTTTGGCAGTTTTGTGATCGGACATCAGGCTTCCTCCGGGACAAGCTTAAGGCGTTGGGCGAATTCTTTTGCGAATTGCAGATAGGCGGCGCTGCCTTTTGACGACGGATCGTAAAGCAGCACAGGTTGCGCATGCGACGGCGCTTCGGACACCCGAACATTGCGAGGAATCACGGTTGGAAAAACCAGATCGCCAAGCGTGGCGCGCGCGTCCGCCTCGACCTGCTGTGATAGGTTGTTGCGATAGTCCGACATCGTTAGCAGAACGCCGTTAACCCGGAGATTCGGATTTCCGCTTTGCCGGACATGCTTTACCGTGGTCAAAAGCTGAGAAAGGCCCTCGAGCGCGTAAAATTCGGCTTGAAGAGGCACCAACACCGCGTCCGACGCCATCATGGCGTTGATCGTCAGCAATCCGAGCGCCGGTGGACAGTCAATCAGGATGGTTGTTCCGTTAGTAGCAGCATCTAGCTTTTTACGTAGGAGTCGTGTCCGGTCCTGCATCTGGGATAGTTCAACATCGGCAGACGCAAGATCTGGTGTCGCGGGGACGATGCTAAGATTAGCGATATGCGTAGATTGCGAACAATCTTCCAGCGATTCCGGTCCCGCGAGCAAATCATAAACAGTCCGCTCACGCCGTTCCGATCCGATACCCAGGCCTGTTGATGCGTTGCCCTGAGGGTCCAGATCGACGAGAATCGTCGGATGCCCAGAAATCGCGAGTGCGGCCCCAAGGTTAATAGCGGTCGTCGTCTTTCCGACCCCGCCCTTCTGGTTCGCGATCGCAATCACGCTTTGCTCAGACATGAAATACCTCGCTGATCTCGAGTATTGCTGCGCCATCTTGCGATGCACTTGGGTGGGCTTTCACTTTGAATTTCCACTCTTTTTCTGCATCGGACATCTCTTCCTTCCAATGACGGCCCTTCATAAGCCACGCCGTCCCTTCCGGTGCCAAGTGACGCTGTAAATATGGCATAAGCCGGGGCAGCGGAGCAAGGGCGCGCGCGCTGAGATAGGCAGCATTCAGCGGATCCAGCTCTTCTATGCGCTTGTTTTCGACATTTACATTCGTCAGCGATAGCTCCCGGATAACCGTGCGTAAAAAGGCCACCTTCCGGCTATCACTCTCAACCAACGTAAAATCCGTGGTTGCTTCTACGTGGGCTATTGCAAGGACAAGGCCCGGGAAACCGCCACCGCTTCCAAGATCGACCCACCGGCCGTTTATGGGGCAGCAAAGTTGGGAAAGTTGAAGGCTGTCCTCAATGTGACGCGCTTTTATATCATTTAGCGATGCTGGTGCGACCAGGTTAATTTTAGGGTTCCAGCGCCTGACAAGCTGTTCAAATTGATCCAGCTTCTGAAGCGTTTCACGTGAAACAATCTCGCTCATGCTTTACGCCGTTGCAATGTCCTTGAAACCGCAAGCAAAAGCGAAAGTGCTGCCGGGGTCATCCCTTCGATCCTTGCTGCAGCGGCAAGGGTTGTTGGGCGGCGGGCTTCGAGTTTCGCGCGGAGTTCCCCTGAGAGACCCGAAATCGCGCTATAGTCCAAATCGAGCGGAAGTAGGACAGCCTCATCGGCACGCAAAGCCTCGGCATCGCGAGCCTGCCGATCAACATACTGATGATAAAGTGCGTCGATCCTAACCTGCTCGATAGCGTGGGGTGACATATCTTCAAGAGCGGGCACGAGCTTTGTAACTGCAGCGAAATCTATATCCGCCATCCCAAGCAACGCAAAAGCTGACCGGTTCTGGCCATCTTGCCGGATCGCCAAGCCCTCGCGTTGAAGCTTCGTCGGCGAAAATATTGCCTCGTCGGCCAATTTTCGGGTTTGATGATAGGCTTCCTGTTGTCGATCGAAAAGAATTCTCCGCCTCTCCGATATTAGGCCAAGCTCGATACCGAGAGGCGTCAGCCGCCGATCCGCATTATCAGCGCGCAGCGTAAGTCTGAATTCAGCCCGAGAGGTGAACATTCGATACGGTTCCGTCACCCCGCGACTTGTCAGATCGTCGATCATGACGCCAATATAAGATTCGGTGCGGCTGAAACTAATCGGAGAGCCCCCCTTCGCCGCCAATGCGGCGTTCAATCCGGCGACCAGCCCTTGCGCCCCAGCTTCTTCATAGCCTGTGGTTCCGTTAATCTGACCTGCGAGGTACAAGCCCTCAACATTCCGAAGTTTTAGCGTAGAATCAAGGGCTTGTGGGTCGACAAAATCGTACTCAACAGCATAGCCCGGTTGGAGAATCTCAACGTTCTCCAACCCAACGATAGTACGTACGTATTTCTGTTGCACATCAGCCGGGAGTGAAGTGGAAATCCCATTTGGATAGACAGTCGGATCATTCAGACCTTCAGGTTCGAGAAAAACCTGATGCGAGCTTTTGTCGGAGAAGCGAACCACTTTGTCTTCGATGGACGGGCAATAGCGCGGTCCCTTGCCGGTGATATGGCCACCATACATCGCAGATTTGGAGAGGTTTTTTTTAATAATTTCATGTGTTTCCGCGTTAGTGTGCGTAATTCCACATGCAATCTGCGGTGCTTCCGGCGCTACATTCAAATATGAGAACATCACCGGCGAATCGTCGCCTGGCTGTTTTTCCAGGCGGGACCAATCGATAGTATTGCCATCCAACCTGGGCGGTGTTCCGGTCTTTAGCCGCCCAAGCGGCAATTCGAATCTTTGAATAGACCGCGCCAGCCCAGTAGAGGCTTTGTCTCCCCAACGCCCGGCAGGGCGGCTGACGTCTCCAATATGAATGATCCCGTTCAGAAAGGTACCCGTCGTCAGAACAACACTTGTCGCTGCAAGCTCAGCGCCATTTGAAAGCGTTACACCTGTAACGCGAGTATCGTTGCCCGTAAGCGCCTCAACCTCGGCATAGATAAGCTCAAGCCCATCTACCTTTCGGACTGCTTGCATCGCGGCCGCCCTATAGAGCGCGCGATCCATCTGCGCGCGCGGGCCCTGAACGGCTGGACCTTTCCGACGGTTCAACAGCCTGAACTGGATTCCCGCACGATCAGCAATAACGCCCATCAGACCGTCTAGAGCGTCAATTTCGCGAACTAGATGGCCCTTTCCCAGTCCACCGATAGCGGGGTTGCATGAAAGGGTTCCGATATCTTCCGGTCGCATCGTAACAAGCGCAGTGAGCGCGCCCGCGCGTGCAGAAGCAGCAGCCGCTTCGAGGCCTGCATGACCGCCTCCGATCACTATGACGTCGTAATGTTTCACGTGAAACACCTACTTTCCGATGCAAAACGAGCTGAAGATCACATCCAAATACTCTTCCGCACCGATTCTGCCAAGTAAACGATCAAGTGAAGATGCTGCTGTTCGGATAGATTCCGCAAGTAATTCGGGCTCCACGTCCTCGGTGCGATGAAGAGCGTTTCTAGCATCCATCAAGGAGAGCAGTTGGCGTTCATGGCTGACTATACCTGCAATCGCTACGCGCTTCGATAACACCTGATGGATCAGATCAAGAAGATCGTCGATCCCAATGCCAGTGGTGTTGGATATGGACACATCGCCGTGCTCCGAGCTTAGGTCCGCCATCGTTCGGACCAAAATATCACCTGTTTCCCAAAGGCCCTCATCCCGGCTTCCGGTCGAGGACAGATGCAGCCGAAGGTCTGCCGATATTGCCCTCTGTTTAGCCCGATCGACTCCCATCCTCTCGATTCGGTCGTCCGATTCACGAAGGCCTGCAGTGTCGAGAAAGGTAACCGGCAGCCCCTTCAGATCAATTCGAAGCTCAATCACATCTCGCGTTGTCCCTGCGACGTCGGAAACAATTGCGACCTCTCTTCTAGCCACTCTATTGATAAAACTAGATTTTCCGGAATTTGGTGGTCCAATGATCGCGATCTCGAACCCTCGGCGAACACTTTCCGCCGCAGCATAGCCCGCAATCTGTGAATCCAGTTCCCTGCGAAGCACGTCGAGTAATTCGTGAACCTCTACCGGAACATCCTCAGGCACATCTTCGTCAGCGAAATCGACACTCGACTCCACCAGCGCTCCAGCCCTGATCAGAAGGCCGCGCCACCGCTCTGCATGCCGCCCAAGCTCTCCACCCGCCAAGCGCAGGGCCAGCCGACGTTGCGCCTCAGTCTCAGCCTCCAGAAGATCGCCCAGACCTTCGACTTCTGCCAGATCCATCCGCCCATTCAGGAATGCGCGCCGCGTAAATTCGCCCGCATCAGCCAATCGCAAACCAGATTCGCCGAGTAACATCATTACGCGCCTGACAATGACCGGCGCCCCATGAAGATGCAGCTCAACGACCTCTTCGCCGGTGAAGCTGCTTTCGTGCGAAAACCAGATGACCAGCGCTTGATCGAGGACGTCGTCTCCGTCCCGCAGATCGCGTAGATAGGCTCGCCGAGCCTCCGGCAAGGCGCCTGTCAAATTCTCGACGGCAGCCTTCGACCCAGATCCGCTCAGCCGAATAATGGAAACGCCACCCCGCCCCGGCGGAGTGGCTTCTGCAAAAATCACGTCCATGACGTCTCCGTCAGATTGCGCCCTCAGGCGTTCATCGAGTCGAAGAATTCAGAATTGGTTTTCGTCTGCTTCAACTTCGAGATCAGGAACTCGATTGCGTCCGTCGTTCCCATCGGATTCAGAATTCTGCGCAGCAGATAGGTCTTCTGCAGATCCTTCGCATCGACAAGAAGCTCTTCTTTCCGCGTGCCCGACTTCAGGATATCCATCGCCGGGAATACACGCTTATCAGCAACCTTACGATCCAGAACGATCTCGCTGTTACCCGTACCTTTGAATTCCTCAAAGATCACTTCATCCATGCGCGAACCCGTATCGATCAGCGCCGTAGCAATGATCGTCAACGACCCACCTTCTTCGATATTCCGCGCCGCGCCGAAGAATCTCTTCGGCCGCTGCAGGGCATTTGCATCAACGCCACCGGTCAGAACTTTACCCGAGCTTGGCACGACGGTGTTAAATGCCCTACCAAGTCTTGTGATCGAGTCCAACAAGATCACAACATCTCGTTTATGCTCTACCAGCCGCTTGGCCTTTTCGATCACCATTTCCGACACAGCGACGTGCCGACTGGCCGGCTCGTCGAAGGTTGATGAGATCACCTCACCGCGCACGCTGCGCTGCATATCGGTCACCTCTTCCGGCCGTTCATCGATCAGCAGAACGATCAGATAGCATTCGGGGTGGTTCTTCTCGATCGAGTGCGCAATGTTCTGCAGCAGCACCGTTTTACCCGTCCGCGGCGGCGCAACAATCAGCGACCGTTGCCCCTTACCAATCGGCGCAACCAGATCAATGATCCGTGCGCTGCGGTCCCTGATGGTCGGATCTTCGATCTCCATCTTCAGCCGATCATTCGGATAAAGCGGCGTCAGGTTGTCGAATGCCACCTTGTGCCGCGCCTTCTCGGGATCTTCAAAATTGATCCTCTCGACCTTCGTCAGTGCAAAGTAACGCTCATTCTCACCAGGCGCGCGGATCACACCCTCGACAGTATCACCAGTGCGCAAAGCATACTGGCGGATCATGTCGGGGCTCACATAGATATCGTCAGGACCGGGCAGATAGTTCGCCTCGGTCGAGCGCAGAAAGCCAAAGCCATCCTGCACGACCTCAAGAACACCTTCTCCACCGATATCCCAACCTTCCTCGGCATGCTCTTTCAGGATCGAGAACATCATCTCGCCCTTGCGCATGGTCGAGGCGTTCTCGATCTCCCATTCCTCTGCCATGGACAGCAGATCGGCGGGGCTCTTCGCCTTCAATTCAGACAGATTCAAACGTTCTTCGGTCATATGGTCACCTATCACCACCTCCACGGCATCGCATGGCAGGGGTACGGTCAATGTATCATCGGGAATCCCCGTACCGGACGGTCGGGCTTGGCGTGCAGATAGGCCTTCACAGACCGCGAGTCAATATTTGACTCAGAATTTGACGATCACCGACAGCACAATCACCACCATCAGCGCGGTCGGCAGCTCGTTCATCATCCGGTAATAGCGCCCGGCACGCGCTTGTCCCGCCGCCAGAAGCCGTCTCTCACGCGCGCACCACATATGGAACCAGGTCATCGCCAGCACGGCGGCTGCCTTGCTCCATGGCCAGATCATCGCCCAACTGACGATACCCGGCGTCAGCACCAGACATAAACCGCTTAGCCATGTCGCGATCATCGCGGGGTTCATGATCAGTCGCAGCAGCTTCTGCTCCATAACCACAAAGCTCTCCGTCGGCTCACCGTTCAATGCCTTGCGCTCGGCATGATAGACGAACAGCCTTGGCAGATAGAACAACCCGGCCATCCACGAAATGACCGACATGACGTGAAACGCCTTCACGTATGGATACAGGATCGCCAACAGGTCGGTCATCGTGCCTCGTCTCTGCTTTCTTCAATATTAATAAGGTAAAGAAGATAAGGATGATGATGATGTAGGCCCTGTGGGTAGCAGGATAAACCCCAAACAGCCAGATCATCCACGGCCAATCGCCCTTGTGGATAAATCGGTGACTGTTTATCATTAACGCAAATTAGTGACTAAATATCAATATGATGAACTTTGGATAACTTTACGGGAAAACGCATCGCAGCGGCAGCTTTCCACAACCTGAGGATAGAGCCGTGTCATCTTGTCCCACTGTGGATGATCAGCGCTTGTTCATGATCCGTTCATCGCCATGCTGACCACACAAAATCCATCCCCAATCGGCGACACAGGCGCCAGACCGATTCCTCCTCAAATTTATCCACAAGGTGCTGAGTCGTCGTTGCTACACCCTTTCCGCTTATCGGCGCTCAGGCCTTTCTTCGCGGGCAAACAGCCCCTATCCTGCAAGAAGGCCAGAAATAACCGCGACATAATTGATGACTGATGACAGCCACGCAAAGCCGCCTGCGCAAATCCCGCTTGCAGGCGTGATCGGGATGCCGGTTGCACATTCGCGCTCGCCGCAGCTTCATGGCTATTGGCTGCGCCAATATGGGATTCGCGGCCACTATGTTCCGCTTCCGGTGATGCCAGAGCATCTTGCCGAGGTCCTTCGCATCCTGCCGCGCGCGGGCTTTGTCGGCGTGAATGTCACCATCCCGCATAAAGAGGCGGTTCTTGCGCTCGCCGATGTCGTCACCGACCGCGCAGCCCTGATCGGTGCGGCCAACACGCTGATTTTCCGCGCGGATGGCAAGATCCACGCAGACAACACTGACGGCTACGGCTTTATCGCCAATCTCAGACAGAACGCGCCGGATTGGCAACCGGATGCCGGTCCCGCTGCCCTGATCGGCGCAGGCGGCGCCGCCCGCGCTGTCGTTGCCTCGCTTCTCGACAGCGGCGTGAAAGAGCTTCGGATCACCAACCGCACCAGAATCCGATCCGAGCAGATCAAGGCAGAGTTTGGCGCGCGGCTGGTCGTCTATGACTGGGCGCAGGCGGGCAATATGCTGGACAACGCGACAACGGTGGTCAACGCGACCTCGCTTGGCATGCAAGGCAAACAGGCGCTGCGGATCCCGCTGGACGCGCTCAACCCCGATGCGCTGGTCACGGATCTTGTCTATACACCGCTGATGACCCCTTTCCTGACCGATGCTCAGAGCCGCGGTTGTCGTATCGTTGACGGCCTCGGCATGCTTCTGCATCAAGCGGTGCCCGGCTTCGAGCGGTGGTTTGGCACCCGGCCAGAGGTTAATGACGACACCCGCCGGGCGGTTCTGGAATGACCTTCTTGCTTGGCCTCACCGGCAGCATAGGCATGGGCAAATCCACCACCGCACAGATGTTTCGCGATCTTGGTTGCCCGGTCTGGGACGCGGATGAGGCCGTGCATCGCCTCTATTCACCCAACGGTGCAGCCGTCCAACCCGTCAGCGCCGAATTTCCGACCGCATTGATCGATGGCCGCATTGACCGAAACGCCCTGAAAGCCATCCTTGCGGGTGATCCGCAGATGCTGACCCGGCTAGAGGCCATCGTGCATCCCCTTGTCGCAGCCGATCGCGAAGGCTTCATCGCCGATCACGCGGCGGAAAGGATCATCGTTCTCGACATTCCGCTGCTTTTCGAGAATGGCTATGAGACGCAGATGAATGGCGTGGCCGTCGTCTCGACGGGCGCAAAGACACAACGCGAACGGGTCATGGCACGCCCCGGCATGACGGCAGAAACGCTGGCCCTGATCCTGTCGCGGCAGATGCCGGACGCCGAAAAGCGCGAAAGAGCCGACTGGGTCATCCCGACCGACACGCTCGACGGTGCGAAAGCTGCGGTGCTCCGCATCGTGAAGGAGATCAAGGCCCATGCGTGAGATCGTTCTGGACACCGAAACCACCGGCTTCGACGCTGAAAAGGACGACCGCATCGTCGAAATCGGCGCGTTGGAGCTGTTCAACCACCTGCCGACGGGCCGAAAGCTACATCTCTACATCAACCCCGAACGCTCGATGCCGCAGGAAGCGTTCGAGGTTCACGGCCTTGGCGACGAATTCCTGCGCGACAAGCCGAAATTTGCTGAAGTCGCGCAGGAATTTGTGGACTTCATCGCGGATGATGCCCGGCTGGTGATCCATAATGCCAGCTTCGACATGAAATTCCTGAATGCCGAACTGCGCCGCGCCGGTTATGCGACCCTGCCGTGGTCCCGTGCACTGGACACGCTGGCCCTTGCACGCAGCAAATTCCCCGGCGCCCCTGCCTCGCTTGACGCGCTTTGCCGCCGTTTCGGCGTGGACAATTCCGGCCGCGAGTTGCACGGCGCGCTTCTGGACAGTGAATTGCTGGCCGAGGTGTATCTGGAACTGATCGGTGGTCGTCAGCCCGATCTGGTTCTGGCCCAGCCCGGCCAGAGCCAGCAAGAGCAGCAACAGGATGGCCAGCCGCGCCGTCGCGCCGCCCGTCCTGCGCCTTTGCCGCCACGTATTTCCGATGCCGAGGCTACCGCACATGCGGAATTCGTTGCCAAACTGGGTGAGGCTTCGGTATGGGCGCGTTACTCGGGCTAAGCTCGTGTGACTGACAGGCCCGCTTCGGACCTGTGGGGAACGAGGATGTTTTGATGGTGATATGGAGCATTCTTCGCGATGTCTGGGCCTTCTGGGCCGCAGTCTTCGAAAGAATGGACAAGATCCATATGGGCCTCATCGCCGCCGGTGTGGCCTTTTACGCCATGTTCGCCGTTTTTCCCGGCCTTGCCGCGATCCTTGCGCTATGGAGCCTGTGGTTCGACCCTTCGGTCATCATGGCCTATGTGGATGTCGCCCATGAATTCATCCCCGACGGCGCGTCAGAGATCATCGACGGGCAGGTTCATTCGCTGACCGCTGCCGGGCGCACATCGATTGGTTGGGCGTCCTTCGTGTCGTTCATGGTCGCGACAATCGCCGCCCGCGCGGGTGTCGAGGCGCTGATCCGGGGTCTGAACGCCGCCTATGGTGTGCGCGGCCATTCCACGGTCTTCGGCTTTCTTCTGGCCTATATGCTGACGCTTGCCATCGTTGGGATATCGTTGGCGGGGCTTGCAACCATCGTGATCGTGCCGATCCTGCTGACCTTCGTGCAGATCGGGCAGGTTCGCATCTGGTTGCTGGGCGGCCTGCCATGGGCTGCCATGTTCGGGCTGGTGATCCTTGGGATCGGCATCCTCTATCGCTACGGCCCCAACGTGAAGACCCCGCGCACGCCGATCTTCACATGGGGGGCGCTGTTCGCGGCCCTGCTTTGGGCGGCGGCATCGGTGGGCTTCTCGGCCTATCTCAGCAGCTTCAACAGCTATAACCGGATCTACGGCTCCATCGGGACGGTCGTGGCGCTGCTGATGTGGTTCTACCTTGCCGGCTTCTCGGTCCTTTTGGGCGCGCTGATCAATGTCGAGCTTGCCCGGCGGCGGCGCGTCAAGGCCGCCCGGGCGGCCCGGCGCATCGCGTCTGAGGCAAAGACCAACCCGGAATGAAAAAGGCGCCAGCCAAAGCGGCGGCGCCTTCTTATTGTCGAAATACCCGAAAGATCAGGCCTTCAGACCCTCGGTCGAGGCAAAGAACATCGCCTGACTGACGGCAGAGCGGACCTGCTCTTCGCTATAGGGCTTCGAGATCAGGAAGGCTGGCTCCGGGCGGTCGCCGGTCAGCAGCCGTTCGGGGAAGGCGGTGATGAAGATCACCGGAATGTCGCCCAGACTGCCCAACAATTCATTGACCGCATCGATCCCGGAAGAGCCGTCGGCAAGCTGGATATCCGCTAGGATCAGGTCGGGACGCTCGGCCCCGGCCAGCTCGATGGCGGCAGAATGCGTGCGCGCAACGCCGGTCACGTCATGGCCAAGAGCCTGCACGATGCCCTTCAGATCCATGGCGATGATCATTTCGTCTTCGATCACCATCGCCTTGCCGCGCACGACATTCGCCATCTCGTCCATCGCGATGCGAACCAGTTGCTCTGCCTCGGATTGATCGATCTGCATGATTTCGGCGACCTGGCCGAAACGCATTTCCTCGATCGTGTGCAGCAGCAGCGCCTCACGCGAGTTCGGGGTCAGCTTGCTCAGGTGATCCTGTGCGCGCCGCTCGCGGGACGAAACCTCGCCATCCTCGACCGGCTGGCCCGAGCTTTGCCAGATTGCGTGGAATGCCTTGAACAGACCGATGCGGACATCGGCCTCGTCAGCGATGATCGAACGATCGGTCAGGATCGCCTCCAGCGTCGCCGCGGCATAGTTGTCACCCGCGCTCTGGCTGCCCGTCAGCGCACGCGCATAGCGACGCAGATAGGGCAGTTCGCGCCCGATGGATGTGGCCAGATCAACAGATGCCATAATAATTTGTCCTTATTCCCGTATTGCGAGGAACCATAATTAACCCCTACAGGTTGGGTCGGGTGCGCACAAGATTTCCGGGACTAACAAAAAGATGACAGCGAAGCGAGATGATCGCCGCAAGGCCGAGGTCGAAAAGCAGATCGACGAAAACCTACGGCGAGTTTACGAACAAGATTCCACGACAGAGATACCGGATCGTTTCCTGGATCTTCTCAAGAAACTGCGTGAGCAGGGATGACGCCCCCGGCTTCGCGGCCGCTTCGTGACGGGAATGGAATGACACAATCCGCCTCTACCGACCCCAAGGACCAGTTGGTCGATCACTTGCCTGCCCTGCGCGCCTTTGCGCTGTCGCTGACCCGAGAGGGGGCGTCGGCGGATGATCTGGTGCAGGACACGATCGTCAAGGCATGGACGAATATGGACAAGTTTCAGGCCGGGACCAACCTGCGCGCCTGGCTGTTCACGATCCTGCGCAACACCTTCTATTCTGCCCGCCGCAAGACCAAGCGCGAGGTCAGCGATACCGACGGCATACATGCCGCCCGTCAGGCCACCCGGCCCGAACATGATGGCCGCCTTGCCATGCGCGACTTCCGCGAAGCCTTCCGGCAACTGCCCGACGAACAGCGCGAGGCGCTTATTCTGGTTGGCGCATCCGGCTTTTCCTACGAGGAAGCCGCCGAGATGACCGGCGTTGCCATTGGCACAGTGAAATCGCGGGCCAACCGCGGACGGCGGAAGCTTGCCGAGCTGATGCATATGGAAGACGGGGAAGAGCTGGACATGACGGATCAGGCGACCCTTGCCGTCATGGCGGCGAACCAACCCACCACATCGCGGTAACCCGGTGCTGCGCCATCTGGGCGAGAGACTGAATTTCACCCGCAAGCTGGGGTTTCGGCTTGGGGCGCTGCTTTCTGTCGCGGTTCTGCCGCTTGGCCTGATCTCGCTGATCCAGAACTTCAATCTGGTCGGCTCGGCCGAGCGCAGCGTTGAAATCGCCCTTCTGGGACGGACGACTTCGGCGGCTGCGGGTGAACGGGCGTTGCTGCACTCGGCGCTGGGCTCTGCCGATGCGCTTGGGCCTGCGGTGCTGGAGGTGCTGGACCGTCCGGGCGTCTGTGCCGATCTGATGCGCAATTTCATCGAACGCAGTGCCACCTATGTCTCGGCGGGCTTCGTCTCGATGGACGGGTTCAGCCGTTGCGCCTCATCCGGCGACGGCAGCCCGATTGATCTGCGGAAATCATCCGCCTTTCAGGAGTTCGCCGAGGATCCCGGCACCCTTGTCACCTCGGTCGAGCGGGGCATCGTCAGCGGCCGTTCGGTCGTGATCGTCCTGCAGCCGCTTTACCGGGACCGCGATCTTCTGGGCTATGTCTGGCTGTCGCTGACCTATGAGCTGCTGCGATCCACCCATGACATCAGCCTTGGGACCGAGGGCGCTCGGATCATCACCTTCAATCATCGCGGCGATATCCTGACCTCGGATGGCGGCGTTGCCCGTCAGTATGAAGATATCCTGCCCAGCAATACCGACATGCTCAGCCTGATCTCGCGCAGCGAAACCACCTTCAGGGCGCGCGACAATAACGGCCAGAACCGGGTGTTTACGGTGGTGCCGGTGGTGCCGGGGCTGGTTTATGCCATCGGAAGCTGGAGCCCCAAGATCGCCAGCGTCGGTCTGTTTCAGGCATCGCGTCTGGGCGCAGTGACCATTCCGATTGCGCTGTGGCTGG
The DNA here is from genome assembly GCF_016629665.1 of Paracoccus caeni. Classification (GTDB taxonomy): domain Bacteria; phylum Pseudomonadota; class Alphaproteobacteria; order Rhodobacterales; family Rhodobacteraceae; genus Paracoccus; species Paracoccus caeni. The sequence goes on from NZ_JAEPRQ010000008.1 coordinate 24,030, forward strand.
TGTCGCTGGGCGTTGCCTATTTCGCCGTTTTCCGCATGGTCCTGCGCCACATCACCGTTCTGCGCGGCCAGATGCGCCGGTTCGCCATCGGCAACCGTTCCGAGCCGCCGCCGGTTCTGAACCACGCCCCCGCCGAAATCGCCGATGTTAGCCAGACCTTCCACAACATGGCGCGGATTCTGATCCGCGATGAGGAAGCGATGGAGGAAGCCGTCGCCGAAAAGACCGTCCTGCTGAAAGAGGTTCATCACCGGGTCAAGAATAACCTGCAACTGATCGCCTCGATCATCAACATGCAAAGCCGGGTGATCGACGACCCCGACGCCAAGCGCGTGTTGCGTTCGGTTCAAGACCGGGTGGCATCGCTGGCGACGATCTATCGCAACCTCTATCAGGCCGAGCATCTGGATTCGGTCGAGGCCGGGCGGCTGATTTCGGACATCATCAACCAGATGGTGAATGCCTCGTCCGGCCATGGCGGTGAGATGAAGGTCGAGACGGAGATCCAGAACCTTGTCCTTCTGCCCGATCAGGCGGTGCCGCTGGCGTTGATGGCGACTGAAGCCGTGACCAATGCGCTGAAATATTCCGGCACCGCGCCGGGGCAGGACGAGCCTTGGGTGCGGGTGCGGCTGACTTCGCCCGCGCCGGGGAAAGGGCTTCTGGAAATCTCGAACCCGGTCGGTCAGGACCGCGATACCAGCGAAAGCACCGGCCTTGGCAGCCAGTTGATCGAGGCTTTTGCGACCCAGCTTGACGGTGTCGTCGAAACCGGGATCGATGAGAATGTCTTTACCATGCGGCTGGAATTCGGGATCGACAGCGGTATTCCCGGCGTTTCCGCAGATGCGCGCAATGTGGTGCTGACCTCGGCGGCGCGGGATGGGGCGCGTCACTAGGTGGCATCCCGGATTGCAACACCTTCCCGATGATCGATCTGCCCGTGCATCCTGCCGCTTGCGCGGCTTCATTCCCGGTTTATCTTGTTAAACATGAACACACCCGAAAACCCGCAGCTATCCTATGATATGAAGACCGGCGAGGGGCTGATGGCCTGCCCGCGCTGCGATGCGCTGCATGTCGAGGAAGAGCTTGATCCCGGCGAAACCGCCCGCTGCATCCGCTGTGGCGGCGTGTTGGCGAAACCGCAGGGCGGGGCATTCGTGCAACTTATCGCGCTGTCCTTTACCTCGATGATCCTGCTGATGGGCGCGGTGTTCTTCCCGTTCCTTGAAATCTCGCGGATGGGCTTTGGCAACGCCACCTCGTTGTTCGGGGTGGCGCTGGCCTTTGCGGACGGAATTTTGCTGCCGCTGGTGCTGGCGGTTCTGGTGATGATCGTCGGCCTGCCGGTGATGCGATCCTTCCTGATCGTCTATACCCTGATCCCGCTGGCGCAGGGGCAGGCACCCTATCGCCATGCCGCAACCGCCTTCCGCTGGTCCGAAATGATGCGCCCGTGGTCGATGGCCGAGATCTTCGTGATCGGCACCGCCGTGGCGCTGGTCAAGGTGGCCGGGCTTGCCTCGGTCCATCTGGGGCCGGCCTTCTGGGCCTTCTGCGCGCTGATCCTCGTGAACCTCGCCTCTCGCGGCTTCATGTGCCAGACGACGATCTGGGACGCGATTGAGGATGCGGGCCTGCCAACCGACGGGCGCGAACTGGTGCAGGGACGCCGCGCATGAAGTCGGGTGTGGACCATATCGCCCCGATCATGACCGCACATCGGGCGGGGCTGCTGGGATGCCGAAGCTGTGGTCGTGTCTGGCCGGAAAGCGAAAGCCGCTGCCAACGTTGCGGCGCCGCGCTGGTGCCGCCGGATCGCCGTTCGCTGCAGAAGGTCTGGGCGTGGTGGTTTGCCGGGCTGATCATGTATATCCCGGCCAACGTCTTCCCGATGATGAGCACGCAATCCTTTGCGGGTCTGGCGGGCAATACGGAATCGACCATCCTCGAAGGCGTGGTCGAACTGATCCATTACGGCAATTACGACATTGCGATCATCGTCTTCGTGGCCTCGGTCGTGGTGCCGATGGCGAAATTCGTGGCGATCGCATGGCTTGCTATGGTCGCCGGGCGCCCCGCGACCCACGATCAGGCACATACGCGGCTGCATATCTACGAGGTGGTCGAATTCATCGGTCGCTGGTCGATGATCGACGTTTTCGTGGTCGCGATTCTGTCGGCACTGGTGCAATTAGGCTTCGTTGCCTCGATTCATCCGGGCCCTGCCGCAGTGTCATTCGCACTGTCTGTTGCCTTCACGATGCTTTCCGCGCAAAGCTTTGATCCAAGACTGATTTGGCGCGGTCTGCCGCTTCGCAGCCGCACCGATACCGAGGGGCAGGGATAACCACACGAATGACTGACCAGCCGCAGCAGAACGAGCAGCAGTCGCCACCAACCCCGCCCGCACCGTCCAGCCCGGTGCGCAAATCCGCACGCCGCGCCGCGGCCGCCGGTTTGAACGTGGTCTGGCTGGTGCCGATCATCGCTCTGATCGTGACCCTTGTTATCGCGTGGAACGCCTATTCCGGCCGGGGCGAGCTGATCGAAGTCGAATTCGCCGACGCCACCGGCATCAATCCCGGCGAGACGACCTTGCGCTTCCGCGAAATCACCGTTGGTCAGGTCGAGGGCGTGAAATTCACCGCCGATCTGTCGCGCGTCGTGGTGGAAATCCGCGTCGATAAAGACGTGGCGACCTATATCGACGATCAGGCCGCGTTCTGGATCGTCCGCCCGCAGGTTACGGCCCAAGGCGTCACCCGCCTTGATACCGTCCTCAGCGGCTCTTTCATCGAGGGCTATTGGGACGCCGACGTGACCGCCCCGCAAACTCATTTCGTCGGTCTGGCCCGCCCGCCGCTGATCCGCGAGGATGCGAAGGGCACCTGGGTCACCCTGTCGATGGACAATGCCGACGGCATGACCGAAGGCGCCCCGATCCTCTATCGCGGGGTCGAGGTCGGTCGCCTAGAAAACCTGCGTCTTGACGAAAACAGCGACGGTGTCATCGCCGACGCCTTTATCGAGGCCCCGCATGATCAGCGCCTGACCACCTCGACCGTGTTCTGGGATACCTCGGGCTTCTCGCTGTCTCTCGGCGTGCGCGGTGTTTCGTTCAACGTGAACTCTCTCGCCTCGCTGCTACAAGGCGGCGTCGCCTTTGACACCATCGTCAGCGGCGGCCAGCGGGTCGAACCCGGCCATACCTTCGCCGTCCAGACCGACGAAGATACCGCCCGCAGCGATGTGCTAGCCAGCGAACAGGGCGAGGTTCTTTACCTCACCATGCGGATCGAGGATTCGCTGCAAGGTCTGGAAAAAGGCGCCGATGTGCAGTTCCAGGGCCTGAACGTGGGCCGGGTCAGCAATCTGGCCGTCAGCGTCGCGAATAACGGCTCGGGCCGCCCGGATGTCCAGCAAGAGGTGACGTTGGCGATCTCGCCCGCGCGCCTTGGCCTGCCCCATGACGCCACGCCCGAAGATGCGCTTGCCTTCCTTGAGGAAGCTGTCGCGGCGGGCCTTCGCGCCCGTATCGCCAGCGCCGGCCTTCTGGGTATCTCGCTGATGGTCGAGCTGGTCGAAATCCCGGATGCCGAGCCTGCGACCATCGACACCGATGCCGAACCAAATCCGGTCATCCCCTCGGTCGATGGCGATATCGAGGATTTCCGCGCCAATGCCGAAGGCTTCCTGACCCGCATCGGCAACCTGCCGATCGAAGAGACGCTGAAAGCCGCGACCGACATGATGAACAGCGTCACGGCCATTGCCAGCTCGCAAGAGACGCGGGCCATTCCCGGCGCTTTGCGTGAAACGCTGGACAACGCCAATTCCGCCGCCACCGATATCAGCGGCATTGCCCGCGAATTGCGTGAAAACGGCACCGCCGCTGAAATGTCCCGCCTGATTGCCGAAGCCGCCGATGCAGCCGAGGCGATCAAGCTGGCAGCAGCCGACGCGCCGGAAATGGTCGAACGGATCGACGCCGCTGCCGCCGCGGTCGAGGAATTCGGCTTTGCCGAAATCAGCACTCAGGCCGAGGGTATCCTTGCCGATCTGCGCGCCATGCTGGGCAGCGAAGATGCCGAGCAACTGCCGCGCAACCTGTCGAACACGCTTGAGGCCGCCTCGGGCTTGCTCAACGACCTGCGTGACGGCAATGCGGCGGGCAGCCTCAACAACGCGCTTGATTCCGCCAGCAATGCGGCGGATGAGATCGCCAAATCGGTTCAGGAACTGCCGCAGCTTGTTCAGCGTTTGCAGACAACCGCCGCCCGGGCCGATGCGGTGCTTGCCGCATATGGCGAGCGGTCGGCCTTCAACAACGAAGCAATCAACATGATGCGCGAACTGCGCCGCGCGACCGAGGCTTTCGGCTCTCTGGCGCGGCTGATCGAACGCAACCCGCGCGCCTTCATTCTGGGACGATGACCACATGACAGCGATGACCCATCCCCGCATGTTCGCCGCCCTTGCCGGGATCGGCCTTCTGGCCTTGGCCGGATGTTCGAACCCCGAAAAGACGGCGCGCTACCTGATCGATCCGCCGGTGACGGCAGGTCAGGTGCCGAACCGCCTTGGCACGGCGGAACTGAAGGACGTGTCCCTGCCCGAATACGCCTCGGGTCAGGAGGTGGCTTTCCAGACCGAGGATGGCGCCGTCCGCTCGAACCCCGACAACCTCTGGGCCGACAATCCGCAGCGCGGCTTCACACTGGCCCTTGCCCGCGCCATCTCCGATGCGTCCGGCGCCACCGTGATCGGTGAGCCTTGGCCCTTGGGCGAACCCCCGCAACGCACGCTTGAAGTGCGGGTCGAGCGGGCATTGACGCAGGCGAACAACGTCTATCGCCTCTCGGGCCGCTATTTCGTGTCCGACAGCAAAGGCGGCGGCACAAACCACGCCCGCAGCTTCGACATTTCGGTCCCGGTCGGCAGCGAAACCCCCGGCGCAACCTCGGTCGCCGTCTCGCAGGCCATCGCGCAACTCGCGGTCCAGATCGCCACCCTCTCAGGCCCCGGCCGCACGATTGCGACGCAAACCCCGGCGGACCCGTTCGGGCTCGACCCGTTGTTCTGATTATCGCTTGTAGCGCGACCAAATGGGGGCTTCGGTGAGGTTCATTTCGGCAGCACTTATTTCCGTCTGCTTTGTATGTTCAAGCTATGCAGGGCCTCGGTTAGAGAAGTCAGAAAGTCTCCTTGTCGCGACGGATGAAAATGGCCGAGGCGTCGTTCTCGTAACGAACGGGGGAGACTGGGTAGCTGTGATCGGCCACTACATCTCAAGGTCGATAAGGATGCCCAGACAAATCAGGGAAGACGGTCCTTGGGGCGACTTCTTGTTGAAAGTCAGATTCGTAGCCAGTCCCGAAGGTAAGGTGAAAGATGCGCGGATAGAGGAGAGTTCTGGCGACTCTCAACTCGATGCTTATGTACTGGAGGCCATCAGATCGTTGGAACTGATGCGTTTCACCAAAGATATGGGCCAAGAAGATCTGGCCTTCACGCTCCCCATCAATATCAGTAATCCCCCGCCCGCAGAGCCGGCGGTTTCAGATTGATCGCGATCAGTATTGAAGCCGAATTCTCGCTCCACATCGGTCAGGTGAAATTTCTTCTCTTGCATGCGCCTGCCGCCGGATTGCCCTCTGATCTGACAAGCGCGGCGGCGTAACGTCTCCATGTGACAGCCGAACCGATTGTTTCACCACCGCGCAACACCACCGTTCGCAAGCTGTGTACAGGCTGTGCACGCCCTGTGCCTATGCGGTGTACGCTCTGTGCAGTCAAAACCCCAGCATTTGCTGAAGTTCCTACATCACCGCTTCTTCGTTGCCAAAATACCGACAGCAACGTCCGCAGGTGTTGCGCGCCGCCTCAATTCGGGGGCTGTTCAGGCTCCAGCGCATCCAGCAACTGCCCGTGCAGCATCGACCCCGCAACGATCAGCCCGTCCACCATCGCCTTGGGCGAATTGAACTTCATCCGCTCCCCGCGCCGGTCCGAAACAACCGCCCCGGCGCGCTCTGCGATCAGGCTTCCCGCTGCAATATCCCACTCCCACGCTGCCCGCAAAGACAGCGCGGCATCGAACCGACCCTCTGCGGCAAGGCACAGACGCCATGCCAACGACGGACGAAATTCGCGTTTGAAATCAGGAACATGATGACCGCGCCAGAAGCCCGGCTCGGCAGCGGCGCGATAGGTCAGGACGGTCGCGCCGGGCAGGCTGGCATGGCTTGGCCGGATCGGCTCTCCGTTTCGCAGCGCCGGCCCATCCTCGAAGGCGGTATAGGTGACGTTGCGCACCGGCAGATGCACCACCGCCGCTACAATCCGGTCGCCCCGCGCCACTGCCAGCGAATGCGAAAAGCCCTCCTGCCCCGCGATGAAGGCTCGCGTGCCGTCGATCGGATCGATGATAAAGCAATGCCGCGCATCCAGTCGCGACGGATCGGCCTCGCTCTCCTCGGACAGCCAGCCATAATCCGGCCTGACCCCGCGCAGCATCCCCTGCAGCGCGTCGTTCACCGCCAGATCCGCCTCGGTCACCGGCCCAGCATCATCGGCCTTTTCCCATGATTTAGGATCGTTTTTCCAATAGCTTAGCGCGATCTTGCCAGCCTCTCGGGCGGCATCGACCAGCAGCGTCAGATCAACCTCAGGCCCCGGCAACGGTCATCCCCTCGACCAGCAGACTGGGCACTTCGGACCCGCGCCACGGCAGCGCATCATCCGCAGCGATCAGCGTCATCAGCATATCGCGCAGATTGCCCGCAATCGTGCATTCATTGACCGGATAGGCGATTTGCCCGTTCTCGACCCAGAACCCGGCCGCCCCGCGCGAATAATCCCCCGTCGTCCCGTTGACCGAGGCCCCCAGCATCGACGTCACCAACAACCCCTGCCCCATATCGGCGATCAACTGCTGCTGCGTCCGGTCGCCCGGCGTCAGGATCACGTTGCTGTTCGTAGGGGAAGGCGCCGAAGCCAGCCCCCGCGCGGCCGAGGCCGTGCTGTCCATCCCCAGCTTCCGCCCGGTCGCCAGATCCAGAGTCCAGCCCTTCAGAACCCCATCCTCGATGATCTTGCGCCGGAACGTCGCCAGCCCTTCGGCATCGAACGGACGCGAGGACGGATAGCGCAGCCTGTGCGGATCCTCGATCAGATCCATACCTGCGGGCAACACCTGTTCGTCCAGCGCCTTTCGCAGCCAGCTTGCGCCACGCGCGATGGCCGCGCCGTTTACCGCAGACAGCAGATGCCCGATCAATGAGGCCGCCACGCGGCGATCATAGAGGATCGGAAACGCGCCGGTCGGCGGCTTACGCGAACCGGCCCGGTCCAGCGTGCGGTCTGCCGCCAGTAGGCCGATCTCTTCCGGTTCGGGTAGATCCGCAGCCCAAATGCGGGATTCGGCGGCATAGTCACGCTCCATCCCCAAGCCTTCGCCGGTGATCGCCACGGTCGAGATCGCATGGGTCGAGCGTTCGTAACCCGCTGAAAACCCGTTGGAAGCGGCCAGCCAAAGATTGCGGCGGCTGAATGAGGCATTCGCGGCCTCGACCTGACTGATGCCCTTGCGGGACAGCGCCGCAGCCTCGGCGCGCAACGCCAGTTGTTGCAGATGGTCGGGCTGCGGATCGGGTTGATCGTCTGCCAGCTCCAGCCCGGTCGCGTCACGTTCGGCGGCAAGCTGATCCGGGTCCGCAAGCCCCAGATTGTCATCCACCGGAGCCTCGCGGGCCATGACGACGGCGCGTTCTGCCATGTCGCGGATGGTCGCCTCGCTATGTTCCGAGGCCGCCACACTGGCCTGCCGCCCACCGATCAGCACCCGCAACCCGATCTCGACCCCCTCGGCACGCTCTGCATGTTCCAGCGCACCTGCGCGGGTGTCGATGCTGACCGACCGACCATGCATCGCAAGGGCATCGGCCTGATCAGCCCCGGCCCGACGGGCGGCGGCGATCAGCGTTTCGGCCAGGTTTTGCAGGTTAACGGGGGCTTCGGGCTTGCTGGTCATGGCATCTCCTTGCTGCGTCGTATTTTTCGCGCACCGGATGCGGCAGTGCAAATGAAAAGGGCCGGGACTGATGCCCCGGCCCGAAGGTCAGTCGACCACGATTACTTGATCTGCTGGCCGTTGGCGAAGATCGAGCCGCCTTCACGGAATTCGATCTCGGTCGCCAGTTTGTCGGTTTCACCCTCGACCGGCTTGGCGAACATCGCCATCATCATGCGCACGCCCATAACCTGATCCTGCGGCACGAAGCCCATCGCCACGGCCTTGTCCAGAAGACCGTTGATGCCTTCGAAATTGCCCTGAAGCTTGCCGACCGGCTGCTCGGGATTGTCGCCGAAATCAAGTTCGCCGGTCACATCGGCTTTGGCGCCGACCGCATCAAGCGCGACACGGTTGACCTGCAGGGTCTTCGGCTCCATCGGCACCGGAGGCGCGACGGGGAAGCCGTTCGCATCGGTCTGCGGCTGGCTCAGCGCCGGATCGAACAGGTCCATCGTGACCAGCATGTCACCCGACAGATCGACCGTCAGGCTGGCAGGATCGCGCGGCAATTGGCTTTGCGGATCGAACAGGTTCCAGATGGCGTCATCCAGCGTCAGACCGCCCAGCGTATAGGCGAATTTGAACGGTTGCGGCTCTTCGCCCTTGGTCAGCGGCAGCATCAGATCCGCCGAGGTTTCCTGAATGCCGTAGCGGATCGGGAAGGGAACGTCGCTGATGTTCAGCTCGACATTCGTGTTCACCGAATGACCCTTATAGCCCATGCCTTCTTCGGCCATCGCGAAAGCCAGCTCGCTTGCGCCCGACGTGAACGTACCGTTGACGGTTTTCGCCGGTGCTTCCTGCGTGCCGGGCTGTTCGACGTTAAGGGTGCCTTGCATATCCTTGTAGCTCAGCGTGCCGTCGAAGTTGAAACCGGCAGCAAGCGCTTCGGCCATCTGGGTGCCAAAGTCGAATTCACCGGCAGGCGCAGTGCCCTCACCTTTCGAGGCGATGCCGTTCATCGTCAGATCGACTGCGAACTTGCCTTCCTGATTGGGCAGGTCCATGGCGCTGGTGATCTTCAATGCCGAGGCGACCATATCGAAGGTCGAATGGGTCTCATCAGCGCCGGTATTGCGCTGCGTGCCCTTCACATCGGTGAATTCCATCGTCGCAGGCAGGACAACGTCGTCTTCCTGCATCGGAATCTGCATGTCCAGCTTGATCGAGGGATAGGTGTATTCGTACAGCACATCCTCGGGCGAGCCCGACATCAGCATTTCGTTATCCGGCATCAAGATGGTGCCGGTCATTTCCAGCGTCTCGGTCGGCATGTCGGTGCCCGTCGCGGCGTCCGCATCGGCGGTTTCGCCTGCCGCGCCATCTTCGGCGGTCGGATCTGCGGCATCATCGGTTGCCGTGTCCTGATCCGGGCTATCCGTGCCTGCAGCGGCATCCGGGTTCGGAACCTCAAAGGTCGCGCTGAACGCCATATCGCCATCCAACACCATGCGCACCTTGGCGTCGCCGGTCTCGGTGAAGCTGATCTTCGGGATGGTGATGCTGGTTTCGCCAGGATTGTTCTGGAAGGTGAAGGCCGCGTCGGTGACGGTCAGGCTGCTACCGGCGTCATCGACAGTGCCGGTCACCTCATAGCCGAAATCCTTGTAGTATTTGGTCAGGTTTTCCCATGCCTGGGCCGGGGTAATGTCAGCCAGAGCAGGAGCCGCACCAACGATCAGCGCAACTGCCGAGGTTGAAAGCGAACGGAGCATGCCGGATACCTTTCGAAAATGCGTTTGGTCTTTCGGGTGTGTGACACAGACGGGACTTAAGTGAAAGGGAACATTCCGTGATTACGCTTGGGCATCGGCAAGGATCGGCAATTCTGACCATCGCTCGCACGGATAAGGCGAACTCACTTACCGAAGAGATGTTGCAGCACCTGACCGCGCATCTGGACGATCTTGCGGCAAGTGATTGCAGGGCGGTCATCCTGACAGGCGCGGGGCGGGTCTTCTCGGCCGGGGCAGACCTTGACGCGGCGCGGGCCGGGCTTGCCGTCTCGCCGGAATGGGAGCGGCTGTCGGCGCGGGTGGCTTCGATGCCCTGCCTGACGATTGCGGCGTTGAACGGCACGGCCGCCGGTGGTGCCCTTGGCATGGTGCTGGCCTGTGACCTGCGTATCGCCGTGCCAGAGGCGCGGATTTTCTATCCGGTCATGCGGCTGGGCTTTCTGCCACAGCCAAGCGATCCGATCAGGCTGCGCGCGCTGGTTGGTCCGTCACGCGCCAAGATGATCCTGATGGCGGGACAAAAGATCGGCGCGGCAGAGGCATTGGCTTGGGGTCTGATCGACCGGCTGTCTGGGCCTGACAGCCTGATCGATGATGCATTGGCGCTGGCGGGCGATTGTCTGGCGGCGGCACCGGATCACGTCGCGACGATCAAAGGGATGATCGACCGGGCGATCTAGCCGAAATCAGGACTGCCCAGCCGCGAAATCGGCTGGGCGATGTGCTGCGCGCCGTTCCCGAAGAAGAAGGCGCCCTGCCCTCAGCCGTAAACCGACTGGCGGCCGAAATGCTGGCACAGCAGGTAATACAGAACCGCGCGGTATTTGTTGCGGTTGGCGCGGCCATAACGCTCGATCACGGTATCGATCGCGGTCATCAGTTCGGGTCCATTGGCAAGACCCAGCTTCTTGATCAGATAGTTGTCCCGGACCCGCTCAAGCTCTTGAGTGTCGCTTGCCGCCACGGTTTCCGAATCCGCGTTGTAGATTGACGGCCCAAGCCCGATCGTCACTTTGGTCAGCAGATCCATATCTGCGGTCTCACCCAGCTTGTCCTTGATGTCGGCGGCGTATTTCGCGATCAGATCGTCACGTTTGCTCATTGTCCCTAACTCCCCTGTTGCGGCATCTCGCCTGCGTAGAGGATGCTGGCTGACCTGTATGAAATCAAGCGCTTCGACAGGTCTGACAGGGGCATAGGCAATCACGCGCCAGACCGGGGCCGGGGGTAAGATCGTTCCGAGAACGCGCCCTATTGCACCCCGGCGCGGAACGATGTTCCATGAATACGCGATAACAAGCATCACCTGTTCCATGCCGGGCAAAGGATCGTCAGACGGTTTTCTTTTTTCGGCCCGGCGCTTGTGGGCATCGGCGCCCGGGCGCAAGTAAGTGGCAAGAAATGAAGGAGTATTCTGATGCGCACCACCATCCTGTCGGCCATTCTTGCGCTGGCGACCGCCCTGCCCGTCTCGGCCGAGACCATTCGCGTCGGCATGTCCGGCGGCTATTTCCCGTTCACCTTCACCCGCGCCGATGAATTGCAGGGCTTCGAAGTCGATTTCCTGAATGCCGTGGGCGAGATCACCGGCGACGATATCGAATTCGTCACCATGTCCTTTTCCGGCCTGATCGGCGCGCTGGAGGCCGGACGCATCGATACCGTCGCCAACCAGATCACGATCACCCCCGAACGCGAGGCGAAATTCGCCTTTACCCAGCCTTACGTGTTTGACGGCGCGCAGGTGGTGGTGAAAGAAGGCAATGAGGGTGAAATCACTGGCCCGGAAAGCCTGAAGGGCAAATCCGTCGCGGTGAACCTTGGCTCGAATTTCGAGGAATTGCTGCGCGCCCTGCCCTATGCTGATGAAATCGATATCCGCACCTATGAAAGCAATATCGAACAGGACACCGCGCTTGGCCGGGTCGATGCTTTCGTGATGGACCGGGTGTCCTCGGCTCAGGTGATCGCCGAAAGCCCGCTGCCGCTGGCGCTGGCCGGTCAGCCCTTTGACGAGATCCGCAACGCGCTGCCCTTCCGTAATGACGAGGCCGGAAACGCCCTGCGTGACCGCGTCGATGCCGCCATTACCGAGCTGAAGGAAAATGGCACGCTGGCCGAGATTTCGCAGAAATGGCTGAAAGCCGACGTGACGCAGCCGCTGGCTGAAGCGGCGGAATAATGCGGGCACTGGACACCGCCTATATGTGGGATCTGGTGCCGGTGATTGCCGGTTATGTCCCGCTGACGATGTTCATGGCTGTGGTCTCGATGGTGGCGGCGCTGGTGCTGGCCGCCATCCTGGCCATCATCCGTGTGCTGCGGATTCCGGTCATTGACCGGATCGTGGCGGTGTTCATCAGCTTTTTTCGCGGCACGCCGTTATTGGTGCAGCTTTTCCTGTTCTATTACGGCCTGCCGCAGCTTCTATCCTTCATGACCGCGATCGATGGCATCACCGCCGCGATCTTCGGTCTGACGCTGCATTTCGCGGCCTATATGGCCGAAAGCATCCGCGGCGCGATCCTTGGCGTTGACCGCAGCCAATGGGAGGCCGCGCAGTCCATCGGCATGACCCAAGGCCAGCTTTTGCGCCGGATTATCCTGCCGCAGGCTTCACCCATCGCGGCGCCGACGCTGATGAATTACTTCATCGACATGATCAAAAGCACCTCGCTAGCCTTCACCCTTGGCGTGACCGAAATGATGGGCGCGACCCAGAAGGAAGCCGCTGGCAGCTTCCTCTATCTCGAAGCATTTCTGGTCGTCGCCCTGTTTTATTGGGTCATCGTCGAGGTTCTATCCGTCGGCCAACGCTGGATGGAGCGGCATCTGGGCAAGGCGGTGGCACGATGAGCTGCAATATAAGCATCAGCGGCCTGACCAAGCGTTTCGGCACCAATACCGTGCTGAACGACATCAGCCTTAGCCTGACGCCGGGCGAGCGGGTGGCGATCATCGGGCCGTCAGGGACCGGAAAATCCACGCTGTTGCGCTGTCTTAACTATCTGGACCGGCCCGATAAGGGTCTGATAACTTTAGGTGATCTGTCGGTAGATGCCGAACGCGCCAGCCGCGCCGATATTCTGGCGCTGCGCCGCAGGACCGGCTTCGTTTTTCAGAACTATGCGCTTTTCGCCAACAAAACCGCCCGCCAGAACATCATGGAGGGGTTAACGGTCGTCCGCGACTGGTCGAAGGACAAGGCGCGGGCGCGGGCGGATGAGATCCTTGCCCGGATCGGGCTTGCGGATCGCGGCGACAGCTATCCTTCGGCCCTGTCGGGCGGTCAGCAGCAGCGGGTTGGGATTGGCCGGGCGATGGCGCTGGACGCCGATCTGATGCTTCTGGACGAACCGACCAGCGCACTTGACCCGGAATGGGTGGGCGAGGTGCTGGATCTGATCCGCCGCATCGCTGACGGTCGGCAAACGATGCTAATCGTGACGCACGAGATGCAATTCGCGCGTGAGATCGCCGACCGGATCGTCTTCATGGATGGCGGGCGGATCGTGGAACAGGGACCGCCCGAGCAAATCTTCGGTAATGCGCAGGATGAACGCACCCGGGCCTTCCTGCGCCGCGTCGGCTGATCACTCCAGCCCGGCCGAGAAGTAATAAGTCTCGGCCTCGCGCTTGCCATCAAACCCCGTGCCCGAGGCGATGATGCAGCTTGTCCCGTCTCGCATCGGCTCTACCAGTGTCCAGGTGCCCATTTGTGCCGAACCCCAAAGCTCGGTGCCGTCGGGATCGTGGGAATCGACGTGGTCTTCGCTGAAATCATGGGTCAGCGTCCGCCGGATCTCGATGTGATCGGCGCAGTAGGGCTCTTCGCCGATGGCCATATCAGCCGTCGGCATGTCGCCGGACGTGATTTCAGGCGACAATGCGGGCATCGTCTGCTCTTGCAGCGGCTGCTCGGCGCGGATCGCCGCATGGACCGGCATCGAAACGATCAGAGCAGCACCTCCGGCAAGGACAAGCCGGGCAAGGGGATTTTTCGCGTGTTTCATGACGTCAGCCTTCCTCTGCTGTTGCCATCGAAGACGAGAAAAAACGCCGTATTGGCGTCAGGGTTCCGTTTTTTGACCTCGGAAGGTGGTTCACGAGGGGGCTGGGCTACGATCAACATTCTGTATTTATGGGATAAATCTGTGAGGCAAACCTTTCGCTGCAAGCACGGTGAAATCTTAAAGGTTCCGATTGTGTCCTGCTCGCGAAATTCGTAGCACAAACGCTGATAGCGATAGCAACGATTGGCGCGGCGGAGGTCGATATGGCGATGCTTCTGGGGGATGTCGGGGGAACCAATGCACGGTTCGCCCTTGCGCGGAACGGTGTGATCGACCGCGAGACTGTGACCCGTTATCGCGGCGACGATTTCCCGACCTTTGACGAGGTGGTGGCCCGTTTTCTGCAGGAACAGGGACAGCCGCGTATCACTTCGGTCTGTATTGCGGCGGCGGGACCGGTCAGCGGCGGTCGCGCCAGCCTGACCAACCGCGACTGGGACATGACCGAGGATGGGCTGGCGAAGCTGACCGATGCCGATCAGGTCCGGCTGATCAACGACCTGACCGCGCTTGGTTATGCGACGCCCGCCTTGCGCGGTGATGGGGTGCGGGTGCTGCGTGATGCGCCTGCCGACCGGGCGCGGAACGGGCAATCGCTGGTCGTGGGGCTGGGCACAGGCTTCAATGTCTGCGCCGTCCGCGCGCTGCCGACCGGCGGGATCGTCGCGATGGAAGCGGAAGAGGGGCATACCCAGCTTCCCGCGAATGTCTATCGCAGGCTGGTCGATCTGTTGGGGGCTGAGGCGACCGACCGCTTCTTCTCGACCGAGGAATTGTTCGCAGGTCGTGGCCTGTCGCATCTGCACGCGGCCCGCACCCGGACAGCGCCTGCGCGGGGCGAGGATATCGCCCGCGCCGCCGAATCTGGTGAGGCAGAGGCGGTCGCAACCTATGATCTGTTCACTGATCTGGTCGGTTTGCTGTGCCGTGAACTGTCAATGCGCTTCATGCCGCTGGACGGGCTGTTTCTGGCTGGCAGCGTTGGCCGCAGCATCGCCGACCGCATGGACCGTTTTGAGACCAGCTTCCTGGACGAGCCATACATGCGGCATATTCCTGAAAATACGCCGATTTTCCTGATCCTGGACGATATGGCCGCGCTTCACGGTTGTCTGGCGGCTTTGTCCTAAAGGTGACACACCGCCCAAAGATCGGTTAACTGGGACGATCCGCTGGATTCCCCGCTTCTTTCCTGTTCAAATAGCGCAAAGAACAAGAAATGCAGGGCAGGAAGATGCGGGTTATTCTGCGTGCGGCGCTGGTCGCGACCACGGCGATAATCTTTGGCGGCACGGCATTCAGCCAGTCATCCTCTCCGTTTTCCGGGATTTCCGGTCTTTTTGGCGGTGGCAGCGAAAGCGAAGGGCCGGTTTCGCTGACCTTCGAGGTCTCGGGCGACGATGATCTTGAAAGCTCGCTGCGCAACACTTCGCTGATTTCCGGCGCGCTGTCCGAGGATCGGACCACCGGGCAGGACGTGCTTGCCGCGGCCCGCGGCGATTATGCGCGCATTCTGGGCGCGCTTTACGACCGGGGCTATTATTCGGCGCAGATCTTCATCCGTCTGGACGGAGTCGAGGCGGCAGAGATCGCGCCGCTGGACGCGCCTGCGGTGATCCAGAATGTCGTGGTTCAGGTCGATACCGGGCCGCAATTCCGCTTCTCCCGCGCGGCGATTGCGCCGCTGGCACCTGAAACCGATCTTCCCACAGGCTATCGTCGGGGCGAAGCCGCCGGAACCGGTACGATCAAATCGGCTGCCACGGCGGGCGTCGATGGCTGGCGCAACTATGGCCATGCCAAGGCCAATGTCGATGGCCAGCGGATCGAGGCCGACCATCCGCAACGCACCGTTGACAGCCAGATCGGCCTTGCGCCCGGTCCGGTCGTCACGTTCGGCAGGCTGAACATGCGCGGCTATGAGCGGATGAACCCCCGTCGCCTGCACAAGATCGCCGGTCTGCCCGAAGGTCAGCGCTTCGACCCCGAGGATATCGAAGATGTCCGCAAACGCCTGCGCCGCAGCGGCGTCTTTTCGGCGATTACGCTGGAAGAGGCCGAACAGCTTGGGCCGGGCAACACGATGGACGTGAACCTGACAGTGGTGGAACAGAAGCCGCGCCGGATCGGTGCGGGTTTCGAGATTTCGACCACGGATGGCGCGATGCTGTCGGCCTATTGGATGCACCGCAACCTGCTGGGCGGTGGCGAGCGGCTGCGGATCGAGGGCGAAGTCAAGGACATGGGCTCGGACAGCAGTGGCCGGGACGAGGAAGTGACCATCCGGCTGGAACGCCCGGCAACGATCTCGCCCGACACCACCGCCTATATCGAGACGATTCTGGCCCGGATGCGGGAAGAGGATTATGACGCCGATGGTGGTGCAATCGGCATTGGTTTCAACCACATCTACAGCGACCGTTTTACCTTCGATGTCGGCATGCGCTATGAGTTTTCGCGTGTTTACGATGACTTGGGCGAGACGGACTTCAAGGTTCTGGCCTTCCCGATGAACGTCATGTGGGATGCGCGCGACGATCAGAAGAACGCCAAGAACGGCTATTATCTGAACGGCGATCTGGTACCGTTTAAAGGCTTTGACGATACCGGCTCTGGTGCGCAGGTGGTCGGCGAAGGTCGGGCCTTCTATTCGCTGGGCGAGGATGACCGCATCACCTTGGCAGGCCGCGCCCGTGTCGGCAGCGTCCTTGGCAGCGAAATCGACGATACGCCGCGCTATTATCTCTTCTATTCCGGCGGCGGCGGCAGTGTTCGCGGCCAGCCCTATCAATCGCTTGGGGTCGAGGAAATTCAGGGCGAGAACGAGCTGATCAAGACCGGCGGTATGAGCGTGGCGAATATGAGCGCCGAGATCCGCTGGCAGGTCCGCGAAAAGATCGGGGTCGTGGCCTTCTATGATTACGGCAGGCTTTGGACCGAAAGCGCGTGGGATGGGAATAGCCAGTGGCATTCCGGCGCGGGCGTCGGCATTCGCTATAACACCCCGATCGGACCCCTTCGCTTTGACGTGGCCGGTCCGACCGGCGGCGATACGGGCGAGGGTGTGCAGCTTTACCTTGGGCTTGGGCAGGCATTCTGATGCGTAAGATCTGGCTTATCCTGTTCGCAATCCTGTTCCCGCTGGCCGTTCTGGCGCAAAGCGCCGCCGAAATCTCGGAAGAGGTTAGCGACGACCGCGGCTTCATCACCCGGCTTCTGGAAGACAACCTTTCCGGGGCAGGGCGCGAGGTGGTGATCGATGGGTTTCAGGGCGCATTGTCGTCACGCGCGACCTTTGACAGCATCACGATTGCCGATGACGACGGGGTTTGGCTGACGCTGAAGAATGGCGCGATCCAGTGGACAAGGTCGTCGCTTTTGCGCGGCAGGGTCCAGATCGCCGAACTTTCTGCCGAAGAAATCCTGCTGCCACGTCTGCCGGGCGCAGGCCCGTCTGCACCGCAGGCCGAGACGCGGGAATTTGCGCTGCCAGAGCTGCCGGTATCGATCAATATCGACCAGATCGCCGCCCAGCGGGTTGTTCTGGGCGAGCCGGTGATCGGGCTGGAAGCCGCTATCTCTTTGCAAGGAAACATGAATCTCGAGGGAGGAGAGGGGAACGCAAACCTTAATATCCAACGCCTCGACGGCCCTCGCGGGGAATTCGTCCTTGATGCGGGCTATGCGAACGAGACCCAGATCCTGCGGTTGAACCTGTCGCTTGATGAGGCGGCGGATGGTCTGCTGGTCAATCTGGTCAACCTTTATGACAAGCCCGCCGTCAGAGCCCAGATCAATGGCGAAGGCGCAATTCAGGATTTCGCAGCCAATATCAGCCTTGCCACCAATGGCCAACCGCGCATCACCGGGCAGGTCAGCGCGTCGGGTGCGTTGGGCACCGACGGGACGCCGGGCACGGCCTTCAAGTTCCAGCTTGGCGGCGATGTGGCCTCGCTGCTCTCGCCCGAGAACCGGACATTTTTCGGCACCGAGACGCAGCTTCAGGCAGAAGGCTGGCGGGGCGAAACGGGCAGGCTGGATATCCCCGTCCTGAAACTTACCACCGAGGCTTTGGGGCTGGACGGATCGCTTGCACTCAACGACCGGGGCGCACCGCAGAATGCCAACCTTCTGATAACGCTTGGCGAAGATGCCGGAGCGACGCAGGTTCCGGTGCCGCTGCCATTTGCAGAGGGCTCAACCGTGGAATCCGGTCGGCTGACGCTGGATTACAATGCCGCAAAAGGGCAGGGCTGGACGCTGAATGGACGGGTCGGGCATCTGAACACGTCGCAGGTGCAGATCGGCGCGCTGACCTTGGACGGCGCGGGCGATGTCGTGATAAATGATGGCGCGCTTGGCGACATCACCGGCAAAATCGATTTCGGCAGCCGCGAAATGGGCTTCACTGATCCCGGCCTTGCCGAAGCGGTGGGCGAGGCGATCACCGGCTCGACCGATTTCACCTTCACGCCGGGCGACGCGCTGGTGCTGCCGAACCTGACCATCGACGGCTCGGATTACGGGCTTTCGGGCGTGTTCCGGGTGCTTGACCTTGATGAGGGCGGCCGGATTCTGGTGAATGCGGGCGCCCGTTACGAGGATCTGACGCGGCTTTCGACCATTGCAGGCCGTCCGATGACGGGACGCGCGGATGTGCGGGCGCGCGGCAGCTATGTCGTGCTGACCCGGGCTTTCTTCATCGATGCGACGGCGACCGGCAATGACATCTCGGTCGATCAGGATCAGCTTGACCGCCTGCTTGCGGGCGAATCCACCATTGCGCTGAATGCGCGGCGGAACCGGCAGGGGATCACGCTTGAAAACCTGTCCGTCAATGCGCAACGGCTGACCGCCGAGGCCAGTGGGTATCTGAATTCTGGCGGCAGCGATGTGACGGCGCAGATTTCGATGCCGTCGCTGGAAGATGCCGATCCGAACTTCTCAGGCGAATTGCAGGCCGAGGCGAAGCTGACCGGCCCCGACCGGGCGCGGCGGCTGACCGTGAACGGTGAGGCGGTCGATCTGCGGCTTGGCATCGATTTGCTGGACAATGCCTTGCAAGGCCGGACCCAGCTTGACGTGGCGGCGCAGCAATCGGCTGCCGGGTTCGAATTGCAGACCTTCAGCTTCGCCAACCCGCAGCTTCAGGCGCGGGGGCGCGGCAACTTTGCCACCGGCACATTGGACGCAACCGCCGATTTCGCGGTGCCGGACCTTTCGGTGCTGCGGTCCGATCTGGCGGGCGGCTTCGAGGCGCAGGCGAAGCTGACCGAACAGGACGGCACCCGCTTCATCGACCTGACCGGCACCGGCGAAAACCTGGGCATGGCGCAGAACGCCGAGGGCGCGCTGACCGGCACCACCGATCTAAAGGTTCTGGCCGAGGAAAAGGCCGGGGTGATCACGCTGCGCGATGTGCGGCTGAACAATGAACAGGTGAATGCGACGGCAAGCGGTGTTTATGGCGAGGGCGTTACCGATGTTTCGGCCGATCTGAATGTGCGTTCGCTGGCGTTCTTGGGGCAGGGCTGGCGCGGCGCGATGCAGGCGACCGGCAGCTTCCGCGAGGCGGGCGACGGCGTGCGCAGGCTTGAGGTGAACGGAAACGGGCGCGATCTGTCCTTTGGTCAGGCGCAGGTCGATGGCGCGCTGGCGGGCGAAACCCGGCTGGCCGTGCGCGGCACCGAACAGGCGGGCGTCTTTACCATCGAACAGGCGCAGGTCGAAAACCCGCGTCTGGCGGCGACCGCCACTGGCAAGGTCGGCGGCGGCGAAACTGATGTCAGCGCGCATGTTGATGCGGCTGATCTGCGCTTCCTTGGCAACGGCATCAGCGGCGCCGTTGCGGCCGATGCGCGGCTTCAAGAGGTGGATGGCACGCGCCAGATAAGTGCGACCGGGAACGCCAACGGGCTTTCGGTCGGACAGGCGAAAGTAGATCCGCTGCTGGCAGGACAGACCAGTTTCGACGTTGCGGCGACGCAGGCGGCAAGCGGAATTTCTGTGCAGAAACTGTCTGTTACCAACCCGCAACTGAATATTAGCGCGGATGGCGACACCATCAGCGGGCTGAATTTGCAGGCGCGCTTGGCCAATATAGGGCTTGTGCAGCCAGAATTTCCGGGCCCGCTAGAGGTCGGCGGCACCGTCCGGGAAGAGGGCGCGAATTTCATCGTCGATCTGGACATCGCAGCGCCGGGCAACACCCAGCTTGAGCTTTCCGGCTCTGCGGCGCGCGATTTCAGCACAACCAATCTGGCGTTGACCGGCAACAGCAACGCCTCGATCGCGAACAGCTTCCTGCGCACGCGCAGCATCGAAGGGCCGCTGTCGCTGAACCTGAATATCAATGGCGCGCCGTCGCTGAATGCGGTGTCGGGGAGGGTACAGCTTTCGGGCGGGCAGGTCGCCGATCCGGGGGTCGGCATCAGCATCAACGATCTGAACGTGACCGCCGATCTGAGTGGCGGGCGGATTCAGGTCGATGCGGGAGGCAATGTTGCGTCCGGGGGGCGCGTCGAGGTCAGCGGTCCTGTGGATCTGAACGGCGGTTCGATGGATCTGGCGATCATTCTGGACCGGGTGATCGCGCGCGATCCGAACCTATACCAGACCGAGATCAATGGCCGTCTGACCATGAGCGGCAACAACGCCGCCGGGCCTCTGATCGCCGGTCAGATCGATCTGGGTGAGACTGAAATCCGCATCCCCTCGACCGGCTTAGGCGGCGCGAAGGCGATCCCGGATATCAATCATGTGGGTGATACCCGTCCGGTGCGCGCCACCCGCGCCAAGGCCGGGCTGGAAGATTATCCCAGTCAGGCGTCGCGCGATGCGGGAATGGCCGGGCCTCCGTCAACGCCGCCCGCTGCGCCGCCGCGGCTGGATTTGACGATCAACGCGCCCAATCAGGTCTTCATCCGCGGTCGTGGCGTCGATGCCGAGCTTGGCGGCAGCCTTCAGGTTCAGGGCACCACCCGGAACGCCATTCCCATCGGCCATCTGGAACTGATCCGGGGCCGCGTCGATTTGCTGGGCAAGCGCTTCGATCTGACCGAGGGTCTGGTCGAGTTGCAGGGCAGTCTGATCCCGGTGATCCGGCTGGTGGCCGAGACGACGCAGGACGGCATCACCACCCGCATCATCATTGATGGAGAGGTGCGCGACCCCGACATCACCTTCGAATCCTCGCCCGAAATGCCCGAGGAAGAAGTTCTGTCGCAGCTTCTGTTCGGACGCGGCCTTGATAACATCAGCCCGCTTCAGGCGGCGCAGCTTGCCAATGCCATCGCTGTTCTGGCGGGCGCGGGCGGTGAAGGGATCATCGGCAACCTGCGCAATCAGGTCGGGCTGGACGATCTTGATCTGGCGACGGATGACGAGGGGAACGTGCAGGTCCGCGCGGGCAAGTATCTGAGCGATAACCTTTATACCGATGTGGCAGTCGGCAATGACGGCAAAAGCACGATCAACCTGAACCTTGATATCTCTGACACGCTCAGGGCGCGCGGCTCTGTCGGCAGTGATGGTGACAGCACGCTGGGCATCTATTTCGAACGCGATTACTGAGCCGTCCCGGGCGGCTCAGCCCACATCCGCCAACGGCGCGGAGGATTGAACCGGCTCGGAGAGATGGTTCATATCTGCGCTGCGGAAACTGATCATCTGCCGCCCAAGACCCAGATGGTTGACCGTCCAGCTCAGCAAATTCCCATCGGGGCCGGTCATGATGCCATCGCGGCGGGCATCGCCATTTTCGCCGCTCAACCTTGCGCGCAGGGCGGCAAATCCCGGCCCGTCCGAGCCGCGCGCCTGCCAGTCGGCCAGCATATCGGCCTTGGTCGGCGTGCCTTCGCCCCAAAGATTGCGATAGGCCTGATTGGTCAGTGCCACCTGATCACCCGGTGCAAAGACCACCAGCGCGTCGTCGATCGCGTCCAGAACGGTGTTGCCCAGCGACAGATCCGCCCGGAACTTGCGCGTCAGCGAGATTTCCGAGGTGATATCCTCGATCAGGAAGGCCACTGCGCCGTCGGGATGCGGGCGGCCCGTCACCCGATAGGTCTGACCGCCGGGAAGTGACCATGTCTCGACATGGCGACCCGTCGCGGCGGCGCTTTCCAGATGATACATCTGTTGCCGCCACGAGCGGTAATCCTTGGGTTCCGGCACCATCCGCAGCTCTCGCAGCTTGTCCAAAAGGTCGAAGAGCGTGGGGCGAGCGGTCAGAAAGCCCGTCGGCAGGCCTGTCAGATCGATCAGCGCCGGGTTGAAAAGCTGCAAATGCCGTTCCCGGTCGAAGATTGCGAGGCCGGTGGGCAGATCGGCGAAGGTTTTGGTCAGCGTCTGGACGAATTCGCGCAGGCTGCGCTCGGCCCGGATGGCGGCATCGGCGGGCAGGGCGAACATCATCGATTGGTCGGGATCGATCTGGTGGTTGTGGCAATCATACCAGCGCACATTGCCATTGTCGTTCAGGGCTGCGCGCTTGCTGCTGGTGCTGGCACCGGGCACGGCTTGCGGCGGCTCTAACAGGCGGGGCAGGGGCCACGTCACCTCGCCATCGGACAGGGCTTCTGCCTGACGCAGATAGGCGGCATTGGCCCAGGTGACGCCATGCTGCCGGTCCTGTCGCCAGACCAGCATCGGGGTCTGGTCCAGCGCACGGCGCAACAGGTCCAGCTCTTCTTCCATCGCCTGCAAGGACATGGAATCGACCACAATCCCCGCACCATCGGCCTGCGGGTCGGTCAGCGTGATCCGGACAAGGGCCTGATCGATCTGTTCCGCCAGAAGCCGCAGGCTGGCGCTGCCATTGCCGGAATGGCCGACAAGCTCGACCCGGCCCAGACGTGGAAGCTGATCCAGCCTGCCAATGTCGTCGGGAAATCGCGGGCCGATCCATTGCATCAGCCGCCCCCATTCGTGATCGACCGCGCCCAGCCTGTCGAACAGGTTTCGCGCCGGGGGTGTCGCATCGATCAGGCGCCCGTCGTTGAACAGAAAGACCATCGGCCGCAGCGCGCCATCCAGCCCGTCCGAGCTTCGGCGGCGTCGCGTGCCCTTGCGTCGGTCGTCCCATATCCGCATGCCAAGGATCGCCAGAACAAGCGATAATGCACCAGAAAGGATCGCAATGATCGCGACACAAAAACTATGAAAATCCACGGCACGGCCCCCGCTATTTGCACAACTTTAGCGAGCGCATACTTAAAAATCAGTTAAATTCTTATTTTTCGAGATTGGGGTTCTGCCCAAGCGCTGCCCGTGTGTCCGCGCGGATACGGTCCAGCGGCCAACGCACCGTGACAAGCGCCCCCGGTCCGCCATTGGCAAAGGTCAGCCGTGCCCCCGATCTTTCCAGCAGCGTCTTGGCTATGAAAAGGCCAAGTCCCATACCCTCATACCCGTTCCGCTGCGCGCCCGTCCTGCGGCTGGTCAGGAACGGGTCGCCGATCCGGGCCAGCAGCGCCGGGGAATATCCCGGCCCGTCGTCGCGGATCGTGACCGTGACGAACTCGCTGCCTGAATCCGCCTCGATCACCACGCGGGATTGGGCGAAATCGACCGCGTTCTGGATCAGGTTGCGCAGGGCGTGGATCACAGCCGGATCGCGGCGAACATCCGGGCCTTCAGCCAGTATTTCGACGACCGGACCGCGATCTGCATGCGGGCCAGCGGCATCCTCAAGCACGGCGCGAAGCGGGGCGCTGCGCAGATGCAGGTCTTCCTTTCCGGCGCGACCCATGCCGCGCAGAATCTGGCCACAACGCTCGGCCGATTCGCGCAGGGCATTCGCGTCGGCGTAAAGATCGGGCCGGTCCTTCAATTCATCCGCAAGCTCGCCTGCGATCAGCTTGATCGTGGCCAAGGGTGTGCCCATCTCATGCGCCGCCGCTGCGACGACGCCACCCAGATGCTGCAACCGCTGTTCGCGCGCCAAAGCCATCTGGCTTGCAAACAGCGCGCGCGAGGTCGCGCCCAGTTCCGCCGTCACCCTGCGGGCATAACCGGCGAAGAACGCGACGCCGATCACCAGCGCGACCCAGTGGCCGATGGCCAGAACCGGCTCCATCAACAATTGCGTGCCGTTGGCATCGCGCAGCGGCAGAGCGACGACCGAGGCGATAGAGATCAGGACAACGGTCGCCACGCCCAGCATCAGCGTCTGACGATTGTCGAGCGAGGTCGCGGCCACCGTCACCGGCGCCAGCACCAGCAGAGCGAAGGGGTTCGACAGACCGCCGGTCAGGGCCATCAGTGCCGAGATCTGGATCAGATCGAATGTCAGTTGCCCAAAGGCATGAGGGGTCGAGCTGCGCCTTGCCGGGCCAAGCACCAGCCAGAGGTTCATCAGAACCGCAGCGGCGATCAGCGCCAGAACCGGGCCTATGGCAAAACCGATGCCCATGGCCCAAGCGACGATTACCGTGGCAAGCTGACCGACTATGGCAAACCAGCGCAGCAGCACCAATGTGCGCAAGCGAATGGGTTCGGGCTCGGGGGCCTCGGACAGAAACAAGGGTTCGGATTGCGGCGATGCTTGGTCCATGCCATCCTCGGCTGCGACAATCGGCTCCTTGATACGCGGCGAGTGATGCGCGATCAATGCGCGCATTTTGCCAGCTTGGAATGATGAATATGAACGACCGGAAGATTTTGCTGATCGGGGGCGTAGTGGCCATTGCGGTAATCGCGATTGGCGGGATTTATCTTTCCACGCGCCCAAGCACGGGAAACCAGTTCGCGGCTTGTCAGGCCGGGGTTGTCTCGGGCGGCATGGACAGTTTCGGCACCGATTTCACCCTGACCCGCGATGACGGAAATCGGGTGACCGCTGCCGAGGTCTTTGACAAACCCTCGCTGCTTTATTTCGGCTATACGATGTGCCCCGATGTCTGCCCGCTCGACAGCGCCCGTAATGCCGAGGCCGAGGCGTTGCTGAAAGATGAGGGCAGGGATGTTCAGACGGTGATGATCACCATCGATCCACGCCGGGATACGCCCGAGGTCATGGCCGAGTTCACCGATCTTTTCTCTGAGAACATGATCGGTCTGACCGGGACCAACGAGGAAATCGACGCGGTCAGCAAAGGCTGGCGGAATATCTACAAGGCGCATGACGAAGAGGATAAGGAATATTACCTCGTCGATCACATGACGATGACATATCTGGTCCTCCCGGGAAATAAGACGGTCGAGTTCTTCCCCCGAGACGTGACGCCCGAGGTCTTGGCAGAGCGTGTTGGCTGTTTCCTCGACGCAGCCGGGTAGAGGGTGATATTGCCGCGCCTGGCCCGATGTGGCGCAAGGCCGGCTTTCCGAAAGGGCAAACCATGAGCGATCTTCCCAATCCTGCCGAAATCGGCCCCGATCCGTCGCTGCTGCTGGTCGATGACGACGAGATGTTCGTCAACCGTCTTGCCCGCGCGATGGAAAAGCGCGGTTTTACCACGCGCGCGGCACTGAGTGTCGAAGAGGCGATGCGGATGATTGTCGAATCCGCCCCGGCCTATGCGGTGATCGATCTTCGGCTGGAAGATGGCAACGGGCTTGATGTGGTCGAGGCCCTGCGCGAGGCCCGCGAGGATGCCCGGATTATCGTGCTGACCGGCTATGGCGCAATTGCAACCGCCGTCGCTGCCGTAAAAATGGGCGCGACGGATTATCTGGCCAAGCCCGCCGATGCGAATGATGTGACTTCGGCCCTGCTTTCCAGTGGTGAGACCCTGCCGCCACCGCCCGAAAACCCGATGTCTGCTGACCGCGTCAGATGGGAGCATATTCAGCGCGTTTATGAGCAATGCGACAGAAATGTCAGTGAAACGGCCCGCCGATTACATATGCACCGAAGGACACTTCAGCGAATTCTTGCCAAGCGCGGGCCGCGCTGAAATATATACAGGTTGAAACTTTTTGCATTTTCCATATTTATCGGAGCAGAAAGATATTCGTCTGAACTGGAAACCAATCAATGGACTTTGACTTCGACAGCATGTCTCTTAAGGAAATGCGTGAATTGCGGGGAAAACTGGACCGCGCCATAAATTCCTATGAGGACCGGAAGCGTCGTCAGGCATTGGCTGCAGTTGAAGAAGCTGCGCGCGAACATGGCTTCAACTTGGCAGAACTTACCGGCGTTAAAACCCGCCGTGCCGGAACTGTTGCCCCTAAATATGCAAATCCGGACGATCCGACCCTGACATGGACCGGACGCGGTCGCAAACCGCGCTGGGTTCAGGAAAGCCTGGAAGGCGGCAAAGAGCTTGATGACCTGCTGATCTGACGATCAAAATGAAGACCGCCTCCGGGCGGTCTTTTTGCTTTTAATGATTATGAATATGCGTCGATTTCGTGCATCAGCTTATTGAAGCGCGAAAGATACGCCGCCCGCACTTCTGCAGGTGGACGTAACGTAATATTCAAAACTGAAAGAATATGTTCATTTTGCAGGGGAAATAGTCTTTTGGCTTCGCCATCAGTGAAACCTGCAATCTGAACTGCTTCCAGTCTGGCGGAAATACGATCTGCCGCTTTAATCTTCTTTTTCATTGGTGCGGGCAACGTCGCCGGCAATCCGAAACGCCGGTGAATGGCGGCCATCAGCCGCTCGTCCATTGAACCATATTCCGCGCCCAATGCGGCTTTCACCGGAGAAATCATGTCGCCGATGACATATTCCGGGGCATCATGCAGAAGCGCGGCGAGTTTCCATTCCGGCGTAATGCCGGGATTCAGACGGTCGAAAATATCCTCGACCAGCAACGAATGCTCGGCCACGGAATAGGGCCAGTCGCCATGCGTCTGCCCGTTCCAGCGGGCGACAAAGGCCAACCCGTGGGCGATATCCTGAATTTCGATGTCGAAGGGCGTCGGATCAAGAAGATCCAGGCGCCGGCCCGACAGCATCCGCTGCCAGGCCCGGCGTGATCTTGTGGTCATCCGTGATCAGGACAGGCGCTGATCGGCCGCCGGCGCGGCTTCGGTCTGCTGAGACTGCGCGCGACGCTGCAGTTCCTGACGATACAGGGCGACGAAATCGACCGGGTCCATGTTGAACGGAGGGAAACCGCCGTCGCGGGTCAGATCCGAAATGATCCGGCGCACGAAGGGGAACAGAATCCGCGGGCATTCGATCATCAGGAACGGATGCAACTGATCTTCCGGCACGCCTTCGATGTGGAAGACCCCGCCGTAATCCAGCTCTGCCAGAAACAGCGTCGTGTTGTCGCTTTTGTTGGACGAGGTGACGCGGAACTTGGTCATCACCTCATACTGGTGATCGGCGCCGCGCTTGCGGGCGTCCAGGCTGACCTGCACGGTAATCTCGGGCTGAACCTCACCCTGCGGGGCGCCCTTCGTCGCGACGGCGTTCTCGAACGACAGATCGCGAATGAATTGCGCAAGGATCTGCATCTTCACTTGCGGCTGCGCGCCGTTCTGGGCTTGGGGCTGCTGAGTGTCTTCGACCATGATACTTCCCTTTGGATTTCAACTTGCCCAGCGTTCTATCAGGCGACGTTGATGGCCTCAATGCCGCGTCCATCCGGATTTGCCCGGCTTTGAGGGGTTATGAGGGGGGTGTTGGGACGATCCGTCCTCGTCCGACATATCCTGCGGCAGATCGGGCGGCATCCGTGGGCGGGTCGGCACAGGCTCGTCCTCGACCACATAATCGCCATCGATCACGCCGTCGCCATAAGGCGGACGATGCGCATCGTGCCGGGGCCGCCCGCCCGGATGCGTTACCCGAACCCGACGACCCATCCATCGCACCACAAGATCGCGCACCGGCGGGATCATCAGCAACAGACCGACGGCGCTGGTGAACAGCCCCGGAATGATCATCAACACGCCAGCGACCATGATCATCGCACCATGCGCCAGGGGTCGGGAAGGATCCCGCAACTCGTTCAGGCTGCGCTGCGCCTCAAGCCAGGCATGCCGACCCTGACTGCGAACGACCGTCATCCCCAGAACCGCACTCAGCATGACCAACCCAAGCGTGGCCCATAGGCCGATCACGCCGCCGACCTGAATGAACAGTGCGATCTCGATGATCGGCAGCGCGACGAACAACCATAGAAGCCACATGCGAATTCCCCTTCTTGCGGGCCGGATAACTGGACTTGTATCCCTGCAATCCCTACATAATGACACGAAGTACAGATACCAACAGCGCCTTTGCCGACGAGGTCCACCGAATGTCCAATCCATTGCTCCAGTTGCTCATCCTTGCAGGGATCGCGATCTTCCTGATCCTGCGGCTGCGCAATGTTCTGGGCACGCGTGGCGGATTCGAGCCGACCAAGGTGGAAACGCAGGAAAACCCGCGCGACCGCTTCGAGGTGATCGAGGGCACGGCGAACGAAGTTGACCACGACATTCTGGACCACGCGGAAGCAGGCAGCCCTACCGCAGAAGCCCTTGCAGCGATGAAGCAGGCCGAGCCTTCTTTTGCGGTTGGCGAATTTCTGGGCGGGGCGAAATCGGCTTATGAGATGATCCTGATGGCCTTCGAAAAGGGCGATCTGTCCGAGGTCCGGCCTTTCCTTGATGAGCCTGTCGCAGAGGCGTTCCAGTCGGTCATCGATGCCCGCGCCGAAAGGGGGCAGACGGTCGAGGCGCAGTATCTGGGCACGCGCGAAACCGCGCTTGCTTCGGCTGAATTCGATCACTCGACCGGCATGGCCGAGCTTTCGGTCCGCTTCGTCGGCGAACTGATCGCCGCAACGCGCGATGCTGACGGCAAAGTGATCGAGGGCGATCCCAAGGCGGCTCGCAAGCAACGCGACATATGGACCTTTGCCCGCCACATGGGTGAGAACGATCCCAACTGGCAGCTTGTCGCGACAAGCTGAGATGGCACGCCGTCGCCGCGGCCTGACGCCGGAAGAGCGGGACCTGTGGTCCCGCGTTGCACGCAGCGCGACACCCCTGCATCCTGAAAAGCCGAAAGGGAGCGAGCCGGTCGAGATTTCGTCCTCGCCCTTGCCGAAACCGCCTGCCGTCAGAACCTCGGTCCCGCATTTCGACATTGGACAATCCACGGCCCTGCCGATCCCCGATTATGGGCGGCCCAGCCCAAGCCCCGCACAACGCCTTGCCGCACAGCCGTTGCGGATGGACCAGAAGGTTCACCGCCGGATGTCGCAAGGCAAGCTGAAGCCCGAGGCGCGGCTGGATCTGCACGGCATGACCCTTGCCGCCGCGCAGCCGGAACTGATCCGCTTTATCCTGTCCTGCCATGCCAGCGGTCGCCGTCTGGTTCTGGTGATTACCGGCAAGGGCAGGGGTGATCACGGCCCGCTGCCGACCCGTCCGGGCGCGCTGCGTCATCAGGTGCCGTTCTGGCTGCAATCCGCACCGCTGTCGCAGGTCGTGCAACAGATCAGCGCCGCGCATTTCCGGCATGGAGGCGAGGGCGCCTATTACGTCTATCTGCGCCGGTTGCAGGATTAGCGCGGGGTTGTCCCGCCCCCTGATCATCTGAATGATGCCCGCGAAGCGCAAGATAGGGCGGGGCTGATGGCAATCTCTACGGAACGGACGCAGATCCGGCTCCTTGAGCCTGCGGACGCTGACGGGCTGCGCGACTATTACTTGCGCAACGCATCGCATCTGGCGCCATGGGAGCCGATACGTCCCGCAGATTATCACGATCTGCCGCAGTGGCAGGATCGCGCGGCAACCTACGCCAAAGAAGCGACCGAGGACCGATCCTATCGTTTCGTGGTAACTGAGAGGGGCTCAACCCCGATCATCGCCATCGCCAATTTCACCAATATTGTCCGTGGGTCGTTCCACGCCTGCCATCTCGGCTATTCGATCGACAGCGCGCATCAGGGCAACAATCTGATGTTCGAAATTCTCGACGCCCTCATCCCGCACGTCTTCACGACTTATGAACTGCACCGGATCATGGCCAATTTCATCCCTGAGAACCTTCGCAGCGGCAGGCTGCTGGAACGACTCGGCTTCGAGACCGAGGGTTATGCGCGTCAATATTTGCTGATTGCGGGGGCGTGGCGCGATCACGTCCTGACCGCGCGGATCAATGATGCCCTGTTACCGGCGCATGTCGGCGGAACGGGGCTTCCAAAATAGAACGGCCCGCCGGATCGGGCGGGCCGCTGATGTCACTGCGGATCAGGCCGAATAATTCGCCTTTGGTCCCGCGAAATACCACAGGATCAGGCCGAACACCGGCAGGATGGCGATGATCGCGATCCACAGCAGTTTGGTGCCATTGCTCTCATTCGTGTTGATGACCGAGGCGATGGCCCAGACATCCAGCACGAAGATGATAATTCCGAAGATATAGCCCATGGCCGGTCCCTTTTGATGCGTCACCCAGCAAACACGAAACCGGCCATTGCGGTTCCGCCTAGAGCACGTAGCGCGACAGATCGGTAGAGCGCGACAGATCGCCCAGATGCTTTTCAACGAAAGCGGCATCGACGCTGACCTTCTCGCCCGGCTTGTCCGAGGCGGTGAAGGACAGATCCTCGAACACCCGCTCGATCACCGTATAAAGCCGCCGCGCGCCGATATTCTCGACCGCCGAATTGACCTCGGCGGCGATCTTGGCCAGCGCCGCGATCCCGTCCTCGGTAAAGCTGACCTCGACCTCTTCGGTCGCCATCAGCGCGGTATATTGGCGGGTCAGCGCGTTGTCAGTCTCGGTCAGGATGCGCACGAAATCCTCTTCCGTCAGCGCCCGCAATTCGACCCGGATCGGCAGGCGGCCTTGCAATTCCGGCAGCAGATCGCTGGGCTTGGCGACATGAAACGCGCCCGAGGCGATGAACAGGATATGGTCGGTCTTCACCGGCCCGTATTTGGTGCTGACCGTGGTGCCCTCGATCAGCGGCAACAGATCGCGCTGCACGCCTTCACGGCTGACATCGCCGCCACGGGCATCGCTGCGGGCACTGACCTTGTCGATCTCATCGATAAAGACGATACCATTCTGCTGCACGGCCTCAAGCGCGGCAGCCTTCACCGCATCATCATCCAGCAGCTTGTCAGCCTCTTCCGCGATCAGCAGCTCATAGCTTTCGGCCACGGTCACCTTGCGCCGCACCCGTCGCCCGCCAAAGGCCTTCATCAACCCCGACAGATCCATCATCCCGCCAAGGCTGGCCCCCGGCTGGCCCGGCATCTCCATCGCGCCTAGGGGGTTCGACGTGTCCTGAACCTCCAGCTCGATCACGGTATCGTCCAGCTCGCCCCGCTTCAGCTTGTCGCGGAACATCTGCCGGGTGCCCTCACGGGCGGCATCCCCGGCCAAAGCATCCACCACCCGCTCTTCCGCGGATTTATGCGCCCGCGCCTTCACCTCTTCGCGCATCCTCTCGCGGGTATCGACGATGGCGGCGTCGGTTAGATCGCGGATGATCTGCTCGACATCGCGGCCGACATAGCCGACCTCGGTGAACTTCGTCGCCTCGACCTTGATGAAGGGCGCATTGGCCAGCTTTGCCAGCCGCCTGCTGATCTCGGTCTTGCCGACGCCGGTGGGGCCGATCATCAGAATATTCTTCGGATAAACCTCGTCACGCAGATCGTCGCCAAGCTGCTTGCGCCGCCAGCGGTTGCGCAGCGCCACGGCAACGGCCCGCTTCGCCTCTTTCTGCCCGATGATGAAACGGTCCAGTTCGGACACGATCTCGCGCGGAGTCAGGTCGCTCATATTCTTCCAGCCCTCAAGCTTGCCTTGGTCGTCAAACATCCCGGGGGTGAGGCCCGCATGGGCCGAGGGGGCAGCGCCCCCTTACCCTTCCAGCGTTTCGACCGTCAGATTTCCATTCGTATAGACGCAGATATCCGCCGCGATCGCCATCGCCTTGCGGGCCACGGCCTCGGCATCCATGTCGCTATCCAAAAGCCCGCGTGCGGCGGCAAGCGCGAAATTCCCGCCTGACCCGATCGCCGCCACGTCATGTTCGGGTTCCAGCACATCACCCGCGCCGGTCACCACGTAAAGCTCGCGCCCGTCGGTGACGATCAGCATCGCTTCCAGATTGCGCAAATATTTGTCGGTGCGCCAGTCCTTCGCCAGATCGACACAGGCGCGCTGCAACTGACCCGGAGCCTGCTCCAGCTTCTTTTCCAGCCGCTCCAGCAGGGTAAAGGCATCGGCGGTCGAGCCTGCAAAGCCCACCACCACATCGCGCCCGCCCGGCTTCAGGCGGCGCACCTTGCGGGCCGTGCCCTTCATCACCGTCGGGCCGACGCTGACCTGACCGTCACCCGCCACGACAACCTTGCCGCCGCGCCGGACTGCCAGGATGGTCGTGCCATGCCAGCCGGGAAACTTGTCTTCCGCCATAAGGCCCTCGTCAATGAACGTCAGCTTGCGTTCAGATATGGTTGCAATGCGGACTTCGCAACCCGTTGATCCGCAGACCAACCCACCCTAGCCTGCGCGGCATGAGCCATGCCCGCGAACTGCGCATCTACCTGACCGCATCGGTGCTGCAAACCGCGCGGGCCGGAAAGCTGCGCTTTCTCAATCGCTTGCGGGATCTGCTAGAGGCGCAGGGCTGGCAGACCGAGATCCTGCCCTCAACCCCCGAGGCCCGCAGCCGCGCCCCGAACCTGCCCGGCTACGCGCTTTATCATCGCGAAAAGCCCACCCATCCGGCGGCGATGACCTTTCGCCTTGCCTATCACTACCCGTTCTGGCGCCTTGAGACTCAGGCGGAACGCTGGCGCTGGCCGGTGGCCGAGGCGGCGTTTACGCTAGGAGATCCCGCCGCCGCACAGGATTTCGCGTCGAAACTGCGCAGCCGGGTGCTGCCCGGACCGGCGCCGCAAAACGGCTCTTATGCGCTGGTGCCGCTTCAGGGGCGTTTGCTGCAATGCCGGTCCTTCCAGACCATGAGCCCGATCGAGATGGTCGAAACCGTCGCCCGCACCGGCCGTCCGACCATCGCCACCCTGCATCCCAACGAACGCTACGGCGATGCGGCGCGCAAGTCGCTGGCGATGTTGGCCGCCCGCTATCCGAACCTGATCATCGGCAAGGATACCGCGAAACTTCTGCGCAACTGCGCCTTCGTGGCGACTCAGAACAGCGCCGTGGCCTTTGACGGCTATCTCTTGCAGAAGCCGGCGATCCTGTTCGCGCAGTCCGATTTCCACCATATCGCGCTGAATGTCGCCCAAGTCGGGGCCGATCAGGCGCTGGCCCTTGCGCAGGATCACCGCCCGGATTTCGATGGCTATCTGGACTGGTTCCTGCGCGGCACCAGCATCGACATGATGGCCGGTGACGCAAATGATCGCCTGCTTCGGGCGATGCGGGCCGGGGGATGGCCGGTCTGACAGGGAGGAAAAACATGAACGACGACGAAAATACCGCCCGCGCGAACAGGGTGACCCGCGAAGACTGGACCTCGGGGCGCGACCCTTGGCACGGCCATGTCGAGGGTCTGACCTTGGGCACCGATGCGACGGTGCTGTTTTATGCCAACGAGACGCCGGGGCAGGGGCCGAAATGGCACGTCCATCCCTATGACGAGATCTTCATCATCCGCAAAGGCCGCGCGCTTTACACCATCGGCGACCGCAAGATCGAGGCGAATGAAGGCGATGTCCTGCTTGGCCCGCGCGACGTGCCGCATAAATTCCACAATCTGGGACCGGGGCGGCTGGAGACCGTGGACATCCACCTGAACCCGACATGGGTGCAGACCAATCTGGATGATCCTGAATTGCAGGAGAGGCTAGAGTGAAACTCTAACTTGATCGGGCGACAAACCATTTGGTTGCCGCCCGATTAGCTACTTGCACTAGGCGTACTGAATGAGAACCCAGTCGACCGCTCGATAGTTGTGTGGCGGCATAACATTACCCTTGGCTATTGGAGCGGTTGTCGATGGGTAATCGTCTGAGCGCCAAATCCCACTCTCAGGGCATTTTCCGCCAGTCCGAACGCGAGTACCTATAGGAAGTTTGTTCCGCAAATACATGCTCAGGTCCTTTTGTTGTGTTGTTAGGACGGAGCAAGTTGGCTGCTAGGCTCGAATCGCTCCGCCCCACCCATGCGGGTACTCTCAAGTTCAATTTCGGAGCGCTCAGAGTCAAGGTTTATTGTTGTAATTGATACTCAACACATCATCTTGACATACACTATAAGCGATGAAGAGTTCTCAAATAAGAAAACCCGGGGACAAGCCCCGGGTTTTTTCCTCAAATCGTCAGAGCGATTCGAGCCTAGCCATTTAGTTATGATTCAGTCGGATTCGACGGTCAACACCCAATCCTATTAAATCGATTCGTCGATCCAGCTTTTCAGCGCGGCCTTCGGTGCAGCGCCCATGCGGTTCGAGATGACTTCGCCGTCCTTGAACATGAACAAAGCCGGGATGCCGCGCACGCCAAGGGCTGCGGCCTGTTCGGGATTTTCGTCCACGTTGATCTTCACGACCTTGATCTTGCCCGCATATTCATCGGACAATTCTTCCAGAGCCGGGCCGATCTGCTTACAGGGGCCGCACCATTCGGCCCAGAAATCCACCACGACCGGGGTATCGGCCTGACGCACTTCGGCGTCGAATTCGCTGTCGTTCACGGGCACTGTGGCCATCTTGAAACTCCTTCATGCAAGGCGGGGGCCGGAGATCCGGCAGGGAGGCTTGATCAACAGCTATGAACGCGGCGCGCGATGGTCAAGGGCAGCCATCGCCTGATCAAGCACCGGATCGGGCAGCATCATCAGGCTGCGGGTGGCGGTCCACAGCACCGCAGCCTCGACCCGGCGATCCGGCCAGATCAGTCGCAGCGCATCGCGATAGGCCGCCATCTGCCGCAGGATCCCCTCTGGCGTGGCTTCCGGCGCGGCGGGGACTTCGCTGTTCGACTTGTAATCGACGGCAAGGATACACTCGTCCGTGACGATCAGCCGGTCGATGGTGCCGTGCAGGATGCCGATGCCGGGCAGGGGGGCGCTGAGATCCACCTCGCGCAGCAACTCAGCATCCGGCCCCGGCGACATTATTTCCGTCAGATCGGGCGCATCGATCACCGCCGTCACCTCGGCCAGCAGCGCCGTCAGCTCTGCCTCATCCGGCAAGCCGCCCTCATCCCCCGACAAGGCCGAGGTCGCCACATCGCGCCAAGCCTCGCGCGCCTGCCCCGGCAGATGCTCCAGCAGCAGATGCAGCCGGGTGCCGCGCAACATCGCGGCGGCGCGGTCGGCATCCTCGACCGGGCCGCCCAGAACCTTCGCCCCGCCCAAAGAGGTCGCAGCCACCGGCCCGACATAATCCGGCTGCGGCGGTGGCGCGCGCAACGCCCAATCCGGCACCGCAACCTGCGCCTTTGCGACGGCGGCAGCAGCCACCGGCCCCGCAGGCCAGTTGCCAAAGGCCAGCCGCAGCCCGGTGCCGATGCCGTCGATCTCGATCTCGGACCGCTCCAGCGCCACCCGCCCGGCACCCTCTGCGATCATCGCATGCCAGCTTTCCATCCCGCTGCCGGTTTCCCCCGCAGCGGCCACGATTAGCCAGCTTTCCGCTCGCGTCATCGCGACATAAAGCAACCTGCGCCGCTCTTCCTCTTGCCGCTGGTCATGCTCGGCGACGGCGTCGGTGACCGGATCGGGCCGCTCTTCGGCGGAACCCTTCCAGACCGGCAGATCGTCCAGCCGCACTGTCCGGGCGCGGTTGTCGGCTTTACGTTTCTGGGTTTCGGGCAGGATCACCACCGGGCTTTCCAACCCTTTCGAGCCATGCACCGTCATCACCCGGATCAACCCGCCCGATCCGCCCGGCAATTGCCGCTTCACCTGCACGTCGTCGCTGGCCAGCCAGACCAGAAACCCGGTCAGCGAAGGCGTCTCGACCGATTCATAGGCCAGCGCCTGCGACAGCAATTCCTCGATCCCGTCCTCGGCCTCGGGGCCAAGCCGGGCCAGCAGGGCGGCGCGACCGCCGTGACGGATCAGCAGGCGCGAGATCAGATCATAGGGGCGAAGGTAATCCGC
The DNA here is from genome assembly GCF_016629665.1 of Paracoccus caeni. GTDB lineage: Bacteria > Pseudomonadota > Alphaproteobacteria > Rhodobacterales > Rhodobacteraceae > Paracoccus > Paracoccus caeni. The sequence continues at coordinate 59,916 of NZ_JAEPRQ010000008.1, forward strand.
CTGAGAGAACAGGTCGCGGAAAATGGCCTTTGCGCGATCGTGCTGCGATTCTTCCAGTCTGGCACGCAGGAAAAGGTTCTTCGGGCGTCCGACGGCCAGCCGATACAGATCGTCTTCGGTCAGCCCGAACAGGGGCGACCGCAGGGCAGCAGCCAGCGAAAGGTTGTCCTCGGGCGTTGCCACGACGCTCAACAGCGCGGTGATGTCACGCACCGCCAGTTCGGCGGCAAGCTTTAGCCGGTCGGCGCCTGCGACGGGAAGGTTTGCCGCCTTCAGCTCTCGGATCAGATCGTCGAACAGCCCTCTGCGGCGCTGCACGAGGATCTGAATATCGCCCGGCCCGATGGCACGCGGCAGCCCGCTTTTCGCATCAAGGATCGGCGTGCCCAGCATAGCGCGGATCTGGCGGGCGATGGCGCGGGCCAGTTCGGTATCGGCGGCGTTTTCAGCCGGGGCATCGACGGGTTGGGTCCAGTCGGCGCGTTCGGGCTTTTCCGGCTCGGGCAAGGCGGGCCAGAGATCGACGCGGCCCGGCAGGGCGTCGCGAAAGGCGATATGCCGGGGCGGATCGCCAAGGCCCTGCGCGGCGGGACCGTCGAAAACCGCATCGACCAGCGACAGGATCGCGGGCGACGAGCGGAAGGAATGCGCCAGCCCGCGTTGCTGCATCGGCTGTTGCACGGCGGCGAAATCATGGTCGAAACGGTCGCGCATTTCCTCGAACACGGCGATGTCGGCGCCCTGAAAGGAATAGATCGACTGCTTCGGATCGCCGACGACGAACAGCGTCCGGGTGCGGTCATGTGCCCCGGCGCCGCTGGTGAATTCGTCGGTCAGGCGGCGGATCACCCGCCATTGGTCCGGACTGGTATCCTGCGCCTCGTCCACAAGAATATGGTCGATCCCGCCATCCAGCCGCCACAAAACCCACTGCGCCATACTGGAATTATCCAGCAGATCGGCGGTCCGCAGGATCAGGTCATCGAAATCCAGCCAGCCATGCGCGGCCTTGCGCTGGTTCACCCGCCCGGTGAAGGCATGACCAAAGCGGTGCAGGGCCAGCGTCTTTTGCGCCAGCCCAAGCGCCATGGCCGAGGGGCGGGCCTCCTGCACCCGCAACATCAGGTCTTCGAGATCTGGCATGAACGCCTTAGCCGCGCCACGCTGCAAACCGACGGCGGGCACCGTGCCAATCTTGGCACTGAACGGCTCTTTCGTCTTCGCGCCCGTCAGCAAAGCATCGCACAGCACCTCAAGCTCTGCCATGCCCGGATCGCGCCAGCGTGGGCCGGTCAGTTTCGCGGCCAGCTTCTGATCGTTCGTGCCGCTGCCATGCAAAAGCGGGATCAGCACGTCGAACAGATCCCCTTCGCTTCCGTCGAACACCTGCGCCAGCAGCGCATCCCCGGTCAGACCCACAGGCAGGCCCATCGCCGCCCAGATCGTCGCTGGATCGGGCGGGTCGCGGAAATCCGTTTGGGACAGCCCGGCAAGGAAGCTGTCCAGATTGTCGCCGGATTGCAACGCGGTCAGGTCGCGGATGGCGGGATCGCCCTCCTCGGCCATCTCTTCGACGATTTCGGCGCGCAGCGCGCGGGCCGAGCGGTCGTCCAGTTCCGAAAATCCCATTGGCACGCCCGCCTCTAGCGGAAACCGCCGCAGCAGCGCCGCGCAGAAGCTGTGGATGGTCTGAACCTTCAGCCCGCCCGGCGTTTCGATGGCGCGAGCAAAAAGCCGCCTTGCCTCGCGCAGATCGGGTTCGCCTGCCTCGCCCAGAATCCGCAATTCGGCCCGCAGTTCCGCCTCTGGCAGCATCGCCCATTTGCCCAGACGGGCCAGCAGGCGGTTCTGCATCTCGGTCGCGGCGGCCTTGGTATAGGTCAGGCACAGGATCCGTTCGGGCGGGGTTCCGGCCAGCAAAAGCCGCGCCACCCGGTCGGTCAGCACCCGCGTCTTGCCCGACCCGGCATTCGCCGTCAGCCATGTCGAGCGCGCGGGATCGGCGGCCTCGATCTGGTTCCGGGTCGCATCATCCATGATCGCCCACCTTTTCCGGCTTGGCGTCATCGGCCAGCGACCATTCGCCGTATCGGGCCAGATGGTCGTAATCGCCTGCATAGCTGGTCTTTTCGGGCGCGCGCATCGAGGTGAAGCCGGTTCCCCCGGTCAGATAGGACGCGATCAGCCGCACAAACCCGTCCCAGTTCTCACCCTCCATCTGGAAGGAGAACTCGCGCGCCTGTGTTTTTCCCTCGCCGCCAAGCTGGATATAGCGGATGCCCGCAATATCGACCGGCCCAAGATCAGCGAAGCCGCCTTTCCGCGCCATCGCGGCCTCCAGCACCAGTTGCTTGTCGAAATGGCGGATCTGGGCGTCGGTGGGCGGTATGCCGGATTTATAGTCGTAGATCACCGCCTGACCGTCATTCAGCAGATCGATCCGGTCGGGCTTGGCGGTCAGGGTGAAATCCATCCCGGCCACCGCCACCCGTCCGCGATTTTCGACCACGACCGGCTGACCTTCCGCCTGTCGCAGCAGTTCATCGGCCACGATCTGATCGGCGATCTTCTCCATCCGGGCCTGCCAGAAGGCGCTGGCGGCGGGCCATGGCACCTCATCCTGCAACACCTCGGCGGCGATGCGCAGAAACTCGGCCTTGAGCCTGTCGGGCGGCATATCCGGGCCGGGCTTGGTCGCCAGCAGCTTTTCGACGATCTTGTGCAGCGTCTGGCCGCGCAGGGCGGGGTCAGGCTCGGGGCGGATCGCGGGCAGCGGGCGCAGGCCAAGGACGCGCTTGGCATAGACCGCATAGGGATCGCGGATCAGCAGCGACACATCGGTCACTGGCAATTCGCGGAAGGGCGGCGCAGGCGGGATCGGCGAGGGGCGCAAGGCAGCAGGAATTTTGTCCTGCGGATGCGCCAAAGCCGCAGCCATCCCCAGCCAGACCTTGCCGCGTTCGCGCATCGCGGCCAAAGCCTCGGGGCCGTGACGGTCGGGCAGGCCGGTCATCAGGTTCATCAGCCGGTTCAGCCAGCGCGAGGGGATCGTCTCGGCCTCGGCATCGCGGCGGGCGCGGGTCAGGATCACCCGGTCCTGCGCGATCGCCTGTTGAAAGTCATGCGCCGACAGGCCGATCTGCCGTTCAGGCACGGTCAGCCCGGCATCCAGCCGCATCTGCCGCGACAGCCACGGATCGGGATCGACCGCCTTCGGCCAGCCGCCTTCGTTCAGCCCCGACAGGATCACCGTGCCATGCCCGACGATCCGCGCCTCGCGCGGGCCGCGGATATGCAAAAGCAGATGCGCCTCGCCTTCGATCCGCACGGTCTGGGCCTGCAATTCGTCGTTCAGAAGCGCCGCGAAATCGCCGGGGCGCATGTCGGGGCCTTGGGCGGCGTGGTCCGCCAGATGGTCCATGACGGCGCGGGCCTTCTTGCCCTCGCGGTTTTGCCACAGCGCCGATGCCTCGGGATCGCCGCCCGGCCCGGCGGCCAGATCCTCGGCCAGATGGCGCAGGTCGGACAGCCGGTCGGGCAGGGGCCGGGATGCCGTGTCACGCTCCAGCGCCTTGATCCGATCCAGGACAGCGGCCAGCCACTCCGCCCAAAGCTTGCGTTGCGCATCGCCCTTTGTGCCCCAGTCCCGCAGCGTGTCGCCATCGGGGAAAGCCGGACCTTTCGCCCGCAGCTCCAGCTCCAGATTGCGTGACAGAAGCCGGGCGTCGTTCGACCCGATCACGGCAGATCCGGTCATCGCCACCGGATGCTTCAGCAGGATCAGCAGCCGGTCGATACTCAACGTCTCGCCAAAAAGGCCCGCAAGCTGGCGCAGGAACAAGCCTTGCGCGGTCAGCGACAACGGCTCGCCCGCGCCTTCATCCGGCCGCAGGTGCCATCGGTCCAGCGCGGCATTGACCCGGCGGATCAGGTTGCCGTCGGCGGCGATCAGGGTGCAGGGCTCGGACCGTTCGGCGGCGTCACGCATGATCAGCGCGATCACCTCGGCCTCCTGACCCGGTTGATCCGCCTCGATCAGCGTCAGATGTTCGGTGGGCGCGATCAGATCGGGCAGCGACGGCCCCTCGGCGATCCACTGATCGGTCACCGGGGCAGGGCGCAGGGCCAGCGACATCAAGCGGTTGCGATCGGGGGCATAAGGCGCGGCATCGGTCCAATGCGCCGGATAGCCCGCGGCGCGGATCAAGGGCGCGAACCGTGCCTGCGGATGGTCGTCCGACCGCTCGCCCAGGCTGTCCCACACCGCCTGCGGCTGATCGAAGTCAAAGCCCGGCAGCACCACCGCGCCTTCCGGCAGCATCGACACCGCCTGCATGAAAAGCCGCGTTCCGCCATGCGATCCGGTCGAGCCCGCGACGATCACCGGCCCGTCGGGCAGGTTCTCGCCCCGCGACCAGTCGTCCAGAAACATCTGCGCCGCCGCCCGCTGCCGCGCCGCCCGGTCCACCATCGGCGCATCCAGATGAAACTCTGCCGCGATCCGCAGGAAGGTCAGCGCGTTCTGCCAGTGGCGGGCATGATCGCCGGTATCAATCGCCTCCAGCGCGGCAAGATCGCGGCCCTCGTTCTGCATCTCGGCCATCAGCGTCGCCAGCGACCGTGCCAGCATCGCCACCGAATGCCCCGCCGCAAGATCGGGCCGTGTCTCCAGCAGATGCGAGACCAGCCGTGCCAGTTGCAGCCGCCGCGCAAGGGGCGAGGCAAGCTGGATATGCCGCAGCGACGGGTGGTCCAGATTGGTGACCGGACGCAGGCGCGGCAGCAACAGCGGGCCACGTTCGTCAAAGGCCGCGCGCAGTTCCGCCAGCGTGCGCGAGGCGTTGGCGTAGATGGTGACGCGGGCGATGGCCTCGGGCGGGCGGCCCTGCATCCGGTCCAGAAAGCCGCGCACGAATTCCCGGGCGAAATCGACGCCGGGGGGCAGTCCGTAAAGGCCGTGAAAGGGCTCAGCCATTCAGCATCGCCTCGGCCAAGGGGATCGCCTCGGGCGAGCCGACATCGCACCAGCAGCCGTCATGGATCATCGCATGGGCGCGACCCTCGGCGATCAGCAGATCCCACAGCTTGTTCAGCGAAAACACCCGGTCGGGAATATCGGCCAGCCGGTTGGGGCGGATGATCTGCGCGCCCGCATAGACGAAATCGCCCTTGCGGCTGATCCGGCCATCGGCGTCCACGCTGAAATCGCCGCCCCCCTTGCGGGCCGTCGCCCGGTCCAGCGGCACCAGCGCCAGCAGCGCATCCATGCTATCATCCCACGCCTGAAGCAGCGCCGTCAGCGGGTTGGGTCCGGTAAAGACCACATCCGGGTTCAGCGTCATCACCGGCCCATCGCCCAGCAGGGGCTGCGCCTTTTTCAGCCCGCCGCCGGTATCAAGGATCTCGCCGGCCTCGTTGCTGATGGCCACGTCCTGTCCGGCAAGATGCTGGATGATCTGCGCGCCAAGATAATGCGTATTGACCACGATGGGCGCCGCACCGGCATCGCGGCCAAGGCTCAGCGCGCGGTCCAGCAGGGTCGTGCCTGCGACCTCGATCAGCGGCTTCGGGCGCAGGTCGGTCAGCGGGCGCATTCTGGTGCCAAGCCCGGCGGCGAAGATCATCAGCGGCAAGTGGCGCATTGGCTGCGGATCCTTTCGATGATGGCGGCATCAGGGGCGGGCAGGCTGTTCACCGCCTCGGCCAGCGCCGCCAGCCCCGGATGGGCAAGGTTGCGCTCTACATAGGCCCAGACGCGCGGCATGAAATCCAGATAGCGGGTCTTGCCGTCGCGCAGGCACAGCCGGGTAAAGATGCCGATGATCCGCAGGTTCCTTTGCGCGCCGAGCAGGGCATAGGCGGCGCGAAAGCGGGCCTCATCCATGCCGGTCGCGGACAGATAGCGGGCAATGCTGGCGGCCTCAATCTCGGGCGCGACATCGCGGCGGGCATCTTGCAGGGCGGATACAAGATCGTAGGCCGGGTGACAGGTCACGGCGTCCTGATAATCGATCAGGCCAAGGGCCGCATCGCCGCGCCAGATCAGGTTTTCGGCATGAAAATCGCGCAGGCTCAGCACCGGCGCGATATCGGCGGCCAGTTCGGCATGCAGGCGTTCGATCAGCGGGGCGATCTCTGCGCCGGTCGCCTTGCTGCCTGCCGCTTGGGGATACCATTCGGCGAAAAGCCCCACCTGTTCCGCAAGCGTCGGCCCGTCCAGCGGCTTGACGAAATCCGGGGCGGGATGGCGGTGCAGGTCCACAAGAAAATCGATGATCCGGGCATAGATTTCCGGCGCGGCCTCGGGGCGGCGTTCTAGCACGCGGGCGACCAGATCATCGCCCAGATCCTCGACCAGCAGCAATCCCGCCGCCTGATCTTCGGCCAGCAAAGCGGGGGCGCCAAAGCCATGCCCCCGCAGCCAGTGCGTCATTGCCACAAAAGGCGGCGTGCTGCCGGAAGGGTCGTCCATCAGCACCGCCTGCCCGTCACCCTCCAGCCGGAAATACTGCCGGGCCGAGGCATCGCCCGCCAGCGGTAACACCCGGGCCTCGCCCCACCCGGCATCGATCACAAAGCGGGTGCGCGCGACCGCCCGATCCAGACCCAGCCAGCCGGTCAGGGTGATCCGGCGCAGGTCGGGATTTGCGTCTGCCTCGATCATCACGGTCAGGGCGCCATCCGGCAGCCGCTCCATCCGGTCGGGCCATTCGATCAGGCTGATGGCGCTGTCCAGCGCCTCATCCAGCCCAAGCTCATCCAGTTCGGACGGATCGGTCAGACGATACAGGTCGGCATGCCAGATCTCGGTCCCCATCGGGTCGTCATAGGTCTGGACCAGCGTGAATGTCGGGCTGGGCACGTCCTCGGCCAGCGCCCCTTGCCGGGCGCGGATAAAGGCCCGGGCGAAATGGGTCTTGCCCGCGCCGACCGGCCCGTCCAGCAGGATCGCCTGACCGGGCCGGGAGATCGCGGCCAGCATCCGCGCAAGTGCGGCAGTGGTTTGTTCATCGGCAATCAGGCGCGTGGTCATGCTGCCGTTCTAGCCGCTGAAAATCGCGGTGGGAACAGCTTGCGAAACCGTGTGATGCGGAATGCGGCGGGGCGCGCTAGGCTGCGGGCAAGTCATCGAAGGAAATTCCATGCTGCGCCTCATCGCCCCTGCCCTTGTCGCCTGCCTGCTGGCCGGTCCCGCATTGGCTACGCAGGAATACATCCTGCCGACGCTGTTCGATGTAACGAATGTGGCCAGCGACGATGTCTTGAACGTCCGGGCCGAGCCGGATGGTTCCGCCGCGATCATCGGCACGCTGGCGCCCGATGCGAAAGGCGTCGAGGTGATCGAGGAAGCCGTTGGCTGGGGCCGGGTGAATACGGGCGAGGGCTCTGGCTGGGTGTCGATGCGTTATCTGAACTATCGCACCGACGTTTGGGAGCCTGGCGCGCTGCCCGCCGATTTCCGCTGTCTGGGCACCGAGCCGTTCTGGGATTTGAAGGTCGAGGGCGAGAATTTGGTTCTGAGCGATCCCGACCAGCCCGTCAGCCAACCCCTAGAGGCGGTGCTGGATACCGGCATCTTCCGCGATCCGACGCGGGCGATCCTTGGCGGAACTCTGACAGTGTTGGCGACGCCGGAGATTTGCTCGGACGGAATGTCGGACCGGCTGTTCGGGCTACGGGCAACCGTGATCCATCGAGGGGAAGGCGAGGCATGGATGCTGAATGGCTGCTGTCTGATCGAGCCGGGGGACTAGCAGAACTTTAGACGTGCCGGGTCGGGGAAACTGACCCGTCGGACGTCTTGTATGCGGATTTTCTGGTGACCTAAGACAGCGTTTCGCCCAACTCGCTTGCAATCCGGGCCATCCGCTCGGGCGGCAATTGCGGCGGAGCAGAGAATTTCTCCGGTCCGTCCTTCAGATATTCCAGCGAAGTCACGTCATGGATGTGATGCATCGGCACGACATGGGCATGGGCGTGCGGCACATGGATGCCGGTGTAGAACATCGAGACCCGCTCGACCCCGTAAATCCGCTTCATCCCTCGCGCGATCGCCTGCGCGCAACTGGTCACACGGGTCGCCAGAGCCTCGGGCAGATCCTCGAACCAGATGTGGTGATCCTTGGGGATGACCAGTGCGTGACCCTCGCGGATCGGATGCAGGTCGAGGAAGGCAAGGATCGCGTCATCCTCATAGACCTTGTGCGCGGGAAGTTCACCCGCGGCGATACGACAGAAGAGACAATCGGCTGGCATCGCATCCCCCTTGCGCTTGCCCGGATCAGTTCAGGCCTAGCACGTCGTCCATATCATATTCACCCGGACCTTTGTCCTGACCCCAGATTGCCGCGCGGATCGCGCCGCGCGCGAAGATCGCCCGGTCGGTCGCCAGATGGCGCAGCACCACGCGCTCACCCGCACCGGCGAAGATCACGTCATGTTCGCCCACCACATCACCGCCGCGAATGGCGGCAAAGCCGATGCTGCCCGCCTCGCGTGCGCCGGTGATCCCCTCGCGGCCAGGCACACGCAGATCGGCCAGCGCCTTGCCGCGACCTTCGGCTGCGGCCTCGCCCAACATCAGTGCCGTGCCGGAGGGTGCATCGACCTTGTGGCGGTGATGCGCCTCGACGATTTCGATGTCCCAGTCTTCGCCCAAGGCGGCGGCGACCTTGCGGGTCAGGCCGACCAGCAGGTTGACGCCAAGGCTCATATTCCCGGCGCGAATGATCGGCGCATGGCGGGCGGCGGCGTTCAGATAGTCAAGCTGCGCCTGATCCAGCCCGGTCGTGCCGATCACATGCACTGCCCGCGCCTGCGCCGTCAGTTCGGCATAGGCGACCGTCGCATTCGGGGTGGTGAAGTCGATCACCGCCTGCGCTTTCGCAATGACCGATACGGCATCATCGCTGACGATGACCCCGACCGGCGCGCCGCCCATCGCCTCGCCCACGTCGCGTCCGACCCAGTCGTGACCCTCGCGGACCAGCGCGCCGACCAGCCGCGTTTCGGGGTTTTCCAGCACCAGACGGACCAGCATCTGACCCATGCGACCCGAAACGCCGGTCACCACGATGCCGGGAACTTCGGTCGTCGCGGTCATTTCAAAGTCGCTCATCGGACACCCCCTGTGCTAGAAACCTCTTATCCCGTTGCGGCGCGGCCCGCGACCCCCTACATCGGACGCCATGGCACAGAACCGCTTTTCTCATGGACAAGGCCCCTCGCAGCGACAGCTTCGCGTGGGCGAGCTGATCCGCCGGACGCTTTCCGACGTGCTTTTGCGCGCCGATGTGCATGACCCGGACCTGAACCGCCACTCGATCACCGTCGGAGAGGTGCGAACCTCGCCCGATCTGAAGGTGGCGACGGCCTATGTGCTGCCACTTGGCGGACATGATGCGGAAGAGGCATTGGTCGCCCTTCGCCGCAATTCCGCCGAGTTGCGGCATCTGGTGTCGAAATCGCTGACGCTGAAATATGCGCCACAATTGCGGTTCCAGTTGGACGAGACCTTCGACCGTCTGGACGACACCCGCCGCCTGTTCGCGGATGAGCGTGTGCGCCGCGATGTCGAGGCAGCGGACGACGATGAGGATTAAGGTGCAACGCCGTATTGGCGTGGCCTTTGGCATGCTCTTGGCGATGGCGATCCCTGCCGCTGCGGATGGTTGCGGACGGATGAGCCATGACGGCCAGAACTATGTGATCTGCGAAGTCGCCGCCGCCCAGGAGCCCGCGTTGCGGCTGTGGCAGGATGACGAGCAGGGTCAGCCGCTGCGCAACTTCAACAATGTGCGGCGGTTGCTGGGGCAGGGCGAAAGCCTTGGCTTTGCGATGAATGCAGGGATGTATCACCGCGACTACAAGCCAGTCGGGCTGCTGGTGATCGATGGCGAGGAAAAGCATCCGATCGTCACCGGCGGAAGCAACGACAATTTCGGGATGCTGCCGAACGGGGTGTTCTGCACCGGCGGCGAGAAACCTTTTCAGGTGATCGAAAGCCGCGCCTTTGCCGATGCCCGCCCGGAATGCCGCCTTGCCACGCAATCCGGCCCGATGCTGGTGATCGAGGGCGAACTGCATCCGCGTTTTCTGGTCGATTCCGACAGCCGCTATATCCGCAACGGTGTGGGCGTGTCGCCTGACGGACAGACGGCATGGTTCGCGATCTCTGACCGTCCGGTAACGTTTCACGAATTCGGGCGTCTGTTCCGCGATGGCTTGGGCGTGCGCGAAGCCTTGTATTTCGACGGCTCGATTTCGCGGCTCTATGCGCCTTCGGTCAACCGTGCGGATTTCGGCCGCAGTCTGGGACCGATGATCGGGCTGGTCGAGCAGGCGGGATAACCGCCGCGGATGGCGAAGCGCCCGAAGGCGCCTCGCCGGTCTTGATTAGCGCCCGCGTTTGACGCCGCCGGTATGGGGGTCCAGTTCCTCGAAATGGCCGTGGACCTCGATATCGTCGAGCAGTCCTTTCCATAGCGAGATACAAAGCCCGACCATGACCAGCAGGAACGGCGCCGCCGCGATGATCGAGGCGGTCTGAAGCCCACCAAGTCCACCCATCACCAGAAGCACCGAGGCCGACGCTCCGGCCAGCAGGCCCCACAGCACGACGATGCCCGAACGTGGCTCGGTCGTCCCGCGTGAGGACAGCATACCCATCACCACCGAAGCCGCATCAGCGCCCGAGACGAAGAAGATCGCCACAAGGAACATCGCAATGGACGATGTGACGCCGACCATCGGATATTGCTCCAGCAGGACGAACAGCGAGACTGCCTCGCCACGCTCGGCGATTGCCTCGACCAGACCGCCGGGGCCGACCAGTTCGGAATGCAGCGCGCTGCCGCCCATGATGGTGAACCAGACGAAGGTGACGGCGCTGGGGATCAGCAGGACGCCGAACACGAATTCGCGGATGGTGCGCCCGCGCGAGATGCGGGCGATGAAGACGCCGACGAACGGTGCCCAGGAGACCCACCATGCCCAGTAGAAAATGGTCCAGCTTGCCAGCCATTTGCCGTCACCGAAGGCCGAGGTGCGGAAGGACATCGACACCAGATCGCTGAGGTAAAGGCCAAGCGCCTCGATCAGCGTGTCCATGATGAAGACGGTCGGACCAAGCGCCGCCAGAAACAAGAGCAGGATCAGAGCGACGATCATGTTGAGGTTGCTGAGGAACTGGATGCCCTTGCCGACCCCGGACACCGCCGAGAGGATGAACATGACCGTCAGGACGGCAATGATCGTCAGCGCGATGGTGGGCGATTCGCCGGTATTCCACAGGAAATTCATGCCGCTGTTGATCTGCTGCGCGCCAAGGCCCAGCGAGGTTGCGGTCCCGAACAGCGTCGCAATGATTGCAAGCACATCGATGGTGCGCCCGATCGGGCCGTGAATGCGGTCGCCCAGCAATGGGAAGAACGCGCTCGACACCAGCGTCGGCAGGTCGCGGCGATAGCTGAAATAGGCCAGCGCCAGCCCGACGACGGCATAGATCGCCCAAGGATGCAGCGCCCAGTGGAAATAGGCGAACTGCATCGCGACCATGGCCGATTCCGGCGTCTGCGGTGCGGCAAGCTCATGCGGCGGTGTGGCGAAATGTTGGATCGGTTCGGCCACGCCCCAGAACATCAACCCGATGCCCATGCCGACGCTGAACATCATGCAGACCCATGACCGGGTGCTGAATTCGGGGCGCTCTCCGTCGTGACCAAGCCTGATACTGCCGAAGCGGCTGAAGGCCAGAAACACGGCGAAGACCAGAAAGACCGCCGTTGAAATGACGAAGCTCCATCCGAAGACGCGGATGATCCAGTCGAGCACGCCGGAGGCAATGGCAGACAGGCTTGCGGGGGAGGCGACCCCCCAGACGACAAAACCGCCGGCAATGAAGATCGCTGGCCAGAAAACGCCGGGATCGATGCCCCGACCGAGTTTTTCTTGCATATCGTTACTTCCCGGTTGAACGAGCGTGAAAGCGGAACGGGTCCGCCAATGGGTCTCGGTCAGGGACCGGACCTCACGCCGGTAACTTGGCGCATTCACGTTCCTGTCATGGTTCAGGGGCGACCAGCATGAAGGCGAATCCGACAGCACGCGCAGATTGCACCGCAAATCCGGGGAAACAGCGTCATTTTGCCGGTTTTGGGCGCTTTGCGCGGCGTTGGCGGTAACGCTGCGTCGAGGGTGTCAGAAGAACCTTCATCCGACGCATCGCGATGGTCTAGCCTGATCGGCGGTAATGGTGGGGGAGATCATGACCGAACAGACAGATGTCATCATCGTCGGAACGGGACTTGCGGGCCTTGTCGCCGCGACCGAACTGATCCGCCGTGGCAGAAGGGTGGTCCTGCTGGATCAAGAGCCACGCGCCTCATTGGGCGGGCAGGCTTTCTGGTCGCTGGGCGGGTTGTTCATGATCGACACGCCCGAGCAGCGGCGGATGCGGATCCGCGATAACCTCGATCTGGCCCGGCAGGATTGGCTGGGCTCAGCCGGGTTCGACCGGCCCGAGGATTACTGGCCGCGGCTTTGGGCCGATGCCTATCTGGATTTCGCCGCGGGCGAGATGCGCGGATGGCTGCACGGTATGGGCATGCGCTGGTTCCCGGTCGTCGGCTGGGCCGAACGGGGCGGCAGTCTGGCCGATGGGCACGGCAACTCGGTCCCGCGCTTTCACGTCACATGGGGCACCGGACCGGGCGTGCTGGAGCCATTCTTGAAACAGGTGCTGGCGGCTGAAACCGAAGGCAGGATCGCTTTGAGGTTTCGTCATCGCGTGACACGTCTGATCCGCGACGGCAGCGGGGTGTCCGGCGTCGAAGGAGAGATACTGGCCGATGATCCGGTTGATCGCGGTCGCCAATCAAGCCGCGATGTGGTTCGGGATTTCCGGCTGGAAGGGCGGGTCATCGTGGCCAGCGGCGGCATTGGCGGGAACGAGGCTCTGGTCCGTCAGGCATGGCCCGCCGACCGGCTGGGACCGCCGCCTGATCGCATGGTCTGCGGCGTGCCGCACCATGTCGATGGTCTGATGATCGGCCATGCCGAACAGGCGGGCGCACGGATCATCAACCGCGACCGGATGTGGCACTATACCGAGGGTATCCGCAACTGGGATCCGATCTGGCCCAATCACGGCATCCGTATCCTTCCCGGCCCGTCATCGCTGTGGTTCGATGCACGCGGCAACCGCATGCCCGCGCCGTGTCTGCCGGGCTTCGACAGTCTCGCCACGCTGAAGCATATCTGCCGGGCCGGTGATCGTCACAGTTGGTTCGTGACCACGCAGAAGATCATCGGCAAGGAATTTGCGCTTTCCGGGTCCGAGCAGAACCCGGACCTGACCAATCGCGACATCGGTTTGTTGCTGCGCAGCAGGCTGGCAAAGGGCGCGCCCGCGCCGGTCGAGGCGTTCAAGCGGCATGGCGAGGATTTCGTGGTCGCCGACACGCTGGAAGCGCTGGTCGAGGGGATGAACCGGATTGGCGATCATTCGATCGATCCGGGCCATCTGCGGGCGCAGATCGAGGCGCGGGACCGCGAGCTTGGAAACACCTTCGCCAAGGATGCGCAGATCGTGGCGCTGCGGCAGGCGCGGGCCTATCTGGGCGACCGGCTGATCCGAACCGCGCGCCCGCATGCGATCCTTGACCCCAAGGCGGGGCCGCTGATCGCGGTCCGGCTGCATATCCTGACGCGCAAGTCGCTGGGCGGGATCGAGACCGATCTGGACGGGCGCGTCCTTGGCGATGACGGCCAGCCGGTTGCCGGGCTTTACGCCTGTGGGGAGGCGGCTGGCTTCGGCGGCGGCGGGTATCATGGATATAACGCGCTGGAAGGCACGTTTCTGGGCGGCTGCATTTTCTCGGGCAGGGCGGCGGGACGAAGCGCCTAAGACGGCGCGTCGAAGAATAACCGTTTCCTCTGCGAGACGAAGAACCCGCGGCCCTCGGCACTCTGGCAGATCATTCCGGCGTATTGGGACATGCATCGCCTGTTGCGCAAACACTGCTGGACCACGGGCGAGGAACAGTTCGGCAAAACCTATGATTGCGATGCCCCATATGCGGCCCCGATGCGAACCTCGTTGGCGATTACAAGAAGCTCTGCGGATCGATATCGATCGACAGCCGCAAATTGGTCGGTAGCTTCACCGGCGCAAGCCAGTCCGCAATCGCCGCCTGCACCGCCGCCTGTCGCGGCGCATGGATCAGAAGCCGCACCCTGTGCCGCCCCCTGATCCGGGCAATGGGCGCAGGCGCGGGCCCCCAAAGCTCTGCCCCCGCATCGCGCAGCACCTGTGCATTCGCGGCCAGATGCCGGGCGAAATCGCTGACCACGGCCAGATCGGGATGGGACAGGATCACCCCTGCCAGCCTGCCGAACGGCGGCATCGCCGTCGCCTGCCGTCCCGCTGCCTCGGCGTCCCAGAAAGCCTCATCCTGCCCGGACAGGATCGCCCGGATCACCGGATGCTCGGGCTGATAGGTCTGCAACAACGCCACGCCCGGACGATCCCCGGCCTGCCGCCCGGCACGCCCGGCCACCTGCCGCATCAGTTGGAACGACCGCTCCGCCGCACGCATATCCGCGCCTTGCAGCCCAAGATCGGCGTCGATCACGCCCACCAGCGTCAGACGCGGAAAGTTATGCCCCTTGGCGACGATCTGCGTGCCGATGATGATGTCGGTCTCGCCATTCGCGATCTCGGCCACGGTTTCCTTCAGCGCCCGGGCCGAGCCGAACAGATCGGACGACAGCACCGTTGCCTTCGCCCCCGGAAAGCGCGCTGCAACCTCTTCCGCGATCCGCTCGACCCCCGGCCCGATGGGGGCAAGTTTCCCCTCGACCCCGCAAGAGGGGCAGGCTGCCGGGATCGGGCGCGTCTCGCCGCATTGATGGCAGACCAGCCGGTTCTGGAACCGATGCTCAACCATGCGCGCATCGCATTGGTGACAGGCGATCTGCTGCCCGCAGGCGCGGCAGACCGTCACCGGCGCAAAACCGCGCCTGTTCAGAAACAAGAGCGACTGTTCCCCGCGCGCCAGCCGCGCCTCGACCGCCTTGGCGAGCGTTGGCGAGATCCATTTGCCCGAGGGCAAATCCTCGGCCCGCAGATCGATCGCCGCCATATCCGGCAATTCCGCCTCGCCATAGCGGGACCGCAGATCCAGCCGCGCATATTTGCCGCTGGCCGCGTTCACCCAGCTTTCAAGGCTGGGCGTCGCCGAGGCCAGCACCACCTGCGCCCCCGAAATCGAGGCGCGCAACACCGCCATGTCGCGGGCGCTGTAAAAGACCACGTCTTCCTGTTTGTAGCTGCTGTCATGTTCCTCATCGACGACGATCAGGCCCAGATCGCGGAAGGGCAGGAACAGTGCCGAACGCGCACCGACAACCAGCCCGACCTCGCCCCGGCCCGCCATGTGCCACAGACGACGACGCTCGGTCCGGGTGATGCCGCTGTGCCATTCGCCGGGGCGGTTGCCGAAACGTGCCTCGACCCGGTCCAGAAACTCGGCAGAGAGCGCGATTTCGGGCAGCAGCACCAGCGCCTGACGACCGGCGCGCAGACATTCGGCAACGGCTTCCAGATAGACCTCGGTCTTGCCCGAGCCGGTGACGCCGCGCAGCAGGGTGGTGCCATAGGCGCGGCTGCGAACCGCCTGCCGCAGACTGTCGGCGGCGGCTTGTTGTTCCGCATCCAGCGCCTTGCCCGGCAGGTTCGGGTCAAGCTGCGGATAGGGAACGTCGCGCGGAGCCTCGATTTCGGCCAGGGTGCCCGCCGTCACCAACCCCTTCACCACCGACACTCCGACTCCAGCCAGTTGCGCCAGCTCGGACGGGGCAAAGCTGGCCCCGCCGTGATCGGCCACAACCTGCATGACCCGTTCGCGCGCCTCGGTCATGCGTGAGGGTGGATCGCCCGCCGGAACGATCACTCGACGCGCAGCCGGCGGTTGGTCCAGATCGGGCGCACGGGTCGCCATCCGCAGCATCAGGGGCGGCGGGGTCAGGGTGTAATCGGCGGCGCGGGTCAGAAATTCGACGAAGCCGCGCCGGAACGGTTCGGCGTCCAGCACCCGTGCGACCGCGCGCAGTTTCGCCAGATCGAAATCGCCCACCCCTTCGCCCCAGACCATGCCCAGCACCCGGCGCG
Organism: Paracoccus caeni; assembly: GCF_016629665.1. GTDB lineage: Bacteria > Pseudomonadota > Alphaproteobacteria > Rhodobacterales > Rhodobacteraceae > Paracoccus > Paracoccus caeni. Next base: position 76,087 of record NZ_JAEPRQ010000008.1, read on the forward strand.
GCCCAAGCGGCGCCAGCACAAGCTGACCCTGACGGACGCCACCCTCAGGTGCCAGATAGTCCAGCACGCCCACCGGCTCGGTCGTCAGAACCGCGATCCGGGCGCGTGGCGGGTAGAAATCGGGCAAGCTGTCGCGAGTCATCGTTAGCGATAAAGCCTCAACAAGGATTGGGCGCAATCCCGACATGTCATGGTTCTGCCCTTTCAGTTGTGCCGCATCTGGAGTAAGACGCCTGCGAGCCGCAGGAAAGGAGCCGGAATATGAAATTCTTCGTAGATACCGCCGATGTTGACGCGATCAAGGAACTGAACGATCTGGGCATGGTCGATGGCGTGACCACCAACCCGTCGCTGATCCTGAAGGCAGGCCGCGATATTACCGAGGTCACCCGCGAAATCTGTGAACTGGTCGATGGTCCGGTTTCTGCCGAGGTCGTGGCCGAAAAGGCCGAGGACATGATCCGCGAGGGCAAGATCCTTGCCAAGATCGCCGACAACATCGCCGTCAAGGTGCCGCTGACCTGGGACGGGCTGAAAGCCTGCCGTGCGCTGTCGGACGAAGGCCACATGGTCAACGTGACGCTGTGCTTCTCGCCCGCGCAGGCGATTCTGGCAGCAAAAGCCGGTGCAACCTTCATCAGCCCCTTCATCGGTCGTCTGGACGACATCCATCTGGATGGCATCGATCTGATCGCGGATATCCGCGAGATCTATGACAATTACGGCTACGAAACGCAAATCCTTGCGGCTTCGATCCGGACGGTTAATCATATCATCGAAGTCGGCAAGATCGGCACCGATGTCATCACCGCCCCGCCCGCCGTCATCAAATCGATGGTGAAGCACGTCCTGACGGATAAAGGGTTGGAGCAATTCAACGCCGATTGGGCCAAGACCGGCCAGAAGATCGGCTGATAACGGAAAGAGAGGCAGGAATGACGTCCGCACTGGACCCGGAGATTCGCGAAAAGCTTTTGTCCGATCCGGGCGTCATTCTGGCCGACCGTGACCTCATGCGCGCGCTGGTTTCGGCGCGCGAGGCGGAAATCGGCGACAATGTCATCGATATCCGCGGTCGCGCGATGGAGGCGCTGGAAGGTCGGCTGGATCGGCTTGAAGTCCAGCATGAAAGCGTCATCGCCGCGGCTTTCGACAATCAATCCGGCAATGCGGTGGTTCAGCGCGCGGTGATCGGGTTGCTGGAAACCCATGACCTGAACGAGTTGATCGACAGCCTGCAATCAGACATCGCGCCGCTGCTGCGGATCGAGACGTTGCGGCTGGTGGTCGAGGCCGATCCGGTCATGCCCGATCTTCCCGAAGATGTGCTGATCGCCCCGGAAGGCGCGGTCGATCGCATCATCACCGCAGGCCGCCGGACCCCGCGCGGCGACGATATCGTGCTGCGCCCCGCCTCGCCCATCACCCAGCCGATCCATGGCCGCGAAGTCGCGTCCGAGGCTTTGCTGCCGCTGGATCTTGGCGCCCGCCGCCCGCGCGCCCTGCTGGTCATGGGCAGCGCCGAGGCTTCGCGCTTCATGCCAGCGCATGGCACCGACCTGTTGCGCTTCTTCGGGCAGGTCTTCCGGCTGGTGTTGATGAGACGGCTGTGACCGCCGCACCAGCCACGCCCTTGGCCCTTGCACCGGCGACCGCCGATGCGCTGGCCCGCTGGCTGGAACTGGAAGCCGCGACACGCGACCGCTCTTTGCACACGATCAACGCCTATCGTGCCGATCTGCTGGCCTTTCTGGCCTTCCTTGGCGGCCATCATGGCGAGGCGGCAACGCCGAAGTCCATTGCCGGGCTGAAGCAAGCCGACATGCGCGCCTTTGCGGCGTCCGAGCGGGCGCGGGGACTGGGCGCAAGATCGCTGGCCCGGCGGCAATCGGCGGTCCGCAGCTTCCTGCGCTGGATATCCGACCGCGAGGGCTATGACCTCTCGGCGGCTTTATCGACCCGCAGCCCAAAATATGCCCGCTCCCTGCCCCGTCCCCTGACCATCGATCAGGCGCAGGACGCGCTGGATATGGTGGCCGATGGTCACCCGACGCCATGGGTCGCGGCGCGTGACGCGGCAGTGATGACGCTGCTATGGGGTTGCGGGTTGCGCATTTCCGAAGCCCTGGGACTGGACGGGCGCGAATGGCCGTTCCGCGACGCACTGACGATCACGGGCAAGGGCGGCAAGGAGCGCAAGGTGCCGGTGCTGCCGGTCGCCCGCGATGCGATTGCCGAATATCTGCGCCAATGCCCGTGGCGGCTTGCCCCCGATCAGCCGCTGTTTCGCGGTGTCCGAGGCGGCAGGCTAAGCGCCGATCAGATCGCCTCGGCCCTGCGCCGCGCCCGCGCCTCGCTGGGCCTGCCCGCGACAGCCACGCCGCATGCGTTGCGCCATTCCTTCGCCACGCATCTGCTGGCGGCGGGTGGCGATCTGCGCACCATTCAGGAATTGCTGGGTCATGCCAGTCTGTCCACAACGCAAGTCTATACCGGCATCGACGATGCGCATCTGATGGCGGTCTATCGCTCTGCGCATCCCCGCGGCTAAAGCGGATCACCCCTGTTCATAGGCCCGCCGGTTCAGCACGATATCGCGGTGATTGGCATCGGCCCATGCGATCATGCCCTGAACCTGTTGCATGAAGGACCGGCCAAGCGGGCTGAGGCTGTATTCCACGCGCGGTGGCACCTCGGCAAAGACCTTGCGGGTCACAAAGCCGTCCATCTCCAGCCGCCGCAGGGTCTTGGCCAGCATCTGTTTCGATATATCGCCGATCCCCCGCATCAGGTCGCTATAACGAAGGGTGCCGTGGCTTAGCGCCTCCAGCACCAGCAGGCTCCACTGATCGCCGATTCGGTCCAGCACGTCGCGGATCGGGCAAGGCTGGTCAAAGATCACTGTTTCGTCAGCGGGCATCACCGGCCTCCTGCAATTGTCCAAAGGTCAGTCTGGAGTGACCTTGTCCCGCGAAGAAGAGTTCTTGCGAGCCTGAATCACCCTTCATAGCCTGATGGTCGTGTTTTTAGACCATGTCGCGGCAGCGGACAATTGCCCGGCATCCAAGCAAGGGAAATCAGTGATGACGGCAATCAAAAGGGTGATTCTGGGTGGTGTGCTGGCGGCGGCGATGCTGGGGCAACCGGCATTGGCGGAAACGGCGACGCGCGATCTGGTGCAGGAAGAGGCCAACCGGGAACTGGTGATCGGGTTCTACAATCGCTTCTTCAACGACCACGAAACGGTCGAGGCGGCGGAGGTCGTGGCCGAGGATTACATCCAGCACAACCCGCAGGTTCCAGACGGCAAGGCACCTCTGGTCGATTACTTCACCGGCTATTTTGCCGAGAACCCCGAATCGAAAGCGGAAATCGTGCGTAGCGCGACCGATGGCGATCTGGTCTATCTGCATGTCCACTCGACCAATGGCGCAGAGGATCGCGGAACCGCTGTCGTCGATATCTTCCGGGTCGAGGATGGGATGATCGTTGAACATTGGGACGTGCTTCAGGAGGTTCCCGAAGAATCCGCAAACGACAATACGATGTTCTGAGATCGTCGGTCAGGCCTATCGGCGACAAGCGCCCGCCCGGATTTGCCGGGCGGGCGCAGCCGTTCTTGCGGGTCAGAACCGCATGCTGACCCCGGCCCCGACGGCGGTTTGCGAACCGGCGTCATGGCCGACACGACCATCGACCGAAATCCAGCCCACCGCCTGCGGAGACAGCTCCATCTCTGCCGAGACGCCGATCCGGCCGAAGGAATCATCCGCGCCGGTCACGCCGACCTTGCGCGCGGTGCCGGTGCTGTCGGTCACCGTCACGCTGTCGGGACGACCATCGGCCAGTTCGCGCACATAGGCCGCATGCGCCGAAAGCCGAACCGCACGGCCGCCCATGTCGATCCGCTGCCCGACCTGACCGCCCAGTTGCAATTCAAGGCTCTCGAAATCCATCTCGTCATAGCTGACCGCGCGCCTGTCATTGCCGCTTTCGGTGAAACCGGCGATGCGGGTGCTGGCATAGTCCAGCCCGATCACCGGGCCATAGCTCAACCCCTCGGACGTGCCGAAATCATGTCCGGCATGGATGCTTGCGCCCAGCATATAGGCATCGGTGTCATAGTCGAAATTGCGCCGCAGAATCTCGGCGCCAAGGCCCGAGGTCATGATGAAATCGCGGTCGCCCGACAGATCGGCTTTGCCATAGCTGACCGCCGCTACCGCCCAGCTTGCCCCCCGTTTCCATGCCGCGTCCAGCCCGGCAGAGAACGATTTTGCCGATACCTCGCCACCATCGGACAGGTCATTGCCGCTGTGCCGATAGCTCAGCGCGCCGCCGAAGCTCAGTTCCTCGCTCATCTGCCAGAAGCCCCCGGCATGTGCCGACAGGGCCGAGCCGCCATCGGTGCCAAGATCCGAATTGCCACCCGGACGGGCCAGCCCTTCGACCGTGACATTCGGGGTAAAGCGCCCGATCTGCCCCGGCATCGCCAGCCGCGCCCGCGCCGATTGCAGCGAGAAGGCCGACAGGTCGTCCTGCTGCATCGCCACGACATCGGCCATCTGCGAGGCGGCCATGCCCGCATTGCGGGACGACGCGATCAGGTCGGCGCCGGTCTCTTCGACCAGCAGGCGGGTCAGCAGCAGCGAATAATCGTGCAGACGCTCGGGGATGCGCTCTTCGCCGAAGGCTGCCGTCAGCACGTCCCAACGATCCAGTTCCGGCGTGTGCCAGGTCGCGCCTCCGGGGATCGCCGGATTGTCGGTCTGGGTATAGCCGTCAAGATCGCCCAGATCCCAGTTGGTCGCCTCCATCCACAGAATCGGAATATCCAGGGCCTCGAACGGGGCCGCGTCCGAGCAGCAGCCGGTATCGACCGGGTAATGCGGATTATTGCCGGGGTTCGAGCGCAGATCGATGTCAAGCTCGTCTGCGATGGAATGAATGCGGGTCCAGAAGGATTTCAGCTCTGCATTGGTCAGATAGTTCGTGCCTGCATGGGCGTATTTGTGATCGCCGGTGATCAGGCTGTCGATATTGATCATCCCGGCGATGTTCTGTTGCTGCTCGGGCGTCAGGTTTTCGACATAGTAGCGACTTCCCTGCAACCCGATCTCTTCCGCGCCGAAAGCGTTGAAGACCAGACCCGTTTCCAGATCCATCCCCGACATATGAGCCGCAAGCTCGGTCAGCAGCGCCGCGCCCGAGGCATTGTCATCGACGCCTTGAAGGTCGTCAAACGTGCCCGCCGTGTCGAAATGCGCGCCGACGACGATGAATTTGCCGTTCTCGCCCTCCATTTCGCGCAACAGGTTGTGTGACGGCCCCCAGCTAGAGGTGAATTCCTGCCGTGTGACAGTGCCGCCGCCAAAGGCGAGCCGGTCGGTCATATAGTCGCTGGCTTGGGTAAATTTTTCGCTGCCGGTATAGCGGCCCGGATAATCGAAGACCAAGGCGCGAATGGAATCATAGGCATAATCCCCGAATTCCTGCGCAAGGACAGGCGCGGTGGAAAGCGCCGTGGTGATGGCGAGCAAGGCGGCAAGCTGATGTCGCATGATGGTTTCCCCGTCGATTTTGTGCGTTGTTGTTGGTTAACGATTGCAGCTTTCGAGGGGATTGCAAGACGAGGCAGCGCGGAATGCGTCAGTTGTTCCGATCCGACGCGAACATTGCTCGGCATCACCGCATTGCGTTGCATTATGCGCTCTGCATCATCACCGCAGCGGTCAGGCTGCGGTTGATCTTTTGGACGGGTGCCTTTCAGACGATCCCGCCACTGCCGCCGCTGACTTTCGGTCGCGTCTCGGCGACCTTCACCCGGTAGCCCGAGGCGCGATAGGTCGCGACCGGATCGACCGCGGCATTCTTCCGCAGCCGCGCCATGGCAAGGATCGGCTCTACATCGGTCCGAAACGCCTGCCGCAGCGTGGCTGACGCCATCAGCGCATCATTCGCCGCCTGATAATCGGCCAGCGCTCCCCGATCGACCAGCGATGCCTGTATAAAGGCGCGCTCGATCTCCATGGCCGAGATCATCAGGCTTTCGATCGGATCGGTGACATTGTGGCTTTGGTCGATCATGTGGGCCAGATCGAGGCCGGAGGTGTTCTCCAGCTCGACCAACTCATTGAAGACCAGAAACAGCCGGTAAGGTTCGATTGTCCCGGCGTCCAGATCGTCGTCGCCATATTTGCTGTCATTGAAGTGGAAACCGCCCAGCTTGCCTGCGCGGATCAGGCGGGCGACGATCATCTCGATATTCGTGTTCGGCGCGTGATGGCCCAGATCGACCAGACATTGCGCCTTCGGCCCAAGCTCCTGCGCGATCATCAGGCTGGTGCCCCAGTCCTGCACCACGGTCGAATAGAACGCCGGTTCATACATCTTATGCTCGGAAAAGATGCGCCAGTCCTCCGGCAGTCCGGCATAGATGTCCTGCATCGAGGCCAGATAGCGGTCGAACTGTTTCGACAGCGAGGTCTGACCGGGGAAGTTGCTGCCGTCGCCGATCCAGACGGTCAGCGCGCGCGAGCCGATCTTTTGACCGATCTCGATACATTCAAGATTGTGCTCGACAGCTTGCGCCCGCGTGGCCGCATCGGCATGGGACAAAGAGCCGAACTTGTAGCTGAGGTGCTGATCGGGCTGGTCCTGAAAGGTGTTCGAATTCATCGCGTCGAAGCCAAGCCCAAGCTGGGCGGCCTTTTCGCGCAGCAAGGCCGGATCGGCCTTGTCCCACGGGATGTGCAGGCTGACCTTGGGCGTCGCGCCTGTCAGGTGATGAATGACGCCGCAATCGTCAAGCTTGTCGAAAATGTCACGCGGCTCTCCCTCGCCGGGAAAGCGGGCGAAGCGGGTGCCGCCGGTGCCGGTGCCCCAAGAGGGAACGGCAACGCCAAAGTCTTCCGCACGCGCCGTCAGCGCCTCGATGTCGATTCCGCGGCGGTCAAGCTGGGCGGCAAGCGCGTCGTAATCCGATTGAAGCGCGGCGCGGCGGGTGTCGTTCTGTTGCTCGATCAGGGTGGGGTCGATCATGGCTTACCTCGTGAATGCCTGCACATTGCCGGCATCGACATTGAGGATATTCCCCGTCGATTTCGCCGACAGATCCGAGGCAAAGAAATACGCCCCCTCGGCGATGTCATCCGGCAGAACCGCGCGTTTCAGCATCGAGCGCTGGCGATACATTTCCTCCAGCCCCTCCTTGTCGGTGCGGTAGGTCGAGGCGCGTTGATCCAGCCACTCTCCCTCCCAAATCCGCGATCCGCGCAGGACGGCATCGGGATTGACCACATTCACGCGGATGCCCGCTTCGGCCCCTTCCAGCGCAAGGCAGCGCGCAAGATGGATCTCGGCGGCCTTGGCGGTGCAGTAGGCGCTGGCATTCGGGCTGGCGGCAAGGCCGTTCTTCGAGGCGATGAAGATCACCGAGCCGCCGATATCCTGGGTGCGGAACAGCCGGAACGCCTCACGCGAGACGAGGAAATAGCCGGTGGACAGGATGTCCATGTTCTTGTTCCACAGCGCCAGAGAGGTTTCCTCGACCGGCGCGGATGAGGCGATCCCGGCATTCGAGACAAGGATATCGATGCCCCCGAACTCGACCGCCGCATCGGCATAGGCGGCGATGACCTGTTCTTCGCTGGTGACGTTCATCTGCACCTTCCGCACCACGTCCTTGCCGTGGCGCGCAGTCAGATCATCGGCGGTCTGCAACAATGCAGCCTCATCTATATCGGCCAGAACGACGCAGGCGCCGTCCTTCAGAAAGCGTTCGGCCGTTGCCGCGCCGATACCGCCCGCGCCGCCGGTGACCAGCGCCACGCGGCCCGCCAGCGCCTTGGGTTTCGGCATCCGTTGCAGCTTGGCTTCCTCAAGAAGCCAGTATTCGATGTCGAAGGCTTCCTGTTCGGGCAGCCCCTGATAGGTCGAAACCGCCGAAGCGCCGCGCATCACATTGATCGCGTTCACATAGAACTCGCCCGAGATCCGCGCCGTCGCCTTGTCCAGCGCAAAGGTCAGCATGCCGACGCCCGGCACCAGCCAGACCACCGCATTCGGATCACGCAGGGCAGGGGAATCGGCGCGCTTGCAGCGGTCGTAATAGGCTTTGTAGTCTTGCCGATAGGCTTCGGCGGCCTCGGCAAGTCCGGCGATGGTGCGGTCCAGATCGGGATTGGCGGGGTCGAAATCGACCACCAGCGGACGGATCTTGGTGCGCAGGAAGTGATCGGGGCAAGAGGTACCCAAAGGCGCCAGCCGCGCCAGATCATGCGAGCCGACGAAATCCAGAACCGCCTGCTGATCGTCGAAATGACCGATCTTGTAGCGATCCTTCGAAATCAGCCCGCGAATGATCGGCATCAGCCGCGCCGCGATGGCACGGCGGTCGGGCGCGGGTAGGGTGGGCAGCTTCTGGCCACCGAATGCGGGCTTCGCCGCTGTCCGTTCCTCGAGCCATGCCGCCGCCTTGTTGATGATCGCCAGCGTCGTCAGATAGCAGTCTTTCGCGGTATCGCCCCAGGTGAAAAGTCCGTGGCTTTCCAGCACGCAGCCCTTGGCCTCGGGGTTCTCGACCGCGAATTTCTCAAGCCACAGTCCAAGCTCATATCCGGGCTTTTTCCAAGGCAGCCAGCCAATCTCGTCACCGAAAATCTCGGCCGTCAGGTCGCGCGAATTGACCGAGGCCGCGATGGCGATGATCGCATCGGAATGGACGTGATCGACATGTTTACGCGGGACATAGGCGTGAAGCGGCGTATCGATCGAGGCGGCGCGGGGGTTCAGGTTGAAGGTGCAATGGGGCAGGTAGCCGACCATCTCATCCTCGAACTCGACGCCGCGATACTTGCCCTTCAGCGCTTGCAGCCGGTCCATGTAAAGCGTTGAAAACCCGTCCATCTTCATGGAGCCGATATCGCCGCCCGAGCCCTTGACCCACAGCACCTCGACGGGATCGCCGGTCAGCGGATCGGTTTCCATCACCTTGGCGCTGGTATTGCCGCCGCCGTAATTCGTCACCCGCTTGTCCGAGCCCAGCAGGTTCGAGCGGTAAAGCAACTGCTCTGATTCGCTCATCCCGGTGGCGCGGGCATCATCCCACAGGTTTTCAAGCCGATTGGCGTCGCGCGTCATGGTCATCGATAGCCTCCCCTGGCGCGGATTCGCCGCGCCTGCTTACCGGCAAAAATGCCAGCCGCCGACAGAATGTCAATCAAAAACGATCACAAACAATCATAATGCACGTGCAGAAAGACATTCTGCGATTGAAAATGATTGACAATGATCGGAACAGCGGGAAATGTGACAGCAGGGAGGACGCGATTCATGCATGAAACCGAACGCCATCGGATCATTCTGTCGGCTGTGCAAGAGCGCCCGGTTGTCACCGTGGCAGAACTGTGCGCCATGACCGGCGCGTCCGAGGCGACGGTGCGCCGCGACATTGCCACGCTGCACGTTCAGAAGAAACTGCGCCGCGTGCGTGGCGGGGCCGAGGCGATTGCGCCGCCGAACTATGTCGGCATCAATGCGCGCCCCTTTGCCGTGCAGGAATCGATCCATACCGCCGAAAAGCGGGCCATCGCCCGCGCCGCGGTGGAATTGTGCGAGGATGGCGATGCGATCATCATCAATGGCGGCACGACCACCTTTCAGATGGTCCACCCGCTGACCGCCAAGCGGCTTCAGGTCTTCACCAACAGCTTCCCGATTGCCGAGCATTTGCTGAAGCACTCGAAGAACACTGTCCTGCTGCCCGCTGGTGCGATCTATCGCGAACAGAACATTATCCTGTCGCCCTTCGATGAGGACGGCTCGCGCCATTTCTATGCCAAGCGCATGTTCATGGGCTGCCGGGGGCTTGGCCCTCTGGGGCTGATGGAGGGGGATCCGCTGCTGGTTCAGGCCGAACAGAAGCTGATCGGGCAGGCGGATGAGCTGGTGGTGCTGGCGGACAGCTCGAAATTCGACAACCGCTCAAGCCTGCTGCTGTGCCCGCTGTCGCGCATTCATACCGTCGTCACCGATGAGGGGATCACCGACCGTGCCGCCAAGATGCTGGAGGCGGCGGATATCAGACTGATCGTGGCCAATGTGGCCGCGAGCGAAAGAAAGGCCCGCGCTCAGGAGGAATGAGCCGGCACATATGCTCAGGGGAGGAACAAGATGGGCATTCTGACGAAAATCATGACAACGGCGGCGGTCGCGACCGCGCTGATTGCCACCAGCGCCAGCGCCGAGACGAAGCGTATCGCCATCGTCGCCAAGGCGCTTGGCATCGGCTTTTTCGAGGCAGCGGCCAAGGGGGCAAACGAGGCTGCGGCGGAACTGGGCGATGTCGAAATCATCTATACCGGCCCGACCGACACCACGGCGGAAGGCCAGATCGAGGTGATCAATTCGCTGATCGCGCAACGGGTGGATGCCATCGCGGTTTCGGCCAATGACACCGACGCGCTGGTGCCGACGCTGAAACGGGCGATGGATCGCGGGATCACGGTCATCTCGTGGGATTCCGGCGTCGCGCCCGAGGGGCGGCAGATGCACCTGAACCCGTCCTCGAACCCGCTGATCGGCAATACGATCATCAAGCTGGCCGCCGATCATCTGCCCGAAGGCGGGGATGTGGCGGTACTGTCGGCCACCACCACCTCGACCAACCAGAATATCTGGATCGAGGAAATGACCAAGGTTCTGCCGGATTATCCGGGGATCAACGTGGTCGCCACCGTCTATGGCGACGATCTGGCCGATAAATCCTACCGCGAGACGCAGGGGCTGTTGCAGACCTATCCCGATCTAAAGGCCATCATCGCGCCGACCAGCGTTGGCATCGTCGCCGCCGCGCAGGCCGTGACCGATGCCGGCAAGGTGGGTGAGGTGAACGTGACCGGGCTGGGCCTGCCCTCGGAAATGGCGGGTCATGTGAAATCGGGCGCGTCGCAAAGTTTTGCGATCTGGAACCCGATCGATCTGGGCTATGCCGCGACCTATATCGCCTATGAACTGGCCAGCGATAAGGCCGAAGCCGCGCCGGGGGCCGAGATCTCGATGGGGCGCATCGGCACGGTGACGCTGGACGACAATAACGAAGGCGCCATGTCCGATCCCTTCACCTATGATGCGTCGAATATCGACGAGTTTTCCTCGATCTTCTGATCATGTGGCGGGTCCGCTGTGCCGGGCCCGCCCCAACCCCGACAGGTCCGATCCATGCAGGCTGAACTGAATGGTCCCGGCGATGGCGCGCCCGTGCTGTCGCTGCGCGGGATCAGCAAAAGCTTTCCCGGCGTCCGCGCGCTGAATGCGGTGCAGCTTGACCTTTATCCGGGTCAGGTGACGGCGCTGGTGGGTGAGAATGGCGCGGGCAAATCAACCATCGTCAAAATCCTGACCGGCATCTATCAGCCGGATGAGGGCACGATCGCCGTCCGCGGGGCCGAGACGCGTTTCCCGACCGCGCAGGCCGCAGGCGAAGCTGGCGTGACCGCGATCCATCAGGAAACGGTGCTGTTCGACGAACTGACCGTGGCCGAGAATATCTTCATCGGTCATGCTCCGCGCGGGCGCTTTGGCCTGATCGACAAACGCCGGATGGAGCGTGAGGCGGCCGAGATTCTGGCCTCCATCGGTGCCGATCTGTCGCCCCGCGTGCGGCTGCGCGATCTGGGCATTGCCTCGAAACATCTGGTGGCGATTGCGCGGGCTTTGTCCATCGATGCCAGCGTGGTCATCATGGATGAGCCGACGGCGGCGCTGTCGCACAAGGAAATCCACGAGCTTTACGATCTGGTCGCGAAGCTGAAGGCGCAGGGCAAGGCGATCCTGTTCATCAGCCACAAATTCGACGAAATCTTCCGCATCGCCGACCGCTGGACGGTGTTCCGCGACGGTCAATTCGTCGGCGAAGGCCTGATGGGCGAGGTGGACGAAGGCCGTCTGGTGCAGATGATGGTCGGCCGCGAGGTCGATCAGATCTATCCCAAGCGTCCGGCCCGGATCGGCGCGCCCGCGCTGACCGTTGCAGGCTATTCGCATCCGACCGAGTTCGAGGACATCACCTTCACCCTGCATGAGGGCGAAATCCTTGGCTTCTACGGTCTGGTCGGCGCGGGCCGTTCCGAAGTGATGCAAGCGCTGTTCGGCATCACCCGCCCGTCCAAGGGCGCCTGCCGCACCGGCGACGGCATCCGCGTCATCCGCAGCACCGCCGAGGCCATCGACGCGGGCATCGTTTATGTCCCCGAGGATCGTGGCAGGCAGGGTGCCGTGCGCGGTCTGCCGATCTTTCAGAACGTGACGCTGCCGTCGCTGTCGCGGACCTCGAAATCGGGCTTCCTGCGCTTGGCCGAAGAATTCACGCTGGCCCGTGAATATACGCAAAGGCTGGATTTGCGGGCGGCATCGCTGGATCAGGATCTGGGGCTGCTGTCGGGTGGAAATCAGCAGAAGGTGGTGATCGCGAAATGGCTGGCGACGAAGCCTAAGGTGATCATTCTGGACGAGCCGACCAAGGGCATCGACATCGGATCAAAGGCCGCTGTGCATGACTTTATGTCGGAACTGGCGGCAGAGGGGTTGGCGGTGATCATGGTCAGCTCGGAAATCCCAGAGGTTCTGGGCATGTCCGACCGCGTCATCGTCATGCGCGAAGGCCGCATCGCCGCCGAGTTCGCGGGCGAGATGATGACTCCCGAAAACCTTGTCCGCGCCGCTGCCGGCATCCGTGAAAGGAACGCCGCATGAGCCTGCTCAAATCGCGCGAGACGGTTCTGGGTCTGGCGATCCTGCTGTTGCTGGCGCTGATCTATAGCCGCTTTCCGGGCTTTGTCCGGCCTGCCAGTCTGGCCCGCGTGCTGACCGACACTTCGCCGCTGATCATTCTGGCGCTTGGGCAGATGGCGGTGATTCTGACAAAATGCATCGATCTGTCGATGGCCGCCAATCTGGCTTTGTGCGGGATGGTCGCCGGGCTGATGAACATGGCCGGGGTGCCGCTGCCGCTGATCTTGCTGGCGGTGATCGCCCTTGGCGCAGCGCTTGGCGCGTTCAACGGCATTCTGGTCTGGAAGCTGAACATCCCCTCGATCGTGGTGACATTGGGCACGATGACCATCTATCGCGGGATCATCTTCCTGCTGACCGATGGCCGCTGGATCAACGCCCACCAGATGAGCGCAGGCTTCAAGGCGTTTCCGCGCACGGTCTATCTGGGCTTGCCGGTGATGACTTGGATCATGATCGTCATCGTCGCGGGCTTTGCCGTTCTGATCTACCGGACGCCGCTTGGCCGGGCGTTCTTCGCCGTTGGCGGCAATCCTCATGCGGCGGTCTATACCGGCATTTCGGTCGGGCGGACGCAGTTCTGGGCCTTTACGCTGGCGGGCGCGCTGGCCGGGCTGACCGGATATCTGTGGGTCGCGCGTTATTCGGTCGCCTATGTCGATATCGCCGCAGGGTTCGAGCTTGACGTGGTCGCCGCCTGCGTGATCGGCGGCATCGCCATTGCGGGCGGTGCTGGATCGGTGGCGGGCGCGGTGATGGGCGCGCTGTTTCTGGGCATCGTCAAGAATGCGCTGCCGGTCGTCGGCATCTCGCCTTTCTGGCAGATGGCGATTTCCGGCACCGCGATCCTTGTCGCCATCGCCTTCAATGCGCGCGGACAGGGCCAGCAGGGCCGGATCATCCTGAAAAAGGCGGAGCAGCGGGAATGAGCGTCACCAGCGAAGAACCAAGGGGCCGCCAGATCCCCGACCGCCTGACCTCGCCCCTGCGGAAGGCGCTGAGCAGTTGGGAATTGCTGCTGTTCGGCGTGGCGGTGGCGATCTTCATCGCCAATTCCTTCGCCTCGCCTTGGTTTCTGGATCCGTGGAACCTGTCGGATGCCAGCTTCAACTTCACCGAGAAGGCGCTGATCGCCTTTGCCATGGCGATGCTGATCATCGCGGGCGATATCGATCTGTCGGTCGCCTCGATCATCGCGCTGACCTCGACCATGATGGGGCTGGCGATGATGGCAGGCGCGCCGATGCCGGTTCTGGTGCTGGTCGGGCTGGTGACGGGGTTGGTTTGCGGGGCATTCAACGGGCTGCTGGTTGCGGGATTTGGCCTGCCCTCGATTGTGGTGACCATCGGCACGATGAGCCTCTTCCGGGGGATCAGCTATATCGTGCTGGGCGACGGAGCCTTTACCGGCTACCCGGCCAGTTTCGCCTATTTCGGACAGGGCTATGTCTGGTGGGTGATCACGTTCGAGCTGTTCCTGTTCGCGCTTTTCGCCGTCATCTTCGGCGTCCTGCTGCACAAGACCAGCTTTGGCCGCGCCGTCTATGCCATCGGCAACAACGCCACTGCCGCCCGCTTTTCCGGCATCCGGGTGAACCGCATCCGCTTCATCCTGTTCCTGCAAACCGGGCTGATGAGCGGGATTGCCGCGATCTGCCTGACCTCTCGCCTCGGCTCGACCCGCCCTTCGATTGCCACGGGGTTCGAGCTTGAGGTGGTGACCATGGTGGTCCTTGGCGGAGTCTCGATCCTTGGCGGATCGGGGTCGATTCCCGGCGTGGTCATCGCGGCACTGGTCATGGGGCTGGTGACCTTTGGTCTGGGGCTTCTGAATGTGCCGGGCATCGTCATGTCGATCATCATCGGTGCGCTGCTGATCGGCGTGATCGCGCTGCCGCGGCTTTGGTCGATGTGGAGGCGCTGATGCAGAAATATGCCTTCCGCATGGTCCTGAACCCCGGCGCAGAAGACGAATACCGCCGCCGCCACGACGCCATCTGGCCAGAGCTGACGGCGCTTTTGAAAGCGGCGGGGGTCGAGGATTACTCGATCCATCTCGACCCCGAAACCAATGCGCTGTTCGGGGTGCTGTGGCGGCGCGACGATCACGGCATGGATGATCTGCCAAACCATCCGGTGATGCGCGACTGGTGGGCGCATATGGCCGATCTGATGCAAACCCACCCGGACCATCAGCCGGTGGCGGTGCCGCTGATCCCGATGTTCCACATGCCATGACCAACCCCCGCCACATCGCCGTCATCGATATCGGCAAGACCAATGCCAAGCTGGCACTGGTCGAGGCGGCAGGCCTGACCGAGATCGCGGTGGTCACCCGCCCGAACCTCGTCCTGCCCGGACCGCCTTATCCGCATTTCGATCTGGAGGGGCATTGGAGCTTCTTCCTTGACCACCTGTCGCGCTTTCATGCCGCGCATGGCGTGGATGCGATTTCGGTCACGACGCATGGCGCCTCTTGCGTGTTGCTGAACGCGGAAGGTGGGCTGGCAGCGCCGATGCTGGATTATGAACATGACGGCCCGGATGATCTGGCCGGGGAATATGATGCGATCCGCCCGGATTTCGCGGAAACCGGCTCACCGCGCCTGCCTGCCGGACTGAACCTTGGCGCGCAACTGCACTGGTTGTTCAAGACGCAATCCGGTTTGGGGGACAGGGTGGCGCATGTGCTGACCTATCCGCAATATTGGGGCTACCGGCTGACGGGCGCGCTTGCCAGCGATGTCAGTTCGCTGGGCTGTCATACCGATCTGTGGAACCCCTATGAGGGGCGGTTTTCCTCACTGGTCAACCGGCTGGGCCTTGCGGAGAAGCTGGCACCGGCGCGGCGGTCTAGCGAGGTTCTGGGACATCTGCGGGCGGATTTGGCAAAGCGGACCGGACTATCGCCCGACACGCCGGTCAGTTGTGGCATCCATGACAGCAACGCCTCGCTTTACCCGCATGTCAGTGGGCGGCAGATGCCGTTTGCCGTGGTCTCGACCGGGACATGGGTTGTGGCGATGGCGGTTGGTGCCGCGCCGGTGCCGCTTGATCCGGCGCGGGATGTGCTGGTGAATGTCAGCGCGCTTGGTCAGCCTGTGCCCTCGGCGCGCTTCATGGGTGGCCGGGAATACGAGGTGATCCGGGCGGGCAGCGAAGCGCAGCCGGACGACGCCGACCGTGACCGGGTGCTGCGCGACCGCGTGATGATCCTGCCTGCCGTCGAGCCGGGTTCCGGCCCGTTTCAGGGGCGACACATGCGCTGGACCTCGGAACCCGCCACCGAGGGCGAGCGTATCTTCGCGTTGTCGCTGTATCTCGGGCTGATGACGGATGCCTGCCTGTCGCTGATCGGGGCGCAAGGTCCGGCAATCATCGAAGGCCCGTTTGCCCGCAATGCGGATTACCTGTCGATGCTCGCCGCGTTGCGCCCTGACGGGGTAGAGATCGCGATTTCGGCAACGGGAACCTCGGTCGGCGCGGCCTGTCTGTGTCTGACGCATGCCAGGGCGCCCGAAACCAGCAAGGTCAGGCAAGGGCCTGCTGCGGACCTGACCGCCTATGCCGCCGCATGGCGCGATCTGGTTCAGGCTGGCTGATCGCTGCATCGCGATCCATCGCTGCGATGTCACATTCGGACTGCCCCGGTCGTCATAACTTCTGCACGCACAGGAGTTTTGACATGAAGACCTTTCTGCTGATCTTGGCCGCACCTTTTCTGGGGGTGACAGCCGCCATGGCCCATGAGGGCATGGTGACCCCGCTTTTCGCCGCCGATATTCCCGAAATGCCGGGGAAAGAAATCGTGCTGATCAGCGTTGACTATGAGGCGGGCGATGAAACCCCGACGCACCGACACGATGCGCATGCGGTCGTCTATGTGCTGGAGGGGGCGGTGATCATGCAGGTCGAAGGGCAAGAGCCGCAGACAGTGACGACGGGTGAGACGTTTTCCGAAAAGCCCGACGACATCCATCTGGTCAGCCGCAATGCAAGCGACACCGATCCGGCGAAATTTCTGGTCTTTCTGTTGAAGGACAAAGACAATTCCATCGTCGCGCCGAGCAATTGATCTGAAGAAGGAGCCCGCCGATGCCGACGGTTCCGGCAACCGAGCTTTTCGAGACGCAGCGGCCGCGTCTGCTGCGTCTGGCCTATCGCATGCTCGGCTCTGTGACCGAGGCAGAAGATGTGGTGCAGGAAGCGTGGCTGCGTTGGCAACGTGCGGACCGGAGCGATATCGATCGGCCCGCCGCATGGCTGACCCGCGTTGTGTCCCGGCTGTGTCTGGACGTGATGAAATCCGCCCGCATGCGCCGCGAAACCTATGCGGGCCACTGGCTGCCCGAGCCGCTGGTGGAACCCGAAGATGATGAACTGCGCGCCGACAATCTGACGCTGACACTGATGCTGGCCCTTGAACGTCTGTCGCCTTTGGAACGGGCGGCCTTTCTGCTGCATGATGTCTTCGACGTGCCCCTGTCCGAAATCGCCGATACGCTGGGCCGCGAAAAGGCGGCGGTGCGGCAATTGGCGTCGCGGGCAAGGCGGAACGTGCAGGCGGACCAGCCGCGCTATGCGGTTGACCGGCAAGAGGGGAACCGCATCGTCCACGCCTTTCTTGACGCCACCCAGACCGGCGACATCGACCGGCTTCAATCATTGCTGACTGAGGGGGTCGAGATCCATTCGGACGGCGGCGGCAAGGTTCTGGCCTTCCCCAACGTGATCCGCGGGATCGACCGCGCGCTGAAGCTTTACGAGGGGCTGTTCCACAAGCTCGGCCCGGCGCAACGGGTGCTTCGCCTGACCCGGATCGACGGCCTGCCGGGCTATATCAGCCTTTATAACGGCGTGCTGCAGACGACAGCTTTCGAGATCCGCGCCGGTCGGATCGCCGCCATCTACATGATCCGCAACCCCGACAAGCTGACCCATGTGCGGATCGGCGTGGAAGATCGCCTGCATTGAGTGGCGTCTTTCACGGTGCTGCTATGTGATCGGAATGCGGGTGGTGTTACTGTGTATGGCGGGCGGGGCCGTCGGGCCTTTCCACTCCAGCAATCAGCTAAAGCTGACCTGATGTCGGATGTTTGCCCTGCGGGACGAAACCTGCTGATCGCCACGAGATAACTTGCTGATCGAGACTTGGTTGTGGATAGTAAGTCATGGCGAAGTTTACAGACCACGACGATTATATCGCAGCGGCCCCCGAGCAATTTCGCCCGCTGCTGGGTCAGTTGCGCTCTCGCTTGGCTGAAGTGCTTCCCGACGCGGACGAACTTATCGTTTATGATATGCCGGGGTTCGGCTTCGGGAAGTCCATCATTGCCGGTTATGCGGCCTTCAGCAAGCAATGTGGTCTGTACGTAAGTAACGCTGCCATCACGGCACATGCAGATGAAATCGTCGCAGCCGGCCTCAAGTTTACCAAGACCGGCCTCACCTTCTCGCCGCGTCATCCCATTCCGGACGAACTCGTCACCAAACTCGCCCTTGCCTCGCGCCGGGAGCTGGGAGTGTGAATCGCTGCGGGAAAATCAGTCCCTTCCTGTCGGATGGCTTCACGATCAAATGACCGAAATGAGCTATACGCGTCGGCGATAGAAGACCGCTATTCGGGACGAAACGGTCGTTCGCCATATGTGCCCGACCTCGGCTTAGGTTGACAAACAAGTTCACCGTGATAGCCCGTCTGGGTTAGAAATTGCGATCCCATATCCGGCTGTCGAGTCCTGTCGAAGGGCATGCCGGATTAAGCCGGCAGGCATAGGGTCACATGCTAACTCTCAAACTGATTTTGGTCCCGCTAGCCCTGCTCTGCGTCTCGCTGTTCAGCCAATGGTGGGGGCCGAGAGTTGCGGGGTGGCTCGCCGGACTTCCCATCATTGCGGGGCCAATTCTCTTCCTTCTGGTCCTCACCAATGGCCCGGAATTCGGCGCGCAGGCTGCGACACTCGCACTGGCAGCGACACTGTCATCCGAGATGTTCAATATCGCCTACGCCAGATCCTGCCGAAGATATGGTTGGCCCATCGCGTGGTTGTTCGGCATTGGCGCTTGGCTTGCGACGGCCGTCTGCCTGGCTACGCTTCCGGCGACGCTTCCATTCGCGACTATGGCGGCGCTTTTCTCTGTGGTCTTCGGTTTCAGCCTCTTACCACGCGGCACTGTAATTCTTCCGCAGGTCACCGTGGCCAAGGGCCAGTTGCTTGCCAGAATGATTGCCGGGACCGTTTTGAGCTTTACGGTCGTTTCTCTCTCCGCAGGCATCGGTGCAAGGTGGAGCGGGCTTCTTTCGGTATTTCCGCTGATTAGCTGCATCATGTCGGTCTCATGCCACAAGGCCTATGGGCCAGAGTTCGTTGTTACGCTCTTGCGTGGCATGGTCTGGGGAAGGTTCAGTTTTTCGGCATTCTGCCTATGTTTAAGCCTGACGCTTCAAAAGCAGCCTGTTTATCTGGCTTTCGGCGAGGCCACACTTCTCGCGCTATTCATACAGTTCATGACGACACGCCTCATCATAGCGCCTGTAAGGACATGCTAGCAGACACAGCTTGGCCTCTCTGCAACTTAGTTATCGACAGTCAGCTTTGGGCCCGTTCGCGTCGGACATCTGACAGCAAACCGTAGCAATCACAGCGCCGGGACCTTCAGCGATTCCATTTTGCGGCGGGATTCGAACGGTCCGAACGGGATCTCCGGTGGGGCGAAGCTGTCGGCGCTGGCGCGTTCCCAACGGTCATACCAGTCGGCGAGCTCGGGATATTCCTCGCTCTCCAGCAGGAAGCCGTCGGGCAGATAGGGATAGACCTCGTTCCCGTCCAGAAAGACGTTATCCTTCTGCCGGAACATGAAGTGATAGGGCATGAAATCGCGCGGATCGGTCAGCCCTGCGGCTCCGGCGATCTCGGCCAGCGCATGCATCGTGTTGCGGTGGAACCGCGCCACCCGGTCGCTTTTGTCGCCGACATTCAGCGCCTTCTGACGCAACTGATCCTGAGTGGCGATGCCAACAGGGCATTTGTTGGTATGGCAGGACTGTGACTGGATACAGCCGATGGCGAACATGAAGCCGCGCCCGGAATTGCACCAGTCGGCACCAAGCGCGAAGGCGCGAGCGATCTCATAGGCGGTGATGATCTTGCCCGCAGCGCCCAGCCGGATCTGGTCACGCAGCCCCGCGCCGCGAAGCGCGTTATGAACGAAGGTTAGCCCCTCCAGCATCGGCATGCCGACGCGGTTGGCAAATTCCACCGGCGCGGCGCCGGTGCCGCCTTCAGCCCCGTCGATGACGATGAAGTCGGGCAGGATGCCGGTTTTCAGCATCGCCTTGACGATGCTCAGGAATTCACGGCGATGGCCGATGCAGAGTTTGAACCCGATAGGCTTGCCGCCCGACAGTTCGCGCAATTGCCGGATGAACTCGACCAGCCCGGTTGGGGTCGAGAAGGTGCTGTGCGCAGGAGGCGAGATGCAATCGATGCCCATCGGGATACCCCGCGCCTCGGCGATCTCGACCGAGATTTTCGAGGCAGGCAGCATGCCGCCATGGCCGGGCTTTGCCCCCTGACTCAGCTTGATCTCGATCATCTTGATCTGCGGATCGGCGGTGATCGCGGCGAACTTCTCGCGCGAGAAGCTGCCATCGTCGTTACGACAGCCGAAATAGCCCGAGGCCACCTGATAGATCAGATCACCGCCCGCCTCGCGGTGATAGCGGCTGATCCCGCCCTCGCCGGTGTCATGGGCGAAGCCGCCCTGTCTCGCGCCCTTGTTCAGCGCAAGGATCGCCGCGCCGGACAGCGCGCCGAAGCTCATCGCCGAGATATTGTAGAGGCTGGCATCATAGGGTTGCAGGCAATCCTTGCCGCCGATCCGCACGCGGAAATCGGAATCCGGGATATGCACCGGCGTCGCCGAATGGGTCAGCCACGAATAGCCCGAGCCATAGACGTTTTCGATGGTGCCGAAGGGGCGCTTGTCCTCGGCCCCCTTGGCGCGCTGATAAACCAGCGCGCGGGCCTGACGGCTGAATGGCACCTCGTCCTGATCGCTTTCGATCATGTATTGCCGGATCTCGGGGCGAAAACTTTCCATCAGGAAGCGGATATGGCCGATGACCGGATAGTTCCGCAGAACCGCGTGGCGCGTTTGCACAAGGTCATAGATGCCAAGCAATGCCAGCGGCACCAGAACGGCTGCGGCAAGGCCGAACCACGGAGACAGCAGCACCGTAGCGATCAGCGACAGGATCGCGGTGACAATGCAAAGAAGGAATATCGTGTAGCGCGGATTGGTTAACATGGCTTTTCGACGTTGCGCACCGACGTTCACCGGCGCGGCAAGGACCCCGAGGCTGTGATGAATGATGCCATCTTGCTGGCTTGTGCGGGTGATAGGCTGCTCTGCCCGGTTTGACCAATGCCAAGGCAGTCTGAAACTATGACGTTTCGGAATAACCTTCCGCGGCGGCGTTCCAGACCCGTTCGACAATCCCGCGAGAGCGGGCGGCGTTGCGGTAAAGCCTGATCTCCATCGGCAGTTCCGGCGCGACGATTTGCAACTGACCTGATGTGATTTCCGCCGTGACCAGACTGCGCGGCAGCCAGGCGACGCCATGACCTTCCAGCGCCATGAACTTCATCGCCTCGGCCATCGAGTTTTCGTTGATATGGGCGATATAGGTGCGCGGCGCACCGGGCTGGCCCTGCGCCAGCGAAGTCAAAAGCCCCAGAAACGAGCCGCGCGAATATTGCAGCAGCGGCAACCGTTCGGCGGCGCGCCAGTCATCGATCCGGGTGCTGTCGGCGACGGCGACAAGGCTGTCATGGCCGACGATAATCGACGGATAGCGCGCCGGATCAAGCGGGATCGGCACGCTTGGGTGATGGAAGGTCAGCAGGAAATCATAGCCGCCCTCGACCAGCGCCTGCATGCAGATGGCGTGGTTTTCAGGCAGGATGCGGGTGCCGATCTCGCCCAGATCCGCGCGCAGCCTGTTCAGCCAGGCGGGCAGAAAGGTAACCGCAAGCGTATGCAACGCGGTCAGCGCCAGCGATGCTTGCGGCAGGGGATCGCGGCGACCGCCCAGACTGGCGCGGCTTTGATAGGTCAGGCGGACGATTTCCTCGGCCGCCTCGCGAAAGGCGCGGCCATCGGCGGTCAGGCTGACCGGATAGGTCGAGCGGTCCAGAAGCTCTGCCCCCAGCCAGACCTCAAGCGAGCGGATGCGGCGGCTGAACGCGGATTGGGTGACGTTGCGCGCTTCCGCCGAACGCGAAAAGCTGCGCGTCGTCGCGATGCTGAGGAAATCCTCAAGCCATTTCAGTTCCACGACAATCTCCCACCGGTCGCGGTATTCTGCGCGATGAGCGGGCCGAAAACAATCGGCCCGCCCGAACCCTGTGGGTCGCGCCCCTCAGCCCTTTTCCGCCAACCGTGGCAGAATGATCCGCGGCACCGGCGCATGCCGCAGGATCTTGCCCGAATTCGAGCCGACAAAGACCCGCATCAGCGCGCCAAGCCGACTGGAGCCGATCAGCAGCACCTCTTGCGGGTCCCAGTCGATCGAGTTAACCGCCTGCCGCCAATTTGGCCCGTCGCCGATCACCGTCTCAAAGGGAAGCTCCCCCTGCCATTCCTTGCGGATACGGCCATAAAGCGCCTCGGCCTCGGACCGGATCCGGTTAGAGATCATATGTTCCGCGTCATATCCGGCAATCGATGGATACATCTGCCGATCACGGACCACGAAGCTGGCCAGCCGCAGCGAGGCGTTCAGCGACCGTGCCAGATCGCAGGCACGATGCGCCAGCGGGATCGAAGCGTCCGAGGCGGAAACCGCGCAGGTCACGCGGGTGATCCGTTGCCCTTCGGGCGCGTAGCCGCGGGGGGCAAGGGCCACCGGCAGCGGCGCGCTGCGCAGAAGCTCGGACGCGACGACGCCTTCCTGAAAGCGCGACATTGGTGCCTTCCTCGACGATCCGAGAACGATCATCTGCGCGCCAAGCTCTTGCGCCGCCTTGGTCAGTCCTTCGCCGGTGCTGTCGGCATGGCGGGCGTGAAACTGCGCCGGGATGTCCTCGGGCACCGATTTCCGGGCCGTTGCCAGCGCCTTTTCGGCGTGGCGATCCAGAAATTCGGCATATTCCACGTCCACCTTGGCGGGCGAGGGATGATCCCATGTCTCGGGCAGGACCGTCACCGCGTCGATCCCGGACGAGGATGAACGGGCCAGAAGACTTGCCAGAAGCAACGCCTCGGCCCCGCCTTTGTCGGCGGAATATCCGACCAGATACCCCATCACGCAGCCTCGCCCTGATCGCCGCGTTCCAGCGCCGAGTTGCGCGAGGAATAGAGGAAGTAGATGGTCGCAGCGATGACCGCCCAGATCGCCGTCAGCTTATAGACGATCAGCGACAGGCTGGAGATCAGATAGAGGCAGGACAGGATGCTGAGGATCGGTAGCAGCGGGAAGAACGGCACCTTGAAGCCGCGCGGGGCGTCGGGCTGGCGATAGCGCAGGATGATCACGCCGATGGACACCACGGTAAAGGCGGTCAGCGTCCCCATGCTGGTCAGATCCCACAGCACGTCGGCAGGCAGGAAGGCCGCGATCGAGGCGACGATGCAGCTTACGATGATGGTATTGGCCGTCGGCGTCAGCGTATGCGGGTTCACCCGGCTGAAGATCGGCGGCAGCATCCCGTCACGCGACATCGCGAACAGCACCCGGGTCTGTCCGTAAAGCACCACCAGCGTGACCGAGAAGACCGAGATCACCGCACCCGCCGACAGGATCACCGACGGAATCGCAGAGCCGGTGACGTTTTGCAGGATCACGGCCAGACCGGCCTCTTGCCCCTCGAACATCCCTTGCGGCTGCGCGCCCAGGGCGGCGAGCGCGACCAGCAGGTAAAAGCTGATGACGATGATCAGCGCCAGAATGATCGCCCGTGGCAGGTTGCGGCGGGGGTCTTTCACCTCTTCCCCGGCTGTGGACACCGCGTCCAGACCGACGAAGGTGAAGAAGATCGACCCGGCCGCCGCGCTGACCCCGGCGAAACCGTGCGGGGCGAAGGGGGTGAAGTTTTCCGAGTTAAAGGCGCTCAGCGCGATGGCGATGAACAGCGTCAGCACGCCCAGCTTGATGATCACCATGATCGCATTGGCCCGCGCCGATTCACGCGAGCCGCGCGTCAGCAGGAAGCAGCACATGAAAACCAGAATGGCGGCGGGCAGGTTGATCCAGCCGTCGCCGCCGAAATGCAGCGAATACCCCTCGGCCACCAAAGGCGCGTGCAGCAGCGCGCGGGGCAGTTCCAGTCCGGTCGTGGTCAGGATCAGGTTGTGCAGATACTCGCTCCACCCCACGGCGACCGCGCCTGCGGAGACGCCGTATTCCATGATCAGACAGGCCGCGACCAGAAAGGCCACGCCTTCGCCCAGCGTCGCATAGGCATAGGAATAGCTGGAGCCCGAGACCGGGATCATCGAGGCCATCTCGGCATAGCAAAGCGCCGTCAGCCCCGCCGCGATCCCGGCGATGAGGAACGAGAACATGACAGCCGGTCCGGCGGTCGGCACCTGTTCGGCCAGCACGAAGAAGATCCCCGTGCCGATGGTTGCGCCGACCCCGAACATGGTCAGCTGGAAAAGGGTGATGCTGCGCTTTAGCTCTGTGCCGTCGGCGCTGCTTTTCGTCGCGAAATTGCCGAGCGGCTTCTTGCGAAGCGCACGTTCCATGAACGATGAACTCATAGCCTATCCCTGTGTTGTCGAGAGAACGTTTCAGTCGTCTTCTTCGTCTTTTCCAGCGTCGTCGCGGAACGGCTGTCCCGACGACGCTGGCCGTTGCTTTCCGCATCGGAAAGCCTTTGCTGGCAGAAAGGTCAGACCGCAGTTGCGGATGCGGGTTTCGTGGGCGATGCCACCTCGGATTGCTGGGCGCGCAGGACCATGCCGAACAGATCGCGCGGTTCATCGGGGTCGGCGATCATGTCCAGATCCTGATAGCGGCCCGAATCCTTCAGCCGCGAATGGACATAGCGCAGCGCCGAAAAGTCCTCGATGGCAAAGCCGACGCTGTCGAACAGGGTGATCTGACGGGCATCGCGGCGACCTTCGGCCTGACCGGCGATCACCTGCCACAGTTCCGTCACCGGAAAGTCGGCGGGCATCTGCTGGATCTCGCCCTCGATCCGGGTCTGCTCGGGATATTCCACGAACACGTCCGAGCGCAGCAGGATATCCTTGTGCAGTTCGGTCTTGCCGGGGCAATCGCCGCCGACCGCGTTGATGTGAACGCCGCTGCCGATCATGTTGTCGGTCAGGATCGTCGCATATTGTTTGTCCGCGGTGCAGGTGGTGATGATCTGCGCGCCCTGCATCGCCTCTTCGGCGGTCTTGCAGGGAACCACGTTCAGCCCCCGGCCTTCAAGGTTGCGGACGCATTTGGCGGTGGCTGCCGGGTCGATGTCGTAAAGCCGCACCTCTTCGATGCCGCAGACGGCCTTCATCGCCAGCGCCTGAAATTCCGCCTGCGCGCCATTGCCGATCATCGCCATGACCTTCGAATCGCGCGGCGCCAGCCATTTCGCGGCCATGGCGCTGGTCGCGGCGGTGCGCAAGGCGGTCAGGATGGTCATTTCCGACAGCATCAGCGGATAGCCGGTCGCCACATCGGCCAGCAGTCCGAATGCGGTCACGGTCTGCAACCCCTGCTTCGTGTTCGAGGGATGCCCGTTCACATATTTGAAGCCATAGGTCTGCCCGTCCGAGGTCGGCATCAGCTCGATCACCCCGATATCGGAATGGCTGGCGACACGAGGGGTCTTGTCGAACAGCGGCCAGCGTTTGAAATCGGCTTCGATCTCGGTCACCAGATCGACCATCATCTTTTCGATGCCGATATGCAGCACCAGCCGCATCATGTTCTCGACGCTGACGAAGGGCACATAGGCCTGACGGGAAGGTTTCAGCATGAATGTTACTCAGTTGAAGCTGCGGGTGGGGCGGTCGAAGACCTTCTTGCCCATGAGAGAGCCGACCAGATCGACCATCAGCTTGGCCGTGCGGCCCCTGTCGTCCAGAAAGGGGTTCAGTTCGACCAGATCGAGCGATGTCATCAGCCCGGATTCGTGGATCAGTTCGCAGACCAGATGCGCCTCGCGGAAGGTCGCGCCACCGGGGACGGTGGTGCCGACGGCGGGGGCGATGGAGGGGTCAAGGAAATCCACGTCCAGCGAGACATGCAGCATGCCGTTCTGCGCATGCACCAGTTCAAGGAAATCGCGCAGAGGCGCGACAATGCCGCGCTCGTCCAGAACGCGCATGTCGTTGATGGCGATGTCGGTTTCATGCAGCGCCGCATGTTCCGCCGCATCGACCGAACGGATGCCGAAAAGGCAAATCCGTTCGCCCGGCACCACGGCGGGGAAGGGCGGGAATTGCTCGAACCCGTCGCGGCCCGCGATATAGGCGACGGGCGTGCCGTGCAGATTGCCCGAGGTCGTGGTCAGCGGCGTGTGGAAATCGCTATGCGCGTCGAGCCATAGCACGAACAACGGGCGCCCGGCCGCTTCTGCATGCGCCGCAGCCCCCGCAACCGTGCCAAGCGCCAGCGAGTGGTCGCCGCCCATGATCACCGGCAAACGCCCCTGACCCAGAACGTCGCGGACGCTGGCCGACAGCGCGTCGGTCCAGGCGATGGTTTCGGCAAGCTGGTCAACGGCGGGGTTGGGGCTGGCGATCGGCTGAAGCGGCGGCAGCGTGACATCGCCAAGATCGGTCGTGGGATAGCCAAGCTCTGTCAGAACGGTGGCAAGTCCGGCGACGCGGTAGGCGGCAGGGCCCATCAGGCAACCAAGGCGGCGTTGGCCGGAATCGACCGGCGCTCCGATCAGCGAAATCTGGGTCATGGGAATCTCCTTGTTCCATATAGAAATGCCAGCCAGTCTGTGATGGTTTCAACGCATATTTATGCTAAAACGGGTATGACTTTGACCGTTTTGATAAGTGTGACTGCCGATATGGACAATCTTGACCTTGCACTGATCGCCGAACTCCGCCGCGATGGCCGCGCGCCGATTTCAGAACTGGCCGAGAGGCTGAAGGCCAGCCGCGCCACCATTCGGGTGCGGCTGGAGCGGTTGCAGGCTCAGGGAGAGATTGCGGGTTTCACCGCGCTGACCCGCGCCGATGTGTCCGAAGCACCTGTGCGCGGGCTGATGATGATCGGGATCGAGGGGCGCGGCGCGGACCGGATCACCGTGCGGCTGACCGGGTTACCCTCGGTCATGGCGGTGCATTCGACCAACGGCAAATGGGATATCATCGTCGAACTGGCGACGGAATCTTTGTCCGAACTAGACGACGTGATCCGCTTCATCCGCAACATGGACGGCGTGGTGACGTCCGAGACCAACCTGCTGCTGGCGACAAGGCGTGCCTCCAGCCGCCGGTCCATGTTGCGTTAAGGGTTGTCCCTTGGCTTGCTGGTTCAGCCGAGCGAATAGGTCAGCAGCCAGAGGCCGTTGAAGACGACGTGGATCAGCAAGGCGGGCCAGAGTGAGCCGGACTTGCGAAAGACGAACCCGGTCAGAATGCCGACCAGCAGCGCGTTGAAGAAGATCACGCTTGGACCATGGACCGCCGCGAAGATCGTCGCGCTGCCAAGGATGCCCGCCCATGCGCCGTATTTGTTCAGCGCGGATGCGATGACGCCGCGAAACAGCACTTCCTCGCCGAAGGGGGTGAGCAGCGCTCCGGTCGTCACGATGATGAACAGCGCCAGCGGGCCGCTGGTTGCGGCGGCCATGAAATCATCCTGCGTCGTCTCGGGCGGCATGAACGAGAAGTAGATACCTTCGATCAGGATGCTGAGGATGAAGGCCGCAAGGCCCATCGCCACCGCGATCAGTAGCCAGCGCCCTTCCGTCGCGCGAAAGCCGAAGGCGCGCAAATCGCGGATACGGATGCTGAAAGCCGCAAGCAGCGCCAGTGTGCCGGCCACCCCGTTGGCCGCCATGCCGAAGATCCCCCGCAAAGCGGCCTGTTCGTCGGGCATGTTCAGCATGGCGACGCCGATCAGCATGATCAGGACCAGATAGATCGCCAGCCCTGTCAGGGCCTCAGGCCAACCCGGCAACTTTCGCTGCTCCACTGCGGAGATTGTGGTCGCCGTCATCAGTCGCGCTCCAGTTCAAGCCCGGTCCAGTAGGCTGCGAAGGCCCACATATCGGCGTGATGGGCGATGATCTTGTCCAGTGGCATCCCGGCCCCGTGGCCCGCGCGGGTCTCGATTCGTATCAGCCGGGGTTTCGGGCCCAGATCAGCATATTGCAGGGCAGAGATATATTTGAAGCTGTGGCCCGGCACGACGCGGTCGTCGGCATCGGCCGTGGTGACAAGGATCGCCGGATAGTTCTTGCCGTCCCGCATCGTGTGATAGGGCGAATAGGTCAGCAGATTGTCGAACGCTGCCTTGTCCGAAGGGCTGCCGAACTCTGCCGTCCACAGCGCGCCGCCGGTGAACTGATCATAGCGCAGCATGTCCAGCACGCCGACGCCGGGCAGAGCCACATCGAACAGGTCCGGTCGCTGGTTGGTTACAGCACCGACCAGCAGACCACCGCCGGATTCGCCCTGAATGGCCAGCCCCTTCGCCGAGGTGATGCCTTGGGCCTTCAGAAACTCGCCCGCTGCGATGAAATCGTCAAAGGCGTTCTGCTTGTTCTGAAGCCTGCCGCCCTGATGCCATGCGGTCCCGTATTCGCCGCCGCCACGGATATTGGCGATGGCCAGCACGCCGCCCTGTTCCACCCAGGCGATCTGCAGCGGGTTATAGGCCGGAAGCATGCTGATCCCGAAACCGCCATACCCGTAAAGCAGCGTCGGTGCGGGGCCGGTCACATCGCGACGACGCACGACAAACATTGGCACGCGCGTCCCGTCTTTCGAGGCGTAGAAATGCTGCTCGACCTCGATCAGGCTGGGGTCGATCTTCAGCTTGGGTTGCGCCCATGGCGTCACTGAATCGGCGGCGATATTGTAGCGATAAACGGTTGTCGGGGCGTCGTGGCTGGTGAAGGCAAAGAATGCCTCATCATCGGTCGGGTGACCGCTCAGCCCGCCTGCCGTGCCGATGCCGGGCAACCGGATATCGCCTTCCAGCGTGCCATCAAGGCTGAAACGGCGCATTTCGGTCTTTGCATCGACGAGATAGGCCACGATCAGCTTGCCGCCCAACAAGGCCGCGTCATTCAGAACGCCCTCTGCCTCGGGCAGGATCTCGACCGGCTGCGGATGGGTTTGCGACAGATCAAGCGTCATCACCCGCCGCCGCTCGGCCCCGTCGGTTGTGATCAGATACAGCCGTTGGCCGACATGGCCCAGAAGGTGCCATTCGCTATCCATCTTGGGGAAGATCGTGCGCGGGGTCCATTCCGGCGCCTCCAGATCAACCACGGTCAGGGCGCTTTCATTCGTGCCGGGCGTGGTGGAGATGTAGAGATAGCGACCGGCAGAGGTCCGGTCGGCGATGTTCAGCATCTCGGGGCGATCCGGGGTCGCGTAGATCAGCTTGTCCTCGTTCTGCGGATTGCCAAGACGGTGAAAGTAAACCGCCTGATTCCTGACACCTGCGCCAGAGGTCGCGCCGCCCTCGGGTTCGGGATAGCGCGAATAGAAGAAGCCCGATCCGTCCGGTGCCCAGGCGATCCGCGAGAAACGGGCCCATTCGATGCTGTCTTCCAGCAACTCGCCGGTCTCGACATCCATGACCTTGATCGTGCGCCAATCGGTCCCGCCGGTTTGCACGGCAAAGGCCAGAAACAGCCCGTCATCGGAAACGGACCATTCGGCCAGCGCGTCGGCATTGTCTTCGGACCAGCCATTCGGGTCGATCAGCAGGCGATCCTGACCGGATTCTCCATCGCGCACATAAAGCGTCGACTGGTTCTGCAGGCCGTCATGCCGGGCAAAGAAATATTGCCCGGCCCGTTTCCGCGGAATGTCGTGGCGTTCGGTGTTCAGCAGATCCGCCATTCGGCGGCGGAACAGTTCACGCCCTGGAAGGTTTTCCAGATAGTCATTCGTGACGGCGTTCTGTGCGTTGATCCATGCCCGGACCTTGCTGTCCTGACGGGCATCGGCTTCCAGCCAGCGATAGGGATCTGCGATTGCGGTGCCGAAGAAATCGTCCACGACATCACCGCGTTCTGTTCGGGGATAGGTCAGTTCGGGCATTGGGTTCTCCGGGAAGGAATGGACTGAAACGGGGCTGCCAAACGCAGGAAGCGCCGCAGTCAGGACAAGCGTTGCGAACAACGCGGCTGGGAAAATCATGTGATACCTGGGGTCGGTGCGACCCCCGTCCGCCTAGGCAGAGCTTGTGTCGCCGAAGGGCTTTGGCACGACGGGATCGCAGAATGGCAGATTACTGACGGCGCGGATCGCCCTGGAAAGCTGAACGACCACTTCGTCGGTGGTGAAATGCTGGCCGTCGCGGATCGCGGCCATGCTGATTGTCTCGTCTATGGTGCGGATCGCGGCCATGACGGCGGCGGCGCAAAGGCGGACCTCGAATTCCCGATGAGAGCGGTCAAGCCGGTCGCCGATGATCCGGGCCATCGGCTCGACCCCCTCGTCATAGGACAGAAGCCAGGTTGTCCGCAGATCCGGTTCCTCGGGCAGCGCGGCGATCAGCCTGACGATCAGCACGCCGTCCGCCGAATCCTCGGGCGAAATCTTGTGCAGGTCGAAGCGTTCGGCGAACTGCTCTTCAATCGGAGCGCTGCGCGGCCAGTCGCGAAGATCCTCGGCATATTGCTTGCTCGACAACTCGAACAAGGGCGCGACGCAGCTTTCCTTGGTGCGGAAATATCGCCAGACGGTGCGTTCCGAGATGCCAACGGCTTCGGCAATATCGCTGCCGCTGGTGGCGGCGAAACCCTTTTCAAGGAAAAGGCGTGCCGCGGCGCGGGCCACCGACAATTGCGATTTTTCTAGCCGGCTGCTGGTCATGCCAATTCCTCTTCCGTCTTCTGGCGACCCTGCCTCGGGCCGATGTTCGGGTCGTGCAGGTGCAGATTGACGCGACTTCGCCCGATGCGAAAGCCTAGTAACAGCCTCCCGTCGCCTGACAGGACAATCCGCCCGCAATTGCGCCCAGCAGGGCACCCTTGGTCTTCGAGCCGCCGGTCGCCTCGGCGATCAGCGCACCGGCGCCTGCACCGCCCACGGTTCTCAGCGCGGCATTATTGGCGGGGCGATTGGTGGTCTGGCCGTAATACTGGCCGCTTTGGCCGTAGCCGGGCGTTCTGGAATAATTGCCCGGACCCGGCTGGGCGCATCCGGCAAGCACGAGAATGATCGTCCCGATTGCAGCAAACCTGATCTTGTTCATTTTCTTCTACCTTTGAGTGGCGCAGGGCGCATGCTGGTTCAGTGCCACTCTCAAATCATTATTGGCTTCAAGCGTCAATATAAATGTCAGTTTATGACAATATGTAAAATCGAACCAGCCATTCTTGCGGAACACATTGAATTTCATTCTGAAATTTTACGAATCATCGGATGCAGGGATTCTATGTTCGCGAAAACCGCACAGTTTACGCTAGGTCAAATTGCGCGCGAGGGTGATTCACTCGCCCGTGACAAGCGGAGCGGGGATGATCGACGGGTCCACGGGATAAGGTTCGACGCGCGCCAACGGATTGCCGAAATCCGCCCATAGATCGGTGCCGTCGGGGAACCAGTAAAGCTGCGAATAGCCAAGCGCCGAGAGCCTCTTGGCGGTGTTCCAGCTTAGCCAGCAATCGACCTTGCAGAAAATGACGATGGGAGTGTCGCGCCGATTCCCGGTCAGTTCTTCGACGCTTTGGGTGAGATAGGCTTCTTCCCACGGTTCCAGCTTGCCCCAGCCTACGACCGGCAGCCAGACCGCGCCGGGTAGGCTGTCGCGCGCCTCGCTTGCGATCCATGTGCCGTCCGCGCGGATACGAAAATTGCGCAGCCCGACCACGTCCAGCAATAGCGCCTTTTCGTCGATCAACCGCTCTACATCGGCCCAATCGACGGTCGTTGCGCCCGGTGCGGTGGCGGGCACGGGCGCGCGATAGTCATGCATCCTGAAGCCTGTTTCGGCTTCAGAAACAGGGGCTTCGGCGTGAAGCGGCGGCAGTCCTGACGCCAACAGCAGCCCAAGTGCAAGGATCGTCAAGCCGCGCATACGACCATTGGACAATTTACCCTCCGGGGTTCTCAGAAGATTTTGAAGTCCTGTTTCCGGTCCCCGTGCAATGCAGAGAGAAGGCATAGAACCACGATGTCACGCAAGCCCCTTATGCTAGCCCTTCCGCTGATCCTGTGTGCAGGTCTGGCCTATTCCCACGGCGATGCCGTGCCGCAGGCGGTCAATACGGCGGGCCTTCCCGAACTTCCCGAAGTAGGTGTCGAGAACCCTTGGCGCGAGGCCGAGGACGATGTGCGGATCAAAGCGTTCGAGATCGGTGCCAAAGGCTACAACAGCAACTGCGCCCGTTGTCACGGGCTAGAGGGGATCTCGGGCGGGCTTGCGCCCGATCTGCGGTTTCTTGAGGCGACCGATTTCGGCGATGAATGGTATCTCGACCGGGTTATGAACGGCTACGAACAGAACGGCGCGGTGAAGATGCCCCCCTTTGGCGACATTTTCACGCCGCAGGCTGTCTGGGCGATCCGGGTCTATATCGAGACGCTTCCTGATGCCGACGAGGTCTCGGACCGCGAAAGCGAGCTGGCAGCATTTCAGGAGAAGGTGAAGGGCGTCACCGAAGGCACCGATCCGGCCGAGGTCTCGGCCCTGGTCGAAGAGCTGAACACCGCAGGCGACAGTTTCGCCGCGCTGTCGGGTGGTGAGCAGTCGGTGACGGTCCTGCATCGCGCCGCGCATTTGATCGAGGTCAATCCGGCCCGCGGCTCTGCGGCGGCTGACCTGATCGCCGCTGAAATCGCCAAGTGACAAGGTGATGGGCGGAACGCTGCAACAGAGGCTGGCGGGCGGCGATGAGCCGCTGATCGTCGGTGCGACCGGCGCCGCCGCCGTCGGAGGCGATGCCTTTGACAGCGGCATGTGGCCGCTGCACCGGGCCGAGTATCTGGGCGATCCGCAGAACTGGGTGAACGATCCCGCCACCATCGTCCTTGCCCCGAAAGCCGCCGAGGATTCGGGTCATGTGCCGTTCCTGATCGACGCGACCGGGCTGGATGGTTCGGTGGATGAGATCGTCGTGACCATCGACTACAGCCCCTTCCCCCATGCGCTGACCTTCCGTCCGGGCCGGGCCAAGCCGTTTCTGGCATTCGCCGTGAAATACGAAATTGCGGGGGCGCTGCGTGCCTCGGCGCGGGTGGATGACGGCTGGCATGTTGGGGCTGCCTGGGTCAGCGCGCTTGGCGGTGGGTGCAGCGCGCCTGCCGTCGCCCATGCGCGGCCCGACTGGCAACAGGGTTTCGGCGAATTGCGCGCCCGGATTTGGGCCGATACCGGGCGGCTGCGGCTGAATCTGCGGCATCCACAGGATACCGGACTGGCCGATGGCATCCCTGCGCATCACCTGACGCAATTGCGGCTGCTGGATGCGGCGGGCGAGGTGATCGCGTCGCTTGACCTGTTCGAGCCGCTGGAGGAAAACCCCTCGCTGACCTTCATCCTGCCGCCGGAACTGGCGGCCGCGCCGGTCACGATCAGCGCGCAGGACAATCTGGGCAACAGCTTCACCGGCACGGTCGAGGCGATGGCATGAACATCCTCGCCCCCACACGCCGTCAGCTTCTGGCCGGAGCCGCCGCGACCCTGCTGCCGATCCCGGCATTTGCCAGCACCAGCAGCCGTTTCGGCTTCGCTCCGGTCGAGGTGGCAAACGGCATCTGGATGATCGAGGGCGCGCGCGAGGTCTTCTCGCGCGAAAATGGCGGTGCCATCGTCAATATCGCCTTCATCGAAACCCCGCAGGGCGCGGTTGTGGTCGATACCGGCTCCAACCTTTCCATGGGTCAGGAAATCCGCGCCTTTGCCGAGGAGCGGCTGGGCGGGGTGGCGCTGGTGGTGAATACGCACCATCACCCGGATCACTGGTTCGGCAATGCGGCCTTCGACGACTGCCGGATCGTGGCGCTGGAAGAGACCATTTCCACCTGCACCCAATATGCGCAGGATTTCGCGGAATCGCTTTACGCGATCCTTGGATCGTGGATGCGCGGCACCAATACCCGCCCCGGCGACAGTCCGATGCAGGGCGGAGAAGCGCGGATCGGCGGGCGGTCGATGCGGTTCATCGCGCTGTCGGGCCACACCCAAGCCGATCTGGCGATCCTTGACGAAGAAACCGGCACGCTGATCGCGGGCGATCTGCTGTTTCTGGACCGCGCGCCAAGCCTGCCGGATGCGGATTTCGCCGCATGGAACGCCGCGCTGGACGAATTGCAGGCGCTGGCGCCGTCGGGGACGGTGCCGGGTCATGGCCCCTTCGACCGCACGGATCAGGCACTGGTGCAGACCCGCGCCTATCTGACCGCGACGCGGGCGCGGCTGGATCAGGCGGCGGCGCTTGGCCTGTCGCCGATCGAGGCGATGTCCGCAGGCCCGGTGCCCGAATTTGCCGGGCTTGGCGCCAACCCCGAGGAATATCTCCGCTCCGTCGTGCAGCGATGGGCGGATCACGAGACAGAGGCACTGCCACTGATTGGCGGACTCTGAAGGAAGCTCCGGGCGCAGGTCCGGCCTGTTCATGAGATGGAGGAGACAACCATGACCAGATTGCTGAAACTGACGACAGCCAGCACACTGGCACTTGTTTGCGCGGGGGCGCTGTCCTTCGCTCAGGCACGTGAAGTCAAGGACGTGACGTGGGAAGACATTCTGAACGACCACGAAACGACCGAAGACGTGCTGATGTATGGCCTTGGCAACAATGCCCAGCGTTGGTCCACGTTGAACCAGATCGACACCGAGACGGTGGGCTTTCTGCGTCCCGCATGGGCATTCTCGTTCGGGGATGAAAAGCAGCGCGGGCAGGAAACGCAGGCGCTGATCCATGACGGCGTGATCTATGTCACCGGCTCTTACAGCCGGATGTGGGCGCTGGACGCCAAAACCGGCGAGCGGCTGTGGAAATTCGAGGCACGTCTGCCCGACGACATCCGCCCCTGCTGCGACGTGGTGAACCGCGGTGCGGCGATCTATGGCGACAAAGTGTTCTTCGGGGCGCTGGATGCATCGATCTATGCGCTTGACCGCGAGACCGGCAAGGTCGTCTGGCGCGAGAAGTTCGAGGATCACAAGGTCGGCTATACGATGACCGGCGCGCCGACGATCGTGCAGGACAAGGAAACCGGCCGGGTCATGCTGATCCACGGCTCGTCCGGGGATGAGTTCGGCGTGGTCGGCAGGCTTTACGCCCGCGATGTCGATACCGGCGAGGAAATCTGGATGCTGCCCTTCGTGGAAGGCCATACCGGCCGCCTGAACGGCGAAGACAGCATCGTGACCGGCGATCCCGAAGCGCCCTCGTGGCCCGTCAACGACGATGGCAGCAAGGTCGAGGCATGGAGCCATGGCGGCGGTGCGCCTTGGCAGTCGGCAGCCTATGACCCCGAGACGAACACCATCGTCGTCGGTGCAGGCAACCCGGCCCCGTGGAACACCTGGGCCCGTTCGCAGGGTGACAATTACTGGGATTACGACTCGCTCTATACTTCGGGTCAGGCCTATGTGAACCCGTCCGACGGCAAGCTGATCGGCTTCTATCAGCACACGCCGAACGACGCATGGGACTTCTCGGGGAATAACGAGATCATCCTGTTCGACTATACCGACAAGGACGGCAACACCCACCGCGCCGGTGGCCATGCCGACCGGAACGGCTTCTTCTACGTCACCGATGTCGATGCGCTCAGCGACCGCGAGAATGCCGAGATCAACCGCCCGACCGCGCTGCTGAACGCCTTCCCCTTCGTGGACGAGATCAGCTGGGCCAGCGGCATCGATCTGGAGACCGGCCGCCCGATCGAGAACGAGGGCCAGCGTCCGCCGCTGCCCGCCGAGGGTGAGGACAAGGGTGCCACCATTCAGGTCACTCCGCCGTTCCTTGGCGGCAAGAACTGGAACCCGATGGCCTATTCGCAGGACACCGGCCTGTTCTACATCCCGGCCAACAACTGGACCGAGGATTACTGGACCGAGAACGTGACCTATCAGGCGGGTGCTGCCTATCTGGGTCAGGGCTTCCGTATCAAGCGGCTGCATGACGACCATATCGGCACGCTGCGGGCCTTTGACCCGGCCACGGGTGAGAAGAAGTGGGAACATAATGAAGAATTCCCGCTTTGGGCAGGCGTGCTGGCGACCGGCGGCAATCTGGTCTTCACCGGCACCTCGGACGGGTTCGTGAAGGCCTTCAATTCCGAGACCGGCGAAGAGCTGTGGAAGTTCCAGACCGGCTCGGGGATCGTCTCGTCGCCCGTCACTTGGGAAATGGACGGCAAGCAATATCTGGGCATCGCCTCGGGCTATGGCGGCGCTGTGCCGCTGTGGGGCGGTGACATGGCACAGTTGACCACGCAGGTCAGCCAAGGAGGCTCGTTCTGGGTGTTCGAGATCCCGGACGACGTGCTGGCGTCCAGCCAGTAAGGCCGGTCGGCCAATGACAGACCAGGGGCCGGGCAACCGGCCTCTGGCAATTCGCTCTTTCCCCCGGAGATAAATCCATGTCCAGAATCCTGCCTGTCCTTGCGGTCTTTCTGTCCGTCGGCAGCGGCCATGCCATCACCGCCGACCAGCCCGTCAGCAACGGCGAATTCCGCATCATCGTGGACGAGCCGACCCCGCGTGAGGGGCCGCTTCTCATCGATGGCTGCGAGATCAAGCCCGGCGCATCCTGCCCCGGCATCGACCTCAGCCACGCAAATCTGCGCGGTCTGAACCTCAGCGGCGCCGATTTCAGCGGCGCGAAGATGCTGCGGGCGGATCTGTTCGGCGCGGAACTGCGCGGCGCGAACCTGTCGGGGACCGATCTGCGCGGCGCGGATTTGTCGATGACGCAGGCTCAGGGCATCGATGTCAGCAATGCCGATCTGACCGGCGCCAATCTTGATTTCGCCCGCCTGTCCGGCGCGGACTTTACCGGCGCGAACCTGACGGCGGCCTCGCTCGAGGCGGTGATGGCGCCGAAATCGCGCTTCGTCGGGGCGCAGGTGATTGGCGCGAACCTGATGGAAGCCAAGTTCTACAATGCCGATTTCGCAGAAGCGACGATGGCTGGCAACAGTGCGCCCTATGCCATCTGGGAAGGCGTGCATATGGAGAACTGCACCGGATGTCCGGTCGATTGGTGACGCTTGCGCTGGTGCTGGCGGCCTTGCCCGCCGGCGCACAGCAAAGCGAACTTGCCGCAAGTATCGCCGCCTGCCGTCTTGAGACCGAGACGGCAGCGCGGCTTCAATGTTACGACAAGCTGCCGGTCCGCGATCGCCGCATGGATATCAAGGGTTTCGGCACCTACATCACCCCGCCCTTCGATCTCAGCGCGCCGATGATGCTGAATTTCGAAAGCATGGATGCGGTGCTGGTGGTCTATCTTCTCGACAGCGAGGGGGAGGTGGTGCAGAATCTCCATCAGGCTGGAGTGGGCATCAATCAATACGCTATCCCCCGTCCGGGGCGCTATTCGGTGCAGATCAACGCATCCGGCGGCTGGAGGATCTGGCTGGAAGAGGGATGAATTTGCGACCAAGGTCGTATTTCCATGATGCCGCCCAGAACCGATGCTGTAATGATCGAAAGCCGTTTTGGCACAACCGTGGCGGGTTTCGACGAACTGGATTTGAATGACGTTCACCGGACCCATCAACGCGCCGTGCCAGTTGACCGGCAGGGAAGACAGGAACACCGTATGCAGCAGCTGATGGAAAGGCCGACACGAACCATGCAGCTTGCCTCGGCGCTGATCGTCGATGATCACCCGTTGTTCTGCGACGCTTTGTCGATGACCTTGCGCGGCGCTTTCGGCATGTCGCAGGTCGAGGCCGTCGGCAGCCTGGAAGCCGCGTTGGACTGGCTGAAGCGTCACCCCTTGCCTGATGTGCTGGTGCTTGACCTTAACCTGCCCGATGTGAACGGGCTGGACGGTGTCGTCCGCATCCGTCAGGCCGCGCCGGACACGCCTGTCGTGGTCGTCTCGTCCATGGGCGAGGGTCGGATCGTCAATGCGGCGTTGCAGGCTGGCGTGGATGCCTTTGTCCCGAAACACGCCGACCGCAACGAATTCCGCGAAGCCTTCGAGGTCATTGCGCGGGGCGAGATCCATGCCAGCCGACTGGCGCTGAAAACCTCTGATCTGCCATCGTCCGAGGACAGTCTAACCCGGCTGGCGCTGCTGACACCGCAGCAGGCGAAGATCCTGCAACTGGTCAGTTCGGGCCTGATGAACAAGCAGATCGCGTGGGAGCTGTCGATTGCCGAAACCACGGTCAAGGCGCATATCACCGCGATCATGCGCAAGCTGGGCGTCCAGACCCGCACGCAGGCGGCGCTTTTCGCGCAGGATCTGAGCTTCTCTTCCTTCAAGCCGGATGAGTGAGCGGCGACAGGGACGGTGGGCAGGAACAAGGCCCGAACCGGCAGCACCTCCGGTCCCGGTGCCTGCCCCGCAATCCGACATGATGCGGGCGGCGCTGGAGCATATCAATCAGGGCGTGGCGACCTTCGATGCGGCGGCCAGGCTGGTTGGCTGGAACCGCCGTTTCGTGCTGCTTCTGGAATTGCCCTTGCCG
Organism: Paracoccus caeni; assembly: GCF_016629665.1. Taxonomy (GTDB): domain Bacteria; phylum Pseudomonadota; class Alphaproteobacteria; order Rhodobacterales; family Rhodobacteraceae; genus Paracoccus; species Paracoccus caeni. The sequence goes on from NZ_JAEPRQ010000008.1 coordinate 114,697, forward strand.
CTGCTGCATCCCGGCACGCATTTCAACGCCATCGAGGCCCATATCGCGCGTTTCGCCGATTTCGGCGAAGGCGCGTCACGGGCTGCGTTGAAATCATGGTTGGTCGGAAAGGAACGGCGGCAGCCGCTTTCCTTCGAGATGCGGCATGAAAACGGCATGATGCTTGACTGTTTCGTGCAGGAAATGCCCGACCGTGGGTTCGTCCTGTCCCTGAACGATGTGACGCGCGAACGGATGGCGATCCACTCGATGTTGCGGTCGAATGCCACGCTGGAAGCGCGGGTCACGGCGCGAACCGAGGAACTGGCCAACGCACTGGACATCGCCGAGCGCGCCAATGCGACCCGCGTCCGCTTTGTTGCTGCGGCAAGCCATGATCTGCTGCAACCCCTTTCTGCAGCGAAACTTTACGTGGCTGCGGCCCGCGACGATACCAGCGGCAGCACGCAGGGCGAAACGCTGGACAAGGCGTATAATGCGCTGATCAGCGTCGAGGGTATTCTTGGCGCGCTGCTGGACATCTCGCGGCTGGAAACCGGCGGGAGCGAGCTGGACATCGCCACCGTGCCGATGTCCCGGCTTCTGGCACAGCTTGCCGAAGAATTCGTGCCGGTTGCCGCGCAGAAGGGGTTGCGGCTGGATATCCTGCCCTGCGCCGCCTCGGTCCGCAGTGATCCAGTCTATCTTCGCCGTATCCTGCAGAACCTGATCAGCAATGCCATCCGCTATACCGACAGCGGCCGGGTGCTGGTCGGGGCAAGGCGTCGCGGCGACACGATCCGGCTGGAGGTTCGCGATACCGGGCCGGGCATCGCGCCCGAAGATCAGGCGATGATTTTCCGCGAATTTCACCGCGTGAACCGGGCCAGTTCGGCCTCGGACGGGATCGGGCTGGGCCTTGCCATCGTGGACCGCGCCTGCAGGCTTTTGAACCATCCGCTGACGCTGAACTCGGTGCCGGGGCAGGGCACCTGCTTTGCGGTCGAGTTGCCGGTCGTCGCGGCGCATCCCGGCCTGGCGATGGTCGCCAATGGCGCGGCAGATCGCTTTGAGGCGACGGGCATTGCGGGCGACCGCATCGCCATGCTGGTCGAGAATGACGAGGAACTGCGCCGCGCCTTTGCCTTGTTGCTGGAGGGGCGGGGCATCGACGTGCTGGAGGCCGCGAACGGGGCCGAGGCGCAGGCGCTGTTGAAAGAGATCGGCATCGCGCCGGATTACTACCTGATCGATCAGCAGCTTGGTGAAGGCATGACCGGGGTTGAGACGGCCGAGGCGCTGCATGCCGCCCATGGGGTGCGCCCGACGCGGATCATTACCGCCGACCGCTCGGCCGAGACGCTGCGCGCGGTCGCGGCGGCGGGGTTGGAGATCATGTTCAAGCCCCTTGATATCAAGGCCTTGGAGGATTTCCTGAGGCAGGAACAGGCTGGCTAGACTAAGGTCCAATTGCAGGAAAACCCCGCTGACGGCACTTTTCCCCCAACCGGAAAAGGAGTGACCATGATGCGATCGATCGTTGCGGCCATTGCCGCGCTTGCCCTGTCTGCCAGCTTCGCCGCAGCCGCTGAACACGAAGTCAGGATGCTCAATTCCGGCGAGTCCGGGCCGATGGTCTTCGAGCCCAGCTTCGTCAAGGCCGAGCCGGGCGATACGATCCGCTTTGTTCCCACCGATCTCAGCCACAATGTCGAAGGCATTCGCGGTATGCTGCCAGAAGGCGTCGAGCCTTTCCGCAGCAAGATCAACGAGGAATATATCCTGACCGTCACCCAAGAGGGTATCTATGGCGTCAAATGCACCCCGCATTTCGCGATGGGTATGGTGGCGCTGATTCAGGTCGGCGATGCCTCGGGCAATCTGGATGCCGCGAAAGAGGCGAAGCTGCCGGGCCGCGCCGCCGAGCGGATGGAAGCGGCCTTCGCGCAGGTGGAATGACTGTTTGACCGGGGCGCTGCCGGACAGCGCCCCGATCTTTTCGGCTTGGTCTTTCTGGCCGGTCTAAGCGGCCAGATTTTCGTCGGTCGGACCAAAGAATTCGTAATGGATTCGGTCTGGTGAGACATTGGCCGCGATCAGGCTGGGGACGAAGTGCCGCAGGAATGGTTTCGGCCCGCACAGAAAGATATCAGCCTGATCCAGCGGCACGCTGTCACGCAGCCAGTCGATGGTGATGTAGCCGGTATTCGCTGCATCTGCTGGCTCGCTTCGTTCGTAGAAAGTCGCCACCTCGATATTGTCGTGAAGCCGCGCAAGATGGCGGACATGGGCCGCAAGGGCGTGGCTGTGACGATCCGCCGTGCCATGCACGAAATAGGTGGGCAGGGCTTTGTGCCGTTCGGCGATCTCTTCCAGCATGCTGACCATCGGCGTCAGCCCGACGCCTCCCGACAGCAGCACGACCGGCCTTTCGGGACTGTCGGCAAGGCAGAAATCACCGGCAGGGGCCGTCACTTCCAGCACACTGCCCAGTCGCGCGCTGTCATGGAGAAAGCCTGACGCCTCGCCCTGCGGCTCTCGTTTGACGGTAATGCGGTAATGGTCGCTGTTCGGTCCGCAAGAGATCGAATAGTTCCGGATCACACCCGACAGGCCAGCCGTATCAAAGCGCAGCGTCAGATATTGTCCCGGCTTGTGCCGCAATACCGGGCCGCCATCTTCCGGGCGCAAGGTGAACGAGACGATGATATCGCTTTCCGCCCGTTTTTCGGTGATCAGGAAACGCCGCCAGTCGGTCCAGCCGCCGGTCTGTGCGACAAGGTCCTGACGGATGACAGCTTCGCGGTTCATCAGGATTTCGGCAAGGAACCAGTAGGCCTCACCCCATGCGGCAAGGATCGGATCGGTGGCGGCCTCGCCCAGCACTTCCTTGATCGCTCCCAAAAGCGCGGTCGCGACAAAGGGATAATGTTCCGGCAGAATCGCATAACCCACATGTTTCTGCGCAATCCGTTCCACCGTCGTCGTCAGCACCGGCAGGTTGTCGATGTTCTGCGCATAGGCCAGCACCGCCCCTGCAAGGGCAAAGCGCTGCGCACCGCTGTTCTGGTTCGACTGGTTGAACAGGCGGGCGATGTGTTCGTCCCGGAAAAGGCGGCGATACATCGCTTCGGTGATCGCAACGCCGTGTTCGGCAAGAGCAGGCACGGTCGCCTTCACCAAGGCGATGGTTTCGGCAGAGAGCTGAGTGGCCATATCGGCTTCCTTATACATGTATATAATCTGCATCTTATTGGGCGGTATATACATGCATCTTTGATGCATATAATGTGACAAAATGAAGCTGACCCGTTACACCGACTTTGCGCTGCGAACGATGATTCACCTTGCGGCGCGTCCTGAAGAGCTGTCCTCGATCCGCGCCATCGCCGGGGCTTACGGGATTTCGCAAAACCATCTGATGAAGGTTGTGAACGACCTGGGCCATGCGGGCTTTGTCGAGGCGGTGCGCGGTCGCAACGGCGGCATCCGTCTGGGCCGGCCCGCCGATCAGATCACTCTTGGCGAAATCGTGCGCCATACCGAGGGGCACGAAAAGCTGGTCGATTGCGATGGCTGCCTGATTTCGCCGGTCTGCACCCTGCCGCGTCTTCTGTCGGAGGCGACCGAGGCGTTCATGCGCTCTCTGGACCGCTATCGGCTGTCCGATCTGGTCGCCTCGCCCGAGCAGTTCCGGGCGCTTCTGGCGATTGCCGAATAGAAGGGCCGGGCCTTAGCCGCCCAGCCAGCCTGCCGCGATCTGCCGCTTATGTGCGGTCATGGCGTTGCGGATCAGCATGGCGACCGTGACCGGGCCAACACCGCCCGGAACCGGGGTGATCCAGCCCGCGACGTTCAGCACCTTTTCCGTATCGACATCGCCGACAATCCTGACCGAACCATCCGCATCGGTGATCTGGTTGATGCCAATATCGATGACCGCCGCGCCCGGCTTGATCATATCCGGCCCGATCAGATGCGGCTTGCCGACCGCCACCACCACCACATCCGCGCGCCGCGAATGCATCGCGACCGAGCGGGTCATATGGTGGCACACAGTCACCGTCGCCCCTTCGGCCATCAGCAGAAAGGCAGCCGGTTTGCCGACGATCTCTGAATGGCCGATCATCACGACCTCCAGACCCTTCAGATCCAGCCCGGTCTCTTTCACCAGCTCGACCGCAGCTGCGGCGGTACAGGGGGCCAGTGCCACGTCGTTGTAAACGATGTTGCCGATAGAGGCGGGGTTCATCCCCTCGACATCTTTCAGCGGATGGATCGCCGATTGCAGCGAGCGGACATGGATATGCGACGGCACCGGACGCTGCAGGATGATGCCCAGCACATCGGGGGAATCGTTCAGCTCGACAATCCGGCGCTTGCAGTCCTCCAGCGTGATCTCGGCAGGCCATATCTGCTGATCGAAGGGGATCCCCGCTGCAGCCGCGCCGCGTGCCTGCCCCCGCACATAGACCTCGATCTCGGGCGACGGGCCGATAGAGATCGAAACCAGCCTGCCGACAGGTCGGGTCTTGGCGGCCTGCATCACCTCTTCGCGCAGTTCGGCCAGAATGCGGGCCTGAACGGCCTTGCCGTCGATCAGGCGATGATCCCGTTCTGCTGTCATGCGATTGAACCCTTCTCTGTGGTCGCCGTAAGGCTGCCTTGCCGATGCCGCAGGTATCGCGTGATTTCGCCATAGGTGATAGGCCAGACCCGACCGCACGGAGCGGCAAAGCGTCGCTTCGACGCCCCGCCTCTCGCGCAGGATTCCTTGGACGGGTCCGCGAAACCTGACTTGTCAGCCCTCTTGATCGGGCCGGAAGCGCATCAGGCGCAGGGCATTCAGCGTCACCAGAACCGTCGCCCCGGTATCGGCCAGAATGGCGATCCATAGCCCGGTGATGCCAAGGACCGAGGTGACCAGAAACACCGCCTTCAGCCCAAGCGCGATGGTGACGTTCTGGCGGATATTGCCCATGGTCGCGCGCGCCAGCCGGATCAGCGCCGGAACATCCGTCACCCTGTCGCGCAGGATCGCCGCATCCGCAGTCTCCAGAGCCACATCGGTCCCCGAACCCATGGCGACCCCGATCCCCGCCTGCTTAAGTGCGGGCGCATCATTGATGCCGTCACCGATCATCATCACCTGCCCCGAAGCGCCCAGTTCGCGGATCGCCTCCAGCTTGTCCTCGGGCATCATTCCCGCCCTGAAGCTCATGCCCAGATCGCCCGCAATCGCTTCAGCCGTCCGGGGATTGTCGCCGGTCAGCATGATCGAGCCGACATTCAGCGCCTGCAATTGCCGCACAGCCTCTGCGGCATCTGCGCGCGGCTCATCGCGCATCGCGATCAGGCCCAGCGGTTGATCCTGCCGGAACACCGCAACGACGGTCTTGCCCTCGCTTTCCAGACGGGCGGCGACACTTGTCTGATCCGATGCGATGCCACCGTGCTCTGCCGCATGTGCCGGTGAGGAAACCCATGCCTGCACCCCCGCAACCGTGGCCTCGACACCTTTGCCGACCAAGGCGCGCGCATTCTGGGAAGGCAACGGCGCAATCCCCGCTTTATCGACCCGCGCAAGGATCGCCCGCGCAAGTGGGTGGCTTGAGCCGCTTTCGACCGCACCCGCGACTTGCAGAAGTTCCGCTTCCCCGATGCCGGATGTCGGGATCAGGTCTGTGACGACTGGTCTGCCATGGGTCAGCGTGCCGGTTTTGTCGAAGGCGACCTGCGTGACGCTTGCGGCGGCCTCGATCACCGCGCCGCCCTTCATCAGCAGCCCGCGCTTTGCCCCCGCTGACAGCGAGGACGCAATGGCGGCGGGGACCGAGATCACCAGCGCACAAGGGCAACCGATCAGCAGCAATGCCAGCCCGCGATAAATCCACGTCTCCCACGCGGCCCCGAAAGCCAGCGGCGGGACGATGATCACCAGTGCCGCGACGGCGACGATTGCCGGCATATACCAGCGGCTGAAGCGGTCGATGAAGCGTTCGGTGGGCGCGCGTGCATCCTCGGCCTCTTCGACCAGACGGATGATGCGGGCGATGGTGTTGTCCGATGCCTCACGGGTGACGCGGATGCGCAGCGCGGCTTCGGTGTTGACCGAACCGGCGAAAACCGCCTCGCCCGGCCCCTTGGTCACGGGAACGCTTTCGCCGGTGACCGGGCTTTCATCGATGCCGCCCAGCCCCTCGACGATCTCGCCATCCGCCGCGACCCTGTCGCCGGGGCGGACAAGGATGACCTGACCGATTGCAAGACTGTTGGCAGGAACCTCGCGCGTCTGACCATCGATTTCGACGATGGCGGTCTTTGGCACGAGATTTGCCAGCGCGCGGATCCCGTCGCGGGCCTTGCCTGCGGCAACCCCTTCCAGCACCTCGCCGACGGCGAACAGGAACACCACCAACGCGGCCTCTTCCGCGGCACCGATGAACAGCGCGCCGATGGCGGCGATGGTCATCAGGCTTTCGATGGTGAAGGGCTGGCCCATGCGCAGCGCCTCGAAAGCACGCTTTGCGATGGGCGCGACGCCGATCACGCAGGCCAGAACAAAGGCCCAGCGGCCGGTTTCGGAGGAGGTCAGAAGCTCGAAGGCCCAGGCAAGGACAAGCAGGGTGCCGGTGAGGATGACCAAACGGCCTTTGCCGGTCTGATACCACCGCAGGCTGCGATCAGCGGGTGCAGCGCTGTCCTTCGCGGGACCGCCCGTCATGGCCGCTGCCGGTTCACCGACCGGCCTATCATCGTGCGGCGCTTCGATCGGCAGGACGAATTTTCGCGCACCGGGCACCGTCTGGCCCTTCGGCGCGATGCCATATCCCAACCGGCGCACAACCGCCTCGATCTCCTGCGCTTCGGTGCCGCCATCGGTCAATGTCAGCGATAGCCGCTCGCTTATCAGGGCGACCTTGACATCGCTGACGCCCGGCAACCGCTCGACCGCCTTGGTGACTTTGGCCGTGCAGGCAGCGCAATCCATGCCGCTGACGGTCCATTCGCGCCGCTGTATCACGCTATCGCTCATCCTGATCTCCTGCCTTCTGAACGGACTTTCCTTCATCGAATCGCAGATGTAATGTCTCTAGTAACTAGAGCTTCAAGAGGTTTTTTCATGCTCAGCATCGGAAAACTTAGCGCCTCCGCCGGGGTCAAGATTCCGACGATCCGGTATTACGAGCAGATCGGCCTGCTCAGCCCGCCCATCCGTACTGCCGGTAACCAGCGGCTTTATGACCGAGCTGCGCTGGAAAGGCTGGCCTTCATCCGGCACGCCCGCGATCTTGGCTTTCCGCTTGAGGCGATCAGAGAGTTGCTGAGCCTGTCCGATCATCCCGACATGCCCTGCGCCGCGGCAGACGTGATCGCCAAGCGGCAGTTGCTTTCGGTGCAAAGCAGGATCGCGATGCTGCAATCGCTGCAGGAAGAGCTGGAGCGGATGGTGACCCAATGCGCGCATGGAACGGTGTCGGATTGCAAGGTGATCGAGGTGGTGGGCAATCACCGCCTGTGCCTGCACGAGGATCATGCCGCCGCCGATTGACGTTTCGGTATTGGTATGGCCGATCACCCGGCGCCTGCCCGGATAGTCGGGCACAGCGCGTGCGATTTGCCATTGATCCCGCAACCGGCATTGTTGTGCTTTCGCTTCTCTCCGCGCTAGGCTGCCGGATATGAGATCAGACGAAGCGATTGACCCCGAATTTCTGGCCATTGCCGCGCCCCGAGCGGCGCTGACCCTGCCTTTCGATGCCTCTGCGCCCGAACCGGCCCGCAGGAACCGACGGGAATTGTTCGGCCCGGTTTCGGGGCGCATGGCAGCGCATGTGCAGACCGAGCGTAGAGATGATCTGGCCTTCTTCACCCCCGACAATGCCCGCCCGGGATATATCCTTTATCTGCATGGCGGCGGCTGGGCGCTTTGCGATACCGTGACCCATGCAGCGGTGATGACCGATCTTGCGGCGACTTCTGGGCTGACCGTGGCAGGCGCGGATTATCCCCTCGCGCCCGAGCATCCCTATCCGCAGGCGCTGGATATGCTGGCTGAAACCGCCGCAAGGCTGGCTGCCGAAAATCCCGGCGCGCCGCTGGTTCTGGCGGGGGATAGCGCGGGGGCGAACCTTGCCCTTGGACTTGCGGCGCGGCTGCGAGATGCGGGAAGCGTGCGGGTCGATGCGCTGGTTCTGTTCTATGGCTGCTATCGCAGGCTGTTCGATACCGAAAGTCACCGGCTTTACGGCGGTGGAGAATTCGGCCTGACGACCGAGGGTATGCGGGTTTACTGGGATCTGTATCTGGCATCGCATTCCGCGCCCGCTTATGGCGACCTGACCAAGCTGGACGTAAACGGACTGCCGCCCTGTTTCATCGGGGCGGCGGCGCTTGATTGCCTTCGCGACGACAGCACATGGCTGGCAGATCGGTTAAGCGCGGCAGGCATCCCCAATGCCCACCAGAGCGTCCCGGCAGTCCCGCATGGTTTCCTGCATTATACCGGACTTTATCCGCCCGCCTTCGGATTGCTGGATGCTGCGGGCCAATGGTTGCGCGACCGGGATCGCCAGCCGTAGCGACCACCGGCAACGGGGCTATGAGGCGTAGCCTCCGCCGTCCGGGCGGCATATCCGCATCAGCGCGGCGGCGAAACTGGTTGCTGCCGGGCCGAACGGCTCATCCAGCCTGCGGGCAAGATAGCACTGTGACTGAACCTCGCTGTCCTGACCCAACAGCGTCGTCTTCAGGCGGACCAGCCGTCCGGCGCTCAGGTCGTCCTTGATCAGCCATAACGGCAGGCGACCCCATCCCAAACCGGACAGGATCAGCGCATGCTTGGCGCTTTGACTGTTCACCCGGCAGGATTGCGGAGACAGCACGCCGAAATCACGTCCCTCAGACAGCGCAGATGGATCGGACTGAACGATCTGCACATGATCCGCCAGATCGGGCAGGCCGATATTGCAAAGACCCGCCAGCGGATGCCCGCCGGCAACGACCGCGACTTGCGACAGCGACGACAGCGCGTCGAAGCTGATCCGGGGATCGCGGAAGTCCTCACCGACCATGATCGCAAGGGTGCAGCGCCGATCCTTTAGTGCCGTTACCGGCCCGCCCAAAGGCTCGACCGAGACGCGGATCGCGACCGAGGGGAAGCACGCCCGCATTTGGGTCAGCGCCGCACCCACGGTTTCAAGGGGGAAAAGCGTATCGACAACGATGGGCAGTGCGAGCTCGACCCCTTCGCCGAAGCCGCGTGCCCGTGCGCGCATCGCATCGACGCGCAGAAGCACGTCGCGCGCATCGGCAAGAAGCGCCTTTCCCTCGGATGTCAGAACCGGGCGATGACCCGAGCGGTCGAACAGAAGGACGCCCAGTTGCGCCTCCAGATTGGCGATGCTGACGCTGACGCCCGATTGCGCGCGCGACAGGCTGCCCGCTCCGGCACGAAAGCTGCCGCGATCGGCGACGGCGACGAAAGTGCGGATTTGATCCAGGGTCAGTGCGTCCAGCATGATCACTTCAGCTTATCAGTTTGATGCAAATTCTATCACTCCTGCCGGTCAAGCGTCAGGTCTATATCCATTCCACATCGAAAATTTCGCAAGGAGCAGGCCAATGACCCGCGTTCTGGTGCTTTACTATTCCTCTTACGGCCATATCGAGAAAATGGCCGCCGCGATTGCCGAGGGTGCGCGCGAGACAGGGGCAACTGTCGCGCTGCGGCGCGTGCCCGAACTGGTCCCGCCCGAGGTCGCGGCGCAATCCGGCTATAAGCAGGACCCCGAGGTTGCGGTGGCGAAAGTGTCGGAACTGGCCGACTACGACGCCATCATCATCGGCACGCCGACCCGTTTCGGCAACATGGCCTCGCAGATGAAGAACTTTCTGGATCAGACCGGCGGCCTGTGGTTCGAGGATCGGCTGGTCGGCAAGGTCGGCAGCGTCTTTACTTCGACCGGCAGCCAGCATGGCGGACAAGAAACCACGATCCAGTCCACCCATACCGTGCTGCTGCACCTTGGCATGATCGTCGTCGGGCTGCCCTACAGCTTCAAGGGCCAGCTGCGTATGGATGAGATCACCGGCGGGTCACCCTATGGTGCCTCGACGCTTGCCGACGATGGCAATGGCGGCGACCGTCAGCCAAGCGCGAATGAGTTGGACGGAGCCCGCTTTCAGGGCCGGCATGTGGCCGGGATCGCGGCGGCGCTGGTCGCGGGCAGACCGGCAGGGGCTGCGTGATGCGCGCGGCGGGCTCGGTCTTTCTGCCCGATGCGACCCGGTGGAGTGCCGTCGCGGTGCTGGTCGCTTCGGGGATCGTCGCGGCGCTGCAGGTCGGCAAGGCGGCCATCGCCACACCGATGCTGCAAGCCGATCTTGGGCTGAGCCTTGCCGCCATTGGCTGGCTGACCGGCGTTTTCGCCATCATCGGGCTGGTGGGCGGGGTTCCCTGCGGGCTGATGGTGGCGCGGTCAGGCGCGCGGCGGATGCTGTTGCTGGGCCTTGTGATCGTGGCGGCAGGTGCGGCGATGGGCGCGGCGTCGGGAACCTATGGCTGGCTTCTGATCTCGCGGATCATCGAAGGCGCAGGATTTCTGCTGATCTCGGTCGCCGCGCCCTCGATCCTTGAGCGCGTCACCGACATCCCGCGCCGCAATCTCGCCTTCGCGCTATGGAGCTGTTTCATGCCTGCGGGCTTGGCGATTGCGATGCTGGCCGGGCCGCTGTTCGATGGCTGGCGTTCAATCTGGTGGGCGTCCTGTCTGCTGGCGGTGGTAGTCGCTTTGGCGGTCATGCTGATCGTTCCGTCCGAGGAGGGTCGCTCATCCGCCACGACGGAGGGGGTTGGCGACGATGTCAGGCGGACGCTGCAGGCGGGCGGGCCGCTGGCTCTGGCGGCAGGCATTGGGCTTTACAGCCTGATGTTCTTCGCCCTGTTCAGCTTTCTGCCGATGTTGCTGATGGAGCGGATGCAGGTTTCTCATCAGGTTGCCGGGCTGCTGAGCGCTTTGGCGACGGCTGCGAATATCCTTGGAAATCTGGCGGCGGGATTGCTGCTGTCACGCGGGATTGGCCGAGGGGTGGTGCTGGCGGGCGCCAGTCTGGTGATGGGCGTGGCCGGGCTTGGCATCTTCATCCCGGTTTTCGCGGATGTGCCGACATTCATGCTTTGCGTGCTGTTCTCGGCGGTGGGCGGGCTGGTTCCGGCAACCCTGCTTGCCTCGGCTCCGGTTGCGGCACCTGCTGCGGGACTGGTTCCGATCGTTCTTGGGCTGATCGTACAGGGAAACAACCTTGGCCAGATCATTGGTCCGGTGGCGGTCGGCACGGTGATTGAAACGCATGGCTGGTCCGCCGCCGCCCTGATCGTCGCGATTGCGGCGCTGGCGGGAATGGCGGTCGCCACAGTGATCGGGCGCAGAGTGCATGCCTGAGACCGGGCGTTGCAATCGGGCATCTGCGGGCGGCTCTGACAAAAACACTAAGGAACCGCCTTGCCTTCTGTCCGCCAATCATGACAGATCCGTGCCATCGCATCCGCACTGCCACGAGGAAGAGTTCACCATTGGCGTGGGACGTCCAGAACCTGTTCCGGCGCTATGCGGGCGAGCTGAACGGCTCGCTTCGCCGCCGTGGCATGTCCGACGATCTGGCATCGGACATCACGCAGGATGCATTTCTGCGGATGTTGACCGCCCGACCCCGTGACGAGGCAGACAGTCCGCGCGCCTATCTTTACCGGATCGCCCGCAATCTGGTGATCGATCACGAGCGGCGGCGGCGTTTTGTCGGCATGCACCAGATCGGCGACGATGCGTTGCATCAGATCGCCGATCCTGCGCCGGGGGCCGAGACGATCATCTACGACCGGCAAAGGCTTCGCATCGTCGTCAAAGCCTTGGCGGATCTGCCTGAGCGCAGCCGGATTGCGTTCGAGCTGCATCGGCTGGAGGGGCTGACGAATGCCGAGATCGGGCAACGCATCGGTCTGTCCACGACGCAGACCTGGACGCTGATCCGCGACGCCTATCGCCACATCCGTGATCGGCTGCGCGATGTCTGACGCTGTATCGCGGGGTGCGTCTCCGGTCAGGGAAGCCATGCCAAGCAATCAGGCGGAAGCGGATCGGCGGTTCGATGAGGCACTGGACCTGATCCTGCGCCTTCGCGACGATCCGGCAGCAGCGGACGAGGCGCAGCGCTGGCGGATAATCAGCCCGTCCCACGAGGCGGCATGGGCCGAGGTAGCCGCGATCCATGGCATGACCGGGCAGGTGCTGTCCGATCAGCGCCAGCCACCCCGAGACCGTCATATGGGTCGCCGGATGGTTCTGTTGGGCGGGTTGGCGCTTGGCGGTGCGATGACCGTGCCGGGCTTGGTGACACGCGCGCGTGCGGATTTCGTAACCACCACCGCCGAGATTCAGCGCCTGACGCTGCCCGATGGCAGCATCGCCACCCTTGGCCCGGACAGCGCGCTCGCCCTTCGCTTCGACGAGGGTCAGCGTGGGATCGATCTGCTGTCGGGAATGGCCTTCTTGGATGTGGCCGCCGCCCCCGCCCGCGACTTCACCGCCCGCTCTGGCCCGGTGACGGTCACGGCGCGGCAATCCCGGTTTGAGCTGGCGCTGGACGCGCGACTGGTCAGCGTTGCCGTCGCGCAGGGCGATGTCGATGTGCATGTAGACCGGGCCGGATCGTCGCAGGGCAGCCATGTCTCGGTTGGTGAAAGGCTGTCCTTTGATGCCGATGGCAGGCCGGCCCTGTCGTCCCGCGCGCCGGATCAGGTCGGCGTCTGGCGTGAAGGGCTGATCGTGGCCGATAACGAGCCGGTGGCGGCCGTCATCGCCCGCATCGCCCGCTGGCAGCAGGGGCGCGTGGTTCTGGCCGCCCGGTCGCTGGCGGATGAGAAGATCAGCGGCGTCTTCGACCTGTCGAACCCGGTCATGGCGCTTCAGGCCGTGGTGCATCCCTATGGCGGCAGCGTGCGCCAGATCTCGCCTTATCTGACGGTGATCTCGCGCATCTGAAGAAATTTGCGCTCTCGACCGAAAATCTGGCCTGCCCGTTCGTTCTATTGGTCAGGGACTGCTTACCCAGCAACGTCAAGGCAGCGCGGACCCTCTGCACAATGAAGGATTGCTCAGAGAGGCAACGGCATGGGACGTGAAAACGGTAACCGCAGAACGCGGTTCTTAAAGGGTCGGGCGCTGGCTGCGGCGCTGATGACGACGGCGGCGGCCACGGGGCTTGCGGTCGTGACGGCGCAGCAGGCGATGGCGCAGGAACAGCGGCGCGATTTCTCGATCCCGGCGGGTCCGCTTGGACCGGCGCTTGCGCGCTTCGGGCAGCAGGCGATGTTGCAGGTCACCTACAGCCCCTCGGTCGCCAGCGGCAAGAACACGGCGGGCGTCAGCGGCAGCATGTCCCCGGAAGAGGCGATTTCGCGACTGCTGGCCGGTTCGGGCCTTGCCTATTCCTTCCCGAATGCCGCGACTGTGGCGATCTCTGCCGCGACTGCGACTGTTGGCCCAGAGGGCGACAGCACCCTGTTGCAGACGATCACCCTGCGGGGCACCGGGCTGTTGGGGCCGACCGACGGCTATATCGCCTCGGGTGCCTATACCGCGACCAAGACCGAGACGCCCCTGATCGAGGTGCCGCAGGTCGTGAACGTGATCACCCGCGATCAGATCGAGGCCCAGGGTTCGCAATCGGTGACGCAGGCCACGCGTTATGCTCCGGGCGTTGTGCCGGGCTTTGGCGACAGCGACAGCCGCAACGATGTACTGCAATCGCGCGGCTTCTTCATGCGCCAGAACCTGAACGGGTCGCGCCTGCCCTATGGTGCCTACAGTTCCGCCTTTCTCAAGATCGAGCCTTACGGGCTTGAGCGGATCGATGTGCTGAAGGGGCCGTCTTCGGTCATGTATGGGCAGAACCTGCCGGGCGGGCTGATCGACCTGACGACCAAGCGCCCGACGCCGGACCCGCACCGCGAGATCGCGGTCGAGACCGGCAATCACGGGCGTCTGCAAGGCATGTTCGATTTCTCGGGCCCGCTTGGCGGTGATGAGCGATTTCAGTATCGCCTGACCGGGCTTAGCCGCGATGCCGATGGCCGCATCGATTTCGGGTATGAAAGGCGCGACTTCATCGCCCCCGCCTTCACATGGCAGCCGAACGAGACGACCTCGCTGACCGTATTCGGGCATTATCAGCGTGACGAGACGATCTCGGACTATGTGGCGCTGCCTGCGGCGGGAACGCTTCTGCCGAACCCGAATGGCGAATTGCCAGTGACGCTGTATCCCGGCGAGCCGGGCCATGACGGGTATGAGCGTGAACAAAGCTCCATCGGCTACGATTTCCGGCACGAATTCGCGAATGGCTGGCGGCTGCGGCAGAACCTGCAGGTGAACAGCGTCGATGTGGACACCAAGGCCACCCCGACCGCCTTCCTTGATCCGACGCAGCGCTATGCCACCCGCGTCGCGACCCGAGGGCTGGCGGCGGCGGATACCGTCACCATCGACACCAATATTCAGGGTGAATTCACAACAGGCGGGGTGACGCATAACCTGTTGCTGGGGTTCGATTATCTGCGGCTGAAGGACAGCTATCGCTTTGCCTCGAACCTTTATCCGGGGCAGTTCGACCTTTTCGATCCGGTCTATGGCGTGACCCCGCCGGAACTGATCGACCGGATCGACTATCGGATGAAGCGCAGTCAGGTCGGCGTCTATGTGCAGGATCAGATGCGCTGGAACGACTGGATCGTCACCGCCAGCCTGCGCGGCGACCGGGTGCGCGCGGATTCGTCCGAGGCGATGCAGGGAGCACAGTTTTCCTATCGCGACACCGCGCTGACCGGGCGGATCGGGGCGGTCTATCTGATGGAGAACGGGTTTGCGCCCTTCTTTTCCTACTCGACCTCGTTCGATCCGGTGGATGGGGTGACGCCGCAAGGCGGGCCGCTGAAGCCGATGGAGGGCGAGCAGATCGAGGCGGGGGTGAAATACGAATCCGCCGATGGCAGCCGGATGCTGTCGCTGTCCACCTATCAGATCACCCAGCAGAACATCACCGCACCCAATCCTGATCCGGTTCAGGGCGGTTTCTTGCAGACGGGCGAGGCGCGTGTTCGCGGTTTCGAGCTGGAGGGAAAGGCAGAGCTGACCCCGCAGCTTAGCCTGATCGCCTCTTACGCCTATACCGACTCGAAGGTGACGAAGACCAATGGCGGCACAGAATATCTGGCCGGAAACGAGCTGATCATGGTGCCGGATCATCAGGCGGCGTTGTGGCTTGATTACGGTTTCCAGGCGGGGCCGCTGCAGGGGCTGAACCTTGCGGGCGGGGTGCGCTATATGGGCAAGTCCTTCGGCGATGCCCAGAACACGGTCGAGGTTGGTGGCCAGACCCTGCTGGATGCAGCGGTTTCCTATGACTTCGGCAGCCGCAATCCCCGCTATGAGGGGCTGACGCTGCGGGTCACCGGCAACAACCTTCTGGACAAGGAATATGTCGGCTACTGTCAGTCGTTACAGCAATGCTTCTACGGTCAGGGACGGACCCTTGCCGCGACGCTGAAGTATCAGTGGTAGTTTGAATGTGCCCGCATCGGTCGCGATGCGGGCATCTTGCCGTCCTTCACAGCGGCAGCGCGCTCGAATCCTTGATGATCTCAAGGATGACCGAGCTTTGCATCTCGCGCACGCCGGGCAGGGCAACCAGTTTCCCCTGCATCAGCCGCTGATAGTGATCGATATCCTCGACGATGATCCGCAGGTAGAAATCGAATTCGCCCAGCACCAGCAGCGCCACCTGAATTTCGGGAATGTCGCGAACGGCGGCCTTGAATTGATCCAGCATGTCGGCGTGATGCCCGGTCAGCTTGATCCGCACGATGATGACGCTGTGAAACCCCATCTTGCGCGGGTCGAGGATCGTCCGCTTGCCCTTGATGATGCCGTCAGCCTGCAGGCTGGCGATGCGGCGAGAGCAGGGGGATTGCGAGATGCCCACCCGCTCGGCGATTTCGGTCACGGTCAGGTTGCCATCGGTCTGCATCGCACGAAGGATTCGCAGATCCGTTTCGTCGATTGTTCGCATGATTTCACCCTGTGGATCGCAAATTCTGGCTGGTTCATGCTGATTGATACCAAAACCACGGATAGATCGGCAACAGTTTGCGTGTATACTGCGCTATATCTTGCTCGCATTCGATGGCGGGGAGGCAATCATGCAGGACGTGGCGATTCTGGCGGCGCGGCGCACACCTCTTGGCGGGTTTCAGGGGGCGCTGTCCTCGGTCCCGGCGCCCGAGCTTGCGGCGGTTGCCATCCGTGCTGCGGTTCAGGACGCGGGCCTTGCCGATGATGCCGTGGATGAGGCGCTGATCGGGCTGGTCCTGCCTGCGGGCGTCGGTCAAGCCCCGGCGCGGCAGGCGGTTCTGGGGGCGGGATTGCCGATTGCGGTGCCCGCGACCACGATCAGCAAGGTTTGCGGCTCGGGGCTGAAAGCGATCATCGACGGCGCGGCGCGGATTCGCGCGGGCGAGGTGTCGGTGGTCATTGCGGGCGGCATGGAAAGCATGTCCAACGCCCCGCACCTGATCCCGACGTCGCGGCAAGGGCAGCGGTTGGGCCATGGTCGCATGGTCGATCATATGTTTTTCGACGGGCTTGAAGACGCCTATGAAAAGGGCGCGCTGATGGGCCGTTTCGCCGAAGCCTGCGCCGACAGATACGCCTTCACCCGCGATGAACAGGACGCCTATGCGATCCGTTCGCTGGAACGCGCGCTTGCGGCGCAGGCAGCGGGTGCTTTTGACGACGAGATCGCGGCGGTGACTGTGATCTCGCGCAAGGGCGATGTGGTGGTGGCTGCGGATGAACAGCCCGCGCAGGCCCGCCCCGACAAGATACCGACCTTGAAGCCTGCTTTTCGCGCCGATGGGACGGTGACGGCGGCCTCCTCATCCTCGATCTCGGACGGGGCGGCGGCGCTGGTCTTGGCGTCTCGCGAGACGGTCGAGACGCAGGGCTTGCAGCCGCGCGCTTGGATCGTCGGCAGTGCCGCCCATGCCCACGAACCGGCATGGTTCAGCACCGCGCCGGTCGCGGCGACCCAGAAGCTGTTGGACAAGCTGGGCTGGCAGGTCGGCGATGTCGATCTGTGGGAGGTGAACGAGGCTTTCGCCGTCGTCGCCATGGCCTTTATCCGCGATCTGGGGCTGTCGGACGATGTGGTGAACGTCAATGGCGGTGCCTGTGCGCTTGGCCATCCTATCGGCGCGTCAGGCGCGCGGATCGTGGTGACGTTGCTGAACGCATTGGAAAAGCGCGGGCTGAAGCGCGGCATCGCCTCGATCTGCATCGGCGGCGGTGAGGCGCTGTCCATCGCCATCGAAAGGCCCTGAGATGGCGTTGATCCTGACTGACAGGGATGCGGCGAAGTGTGGCGGGGCATATTTCGCGCGAACTTTTGAAGGGGGGCAGCGATGAAGCTGGGAACGGATATTGCGGCGATTGTCACCGGCGCGGCCTCGGGCCTTGGGCTGGCTGTGGCCGAAGCGTTGGCGGCAGAGGGCGTCAGGGTTGGTCTGTTGGACATGAACGCAGAGGCTGGTGAGGCCGAAGCGGCGCGGATGGGCGGGGCATTCGCGCAATGCGATGTGGCGGACCCGGCATCGGTGGCGGCGGCGTTGAAAAGCCTGCGTGCGGCACATGGGCAAGAGCGGATTTGCGTCAATTGCGCCGGAATCGCGCCCGCGCATCGCAGCGTGTCGAAGAACGGCGCGCATGATCCGGCGCTGTTTGCCAAGGTTTGTGGCATCAACCTGATCGGCACCTTCAACGTCGCAACGCAATCGGCGGCTGGCATGGCCGCTGCCGATCCGCTGGCAGAGGGAGAGCGCGGAGTGATCGTCAACACCGCCTCCATCGCCGCCTGGGATGGGCAGGTCGGGCAGCTGGCCTATGCGGCGTCCAAGGCGGGCGTGGCGGGGATGACCCTGCCGATGGCCCGCGATCTAGCGCGCAGCGGCATCCGGGTGATGGCGATTGCGCCGGGCATCTTTGGCACCGCCATGGTCAAGGCCTTCCCGCAGGATATTCAGGACGCACTGGCCCAGCATGCCCAGTTCCCGCCGCGCCTTGGCCGCCCCGAGGAATTTGCCGCGCTGGTCCGTCATATCGTCGAAAACCCGATGCTGAATGGTGAGGTGATCCGTCTGGACGCCGGAACAAGGATGCCCGCGAAATGAGCGATGCGAAGCTGACTTTCCCCCATCCGCCCGCCCGGCCCAACCAGCCGGTCGATTTCTCGAATATCGTCGTGCCGAAAGCCGGGCTGCTGCCGGTCCCGCCGCTGGATCTGGCACCGCAGGACGCGCAGCCTTTTGCGCGCGGGCTGATCCGGGTGATGGACGACACCGGCACCCCGGTCGGTCCCTGGGCCGAATATCTGGGCGAAATGCCCGCCGACGATCTGCGCAAGGGTTTGCGCGACATGCTGAAGATGCGGGCCATCGACCGCCGGATGCAGAACGCGCAGCGGCAGGGCAAGACCTCGTTCTACATGCAAAGCACCGGGGAAGAGGCGATCGGCTGCGCCTTCCAGCGGCAATTGCAGCAAGGGGACATGAACTTCCCGACCTATCGCCAGCAAATCCTGCTGGTCGCCGCCGATTACCCGCTAGAGCCGATGCTGGGCCAGCTTTATTCCAACGATCTTGACCCGCTTGAAGGGCGGCAATTGCCAATCATGCATTCGGCGCGGGATTACGGCTATTTCTCGGTCTCGGGCAACCTTGGCACGCAATATGTGCAGGCGGTCGGCTGGGCGATGGCCTGTGCGCTGCGGGGAGACGGCAAGATCGCGGCGGCATGGATCGGCGACGGGGCGACGGCCTCGAACGATTTCCACAGCGCGATGCTGTCAGCCTCGGTCTATCAGCCGCCGGTGGTGCTGAATATCGTCAACAATCAGTGGGCGATTTCGACCTATACTGGCGTTGCTGCGGGCAAAAGCGAAACCTATGCCGCCCGTGCGCTTGGCTATGGCGTTCCGGCGCTGCGCGTCGATGGCAATGATTTCCTTGCCGTGTCCGCCGTGTCCCGCTGGGCCATCGAACGGGCGCGCAAGGGCTTTGGCCCGGTCGCGATCGAGTGGTTCACTTATCGCGCCGCCGCCCATTCCTCGTCGGACGACCCCTCCGCCTATCGCCCCAAGGACGAGGCGCAGGCATGGCCGCTAGGCGATCCGGTGGACCGGCTGAAGGCGCATCTGATCGACCGTGGCGAATGGTCCGAGGAACGCCATGTGCAGGCCGGGGCCGAGTTGCTGGACGAGGTGACTCAGGTGCAAAAACAGGTCGAGGCGCATGGCACGCTGGTCAATCCGCAGCCCGCCTCGCCGACCGCGATCTTCAACGGCGTCTATGCCGACATGCCCGAACATCTGCGCAGGCAGCGTCAGGAGATGGGATATTAAGATGGCACGCATGACCATGATCGAGGCGCTGCGCAGCGCCATGGATGTGAAGCTGTCGGACGATCCCGGCGTCATCGTGTTCGGCGAGGATGTCGGTTATTTCGGCGGCGTCTTTCGCTGCACGGCGGGGCTTCAGGCGAAATATGGCGAGGAACGGGTCTTCGACACCCCGATCAACGAAAGCGCCATCGTCGGGCTGGCCATCGGCATGGCCGCCCACGGCATGCGCCCCTGCGTCGAGATCCAGTTCGCCGATTACGTCTATCCCGCCTACGACCAGATCACCCAAGAGGCCGCCCGGCTGCGCCACCGCTCGAACCAGCAGTTTACCTGCCCGATGGTGGTCCGCATGCCGACGGGTGGCGGCATCTTCGGCGGCCAGACCCACAGCCAAAGCCCCGAGGCGCTGTTCACCCACGTGGCCGGGCTGAAAGTGGTGATCCCGTCCACCCCCTATGACGCCAAGGGCCTGCTGATCGCCGCCATTGAAGACCCCGATCCGGTGATCTTCCTTGAACCGAAGCGCATCTATAACGGCCCCTTCTATGGCGATCACGCGGGCAAATCGGTGCCGTGGTCGGCCCATCCGGCGGGCGAGGTGCCCGAGGATCACTATATCGTGCCGCTGGGCCGCGCGGCGATCCGGCGCGAGGGTGCTGATCTGACGATCCTCGCCTATGGCACCATGGTCTATGTGGCTGAACGCGCGGTCGAACAGGCCGGGATTGATGCCGAGATCATCGATCTGCGCACGCTTTTGCCGCTGGATTTGGCGACGATCGTGGCCTCGGTCGAAAAGACCGGGCGCTGCGTCGTGCTGCATGAAGCGACCCGGACCAGCGGTTTCGGGGCCGAGTTGATCGCCGAGGTGCAGCAGGCCTGTTTCTGGCATCTGCGCGCGCCGCTGCTGCGGGTGACCGGCTGGGATGCGCCTTATCCGCATGCGCAGGAATGGGACTATTTCCCCAGTGTGTCGCGCGTGGTCGCGGCGCTGGCAAAGGTGATGGAGGACTGACATGGGCATCAGCAGCATCAAGGTTCCCGATGTCGGCGAAGGCGTGGCCGAGGTCGAACTGGTTGAATGGCATGTCAAACCCGGCGACAGTGTGCGCGAAGACGATGTGCTGGCCGCCGTGATGACCGATAAGGCAACGGTGGAAATCCCCAGCTTGTTCGACGGCACCATCGTTTCGCTGGGCGCAGAGATCGGTGAGACGGTCGCGGTCGGCTCGGTCCTGCTGACCATTGAACATGCGGGCGACGGGAACGCGACCGAGGAAGCGGCCCCCTCGAAACCCGCGGAGACGCCGCCCGCCGAAGATACGCCCGCCCCCAAGCCTGTCGAAGCGCCGGCCAAGCCGGCACCGCTGCCGAACCCCGCCGCCGATCCGGCGATTTTCGGGACGGCGCAGGCACCTCGTCCCGAGGGGCAGGTGCCGCTGGCCTCACCCTCGGTTCGGGCGCGGGCGCGCGATGCTGGGATCGATCTGCGCCGCGTTGCTGGCACCGGCCCCGCCGGGCGGATCACCCATGCCGATCTGGATCAGGTTTTCGCGGCTGGTCCCGGTCAGACCGCCACCCCGGCCCGTGGCCGTGCCGAGCGGCAGGGCGAGGAAGCGATCAAGATCATCGGCCTGCGCCGCAAGATCGCCGACCGCATGGCGCTGGCCAATACCCGCATCCCGCATATCACCGTGATCGAGGAAATCGACGTGACCGCGCTGGAGGATCTGCGCGCCGCGATGAATGCGAAGCGCGGCGACCGGCCGAAGCTGACCGTGCTGCCCTTTATCAGCGCCGCCTTGTGCCGGGCGCTGCTGGACCACCCGGAAATGAACGCGCGCTTCGATGACGACGCGGGCATCGTCACCCGCCATGCGCCGGTGCATCTGGGTATCGCCACCATGACCGATGGCGGGTTGATGGTCCCGGTCCTGCGTCATGCCGAGGCGAAAGGCCCCTTTGCGACCGCGTCCGAGATCGCCCGTCTGGCCGAGGCTGCCCGCAGCGGCAAGGCCAGCCGGGAAGAGCTGAGCGGCTCGACCATCACCATCACCTCGCTTGGACCTTTGGGCGCATTGGCGACGACGCCGATCATCAACCACCCCGAGGTGGCGATCCTTGGCGTGAACAAGATGGCGGTCCGCCCGATGTGGGATGGCAGCCAGTTCGTGCCGCGCAAGATGATGAATATCTCGGCCAGTTTTGACCATCGGGTGATCGACGGCTGGGACGCGGCCAGCTTTGTCAGCGTGTTGAAAAACCTGCTTGAAAACCCCGCGATGATCTTCATGGAGCCGGAAGCATGAGACAGGAAACATGCGATGTGCTTATCATCGGCGCCGGTCCGGGTGGCTATGTCTGCGCCATTCGCTGCGGGCAATTGGGGCTGAATACGGTTGTGGTCGAGGCAAAGGCACCGGGCGGCACCTGTCTGAACGTGGGCTGCATCCCTTCAAAGGCGCTGATCCACGCGGCGGATCGTTTTCACGAGGCGGCGGAGCTTTCGGGCGATAATGTGCTGGGCATTACCACGGCGGCACCCGCCATCGATCTTGGCCGCACGGTGGCATGGAAAGACGGCATCGTCGCCCGCCTGACCGGCGGCGTGGCCGGTTTGATGAAAAAGGCCAAGGTGCGGGCGGTTCAGGGCCACGCACAGATCGTCGATGGCAAGACCGTCACGGTCGAGACCGAAGACGGCCCGATCCGTATCGCGACCAAGAATCTGGTGATCGCCACCGGCTCGGCCCCGCAGGACATCGCGGCGCTGCCCTTTGGCGGCGACATCCTGTCCTCGACCGAGGCTTTGTCGTTGGCGCAGGTGCCACAGCGGCTGGCCGTGGTCGGTGGCGGCTATATCGGGCTGGAGATCGGGACGGCGATGGCCAAGCTGGGCGCCGATGTCACCGTGGTCGAGGCCGCCCCGCGCATTCTGCCGCAATATGACGCCGATCTGACCCGGCCGGTGGCGAAGCGGCTGGAAGCGCTTGGCATCCGGGTGCTGACCAACGCCAAGGCGGGTGGCTTTGCAGATGGCAATCTGGCGGTCGAGACCGCCGATGGCGTGCAGCAGATCGCGGCAGACAAGGTGCTGGTGACGGTCGGGCGCAAGCCGGTTACGCAGGGGTTTGGCCTTGAGGGGCTGATGCTGGACATGGCCGGACGGTATATCGCGGTGAACGACCGCTGCCAGACCTCGATGCAGGGTGTCTATGCGATCGGCGATGTGACCGGCGATCCGATGCTGGCCCATCGGGCGATGGCGCAGGGCGCGATGGTGGCAGAGGTTTTGGCGGGCAAACCGGCGTCCTGGGACAAACGCGCGATCCCGGCGGTTTGCTTCACCGACCCTGAGATCGTGACGGTGGGCCTGTTGCCCGCGGACGCTCCGGGGGCGAAAGTGGCGCAGTTTCCCTTTGCCGGGAATGGCCGCTCGCTGACGCTGGAACGCGACGATGGCTTTGTGCGGTTCGTCAGCGATGCGAATAGCGGCCTGATCCTTGGCATTCAGGCGGTTGGCGCGGGCGTGTCGGAAATGGCCGGGCAATTCGCGCAATCGCTGGAGATGGCGGCGACGTTGACCGATATCGCCGACACGATTCACGCCCATCCGACGCTGGGCGAGACGGTGCAGGAAGCCGCGATGAAGGCCTTGGGCCGGGCGCTGCATGGGTGAAGCGGCAATGCCGGTTCAACAGGTTTTGACCAGATGGCCTGCCTTGGGCTATCGAAATGGATGAATGACAAGGTGGCGGAGCGCCGCCAGCCGGGCTAGAGGATATTCCCAAGGCAAGGCGGTTTCGGGTCTGGTCAATCGCTTGCGGCAGGTGTCAACATTGCGCGGGCAAGCCGACCGGAATTGGGGATGAGAAAGGGTATCAGATGACGGTAAACATAACGCTGAGTGCAAATCCGGTGGCAGAGGCCGAGCGCGAGAAGCTGCTGCAATCGCCGATCTTCGGCACGATCTTCACCGATCACATGATTACCGCGACCTGGACCCGTGACGGCGGCTGGCAGCAGCCCGAACTGGGCCCGCGCAAGCCGTTTCAGATGAACCCCGAAAACGCCGCCTTTCACTATGGCCAGCAATTGTTCGAGGGGATGAAGGCCTATCGCGGCGCCGATGGCAGCATCCGGCTGTTCCGCCCGGCGGAAAACGCCGCGCGGATGAACCGTTCCGCGCGCCGGATGGCGATGCCGGAAGTGCCACCCGAGCTGTTTCTGGACTCGGTCCGCACGCTGGTCAGCGTCGAGCGCGGCTGGATCCCGGCCGAGGGCAGTCTTTATCTGCGCCCCTTCATGTTCGCCGATGAAAGCTTCCTTGGCGTCCGCCCTGCCAATCGCTGCACCTTCTGCGTGATCGCCTCGCCCGCCGCCGATTACTTCCGCGCCGGGGCAAAGGGTCTGACCGTCTGGGTCGAGAATGAAACCAGCCGCGCCGCCCCCGGCGGCACCGGCGCTGCCAAATGCGGCGGCAATTATGCAGGCAGCCTGATGGCGCAAAGCCGCGCCTCCAGCGAGGGATGCGATCAGGTGCTGTTCCTCAGCGCCTGCGGAAACCGCCAGATCGAAGAGCTTGGCGGCATGAACATCTTCTTCGTGCGCAAGGATGGCCGTGTGCAAACCCCGCCTTTGGGCACCATCCTGCCGGGGATCACCCGCGCCTCGGTGATCGAACTGCTAAAGGCTGACGGGATCACCGTGGAAGAGGTGCCCTATACCTTCGACGCGCTGCAAGCAGATGTCGAAGCGGGCGAGATCAGCGAAGTTTTCGTCTGCGGCACCGCTGCCATCATCGCCAGCGTTTCCCGCCTGAAGCATAGCGACGGCGAGCTGGAGATCGGCCAGCCCGGCGAAACCGCCCGCCGCCTGCGCACCACCCTGCAAGGCATCTATACCGGCGACATCGCAGGCCCTGATGGCTGGAGCGTGATTGTCGAACCCGAGGCGGTTCTTGGATGATCAAGGACCGCGCGGTGACCTGATCGCAGTCGCCCGCTGGTCCTGACAAAGACGCCCTGCCATTGGCGGGGCGTTTTTTTATGTTCCGGGGCGCGGTATGGGCTGTCGGGTTTGAAAACGGCTGTGAAAAATCCGGCGACACCGTGAAAAGTGCCGCCGGGCTTGTCAGACGGCGAGGCTCAGGCCGCCCTGCAGGGCAGAAGCCTCGGCCCGGTCAAGCAGGCGTTGCAGGGATGCGCCGCGGGCGAAGTCGGGCTCGGCCGGACCTTTGCCCTGAATCGCGTCAATGAAGCGCTGATAGATCGGCACGACCGGCGGGCATTCGATGTCGCGCCATTCCGCTGTTTGCAGATCAGGGGCAAGGCAGGCGCGCAACCGGCTTTCCTGCTTCTCGAAGCTGACCTCCAGCCCGCCCTTGTCGCCATAGATCCGCAGGCGCAGATCGTTCAGATGGCCGCTGGCGAAACGGGTCGCAGCCACGGTGCCCAGCGTCCCGTTATCCAGCAGAAGTTGCATCGTCGCGGCGTCATTGGCGTCCAGAATATAGTCGCCAATCCGCCCGCCCGGTGCCTTTTCAAAGGTGGCAAGGCGGCACGAGACCTCGCGCGCTTCCTGTGCGGCGATGAAGGTGGCGAAGTCGAGGATATGGATGCCGACATCGCCCAGCACGCCCTTTGATCCATGTGCGCTGGACAGCCGCCAGAGCCATTGGCTTTCGGTGCGCCAGTCGCCCCAAGCGGGCTGCGTCAGCCAGCTTTGCAGATACGAGGCCTCGAAATGCCGGACGGTGCCGATCTCGCCTGCGCGGACCATGCGGGCGGCCTGCTGCAGCGCCGGAACGTTGCGATAGGACAGGTTGACCATATTCACCACGCCAGCCCGCTGCGCCGCCGCTGCCATATCCTCGGCATCGGCGGCCTTGGTTGCCAGCGGCTTTTCGCACAGCACATGCTTGCCCGCCGCCAGCAAAGGCATGGTGGTGGGGTAATGCGCCGCGTCGGGGGTGACATTGGTTACGGCGTCGAACTGACCCCAGAGGATCGCCTCGTCCAGCGTGGCGAAGCTGTTCGGGATCTCGAAGGTCTTGCAGAAGGTCGCAAGCTGTTCGGGCCGTGTATCGACCCCGGCGACGATGCTGACGCCGGGGATGACCGAGAAACCCTTGGCATGGTGCTGCGCCATGCCGCCGGTGCCGAGGATCAATAAGCGGACAGGCTTCATCATCGGAATCCTTCTTCGCCGTCGTGATGCAGTTTCGGGCCGCGTTCCTCGATCTGCTCCAACGCTTGCTCGACGGGAACGTTCGGGGCGACATTCGGATCGGTCAGGCGCGGGGCGGGGTTGTAGGCCCATTTTGCCGCGTTCAGCAGAACCCGCTGCACATTCTCGTTGTGATAGGTCGGATAGGTTTCGTGGCCGGGGCGGAAGTAGAACAGATTGCCCGCGCCACGCTTGTAGGTCAGACCCGAGCGGAATGCCTCGCCCCCCGAAAACCAGCTAAGGAACACGGTTTCCAGCGGTTCGGGCACGCCGAAGGGTTCGCCATACATTTCCTCGTTCTCAAGCTCGAAATGATCGGGCAGGCCCGCCGCAATCGGGTGGTTGCGCGAGGTCAACCACAGCCGCTCACGCTCGCCCGCCTCGCGCCAGGTCAGGTTGCAGGGTGAGCCCATCAGCCGCTTGAAGGGCTTCGAGAAATGCGCCGAATGCAGGAAGACCATGCCCATGCCCGCCCAGACGGCGTTGCAGACGCGGTCCACGACGGCATCTGACACTTCGCCATGCGCGCAATGGCCCCACCAGAAGAGGACATCGGTCTGCGCCAGCTTTTCCTCGGTCAGGCCATGATCGGGTTCCTGAAGGGTGGCGGTGGTCGCGGTGATCGCCGGATCGGTGTTCAGCGCCTCGGCGATGGCACCGTGAATCCCCTCGGGATAGACCGAGGCGACGATCTTGTTTTCCTGTTCGTGAACGTTCTCGTTCCAGACAGTGACGCGGATAGTCATGGCAAGAGCCTTTCAATGCCCCGCAGGAATATCCTGCGGGGGGTGTTGAGCGCCCCGGTGACGGGGCGCGATGTGGAGGTGATCAGCGCAGCGGTCGGTCGTCCGCTCCGAAGCGATGCAGATGTTGAGGTTGGGGTTGCAGCGAAACCTTGCTGCCCTGAGGAATGGCCAGCTTGCCGGGCTGGCGAACGATCAGCGGCTCGTCGGCACCGATTTCGACGAAGAGGTAGTTGTCCGAGCCCAGATCCTCGGCATGGACGACCTCGCCGGACCAGTCGCCGGTGCCTTCGGGAACGATGTCGATATGTTCGGGTCGCGCGCCCAACGTGGCGCAACCCTTGTCCTCGGCGAACTTCCCCTTGAGGAAGTTCATCTTCGGACTGCCGATGAACCCCGCCACGAAGACCGAATTCGGGCTTTCGTAAAGCTCTGCCGGGGTGCCAAGCTGTTCAAGACGGCCATCGCGCAAGACCGCGATCCGGTCGGCAAGTGTCATCGCCTCGACCTGATCGTGAGTCACGTAGATCATGGTCACATCGCTCATCGTTTCGTGCAGCTTGGCGATCTCAAGCCGGGTTGCCACGCGCAAGGCGGCGTCGAGGTTCGACAGCGGTTCATCGAACAGGAACACCCGTGGGTCGCGCACGATGGCGCGGCCGATGGCGACACGCTGACGCTGACCGCCCGAAAGCTGACGGGGCAGGCGGTCCAGCAGATGTTCGATCTGCAGCATCCGCGCGGCATCGCGGACGCGCTTGTCGATGGCCGCCTTGTCCTGCTTGGCCAGCTTCATCCCGAAGGCCATGTTGTCATAGACCTTCATATGCGGATAAAGCGCGTAGCTTTGGAACACCATGGCGATGCCACGGTCCGAGGGAACAAGGTTGTTCACCCGCTGATCGTCGAACAGCATGTCGCCGGTCGTGATCTCTTCCAGCCCCGAAATCAGACGCAGAAGCGTGGACTTACCGCAGCCCGAAGGGCCGACGAAGACCATGAACTCGCCCTTCTTGATGTCGAGGTCGATGCCCTTGATGACCTCTACTGCGCCATAGGACTTGGTGACGTTTTTCAACTCGATCTTGGCCATGGGTTCAGCCTTTCACTCCGCCAGCGGTCAGGCCCGCGACGATCTTGCGTTGGAAAATGAGGACGAGAACGATCAGCGGCACCGTCACGATGACCGAGGCTGCCATGATCGGACCCCACGGGATTTCTTGCTGCGAGGCACCCGACAACAGCGCGATGGCCACGGGAACGGTGCGCATCGATTCCGAGCTGGTGAAGGTCAGCGCGAAGAGAAACTCGTTCCACGCCCCGATGAAGGCCAGAAGCCCGGTCGTCACCAGCGCCGGCCACAGAAGCGGCAGGAACACCTTCGTCACGATCACCCAGGGCGTTGCCCCATCGACGATGGCGGCTTCCTCGATCTCGACCGGAAGGTCGCGCATGAAGGTGGTCAGCACCCAGACCGTAAAGGGCAGGGTGAAGATCGTGTAGGACAGGATCATCGCCCAAGGGGTGTTGAAGATGCCAAGAAAGCGGACCAGTTCGAAGAGACCGGCCAGAACCGCGATCTGCGGGAACATCGACACCGCGAGGATGGTCATCAGTAACAGCCCGCGCCCCCGGAAGGACACCCGCGACAGCGCATAGGCGGCGGTGACCGCCAGAAACAGCGCGAATGCCACGGTGCAGCCGGCGATGAAGACCGAATTGACGATCGAGCGGACGAAGTTCCGGTTGCCCATCACCGTTTCGTAGTTCACCCAGTTGAAGGATTTGGGCCAGTAGTTCACTTGGAACAGCGCGGTGCCGCTGGAGAAGCTGGTGACGATGGCGTAGTAGAACGGGAAGACCGCAAAGACCACGATCACCGCGACCAGCGCGTAGAAGCCGATAGTCTTGATCAGAGGATGTGACATCAGCGACGCTCCCCTCCAAGATCGACGCGGCCCAGCCAGATATACAGGCTGACGAACACGGCGATGATTGCGAACAGCAGGGTCGATTGCGCGGCCCCATAGGCGAACTTGTCGAAGTCGATCATGTTCTCGCGACTGATCACCGACATGGTTTTCGTGGCCGCCGAATTTGGCGTCAGCACATAGACCAGATCAAAGATGCGCAGCGCGTCCAGCATGCGGAAGATCACCGCGACCATGACTGCCGGTTTGATCAGCGGCAGCGTGACCCGGAAGAACACCTTGACCGGGTGGATACCGTCGATGCGCGCGGCCTCGTAAATATCACGCGGGACCATTTGCAATCCGGCAAGGATCAGCAGCGCCATGAAGGGCGTGGTCTTCCAGATATCGACGATCAGCACCGCGGTCATTGCCGTTTCCGGCGTGGCGGTCCAGGCGATGCGGTGGCTGATCAGCCCAAGGTTCAGCAAAATGTCGTTCAGGATGCCGAACTGGTCATTGAGCATCCAGCTCCACATTTTCGCGGAAACGATGGTCGGGATGGCCCATGGGATCAGGATGGCGGCGCGGACGAGGCTGCGGCCCTTGAATTCGGCATTCATCACCAGCGCGACGATCAGGCCGAAGATGGTCTCGAAAAAGACCGAGACGAACGAGAAGCGGACCGTATTCCAGACCGCGTTCCACCAGGCCGGATCAACCAGCGTGCCGCGATAGACGACACGTCCCGAGGATAGCTCTCTGGTCTGCAGATAGTTGTCGAAGCCGATCCATTCGGCATCGTAAAGATTGGATAAAGTCGCGTCGGTGAACGAAAACCAGATGGTGCGCAGAAGCGGCCATGCGGCGACGAAGAACAGCGCGATCAGCATCGGGGCGAGGAACCAGAAGGCCGCCCTTTGCCGACGCTGCTTCAGGCTGGGACCGGATGCGCGGCCCAGAGTTTGGTCGGTCATTGCAATAATCTCCTCATCATGGCCCGTGGGCCGATGGCGGAGGGGCGCCGTCAGCGCCCGCCCCTGCGGCAGAGAAGTAAGCCGGACTGATTACCAGTCAGAACCCTTGATATCGTCGAGATCAAGCTCGAGGATTTCCAGATTCTCGGCTGCGGTGCCATTGCCCGAAAGCGTATTGTGCACAGCGGACCAGAATTTCGCGGAAACCTCGTTATACTTGCCCTTGACCGGGGCGGAGGGGCGCGGAACCGCCTGCTCGAAGACTTCCTTCCAGCGCGGGATCAGCGGCACCTTTTCCGCGATTTCGGCATCCTCGTAGAGCGCCGGGATCGTCGGCAGGTTGCCGTTCATAAGCGCGCCGGCCTTTTGGCCTTCGACGCTGGCAAGGAACAGCGCGAGGCTGATCGCAGCCTCTTGTTTGGTCGAATAGCGCGACACGGCAACGTTCCAACCGCCCAGCGTCGCAGCAGAGCTATCACCGCCCGTCGGCAGCGGAGCCACGTCAAACTTGCCCTTCACCGCGCTGTCATCGCCCTCGGAAAGTGCATAGGCATAGGGCCAGTTGCGCATGAAGACCGCGTTTCCGGTCTGCCAGACGCCACGGGCTTCCTCTTCCTGATAGGACAGGACGCCGCCGGGGCTGATCGTGCCGATCCAGCCTTGCGCCGTTTCCAGCGCCTTCACCGCGTTTTCGTTGTTGATCGAGATGGTGCCGTCAGCCTCGACGATCTGACCGCCGCCGAAGGATTTCACCCATTCCAGCGCGTTGCAGGTCAGCCCTTCATAGGCGTTGCCCTGCCAGACATAGCCCCAAAGATCGCGCGACCCTTCGGCCCGCTCGGCGTCCTGGACTTCTTGCGCGGTCTGCGTCAGCTCTTCCCAGGTGGTGGGGACTTCCTTGCCGTATTTCTCCAGCAGGTCGCTGCGATAATAAAGCGCCGGGGCATCGGTAAAGAGCGGCAGGGCGACAAGCTTACCGTCCACGCTTTGGCTTTCGATGACAGACGGGAAGTGCTGCGGGATCAGGTCGCCTGCGGCCTCTGACAAATCGACGAAATGGTCTGCAAGCTGCGGCGCCCAGATCACATCGGTCTGATAGAGGTCGATGTCGGACGTTCCAGCCGCCAGCCACAGTCGGTATTGCGCGAATTGGTCCGAGGTCGAGGATGGCATCGGGACGATGGTGACCGTGTTGCCGGTCGCCTCTTCCCATGGTTTCACGATGACTTTGAAGTTTTCCAGCGCATTACCGACTGCGCCGCTGACATAGAACAATTCTTCGGCCCAGGCTGCGGGCGCGCTGGTGATCGCCATCACCGCAAGCGCAGACAGACCTGTCCTGATGGATTTGATTCTCATTGATTTTCTCCCCCTTGTTGTCCACGACATCGTGACCGTGCCGCGCCCCTCCTGCAACGAACGAATGTTTTGAAAAGTTAATAAAAGCATCCGAAACGTTTCGGAACTGTTAGCGGAAACGGTCCCCTCGATCAATGATTCGTTTTGTAACGATACAGGCTTATCTGCGCGGTGCAGCAGTGGAATGGCGCAAAATGATCTGGTGACTGCCGATACGCTGCACGTCAGCCAGATCTGCGCCCGCAATCGCATCTGCCAGACAGTCCGCGAGCGGTTTCCAGCTTTCGCTGAGCGGAGCATCGCTGACGCTGAGCGCGGGAAAGAAGGCGGCAGTCTGAATTTGTGAAAGATGGTCGTCATGGGCAAGGACGGACACGTCTTGGGGGATCGACAGGCCCAACACGTTCAGCGCCTGATAGACCCCTTTTGCGATCCGGACACTGCCACAAATGACCGCAGTGGGTGTCGGCCCGTCCGCGGCAAAAAGCTCGACCGATGACACAAGACCAAGCGCCTCGGTCATCTCACCATTGCGGATGATTTCCTGCTCTGGTCCAATGCCAGCATCGCGCAGGGCACGCTGATATCCGCGCAGCCGCGCCCCGACATAGGTGCGCCAGGAAAGGCCGTTCAGAAAAGCGATGCGGCGATGACCAAGCGCGGTCAGGTGTTGTGTCAGATCGTAGAAAATACCTTCATTATCAATGTCGAAATAGGCATGGTCCGGATCTGTCCCAATGCGGCCATGGACCACGAAAGGCACGCCCTCGCGGGCAAGGTAGCTGGCACGGCAATCATTTTCATCGGGGTGCATCAGGACAAAGCCGTCCAGTGCTCCGTTGCCGATCAGCCGTTTATAAACCGGAATGATCGCCTGCTCGGACTCGCGCGTGACGTGCAGCACGAACTGCATATCCCGGTCCGAAAACTGCGTCGAAAGCCCGGCGACCCCCTCCATGAAAACACCATCGCTGGCCAGATCGGGCATCAGAGGAACGACCAGCCCGACCATCCCCGAACGGCCCGACACCAGTTTCCGCGCCGAGAGATTGGGGCTGTAATGTAGTGACCGCGCGACAGCCTTGACCTTGTCGCGGGTGGCTTCGTTCACGTCGGAATGGTTGTTCAACGCACGGCTGACCTGAGTCACGGAAAGGCCCGATGCCTTGGCGACGTCCTTGAGTGTTGCCATGGGTCTAGCTTCCCGCCTCTCGCGAACCGAAACGATTTGGATAGTGTGTATCGTAATCGGATGCGTCGTGAAAGCGTTGATGCATTCGGTGAGAATGGCGCACAAAGATCGCTTCGCCTCGGGCGAATGCACGGGTTCTCTGGCGGCTTGTCTAGATTGGGTCAGTACAGAATAATGGCCGAATCCGCTGTGTCATATCCGCAGAGTATGTGCCCGTGTTGATAGACCTTAAGCAGATCTTGGCAGGGTAGCGGATCGATCAAGCCATATTTTTTCTGCGCGAAAAGCTCTTGCGCTAAAGATATTATTACAAATTCTAAGGTCTGCACCGCATATGGCGGCTGAAAGCCCACAGCTTCATTCTCGAAGCCGGGAATCTCAATGCCGCTTAGCTTTTCCTCGCAGATCGGCTTTACCAGTTTTGCGATTTCGTTCATCTCGCGGCTGAACTGAGCGCGCAGTTCTGGATCATCAAATTCGGCCTCGGGCCGCAAGTAGAGCAGGAAATCTGACAACTCGTCCGCTTCCTGAAGATGCTCCGCTTTCGCGGCGGTCTCTGCCCAAATCGGTGCGACGAAGCTTTGCAGATTCAGCTCTGGTTGGCCTTCTCCGACATTGCGGCCGACCTCTGAACGAACCAAATGCTCGATCGTTTTCCTTACTTCTTCTACAACTATTTGCATGGTCCGTTGTTCTGAGACTTCAATGAGGGATAGCTTTATCCTCTCATAGGATCTTCTAGAAAATTGATTCTAAAAGGAATCCTGGGATCGCCATGACGGCATTGGAATCCTCGCTTTTAGAGGCGCCCAGATCTTCGAGGATGTCACGGCGGAGAAGTTATATCAGACCTCAGTATCCGCCGCTTTCCTGAGATGCATGCTGTGACCAAATTTCCGCCATACGCCGGAAAAGAGGGTCTGCAGAGGGGGCCCTGCTCAACTCAGTGATAGCTAGAGCCGCGTCGGCGAAGGACCAACCCGTTCCGTTAATAGTCAACCAAGCCTTGGCGAATTCGGATTGGGCCATGAAGTGGTCGAAAGCTGCTGCCTTATCAGAGACGGGATCAAGCCAGAGGGCCTCGGCAGCAGGCGGTAAGTCCTCGAACTCGAAGAACGCCTGTCGGTCCGCATCGTATTGTCCTGCGAAAGGAAATTCGCCGGAATAGTCGCCGTCCTGCGATGCGATGCGGGGCGTGCGGTTAGAAAACGCAGGCAGGGCCGCATATGCTGAGAGGTCATCGCCGGAAAGGTCCGTAAAGGCATCGATCTCATCCAGATTTTCGACATCCAGATCCGCGGCGAAGGCCCGAACTTCGTCGTCGATACCATCGCGGTGAACAATAAGCCGGGCGACCATAAGTTGGGTAAGCTGATCTTCAGTGCGGGCGATTTCTTCGGTTCGGTAATCATCGCTGACGCTGACTTCGACAAAGCTTGGCGTTCTGGGAAGAAACCAGTGTTTCCATAGCCCAACATAAAGCGGCAGTGAGCCGTCCGACACAATCGGGATGAGCGCTGGCGGAAAGCCATACCACTCTGGTGGCGCTTCATAACCTCCGAACAATGCCTGCATCGGTGCAGCAGAGATATTTGCCGCGCGGGCAAAGCCGAGGTCAGACAGAAGAGCTTGGTATTCGTTCATTTGCATGTGGGCCGGGGAGGCAAGGGCGTGGAATGATCGGGGATGTTTATACGGTGCTCATCCGCGATCGGGCCAGCCCAAGGCTTCGAAGGGTTCGATGTGGTCGCTTGGTGAATTTGCTGATGCACAGCGCGCGACGGAGTCGGGACAAGATGACGTGGATCTACGATCTGAGTCGGGTAGCTGCCTTTGTTGTAGTTCCAGTGGTGTGTCTGTGCGATGGTGTAGCCAGCATTACGGGCGCTTGACAGGAAACGATCATTTACCGATTTGAAGGCGGCTTCCAGTTGCTTGGTCGTAGGCGTCTTGCCTTGGTCATATAGTTCCAGCAGTCGTGTATAGCCATTGCTTTTCTTGGCTGCCGCCGCATCTTTCATTGCGTCGATCCACAGCCGATGCAAAACGGGGTCGTCGGTAATGGTGCCTAGTCCGAAATCACCGGGCGTAATCGGTGCCAATCCCAACGGATCAACCCACCCATTCGGGTCCGCCACATATCCCTGTGGCCTGACCCCACCCGCCAAGCCTATCGGGTCAGGCGAAAGGTATTGCGTCGCCTCTGGGTCATAGTAGCGGAAGCGGTTGTAATAGAGGCCGGTTTCCGCATCTTCCCACTGGCCCTGGAACCGGATCGGACAGTCGGCAGGCGCTTCGTTGTCATTGGCCGGACGCGGCAGGCGCAGTTCGGCGATATCACCCCAAAGGCCCAGTTCGGAACGCCAGGCGACCTCGGTGCCGTCCTCGGAAAACAGCTCTCGCGGGGTGCCAAGGTGGTCGGTGACGACGTAATGCAGAACCTCGCCGTCGATCTGGGCCAGCGGACGGAAGCTGCCCGGCTCGTAAACCCAGTGGCGGGCGCTGTCCCATGCCACTTCGCCATTGGCGGTCATCGGAGCCTCGGCGATCAGGCGGTCGCCTTCCCATTGATAGGCGTAACCCTGACTGCCAGAGGCGCGGGCGATGCGGCGACCAAGGGGGTCATAGGTGTAGCGCCAGACGGTGCCGTCGGGGGTTGTCACAGCCGACAACTGATCCTGCCCGTCCCAATCCATATGCCAGACGCGGGGCCGGAAGCCCGGCTCCTCGACGCGCTTTTCGATCACGCGGCCGCAATCGTCGTGGCGATAGCTGACGGTGCCGCGCCGCTTGATGCGGCCAGCATTGCTTTCGACCGGGACGGTGCGGCCAGCCTCGATCACCGCCGCGATGTTGCGGGCGGGGTCGTATTCGAAATGTGACAGCGCCGATTGCCCGTCCGGCGTATCGCGGCGGGTGGTCGTCACCTGCCCGCGCTGGTCATAGTCGAACCGAACCAGCCCCATCACCCGGTCGTTCACCGAGATGGCGCGGCCAAGTTTGTCCCAGTCATAGCTGCGATGCGCCCGTGCGCCGATCCGCGTCGCCATTTCCACCGGGATACTATGGCCCAACCCGCCGCGCCGCGCTTCTTCCGGCAGGCGTGCCAGCGGACCGGCCATCTGCTCGGACAACTGGCCCATAATGGTGTGGCCCTGCGCCAGTGCAAAGCCGGTGGGCGAGGACCGCAACTGCTCTAGCCCGCGAGGATCATGATGGAAGGCCAACGGGGCGTGATCGCCGATCCCCAGTTCAGTTGGCAGTCCCGCGCGGGTCCAGCCCGCCGTCAGGTGCAGAACATCGCCAGACCGGGCGATCCGCTGACCGGCAACGGAATATTCCGAGGTGATCTCGCGCCCATTCAGTCGTTCAGCCACAACGCGGCCAAGGGCATCGTAGTCATATTCGACAACCGCCGCGCCATTTTCGACCCGGATCATCATGCCGCTTGGGTCATAGGTGAAGCGTGTCTCGGCCTCGCCCTCGATCCGCTGGCTGAGCAGCAGACCGGACGGGGAATAGGTGAAATCGGTGCGGGTGCCGTTGGTCGCGATCTTCTGGATGACGCGACCGACGGCGTCATGGTTGTAGCGCGTTACCCGGCCAGAATAGTCACGTTCGGCGGTCAGGTTGCCTACCGCGTCATAGGCGTATTCATACCGCTCGCCCAATTCGTTCACGACGGCTGAAAGGCGCAGGTGCGGGTCATGCTCCAGCCGCAGCCGGTGGCCTTTGGCATCGACGGTCTCGACCGGCAGGTCGAAGGCGCCGAAGCGGAAATGCCGGCTGGTGCCGTTCGGATCGGTGATTGTGCGAAGCTGGCCTTCGATGTCCCAGGAGAGGGTCGAGATGGCGCCATCGGGCGTTTCCAGCATGCGCAGCGCGCCGCGCGGGTTCTCGGCACCGCGTGTCATATCATATCGGGTCGTTGCGCCGATTTCGTCGGTGTACCAGCGCAGGCGGCCCTCGGTATCGTAGCCCATCAGGGTCTCGTTCCCGTCAGGGTCGCGACGGCGCGAGGGGCGCAGAAGCGGGTCGTAGTAGATACGCTCCTGAACGCCGCCGGGCAGATCGATCCGCAGCAATTCACCCTTCAGGCCAAGGCCCATTGTGGTCACCCTGCCAAGCGCATCGGTCAGCCCGACCAGATTGCCGCGTTCGTCATGGCGGAATTCGGTGCGGTTGCCCATCGCATCGGTGCTGGCGAGCAACTGACCGCTGGCATCATGATCGAAAGAGATCACGACCCCTTCGGCATTCTTGTGCCGGGTCAGATTGCCGAATGCGTCATAGGTGAACTCGCTCCGGTTCCCAAGCGGATCGACACGGGCGGTGACATGCAGCGCGCGGTCCCATTCGGTCAGCCAGACATGGCCCAGCGGATCGGTGAGCCGCCAGACAAGACCATCCTCATCC
The DNA here is from genome assembly GCF_016629665.1 of Paracoccus caeni. Lineage (GTDB taxonomy): Bacteria > Pseudomonadota > Alphaproteobacteria > Rhodobacterales > Rhodobacteraceae > Paracoccus > Paracoccus caeni. The sequence continues at coordinate 151,010 of NZ_JAEPRQ010000008.1, forward strand.
CAATCGAATGCCGTCGCTTCGCCCTGTGCCGAGGTATAGACGGTGCGCTTGCGGCGCAGGTCATAATCGATCTGACCCGACATATGGCCGCTATCGGTCCAGGTCCGGACGATGCGGCCATGTTCGCCATATTCGTAGTGGACATGGGTATCCTTGGCATCGTGCCAGGCGGTGATACGACCCTCGGCGTCGTGATCATAACGCATGGTCCCGGTCTGCGAGGATTGCACCTCTTTCAGCCGACCATCGCGCGTGTAATCCCATGAAAAGACGCATTCATCCGCATCCGCCGCCTGCAATGCGGCGTGGCGGATCAGACCTCTTTCGCTGTGAACCTGAAGGGCGAAGCCATCGGAATGTTCGACACGGTGCAGTCCGCCATCATCATAAAGGAAGGTGATCCGGTTGCCGTTGCGATCCTCGATCCGGGACAGACGGCGAAGCGCGCCACCCTCGTCTGCGAAGACATAGAACAGCCGTGCGGGCCGGTCATAGAGGAACAGATCGGCAGATCGGCGACCCAGCAGCTCCAGATGCGGGAAGCGCAGGTTGTGGCTGACGACCTCGTCCTGCGGGGCGTGGAAGGTGATCTGGCTGCCTTCCGGGCTTTGGAAGGTGACGGTTTCGCCGTCGATCCGCAGATGCTGGGCCCAGGTGCCGGACCAGCCGCGCCCCTGCGATCCGCCCGCCGTGACCGAGTGGCAGCGGTCAAGCCGCAGCGGGATGGTGCCGGGGATAAAGATGTCGGTGCGCAGATCGACGAATTGCCCGGTTGCCACATCGATAGGGTCGCCACAGGTCGAGCGGCAACTGTTCGGCAGATCGCCGCCGCGATTGGTCGCGGGGTCACCGCCGCGCGGACGTCGCCCACCTATCGGCAGCCAGTCCAGAACGATCAGCCCCAGATCCGTGATGCGCTCGGCCCAGCCCCGATCAATTGGCAAAGCAATCGCGCTGGTGTCGATATCGATGGCGATATTCGTGAGACCATCATTGATGGTGCCGTTACAGGTGGTTTTGTGCCCGATACGCGCAATCGGCAGATTATTCGCGAATACGGTCTCCGCACCTTCGGCAACGAAGGATTCCGCGTGATCGTCGCAATCCACCAAATCGGAAACGCGGGCGACGCTTTTATTGTTGAACTTGACGTTGGCGGAGCCTTTTTTGATGACTCCCTTGTTCGATCCATACTGACCCGCGGCCGAGGCGAAGCCGAACCCGATGCCGCCGACCAAACCTGCCGACGCGCCCGCAACGAAGGCAACGACCAACACCGAAGCAGCGCCCGCCGTCGCCACCACCAAAGCCGCAACCGCAACCGCCGCAACCGCGCCCAGCACCATCGCGCCCAAAGACCATCCGGTTTCCGCATGCGCGATAGGATGGCCGACAGTCGCGGGCATTTCGCCATCTTCGGCGATACGCTCAAAGCCCATCGCGTCCATTGCCCAGTGGCCGAAACCCTCACCGATCCCAAAGCCGATCTGGGCATAGACCAGCCCGGCCGCGGTCGCGACAGCAACAGGCAGCGCAGCGGCAGCGGCAGCTCCGGCAAGCGCCATCCCGGTCGCGCCGGCCGCCGATGCGGTGATTGCACCGCCAACGCCCGCTGCCGCAATCGGACCATAGGTTGCCAGGGCCTGAACCGGGCCAGAGTTATATGAATCGATGATCCCATCGACAAAATGCGCCCCTGCACCGGGATCGCTTTGCGTAGCGGCATTTCCCAAGGCTTGCTGCTGATACTCGCTCAGCCCTTCGGGAAATGTGCTGGTGCCCCCGCCCGTTGGATTGCCAACCGGGCCGGTGCCAGGATTGTTTATCCAGTTCTGGTTGCCGAAAGTTGGCTGAGCGCTATACGCGCCCGAGGTCATGCCTGCCAGCATCCCCCCGGACATTTCAAGCCCTCGCCTGATTCATGTCGAGCGTCGATACGATGCGCCGCATCTCGGCCTTTTGGTTGTCGCTCATCTTGCCGGTGGTAGAGGCCGTCAAGATCAGGGCGCGCTGACCCATCTGAACCGTGGTGATGATCTGATGGATCGGCCCCTGCTTCGCGACCCATGTGCTTTCGATTTCGTAAGCCGCGGCGCCGTTGATCTGCAGCTCACGCCGGTCGATCACCTCGAAGTTCTTCAGGGCCTTGGCGGCCTGCGCCTCTTGGTCTTTTACATATTCGACGAAATCCATGCCCCATGGCACATCGTCGCGGGTGATCGTCAAAGATGCACCGCTGCCCGCCATGCTCGATGCGACGACGTTGATCGTGCGGTCGTGCCAGGTCGGTGGCAGATCGATAAAACCTTCATTGATGCGATACATCAGCCAGCCGAATCCTTGTTAAGATGGATCATTCCCGCCACCTGATCCAGAACCCCTTCGGCCAGCGTCACGCGCGTGCCGTTGAATTCAAGAACGATGCCTTCTTTTGTCAGTGAGATTTTCGACCCGCCTACCGTCAGCGTGATGCTATCGCCGCCTACAATATCGATTTTCTTTGAATCGTGAACCATCGTCTCGGTCGATGTATGCTGCATGTGGATATCCGAATGCAGCGATACGTTTTCCTTCGCGGTCATGCCGATGTCATTGTCCGCGTTATACGAAATGACCCCCGGCCCGCCCTTTCCCGCCAGTGCGCTTTCGACGATTTTGTTCGCCTGCACGCCGCGCGTCAGCGCCACCGTCTCGGACAGATTGCCGCTGGCAACAGCTTTGGTTTCGTCGCCGGTCTGCACGGTGATGCTGCGATTGCCAGCTTCAACCATGGTGGACTCGTTGTCCTTGATGACCCGTTCCATGTCCTTCTGCGCGTGCAGAAAGACCTTTTCGGCGCCGTTCGCATCTTCGAAGCTCAGCTCGTTGAAGCCGCCGCCTTCGTGGGTCTTGGTTTTGAAACCGCTTTTCGTCTTGCTGGCAGGCAAGCCATAGATATTGCCGTTCGAGCCGTTGACGACGCAGCCGGTGACAATGGGCTTGTCGGGGCTGCCATCGATGAAATCGACCACGACCTCCATGCCGATCCGCGGGATGACGACGCCGCCCAGCCCGTTCCCGGCCCAGTTCTGCGCGACCCGGCAACGCATCGATTTCGCGCCTTCCAGATCCCAGTGGAAGCGGACCAGAATCCGGCCGAATTCGTCGCAGTCGATCTCGCCATCGCCGACGACCACGGCGGTCTGCGGCCCTTCGACCACCGGCACCGGCGTCCGCTTGGGCGAGGTCATCGGCGCGGTGTCGGGCATCAACGTATAGCTGCCGCTGAAGCTGTAACCATCGCTTGAGGCGCTGCCAGAGCCATAGGCTTCCGACACGAAGTGATAGTTGGCCGAGAGGCACAGGAATTTTTCGCCGGTGCCGGGGACCGGGTCGCCGGTCAGTTCGACGATCTTGCCCGCGCCCAGCGACAGCACGTCACCCACCGCGCGGTTGCGACGGTCACTGCCGCGCTCTTGGTTCATCCGCGCGCGGGCCACGACCTTGCCCCCGGCCTCGTCCAGATAGTCGCCGGGATATTCGTAGCTTTCCAACTGCCCGAACGCATGCGCGGCATCGCCCAGACGACTGACCTCCATCGCCGCGGTCGGCGATTTGAAGTTGTAGTCGATCAGCCGCACCGCGCCCGTCGTCAGGTTCCGTTCGGGCGACCAGTCCCAGAAATGCTCGCCCTCGGCCTGATGATGGCCGTCGAAATTCTTGTAGGGGCGCGCGCCGATCGATTCGTGGGCCAGCACATCATCGGTCAAAACCATCGTATGGCTGCCGGACTGATGGCGGAAATGGAAGCTGATCCCGTGCCGCTCCATCTGGCGGCGCACGAAATCCAGATCGCTTTCGCGGAACTGGACGGTGTATTCCAGCACCGGATAGCTTTCCGACACCTTCACCTCAAGCGCAGGATCGCCCAGCGAGGAATATTCGGACAGCACCTGTTCGATGATCTGCACAACGGTTTTGTTGTGGAAAATCTTCTGATTGCGCCGCCGCGCTGCAAGCCAAGGCCATGGCCGCAGCACTAGGTCATAACGATGACCATTCTCACCCACGCCCGCCCAGCGGGTCTGCGTGACGATCCCGTCAAAGACACGGCTGCCTTCGCGGCCATCGATATGAACGGTGGCATGGGTGCCGATGAGCTGGTCGAAATCCACGTCTCCGGTCGGCGCAAGCGCCTCGACGCGATATTCGAACAGATCGTTCATGTGGTCGGCGCCGTCGAAGCGCAACAGGACCAGTGCATCAGGCCCAAGTGCCGTCGTCAGGCGGCCCAGCCGTTCGGACTGGCTGAAAGGAGCATTCATCGGGTAGTCCCCGTATCAACAGATAGATCCAAATCGCCCACACGATTGCAAAAAAGGAATGACAGAACCAGCCCAACATGGCCTGATCGGCGGATTTCCACGCTTTCGCGACGACATATGTTTCTATGATGAAGCGGACGACGCGAAACCGCAGCAAATCACGCGCGGCACATCGGTGATCTGGGCCTGGCTGCGATTGCCTCAGCTTGCCTGATTCGCTACCTCTGACCTTTCTGACGAAAGGAAAATGCGGATGCAGCCCGGCCCTCGCAATCTGATCACCGATATCGACGGATTTCTGGTCGGCAATGCCGATGATGCGGCGCTGCGTTCGGGGGTTACGGTGCTGACCTCTGATCGCCCCTTTGCCGCCGCTGTGCATGTGATGGGCGGTGCGCCCGGCACTCGCGATACCGATCTTCTGGCGCCCGACAAGCTGGTGGCGCAGGTTGATGCGCTGGTTCTGTCCGGTGGCTCGGCCTTTGGTTTGGCGGCCTGTGACGGGGTGATGCAGGCACTTGCCGATGCCGGGCGCGGCTTTGCCATCGGCACGGCCAAAGTGCCCATTGCGCCCGGCGCGATTGTTTTCGATCTGCTGAACGGTGGCGATAAGGCGTGGAGCCAGAATCCTTATCCCGCGCTTGGACGCCGTGCCTGGAACGCGGCTTCGGTCGATTTCGGCATTGGCACGGTTGGTGCGGGCTATGGTGCGATGACCGGATGGCTGAAGGGTGGTCTTGGCTCTGCCTCGACGGTTTTGTCGAACGGGATCACCGTGGCTGCTTTGGCGGTGGTCAACGCGCTAGGCTCGGCCACGGTCGGCGACAGCGCCCATTTCTGGGCGGCTCCGTGGGAATTGGGCGATGAGTTCGGCGGGCTTGGTCAGGGTGGCCACTTTGACCCGACCCATGAGCCCCAGCCGATGAAGCGTATGGGAGAGGCGACCACAATCGCCATTGTCGCGACTGATGCTGCACTGGACAAAGCGGCGCTGCAACGTCTGGCGACGTCTGCGCATGACGGCATGGCCCGCGCGCTTGTGCCCAGCCACACGCCGCTGGACGGTGATCTGGTTTTCGCGGCCACTACCGGCAGAAAGCCGATGAACGACCCGCTGGCCGATACATATTTGTTAAGCCATGCCGCTTCGGCAACCTTGGCGCGTGCGATTGCAAGGGGTGTTCATGCCGCGACGCCGATGCCGGGGGATCTTCAGCCAAGCTGGCGGGATATTCGTAACGGGTTGTGAGCCAACAAGAAAAGGGCGGGGCCACCCGACCCCGCCCCCAGAGAGATCGCCAAGAGGGACAGCTTAGCGATCCACCACAACGATTCTGCCGATGGTTTGGTTCAACCCGCACAAAGCGGCGTTGCCCACGCGCTTCGTCACTCGCCTGATCGTGATCTGGCGTCCGCCCGGAACCGGCTTTGACAACGGGCACGGGCCGGGTCCATCATCGCCGCAATCGTTTGAGGAGGAGACGCCATGACCAAGCATTCGACCGATCTGAAGACCCTGCTGCGCGACCCCTCGCTCTTGAAAACCCGTGCGTTCATCGCCGGGGAATGGGTCGAGGCGGGCGACGGTGCCACCTTCGACGTTCTCAACCCCGCCCGCGGCGATGTGATCGCCAAGGTCGCCGATATGGGCCGCGCTGATGCCGCAACGGCCATCGCGGCTGCGGCAGAGGCGATGAAGGACTGGGCCGCCCGCACCGCCAAGGAGCGCGCGCAGATCATGCGCAAATGGTTCGACCTGATGATGGAAAATCAGGATGATCTTGGCAAAATCCTGACCGCCGAAATGGGCAAGCCATTGCCCGAAGCGAAGGGCGAGATCGCCTATGGCGCCAGCTTTGTCGAATGGTTCGGCGAAGAGGCCAAGCGTATCTATGGCGAGACGATCCCCGGCCACCAACCCGACAAACGCCTGACCGTGATCCGCCAGCCCATCGGCGTCGTGGGCAGTATCACCCCCTGGAATTTCCCCAACGCCATGATCGCCCGCAAGGCGGCCCCCGCATTGGCCGTGGGCTGCGGCTTCGTCGCCCGCCCGGCTGCGGAAACGCCGCTCTCGGCGCTGGCAATGGCTGTTTTGGGCGAACGTGCGGGCCTGCCCAAAGGCATTCTGTCGGTCGTCACCTCGTCCCGGTCCAGCGATATCGGCAAGGAATTCTGCGAGAACCCGCTGGTCCGCAAGCTGACCTTCACCGGCTCGACCGAGGTGGGGCGCATCCTGCTGCGTCAGGCTGCCGATCAGGTGATGAAATGCTCGATGGAGCTGGGCGGCAACGCGCCCTTCATCGTCTTTGATGACGCCGATCTGGATGCGGCGGTGGAAGGGGCGATGGCCTCGAAGTTCCGCAACAACGGCCAGACCTGCGTTTGTGCCAACCGGATCTATGTGCAGGCCGCAGTCTATGACGCCTTCGCCAAGAAGCTGTCGGATGCCGTGGACAAACTGCGCGTCGGCGACGGGCTTGAGGACGGCATCACCACCGGCCCGCTGATCAACGAAGATGCGGTCGAGAAGGTTGAAGAGCATATCAAGGATGTTATCGACGGCGGCGGCGCGGTGCAGACCGGCGGTAAGCGGATCGAAGGGCTGTTCTTCCAGCCAACCGTGGTAACCGGGGTCAAGGACAGTATGAAGGTGGCGACCGAGGAAACCTTCGGCCCGCTGGCTCCGCTGTTCCGCTTTGAGACCGAGGAAGAGGTGATTGCCAAGGCCAATGACACGATCTTCGGACTGGCATCCTATTTCTACGCCCGCGACGTAGGCCGGATCACGCGGGTTCAGGAAGCGCTGGAATACGGGATCGTCGGGGTGAATACTGGCATCATCTCGACCGAGGTGGCACCGTTCGGCGGCGTGAAACAGTCTGGTCTGGGCCGCGAAGGCAGCCGCCACGGGATCGATGATTATCTGGAGATGAAATACATCTGCCTGTCGATCTGAACGGCCGACTAGGGCAGAATTTTAGCTGCGTATCGGGAACATATTGATCACGTTACGCATTACGCCTTTCGAAGGCATTGCGTGGGCGATGTCGGGAAAAGTTTCCAAAGGGGACGATCATGGAAGGTTTTGGCTGGATTATATCCATCGTTCTGGGCGCGATTGCGGGCTGGATCGCAGAGCAGCTCATGAAAAGCGAACACGGGCTGATCATGAATATCATCCTTGGTATTCTGGGCGCTCTGGTCGGTAACTGGCTGGCGCGGCTGGTGTTCGGCACCACAGCAGGTGGCGCGATTGGCCAGCTTGTCGTGGCCGTGATCGGTGCCTGTATCCTGATCTGGCTGGGCCGGTTGATCCGCAGGAAATCCTGACGGCGTCTGCCCGGACATTGATCAAAGAAGGCTCGCCATGTTCTGCATGGCGGGCCTTTTTGTTTGTCAGATTTGCTTTTCCAGAACGGGACGGCGCAGATAAAACCCGCTCATCATCGGCACGACGCTTGCCCATGCGAACAGCAAGACAAAAAGCGCCGAAAGCCACATTTTCTGCCGACTCGCCTCGTGCGGCGGCAGGGACAGCAGCAGATCAAGCGCCTCTCTTGCCTCAGCGCGCGGCACCACCAGCCGGACCCCGCCAAGCGCGATCCCCGAGGATGGCATCATGTTATGGGTTTCCGCATCCAGAAGCTGCACATGAATACCCGCGCTTTGCAGGATGGCGGCGGTCATTTGCGCCTCGTGCCAGCGATAGCCATGGCCGAGGCAGACCAGCCCGCCAGAAACAAAATCGGCGGGCCGGTCCTTGATCATCGACGGTGATCCTCGTCTTCTTCTTCGTCATCCTGATCCGGCAGGTTGAAGAAGCTGTCCGCATCCAGATCCTGCTCGACCGGCTCTTCGTCCTTGGTCAGTGAGAAATTCTCAAGCCCGGCGATCGAGCTGGGCAGGCGCGGCTCATCGCTCATCGCCAGCGAGGTTTCGGTGCTGACCAGCTTGCGACGCTCATCGTCGGTCATCACATCGCCATCGGCGCCGCGCTTCTTGGCGGCTTTCTGAACGGCGGCGTCAAGTTCGGACTGACGGCACAGGCCAAGCGCGACCGGATCGATCGGCTGAATGTTCTGGATGTTCCAGTGGGTCCGTTCGCGGATCGAGTTGATCGTCGGTTTGGTGGTGCCGACCAGCTTGGCGATCTGCGAATCCGCCAGTTCTGGGTGGAACTTCACCAGCCACAGGATCGCGGCAGGACGGTCCTGACGCTTGGACAGCGGGGTGTAACGCGGACCACGGCGCTTTTCTTCGCCATCGGCTGCGGGGTTGTGCTTCAGCTTCAGCCGATAGGACGGGCTGGCCTCGCCCTTCTTGATTTCTTCGGCGTCAAGCTGATGCGAGGCAACGGGGTCGTAACCCTTAACCCCCACCGCAACATCGCCATCGGCAATGCCCTGCACCTCCAGCTCGTGCAGACCGCAGAAGTCGCCGATCTGCTTGAAGCTGAGCGTGGTGTTATCCACCAGCCAGACGGCAGTGGCCTTCGCCATCAATGGCTTGCTCATGTCTTTCTCCTTCGCAATCTCTGTCCCGAACAGGTGGCTTCGGCCGGGAAAACGGCTTTCGGCGGGGTGCCATTCCACGTTTTCGGGGGGAATTCCCGACCGATATAGCGATTCCCACCTTCGGGGAAAAGAGGATTCGCGCGTTCACGGGATAGACGCCGCGGCGCAAGGCGGTAATCTGGCGCAATGAAATGCATGATCGCCAGTCTAGCCCTTGCGCTGTCAGCCCTTCCGGCCATGGCCGACGATGTCGCGGGCGATTTCGATTACTATGTCCTCGCGCTCAGCTGGTCGCCGTCATGGTGCAGCCAGACCGGCGACGAACGCGGGGCCGAGCAATGCGCCGTCGGGCGCAAGATCGATTTCGTCGTTCACGGCCTTTGGCCGCAATACGAACGTGGCTGGCCCGAAAACTGTCGCACGGATGAGCGCGATCCATCGCGCCGCGAAAGTCAGGCGATGGCCGATATTATGGGTTCGGGCGGGCTGGCATGGTATCAGTGGCAGAAGCACGGGCGCTGCACGGGTCTGTCGGCGGCGGGCTATTACGGCACCATGCGCGACGCTGCCGATCTGATCGCGATCCCAGAGGTTTTCGTGGATCTTGCCCGCGACATCAGCCTGCCCCCTGCCGTCGCCGAGGAAGCCTTTATCGAGGCGAACCCGTCCTTGGGCCGTGATGGCGTGACCGTCACTTGCTGGGGCGAGGCGTTGCAGGAGGTTCGGATTTGCCTGACGCGCGATCTGGAACCTCGGGACTGTGCGCCGGATGTTCGCCCGGACTGCACGCGGGACAGAATTCTGATGGAAAAGGTGCGCTGAACGGCTGGCGGTTGACGCCTTTCTCCCCTGCCGCTATGCCCCCGGCCTTCTGGTTTTCGGAGATACGGATGGCACGCAAGAAGGGTCGCGACATCAACGGCTGGCTGATCGTGGACAAGCCTACGGGCGTTACCTCGACGGCGGTCGTCGCAAAGGTTCGCTGGGCGCTTGACGCGAAAAAGGCGGGCCATGCGGGGACACTTGACCCCGACGCGACCGGCGTGCTGGCCGTGGCCCTGGGGGAAGCGACCAAGACCGTCGCGACCATCACCGATGCGTTGAAGTGCTATGACTTCACGGTGAACTGGGGGGCGGAGACGACGACCGACGATGCCTCGGGCACGGTGTTGCGCAGCAGTGATAGCCGACCGGATGCCACGGCGATCAACGCGGCGTTGCCGAAATTCTCGGGCGAGATCATGCAGGTGCCGCCTGCCTTCTCGGCGGTGAAGGTCGATGGCGAACGGGCCTATGATCTGGCGCGCGAGGGCGAAGAGTTGGAACTGGCGGCACGCCCCTTGTGGGTTGATAGTCTGCTGCTGATCGAGGCGGGCACCGATACGGCGCGCTTCGAGATGGTGTGCGGCAAGGGTGGTTATGTCCGCTCTATCGCGCGGGATCTGGGGCGTGAACTGGGCTGTCTGGGCCATGTTGCCCATCTGCGCCGCACCTGGTCGGGGCCTTTTGACGCCACCGATGGCGTTGCGTTCGAGAAGATCGACCGGGCAGAGCAGGAATGGCTTGACGGATGCCTGTTGCCGCTGGAAACGGCGCTGGTCGATCTGCCCCAATTGCGGGCGACGCCGGAAGGCGCACGCCGGATTCGCAACGGCAATCCCGGTGAGGTGACCGGGACTGCGGAATGGGGTGAACTGGTCTGGGTCGCGGATGCGGATGGTCCGGTCTGCATCGGTCGCTATCAGGGCGGCGTGGTGCAGCCCGAACGGGTGTTCAACCTTTAAGGCATCCTGCCTCTTGCGGGTCAGACATCAGCCGGGGCGATGCGCGCCAAGATAGGGGCCGTCGCCTGCGGAATCGATCCGGGCGATGGCGTCGGGAATGCTCTCCCAGATCACCGCCATTTTCCACGCCGTCGCATGGATCATCAGATCGGCCGAGGCGGCAAGTGCGACATGGCCCGGCCAGAACAGAAGATCGCCGCGCTGAATATCGGCGACCTGCGGAAAGGCTTCGCGCTGCAGATCGCTGTCGCCGGGGCAGCGGATGCCGCAGGCCGTCAGCGCAGCTTGCGCCAGACCCGAACAGTCGATGCCCGCGCGGCTGTTCCCGCCCCAGAGATAGGGCGTGCCCAGAAGCGTTTCGGCAACGACTATGGGATCGTCTGCCATCTGGTCTCCGATATGCTGGATCGGGACAAAGCCGCCCGTGGCCAGTTCGGCGAACTTGCCCTCGATCGCTGTGACCGACAGGCGCGCGCCAATCGACAGCCCGAACGCTTCGGAGCGTTTGAAATCGGGCGTGCGATAGACATGCGTTGCGGGTGCCGTGACGTGATGGGTAACGGCGGGCAGATGATGGGACAGCGCCGCCTCGGGCAGCCAGCCGCAATAGCCGTCAAGCGCGGCCTGCACGAAGGCCCAGCCGTCGCGGCTGTCGATCATCGTCAGGTCGGCCCCGAAATTCACCTGCCGGTCGCGGCGACCGTCGGGGGCAGTCATCAGATCGGCCAGCGGAGCCGACAGCCGGACGGGACTGCCTTCTGTAAATTGCGGCCGGTCGAGGATGCCGCGCAGGCTTTCATGGGCGACCCGGTCGGTCGCGGGTGTCAGACGACGATCCAGCTTCATCCGGCCAACTCCGGCAGAGCCGCCAGAATCGCGCGCGCGCCCTGACCGACGCCGCCTTTGGGGCGTCCGGGTGCAGCGACGGGCTGCCAGCCATAGATGTCCAGATGCAGATAGCGGCCTGCGCCTTCGGCAAAGCGACGCAGGAACAGTGCGGCGGTGATCGATCCCGCCATGCCGCCCGATGGCGCGTTGTCCAGATCGGCGATGGCAGGCTCGATCAGCGGCTCGTAGGGTTCCCAGAACGGCATCTGCCACAACGGGTCGCGCACCGTCTTTGCAGCCTTGGCCAAGGCATGCGCCACGGCATCGTCGTCACAATAGAAGGGCGGCACGTCCGGCCCAAGCGCCACCCGCGCCGCGCCGGTCAGCGTCGCCAGCGAGATCAGCAGATCGGGCTTTTCCTCTGTCGCCAGCGTCAGTGCGTCGGCAAGGACCAGACGACCTTCGGCATCGGTATTGTTCACCTCGACCGTCAGGCCTTTGCGGCTGGTCAGAACGTCCTGCGGGCGGAAAGCATTGGCGGAGATACTGTTCTCGACCGCAGGGATCAGGACGCGCAATCGCAGCCCGTCCGCAGCGCCGGTCCCGGCCAGCATCTTCAGCAGGCCAAGCGCCGTCGCCGCGCCGCCCATGTCCTTTTTCATCAACCCCATCGAGGCAGGCGGTTTGATGTCCAGCCCCCCGGTATCGAAACAGACGCCCTTGCCGACGATGGTGACCAGCGGCCCCTGTTCCCCCAGACGAATATCGATCAGACGCGGTTCCTGATCCGAGGCGCGACCGACCGCGTGGATCATCGGGAAATTCGCGTCAAGAAGCGCCGCCCCTGTCGTTACCTCGATGCTTGCGCCAATCTCACTGGCCAGCGCACGTGCGGCACTCTCGAGCTGGACCGGGCCCATATCGCTGGCCGGGGTGTTGATCAGATCACGGGTCAGGAATTCACCGGCGGCAATCGCTTCGATGTGTCGGGCATCCGCCCCATCGGGGCACACGAATTGCGCGCCCGCATAGGTCGAGCCCTTGTAGCGGGTGAAGCGATATTGGCCCAGAAGCAGGGCCAACGCAGCCTCATCCGGGTCCAAACCCTCGGGCAAAACAGGACGCCAGATACCTTTCGGCAGGCTGGTCGCGCGGGCAAGCGTGAAACGTTCCCGCGCGGCTGTCGAACGGTCGCCAAGGCCCAGAAGCGCGCCCTTCAGCCCGCCACTGCCATCCGGCAGCAGGCAGATTTCACCCGATTTCGCCGAAAAGCCTGCCGCTTCCGGCCATGTTCCCGCATCCTCGGGCAGCGGGTCGCCCTGCCACAGCGCCCAGAGGGGTGAGGCGTCGGAGGTGTCGGGGGCGAAAGTTGCGGACATCGTGCAGGCTCCTGTCTGGTGGCGCAACAGTAACGCCCGGCGAAGGCGACCTGCAAGGTGGGGATCGGGTCAGCGAAGCTCGCTCTTTTCCCAGATCGCGGTCAGTGAGCGGTTGCCCACCCGCATCAACCGCGCATGGATCGCAGACATCGCAATGCTATCGCGACGCTCGGCAGAGCTTCCCATATCCATCGCGACCCCGGCAAGCGACAGCAGCCCCACCTGCCATGCCAGCCGCGACAGCCGTTCGGCGTGAACCGCGGCGGCGGCCAGTTCATTTTCACGGTAGGCCGCGTCGGTTTCGGTCAGGGCGCTGGCCAGTTGCTCCAGCGCCAGACCGATCACGTTGGATGCCGCCGTTTCACCCAGTTCCCGCACGATATCGCCCACGCGCCGCGTATCGACCTTGACCGATTCGGATAGGGCAAGTGCCCTGATATATGCCACGAGACCTCTCCGACATCTGCTGACTGCCTTTTCGGGAAACATGCGGCCAAGCTGTGAAAAAAGGCTTGAGACGCGACAAAGAAACCTCTCGAATTTTCTTGAAATACCGCCTATCAAGCCCGGAAATGCGAGAGGTCAGCCATGCATAACGTCCGCCCACTTCCGCAGTATCTGGTCAGCCGGTTCCACGGCTGGAAAGCCACGAACTACGAAGACAACAGCGCCTGGTATCGTCATTTGGCCCGAAACGGGCAGCATCCGCGGGCGATGGTCATTTCGTGTTGCGACAGCCGCGTGCATGTCACCAGCATCTTCGGTGCCGATACGGGTGAGTTTTTCATCCATCGCAACATCGCGAACCTTGTCCCCGCCTATGCCCCCGATGGTCTGCAGCACGGCACCTCGGCTGCCGTGGAATATGCGGTGATGGCGCTCAAGGTCGCGCATGTGATCGTGGTCGGGCATACAAGCTGTGGCGGCGTTGCCGGTTGCCATGCGATGTGTTCGGGCCAGGCGCCAGAGTTGGAAGAGAAATCCAGCTTTATCGGGCGCTGGATGGACATCCTTCGGCCGGGATACGAGCGGATCAAGGAACTGCCATTTGAGGAACAGATCGGTGCGCTGGAACGTCAGGCCACGCTGATCTCGATCGAGAACCTGATGACCTTCCCCTTCGTGCGTGACGCGGTGGAATCCGGTCAGATGACGCTGCACGCGCTGGTCCATGACATCAGCGAGGGATCGCTGTGGCAGGCCGAGGATGGCGGTCGCAGGTGGGTCGCCGTTTAGGACAGGATCAGGGCCGCGATCTGCGGCCCGTTCCGTCGTGATCTGACCCGCTTTAGGGGCTATGAAAGCCCACACGCGATCGGGACCATAGTTTCCCTTTCCTCCAGTCTCCGCTTGCGCTAAACGCCCCTGACCGCTGAAAAAGGAGTCCCCCCGAAATGGGTTACAAAGTCGTCGTCGCAGGCGCTACGGGTAACGTGGGCCGCGAAATGCTGAACATTCTGGCCGAGCGCCAGTTTCCGGTGGATGAAATCGCCGTCCTTGCCTCGCGTCGTTCGCAGGGCACTGAAGTCAGCTTTGGCGACAAGACTTTGAAGATTAAGGACATTGAGCAGTTCGATTTTACTGGCTGGGATATCGCGCTGTTCGCCATCGGCTCGGACGCGACCAAGAAATACGCGCCGATCGCGGCAGCGGCTGGTTGCATCGTGATCGATAACAGCTCGCTTTACCGCTATGACCCCGAAATCCCGCTGATCGTGCCCGAGGTGAACCCCGAGGCGGTCGAGGGTTACAAGAACAAGAACATCATCGCCAACCCCAACTGCTCGACCGCGCAGATGGTGGTGGCGCTGAAGCCGCTGCATGACCGCGCCCGGATCAAGCGGGTGGTTGTCTCGACCTATCAATCAGTTAGCGGTGCAGGCAAGGATGGCATGGACGAGCTTTGGGACCAGACCAAGGGCATGTATGTGCCGGGTCAAGAGGTCGCACCGAAGAAGTTCCAGAAGCAGATCGCCTTCAACGTGATTCCGCAGATCGACGTTTTCATGGAAGACGGCACGACCAAGGAAGAATGGAAAATGGTCGCCGAGACCAAGAAAATCGTCGATCCGTCGATCAAGGTCACCGCGACCTGCGTTCGGGTTCCGGTCTTCGTCGGCCATTCGGAAGCGATCAACATCGAATTCGAGGATTTCCTTGACGAAGACGAGGCCCGCGACATCCTGCGCGAGGCTCCGGGCATCATGGTCGTCGATAAGCGCGAACCGGGCGGCTATATCACCCCGGTCGAAAGCGCGGGCGATTATGCCACCTTCATCAGCCGGATCCGTCAGGATTCGACCATTGAAAACGGCCTGAACCTGTGGTGCGTCAGTGACAACCTGCGCAAGGGCGCGGCGCTGAACGCGGTGCAGATCGCCGAATTGCTGGGCAATCGCGTCCTGAAAAAGGGCTGATTCCCCAGTGTTTGACTGGATCGCAAGCTTTCTTGAGAGCGGCGGGGCCTTGGCCATCGCCGCCCTCATGTTTCTGGAAAACGTCTTCCCGCCCATCCCGTCCGAGCTGATCATGCCGCTGGCAGGCTTCAATGCCGCTCGCGGCGGTGCGCCTTTGTGGCAGGCGATACTGGCGGGCGGGCTAGGCTCACTGGCCGGGGCCTATTTCTGGTATCTCATCGGTCGCGCCTTCGGGCCGATCCGCATGCGGATGATGGTCGTGCGCTATGGCCGCTGGCTGACGCTGAACCTGTCGGATTTCGAACGGGCCGAGCAGTGGTTCAACCGCCACGGCAGCGCGATCGTGTTTTTCGGTCGCTTCATCCCCACCGTCCGCACACTGATCTCGATCCCGGCGGGGATCGAGCGGATGCCGCAGGGCAAGTTCCTGCTGTTCACCGCGCTTGGCAGTTTCATCTGGTCGGGCGGTCTGGCCTTTGCCGGGTATCTGCTGGAAGACCGCTACGAGCAGGTCGAACACTGGATCGACCCGCTATCCACCGCTGTCGTCGTCAGCATCATCGCCATCTACGTCTATCGCGTCATTCGCTGGAAACCCGATGCCTGAGGCGTGATCGCGCGCGGGCAAGTTGTGGCTTGCCTCGGGCGCGACCTGTCGGCCATGCTGCGCCCATCATATCTTGATGGAGCCGATTGAATGACCTTGCGCCCTGTATTTCCAGCGCTTTTCCTTGGTCTCGTTGCAACGCCCGCGCTGTCCGACCGGATCGAGGCCGAACTGATCGCGGATCGCGTGACTGTCTACCCCTCTGGTGCCTCAATCTCGTGGCGGGTCGATTTGCCCGGCGGCGCGGGTGCGCATGAGGTGATCGTGCCCGGCCTGCCGCAGGGTATGGCCGACGGTCTGCGGATCGAAGCTCAGGGTGCGGTGATTGGCACCGTTAATGCCGCAAGCGACGATCCCGCCGCCGAAGGCGCGGTCGAGGCCGCCACCGTTCAGGCCGCCCGTGCCCGCCGTGATGCCGAACATGACGCCCTGCGCGCATTGGAGGCGCAGCTTTATGCCAAGCAGGCCGAGGCGCGTTCGTGGCAAGAGCGGGCGCAGATGGTGCGCGACCTGATGCGCGGCGATGCCCGGATCGCGGCGGCGGATCTGGCGGCGAGCGTCGAAGAGGCGGGCGGCATGATCGCGACTTATCTTGAGCGCGAGACACAGGCTAATGCCGAGGCCGCGCAATTATTGAACCGTCAGGCGCAGCTTGCCCGCAATGTGCAATTGGCCGAGGCTGACCTGAACCGGATTATTGACCGGAACGCCGCGCTGGAAACGCTGACGATGACGGTCCAGACGACCGATCAGCCCGCGCAGATCACTCTGACCGGCTTCACCTCGGACGCATGGTGGAACCCGGTCTATGACCTCGCGCTGGATCGTGCGACCGGCCAGATCACCATGGACCGGGCGCTGATGGTCCGCCAGAATAGCGGCGTCGATTGGGACGGTGTGACGCTGACGCTTTCGACGGCGCAGCCGAACGGGCAAAGCGCGCCTAGTCAGGTCAACTCGGTCTTCCCAAGCCTTGAAGATCCGGCGCTGAAATCGGTCTCTCGCAACTATGAGGTTGCCGAGATGGCGGCGCCTGCGGGTGCAGGTATGGCCCCGGTCGCGGATGAAGCGGCCAGGGTCGTCGAGAACGCGCAGCTTGCCAGCATCGGCATGACGGTCGCCTATGATTATCCAACGCCGGTCGATGTGAAGAATGGTGGCGATGCGCTGCGGCTGACGCTGGACCAGAAAACACTGGAATCTAACGTCTTCGCCGAGGCTGCGCCGCGCTTTGATCAGACGGCTTTCGTGGTCGCTGAAGGCCAGAACAGCTTGGGAGAGCCGATCTTGCCGGGGCGGGCTACGTTGCGGCTGGACGGGGCTTTGATCGGTCAGACCGACCTGCCGTTGATTGCGACGGGCGACGATGTGAGGGTGGGCTTTGGTCCGATCATCGGTATGACCGCCGAACTGCGCGTGCCCGAGGACAGCACCGGCGATCGCGGCTTCCTGTCGCGCAGCACGCAGCAGCAGCAGACCCATATCCTGATCGTCCGCAACCTGACCGGAGAGGAATGGCCGCTTCGGGTCGTGGATCGTGTTCCGGTTTCGCGTGATGAGGAATTGACCATCAATTTCAATGCAGAACCCGCCCCGACAGAGACGGATCCGGATGGCCGTCGCGGTGTCCTCTATTGGGAGGCAGCGCTGCCTGCGGGTGAAACGCGTGAGATCACGGTGACCAGCGATTTGCGTTGGCCAGAGGGAAAATCGCTGGATATGTCGAGCCAGTATCTCCGGTAAAGCCGCGCCGTTTCAGCCGCGCAACAGGGTGCGGGCGTTGCAATCGGTATTTGGGCAACGGAGAAGCGGTGGGCGTTGGTGCAGGCAGCAAATGCTGGGGATATGGCTGCACAACCTGTGCACCAAAGAAGCACAGGTTGTGCACAGCGCGTACACCGCTTGCGCACGGTGGTGTTGCCTAGACGCGGCCGCAGCAGGGAAAACGACCTGCGGCCGCGCCTGGTATTATGCGTTTTGGCAATCGCCGCCCAGGACGGTGGAAAGGCCAGGACGCAACTTCGAAAGCAGCCGGTTGGCACCGACAAATGCGCAGAACATGACTCGTGAAAAATGGCTATGCGAAACGAAGTCGGAAAATAACCTGCATCTGATCTTATGGATCTTATGCTTGCAGCCTGTGCCGCACATGATCCGTTTGCGCTATGTGGTGATAAATTTGGCCCGAAGCAGGACAGCGTCGGGCCGCGATAGTTACGCTACGCGACGGGCGCGGCGAAGGCCCAACAGACTGCCAAGTCCGGTCAGGACCAGAAGCGCGCTGGCCGGAAGCGGGATCGGGGCAGGTTGCGGAGGCTCGCCATTGTAAAGGGCGATTTCGCCGTGGACGATATTGAAGTTCAATTGACTCGAAACAGTAAACTGGCCGTACTCATCCCGAGTGCCAAAGAGATGAAAATAGCCATAGGGCGCCTCTGGATCCTCAAGGGGAACGTCGAACGAATATGGCCCTTCGAAAGTCGGGTTCGCGAAAATTGATGGATGTGAGGTCAACCACGAATGCCCGAAAGCCAGCCTGTGGTCCTCCGATTCGCTGGCATCGAAACTGAAGCTGTTATAGTTATTATCCATGTAGGTTTCCCCATAGTAGGATAGATAGCCATAGTAGTCTGCGATCATCGTATGGATGGATTCTCCAATTTTTATTGTCGCGGAAATTATTGGACTGACGACAGGATAATCATAGTCGCCATTGTCATAGGTGCTTCCGCCATGGGCGAATAGATGTCTCTCTTCCTGATAGGACCATCCTTCGGCTACTCGATCCTCATCATAAATAACGCTGATTTGAAATTGATCCCCCGGATCCAGAACTTCTCCGCCAAATGTTAACAGGCTATCCTCGAAATACACAGCGGTGGCTGTAAAATCCGCCTGCACCACGGCAGCCTCGGCGGAGGCGCTGACCGCAAGGCCAAGCGCCATTGCAACGAAAAATCTGTCTCTCATAATATCACCTTTCATACTGGTCACGCCAACGAATCATAGCGAAATCGGATTTCGCTA
Source organism: Paracoccus caeni (assembly GCF_016629665.1). Lineage (GTDB taxonomy): Bacteria > Pseudomonadota > Alphaproteobacteria > Rhodobacterales > Rhodobacteraceae > Paracoccus > Paracoccus caeni. The sequence goes on from NZ_JAEPRQ010000008.1 coordinate 169,873, forward strand.
CTTCGTCATTTTCGTGATTGCGATTCGGGTTCTCATGACGCAGTTGCGCTATGCACCGCGAAAAAATCACTTCTGGAGAAATAAATCTATCCATTCAAGGATGATGCGTTTAATTAATGATCTTCCGTCAGTTGTAGTCTGCGTTAATATTTGCATTTAATGCAATATGGTTTTTCTTTTGATGTCCGACATTATTCGATAGGATAAAACCTCGTATTTTGTCGCGAGTTGTCCAAGATGGAACGGGAAGGGCTTTTCGACGATCTCGTGGCCGTCCTGCATCGGGCTGCGCTGGACCCTGCGGGCTGGCAGGACTTTTCGGACAATCTGGAGCTGGCCTTTGGCGGGTCCAAGATTTCGCTGCATGGGGTGGATGCTGGGACCGGATCTATCTTCCTGTCCGCTACCTCTGGGTTCGCGCCAGAGTTTTTTCGCCCATATGCGGACTATTATCACAGCATTAACCCGTTCATGCAGGCATCGGTTGCGATCCCGCACGGCATGGCGCGTGTTTCACCGCAGGATTTGCCGGATGAATTTCTGATTCAGACCGAGTTTTATAATGACTGGCTGCGCCCACAGGAGGATTTGTTCAGCGCGGTTGCGCTGAAAAGCCGCCCCGCAGGGTCGCGCTCGTTGGTTTTGGCGATGAATATCCGTCGCCGCGACCGCGCAAGCTTCGAGCCGGAGCTGGTGAATTTGCTGAACCGGCTGGAGCCGCATATTTCCCATGCCTTCCATGTCGGTGAGGTGGTGGCCGCGCTGTCGCACCGCGCAAACCTGCCGCCGGATGCCGCGATGCAGGCCAGCGTCGAGGGTGGGGTGATCGAGACCGATGAGCGGCGGATGGTGCTGTGGGCCGACGCCGGCGCGCTGATGTTGCAGGGCGGGCTGTTGCGGATCAGCATTCTGGGGCAGCTCAGCTTTGCGGATGAGCAGGTGCAGGCATGGGCCGAGCGGATCTGTGTTGCGGATGAACGCAGGCAGCCGGTCTCGGCCGGGTTGCCGCAGCAGGTCCGGATCGGGCGGGACTGGACCGTCCGGCATCTGCGGTTTCAGGGAGCGGTCTCTTCGCCGACGTTTAATCGCGGTAGCCGCGACAAGTCGTCGTTGGGAAATCACCATGTTTTCGTGATCTCGCGCGTGGGTCCAAGCCAGCCGCTGCTGCAGGTCGTGTCGCGGCTTTATGGCCTGTCGGGGGCCGAGGCTGCCGTTGCAATGGCGATTGCCGAAGGTCTGTCCACGGCGGAAATCGCGATGGCGCGGCAGGTCAGTATCCATACCGTTCGCAACCAGATCCGGGTGGTGTTGCAAAAGATGGAGGCGCGCACCCGCAGCGATGTGGCGCGGATGCTGGTGCAGGCCACGGGGTCGCGTTCGTCCTGAGCGGATGGCCTTTACAGGTTGGCTTGCGACCCCTATCTAACCCCGTCATGGCCAAAGACAGCGACAACAAGAATTACAAGGTGATTGCCGAGAACCGTCGGGCGCGTTTCGATTACTTTATCGAAAGCGATCTGGAGGTCGGGATCATATTGATGGGCTCCGAGGTGAAAAGCCTTCGGACCGGCCAGTCGAATATTGCCGAAAGCTATGCCTCGGTCGAGGATGGCGAATTGTGGCTGATCAACGGCTATATCTCTGCCTACAAGCAGGCAGGCGTTTTCGGGCATGACGAGCGGCGCAGGCGCAAGCTGCTGGTGTCGCGGAAGGAACTGGCCCGGCTGTGGCAGGCCATCGGGCGCGAGGGGATGACGCTGGTGCCGCTGGTCATGTATTTCAACGACCGGGGTTTGGTGAAGCTGAAGATCGGCGTCGCCAAGGGTAAAAAGGTTGCCGACAAGCGCGAGACCAGCGCCAAGCGGGACTGGAACCGGCAGAAGCAGCGGCTGTTGAAGCAGGGTTAAGGTCGGTCGGGGTGTTCCTGTTCGCTGACCAGACCCATGGCGATGGACAGGCGCGCTGCATCGGCACGGTTGTTGATGTTCAGCTTCTTGTAGATCACCTTCACGTATTGGCTGACCGTATTCTCGGATATTTCCAGCTGTGCGGCGATTTCGCCCGTGCGTGAGCCGCGGCCAAGCAGAGCCAGCACCTGCGTTTCGCGTCGTGACAGGTGGACATCGGACGGGACCGGATCGCCGGTGGTCGTCATCCTGATCTTGCGGGCAAAGTTCAGCGCGCTTTCGATCTTGAGGTGAAGGATCTCCAGATCGACGGGCTTGACCAGATAGTCCACCGCGCCCGCGCGCAGGCCGGTCAATTGACGCTCGCGGTCGGACAGGGCCGTCAGGAAGATGAAGGCGGTTCTGGCGGGCAGGCTGTCGGTCGCAACCAGTTCTTCCAGCAGGCGAAAGCCGGTGCGGCCCGGCAGCATCACGTCGCAGATGACGATATCGGGATGAGATTCCTTGATGATCGCTTCGGCTTCGTTGCCGTTCATCGCAGTCAGGACAGTATAGCCACGCGCAGTCAGTTCCTCTTCGAGCTCATCGAGAAGGAACCGTTCGTCCTCGACGCAGAGGATCGTTGCGGAAGTCGGCGGCGGGGGCATTCAGTTTTTCCCTGCTGGCAGGAAACGATATAGTGAATCGAGACCCCTTACTTTCCTCGGATACACAATCAATCGAACCACCGTGCATGTCAACGATATCGCGGGCCAGGCTAAGGCCGACACCGATGCCGGGAAAGTGGTGGGCGTTGGAGGCACGGAAATACGGCTCGAAGATGGATGATCCGGCGCCTTCCGGAATGCCCATTCCTTCGTCGGAGATCGAGCACAGCACCTGCCCGTCCTCTTTGCGCAGCGAGACGGTGATGACCGATGGCGCATCCGAATATTTGACCGCGTTCGACAGGATATTGATGAAAACCTGTTCCAGCAGGATCGGATCGGCCTCGGCCTCGATGATCTGGTCGCTGGCGTCCAGCACGAAGTTTCTGTCGGGATAGGCCAGCCGGGCCTGTTCGACCGCGCTGGCAACGAGGTGCTGGATATCGACCTGCCTGCGGGCAAGGGTGATGTCCTTGCCTTCGGCGTTGGCCGCGACAAGGAAGTTGTCAAGGATACGGTCCAGCCGCACCGCCGCCTCGAAAATCCGCGAGAACTTGGTTCTGAGCCGCTCGGTAAGGCTGTCATCCTCGGTCCGCAACTGACGCTGCGCGATCATGTGGATAATCGAAACCGGTGTCCGAAACTGATGCGCGACGGTGACGATGAAGCTTTTATAAACCTCTTTCGCCTTACGTTCTGTGCTGAGAGCGTCTCTTAACTCTCTTGTGCGGATGGAAATCGTGGATTCGAGGCTGTCGCGATGTTGGGCAAGCTCATCCTGCGTGCGGATCGCGCGGCGCATGTTCCGCCATAGCAAAGCCGCCATGATGACGCCGGACAGAAATGCGCCGACCGCGCCCAGAAGCAGCAACTGCACCACGCTGACTTGCCGTTCGCGGCGCTCCAGCCGGTCGGCGCGCTCGCCCGTTGCGGTGCTGAAACTCAACTGCCGGAGGTTCTTCAGCATCTGCGTCAGGCGTGTGCTTTGCCCAACGATTGCCGCCGTATCGGGATCGTCCGCGAAGATGATATGGTCCATCTCGACCATATCGGCGGCGACCTTGCTCAGAAGCGGGGTCACATCGAATTCGTGGAAATAGTTCAGTTTTGGCAAATCGATCAGAAGGTCGATGCGCGAATACAGAATCTCGAACTGTAATTGCACGTCGTCTATCGTGCTGCGATGCAATTCCATGTCGTGCAGGGCCAGCAACAGGGCCTGTGCCTCGCGTTCGGCCTGTGTTGCCGCCCACACATTCGATTCCGCCAGATCGTTCCGCAGCTCCTGATTGATCTGCACAAGCTGGAACAGAGAGTAGCCAAGCAGAACCACAAAGCTGCAGATGGTCAGAACGGCAAGAATCGGTCCACTGCGTCTCATGGAAGAATTGTGATCCGCATCAGTTGCCAGACCCATCTTTCATCGGTGATCCGGTCCTGCAGCTCGGGGACATCATCACGAGGATAGACCACCCAAAGCGGTCCCTTATCGCGGACACGCATCAGGCTTCCATCCATTTCGCGGGCCAGGATGACATCGTAATCCCAGGCGTCGCTGGCGGGCATGGTGACCATGAAATCATTCAGCGCCAGCAACTGGATTTCGTGATCATAGACATCATCGCGCTGAAGCCCTTGGCCCAGCAGAATGTCGCGCAGCAGCGGGCCGCGGAACTGCCGCTGCCCTTCAGTCCAGATCGTGTGGGTGTCGATCTGAAACCATTCCAACGCCTTAAGATCGGGATCGGAAAATTCTCTGACGCTGCCATCTGCATCAACGACGGTCAGGATCGGTTTGCTCTGCGCCGAGGCGGTTTCGGCAAATGCACCAAGCGCAAGCGCGGACATTGTGGCCGCTGCAAAGGCGCGCCTCGAAAGGTTCGGGGATCGGGTCAGGAGAGGCATTTTGGTCACCAAGCATGGTTCAGGGAAAGTATGACGCGCGGGTGGTCTTCACCACCCGCGCGGGCAACACATGCACTACCTTATGGGTAAACCCCAAATACTCTTTAATATCGCCTCATCCTGAACCGGTGAGGAAGCCGTGTCTTGATCGATGATCAACCCAGGCAAGTTTGGTATCGCATGCCCCGCGCGTCACGCACATTCCCCAAAACAGGGGAATACAGCTTATGCATATCATGCAAAAAGTCACGCGAAATCGAGTGGTTGTGTTATATCTATGGTTGTGTGGCACCGGCACGAATGGTCGGATTTGAGAAATAGCCTAAATTCACTGAGATCTTCGCGGCCTGCGAGACGCTACCAGCATTGCAAGGGCTTCTCTTGCCGGATAAAGCGGGTCCGCATCATACGGAGGGCCCCATGCAGGACGATCCGAAAACACTGGTCTCGACCGAGTGGCTGGCGGCGCATCTGAAGGATCCCGACCTGAGGATCATCGATGCAAGCTGGCATATGCCCGCCACCGGGCGCGATGGTCGCAGCGAATACAACGACGCCCATATTCCCGGCGCGCGATTCTTTGACATCGACGAGATCGCGGACAAGCGCTCGAGCCTGCCGCATATGGCCCCGCAGACCGAGCTGTTCATCAGCCGCATGCGCGCCATGGGCATTGGCGATGGTCATCAGGTGGTGATCTATGACAATGCCGGAACCCGCAGCGCCGCGCGCGTCTGGTGGACCTTCCGGCTGATGGGCAAGACCGATGTTGCCGTGCTGGATGGCGGTTTCGCCAAATGGCAGGCCGAAGGCCGCGAGATCGAGGATATGCCGCCGATCATGCGTGATCGTCATATCACCGTGCAGCGTCAGGCCGGGCTGGTCCGTGACGTGACGCAGGTGGCGGCGGCAAGCAAGCTGGGCGATTACCAGATCGTCGATGCGCGCGCGCCCGAGCGTTTTCGGGGCGAAGCGCCCGAACCGCGCGAGGGGCTGCGGTCCGGCCATATTCCCGGCGCGAAGAATCTGCCCTTCGGCAAGCTGTTCAACGATGACGGCACGATGAAAGACCCCGATGCCATCAAGGCCGCGTTCGAGGCCGCCGGGGTGGATCTTGCAAAGCCGGTCATCACCTCCTGCGGCAGCGGCGTTACCGCTGCGATCCTCAGCCTTGGGCTGGAGCGGATCGGCCACAGAAACCACTCTCTCTACGACGGAAGCTGGACCGAATGGGGCAGCTTCCCGGATCTGAATATCGCAACCGGAGACGCCTGAGATGCTGTCCAACCTGAAACCGCAAGCCCCCGACAAGATCCTGATGCTGATCGAGGAATTCAAGGCCGATACCCGTCAGGGCAAGATCGACCTTGGCGTCGGCGTCTATAAGGACCCGCAGGGCGTCACCCCGGTCATGCGCGCGGTGAAGGCGGCAGAGCAGCGGATTTGGGAAAGCCAGACCACCAAAGCTTATACCGGGCTGGCCGGCGAGGCGGATTACCGCAATGCCATGGCGCAGATGGTGCTGAAGGATGTGCCGACGGATCGGCTGGCCTCGTTGGCGACGGTCGGCGGCACCGGCGCGATCCGGCAGGCGCTGGAGCTGGCGCGGCTCGCGAACCCGGATTTCACGGTCTATGTGTCCGACCCGACATGGCCGAACCATCTGTCGATCATGAAGTTCATGGGCGTGCCTTTCGTCGAATATCGCTATTTCGACAATGACACGCGCGGCGTCGATTTCGCGGCGATGAAGGAAGACATCGCCAAGGCCAAACAGGGCGATATCGTCCTGTTGCACGGCTGCTGCCACAACCCGACCGGCGCCAACCTGACGCTGGCGCAGTGGGAAGAAGTCGCGGAAATTCTTGAAAAATCCGGCGCGGTTCCGCTGATCGACCTGGCTTATCAGGGCTTTGGCGACGGGTTGGAGGAAGATGCCGCGGCGACGCGGTTGATTGCCAAGCGCCTGCCGGAAGTGCTGATTGCGGCGTCCTGCAGCAAGAACTTTGGCATCTATCGTGAACGGACGGGCATCCTGTTCGCGCTGGCCGAAAACAGCGCGGCGCGGGATTTGTCGCAGGGATCGATGGCCTATCTGAACCGGCAGAACTATTCGTTCCCGCCGGATCATGGGGCGCGGATCGTTTCGACCATCCTGACCGACGAGGCGCTGCGCGCGGACTGGGCGGCGGAGCTGGAAGAGGTGCGCAACTCGATGCTGGGGCTGCGGGCGCAGCTGGCATCGGAACTGCGGGATCTGTCGGGCAGCGATCGCTTTGATTTCATTGCCGAACATCGCGGGATGTTCTCGCGCCTCGGTGCGACGCCGGAGCAGGTGGCGAAGCTGAAATCCGAAGCGGCGATCTATATGGTCGGCGATTCGCGGCTGAACATTGCCGGTCTGAACAAGGATACGGTGCCGGTTCTGGCCCGGGCGATCATCGACGCCGGGATCTGAACAGGACTGACGAAAACAAGGGCGGCGGGCCGGTGGGCGCGCCGCCTTTTTTCATGCGCAACACCTTGCGGGCGTTGCAATCGGTATTTGTGCAACGGAGATGTCGCAAGAGCGCGTCAGGGTCAACAAATGCTCGGGTTTTGGCTGCACAGGGCGTCCACCGCGGGTGCACAGGTTGTGCACAGCCTGTACACCGCTTGCGCGCGTTGCGCCGGGCTCAGCGGCGGGCGAGGCGCTTTTCGATATAATCGCGCAGTTCCTCGACCTCGGTGCGGCTTTCGCGCAGCCCCTCCATCGCGACCTGCAATTCGCCCTCGGCCTCGGTGAGGCGGGCGTTAAGCGCTGTTTCGCGCTCGCGCAGCGCGGTCAATGCGTCGTCACGCTGTTTCTCGGTGTCGTGCAGCTTTTCCGCCAGATGATCCAGATCGGTCATCGAGGCCGGGGAAGAGCGGAACAGCCGGTGAATGATCCAGCTTGCCAGCCAGCCCAGCACGAAGACTGCGAAGAGGATGATGGCGGTGACGGTGATGAATTCGGTGCGGTTCATGCGGTCGTGTTCATTCGGTCTGATCGGGGTCTTCGGCGGCGCTGATGTCACCGGGTCGGGGCGAGGGGCGCGGCGTGTCTTCGTCCGGGGTCTGGACCGGCAGCGTAATGTTTTCCTCGCGAACGTCCAGCGGCAGAAATTCCTCACTGGCGCCAACCATGGCCGGTGGCACCTGCCCCGAGCGGATCTCGAACGGCAGAACCGGACCCTGCATCTCTTCCTCGGCCTCGACCGGCTCGCTGATCGCATCGAAGGCGGCAGAGCTGGCGGCGCGAAGGATCGTCGTCTGATCCGGCTGCATGGTGTCTGGCTGCGGCTGCATCGGCCCGATCAGGGTGGTCAGCTCTTCACTGGCCGCTGCATCGACAGGGGGTGCCGCAGGGCCGATTTCCGGCGCAACGGTGGTGCCGGTGATGGTGACAGGCGCTGGCAGCGGTTCGTTGCGGACCGGATGGGTCGAGAGCAGGCGGAATTCGATCCGGCGATTCTCTTCGCGGCCTTCTTCGGTCTCGTTGGTGGCGATGGGCTGGCTTTCGCCATAGCCGCGCGAGGTCATGTTGGACACGTCGATCCCGGCCTCACGCATGGCAGTAACCAGCGCCTGCGCCCGGCCACGGGACAGGTCGGCGTTGAAACCCTCTGACCCCTGCGAATCGGTGTGGCCGCCCGCCTCGATCTGGAAGGTCGAGCATTCGGTCATCACCTGAGAGATGCGGTCGAGGGTCGGGGCGGGGTCGCCGGCGATGGCCGCTTTCGACGGTTCGAAGCCGATTTCGGTTTCGGACATGATGATATTCAACTGCTGCACACAGCCCGGCCCGTCCGGCAGATCAAGCGCCGGGTCCAGATGACGGTCATAGCGGATCGACAGTTCATAGGGCGCGCCAGCCCCAAGACGGGCCGCAAGCCGCGCTGCTGCGGCCTCGGTCGCGGCAGGGTTGCCAGAAGTCCCCGAGAGGCGGATCACCTCGGGCGTGACCTGCACGGAGCCTGCGTTCAGTTCGTCCAGCGCCTCAAGCGCGCCGATGACGCTGACGGTCCAGCCGCTGGGTACGGTGTCGTCATTGGTCAGCCCGCTTTGGACCGAGGCGAAGCGGGATTTGGCGATGCTGTCCACGGCTTCGCGCATCCGCGCGCCGGGGATGCGGCCGCGCATGGTCAGGGACTGATCCTCGGCCAGGGTGGCGGTGAATTCGACCGGGCCTTCATCGGCCTCGGCTTCGGGCCGGGTATGGTCGGCGTGAAGCGAGAAGACCGGCGGCAATTCCTGTTGCAGCTTGTCCACCGCGCTGCGGAATGTCTCATCCGGGACCGAGGCAGGCGCGGTCAAAGCGATGTCGGCATCGGACAGGGTCACGGTGCCTTCGCCCATGGCGGCGATTGCCCCGATGGCTGCGACGGCGCCATCGGCCCAGTGCGGGGTGGGCGCGCCAAGGCCCAATGTGCAGCCCGGAATGCCATCGATGCCAGCGGCATTGGCGGCGGCAAGGATACGGTCGCGGCCTTCCTCGTTATCGGCGGCGCAGGCATCGAAGCGGGCGCCGTTCTCGTCGATCAGGAAGCGCAGGGTGAAAGGTGAGATGACCGGACGCGGGGCCGAGATGTCGGTTTTCAGGGTAACGCCCGCAGGCAGGCTGCGTTGCAGCGCGGTTTCCAGCCGTCCCTTTTCGTCGCGGCTGTCGGTGATGGCCGAGACGGTGACCGCCCCCGGCTCGATCGAGATTTTGGCGCGCGGGGCCATTTGCGCCGCGCCGATGCCGAACTGCACCGCCGTCTGCCAGTTCTCGGGCATCTGATGGTCGGCGGTTTCCAGGAGGTCGGTGATCTGCGGTGCTGCCGTTTCATGGCGCAGCGCACGGATCAGGGCGTCGCGGTCGCTGGCCGCCGGGATCAGGCCGATGACCGAGATGCCGTCATCGTTGCGCAGCAGTTCGATCTTGAAGGCCGGGGGCGTCAGCGCCTCGGCCGAGGTGACGCTCATCGCATCGACGATGCGGCTGGAATCGACCGCGGTGCCTGCGGTGCTGACGGCGCGAAAGCGGTCAACCTCGGTCGGTGCGGTGCCGGTCAGGCGGACCTGAAGCCCGTCGGTGGTGACCGTGACCCAGTCCTTGCCAGCCGCCTGCAGTGCCGCCGCGACTTCTTCGCGAGAGCGTTCCTCGATGAAGCCAGCCGCAGCATGCGCGCCGAACCAGCATGCTCCGCCTGCTGCTGCAAGGGTCAGGAGCGTTGCAAGCGAGGTCGTAAGCTTGCTGCGGGATGATGCCATGGGGGACGCGCTTTCGGCAGTTCAGGATGGCTTGATCTAGCGATGTGCCGTCGTTGGCGCAATCAGGCCAGACCGGCAAGCGCAAGAAACAGCGCAAGGATCAGCCCGGCATCGCGGTTTGATCGGAACAGGCGCAGCGCGATATCCCCTTGATAGGGCTGAAATTTCGTCAACTGCCATGCCAGATGCGCGGCAAAACCCGCAAGTCCGGTATAGGCTATCAACAGATTGCGACCCGTCAGTGAGATGGCAATCGCCAGAAGCGCGACCGCGAGGATACCGAAGATCCGCAGGTATCGGGCGCTGTCATCACCGAAGAGGCGCGCGGTGGATTTGACGCCGATCAGGGCGTCGTCCTCGACATCCTGATGGGCATAGATGGTGTCGTAGAAGATGGTCCAGGCGATGCCTCCCAGCCATGCGACGGCGGGGGCAAGGTCCACGCGGCCCATATGCGCCGCATAGGCCAGAAGGACGCCCCAGTTGAAGGCGAAGCCCAGAAAGACCTGCGGCCACCATGTGAAGCGTTTGGCGAAGGGGTAGATCGCCACCAGCGCCAAGGACCCGACGCCCAGCCAGATCGCCGTGCTGCCCAGTGTCAGCAAGATCAGAAAGCCGACCAATGCCTGTGCGATCATCCAAAGATAGGCCGTGCCCAGCGTCACCTGACCCGAAGGCAGCGGGCGGGACTGTGTGCGGGCGACCTGTGCATCGATGTCGCGGTCGGTGATGTCGTTCCATGTGCAGCCCGCACCGCGCATGACCAGCGCGCCGATGCCGCAGGCGATGACGATCCAGAGGTCGAACCATCGCGGTGCGTCATACATCATTGCAAGGCCCACGCCCCACCAGCAGGGCAGCAGCAGCAGCCATGTTCCGATGGGCCGGTCGGCGCGGCTCATCCTCAGCAGGGGTCTCCATGCCGGGGGGGCGTAGCGGTCCACCCAGTTTCCCTGTGGGGCGTCGCTGACTGTCTCTGGCCTTTCGGTCGGGATTTTCATAGGTCTGGCCTCATGGCAAGGATCAGGCTGTTCATAGATCACCCATTGGCTGCGGGACAACCCGTCCCGCTTGAGCCTGCGCAGGCGCATTACCTGTCGGGGGTGATGCGGCTGAAGGCGGGCGAGGTGATCGCGGTCTTCAACGGGCGCGAGGGTGAATGGGCGGCGCGGATCGTCGAGGCGGGGAAGCGCGGCGGTTCGCTGGAACTGATCGAGCAGACCGGGCCGCAGCGTGATCCGCCGGATCTGTGGCTGATCTTTGCGCCGATCAAGAAAGCGCGGACCGATTTCATCGTCGAAAAGGCGGCAGAGCTTGGCGTGTCGCGGATTCTGCCGGTGCAGACCGAATTCACAAATTCCGAACGTATCCGGCAGGATCGTTTGCAGGCACATGCCGTTGAGGCGGCCGAGCAATGCGGAGGCACCTTTGTCCCACGGGTCGATGATCTGGTTCCGTTGGCGAGGTTGCTGGACGGCTGGGACAGCGCACGGCGAATCCTGTGGGCCGATGAAGCGATGGCGGGACCGGCCGAGACGCTGGCCGGTTTGCCAGAAGGGCCATGGGCGATCCTGATCGGGCCGGAGGGCGGTTTTTCGGAAACGGAACGCAAGCGACTCGGGGGGTTAGCGCAGGTGAGTCGCATTTCTCTGGGCCCGCGAATCTTGCGCGCTGATACGGCTGCCGTAACGGCAATCAGCCTGTGGCAAAGTGCCCTTGGCGACTGGCGCTGAGGTTTGCTGGCGAAATACGACATGGCGTGTCGTAAATGCGACTTTTATATATACTAAGCCTCTCTAAATAATGCAGAAATCGCATATCGGCTTTGCCGGGCGCATGGCTACTCTTTGCTAAGTGCCCGATCTATATCCCTGTTCATGATGAAACCGCCCAATGATCGGGCATTTAGAAAACAGGTGATGCTATGTCGACGATCGAAACGAACCGCAGCGAGTTTGCTGTCGGAGGCGTTGGCAATGTCGTCGCGAAGCTCTTCTCGCTGCTGACCGTGTGGAACGATACCCGCGTGACGCGTCGCGAGCTGAGCCGCCTCTCGGATCGCGAACTGGACGATATCGGTCTGGTCCGTGGTGATATCGAGCGGATCGCCCGCGGCTTCTAAGCCATCGCCATCTGTATGAACGAACCCCCGAAGCGGTCGCAGCGGGGGTTTTTTCATGTCTGCCGTCCGGCGCGGCTGTTCAGGATCTGGGGCGCACCGCCTCGGCCCGGACGTTGAAATAGTTGCCGCCAAGGATCAGCGCGGCGCCAAGGATGACGGCAAGGCCCAAAGGTTCGTCATAAAGGACCATGCCGACCACGGCGACGACCGGCAGGCGCAGGAAGTCGAAAGGCATGACCAGCGTGGCAGGCGCCACGCGAAGCGCGCGGGCGATGCAGAAATGCGCGCCAAGGCCGGTGATGCCAAGGATGCCAAGCCATGGCAGCGCCTGTGATGACGGCAGGGCGATGTCGCCATCGATCCCGGCGGCGATAAAGCCAAGCGCTGTCTGCATCACCACCATCCACCACAGGATCGCCAGCGTCGAGGTGACGTTGGTCAGCCGTTTGGTGACGATATAGGTCAGCGCGAAGCCCACCGCACACAAGGCGGCAGAGATCAGCCCCGGCGTGATCGGCGCGGCACCCGGCTGCGCCACCATCAACGCCCCGGCAAAGCCTGCGGCGGCGGCGATGCCACGGGTCCGGGTCAGACGCTCGCCCAGAAAGAAGGGCGACAGCACCAGCACCCAGAGAGGCGCGGTAAATTCCAGCGCAAAGACCTGTGCCAGCGGGATGGTGAAGATGGCGAAGAACCAGAAATTCTGCGCGGCGAAATGGATCAGGTTGCGGGTCAGGTGCAGACCGAGATGATCGAAGCTCGCGGCTTGCCAGTCGCGTCGCAGGACGATGATCGCCCCGATGATCACGATCCCGATGGCCGAGCGGTAGGCCAGCAGTTCGAATGTGTCCAGTTCAAGCGAGACCTCGCGCCCGGCGACCGCCATCAGGGTGAAGGCGGCAACCGCGCCCATCATCCATGCGGCTGCAATCAGGGGCTGCGTCCCCTCGGTCGGGTTTGTCTCGGCTGTCATGCGTGCGTCCTCCGCAGGGCCAAGGGTTAGGCGAGACTTGCAGGATATGCAATTGCTGGTGGGGTGATGATCCTTGCTGGATTTGTCCCGCGACGAATCCGGTCGCGCCTGCCTGCGTGGTGAAGGTTGAGCGCCCGCCCGGAATCAAGTCGCCCCTGGGCGACGCCGGGCAGTGCACAGCCGCCCCCCGGCTGGGCACTTTGGTGAGGTCACGCGCCACAGAAATGTTGGGCGGGATGGTACAATAAACCGCCATGCACGGCTGTTGCATGTGCCCATCCGCGGCTGTTCACCGCCCTCTGCCCGGAGTGTCAGCGGTCAAGAAGCCTAGGCTAAGTCGGGTTTACCCGTTCCGCGTCAGCGTCAGCGCCGACCATTCGTCCAGATCGTCGCGGTGATCCAGCGTGAAGCCGCGGTCGCGATAGACGCCGATCACCTCTTCGGCCTGCGTCGTCAGGATGCCCGACAGGATGATCTTGCCGCCCGCCGAGACATGACGGGCCATATCCGGCGCGAGGTCGATCAGCGGCTGTTTCAGGATGTTCGCCAAGACCAGATCATAGGGCGCATTGTCGTCCAGCATCGGATGATCGAACCCCGCCGCCTCGATCGACACGACCCGCCCGTTCAGCCCGTTGGCGATGACATTGGCGGCGGCGGTATCGACGGCCACGGCATCGATGTCGCTGGCAATCACCGTGACCGGCCACAGCCGCGCAGCAGCCATCGCCAGAACGGCGGTGCCGCTGCCGATATCGGCGATGCGGTGGGCCTGATAACCCTCGGTCGCGATCCGGTCCAGCGCTTCAAGGCAACCCTTGGTGGTGTTGTGATGGCCGGTGCCAAAGGCCATCGCGGCCTCGATACACAGGGCCTCGACGCCTTCGGGCACCTTGTCGGCGTCATGGCTGCCATAGACGAAAAAGCGGCCCGCCCGAACTGGCGTCAATTCGCGGCGGACATGGGCGACCCAGTCCACATCCGGCAATTCCGAGATAGCAAAGGGGTTCGCGCCAAAGGCCGTGGCCAGCAGGGTCAGCGCGATCTCGTCCGGTGCTTCGGTGAAATAGGCTCCGACTTCCCACCTGCCCGAACCGTCCTCGATCTCGAAGACGCCGGTGCCTACGGGTTCAGGCTCCAGATCCTCGCAGGCTTCGGCAAGGGCTTCGGCGGCCTCGCGGCCATTCAGATGGGTCAGCGCGGAATAGGTGGTCATGCAAGGGAATCCCGGTTGGATAGCGAAGGCTCTACCCCCGTGCCCTGCAACTCGCAATGCTGATCCGGGTTCTTCTGCAGATATTGCTGATGCGCCTCGGGGCCGGGCCAGAACCGGCCTTTCGGGACGATCTGCGTGGTGATCTTGCCAAAGCCATCCACCGCCAGCCGGTTGTCATAGTCGATCTTCGACGCCTCTGCCGTCGCGAACTGGCTGTCATTCATCGCCATGATCAGGCTGCGATACTGGCTACCCACATCCTCGCCCTGACGGTCGCCCTCGGTCGGGTTGTGGTTCTGCCAGAACAGTTGCAGCAGGTGATCATAGCTGATCAGCGCGCTGTCATAGACCACGCGAACCACCTCGGCATGGCCGGTATCGCCTGCCTTGACCTGTTCGTAGGTCGGGTTTTCGGTCGTGCCACCGGCAAAGCCCACTTCGGTCAGCCAGACGCCTTTCTGCTGCCAGAACAGCCGCTCCGCACCCCAATAGCAGCCCATACCGAAGATCGCCTGATCGAAGCCATGGGGGATGTCCGCGTCGATGGGACGGTTGAAGATCGCATGTGTGGTCATCAGGGCACCTTTCATCGTGGACAGGCTAAACGCGGAAGTGCGGTGGTCGGTTCGATGACGGGGCAGGGGATCGGCGACGGCATCGCCGGCCAGGATTAGTTGCGCAGGACGATGCAGCGGCCACCCAGACGGCGCAACTGGGCGCAGAAGGCATTGGCCTCGGAGCGGCTGTCATAGCCGACCTGTGCGGTGAAGACGGCGTTTGGCATGCCGCGCATCCGTTTTCTGACATAGCCGACGCGGCGGTCGCCGAGGATCGGGCGAAGTGTGCGGTTCAGCCGGGCGACCTGCTGGGCGGCGCCGGACTGGCTGCGGTGGCTGGCGACGATCACGCCCCAGGGCGAGACCGGAGGTTGAGTGATGAACTCTCGCAACTGACGGTCGCCTGCCAGTTTCTCGCAGGCGGGGCGGAAGTCCATGTCGGGCTGCAATGCCAGTTTCAGATCGCCCTCGACCGGGGGATTGTCGCGCCAGTGCAGGGCATCGACGCCGGTGATGGATTCCACATAGTCCAGCGTCTCGTAGGGCAGGTTGGTCTGCATCGCGATAAACCGGGCGGCGCGGTTTTCGCCGCCGTTATAGGCCACCGCCGCCAGACCGATATTGCCGAACGTATCGGCCAGGTAGCGCAGATACCACGCCGCCTTGTGGATCGCCTGCGCCGGATTGAAAGGGTCGTCGAGGTAATAGAGATCGGCAGTCCCCGGCATGAACTGGGCAATGCCAAGCGCGCCGACCGGACTGACGGCGCTTGGTTCGAACCGGCTTTCCTTCCACAGCAGGCGGGCAAGGAAATGCGGGTTCAGGCTGCGCTCGGCCGCGTTGCGTTCGATCAGCTTGCAGACATCGGCGGCATAGTGATCCAGCCGGATACAGTCGCGGCCATCATCGGTGCAGCGCAGCGTCTCGGACTCGCGGGTCGGGGGGTAGCCGTAATAGGCGTCAACTGCCGGACGCGCGGCGGCCTGCCCGCAAAGGGCGAGAAGCAGCAACAAGGCAGGCAGAAGGTGCGGCACAGGTCAGGACTTGGATTTGGACTTGTCGGCTTTTGGTTTGTCGGATTTTGGCTTCGCGGCTTTCGACTTGGCCGGATCGGCGGCCTGACGTTCAGCTTTGCGGGCGACCTTGTCCGCAGCCTTGGCGGCCTTCTTTGCAGCCTTGCGGGCGGCCTTCACAGCCTCTTTCTCGGCCTTGCGGACAGCTTTGCGGGCTTCCTTCTCGGCGACATTCGCCGCTTTCTTGGCCGCTTTGCGCACGGCTTTCTTCCGGGCCTTCTCATCCTCGGCACTGACGGTGGTGACGGGAGCGGGCGCTGCGACAGGTGCGGGTTGGGCAGCCTTGGGCTTGCGCGGCGCGGGCTTCGGTTTTGCCGTTTCCGCCGCGCTGGCCGGTTTTGGCTGCGTGGCGACGGTTTCGGATACGGCAGTGGCAGGCTTGACCGCCTTGGCGACGCGGCGCGAGCCGGTGCGGAGGTCGGGTTTGCGTGTCTCGGCCTTGCTGCGCCCGGCGGGTTTGCGCGCTGGAGAGGCGGGCTTGCGCTTGGCCGCGGGCTTTGCGGCGGGTGTTCCGGTCTTCTCGGTCGCGGTCGCAACCGGCTTCAGGCCACGCTTGCGACGTTCGCCATGAGCGCGGCGAAGCGCCGCCGTCAGAATGTCCGCAGCCAGCTTCTGACCATCCGCGCCAACCGGACCTGCCTCGGCCACCGCAGACTGAAGGCGACTGATCAGACTGAAGAGCCCGGCCTCATCCAGATTGCCAAGCGCCGGTTGCCGACTGTCAGCCGTCAGCGCCAGTTGATCTGCATTCAGCAATTGCTGTTCGAGCTTGCTATAGTTCGGCATCGCTTCACCCCGGCGCATGGCCATGAAAATCTGCCCGGACATTGGTTAAATTTTTCGGTCATTGCAATTGAGAAAGGCTCCGCGCGGGGCGGAGCCTTTCATTCCTTGGTACCATGGCGCCGTTTCCGGGCACATGGCCGCAGGTCTTAGCGCACAGCGCTTTCGACAGGCGAGATGCCCGAAGCGGTCGTCACCGTCGTCACCGGCACCGAATTGGCGCTGGTCGTGGTGAAGGCGGCGCTTGCAGCCGGATCGGCGACCTGCAGCGAGGGCGCGTCATTGGCCGGAACCACATAGCCTTCCGGCGTCTCGATCATGCGGCCTTCCAGACGCAGACTTTCCTCGGGGCTGCGGACCTTCACGGCGGTGCCGATATTGGTCTGTTCGAACAGGTCCATGATGTCCTGGTTGAACAGACGGATACAGCCAGCCGAGGTGGCCTTGCCGATCGAGGACGGGTCCATGGTGCCGTGGATCCGGTAATAGGTGTCCTGCCCGTTACGATACAGATACAGCGCGCGCGAGCCCAGCGGGTTGTTGATCCCGCCCGGCAGACCGCCTGCGAACTGCGCGTAAAGCTCTGGCTCGGTGCGGATCATGTTCTGGGTGGGCGTCCAGCCCGGCCAACGCCGCTTCAACTGAATGGTGCCGCTGCCGGCAAAGCCGGTGCCTGCACGGCCCACCGCCACGCCAAAGCGCGTCGCCTGACCGCCCGGCTGCACGTGATACAGAACGCGCGCATAGGGATCGACGACGATCGTGCCCGGACCCTCCGGCCCGTTATAGGGCACGGTCTGGCGCTGGTTGCGGTCGTTCAGATAGGCGGCGCGGACAGCCGGAATATCGACAGGTTCGCCGTTCGGCCCCTGATCGACACGGGCCTGATAGATGCCGGGAATGGTCGGGGGCGTTGCGAGGGGCGAGCTCGTGGTGGTCGGACCGCATGCGGCCAACCCCAGGGCCAGCGCCGTGAACAGGGAAGCGAGGCGCATCTTAAGTTTCCTTTTCAGTGTCAGGTCACGCCTGAGGGCGACGCGCCAGACAGCTCATCATCGTTTTCATCGCAGGCGGCAGGACCGGCGACGATTCGGGCAGGGTTTCATCAGCCTGTTACAATCGGCAGGCGTCAACCCTTCCTCAGCCATTCGAGTTTCCAGCGCCGTAACCCATGTGGCAACACGGCGCCAGTCACATCAAAGTCAGATGCGATCGAAACGATCGCGTGTTGTTCCGGTTGCATCACCTTGCCTCTGCCAGCCACCGGGCGATGCAATCGCGCAACAGAGCTGCGCGCAACAGAGGCGCGGGGATCACACTCGAATTTCGCTATGTCGGCGATAGGTGCGCGCCCAGCCCGCGCCGATTTGTGTGGCGCTTGCGGTTGCGATCGCCACCAGACAGGCCGGAGCGGCGAAGTTGCGGTAGAAGTAGTAATGCGCGCCCATGTCTTTCGCGATATCAGCGACATATTGCGGGATCGGCCGACCGACCCCGAAGGATATCGCGGCCAATGCCACATGCATCAGAAGCAGCATCAGACCAGCGCGCCACCAAATTCTCCGGATCACAGTGATTTTCGATGAAATCAGCACCAGCGGCGGCGACATAAAGGCCACGCCGATCAGCGCCATGACGACCAGCCCGATCTTCACATCGTGCCGGGCATAGGCCGGGTTCTTCGTCGCGATGCCGCCGAACCACGCAATCGACATGCATAGCGCGATGATCAGCAGCGCAGCGAATGTGGTGGCAAGCAGTGTCGGGGCAGAAGGTCTGGCGCCCATGGCGAAGACCATTCCGGCGGTCAGCGCACCCGGCAGCGCGAAAAGCAGGGTGCAGATCAGGGCGATCTGTCCGAAGGAGCGGGGATAGAAAAGATAGGTCTGGACTATATCGACATCGAAACTGATCAACGCCCAGACTGCTGCGGTCACGACAAGCCAGACAAGAAATGCGGCGATAGTGTCCTTCATTCGCAAATTTCCTTCGATCAAATAACTCGCGATACCGGGCGATGCTGACCGCTTGCCGGATATGCTGCGGCAGTCGGTATCAGTCGATACCCCGCGTCGCAATCGGGCAGCACCGGATCGCTTTGTAAGTGACTGATGTGGCGGCGTTCGCAACTTATCGCCGGGCAGGATCGGGGTCCGCAGGCATCCCGGCCGGTCTGGTTGTATCCGGCAACGGGGCTGGCTAGTCTGGCGCGAAAGCGCAGCAGGCAACATCGTGACCCAGTCAGACGCTCCGGCCAAACCGCCCTCTTCGGCCCTCGCGCCATTCCGCTATCCCGATTTCAGGATTTTGTGGAGCGCGACTTTGGTGTCGAATTTCGGCGGGCTGGTGCAGGCGGTCGGCGCGGCCTGGTTGATGACGCAACTGACCAGCAGCGACACATTGATCGCACTGGTTCAGGCGTCGAACACCTTGCCGATCATGCTCTTGGCGCTGGCCTCGGGGGCGTTGGCGGATATCTTCAATCGCCGGGCGATCCTGTTATTCGCGCAGATTTTCATGGCGGTGATCTCTACTTTGCTGGCGGTCGTCGCGTGGCAGGGGTTGCTGACGCCGTGGCTGCTGTTGATCTTTACCTTCCTGATCGGTGCGGGGCAGGCGCTGTATAACCCGCCATGGCAGGCCAGCATGGGCGATCTGGTGCCGCGCGCCGATCTGCCTGCGGCGGTGACGCTGAATTCGGTGGGCTTCAACCTGATGCGCAGCGTCGGCCCGGCGGCGGGCGGCTTTATCGTCGCAGCTTTCGGGGCGGCGGCGGCGTTTTCCGTCAACGCGCTCAGCTATGTGCCGCTGCTGGGCGCCTTGTTCCGCTGGAAACCTCCGGTGACGCCACGCACCGCGCCGCCAGAGGCTTTCATTCCCGCCGTGGGGGCCGGGCTGCGCTATGTCATCCTGTCGCCGAACCTGATGCGGGTGATCCTGCGCGGCGCGCTGTTCGGCTTTGCCGCCGTTTCGGTGCTGGCGTTGCTGCCGCTTGTGGTGCGAGAGCATGAGAATGCGGGCTCGCTGCTTTTTGGTGGATTGCTGGGGTGCTACGGCATCGGCGCAATCATCGGGGCGATGCTGAACCCGCGGATCCGGGCGCGGCTGCAGAACGAGAACGTGGTGCGGCTGGCCTTTGCGGGCTTCGCCGTCGCGGCGCTGATCCTTGGGCTGACCGACAATGTCTGGCTGCATGCGCTGGCGATGCTGCCTGCGGGCGCATCATGGGTGTTGGCGCTGTCGCTGTTCAATGTGACCGTGCAACTTTCGACGCCCCGGTGGGTCGTGGCGCGAGCGCTGGCGTTTTATCAGACGGCGACCTTTGGCGGCATGGCGACGGGATCGTGGATCTGGGGCACGGTGTCGGGTCTCTATGGCGTGGATACGGCGCTGAACATCGCGGGCCTGTTCCTTCTGGCCGGGGCGATTGTCGGCTTCTGGTTCAAGGTGCCAGAGTTCGGAACGGCGGATCTGGACCCGGTGAACCGTTTCCGCGAACCGGCGCTGCGGCTTGATCTTCGCGGGCGGTCGGGGCCGATCATGGTGATGGTGGATTACCGGATCGCGCAGAAGGACGTGCCTGAATTCCTGCGCCTGATGCAGCAACGCCGGGGCATCCGCCGCCGCGACGGCGCGCGCGGCTGGGCGCTGCTGCGCGATCTTGAGCACCCGGACCTGTGGTCGGAAAGTTATCACATCGCGACCTGGGACGAATATATCCGCCACAATATGCGCCGCACCAAATCGGATGCCGAGGTCGCGGTTCAGTTGCGTGAATTGCATCAGGGCGAGGGCGACCCGCTGGTCCACCGCATGATCGAGCGGCACAATGTCGATCAAAGCGACGACATGCCCCTGCTGGGCAAGATCGAAGTGCCGGGAACCTGATCTCTTGCGCCTCGGATGCTATCTGCCAGATTGGGCCCGACCGAGGAGAAGAGCATGAGACTTCAGGACAAGATCGCCATCGTCACGGGCGCAGGCTCGGGCTTTGGCGCGGGGATCGCACGGAAATTCGCAGCCGAGGGTGCGCGGGTCGTCGTCGCCGATATCAACGAGGCCGCGGCGCGTGAAATCGCGGACGACATCGGCGGGCTGGCGGTGGCCTGCAACGTGGCCGATGCGGAAAGTGTCGCGGCGCTGACAGCCGCGACCATCAACGGATATGGCCGGATCGACATTCTGGTCAACAACGCCGGTGTGACGCATTTGCCTGCGCTGATGGAAGAGATCTCGGAAGAGGATTTCGACCGAGTTATCGCAGTGAACTGTAAATCGGTCTATCTGATGGCGCGCGAGATCGTGCCGGTGATGAAAGCAGCCAAGACCGGCGCCATCATTAACATTGCCTCGACAGCGGGCGTTTCGCCGCGCCCCCGGCTGAACTGGTACAACGCCTCGAAAGGCTGGCTGATCACCGCCACCAAGGCCATGGCGGTCGAACTTGCGCCGTTCGGCATCCGGGTCAACGCCCTGAACCCGGTCGCGGGTGAAACGCCGCTGCTGAAAAGCTTCATGGGCGAGGACACGCCCGAGATGCGGGCGAAATTCCTGTCCACGATCCCGATCGGTCGCTTCTCGACCCCCGAGGATCTGGGCAATGCCGCCTGTTTTCTTGCCTCGGATGAGGCATCGATGATCACCGGGGTGGCAATGGAAGTCGATGGCGGACGCTGCATCTGACCCTGCCGCCGGGGGTTTCACACCCCCGGACCCCCGTGGGATATTTGCGGACCAATGCAGAATGAAAAACGCCTCATCCCCGCGAAGGAATGAGGCGCCTGCTTCGGTCACGGTCATCGGCGTCCCCGCCTGTACCGTAAGACGGGCATAACACCCGTTCGTTAAGAAAGCCCTAATGCCCCTGCATTGGTCCCAAAATATCCCGGGGAGTCGCCGAAGGCGGCGGGGCGGAGCCCCTTCTTCTACAGCTTGTCGCGCCAGCGATTGACCAGCGGATAGCGCCGGTCCAGCCAGAAAGCCTTGGTTGAGATGCGCGGGCCGGGGGCGGCCTGATAGCGCTTCCATTCGCTGCCATAGAGCAGCTTTTCGACCTTCTGGACCGTCTGGGCGTCAAAGCCCTGCGCAACCAGATCCTTCAGCGCCAGATCCTTTTCGACCAGCCCTTCAAGGATCGCGTCCAGCACCTCATAGGGCGGCAGCGAATCCTCGTCCTTCTGGTCGGGACGCAGTTCGGCTGAAGGCGGTTTCGAGATGATCTGCGGCGGGATCACCTCGCCTTGGGGGCCAAGCATCCACGGGCGATGGTTCAGGTTGCGCCAGCGGCAGGTCTCGAACACGCGGGTCTTGTAGAGATCCTTGATCGGGTTATAGCCGCCCGCCATGTCGCCATAGATCGTGGCATAGCCGACCGCGACTTCGGATTTGTTGCCGGTGGTCAACAGCATCTCGCCAAACTTGTTCGAGATCGCCATCAGCATAACCCCGCGCAGACGGGACTGGATGTTTTCCTCAGTGATGTCGGGGCTGGTTCCAGCCATCAGATGGGCCAGCGCGCCTTCAACCGCGTCGCGGGCGCCGTCGATCTTGACCGTGTCCAGCCGCACGCCCAGCCGGGTCGCGCAATCGGCGGCGTCGTCGAGGCTGCCTTGCGAGGTATATTCGCTGGGCAGCATCACGCAGCGGACGTTGTCGGGGCCGATGGCGTCAGCGGCGATGGTTGCGACCAGCGCGGAATCGATGCCGCCCGACAGGCCAAGGACCACCTTACGAAAGCCGGATTTGCGCAGGTATTCGCGCAGGCCCAGCGTCATTGCCTGATAATCCTGTTCCCATTCATCGGGTTGGGGAACCATCAGCCCCGGCTCGGCCCGCCAGCCTTCGTCGCTGCGGGTGAAATCGACATGGGCGATGGCTTCCTCGAAGGGCGGCAATTGCACGACCTTCTTGCCACCGGGGTTCAGCACGAAGCTGGCGCCGTCATAAAGCTGATCATCCTGACCGCCGACCATATTGACATAGACCAGCGGCAGGCCGGTCTCGACCACGCGGCCGACCATGTGGCCCATGCGCAGGTCCAGCTTGTTGCGGTGATAGGGGCTGCCATTCGGGACGATCAGGATCTCTGCGCCGGTTTCGGCCAGCGTTTCGGCCACGTCGGGATACCAGCTATCCTCGCAAATAGGCGAGCCGATCCGGGCATCCGCCACGGTATAGGGGCCACTGATCGGGCCGGATTTGAACAGCCGCAATTCGTCGAAAAGCTGCTCATAGGGCAAATGATGCTTCAGCACCCGCGCGATCAGCTTGCCATTCTTGAAGACCCAATAGGCGTTGTAAAGCTTGTCGCCATCCCGCCACGGGCCGCCGATGCCGATGGCCGGGCCGTCGGTGCAGCTTTCGCCAAGCGCGGCGATCTCGGCCTCGGCATCGCGGACGAAGGCGCGTTTCAGCACCAGATCCTGCGTCTGATAGCCGGTGATGAACATCTCCGGCAGCGCCAGCATATCGGCACCTGCCTCGCGCGCGGTCTCCCACGCCTGGCGGGCCTTGGCGGCATTGCCGGGCAGATCGCCCACGGTCGCGTTCAGCTGCCCGATTGTCAGGCGGAAACGGTCGGTCATGGTTTGCCCCTGTTTCTGGTGCTCTCGTGATAGGGGAAGCTGTCGAAAAGGAAAAGTCGGGCTTTGCGCATTGCGGTCTGCTGCGTTAGACCATTGGCAAAACACGTGTGCTGGCGAGGGTGCAAGGTAATGAAGGTGACAAGACGGGCAGGCGCGCTTGCGCTGGCGCTGATCGCGGCGGTGACGACCGCGGATGCACAGGTCATCACCAAGCAATACGATGACGGAGGGGTCTATGAGGGCACCTTCCGCAACGGCCGTCAGCACGGTCAGGGCAGCTATACCCTGCCCAGCGGCTATCGCTACGAGGGCGATTGGGTCGATGGCCAGATTCTTGGTCAGGGCAAGGCCACCTTCCCCAATGGCTCGGTCTATGAGGGGCAGTTCCGGGCGGGCAAGCCGAATGGCGAAGGCAAGATCACCTATTCCGATGGCGGCACCTATGAGGGCGATTGGGTCGAGGGTGAGATCACCGGCGAGGGCGTGGCGAAATATGCCAATGGCAGCACCTATTCCGGGCAGTTCGCGAAGGGGCTGCATCAGGGGGTCGGCGTGCTGACGCAGCCCAACGGCTACCGCTACGAGGGCGACTGGAGCCGGGGCGTCAAGGAAGGGCAGGGCAAGATCACCTATCCCGATGGCGCCACCTATGAGGGCAGCATGCTGGCCGGGCAGCGCGCCGGCAAGGGCAAGCTGACCATGGCTGACGGCATGAGCTATGACGGCATCTGGTCTGCCGGGCAGATGGCGGGCACCGGCGTGTTGATGCAGGCCTCGGGCGATCGCTACGAGGGGCAGATGCAGAATGGCCGCCGTCAAGGGCAGGGCGTTGCGACCTATGCCAATGGCGATGTCTATGACGGACAGTTCAGCGCGGATCGCCGCCATGGTCAGGGCACGTTCACCGGCACCGACGGTTATGTTTACAAGGGCTCTTGGGTCGAGGGCCGGATGGAGGGTCGGGGTGAGATCACCTATCCCGACGGCTCGGTCTATCAAGGGCAGATGAATGCCGACCGCCCGCACGGGATCGGCAAGATCACCTATCCTGACGGCTCGACCTATGAGGGAGAATGGCAGGCGGGCGTCATTCAGGGCGACGGAAAAGCCTCTTATGCCAATGGGATGGTCTATGAAGGCGGGTTCCGCAATGCCCGGAACGAGGGGCAGGGGCGGATGACCTATCCTGACGGTTACGTCTATACCGGCGCCTGGCATGAAGGGCAGCGCCATGGCGAGGGGCAGGCGACCTATCCCGATGGCACCGTCTATACCGGCGGCTTCGTCAATGGTCTGCGCGCGGGCAAGGGCAAGCTGACCGCGCCGGGCGGCTTCATCTATGAAGGCGAGTGGAAGGATGGCGAGATCGACGGCAAGGGCGTTGCGACCTATGCCAGCGGCGATCAATACGAGGGCGAGTTCGAGGCCGGGAAGATGCAGGGGCAGGGCGTGATGCGCTATGCCAGCGGGCAGGTGGCCGAGGGCGAGTGGGAGGATAACCGGCTGATCGATGGTGAGGGCGGAGATGATGCCGGGCAGCAGGCGTTGCCAGAGGCGCAGACACCGCAGATCCCATCCGAAAGCGGGAACGGCTGACGCCGTAAAAAGGCGCGCAACACCGATCGGGCGCTGCTTGCGGCGCAGTTGCAACGGGGTGACGGGCGGAGGCTTGGAAAGCCCTGCATTTGCTGGCGATGATCCTGCACAGGGCGTGCACTGTCGGTGCACCGGATATGCACAGACTGTACACAGCTTGCGAGCGTTGCGCGCCGATGACCGGGCCGCGAGCGTGGGTCAGGTCATCGATGCGAAGAGTCCATCGCGGACACTTGGGCAGTCCGCAGCACGGCGTAGCTCTTGGCTGGCGCAGCGGCGGGAGCGGCCCCTCTGCGGACGCTCACCCGGTCACGATGCAGCTTCGCCGCGTTCCGTACAGCCGCCGTTCGCCTGCATCACAGTACGAACTCGGCCCAAATGTCAGATATGCGTCTGGCGACCGATCTGAATTCTGGGAGCTTACAATCTCTGCTCATCATAAGTGCGGCGGCGTTCCCG
>NZ_JAEPRQ010000009.1 GCF_016629665.1 Paracoccus caeni
CAAGCTGAAAAACAGCCGCCGGCTGGCAAACCGCTACGACAAAACTGCAGACAGTTTCCTCGGCTTCGTAGACGTCGCCTGCATCAGGCTATGGCTCCGCCATTCGTCAACATGACCTAGAACGGAATCTCATCATCGTAATCGCTGCGCCCGCCGCCCGAGGACTGCCCACCCGAGGATGACCCCGACGATGACTGCCCGTAATCGTCGCGACCGCCGCCATAGCCGCCCTGATCGCCGCCGCGGCTTCCGCCATAGTCACCACCGCCGCCGCCACCTTCGCCGCGACCGTCAAGCATCTGCAAGACGCCGCTGAAGGGACGCAGCACCACCTCGGTCGAATAGCGGTCCTGACCGGACTGGTCCTGCCATTTACGGGTCTCAAGCTGGCCCTCGACATAGACCTTGCTGCCTTTTTTCAGGAACCGCTCGACCACACCCACCAGCGGCTCGGACATGATCGCGACCGAGTGCCACTCGGTGCGTTCACGCCGCTCGCCGGAGTTGCGGTCTTTCCATTGCTCGGATGTGGCGATCCGCAGGTTGGCGACCTTGCCGCCATTCTGGAAGGTGCGGATTTCGGGGTCGCGGCCCAGATTGCCGATCAGAATGACCTTGTTGACGCTGCCTGCCATTGACGGGAATCCTTGGTGTTGTCTCGTTGTCACGACGGTCTATCGCAGGGCAGGGCGCGGCTGCAAGCAATTCGCGCGATGGTAGATGACTGCACGCTTCCGCTCGCTCGGCGAAATGCCGCCTGCGGATTCGGGTGCCGGACGCAGCAAAACTGCGCGCTGGCGATGTGGCAAAATTGCTGTATAGTCCCCCAAAAGTCATAAGAACGAGGGCGGGGCATGAAGATCATCCCATCCGTGAAGGCGGCGGTTTGTGTTGCGTTGATGGTCAGCATCGGCGTGCCGGTTTCGGCCGAGGGTTTGCGGCTTTCCGGTAGTTCGTCGAAATCGCGGGCAGAACAATTCGCACGTCAGACACGGCTGATGGATTCGCGGCTTGCGGGGCAGTATCAGCAATCGGCACGGCTGCAACCCGGCGGCTCCAGCCGTGAGGCGGTCGATATCGCGCTGTCGGAAAATATCCCGGCCTATCGCGGTCGCCGCAGCGACTATATCCCCCATGCCCGCGCCGCCGCGCGCCGCTATGGCATCCCCGAGGATCTGTTCCTGCGGCTGGTCCAGCAGGAATCGGGCTGGAACCCGAACGCCCGCTCGCACAAGGGCGCACAGGGTCTGGCACAACTGATGCCCGGCACTGCAGCCAAACTGGGCGTCAATCCACATGACCCGGTCGAGAACCTGCATGGCGGTGCCCGCTATCTGCGGATGATGTATAATCAGTTCGGCAATTGGCGTCTGGCGCTGGCCGCCTATAACGCAGGACCGGGCGCGGTGCAGCGCTATGGCGGCATCCCGCCCTATCGCGAAACCCGCAACTATGTCCGCGTGATCGCGGGCGGCTGATCCGGCTGGGGGCTGACTGCCCCCGTCGCCTTTCGGCGACTCCCCCGTGGATATTTCAGGACCAATGCAGGCTGCTTTGGTCGTCAAATATCCTCAGGGGGTGAATTGCGGCCCGAAGGGATGCAAGAGGGGGCGCGAGCGCCCCCTTTCTTCGTTTCAGACTTCCTCGATCCGCAACTCGACCGGGTCGCTTTGCAAGACGCCGGTGCCGGGCAGGGTCTCGATGGCGTAATCGATGGCGTCCGGGGTGGTCTTGTGGGTCACCACCAGAACCGGGACGCTGCTGCCGTCGGAATGGCCGTATTGCCGCATCCGGTCGATCGAGATGCCCGCATCGCCCAGAACCGTTGCGACCTTTGCCAAGGCGCCGGGTTTGTCCTGCAATTCCAGACGGATGTAATAGGCAGCCGGAACCGCCGTGCGGGCCGGTTGTGCTGCCTTCAACTGCACCGCGGGTTGGCCGAAGACCGGCATGCGGACATCGCGGGCGATTTCCACGATGTCGGACAGGACCGCGCTGGCTGTCGGGCCTTCGCCCGCACCGGCGCCGCGCAGGACGATCTGGCCGACGCTGTCGCCTTCGACCACCACCATATTGGTGCCGCCCATCAACTGCCCAAGCGGGCTGTCGGCGGGGACGAGGCAGGGCGACATGCGTTGCTCCAGCCCGCGCGGGGTCATTTGGGCCACACCCAGCAGTTTGATCTTGTAGCCCATATCGGCGGCGCGGCGGATGTCGTCGATGCTGACCCGCTCGATCCCTTCGATCTCGACCGCGTTGAAATTGACCTGCGTGCCGAAGGCGATCGAGGACAGGATCGCCAGTTTGTGCCCTGCATCTATGCCGCCCACGTCCAGTGTCGGATCGGCCTCGAGGTAGCCAAGCTGCCGGGCTTCTTCGAACACCGCGTCATAGGGCAGGCCCGCGCTTTCCATCCGGGTCAGGATGTAGTTGCAGGTGCCGTTCATCACGCCCATGACGCGCTTGACCTCGTTCCCGGCCAGCGATTCCGTCATTGCCTTAATGACCGGGATGCCGCCTGCGACGGCGGCCTCGAACCGGATGACGCGGCCCAGTTCCTCGGCCAATGTGGCCAGTTCCTGACCGTGCAGGGCCAGTAGCGCCTTGTTGGCGGTGACGACATCTTTGCCTGCGCGCAAGGCGGCCTCGATGCTGTCCTTGGCGATGCCGTTATCGCCGCCGACCAGTTCGACATAGACATCGACATCGTTGGCGGTTGCCACGGCCATCGGATCGTCTTCCCAACGATAGGCCGACAGATCGGCATCGCGGTTTTTCATCCGGTCCCGCGCGCTAATCGCGGTAATGGTAATCGGCTTGCCTGTGCGCTTGCTCAACAGATCAGCGTGTCGCTGGATGATCTTGACGACACCGATCCCTACGGTGCCGAGCCCGGCGATGCCCAGGCGAAGATGGGACGACATGGAAGCCTCGTTTTACCAGAATGCGATGCTGTTACCGCGCACGCGCCCGCGTTGCAACGCGGGAACGCGCAAGCGCCGACGATCACTCAGATCCAGCGGCGCACGCGCATCGCATAGGCTGGAAATTCCTGCGGGAAGGCGGATCGCAGATTGGCCTCTTCGCGCGGGATGAAGCGGCGGTTGATGACGGTCACGAAGGCGGGGACCAGGATCAACGCAGCAAGAGGGGCGGCGAAGGCAAGGCAGGTCCCGGCAATCAGCAACGCATTGCCAAGATAGATCGGATTGCGCGAGATCGCGAAAACGCCCGAGGTCACCAGATGCTCTGGCTTGCCATAAGGGTCCAGCGTGGTGCGCCCGATCCGCATCCGCAAGGTCGCCATGCTGATCATCGCCAGTCCGGCGGCGGCAAGCACGATCCCGGCCATCGCCTGCCATTCTGGCCCATGCGGCCAAATCCGTCCCACGGCGATGGCCACGATCAGAAAGCCCAGAAACCAGATTTGCGGGTAATCCGCCGTCAACCGCATCCTATTCCGCCTCTTCGTCCGCACCGGCCCATTCGCCGTCGATCCCCGTCGCCCGCATGATCGAGATCACCCGTCGCGCCGCCGCCAAAGTCTCGGTGTGGATGGTGTGGACATCATCTGCATGCATGTCGGTGGGGAACCGTTCTCCCTTGGTGTTGATGAAGGTCGGGTGCCAGTAGCCCGGCTGCTTCCCCGGTCTCCACGAGGCGTGGCAAAGAAGGTTTCGGTCAAGCCGCAGCTTGCCCAGTGTCGCGGTCAGGCTCTTGTGATCCTCGATCCCGGCCTGTCGCATCGCCGCGCCGAAGCTGTCGATCAGCGTGCCCAGCGTGTCGTCGGCGATGTCCTCCATCCGCTTCAGCCAGTTCTGCAGCGCCTTGTCGGTCGCGCGTTCTCCCAAACCCTGCCGGGTCAGCGAAAAGATCGCCCGCTTCAGCGCTTCCTCCAGAAAGCCGAAGCCCGAAACGGCATGGCCAAGGGCCGAGGACATCTCGTCGGACAAACGATCAGGGGCGCGGGGCAGGGTCGTCATCGGCTTGGTCCGGTCCTGTTGCTATTCACGCCACAATTCGCTGACCCAGCTTGCGGGCAGCAGGTAATGGCGCAGATGCTTGATCAGGCTTTCCTTGCGCTCGCCGCGCAGGCCCGCCTTGATATGTTCCAGCGGCGGGCGGTGCAGGTCGCCCTCGTGCCAGCGCCCGGCAATGGCGTCCGGCGGATTGAGCCCGCCCGGAAAGATCACGATCCGGGCCTTGGGCGGAATGCGCGCCTCGCGCAGATAGTTCAGCGGGAAGTTCGGCACCGAATGCATGCGGAAATGCGCAAGCCAGCCGCGCGGCCAGAATTTCACCCCGCCCGGCGCGTTCCGGGTCACGAAGCGCTGTTCGTATTTGAACTTGTCGGCTGCAGCTTGCGGATCGGCGCGGAAGATGTCCTGAAGCGGTTTCAGCTTGCCAACCCGCATCCGATAGACCGAGGTCTGGCCCATCTTCTCAAACGGCGTATTCGGGTTGAGGCCAAGGATGGTGTCGTCGGGATCGCCATAGCTGAAGAAGTCATCGAGATTGCCGGTGATGACCACGTCCAGATCCAGAAACAGCACAACCCCGGTCACATCGCCCAGATCGCCCCAAAGCCGCGACTTCGGCCATTTGCCCTTGGTGCGGACCGGGGCGTCATATTCGAATTCAGGCAGCGGCCTGATGGCGATCTCGGGGTGCAGGCCCTCGCCGTCATCGGTAAAGCAGAACAGCCGGAAGGGCGGGGTGATGTTGCGGGAAATCATCCCGTAAAGCCGGTTGACATATTCCGGCCCGAATTTCGTGCCCCATTTGATGCAGATGATCTGCTTGATATCGCTCATATTCCCGGCCTGCGCCTCTTTATTGTTACCGGACAGTGCCGCGATTTTGCGGTTTCTGCAATCTCTGTGCTGCGTCAGACGCGACCGGGGCGCCTTGCGCCACGTTTGTCGATCAGCAGCCACAAGGCGGCGGCGCAGATCGCAAGCTCTGCCGCGAAGGTCCAGTGCAGCAGGAAGCTGAGCGCCCAGTGCGATTGCGTCGGCGGGACGGTGATCAGCGTGAAAAGCTGGTCGCTGAACGGCCACAGCCACATTACCCCGCCGGTTGGCGTGTCGAGGATCAGATGCATCAGGATCGCCGCGAAAAAGGTGGCGGCGACGGGCAGCCAGCGCCGTCCGAGGATCGCGGTCGACGGCAGGATCACCGCCGCGATCATCGCCCAGATGCCGGGAATATGCGGCCAGAAGCGGTGATGGTGGATGCTGCTGTCAACAAAGGTGAACCAGATCATGTCCAGATCGGGTGCGACCGACCCAAAAAGGGCGGCCGCCATGACCGCGCCGCGCGCTTGGGTGGCGCGGCCAAGCAGATAGCCCGAGGGCAAATGGGCGATCAGCATGATGTGCCGGTTTCTTTCGCGAAAGGATGGCGCTGCAATTCAGAACTCATCTTTCATCTGCCGCAGCCGCGCGAAGACTTCGGCATCGCTGGCGCCGGTCATGCCCAGCGTCTCGCGCAGCGCGGCGGCGCGCAGGAATGGGTTGGTGGCAAGCTCGACCTCCAGCGGGGCCGGGGCGCAGGGCAGATCGGCATTGGCGATCCCCTCCAGCCGCTCTTTCAGCGCCACATTCGCGGCATCGACCGACAGCGCGAAGGCACCATTCGAGGCGCAGTAATCATGGCCCGAACAGATCAGTGTTTCGGGCGGCAGTTTCATCAGCCGCGAGAGGCTGGTCCACATCGTCGCCGGATCGCCTTCGAACAGGCGACCGCAGCCGATTGCCATCAGGCTGTCGGCGGTGAAGGCGTAGCGGGACCGGGGCAGATAAAAGGCCACATGGCCGATGGTGTGGCCGGGCACGTTGATGACCTCGACCGGCTCGCCCAAAAGATCAAAGCGATCGCCGGGGCGGACGGGTTGATCCAGCCGCGGCAGACGCGCTGCGTCGGCGGCGTTGCCGATAACCTTCGCGCCGGTCGCGGCCACGATCTCGGCCACCGCGCCGGTATGGTCGGCGTGGTGATGCGTCAGAAGGATCGTGTCCAGGCCCCAGCCTCGCGCTTCGAGATCGGTCAGGATCGGCATCGCCTCGGGCGCGTCGATCAGGGCTGTTCCGGCCTTGCCATGCAGCAGATAGGCGTAGTTATCCTTCAGGCATCTGATCGTGACCAGTTCCAGCGCCATTGGCAAATCCCCTGTCCTGTGGTGATGTCGAGACTGTCAAAAGCCGGGCCGGGGCGCAATGCACCACGATATCGAGGATCTGCGGAGGTTCTATTACCAACGGTCTTTGGGCCGGGTGGTGCAGCGTATCCTGCGCGACCGTCTGGTTGAGCGTTGGCCTGCGGCGGCAACGAACGGCATGAACGTGGCGGGTTTCGGTTTCGCCGCGCCGATGCTGCGGCCCTATCTGGCGACCGCGCGGCGGGTGACGGCGCTGATGCCCGGCCCGCAGGGGGTAATGGCTTGGCCTGCCGGGATGGCGAACCACAGCGTCCTTTGCGACGAGACCGCGTGGCCGATCGAGACCGGCAGCATCGACCGGCTGGTGCTGCTGCACGGGCTGGAGACAAGCGACCACCCCGCGGCGCTGTTGGCCGAGGCGTGGCGGGTGCTTGGGCCGGGCGGGCGGATGATCGTGATGGCGCCGAACCGGGCTGGGCTTTGGGCGGCATCGGACCGGACGCCGTTCGGATTGGGGCGCAGCTATACGGTCGGGCAGCTTGATACGCAGATGCGGCGGGCGGGCTTTCAGCGCGAATGGTATGCGCCTGCGGTCTATATCCCGCCCTCGGACCGCCGCTTCTGGCTGGGCAGCGCCCAGATGTGGGAGCGGACCGGCAAGAAGATCAGCCGCATGCTGATTGCGGGCGTGGTGATGATCGAACTGACCAAGCAAAGCCGGACCCCGGCGGGGCGGGGTGTCAAGGTTCAGGTGCCGAACCCGCTGGATATCCTTGACGGGGTCGGAATCCCAAGGCCGGGCAGGGCGCCGGTGGCGCAGTCGGGTGTCGTGGATCGGGAACCCGGAGAGCGCTGACGGTAAGGTTGCGAGGCACCTTCGGCCAAGGAAAAGGCACTGACCGGAATCAGGTGGCCGTCAGAGGACGCCAGCCACGTCCTCTGCTCCCGAATTCCACCCTTGCCGTAGCGATCACCGCGTTTTTCAGTAACATCCGCCCGTCATATTGCAGGACAGCCCACCGGCCAGTGCGCCTGCCAGCGCGCCCTTGGTGCGGGAATTGCCCATCTCGTCGGCGATCAGCGCACCAGCACCTGCGCCGCCGACGGTGCGGACCGCCGCATTGTTCATCGGGTTGTTATAGCCGCATGCGGCCAGCGCCGTTACGGCGGCAAGGACCGCCATTCGGATTGTCGTCATCTGCTCTGCCTCATCGTGTTGTTTTCGGGCAGAACACATCGCCCGCGCTTTTGGGTCCACAGACGCGCCGCACCCACGCGGATCGTTGCCGAAATGACGGGCAACGGGCACGCCTTCCGCGCGAATTTTCGCCAATCAGTTCAGCCGGGACGAATCCCTGCCTGCCGCTTCGAAGATGTGATCGCGACATCGCCGGTCTGCGGGATCGACAGGGCGAATCCGTTCGGGTGATCCGGGCGGCCGCGAAGGCCCCCAAAAGCCATGATATTTTTCGTCATGACAGCGGCGGGGCGGACGCACCTGCGGCAGGGTGTCGCAGGCTGCGGAATGTCGCGTCCAGCATCGTCGGCAGCAATCCTGCAATCAACTACAACTTCAGTCGGGGATACTCTCTTTTCCGTGTTCTAGGCGGTTGCCCGCCCCGCAGACAACTGCTAGAGACGCCGCAGATTGGCACGGCCCTCCAAAAGCCGCGCCACCGCGACCCCGCACCCTGCGACAGACCGGAATGAGATCCGGCCCGCCAGCAGGGTTATGCGCAAACCGTAAAGGATGACCGTGGCCAACACTGTTTCCATGTCCCGAAGCATTGCCGGGCGATATGCCCAGGCCGTCTTTGACATCGTCAAGGAAGAGGGGGGGCTGGATGCTCTGGCCCAGCAGGTCGACGATCTGGGCGCCGCGCTGAATGACAGCGCCGAACTGCGCGACCTGATCTCGTCCCCGATCTATACCCGCAGCCAGCAGATCGGTGCCATCGCCGCGCTGGCCTCCAAGATGGGCCTGTCGCCCGTCCTGTCGAACACCCTGCAACTGATGGGCCAGAACCGCCGCCTGTTCGTTCTGCCGCAACTGGTCCGCGTCCTGCGCGACCTGATCGCGGACGAGCGCGGCGAGATCACCGCCGATGTCACCAGCGCCGTCGCGCTGTCGGACGATCAGCAGCAGCGCCTGACCGCCACCCTGTCCGAGAAATCGGGCAAGAAGGTCAAGCTGAACACCCGCGTCGATGAGGGTCTCATCGGCGGCATGATTGTCAAGCTGGGCTCGCAGATGGTCGACTCGTCGGTCCGCTCGAAGCTCGCTTCGCTCCAGAATGCTATGAAAGAGGTCGGATAATGGGAATCCAGGCAGCCGAGATTTCGGCGATCCTTAAGGATCAGATCAAGAATTTCGGCCAGGAGGCCGAGGTGGCCGAGGTTGGTCAGGTGCTGTCCGTCGGTGACGGCATCGCCCGCATCTACGGTCTGGACAAGGTGCAGGCCGGTGAGATGGTCGAATTCCCCGGCGGTATCCGGGGTATGGTGCTGAACCTCGAAACCGACAACGTCGGCGTCGTGATCTTCGGCGACGACCGCTCGATCAAGGAAGGCGACACCGTCAAGCGGACCCGCGCCATCGTGGACGTTCCGGTTGGCAAGGCACTGCTGGGCCGCGTCGTTGACGCGCTTGGTAACCCGATCGACGGCAAAGGCCCGATCGAGACCGAAACCCGCGCCATCGCCGATGTGAAAGCGCCGGGCATCATGCCGCGTAAATCGGTGCATGAGCCGATGGCGACCGGCATCAAGGCAATCGACGCGATGATCCCGGTTGGCCGTGGCCAGCGCGAGCTGATCATCGGCGACCGTCAGACCGGCAAGACCGCAATCGCGCTGGATACGATCCTGAACCAGTTGAGCTATAACGGTCGCGAAGACGATGGCCTGAAGACGCTGCATTGCGTCTATGTCGCTGTCGGTCAGAAGCGTTCGACCGTGGCGCAGCTTGTGAAGAAGCTGGAAGAGACCGGCGCGATGGCCTACACGACCATCGTTGCGGCAACCGCTTCGGACCCGGCACCGATGCAGTTCCTTGCACCTTATTCGGCAACCGCCATCGCCGAATATTACCGCGATAACGGCATGGACGCACTGATCATCTATGATGACCTGTCCAAACAAGCCGTTGCTTACCGTCAGATGTCGCTGCTGCTGCGCCGTCCGCCCGGCCGCGAAGCATTCCCCGGCGACGT
The DNA here is from genome assembly GCF_016629665.1 of Paracoccus caeni. Taxonomy (GTDB): domain Bacteria; phylum Pseudomonadota; class Alphaproteobacteria; order Rhodobacterales; family Rhodobacteraceae; genus Paracoccus; species Paracoccus caeni. The sequence goes on from NZ_JAEPRQ010000009.1 coordinate 9,373, forward strand.
GTTCTATCTTCACTCGCGCCTGCTGGAGCGTTCGGCCAAGCTGAACGAAAACAACGGCTCGGGTTCGCTGACCGCTCTGCCGATCATCGAAACCCAGGCGGGCGACCTTTCGGCCTATATTCCGACCAACGTGATCTCGATCACCGACGGCCAGATCTTCCTTGAGACCGAGCTGTTCTTCCAGGGCATCCGTCCTGCCGTGAACACCGGTCTGTCGGTCAGCCGCGTGGGTTCGGCAGCACAGACCAAGGCGATGAAATCGGTCGCCGGTCCGGTCAAGCTGGAGCTTGCGCAGTATCGCGAAATGGCTGCCTTCGCGCAGTTCGGTTCCGACCTCGACGCCGCAACTCAGCGCCTGCTGAACCGTGGTGCGCGCCTGACCGAGCTGATGAAGCAGCCGCAATACGCGCCGCTGACCAATGCCGAGATCGTCATCGTCATCTACGCTGGCACCAAGGGCTATGTTGACCAGGTTCCGGTCCGCGAAGTCGTGGCATGGGAACAGGGCCTGATCCAGTTCCTGCGCAACCAGAAGTCGGAACTTCTGGACGACATGACCCGGAACGACCGCAAGGTCTCGGGCGAGCTGGAAGACGCGATCAAATCGGCGCTGGACGAATACTCCAAGACCCGCGCCTGAGAGGGGGAATAGATGCCCAGTCTCAAGGATCTCAAGAACCGGATCGGAAGCGTCAAGAACACGCGGAAGATCACCAAGGCGATGCAGATGGTCGCCGCCGCCAAACTGCGCCGTGCGCAAGAGGCGGCGGAGGCTGCGCGTCCCTATGCTGACCGGATGACGGCGGTGATGGCCGGGCTGACCGCTGCTGCGGCCGGTTCGGAATCCGCGCCGCGTCTGCTGTCGGGGACCGGATCGGATCAAAAGCACCTGCTGGTCGTCATGACCGCCGAGCGGGGTCTGGCCGGTGGCTTCAACAGCACCATCGTCAAGCTGGCGCGGCAACATGCCGCCCGGCTGATCGGTGAGGGCAAGGATGTCACCATCCTGACCGTCGGCAAGAAGGGTCGCGAGCAGTTGAAGCGTGACTATGGCAAGCATCTGGTCGATCACGTCGATCTGTCCGAGGTGAAGCGCGTGGGCTATGACAATGCCCGCAGCATCGCCGAAGACGTGCTGGCCCGGTTCGAGCAGGGCGATTTCGATGTCGCCACCATCTTCTTCAACCGCTTCGAGTCGGTGATCAGCCAGATCCCGACCGCGCGCCAGATCATTCCGGCGGAAGCACCCGGCGAAGATGAAGCTGCCAGCGTGTCGGCGCTTTACGACTATGAGCCGGGGGAAGAGGCGCTTCTGGCCGACCTGCTGCCGCGCTCGGTCGCGACGCAGATTTTTGCGGCGCTTCTGGAAAATGCGGCCTCCGAACAGGGGGCGCGGATGAGTGCCATGGACAACGCCACGCGCAACGCAGGCGACATGATCGACCGACTGACGACCGAGTTCAACCGCTCGCGTCAGGCTGCGATCACCAAGGAACTTATCGAAATCATTTCGGGCGCCGAGGCGCTCTGACCGTAAAGCAGAGGTGAAACATGGCAGAGGCCAAAGGTAAAATCACGCAGGTGATCGGCGCCGTCGTTGACGTGCAGTTCGAAGATCATCTGCCGGCGATCCTGAACGCGCTGGAAACCCACAACAACGGCAAGAAGCTGATCCTGGAAGTGGCGCAGCATCTGGGCGAAAACACCGTCCGCACCATCGCCATGGACTCGTCCGAGGGTCTGGTCCGCGGTGAGCCGGTCGTCGATACCGGCGCGCCGATCATGGTGCCGGTGGGCGATGTGACGCTGGGCCGTATCATCAACGTCGTCGGCGAGCCGGTCGATGAAGGTGAGCCGATCGTCGCAACCGAAACCCGCGCGATCCACCAGCCCGCTCCGACCTTCGATCAGCAGGCAACCTCGTCGGAAATCCTCGTCACCGGCATCAAGGTCATCGACCTGCTGGCGCCTTACTCGAAGGGTGGCAAGATCGGCCTGTTCGGTGGTGCCGGCGTTGGCAAGACCGTTCTGATCATGGAACTGATCAACAACATCGCGAAAGTGCACTCGGGTTACTCGGTGTTCGCGGGCGTTGGTGAGCGGACCCGTGAGGGCAACGACCTTTATCACGAGATGGTGGAATCGGGCGTTATCAAACCGGACAATCTGGCGGAAAGCCAAGTGGCGCTGGTTTACGGCCAGATGAACGAGCCTCCGGGGGCACGGATGCGCGTTGCGCTAACCGGCCTGACCGTGGCCGAACAGTTCCGCGATGCCACCGGCACCGACGTTCTGTTCTTCGTGGACAACATCTTCCGCTTCACGCAGGCGGGTTCCGAGGTGTCGGCACTTCTGGGCCGTATTCCTTCGGCAGTGGGCTATCAGCCGACGCTGGCCACCGACATGGGCGCGATGCAGGAACGCATCACCTCGACCAAGAACGGCTCGATCACCTCGATCCAGGCCGTTTACGTTCCGGCCGACGACCTTACCGACCCGGCACCGGCAACCACCTTTGCGCACCTTGACGCCACGACCGTTCTGTCGCGTGCGATTTCGGAACTGGGCATCTACCCGGCTGTGGACCCGCTGGACTCGACCAGCCGAATCCTTGATCCGGGTGTTGTCGGCGAAGAGCATTACACCGTTGCCCGCGAAGTTCAGGGTATCCTGCAGAAATACAAATCGCTGCAGGACATCATCGCCATCCTTGGCATGGACGAACTGTCGGAAGAAGACAAACTGACCGTGGCCCGCGCCCGGAAAATCCAGCGCTTCCTGTCGCAGCCCTTCGACGTTGCGAAAGTGTTCACCGGCTCGGACGGGGTTCAGGTTCCGCTGGAAGACACGATCAAGTCGTTCAAGGCGGTTGTGGATGGTGAATACGACCATCTGCCGGAAGCTGCCTTCTACATGGTCGGCGGGATCGAGGACGTGAAGGCGAAGGCCCAGCGTCTCGCCTCGGAAGCCGCGTAAGGGGACGAAATGGCCGATACCATGCAGTTCGACCTCGTTTCGCCGGAACGGAGCCTTGTCTCTGTCCTGGTGCGCGAGGTGCGCCTGCCGGGCACGGATGGCGACCTGACCGCCATGCCCGGCCACGCGCCCACCATCGTCACCCTGCGTCCCGGTCTGGTGACCGTGATCGCAGCCGATGGAGCCTCGACCGAATTCGCCGTGACCGGCGGCTTCGCCGAGATCAACGGCGACTCGGTCAGCCTTCTGGCCGAGCGCGGTCATCCGCGTGAAGAGATCACGCAGGAGATCTTCAACGATATGGTCGTTGAGGTTCACAAGAAGAAACAGGCCGCCGAAAAGCGGCGTGAGCATGTCGGCGAAGAGGTCGTGACCGCTGCCGTCAAGCTGTTGTCTGATATGCAGGCGCTTGGCACGCATATTGGGCTGGACCCAAATCAGGCCAGCATTCCCGATTGAGGGATAGGCCTTATCGTTAAAAATAAGCCCCGGCAGAAATGCCGGGGCTTTTGATTTGCCGATATTGCATTGTAAGAATTGACCATTGGGGGAGGGGGTGCAGTTCATGCAAGTCATCGGTTCAGGAGCAATTGGCGTCTGTCGCGGTAGCAAGATGATGTTCTCTGCCTTCGAGGATGACGGCCCGATGTGGTCTGGCGAAGGCCCGCGTCTGGTTCGTCAGGCGATCCGCTTTCCGGCGACTTTCAGGCGTGCGCCGGTGGTTCAGGTTTCGATCAGCATGTGGGATGTGGACGGGGCAGGGAACCAGCGCGCGGATATTTCTTCCGAGAATATCGACGCCGAAGGTTTCGATCTGGTCTTCCGCACTTGGGGCGATACCCGCGTCGCCCGGATCAGGGCCGACTGGATGGCGATCGGCGAGGTGATGCATCCTGACGATTTTCAGGTCTGAAGCTCAGCTCTTTGGTTGAAGCGGCGCGCCTTTCAGATCGCGCAGCCACAACTGCCCGCAAGCGGCCGAGATGTCGCGTCCCTGCGTATCCCGAACCACGACCGGCACCCCTGCCTGAGTGAGCGTGTTCCGAAACAACGCCAGCGCACGGTCTGGCGTGCGCTGCAGCGCCACCCCTTCGACCGGATTCCAGCGCATCAGGTTCACCCGCGCTTTCCGTCCCGCCATCATCCGGGCCAGCCGCGTCGCATCCGCCGGGCTGTCATTCAGCCCCGGCAGAACCAGATAGACGAAGGTGACCAGACGATTGTGTCGGTCGGCCCATGACAGCGCGCGCGAGACGACCTCGCCGATCGGGTGCTTTCTTGCGCCGGGGATCAGCCGGTCCCGCATATCCTGCGTGGTCGCGTGAAGCGAGATCGTCAGGTTCAGGGCCAGATGTTCCTCGCGCAGCCGGGCCAGTGCCTTGGGGATGCCGATGGTCGAAATGGTGATGCCGGTTGTCGGGAAGTCCATCCCCCGGCGGTCGCGCAGAATGCGGATGGCCCGCAGCACGTGTTCGTAGTTGTTCAGCGGCTCGCCGATCCCCATGAACACGATCCGGTTCACCTTCGGACCAAGCTGCACCACCTGTTCGACGATCTCGCCCGCGGTCAGGTTGCGTTTCAGCCCCGCCTGCCCAGATGCGCAGAACCGGCAGGCAAAGGCGCAGCCGACCTGTGATGAGATGCAGGCCGTGTGCCCGTCGCGTCGCCGGATCAGCACACTTTCAACCGCATAGCCATCGCCCAGGCCAAACAGGATCTTTTGCGACATGCCGCCGCGTTCAGCCGTGATGCGATTCAGGCCGCGTATCCGCATTGCCTGCGCCTCGGCCCAGTTCCGCAAGGCGCGGGGCAGATCGGCATGGGGCGAGAACAAATCCCGATAGGCAAGGCCGCTGCCGTCGCTGAGGGTCTCGAACTCTTCCGCCGTCAGATCCAGCGCAAGTCGCGGGGCAGAAGGGGGTCTGATGAACATGATCGCGAATCCGGTTTCTGTCTTGCGGGGGAATCCGCAAGTTCAGATTAATAACCGACGCGACAGTTATAAACAGGCCAGACAGTGAATCAGGGGAAATCCTGTTCTGGATACAGGATTTTCAGAACATGGGCGGTGCGCTGGATCATGAAGTCGGTCAGCGATCCGCGCGGCTCCACCAGCCATTGCATGCAGGCACCCTGAATGACGGACTGGATCAGCAGTGCCGTCGGCTGAGGCGGCTGAGGCTGATCGGGCAGGCGCTGCCGGATCGCCTGCAGCACAAGATCGTTCCGCTCAATGGCGAGGGCGCGCAGTTCTGGCTCATGCACATCTGCCCAGAGCAGAAGCAGATAGCCCTCGGTGCCCGGCCCGTCGCCCATGCCGCCGATCAGGTCTTTCAGCATCGACCAAAGCGGTTCCAGACCCGTGGCGGGGTCGGCCTTGTCGAAATAATCGCGCGTCTGCTGTGTCAGCCGTTCCATCACCTGCCGATGCAGGTTGGCCTTGTCCTTGAAGCGCTGGATCAGCGCGGCGCGGGAAATGCCGACGGCATCGGCGACATCCGACAGGGTAAAGGCCGACGGCCCCTTCGCCAGCAGCACCGCCAAGGCCGCGTCAAGGATGGTTTCGTCGCTGTGGAGCTTTGGGCGCGGCATCTCAGGCGCGGTCCAGATTGACGGCGATCAGGCCTGCCACTTCGGTCGGGTGGGTGATCGGCGACATATGACCCGCGCCCGGCACCGTCGCACGGCCGACATCGGGCAGTCGCGCGGCCAGCGCATCGGCAATGTCTTGGACGATGGGCGGCGATTGCTGCCCAGAGATCAGCAGAACCGGCGCGTCAATCGCCTCAAGCCCGCCGTCGCGCAGAATGCCCGCCTTGTCGTGCATCAGCGTATCGGTTGTCTCGGCGATCAGCGGGATTTGCTGAAAGAACACCGCCCGCGCCTCGTCGGGCAAAGTGGAGATGTCCTGACCGCCCCACCACGACATGAAGGCGGTTGCGGCATCGTCCAGACGATCCTCGGCAAAGGCCCGTTCCAGATCGCTGTCGAACGCGGCCTGCGCGGGATCGGGGCGGGCGGCGGCGAACAGGACCGGCTCGATCAGAGTCAGGCTGCGAACGGCCTCGGGGGCGGCGACCGCGATGCGCAGGGCGATGGTGGCACCAAGCGAATGGCCGATCAAATCCAACGGGCGTTCGATGAAACTGGCGGCGATGCGGGTGACGGCAGTGTGAAAATCGGGATCGTCCGGGCCACGTTGCCACGGATCGCTGCGGCCATGCGAGGGCATGTCGAAGCCGGTTAGATCGACGCGACCCGCCAGCCGCTCGGCAATCGGGCCCCAATAGCGCCCGCTGCCCATCATGCAATGCAGCGCCAGCGCCGGACGGTCGGGATCGCCGGGCCAGTGACGGGTATGAATGCCGCTCACAATGTCGCCAGATGCCGGTCGAGGAAGTCCAGCCGGTCCTGACCCCAGAAGCGCTGATCGGTTTCGCGGACGATATAGAAGGGCACGCCAAAGACGCCCGCCTCAATCGCCTGTTCCAGATTGCGCCCATAGGTTTCCGCACCGACGAACAGCCCCTTATCGGCCAGTGCCGGATCAAAACCATGCGCGCCCAGCAGATCGCGGATGGTTTCATCCTCGCTGATATCGCGGCCTTCGGCGAAATGCGCAGCCAGAGTGCCCCGGATCAGGCCGGGCAGATCGCCGCCGCCTTCAGCCTGCGCCGCGATGATCGCATAGGATGACGGCGCGGTATTCACCCGTCCGAAGGGCGGGTTCAAAAGGAACGGAACGCCCAGATATTCGGCCCAGCGGGTCAGTTCCTGATCGCGGAAGGCCAGCCGGTTCGGATGGCGGTTTTCGCGGCGAACACCGCCGGTCCGGTCGAAAAGCTGCATCAGGTCAAGGGGCTTGTAGGTGATCGTCGCGCCATGTTGGGCGGAGATCTGCTCCAGCCGATCGCCTGCAAAATAAGCCCAGGGACTGATCGTGCTGAAGTAATAGTCGATACTGGCCATAAAGACGGTCCTTCTAGGTTTGCCCGCAGGCTAACCGGGTGTTAAGGCGGGTGCAATCTGACGAATCCCCTCCAAAGGCCAGAAGAATGCCCGTCATGACCGAACCCAAACTCATTTCCGGAAATGCCAACAAGTCGCTTGCGGCCTCTATCGCAAGGCGTATGTCGATGCATCGCGGCACCAATGTCGGGCTATGCGACGCGCGGATCGAGCGCTTCAACGATCAGGAAATCTTCATCGAAGTGTTCGAAAATGTTCGTGGCGAGGATATGTATATCATCCAGTCCACCTCGAACCCGGCGAATGACAACCTGATGGAGCTTCTGGTGATGACCGATGCGCTTCGCCGGTCATCGGCGGCGCGGATCACCGCGGTCATTCCCTATTTCGGCTATGCCCGTCAGGATCGCCGTGCGAAGGCGCGGACGCCGATCTCGGCCAAGCTGGTCGCCAACCTGCTGACCGAGGCGGGGGTGGACCGGGTTCTGACGATGGATCTGCATGCGGCGCAGATTCAGGGTTTCTTCGACATCCCGGTGGACAACCTTTACGCCGCGCCGATCTTTGCGCTGGATGTGCAGCACCATTTCAAGGGTCGCATGGATGACCTGATGGTCGTCTCGCCCGATGTCGGCGGTGTGGCGCGGGCGCGCGAGCTGGCCACCCGGATCGGGGCGCCGCTGTCGATCGTTGATAAGCGCCGCGAAAAGGCGGGCGAAGTTGCCGAGATGACCGTGATCGGCGATGTCGAGGGGAAGGCCTGTATCATCGTGGACGACATCTGCGACACGGCGGGGACGCTGGTCAAGGCGGCGCAGACCCTGACCGATAGCGGCGCGACCGAGGTTCATGCCTATATCACCCACGGCGTCTTGTCGGGTCCGGCGGTTGAGCGGGTGTCGAAATCGGTGATGAAATCGCTGGTGATCACCGATTCGATCCAGCAGCCTGAAGCCGTGAAGAACGCGCCGAATATCCGCATCGTGCCGACCGCGCCGATGTTTGCGCAGGCGATCCTCAACATCTGGAACGGCACATCAGTGTCGAGCCTGTTCGAGACGGATACTTTGTTGCCGATCTATGAGGGGCTTTATTCGACCAGCTAGGGCAGGTGCCTCCGGCGGGGATATTTGGATGAAGAAGAAGCGGCCTCGGGGATTCCGGGGCCGTTCTTGTTCAGAGCGCGCGCCAGCCGATGTCGCGGCGGCAGAAGCCTTCGGGCCAGTCGATCTGATCGACCAGCGCATAGGCGCGCTGATGCGCCTCGGCCAAGGTTGCGCCGCGCCCGGTGCAGGCGAGGACGCGGCCGCCATTCGCGACGATCTTGCCGTCTTTTTCGGCGGTTCCGGCGTGGAAGACCATCTCGAAGCTTGATTCGGTTATGCCGTCCAGGCCTTTGATTTCCGTGCCTTTTGCATAATCGCCGGGATAGCCATCGGCAGCCATTACCACGGTCAGCGCGTGATCATCGGCCCAGGTGACCGCTGCCTGATCCAGCCGACCTTCGGCGCAGGCGAGGAGCAGGTCCAGTATCTGCGCGCCAAGGCGCAGCATCAGCACCTGACATTCTGGATCGCCGAAGCGGACATTATATTCGACCAGCCGCGCCTGACCGTCCTTGATCATCACCCCGGCGTAAAGCACGCCCTGAAACGGCATTTCCCGGCGGGCCATTTCGGCGATGGTCGGCTTGACGATCTGGTCCATGACCTGCTGTTGCAGCGCGTCATTCAGGACCGGCGCCGGGCTATAGGCGCCCATGCCGCCGGTATTCGGGCCGGTATCGCCGTCGCCGACGCGCTTGTGATCCTGCGCGGTGCCGATGGGCAGGCTGTTCACACCGTCGCTGAGGATGAAGAAGCTGGCCTCTTCCCCGTCCATGAATTCCTCGATCACGACCGACGTATCGCCGAATTCGCCGGTGAAGATCAGGTCGCCGGTGAAGATCAGGTCGATTGCTTCATGCGCCTGTTCCACGGTTTCGGCGACGGTGACGCCTTTGCCTGCGGCCAGCCCGTCAGCCTTGACCACGATGGGCGCGCCTTGGCTGCTGACATAGTCGCGGGCGCTGGCGGCGTCGGTGAAGCGGGCCCATGCGGCGGTTGGCGCGCCGCAGGCGTCGCAGATTTCCTTGGTGAAGGTTTTGGAGGCCTCTAGCTGGGCTGCTGCCTGCGAGGGGCCGAAGACCAGAAAGCCTGCATCGCGAAGCGCGTCCGAGACGCCAGCGGCCAGCGGTGCCTCGGGGCCGACGACGACGAAATCAACGGCGTTTTCCTGCGCGAATTCAAGAACCTCGGCGCGGGAATTCGGGTTCAGGCTGGCGCATTCGGCAAGCGCCTCGATCCCCGCATTGCCGGGGGCCACGAACAGACGGTCGCATTTCGGGTTCTGCCGGATCGCCCATGCCAGTGCATGTTCGCGCCCGCCGCCCCCAAGGATCAGGATGTTCATGTCTCGCCCTTTCGCTTCACGTTGGCGCGTTCTAGTCTGGCCCGCGAAAGGGAACAAGACGCATGGACCTTCTGGAAGACGAGCCCGGCAGCAATGCCCATGAATTCACGGTGTCCGAACTGTCCGGCGCGGTCAAACGCAGCCTTGAGGACCAGTTTGGCCGGGTTCGGGTGCGCGGTGAGATTGGGCGGGTGTCGCGGCCATCTTCGGGGCATCTTTACTTTGATCTGAAGGATGACCGCGCGGTTCTGGCCTCTGTGACGTGGAAGGGTCAGGCCGCGCGGCTGACGCAGCGGCCCGAGGAGGGGCTGGAGGTCATTGCCACGGGGCGGATGACGACCTTTCCGGGGCAGTCGAAATATCAGTTGATCGTCGATCAGATCGAACCTGCCGGGGCGGGCGCGCTGATGGCGATGCTGGAGCGGAGGCGGAAGGCGCTGGCCGCCGAAGGGTTGTTCGATGAGGGGCGAAAGCGGCCCTTGCCCTATCTGCCGCGGGTGATCGGGGTGATTACCTCCCCCTCGGGTGCGGTGATTCGCGATATTCTGCATCGGTTGCGGGACCGCTTCCCGACGCGGGTGATTATCTGGCCGGTGGCTGTGCAGGGCGAGGGTTGTGCGCCGCAGGTGACCGCCGCGATCGAGGGCTTCAACGCCTTGCAGCCGGGCGGGCCGATCCCGCGTCCCGATTTGCTGATCGTCGCGCGGGGCGGTGGTTCGCTGGAGGATCTGTGGGGCTTCAACGAGGAATCGGTGGTGCGGGCGGCTGCGGCCAGTCAGATCCCGCTGATCTCTGCCGTGGGCCACGAGACGGATACGACACTGATCGATTATGCCTCGGACCGGCGCGCGCCGACGCCGACGGCTGCGGCGGAAATCGCGGTGCCGGTGCGGGCCGATCTGGCCGCGCGGCTGGTCGAGGCGAATGCGCGGATGATGCGGGCCGCGAGCCTGCGGATCGACCGGCCACGGCAGCGCCTGCGCGATCTGGGCCGGGCCATGGGGCGGCCTTCGGCGCTGACCGAAGGGGCGCGGCAGCGGCTGGATCTGTGGGGCGGGCGGCTGGAGCCTGCATTGCGCGGCTTGGTTCGGGCGCGGCGGCATCAGCTTGGCGCGGTGGCGGTGCCGGTGGCCTTGCTGCGCCAGTTCACGGATCGCAAACGGCACGCCCTGGAGCGGCTTGAGGCGCGGCTGGACGTGGCGCGAGATCGCCGGATCGAGCGACGGCGGGACCGGCTTCAGGTGCTGCAAGAGCGGCTGGATGCCTCGCTGGCGCGGATGGTGGCGACGACGCGGCGGGCGATTGATGTGCAGGGAAGTCGGTTGAAGGATCTGGGGCAGCGGCTTGATCTTGCAGCGAAACGTGGCGTCATGATGCGACGAGAGGCGATGATGCGTCTGGACCGGATGCGGCTGACTTTGGGCTATACCGAGACGTTGAAGCGCGGTTTTGCCGTGGTGCATGGGCCGGAAGGATTGATTACCTCGGCTTCGGCGGCGAGGGCGACGCCCCGGTTCGAGATCGAGTTTGCCGATGGTCGTGCGGCTGCACGCCCAGAGGATGCGCCAAGGAAAGCCGCGAAGAAATCCGAGCCGCCGGAGCAGAAGAACCTGTTCTGAGGCTCAGGCGGTTTGCGGGCGGCGGATTAGCCAGAGCAGCGACAGACCGGCCAGCAGCAGGAAGGGCAGCATGGCGATGTTGACCGCGCTCCACCCCGCTTGCGCCGTGCCGCCCGAGCAGTTCATCAGCGCGCCCGAGGATAGGGACGCCACGAACACCCCGCTGAAGACCACTGCGTCGTTAAGGCCTTGGACGCGGCCACGCTCGGCCGGGCTGTGGGCGCGGGTCAGCATGGCAGTGGCGCCGATGAAGCCGAAATTCCAGCCTGTGCCCAGCAGGATCAGCGCCAGATAGAATTGGCCAAGCTGAATCCCTGACAGGGCGACCGCGCCTGCCGCTGCAAGGATGGTGAGGCCAAGGGCCACGATCCGTTCGGCTCCGAAGCGGGTGATCAGGATGCCGGTGAAGAAGCTGGGGATATACATCGCCAGCACATGGGCACTGACGATATCGGCGGCATTGGATTGCGAGAAGCCGCAGCCGATGACGGCCAGCGGGGTCGAGGTCATCACCAGATTCATCAGCGCGTAAGAGACCATCCCGCAGATCATCGCGACAAGGATGCGGGGGCGGCGCAGAAGCTGGGATGTCGGTGTATCGGCATCGCTGCCCGTGGACGCGGCCTCGGGTTTTGGGATGTCCAGCAGGGCGAACAGGAACGGGCCGGTCAGGTTCAGCACCATGACCGCCAGATAGGTGCCAAGGAAGGGAAGCGCCGTCATGCCGTCGGTCAGCTTGACGATGGCGGGGCCGGTGATCGCCGCGACCAGACCGCCGGCCATGACCCAGCTTATCGCCCGGGGGGCATAGTCCGCAGGCGCGGTATCGGTGGCGGCGAAGCGGAAAAAGCCCTGCGCGGCCATGTAAAAGCCGGTCAGAAGCCCGCCCGCCAGCAGCAGCGCGAAAGAGCCCGTCCAGATCGCCGCCGCTGACAGCGCAGCACCTAGGGTCGAGACGATCACGGCAAGCGTGAACCCGGCCTGCCTGCCATGGCGCTGCATGAAGCCCGCGAGCGGGCGGGCAGACAGGGCCGAGCCGAGGATCATCATCGACAGGGGCAGGGTGGCGATGCAGGGGTTGGGGGCCAGCATCTGCCCGGCCAAACCGCCGATGATGAAATTCACCGGCATTTGCGCGCCAAGGATCGCCTGCGCCGCCACGAGAACGAGAAGATTTCGTCTGGTGCGGCGCAGGTCGGTCATGCTCAGCCTTGTCTGAGGGCGGTCGCGGTGCGGGCGCGATCCTCGATCGCGGCCCAGTTTTCGGCGGCGACATCGGCATCCGTCGCGACCCAGCTTCCGCCGACGCAGATCACGTTCGGCAGGCTCAGATAGTCGCGGGCATTCTGGGGAGAGATGCCTCCGGTCGGGCAGAAACTGATATTCGGCAGCGGACCAGCCAGCGATTTCAGCGCGGGCGCACCGCCCACCGCCTCGGCGGGGAAGAATTTCAGCATGTCATAGCCTGCATCTGCGGCGCGCATCACCTCGGACGCGGTGACGGCGCCGGGCAGCAGCGGCAGTTCAAGATCGATGCAAGCCTGAATCAGCCGGTCGGTCAGGCCGGGCGAGACGGCGAATTTCGCGCCTGCATCCTTGGCGCGCTTGGCGTCGTCGGGCGTCAGGACGGTGCCTGCACCGACATGACCACCCTCGACCCCGGCCATGGCGCGGATGGAATCAAGCGCGGCATCGCTGCGCAGCGTCACCTCAAGCACCGGCAGGCCGCCTGCGACCAGCGCGCGGGCAAGGCCCTCGGCGCGGGAGACGTCCTTGATGACGATGACCGGCACCACCGGGGCAAGCTGGCAGAGGGCACGGGTTTTCTGGGACTGAAGTTCGGGGGTCATGACGGCACCTGTCGGTCGAATGTCCTGCATCCGGGGTCGCTGCAAGGTGACCCCAACGGACCTGCGATGCAAGCCCGCAGGTGCGATGCGTGTAGCGCTGATTGCGCTAACTGTAAATCGAGAAGGCCGGAAGAGAGGTGTCCGGGCGTGGCGTTGCGTTTCGGTGCGATGCAACGCGCGGCCCGGCAAGACTGCGTTAACGGATTATAAACTATTCATTCATCCATCACGCAGGCATCGCCCCGGCCCGCATTTCGGATGGAGACAGGAATGAATATCGCGATCACCAATGGCCTTTTGCTGATGCCGCCTGCCTTTCGCGCCGGGCTTGGGGCTTGGTCGCGCACCAATGGAACATCGGGCAGTCCGACCTGGGCCGACGCGGCGAATGCGGCGCTTGTGGCCGGAGATCAGGATTTCGGAACCTGCCTGCAAATCCTGAAGCAGCAGACGACGACCAGCATCCGTTTCACCGGCGAAACGCCGATGATCCCCGGCGTCTATTTTCGCGTCTCGGCGCGGGTGAAGGCCGAGATGGGGGCTTTCTGCGGAGTGCGCATCGCCGGTTGGGCCGGAAATGGCGCGCGGGTTCACGTGAACGGGCTGGTCGAGGTCGGGCCGACGGTCCAACTGACCAGCTATGGCGATGTGGTCGAGATCAGCGCGATTGTGGGTGTCGGTGCGCGGAACGGCGTCGATATGAGTTGGGGGACGCAGCCGGTCTATGGTCATTTCGGGCTGGATCTGGTCGGGCCGAATGGCGGCACTGTTCTGATCGAGTCGGTCAGGATCGAGGATATCACCAGCGCTTTCATCCCCTCGCTGATCGACTGGGTCGATGTCCGCGATTTCGGGGCCAAGGGGGATGATGTCACCAATGATCGCGCGGCCTTTCTGGCGGCGGATGCGGCGTCGAATGGCGGGCATGTGCTGGTGCCCGAGGGGAATTTCTTCATCAGCGGCGATCTGAGCATCCAAAGCCCGATCCGCTTCAAAGGCCGCATCCGCACGCCGGTCGCGACGCGGGTTTTTCTGATGCAGAATTTCGATTTTCCGACCTATGCGGATGCTTTTGGCGATGAGACTTTGGGCCTGAAAAAGGCGTTGCAGGCGCTGTTCGGTTTTACCGACCATGTGACGCTGGATCTGCGCGGTCGCCGCGTCGATTTGACCGAGCCGCTGGTCTTTGACGAATTCGCTCCCGGCGTCACCAGCTTCACCAATCGCCGCACCATCAGCAATGGCGCGCTTCTGGCGGTGGCGGGCCCGGCATGGACATCGGGTCAGTGGACCAGCAACGCAACCTATGATCCGAACCAGCCGCTGCGTTTGTCGAATGTCGTCAACGTCGCCGCCATCGAGATCGGCAGCCGCGTCATCGGCAACGGCGTCGGGCGCGAGGTTTATGTGAACGCGAAGAACGTCGCCGCCAAGACGCTGACCCTGTCGCAGCCGCTGTTCGGGGGCGAGGGGACGCGGAACTATACCTTCCAGCGCTACCGTTACATGTTCGATCTGTCTGGCATTGCCGAGGTGTCGCGCTTCAACTTCATCAATCTTGACCTGAGCTGCGACGGGATCGCCAGCGGCATCATGTTGCCTTTGCAGGGGATCGGCAATTCGGTCCGCGACTGCTTTTTCCGGGGACCGAAGGATCGCGGCGTCACCTCTATCGGGCGGGGCTGTCAGGGGATATTCGTGGATCGTTGCGATTTTCAGTCGGACGAAACCGATCTGCCGGTGCAGGAACGCAAATCCATCGCCATCAACGTGAACGCCAATGATGCGAAGATCCGCGACAATCGCTTTGTCCGCTTTGCGCATTTCATGGTCGCCCATGGCGGTGGGCATATTATCTGCGGCAATCACTGGTTTCAGGGTGACGGATCGGGTGACGGCATCCGGCAGGCCGGGCTGGTGCTGACCCTGACCAATGTGCAGACCACGATCACCGGCAATTACATCGACAATGCCTCGATCGAATGGACCAATGAACATAGCGCAAAGCCGAATTTCACCGGCGGCGCCTTCAGCTTTGGCGGGCTGACGATTACCGGCAACACCTTCCTGTGCAGCGATGCGCTGCCGTGGTTCACATGGCTGACAGTGAAACCCTACGGCAGCGGGCACTATATCCACGGGCTCAGCGTCATGGGGAATGTGTTCAAATCGCTTTACACCGAGATCACAAGGATCGAGCGGGTCGATACCTCGATTGCCGATCTGAACTACGGCAATATGCGGAATATCCAGTTCGAGGGGAACCTGTTCAACGGGGTCGCGAATTACGTCTCTAACCCGCTGATGGTGCAGCACAGTCAGGCCAGTGTCTCGAATATCTGGACGCTGGAGCCGATTGCCGGGCTGCCGTTTCAGGGCTGGGCACGCTCGGTTCAGTCGGTCGTGGCCGAGGGGCCGATCACCACGTCTGGCGGCACCCGTGTCGATGCGATGCCATGGGTTCAGGCCGAGGTCGGGGCCGACCGTCGGCAGGTCCGGTTGAACTGGACACAACCGCTGAAGGGGAATGTCTGCATCTATGCGCGGATGGATCGACCGCGCTGAACCGTCTCAAAGCTGAGACAATTCATTAATTTTTACCCCGCCGCGTGCTTCTCGCGGCGGGTTTTTTATGATGTGTTAACGTAACGGAAACGTGGAGGATGGCGTGCCGGGAAAGGATCAAACAGACCCCGATTTTCAAGATCGGCGTCTGAAATTCCTTTATTGATATACGCTTAACATGAGGAGGGGTTTGTGTATATGTTTGCTTCGGAGAAAGCCGGAGGGTTAAATCCGGCGCTGTCGCATGTCCGGGGAAGAGGCATGCGGGATCAAGGTGAGGAGGCCACTCTATGAGCAGCGAACCCATTGAAAAACATCCAATTCCAGATGGCTTCGCGAACGCGCATATCACCCCTGAATCCTATCGCCGGCTTTATGACGAATCGATTTCGGACCCTGATGGGTTCTGGGGCCGCGAAGGGAAGCGGCTGGACTGGATCACGCCCTATACCAAGGTGAAGAATACCGATTTCACCTTCGGCGATGTCAGCATCAAATGGTTCGAGGATGGCGAGTTGAACGTCGCCGCCAATTGTGTGGACCGGCATCTTGCGACCCGCGCCGATCAGACCGCGATCATCTTTGAACCCGACGATCCCAAGGCCGAGGCGCAGCACATCACCTATGCGCAATTGTCGGAGAATGTGAACCGGCTGGCGAATGTGCTGAAGGATCTGGGCGTCAAGAAGGGCGACCGGGTCGTCATCTATCTGCCGATGATCCCAGAGGCGGCCTATGCGATGCTGGCCTGTGCCCGGCTGGGGGCGATCCACTCGATCGTGTTCGCAGGGTTTTCGCCGGATGCGCTGGCAAGCCGGGTGATCGATTGCGGCGCAAAGCTGGTGATCACCGCCGATACCGCACCGCGTGGCGGACGGCGCACCGGGCTGAAGTCGAATGCCGATATTGCACTGGCGCAGACCGGGCCAGAGGTGAAATGCCTTGTGGTCCGCCATACCGGCGATGATGTGGCGTGGAATGATGACCGCGACATCGACATGAAGGCGCTGATGGCCAAGGCCAGCACCGACTGCCCGCCGGAACCGATGAATGCCGAGGATACGTTGTTCATCCTTTACACTTCGGGTTCGACCGGGAAGCCGAAAGGCGTGGTGCATACGACCGGCGGTTATCTGGTCTTTGCGGCGATCACGCATCAATACGTCTTCGATTACCACGATGGCGATGTGTTCTGGTGCACCGCCGATGTGGGATGGGTCACCGGCCACAGCTATATCATCTATGGCCCGCTGGCGAATGGCGCGACCACGCTGATGTTCGAAGGCGTGCCGACATGGCCGGATGCCGGGCGGTTCTGGGATGTCTGCGACAAGCACAAGGTCACCCAGTTCTACACCGCTCCGACGGCGATCCGGGCACTGATGGGCAAGGGGCCGGAATTCGTGGATGGCCACGATCTGTCCAGCCTGCGTCTGCTGGGCTCGGTCGGCGAGCCGATCAACCCGGAAGCGTGGAATTGGTATAATGAGCATGTCGGCAAGGGCCGCTGCCCGATTGTCGATACATGGTGGCAGACCGAAACCGGCGGTCACCTGATCACGCCGCTGCCGGGTGCGATCGAGACCAAGGCCGGGTCGGCGACGCTGCCCTTCTTTGGGGTCAAGCCCGAGGTGCTGGAGCCTGAGACCGCCAAGGTGGTGGCGGGTAATCCGGCGGAAGGCGTGCTCTGCATCGCAGATAGCTGGCCGGGGCAGATGCGCACCGTCTGGGGCGATCACCAGCGCTTCATGGAGACCTATTTCCAGCAATATCCGGGTTATTACTTCACCGGCGATGGCTGTCGCCGGGATGAGGACGGCTATTACTGGATCACCGGGCGCGTGGATGATGTCATCAACGTCTCAGGTCACCGGATGGGCACGGCCGAGGTGGAATCCGCGCTGGTCGCCCATGACAAGGTGGCCGAGGCTGCCGTCGTCGGCTACCCGCATTCGCTGAAGGGGCAGGGCATCTATGCCTATGTCACGCTGATGAACGGGATCGAGCCGACCGAGGAGCTGCGGTCAGAGCTGGAGAAATGGGTCCGCAACGAAATCGGACCGATTGCCAAGCCCGACCTGATCCAATGGGCACCGGGCATGCCCAAGACCCGTTCCGGCAAGATCATGCGCCGCATCCTGCGCAAGATCGCCGAGAATGATTACGGCAGCCTTGGCGATATCTCGACTCTGGCCGAGCCGGAGGTGGTCGATGATCTGATCGCCAACCGGATGAACCGGGGCTGAATAAAAAGGGGCCGTCCCGGAGGGATGGCCCTTCTTGTCGCCGGGCGTTGCATATGCCCGGTCAACCGCGCCCTAGGGCGAGCCGGACGGAGAGATCCGCGACCGGCAAGAGCCGACCAAATCCGGTGGGGGAGCATCGGTTTCGGTCCAAGATCCGACCATACCCGCATTTCATGAGTGACTTGTTACCTGCATGACCACGACGACTGGCTGCGAATGGAGGCGAAGCCGTTGTCGAGGGTATTGGAACGGTTGAAACGCCGGAGGGAATCCGGTTTGGCACACAAGGAGGAGAGGACATATGGTAGCAACGTCCCCTGATACGGGCGCACGATCGCGCCCGATGACGGCAGAAGAAAAGAAAGTCATCATTGCTTCATCTGCCGGAACGATCTTTGAATGGTATGATTTTTATCTTTACGGTTCGCTTGCATCCATTATCGGTGCGCAATTCTTCACAGCTTTCCCGGAAGCCACCCGAAACGTATTCGCCCTGCTGGCATTCGCCGCAGGGTTTCTTGTTCGCCCTTTCGGCGCGCTGGTCTTCGGTGCGCTTGGCGACCTGATCGGACGAAAATACACCTTCCTGATGACCATCCTGATCATGGGCGTCTCGACCTTTCTGGTCGGTCTGTTGCCCGGCTATCAGGCCTGGGGGATCGCCGCGCCGATTATCCTGATCGCGCTTCGGATGCTGCAGGGGCTGGCGCTTGGCGGTGAATATGGCGGCGCCGCCGTCTATGTGGCCGAACACGCGCCACAGGGCAGGCGAGGCTATTTCACCTCGTTCATCCAGACGACGGCCACGGTCGGCCTGCTCCTGTCGCTGATCGTGATCCTGATCGTCACCTCGGTCGTGAACGCGAATTATGCCCCGGTTCCGCAATTCGGGCTGGATGGGCAGCCGCTGCTGGATGCGGCGGGGGCGCAGGTCATGCTGGACCCGTTCCGGGCATGGGGCTGGCGGATTCCGTTCCTTGGCTCGATCTTCCTCTTGGCGATCTCGCTTTATATCCGCCTGCAAATGAACGAGTCCCCGGCCTTCAAGAAGATGAAGGAAGAGGGTGCCCAGTCCAAGGCACCGCTGAAGGAAGCCTTTGGCAACTGGAAGAACGGCAAGATCGCCCTGATCGCGCTGTTCGGTCTGACCGCCGGTCAGGCAGTGGTCTGGTATTCGGGTCAGTTCTACGCGCTGTTCTTCCTGCAGAACGTGGTGCGCGTCGATGCCTTCTCGACCAACGTCTTCGTGGCATGGTCGCTGATCCTTGGCACCGCCGGTTTCATCTTCTTCGGCTCGCTGTCGGACCGGATCGGGCGTAAGCCGATCATCCTTGGCGGCTGTGCGCTGGCGGCGATCACCTATATGTGGGTGTTCCCGATGCTGACGAAGGTGGCGAACCCCGCCCTGTCGGCGGCGCAGTCGGTCGACGTGACAGTGACCGCGGACCCGAACGACTGTTCGTTCCAGTTCAACCCGGTCGGCACCGCGCAGTTCAACAATTCCTGCGATATCGTGAAAGGTGCGCTGTCGCGGGCTTCGGTGAACTCGCATACCGAGGACGGACCTGCGGGTCAGGTCGCCACGGTTCAGATCGGCGAAACGGTCGTGCAGTCCTATGACGGCAATACCCTGACCGGCGAAGCCTTGGCTGCCGAGAAGGACCGCTTCACCGCCGAGATCAATGCGGCGTTGACGGATGCGGGTTATCCGCTGGTGGCTGCCGACAATACGACGGTGGCGAAGGCGAACCACTTCTTCGACATCTTCAAGGCGCAGAATATCGCGGTGGTGCTGATCCTGACCTATCTGATCGTTCTGGTGACGATGGTTTATGGCCCGATCGCGGCGCAGTTGGTCGAGCTTTACCCGACCCGGATCCGCTATTCCGGCCTGTCGCTTCCCTATCACATCGGGAACGGCTGGTTCGGGGGCCTGCTTCCGGCGACGGCCTTCGCGATTTCGGCCCAGACCGGCAATATCTATGCCGGCCTGTGGTATGCGATCATCATCGCGGTGATGACCGTGGTGATCGGGGCGATTTTTGTTCCCGGCGATTCGCACAAGAAGGACATCTTCAAGGACGACTGATCCTTGCCGGATGATGTCAACGAAACGGGCCGGGAATGATCCCCGGCCCGTTTTCCATTCCGCGTATCTTATCCGCGCCGCTGCCAGAGCCGCCAGATCCCCAGCCCGATCGCCACATAGACCGCATTGACCACGATCCCGGTCGCCACCTGCTGCCAGAGCGGCGCAAGCGCCCCGGCCGAGGTGGTCAACGGGATCATCACCGCCACGAAAACCACACCCGCCGCCAGCGGCAGCAGCGTGCCGGTGGTGGCTTCGGTCCTGAGCATGGTTGCAATCAGCGCGATCAGCAGCCCGATGCGAAAGACATCGGTGGCCTGCTGGACGATAAGGTCTGAAATCATTGAATATCCCCCGTTTGTGGCAGTCTAGCGGGGGCCTGCGGCAGGGTCCAGAAATGATGGGGAAGGGTTTGATCGGTCGCTGAAATCATCATGGGGTGTCAGCCGGATTCCTGCTGATGGTAGTGGTGAAGGCGCCCTTCAATGCTGCCGATGTACTATTTGCAATTGGCGGCCCGTCAAGGATTGGAAGCATCGAGCCAACGCGGCAATTTTCCCTGCTAGGGATAAGATTGTCCGGTCAGAAGATCCTTTGCTCAAGCTCGTGCGGATCGCTTACCTCGACATACCAGAACTCTGCCGCGCCACCCGGCAGCGCAGCCAGAACGCGCTCCAGATCTGCTTTGTTCATGTAACGCCGCAGGGTCCACGCCGTTGCCTCGATGGCATTGTCGGGGGTCAGGTTGTGGTTCTGCCTGACCTGCTTCACCTCTTGCACCAATGTCGCGCGATCCGGAAAGGGCAGAGGCGGCGTCTGCACCTTCCAGTTGGCAACAAAGATCGCGCGTGGGATCGATGGAAGGACGCCGGCGAAATCCAGCCCCTGCTGCGCGGTCAGGCGGCGCCGAAAGACCTGCAGCACGCCATCCATCGCCGTATAGGCCGAGTTTTCGGAAACCAGATCCATCCGGTCTCGCAGGTCGTCAAGAATTGCTTTCCATTCTTTCGACGCGTGGCGGTAGGTCCACGGCATTGGCATATCCTGAGCCTCGCTTTCCGTCAGTCGGGCGATTGCTGCGCCAACCTTAAAGCTCCACCTCCGGCTGATCGGGATCGGGCGTGAAGTCCGGTATTGTCGGTGCGGGTCCGTCATCCGGGCGGGGCGTCGTCATATCGCGCAGGTTGTCGCCAAGCGGCGGTGCTGGCGGTGCGCCGATCTTGCGGCGGATCAGGATGTCGCCGTTCTCCAGCCGCTCGGGCGCCTGATAATGCCGCAGGTCATCGACCAGAACCGACAGATCCTTCAGCACCGGGCCAAGCCGCGACAGCGCCCCCGACATGCCGTCGCCCATCTGCTCCATCTCCGGGGCCATGTCGCGCAGCATGTTCTCCATGAAAGAGCCCATGATGCCGTCAAGCAGGCCGGGTTCCTCGGCCTCGTCCTGCGCAAGGACAGGAGGGGTTGCGATCAGCATCAGGGCGACGGACAGGGTGGCAAGATGTTTCATCATGACCCGATGATGGGAACTGGTGCGGACAATTCAAGGAAATTGCGCATGAATAGGCTGGGCCGCGCCTATCGGTCAGCGGGGTTCACGCCGGTTCGGCGATGACCCGCGCCGCAGCTTCCAGCGCGCCCTTGCCATGCGGAATACCAAGCGCGGTCAGCCCGGCCTCCATCACGCCCAGCGTGCCCAGCACCATCGCCGCGTTGCAATGGCCCATATGCGCCACCCGCAGCGCATTGGCCGGATCGGTCGCGCCAAGCCCGATGCCCAGCGTCACCCCGCAATGCGCCGCCGTCCATGACCTGAGCGCCTCTGCCCCCGGAATTGCGATCGCCGTGACCGAGGCCGCGCGCGCGGCCGGATCGCGGATCGGCAACCGGATGCCGCTATCGCCTTCGCCCCAGGCATCGACCGCCGCCCAGACCGCACGGGCCAGCGCCGCGTGACGCGCCCAGACCGCGAACAGACCTTCTTCGTCAAGGATCATCCGCAGCGCCTCGTCCAGTGCAAAGACATGCTGAACAGGCGGCGTGCCGCCCCAATAGCGCCACAGCGCGTCGCCCTCGGCGCGGGGATGCCAGTCCCAATAGGGCGAGGTCAGCGTGGTCCGTCCCCGCGCCCGCGCCTTTTCCGAGAACCAGACGAAACAGGTTCCGGGCATGCACATCAGCCCCTTCTGGCTGGCGGCGATCAGCACATCGACGCCCCAGTCATCCATCATCATCGGCGCACAGCCCAGAGAGGCGATGGCATCGACGACCAGCAGCGCCGGATGATCGCCCATCGCCGCGCGCATCGCCGGAATATCGGCCATGGCGGCGCTGGCGGTGTCGATCTGGCACAGCATGACCGCCTTGATGCTGGCCTCGGGATCGGCGCGCAGACGCTCGGCCAGACGGTCGGGATCGGCGGGTTGCAGACCGAAATCCAGCACTTCGACCACCACGCCCATCGCGGCCAGCGTCTGCGCCCAGCTTTGCCCGAAATGCCCCGAGGTCAGGATCAGCGCCCGGTCCCCCGGCTCGAACAGGTTCGCGGCAGAGGCTTCCCACGCCGCATGACCGTTGCCGATATAGGGGGCGACATGGGCGGTGGTGCCTGCCAGCCGCTTCAGTTGCGCCATCACCTGTTGGTTCAGCAGGGCAAGGTCTTCGCCATAGATATCCGGCGAGGCGCGATGTGCGGCGCGCGCGACGCGGTCGGGAAGGGGCGAAGGGCCGGGGATGGCAATGACGGGGTGACCGGCGGCGAGACTCATGGCGATGTCCTGAAAGTTAACGGAGAATCGGTAGGCGCGGGATCGCGGAAGGTCAACCTTGTCCATGGGTCAGCGCCATCGGAACAGGTTGAAGAAGCACCGCCGGATAACGATCTGCCTCTGGGCATCGCCGGGTAGTCCCCAGGGTCGGACGGCCCTGTGCGCTATGTGTCACGGTCACAAAAGAAAGCCCGCCCGGAATGCTACCGGGCGGGCCATATCTGCAAGGTCTTGCTGTCAGCGCAGGATCGAACGACCTGCATAGACTGCCGAAGCGCCCAGCATTTCCTCGATCCGGATAAGCTGGTTGTATTTCGCCAGCCGGTCCGAACGGGCCAGCGAGCCGGTCTTGATCTGGCCGCAATTGGTGGCGACGGCCAGATCGGCGATGGTCGCATCCTCGGTCTCGCCCGAACGGTGCGACATGACCGAGGTATAGCGCGCCCGGTCCGCCATCCGCACCGCATCCAGCGTCTCGGACAGGGTGCCGATCTGGTTCACTTTCACGAGCAGGCTGTTGGCGCAGCCTTTCAGGATACCCTCTTCCAGACGGGCCGGGTTGGTCACGAACAGGTCGTCGCCGACCAGTTGCACCTTTGCGCCCAGCTTGTCGGTCAGCAGCTTCCAGCCTTCCCAGTCATCCTCGGAACAGCCATCCTCGATCGACAGGATCGGATAGTCGGCACACAAGGCCGCCAGATATTCGACGTTTTCAGCCGGGCTCAGCGATTTGCCTTCGCCTGACAGCTCGTATTTGCCGTTCTTGAAATACTCGGTAGAGGCGCAGTCCAGCGCCAGCATGATATCGTCGCCGGGCTTGTAGCCTGCCTTTTCGATGGCCTTCAGAATGAAATCCAGCGCATCGCGGGTCGAGGACAGGTTCGGCGCAAAGCCGCCCTCATCGCCGACGCCGGTGGCCAGACCCGCTGCCGAAAGCTCTTTCTTCAGCGTGTGGAAGACTTCCGAACCCATGCGGACGGCTTCGCGGATATTGCCCGCGCTGACCGGCATGATCATGAATTCCTGAATGTCGATCGGGTTGTCGGCATGTTCGCCGCCATTGATGATGTTCATCATCGGCACCGGCAGGATATGCGCGCCCGCACCGCCGACATAGCGGTAAAGCGGCTGGGCCGAGGTTTCCGCCGCAGCCTTCGCCACCGCCAGCGAGACGCCAAGGATGGCATTCGCGCCCAGACGGCCCTTGTTCGGGGTGCCGTCAATCTCGATCATCAGCGCGTCGATGCTGCGCTGCTCGGTCGCGTCTTCGCCGATCAGGTTCTCGGCCAATTCGCCGTTGACCGCCGCTACCGCTTCCAGCACGCCCTTGCCCTGATAGCGCGATTTGTCGCCATCGCGCTTTTCCACCGCCTCATGCGCGCCGGTCGAGGCGCCCGAGGGCACCGCCGCGCGGCCAAGGCTGCCGTCTTCCAGCGTCACATCGACCTCGACGGTCGGGTTGCCACGGCTGTCCAGAATCTCGCGTGCGTAGATATCGATGATGGCGGTCATGTGTCCCTCCGGTTCCGAAAATGTTAGCGCCTACTTACTTGCCGTAGCGTCCGGCGGAAAGGCGCAATTTTCAGGGAAGCTCGATTTCGGCCCAGATCGGCAGATGATCCGAAGCATCGCGCGCCCTTTCGCCCGCGAAGACGCCCGAACGGACCAGTTTCAGCGTGGTCGAGAAGGCCATTCGGTCCAGTCGGAACTGTGGCAGAGGCGCGGGATAAGAGGGGCCGGGCGCGATCACCCGGAACCCGGCAAGCGATTCCAGCCCCCGGTCGTCGCGCCATTCGTTGAAATCGCCCATCAGCGCGATGTTGTCTTCGGCAATGCGCGAGGCCTGCGCGGTGATCCGCGCCAGTTGCGCCCGGCGCGAGGACCGGGCCAGTCCCAGATGGACGCCGATGACAGTCAGCTTCGGCAGGCGCAACACCAACGCCCCGCGCGGCTCGATACCCGGCAGGGGCATCCGGCGGATCACGGCCTGTTCGGCCAGTTCCGGGCGCATGAGGATGGTCTGCCCGTGCCAGCCGAGTGAGGTCTCGCTGGTCCGGTTGAACTCGGCCGGGACAAGGCCGGTGGTTTCGGTGATCAGGCGACGGGGCAGGGCTTCGGGGCGCGCGCCGAGGCGGAAATCGACCTCTTGCAAGGCGATGATGTCAGGGTCCAGCGCGGCGATGACGGCAAGGTTGCGTTCCGGTGCATGCGGGCCGGTCAGGCCACGGCATTTGTGCAGATTGTAGCTGGCGAGTTTCAACATCAGGTTTTGAACATGCGGATGGTGCCGACCATCGTTTTCCGGTGGTGAAGATAAAGCGCCCGCCCGGAACCAAGGTGCCTGAAAGGCACCGCCGGGCAGTGTCCAGCCGCCCCACCGGCTGGGCACTTTGTCACCGTTCCGCGCAACAGTTCTGGACGGCCGGGCGGCACCATAAAGCGCTTCAATACCATCGTTGTCGTGCCCATCCGCGGCTGGTCACCGCCCTTCGCGTTTGTCTTCTGAAGCTGCCGAGGCAGATTTGCAGCGTTTAAAATCGTCTGAAGATAAAGCGCCCGCCCGGAATCAAGGTGCCGCAGGCACCGCCGGGCAGTGCCCATCCGCCCCCCGGATGGGCACTTTGTCACCGTTCCGCGCAACAGTTCCGTTCGGCGGGGTGGCACGATAAAGCACATCAATACCGGCGTTGCCGTGCCCCTCCGCGGATGGTCACAGCCCTCTGCACTGGTTTGCGAAGGTAGCCAGTCCGATTTCCGAACGCCCGCTTCCGCATGACCGGACGCAAGCTGCGGCAAAGGCACCGCCCTCAGCATCATGCCGCTAGGGTCGAAAGCTAGAATATCGTTCCTCCCCGGTGGTGGTTCGTCGTTCATCGCAGATTATGAATTGCGCCGCTGGTGGCAACCTGCCGAAGTGTCACGTGCCGCAGAAAGTCTGGCGAACGACTTCTTCCGGGCGCGGCGGCACCGCCAGATCATCCCATTCTGCCCGTTTTTCGCGCGGATGCGTGACAGCTTCGAACAGACGGCGGAAGGGCGCAAGATCGCCCGCAACGGCCGAGGCGATGATCTCTTCCACACGATGATTGCGCGGGATGCGGACCGGATTGGCATGGGCCAGAAGCTCGGGGTCGGGATTGTGCTTTTGCCACGTCACCGCCCATGCGTCGAAGGCGTCGCGGTCGATGAACTCATCCCGCGCCGAGCCATCGGCCAGACCGGCGAAGACGCGGGTAAAGTCGGCATTCTGCCGCGCCATCAGCGTCAGCAATTCCTCGGTCAGCGCCTGCACATCGGTGGTATCGCTGAGCCCCAGCTTTTCACCGAACCGCCGCAGCCATGCCCCCTGATACAAAGGCGCGAAGACATGAACCGATTTCGTCGCGGCCTCGATGGCGGCATCCTGTTCGCCCATCAGCGGGATCAGACAGGTCGCCAATTGCGCAAGGTTCCAGACCGCGATTTGCGGCTGCTGCGCCCAGGCATAGCGGCCATGAGCGTCGATCGAGGAAAAGACCGTGTTCGGGTGATAGGCATCCATGAAGGCGCAAGGCCCATAGTCGATGGTCTCGCCCGAAACCGCCATATTGTCGGTATTCATCACCCCATGGACAAAGCCAAGCGCCATCCAATGCGCAATCGTCTCGGCCTGACGGGCGACGACATGATCCAGCAGCGATAGCGGCCCATTGGCGGCGGGATAATGGCGGCTGATGACGTGATCGGTCAGCTCGGCCAGCGCATCGACCTTGTCGCGGACGGCGAAGAACTGGAACGTGCCGACGCGGATATGGCTGGAGGCCACGCGGGTCAGCACCGCGCCCGGCAGGCCGTGATCGCGCCAGACCGTCTCGCCCGTCGCAACGGCGGCCAGCGCCCGGGTGGTCGGAACCGCCATCGCATTCATGAATTCGCTGACCAGATATTCCCGCAAGACCGGCCCCATCCACGCCCGCCCATCGCCGCGACGAGAGAACGGCGTCTTGCCGCTGCCCTTCAACTGGATATCGAAGCGCGCACCGTCCGGCGCCACCACCTCGCCCAGCAGCACCGCGCGCCCGTCGCCAAGCTGCGGAACGAAGCCGCCGAACTGATGACCGGCATAGGCCTGCGCAATCGGGTCGGCGCCGTCGGGGACGGCATTTCCAGCCAGCATCTGCAACCCGTCAGGGCTTCGCAGCCAGCCAGCATCAAGGCCCAGCCGCGCGGCCAGCCCGTCGTTCAGCGCCAGCAGATCGGGCGCTTCGACCGGGGTTGGCTTGGTGCGGGCATAGAAGTTTTCCGGCAGGCGGGCATAGCTGTTGTCGAACTTGATCATGACGGCCTCCTGTAGATCATCTAGTGACTGGTGTGGCCGGTGAAAAGGTCTGCATTTGCAGCCGTGGTGACGGGCAGGGGTCTTGCGTGCAGGGGGATGGGCGCGTATCGCGGGATCAAAGGAGCCTTTACGATGAAATTTCTCGATCTCGCCAAAGTCTATATCCGCTCGGGCGGCGGCGGCGCGGGCTGTGTCTCGTTCCGGCGCGAGAAGTTCATTGAATATGGCGGTCCCGATGGCGGCGACGGCGGACGCGGCGGCGATGTCTGGGCCGAGGCGGTCGAGGGGCTGAACACGCTGATCGATTTCCGCTATCAGCAGCATTTCTTCGCCAAATCCGGCCAGCATGGCATGGGCAGCCAGATGACCGGAAAATCGGGTGACGAGGTTGTGCTGAAAGTGCCGGTCGGCACCGAAATTCTGGAAGAGGACGAGGAAACCGTCATCGCCGACCTGACCGAGCCGGGCCAGCGCATTTTGCTGGCCAAGGGCGGCAATGGCGGCTTCGGCAACCTGCATTTCAAATCCTCGACCAACCGCGCGCCGCGCAACGCCAATCCGGGTCTGCCGGGGGTCGAACGCACGATCTGGCTGCGGCTGAAACTGATCGCCGATGCCGGGCTGGTCGGGCTGCCGAATGCGGGGAAATCGACGTTTCTGGCCGCCGTCTCGAACGCGCGCCCGAAGATCGCCGATTATCCCTTCACCACGCTGCACCCCAATCTGGGCGTGGTTGGCGTGGACGGGCATGAATTCGTCATCGCCGATATTCCCGGCCTGATCGAGGGCGCCAGCGAGGGCAGGGGCCTTGGCGATCAGTTTCTGGGTCATGTCGAACGCAGCAATGTGCTGCTGCATCTGGTCGATGGCACCTCCGAGGATGTGGCGGGCGATGCGCGCACCATCCTGACCGAGCTTGAGGCCTATTCGCCGGTGCTGATGCAGAAGCCCCGGGTCACGGCGCTGAACAAGATCGACGCGCTGGACGATGAGACCATCGCCGAGCGCCGGGCAGAGCTTGAGGCAGAGATCGGCGGACCGGTCATGACCATGTCCGGCGTCTCGCGTCAGGGTGTGACCGAGGTGCTGCGGTCACTATGGGTCGAGGTCGCGCCGACCCGGAAGGTGAAGGGCGAGGAATCTGACACGTCATGGCGGCCCTAGGATCGCATTGCAAAGATGAGGGCAGCGTCCGTCCGCAGAGGGGCACTGCCCGGCGGTGCCTTCGGCACCTCGATTCCGGGCGGGCGCTCTACCTTTCAGTCATGCCTAAAACACAATTCCACTGAGGTTCGACCAATGCAGAGCCTTTCCGACACTTTCACCGCACCGTCGCTCACCAAATCCCGCCGCCTCGTGATCAAGATCGGCTCGGCTTTGCTGGTCGGTCCCGCCGGTCTGCGCCGCGACTGGTTGCAGGCGCTGTGCGATGACGTCGCCAAATGGCGCAAGGGGGGCAGTGATGTGGTGCTGGTCTCTTCCGGCTCCATCGCGCTTGGTCGTCGCGTGCTGGACCTGCCTGCGGGCGCGCTGCCGCTGGAACAGGCGCAGGCCGCTGCCGCCGTCGGCCAGATCCGCCTTGCGCGGGCCTATGAGGAAGCGCTGGCCCCCCATGGTGTCACCACCGCGCAGGTGCTGCTGACGCTGGAAGACAGCGCCGACCGTCGCCGCTATCTGAACAGCCGCGCGACGATGCAGACGCTGCTGGGCCTCGGCGTCGTGCCGATCGTCAATGAAAACGACACCGTCGCCACAGACGAAATCCGCTATGGCGACAACGACCGTCTGGCGGCGCAGATCGCCGTCACCTGCGGCGCGGATCAACTGCTGCTGCTGTCGGACGTGGACGGGCTTTACACCGCCAATCCCAAGACCGACGCGACCGCCCGGCACCTGCCGGTGATCCCGCAGATCACCCCGGAGATCGAGGCGATGGGCGGCGATCCCGTCTCGGGCTTGTCGAAAGGCGGGATGAAAACAAAACTGATGGCCGCGCGCACCGCCGTTGCCGGGGGCTGCGCCATGGCAATCGCCGAGGGCTTCGTCATGCACCCTCTGACCGCCGTTGCCAACGGCGCGCGCTGTAGCTGGTTCCTGCCCGAAGGCGATCCTCAGGCCGCGCGCAAACGCTGGATCGCGGCGATGAAGCCGAAAGGTGTGCTGGTGATCGATGCGGGCGCGGTCAAGGCGTTGCGCAGCGGCAAATCGCTGCTGCCCGCCGGGGTCAGCGCCGTCAGCGGCACCTTTGGCCGGGGTGATCCCGTGGGCATCGCTGGCCCGAATGGCGAGACACTGGCAACCGGCCTGTCACGCTACACCGCCGATGAGGCCCGCCTGATCGCCGGTCACAAATCCACCGAGATCGAGGCGCTGCTGGGCTATACCGGCCGCGCCGCCTTGGTCCATCGCGACGATATGGCGGTTTGATATGGCGCATCTTGAGATCACCTATTGCACCGGCTGCAACTGGCTTTTGCGGGCTGGCTGGTATGCGCAGGAATGCCTGTCCACCTTCTCTACCGATATTCGCGTGACGATCATCCCCGATGACAGCGGCGGCGTCTTTCGCGTGACCTTGGACGGCACCGAGATCTGGGAACGCAAGAAGGATGGCGGCTTTCCCGATATTCGAACCCTGAAACAGCGCATCCGCGATCAGATGGACCCTGAAAGATCACTGGGCCATCTGGACCGGGAAACGTAAAAAGGGGGCGTCTCCGCCCACCTTTCGCATCGCTTTGATCCGATCTCAGTCGAAGGCGCGATCCGTGATCATCGTGGTGAACGCCCCCTCCGGCGCTTTGGAAATCACCGGGTCCGAGCCGCCCGCCATCAGGATATCCACCGTCCGCTGATAATCGGCTTCGTCCAATGTGCCGTTGCTGCCCTCGGTCAGTTTGGCGATCTCGGTCGCCATGCGGACCTGATGCTCAAGCGTCTGGGCGCCGGTTTCGTCATTCTCCAGCACGATCTCGGCCGCTTCCTCGGGATTTTCGCGGGTATATTCCCAACCCTTCATGCTGGCGCGGACGAATCTCACCAGATCGGTGACCTTGGCGCTGTCCTCAAGCGTCGATTCCAGCACGTAAAGCCCGTCTTCCAGCGTGGCGACGCCCTGATCCTCGTATTTGAAGGTCACCAGATCGTCGGGCGAGATCCCGGCATCCAGCACCTGACCATATTCGTTATAGGTCATGGTGCTGATGCAGGCCGCCTGCTTTTGCAGCAGCGGATCGACGTTGAAGCCCTGTTTCAACACGGTCACGCCATCCGGCCCACCCTCGGTCGAAAGGCCAAGCGTGCTCATCCACGACAGGAACGGATATTCGTTGCCCGAGAACCAGACGCCCAGCGTCTTGCCCGCGAAATCGGTCGTAGGATCGGCGATGCCGCTTTCCTTGAGGCAGGTCAGCATCATCCCCGATTGCTTGAACGGCTGGGCGATATTGACCAGCGGCAGGCCCTTTTCGCGGGCGGCAAGGGCGGCGGGCATCCATTCGACGATGACATCGGCACCGCCGCCAGCCAGCACCTGCGTCGGCGCGATGTCGGGACCGCCGGCAAGGATGGTCACGTCCAGCCCTTCTTCCTCGTAAAAGCCCTTGTCCAGCGCGACGTAATAGCCCGCGAACTGCGCCTGCGTGACCCATTTCAGTTGCAGGGTCAGTTCCTGCGCGTGGGTCGCGCCGACCGACAGTGCAAGGGCAGCGGCCCCGATCATCAGTGTCTTCATCTTCCACTCTCCTGTTGGGGGCATCAGCCCCGGTCCGCGCGCTGTGACGGGTGCCAGAACGTCACCTTCTTTTCGATCAGCGCGACAATTCCATAGAACAAGGTTCCCGCAATGGCGGAAGCCAGAATTTCAGCCCAGACCAGCGGCAGGTCCAGCCGCCCCACGGCGGTCGAGATGCGAAAGCCCATGCCGCGTGTCGGGCTGCCGAAAAACTCGGCAACGATCGCGCCGATCAGGGCCAGCGTGGTGGTGATCTTCAGCCCGTTGAACAGGAACGGCATCGCGGCGGGCATGCGCAATTTCCACAGCGACTGCCAATAGGGCGCGGCCCATGTGGCCATCTGGTCGCGCTGCATCTGGTCGGTGGCGGCAAGGCCCGCGACCATGTTCA
Source organism: Paracoccus caeni (assembly GCF_016629665.1). GTDB lineage: Bacteria > Pseudomonadota > Alphaproteobacteria > Rhodobacterales > Rhodobacteraceae > Paracoccus > Paracoccus caeni. The sequence continues at coordinate 40,348 of NZ_JAEPRQ010000009.1, forward strand.
CAAGGATCGGGAAGAACACCATCACCACGACGACGGCGGATTTCGACTGCCAGTCAAAGCCGAACCACATGACCATGATCGGCGCGATGCCGACAATGGGCAGGGCGGCGACGAAATTCCCGATTGGCAGCAGGCCGCGTTGCAGAAACGGGCTGCGGTCGATGGCAATCGCGGTGGCGATGGCGGCAAGGCTGCCGATGATCCAGCCACTCAGCGCGCCTTTCAGGATCGTCTGGACGAAATCGCCCCAAAGGATGCCGCGATTGGCGACGAAGCTGGCGCCGATCTGACTGGGCGCGGGCAGGATGACCGAAGGCACCGCATAGAGCCGCACGATCATCTCCCACAACAGCAGCAGCGTCACCCCGAAAATTAGCGGCACGAGGATGCGCGTGGTCCGCGTATTCAGCCGCGACAGCCAGGTATTGAGGCCCCAGGCCCCAAGCCAGACCGCAAGGATGGGCAGGGCGTTCAACATGCTAAGCCGCCCCCATCTCGTGCGGGCGCTGCCCCCGGCTTTGCAATACCACTGTAGGGTGCGTGTTCACACGCACCGAACCTCATCACCGGCGCAGCACTCAATATCATCGCGCCAACCCCATCCGTGTCAGCGTGGCTTTCTCGATCACGCCCACCACGATCACCAGAACCGCCGCCAGCATCGCCGCCGCGAACAAGGCCGCCCAGATCTGCACCGTCTGCCCGTAATAGCTGCCCGACAGCAGCCGCGCCCCAAGACCCGCCGTCGCCCCCGCAGGCAGCTCGCCCACGATGGTCCCGACCAAAGCCGCCGCAATCGCCACCTTCAGACTGGCAAACAGATAGGGCAGAGAGCTTGGCAGCCTCAGCCGCCAGAACCGCTGCCGGGGCGAGGCATTCCAGCTTCGCATCAGATCAAGCTGCATCGCATCGGGGGTCCGCAGTCCCTTCACCATGCCGACCAGCACCGGAAAGAACGAAAGCCACGCCGCAATGATCGCCTTGGGCAGCAGCCCGGTCACTCCGGCACTGGCAAAAACCACGATCACCATCGGCGCAATCGCAAGGATCGGCACGCTTTGGCTGGCGATGGCCCAAGGCATCACTGATTGATCCATCGCCCGGTTATGCACGATGCCCACCGCCAGCAGAATGCCCGCGACCGTGCCGATCCCGAACCCCGCCAAGGTCGCCGACAGCGTGATCCAGCCATGATAAACCAGCGAGCGTTTCGAGGTGATCTTCTGCCCGAACACCCCGTCCCACCAGCCGATCGCCACCTGATGCGGCGCGGGCAAAACCGGGCGATCCTGCGTCAGCGTCTGCCGCACCAGATCGCCGAAACCCACCTCGGTCCCGGCGCGCGCCGCCTGATCCTGCACCCATTGCGCGTTCATCCAGACAGCCGCCAGATACCAGATGACGATGATTGCCAGCAGCACCGTCAGAACCGGCAGCGCCGCCCCGACGCCGCGGCGCAGGAACCCGTCTGCCGGGGCTGGCATCGCGATCTCAGTCATAACCATGCCCCTCACGCAGCCCTTCGCGCACCTCATGGGCCAGCGCGATGAATTCCGGCGTGTCGCGGATTTCCAGCGGGCGTTCGGCGGGCAGGGGGCTGTCGATGATCTTGGTGATCCGCCCCGGACGCGGGCTCATCACCACGATCTTGGTGGACAGATACACCGCCTCGGGGATCGAGTGGGTGACGAACCCGATGGTCTTGCGGGTCTTGCGCCAAAGTTCCAGCAGAGCCTCGTTCAGACGGTCGCGGACGATCTCATCCAATGCGCCGAAAGGCTCATCCATCAGCAGGATATCGGCGTCAAAGGCCAAGGCCCGCGCGATGCTTGCCCGCTGCTGCATCCCGCCCGAAAGCTGCCACGGAAACTTGCCCCCGAACCCGCCGAGTTCCACCAGATCCAGCACCCGCGCGATCCGCTGCTTCCGGTCGGCTTTGGCAAAACCCATGATCTCCAACGGCAGCGAGATATTCCCGGCAATCGTCCGCCACGGATAAAGCCCCGGCGCCTGAAACACATAGCCATAGGCGCGCGCCTTCCGCGCCTGATCGGGCGTCATCCCGTTCACGTCCAGCACACCGCCGGTCGGCGTCTCCAAAGCGGCGATGGTGCGAAGAAAGGTGGTCTTGCCGCACCCCGAAGGCCCGATGAAGCTGACGAAATCGCCCTGATTGATGGTCAGGCTGACATCTTTCAGCGCATGGACCGGACCGTCCGCGGTCTGAAAGGTCAGGCTGATATTATCGGCGTGGATGACGGGGAGATGATTCTTCATACTTTAATTCACAAAAGGATTATCGTGGGAGGCCATCTTCTTAATTCTATGTCTAAAATCTAGATGGCGAAAGACGATAGGCTTGCCCCGTTCAAGCTCCATCTCATTCCATCCACTACATTGCCATTGAAATGCAGCTATCGCCAGTTCTATTAAAATTTGAGCATTGTCGATTTCTAAAATTTTGGCTGATAGACCTGTCTCATGATATTTCTTTATGATGTTGTCATATTCCTTACCGTTAAGCGCCTTTAATCCTTTATTTCCGATTCGAGAAAAATTAAAAATTCGATCTACGCTATTCTCTTCAATAAAGAACAATGATGAATGGAGGATGGCATTGCGCATGTCGCTAAGAGCCAGCATGAACGTTTCCAATCCGTCGTAATCAGAGAAACTGCTTTTTTCGATTGGAAGTTGAAATTCTATTACGTCGCGCAAGGTTTTTATTACCGCCCCTGCTCTGGAGGTCGCGTCGATAGGGCGTTTTCCAATGGATAACGCTAGAGATTTGTCGGCTTTGTTGACGACTTGAAACAATAGATGGTCACATGTCGCTTCAAACGCTGCTAGCTTGAGCGCAAGCTCGCCAACAAGTCTGTATAATTTGTCGTCTTCCAATTCACACCCCGCTTGCCGGAATACCCGTCCGCTCCACCGGCCGTGGCGAGGTCAGTTCCTTCCACGCCGACAGTGCCCGGTTCACCGTTCCGCGCGGCTCTCGCGCCACGAATTCGCCATGCCCCTCGGGGCTCTCAATCTTGCCATCCGCAAACGCCACCACCCCACGGCTCAGCGTATAGCGCGGCAGGCCCTTCACCTTCTGACCCTCGAAAACGTTGTAATCAATGGCGGATTGCTGACTGCCCGCGCCGATCACCTTCTCGGCCTCGGGATCCCAGACCACCAGATCGGCATCCGCACCGACCAGCACCGCCCCCTTCTTCGGATACATGTTCAATATCTTCGCGATATTGGTCGAGGTCGCCGCCACGAATTCATTCGGAGTCAGCCGCCCGGTCCCCACGCCATGCGTCCACAGCATCGGCATCCGGTCCTCAAGCCCGCCGGTGCCATTCGGGATCTTGGTGAAATCGCCGACGCCATAGCGTTTCTGCTCGGTGGTGAAGGCGCAATGATCGGTCGCCACGACCGACAGACTGCCCGATTGCAGCCCGGCCCACAGGCTGTCCTGATGCAGCTTGTTGCGGAACGGCGGCGACATCACCCGGCGCGCGGCATGGTCCCAGTCGGTGTTGAAATATTCGCTCTCATCCAGCGTCAGATGCTGGATCAGCGGCTCGCCCCAAACCCGCTTGCCCTGTTGACGCGCGCGCCGGATCGCCTCGTGGCTATCCTCGCAGGAAACATGGACCACATATAGCGGCACACCCGCCATATCCGCGACCATGATCGCCCGGTTGGTCGCCTCGCCCTCGACCTGAGGCGGGCGCGAATAGGCATGCGCCTCGGGGCCGGTATTGCCCTCGGCCAGAAGCCGCGCCGACAATTCGGCGACCACATCGCCGTTCTCGGCATGAACCATCGCCACCCCGCCAAGATCGCCGACCCGACGGAAGCTGGCGAACAACTCGTCATCGTTCACCATCAAGGCGCCCTTATAGGCCATGAAATGCTTGAAACTGGTGATGCCGCGCTTCACCACGGCCTCCATCTCGTCAAAGACCTGCTCGCCCCACCATGTCACAGCCATGTGGAAGCTGTAGTCGCAATGCGCCCGGCCCGACTTGTTGTCCCACATCTGCAACGCATCCAGCAGACCCTGACCGGGCGAGGGCAGGGCGAAATCCACCACCATCGTCGTGCCCCCGGCCAAAGCCGCCCGGGTGCCGCTTTCGAAATCATCGGCAGAATAGGTGCCCATGAAAGGCATCTCCAAGTGCGTATGCGGATCGATCCCACCGGGCATCACATAGCAGCCGGTCGCATCCAGAACCTCGTCACCCACCAGCCCCTCACCAATCGCGGCGATCCTGCCGCCCTCGATCAGCACATCCGCCTTATAGGTCAGATCGGCGGTGACGATGGTTCCGTTCCTGATGACCGTGCTCATGTCCGCATCCCTTCTTCTTCACGCAAATATCCCCGGGGTCCGGGGCAGGCGCCCCGGCTTCCGTCCGCGTCAGCGGACAATCTCTGCCGCCTCCAGCACCGAATGCAGCAGCACATCCGCGCCCGCCGCCGCCCATTCCGGGCTGATCTCTTCCGCCTCATTGTGGCTTAGCCCGTCCACGCAGGGGCACATGATCATCACCGTCGGTGCGACCTTGTTGATCCAGCAGGCGTCGTGACCAGCGCCCGAGACAATATCCATGTGGGAATAGCCCAACCGCTCGGCATTGCCGCGAACGATACCCACCAGCCGCGGATCAAAGGCCACCGGATCGAAATGCCCGACAGGTTCGATCCCGATGCCAAGGCCAAGCTCCGCTGCGATCTCCGCCGCGCCCGCTTCGATCTCTGACCGCATCGAGGTCAGCTTCGCCAGTTCAGGCGACCTGATATCGATGGTGAAGACCGCCTTGCCGGGGATCACGTTGCGGCTGTTCGGCCAGACATTCGCCTGACCAACCGCGCCCACCGCATTCGGCTGATGCTCCATCGCCACGCGATGCACCAGTTCGATGATCCGCGCCATGCCAAGGCCCGCATTCACCCGCATGTTCATCGGGGTCGAGCCGGTATGCGCGTCCTTGCCGGTCAGCGTCACCTCCAGCCACCACAGCCCTTGGCCATGGGTGACAACACCGATCTGCTTGTCCTCGGCCTCAAGGATCGGGCCCTGTTCGATGTGATATTCGAACATCGCGTGGATGCGGCGATCGCCCGGCACTTCGTCGCCGCGCCAGCCGATCCGGTCCAGTTCATCGCCAAAACTCTTGCCCTCGGCATCGACCCGGCCGTTGGCATAATCCTCGGTCAGCACCCCGGCAAACACGCCTGAGGCAAGCATGGCAGGCGCAAACCGCGCGCCTTCCTCGTTGGTCCAGTTGGTGACGACGATGGGGCGGCGGGTTTGAATGCCCAGATCGCGGATCGAGCGGATCACCTCCAGCCCGGCCAAAACGCCCAGAACACCGTCATATTTGCCGCCGGTCGGCTGCGTATCCAGATGACTGCCGATATAGACCGGATCGAGGTCCGGCTCCTGACCCTCATGGCGCATGAACATATTGCCCATGCGGTCCAGCCCCATGACCATGCCCGCATCTTCGCACCACTGGCGAAACAGCGTCCGGCCTTCGGCATCGGCATCGGTGAGGGTCTGGCGGTTATTGCCGCCTGCGATGCCGGGGCCGATCTTGGCCATCTGCATCAGGCTGTCCCACAGACGGTCGCCATCGACCTTCATATTGGCAGCCGCAGCCGTTCCGCTTGCATCGGTCATCTTCGATCCTTCCTGTCTTGCCGCCCCGTCTTGTCGCAGGGTCGGCTGGATGGGCGGCGGGCTTAGCTTTCCCTTTTCATGCTGTCAGGAAAGCCGCCGCCCGTATGTCGCGCGGCGTGACCGGACGTCATGCCGTCGATTTAAGCACCTCGGCCAGTTTTCCGATCAACTCGTCGATCTGCGCTTCCGAGATGATCAGCGGCGGCGACATGGCGATGATGTCGCCGGTCACCCGGATCAGAATCCCGGCCTCATAGGCCCGCACGAAGGCGTCAAAGCCGCGCTTGCCCGGCTCTCCGTCGATGCCTTGTAACTCGACCGCGCCGATCAGGCCCATATTGCGGATGTCGATGACATTGGGCAGGCCCTTCAGGCTGTGCAGCGCCTCTTGCCAGTGACTCTCCAACTGGGCGGCGCGGGTCAGCAGTCCCTCGTCCTGATAGGTCTCAAGCGTGGCGATCCCCGCAGCGCAGGCGACCGGGTTGCCGGAATAGGTATAGCCGTGGAACAGCTCGATCACATGTTCCGGGCCTTGCATGAAGGCGTCGTGGATGGCGGCGCTGGTCAGGACCGCGCCCATCGGAATGACGCCATTGGTCAGGCCCTTGGCGCAGGTGATCATGTCCGGCACGACGCCGAAATGCTGGGCGGCGAAGGGGCTGCCAAGGCGGCCGAAGCCGGTGATGACCTCATCGAAGATCAGCAGGATGCCGTGCTTTTTGGTGATGTCGCGCAGGCGTTGCAGATAGCCTTTCGGCGGCAGCAGCACCCCGGTCGATCCGGCCATCGGCTCGACGATGACGGCGGCGATGGTGTCGGCGCCATGCAGGGCCACGATCCGCTCCAGCTCATCCGCCAGATTGGCACCGTTTTCGGGCTGGCCCTTGGTAAAGGCGTTCTCGGGCAGGTGGGTATGGGGCAGGTGGTCCACGCCGGTCAGCAGGCTGCCGAAGAACCGGCGGTTGTTCACGATGCCACCGACCGAGATGCCGCCGAAGCCCACGCCATGATAACCGCGTTCCCGCCCGATCAGCCGAGTCCGAGCCGCATCGCCGCGCGCACGGTGATAGGCCAGCGCAATTTTCAGCGCCGTATCAACGGCTTCGCTGCCAGAGTTGCAGTAAAAGACGTGATCGATTCCGTCCGGCGCGATGTCCACGATCCGGTTCGCCAGCTCGAATGCCAGCGGATGACCCATCTGGAAGGCCGGAGCGTAATCAAGCTCCGCGACCTGCGCCTGCACCGCTTCGGTGATCTTCGGGCGACAATGACCGGCATTGCAGCACCAAAGGCCCGCAGTGCCGTCAAGGATCTGTCGGCCATCCGCCGTGGTGTAATGCATGTCCTTTGCCGAAACCAACATCCGCGGCGCGGATTTGAACTGACGGTTCGACGTGAACGGCATCCAGAAGGCGCGAAGATCGTTCGGAACGGCTTTGCGGTCGAGTGGCATGGGGCTAAACCTCGTGGATTATTGACCAAACGGTCAGGATCAGGCTAGCACGGAGCAATTGGCAGTCAAGCATTGTCATCGGTATGTCGCGCATGGGCTGCTTACCGTCTGGCCAGTTGCGAAGATCTGACGCATGAACGGGCGGGGGACAAGGATGAATATGGAACCAGAGCCCAAGCCAACCCGGATCCAGCAAAAGAATCGCGACCTGATTCTTGAAGCAGCGCTGTCGGCCTTTTCCTCGAACGGCTTTCGTGGCGCGACCATCGATCAGATCGCCGAAGCGGCCAGCCTGTCAAAGCCGAACGTGCTGTATTACTTTCGCTCGAAGGACGAAATCTATCAGACGCTGCTGACCCGCCTGCTGGAGACATGGCTGACGCCGTTGCAGCAGCTTGATCCGAACGGTGAGCCGCTTGAGGAAGTGCTTCAATATGTGCGGGATAAGCTGATCATGTCGCGGGATTTTCCGCGAGAAAGCAGGCTCTTCGCGCATGAAATTCTGGAAGGCGCGCCGCAGCTTGAATCTATCCTGTCAGGGGAGTTGCGCGATCTGGTCGGCAAGGCGGTGACGACGCTGCGCGGCTGGATGGATCAGGGGCGTCTGGCGCCGGTCGATCCGCATCACCTGATCTTCTCGATCTGGGCAATGACCCAGCATTATGCCGATTTCGACGTGCAGGTCCGCGCGGTTCTGGGACCGGGGCATGACCCGTTTGCCGAGGCCGGGGCGTTTCTGGATAACCTTTACCGGCGGATGCTGGCGGTCTGATCAGCGGCTTTGCTTGTTCAGAAGATCGGCAGAGGGCAGGATCGCCTGAATGTTTTTCAGCGCGGCGGCGGTGAAGTCATCAATCTGACCGTTAGCCCAGTCCTTCGTCGCCTTGTTCGTCGCCGCGATGATCGCCGAGGACAGAATCTCGATCTGCACCTCATCGACCGAAGGCATGCGCCGCGCCAGCAATTCATGCATCTGCGAGCGGCGAGCCAGAATGGCGCTGTTGCGCAAGGCGATCAGCTTGGCATCGGTCAGCGCCAGTTCGAAAATGTGCTTCACCATCTGCCGCTCGTCCAGAAAACGGCGCAGATGGGCGGCGATGAACACGTTCAGATCGTCGATCAACCGACCCTTGGCGGCCACGAATTGCTCTGCCGCTTCGGCAGGATAATCGGGCGGCGGACCCATGATCGCCGCTTCCTTGTAGGGATAGTAATTGAAGAATGTGCGGGTGCTGATGCCGGATTCGCGGGCGATGGCCTCGGTCGTGGTATTGGTCAGGCCGTCGCGGATCGCCAGTTCGACGGCTTTGGCCTGAATACGCTTGGCGGTTCGGAATCGGCGGGAACTGGAAGCACTCATTACCACGCCCACTGCTCAGTTCCGCCGTAGAATGGCATCTGGCAGCGTGACTGCGTGGAGCTTGTCCGGGGTCGTATGGAGCGAAACTTGTTTTGGCCTGAGCATCGAATCACATGAACAATTACGCCACCCGCATACAGGCGGGCAGCGCGACAGGCAATCTGACGTATGGGGAAGCTTCAGGATCCCCAGGTGCGGATCGGGCCGCAATCCATATGCACGAAGTCCGAGCGCGAATATTTTCCAACTCCGCCAGCCCGGCACGAGGCTGCGGCGTTATACATCTGGTTCACCGAACGCGAGCGCAGCCGCAGATCGGCGGCCTTGCCGACCATGTGCAGCGAGTTGCGCGCCACTCCGCCGGAACTGCGACGCAGCATGGCGTTGGTCCGCGGCGAGCGATAGCCCGACAGCATCATGTAAGGTTCGTTGGTCTGCAGCAGCCGGTGCGAGGCTGCAGCAACGTCAACCGCGCGAGGATCGATCCCGATCGCTTCGCCCGAGCGCCAGTCGCGCATGAAGACGTTGATTTCATTCAGGGCTTCGCGGATGTATTTGCCATCGACCCAGTAAACTGTGTCGATGCTTTCCCCGGTTCTGCCCGAATACATGCGGATTCGCCGCATGTCGCCCGCGCCACGGAGAAAACCGAATGCGTTTGCCATCACCGGGGCTGCTGCCACCGTTGTCGCCGCAAACGCTCCCAGAACGCCCCTGCGGGAGAGTAGGTCAATTGTCATGTCAGATCGCCTGTCCTGCTTCGTTCTTGCGCCGTTTTCTTCGAACACGGCTTTGCCGGGTTACTCCCGACTGATTAACAATATGTCAAAATCCTGTGCGGCCAGAAAGAAAATCTTGGCCGGGTTCCAAGGATATCATGAAGATGCGCGAATTTCCGCCGATCACCTTCTGGTTGTTGCATGAAGGGCGCGGGCTGTGTTCTTCGCGTCACAGGCTGTCGGGCGAATTTCCGCCGATGATCACGGGCAGTTCCGGCAGGGCGAAGCTGCTGGCATAATGAAAGCGATTTCAATGAGGGCAGTCCATGAGCAGGGTGGGATTGGCTGCGATGGTCGCCTTGGCGGCGTCATTTTATGCCGCCGAGATTTCGACCGCGCAGCAACAGACCGGAATAGCGGTTGCATCCGCGCCACGTCTTGAGTTTTCGGCGTCAGAGATGGCCTTGGCCCAGGCGGCTGCGGGAAATGCGGATCTGGCATCATTCTATGGCGGCAACGGGCTGAGCCCGCTGTTCTCGGGCGAGGACGGGGACAGGTATCGCGAAGCGGTGCTGGCTGCCGTATCGACGGCGCCTTCGCATGGTCTGCCGACATCCCGCTATACCCCGGATCAGTTGGCGACCAAGGCGCAGAATGCCGATGCCGAGATCCGGCAGGCGCTGATCCTGTGGCGCTACATGAATGACATGACCGGCGGCGTGCTGCGCCCGTCATCGGTCAGCAACGAGATCAAGCGACAGGTGACGCGCCCGCGTCTCGACATGCTGATGCAGGATTTCGCCGCATCGCCCGATCCCGCGCGTTTCCTGATCGATCTGCAGCCGCACCACCCGGCCTATCTGGCGTTGCAGCGCGCGCTGAATGGCGGCGACCGGCTGGTCGTGCCCGCCAATCTGCCCCGCGCGCCCGAAGCTGTGTGGCGCATCGGTGTCCGTGGCGAGGGTGTCGTGCCGCTGCGCGCGCGTCTGGAAAGCATCGGCTTTACCGCCCCCGCAGGCGATCCCGCACTGTATGACGAGGCGCTGTCGCGTGCTGTGGCGGATTATCAGGCGGCTGTGGGTTTGCCGAATGACGGGGTGGCGGGGCCGAACACGATCCGTCATCTGAACGGTGATATCGCCGATGACCGCCGCAACCGAGCGATCCTGATGTCGCTGGAGCGGATGCGCTGGCTGGCCAGCGAAGACCTGACTGCGCGCCATGTCTGGGTGAATATCCCGGAATATACCGCCCGGATCATCGATAACGGGCATGAGGTGTTCCAGACCCGCACCGTCGTCGGCAAGACCGGACCCGATTACGAGACGCCCGAATTTTCCGACCAGATGGAATATGTGGTGGTCAATCCGCGCTGGAATGTCCCGCGCTCGATGACCGTGCGGGATTATCTGCCGAAGCTGCAGGCCAACCGGAACGCGGTCGGGCATCTTGAGGTCGTTGACGGCGCCGGGAATGTCATCCCGCGCAGCCGGATCGATTTCTCGCGCTACAATGCCTCGAATTTCCCGTATCGGTTGCGTCAGCAGCCCAGCGACGACAATGCGCTTGGGCTGGTGAAGTTCATTTTCCCCAATCCGTGGAACATCTATCTGCACGATACACCGACGAAGCATCTGTTCCAGAACCGCGCCCGCGCCAATTCGAATGGCTGTATCCGTATCGGCGATCCGTTCGATCTGGCCTATCAGCTTCTGTCGCAGCAGACCGACAATCCGCAGGCCATGTTCCAGCGCGCTTTGGACAGCGGACGCGAGCAATGGCTGGCGCTGACGCCGAACGTGCCGGTGCATCTGGTCTATTTCACCGCCTTCCCAGATGAGAGCGGTCAGATCCGCATGTTCGAGGATGTCTATGGCCGTGACGCGGTGTTGTGGCAGGCGATGCAGGATGCCGGGCTGGATTTGGCGGCGCTGAATCATTAAGTCGCTTCCTGAAAGGGGGCGCTCATGTCTGCAGAAGTTTCAGTGACCGTCGGCGATCTTGCCCGCGCGCTTGATGCGCGAGGCTGGGGAGAGCTTGACCTGAAGGTGACCGGCGCGGCCGAACCTGCGGCGACCTCTCCGGTCGGGCCGAACGGGGGCGTGATCGCGCTGGCAATGGCGCCGAAATATGCGGAAAGCCTGCAACCCGGCAGCATCGCCATTCTGGCCGACGGGATGGAGCCCCAGGCTTACGGACTGCGCGCCGCGATCTTTGCGCCGCGTCCGCGCCTGTTGATGGCGGGCCTGACCCGGGCGTTCGATCCCGGCCCCGAGATCGCGCCCGGCATTCATCCAAGCGCAGTCATCGATCCCTCGGCCGAAATCGGCGAGGCTGCGGCGATCGGGCCGTTCGTGGTGATCGGCGCCAAGGTCCGTATCGGGCGGAATGCGCGTATCGGTGCGCATGTCTCGATCGGGCGCGGCACCGTCATCGGCGATGACGCATTGATCCATCCCGGCGCGCGGATTGCGCATGGCGTCACCATCGGCCTTCGCATCATCGTCCAATCCGGCGCAGTGATCGGCGGCGACGGCTTTTCCTTCGTCACGCCCGAGGAATCGGGGATCGAAGAGATTCGCCGCACTCTTGGCGCGCGCGATGCGATCAAGGAACAGCACTGGACCCGCATTCATTCGCTGGGCGGGGTCGAGATCGGCGACGATGTCGAGATCGGCGCGAATGCCACCATCGACCGCGGCACGATCCGCGCCACCCGCATCGGATCGGGGACAAAGGTCGATAATCTTGTCATGGTGGCGCATAATGTCGTGGTGGGCGAGGATTGTCTGCTTTGCTCGCAGGTGGGCATTGCGGGATCGTCCAAGATCGGAAACCGCGTGGTTCTGGCCGGGAAGGTCGGGGTCAGCGACAATATCGAAGTCGGCGATGACGTGATCGCCGGCGGTGCCAGCAAGATCTTTACCCGCGTGCCTGCGGGTCGGGTCGTGCTGGGCAATCCGGCGGTCAAAATGGAGACCCAGTTGGAGATCCAGAAAGCCATGCGCAGGCTTCCACGTTTTGCACAACAACTGGCAAAGCTTCAGGAAACTGTTACACGACTGTTGGAAAAGGGCTGAACAGGAGGCTTCATGACCGACACGATCAAGAACCGCATCAAGGAAATCATCGCCGAACAGGCGATGCTGGAACCGGACCAGGTCACCGACGAATCGACGCCCGAGGAACTGGGCATCGACAGTCTGGGACTGGTGGAATCGATCTTCGCGCTGGAAGAGGAATTCGACATCTCGATTCCCTTCAACGCCAACGAACCCTCGAAATCCGAATTCGACATCTCGAATATGGGCACGATCATCGCGGCGGTTGAACGCCTTGTCGCCCAGAAGGCCGCATGACCGACAAGAAGACCAGAAAGAAGGCCGCGACGCGCAAGACCGCTGCGGCCAGTGGGGGTGAGGCACGCAGCGGTCTGCGCCGTGTCGTGATCACCGGGGCGGGCACGATCAATGCCTTGGGCCATGATGTCGAAACCACGCTTCAGGCGTTTCGCGAGGGGCGTTCCGGCATCAGCCAGCTTGATTTCCGCGATGTCGAGCGGTTGTCGATCCAGATCGGCGCGCAGGTTCATGACTGGCGGGCCGAGGATTACTTTAACCGGCAGCAAATCCTGCTTTACGATAAATTCACCCAGTTCACCTTGCTGGCCGCCAAGCAGGCGGTGGCGCAATCCGGTCTGGATTTCGAGGGTGCGCTTGGTCTGTCAGCGGGCGTCGTGCTGGGCACCGCCGGGGGCGGGCTGAATACCTGGGACGAGAATTACCGGGCCGTCTATGAAGAGGGCAAGAACCGCGTTCACCCCTTCGTCGTCCCGAAGCTGATGAACAATGCCGCCGCCAGCCATCTCAGCATGGAATACGGTCTGCGCGGCCCGGCCTTCACCGTGGCCACCGCCTGCGCCAGCTCTAATCACGCGATGGGCCTTGCCTTTCAGATGGTCCGCTCTGGCGCGGCGCAGGTCATGCTGACCGGCGGGTCCGAGGCGATGTTGTGCTTTGGCGGCGTCAAGGCGTGGGAGGGTCTGCGGGTCATGTCGAAGGATGCCTGCCGCCCCTTCAGCGCCAATCGCAACGGCATGGTGCAGGGCGAGGGTGCCGGGGTTTTCGTTTTCGAGGATTACGACCATGCCCGCGCCCGTGGTGCCGATATTCTGGCCGAGGTGGTGGGGTTCGCCATGTCCTCGGACGCGCAGGACATTGTAATGCCCTCTGCCCAAGGGGCCGAGCGCGCAATCACCGGGGCGATGCGCGATGCCGGGCTGAACCCGGATCAGATCGGTTATATCAACGCCCACGGCACCGGCACTGCGGCGAATGACAAGACCGAATGCGCCGCCGTCGCCCATGCTTTCGGCCATCACGCCGACCGGCTGATGATCTCATCGACCAAATCGATGCACGGCCATCTGATTGGCGGCACTGGTGCGGTCGAATTGCTGGCCTGCATCATGGCGCTGCGCGAGGGCATTATTGCGCCCACCATCGGCTATCAGGAACAGGACCCTGAATGTGCGCTGGACGTGGTGCCAAATGAGGCGCGCGAGGCCAAAGTGGACGCGGTTCTTTCCAACGCATTTGCTTTTGGCGGGCTGAACGCGGTGATCGCGCTGCGCGGGGTCTAAGCCCCGGCGGCGCGATTTCCGTAAAACTGAAAGCAGATCGCTGCCGCGTCAGGGCAAATACCCCATGCAAACTGGGGGCTGTTCGGATATTCTGTGCAGGTTCTTCCCATGACTGGATATTCAGATGAGCTTTGCCACAACTTACGAACGTTATTTTGTCAGTTTGGTAAATACGACTCGCAAGGATCTTGGACTTCAGCCGCTTCAGATCGCGAAATCGCTGAATGATTCGGCGGACGCGCATACCAGTTGGATGCTGGCGGCGGATGTGTTCTCCCATACCGGAAGGGGCGGCAGCAGGGCGTCCGAGCGGATCGAGGATGCCGGTTACCCGATGGTCGGTCAAAGCTGGAGCACCCGTGAGAATATCGCCTATCTCGGGGTGAGCGGCGAAGCGGATCTGCGCGATGAGATCCGCACGATTCATCGCAATCTGCTAAACAGCCCCGACCACTATAAGAATATTGTCGATCCGAAGCTGGAACATATCGGCATCGGGCTGGAACTGGGGAATTTCGACGGCCATACCGTCGTCATGGTGACGCAGAATTTCGGCGCGACCACCGGCAATCCGCAGATCGACAATGGCCGCTTTTCGACGATTCGCGAACCGATTCCGCGGATCGAGAATGATCCGCGCGCCGATTGGCTTGATGATGATTTCAACGGCCTGGTTGTGCGCTCGAAGCCGGGCGGGGCGACGGTGACGGGCACGGTCCGGGCGGATGATTTTCGTTTGGGGGCCGCGAATGACGTGGCTTACGGCTATGCCGGTGATGACTGGATGACCGGGGGCGGCGGGCATGACACGCTGGATGGCGGCATCGGTCGCGACCGGCTGTTTGGCGGCACCGGGAATGACGTGCTGCGCGGCGCTGGTGGCGATGACTTTCTTTATGGTCAGGCCGGGAATGACCGTCTGGAGGGCGGCGACGGCAACGACCTGATGCATGGCGGTGTGGGCCGGGATGTCCTGAACGGCGGCGCGGGCAATGATACGTTGCTGGGTGAGTTTGATGCGGACAGTCTGAACGGCGGTGCCGGGAATGACTGGCTGGTCGGCGGTGCCGGCAATGACACGCTTGTCGGCGCAGCAGGCAACGACACCTTGATCGGCGGGTCCGGCGCGGATGTGCTGCGCGGCGGGACCGGGGCCGACAGCTTTGTCTTTCACCGGGGGCATGGCGCCGACCGGATCGTCGATTATCAATCGGGCTTCGACCGGCTGGTGATCGATGATGCCCTGATCGGCAACAATGTCGCCCGGTTCTACGACAATTTCATTCGCGAGGCGGCGAATGGCGTGATCATCGATTTCGGAAACGGCGACAAGATCACCGTCGTTGGCAATGGGCTGACCGCCGAATCGATTGCGGATGACATCCTAATCTTCTGATCGGTCACGGAACCACAGAAAGAAAAACCGCGCCCCGAAAGGCGCGGTTCAGATTGTGGCGATAAAGATCGGGCGACTTAGTTTGCCGCCGGTTCCTCGGCGGTTTCGCCTGCATCTTCTGCCGGAGCAGCGGCTTCCGGTGCTTCGGGTGCAGGGGCTTCCGCATAGGCTTTCAGTTCATCGAATGCTTTGGTGAAGCCCGACAGCGACAGCCGCAGTTTCACCGGCTCGGCCGCATCGCTGCCGAAGGGGCTGACCGAAACGGTGCCGGTGCCGCCGCGCTTCAACGCGCCCAGTTCGGCCTCGGTAAAGCCCATGCGGGCGACGCAACCAACCGGCGCGCAGAAGCTGAACGGATAGCCGCGTGCTTCGCCATTATCGATGGCAAAGCCAAGGCCCTGGATCAGGTCAGTCTCCAGCGGCGCGACCAGCGTGGCACCGGCGGCGACTTCACCATTGGTCAGCGGGATCAGGGTCATTTCGGCGACCGAATTGCCCTGTTCGTCCTTCATCAGCTGATACAGCTCGCACGGATCTTTCGACTGATTGGTGCGAATGCAGCGAGTCGTCCAGTCGTTGTCGGTCGCTTTGACGTAATACTGACCGATCTGCGCCTCGCCCTCGCTGGCGGCTTCCGCAGCATCGGCGGGGGCCGCATCAGGTGCAGGCGTTCCGGCGGCGGGTGCCGCGTCAGCAGGAGCGGCGTCAGCAGGAGCGGCCTCGGCAGGCGCTGCCTCTGCCGGGGCGGCTTCGGCACCATCGGCGGCGGGTGCTGCCGGTGCTTCGGTGGTGGTGGCGGGTGCCTCTTCGGTCGCGGGCGCGTCAGCGGCGGGCGCGGACGCTTCCGGCGCCGCGGTTTCCGCCGGTGCGGGGGCGGGCGTCGTCGTGTCCTGCGCGAAGGCAGGAGCGGCGATCAGCGCCAGCGCTGCAAGAAGTGCCTGCGAGTGTTTGATTGGCATGGTCGTTTCTTCCCTTTGCTCAATGCGTTGACGCGGCCTAGCATGTCCCGAAGGCTTTGTCAGGCGGCATCGCGATCAAGCTGCTTCACCTTGGCTTTACAGACCCCGACCGGCAGGGTTCCGCCCGCCGTGCCCAGCAATTGCTGGCCCGGCCCGGACCGGGGTCATCCTGTCGCGACCTGCAGAAAATAAGCAAGGGCCGCAGCGATGCCACGACCCTTGTCCGCATATGCGAAGTCTCCCTGCCGGACTGGCCGGTCTTTATTGCGCGCACGCTAATCTCGCCATCGTGATCCGTCAACAGGCCAAACGTTACCTTTCGATCACAAAAAAAAGCCGCGCCCGAGGGCGCGGCAGTCCAACAGGGAGGAAGACCCAAGGGACATGACATGAACCCTTGGACGATTCGGATACTGGCACAGGAGTTTTAAGATTGTATTGTCGGGGCGCGCGCAGAACAGTGTTGCGCCAATGATCGGCGAAAAAGCGGGGACAGGATGGCGAAGGTAATCGATGACGAAGCGAACACGGTCTTTGTAGGCGGTGGCGGCGCGGATCATGGCGAGGCCCAGCACCTGCTGCTGAAATACGCCAACCGACACGGGCTGATCGCGGGCGCGACCGGCACCGGCAAGACCGTGACCTTGCAGACCCTTGCCGAAACCCTGTCGCTGGCGGGGGTGCCGGTCTTTCTGGCCGATGTGAAGGGCGATCTTGCCGGTCTGTCGCGTCCCGGCGATCCTGCGGGCAAGCTGCACGAGCCGTTCCAGACCCGCGCGACCCAGATCGGCGTCGATCTTGAATATCAAGCCTTCCCGGTCACCTTTTGGGATGTCTGGGGCGAAAAGGGCCATCCCGTCCGCACCACCCCTGCCGAGATGGGGCCGCTGCTGCTGTCGCGCCTGATGTCGCTGACAGATGCGCAGGAAGGGGTGATGAACATCGCCTTTCGTGTCGCCGATGAACAGGGTCTGGCGCTGCTGGATCTGAAGGATTTGCAGGCGATGCTGGTCTGGGTCGGGCAGAACGCGTCCGAACTGTCGCTGCAATACGGCAATATCAGCCCCGCCAGCGTCGGAGCCATTCAGCGGGCCTTGCTGGTGCTGGAGAATCAGGGCGGGCTGAACCTGTTCGGTGAACCGGCGCTAGAGCTTTCGGACATTCTGCGGCAGGATTCGTCGGGCAAGGGCGTGGTCAATATCCTTGCCGCCGACCGGCTGATGAACTCGCCGCGGCTTTATGCGACCTTCCTTCTGTGGCTGTTGTCGGAACTCTTCGAGCAACTGCCCGAAGTCGGCGATCCCGACCGTCCCCGCGCCGCCTTTTTCTTTGACGAGGCGCATCTGCTGTTCGACGACGCGCCGAAAGCGCTGATCGACAAGGTGGAACAGGTGGCGCGGCTGATCCGCTCGAAAGGGGTCAGCGTCTGGTTCATCAGCCAGAACCCCGCCGACATTCCCGAAGCGGTGCTGGGCCAGTTGGGCAACCGGGTGCAGCACGCCTTGCGCGCCTTTACCGCCAAGGATCAGAAGGCCTTGCGGATGGCGGCCGAAAATTACCGCACCAATCCCGATTTCGACATTGCCGAGGCGATTCAGAATGTCGGCACCGGCGAGGCTGTCACCTCGCTTCTGGAAGCGAAGGGCGTGCCGGGAATTGCGCAGAAGACGCTGGTCCGGCCGCCCTATAGCAGGCTTGGGCCGGTCACCGATGCCGAGCGGGCCGAGACGCTGGCCGCATCGCCCATGGGGGTGAAATACGACAAGCCGCTGGACCGGGAATCAGCGCAGGAGCTTCTGGCGAAGCGGGCCGAAGACGCGGCCAAGGCGACCGCGGCGGCGGAGACCGATACCAAAGGTGCCGACGACCTCTTCGACATGAAGAACGAAGAATATAAAAGCGCCCGCCGATACGAGCCGACGGCCCGGGAAGAAAAGCCGAACCAACAGCGCAGTCGCAGCAGCGACACGATCATGGAGACCTTCGGCAAAAGTCTGGCGCGTCAGCTTGGCACGAAATCCGGTCAGGCGCTGGTGCGCGGGGTTCTGGGCTCGCTGTTCCGGGGGCGCTGACCCCGGGCCTTAGCCGCGCAGCCGCGCCGGGGTTAGGGCGACCGTGGCGCGCATCTCGGCCAGAATCGCGATCATCAGCATGACATGGCGGTGCATGTCATAGCCCGCCTGCCGGGTCAGTCGGGCGTGGTTCTGAACCTCTTCCTCGGCGCGCAGGCGGGGCAGGCAGGCGCCGACCGGCGGGCAGCCTTCCTGATGCAGCAGGCGCGGCAGATCGCGGCTGCGACGCCAGCCCGACTGGCCCTCGCGCGCCGCGCGGATCAGCAGACCGGGCCGCCGCAGACCGACAGTCGAAGGGCGGGCGGGGAAGTCGATCACATTGGTCATGAAGGTCATCGGCGTCAGGTCCATTCGTTGCGATGACAGAGTGTTGCACAACCATAACGGGTGTTGCCGGAACGCGGCATGCAGCGCGCGTTGCACGAAGGATTCTTTAGGAATTCTTAGGGAATGTTGTCGCTATGTGAACGCATGCCCGTCTTTCGACGAGGTTTTACTCAACCTGCACGGTATTTATTGCGCCGAGCTGCCAAGGCCGACAAGGGACCATTCATGACAATTCTGACCGGGGATTTCGCCATCGATGCCAGCGAAGCGACAGCCGTGTCCGGCCCGTCCGATCCGGACGGCGAGGCGGATCTGCCCGATGACGCCCAACTGTATCTTCGCCATATCGAAAAGGGCCTGTCGATCCGCGCCCTTGCGCGCGAGGCCGATTGCCACGCCTCGACCATCCTGCGCCGCATCCGCCGTTTCGAGGCGCGGCGCGACGACCCGCTGATCGACGGCGCCGTCGCCGCCGTGATCGACCGTCGCCGCGCTTTCGATGAAAGACAGGCGCTGCGCATTCTGCGTCGTCTGGCCGAGCCGGGCGCGATCATGGCAACCAGCGAGGTGATGGAAAAGGCCATCGTCACCCGCAACGACATCCGCACCGCCATCCTTGACCGGCATCTGGCCGAGGCAATGGCGCTGCGCGGTTGGGTGATCCACATCCCCGACAACCGCCGCCTGCGCCGCTATGTCATCGCTCCGGCGGGGCGCGAGATGTTGCGCAGCATCATCGGTCGCAAGCGCAAGGCGCTGCCGCTGGCCGCGGATTTCAGCGATGCCAGTCCGGTCGGGGACCAGCTTGCCGACGATCAGCCGAACGGTTTCGCCGATCAGCATCGCGTCTGGCAGGCCAAGGTGATGAAAGATCCCGAAGATGGCCGCCGTCGCACCATGCGCGTCAATATCGCCGAAAGCCCGCTTTTGCTGCTGTCGCGTCGGCGCGATTCAAGCGGGCAGACCTTCCTGACCCCCGGCATGGTCACGGCGGGCGAAAGACTGCGTGAGGATTTCGAACTGGCGCAGATGGGCCCGCGCGTGACCCAGAACTGGGATGGCTTCCTCACCTCTGGCATCGACAAGCGCCGTGCGGGTGACGGTATTCACGTCGGCTCGGACAGCGCCCGCGACCGGGTTGCGGCGGCGTTGCGCGATCTTGGGCCGGGGATGGGCGATATCGTCCTCAGGGTCTGCTGTTTCCTTGAAGGGATCGAACAGACCGAGCGTCGTCTGGGCTGGTCGGCCCGCTCTGGCAAGATCGTCCTGCGTCTGGCGTTGATGCGGCTGGAGCGGTTTTATCAGAACGCCTATGGCAGCGGGGCGCGACTGATCGGGTGATTGGCAGAATGAGGGAAAGCGGGCGCCTTCGGGCGCTCTTTTTTTGGGGGCGTCACCGATCTGCAAGATTTTTCAGAACAGCCGCCACGATCACCTCCGGGCGATCCTCCTGGACCAGATGCCCGGCCTCCGGCACCGCGATGATGGGCCGGTCAGCGATCAACGCGGCCAGAGCCTTGCCTTTCTCGAACGGAATCCACTCGTCGTTTTGTCCCCAGAGTACGGTCACCGGACAGTCCATCCGGGCATAGAGTGGTTCGACCTCGTCAGTAAAACGCTGATCCATCTGCGCGATCTGCCGATAGAATGCCGCCTGACCGACCGGGCCAAGCCAGGGCGCGGCATAGATATGCAATACCTCTTCGGACAGAGGCTTATATGCTGCCGTCTGCAGATAGGCGTTCAGCAGCGCGCGATGCATATAGTCGGGCATCCCGGCAAAGGCCGCTTCATGGCTGCGCACATGTTGGACGAATGGCGATCCCCAAGGCGCAAGGGCGACGGCATCGAAAATCGTCAGCGAAGCGTAGCGCAGACCATCCAGATACCAGCCGCGCAAGGCGGTCGCGCCGCCGAAATCATGCGCCAGAACGTCCGGCCGCTCGATACCCCATTCCGCGAACAGGGCCGCAAGCACGCGGTTCTGCACGCCAAGCGATACGTCCTGCCCGTCGCGCATCTCTGACAGCCCGTAGCCAACCAGATCGAAGTAATAGACCGTTCTTCGATCCGCAATTTCCGGCACGATCCTGCGCCAGAC
This sequence comes from Paracoccus caeni, assembly GCF_016629665.1. Lineage (GTDB taxonomy): Bacteria > Pseudomonadota > Alphaproteobacteria > Rhodobacterales > Rhodobacteraceae > Paracoccus > Paracoccus caeni. Next base: position 61,063 of record NZ_JAEPRQ010000009.1, read on the forward strand.
CTGCGAGGAAAAGGGCGTTCCATGGATCGCGACCAGCGGCGGCCCGTTTCCGATACGACCCCATCGGACGGCGTTCCCCTCGACAATCGCGGTATTTGGAAGCTCCAACATCTCGATATCTCATATTGTCATTTAGCTAAGTGACGATATGATAACGTTATGGACAGATCAACCCAGATCAGGGCCATGGCGAGTGAGCCGCGAATGCGGATCCTGCAGTTGCTTGCCGCGCCCAAGAAGCATTTCGGACAGCAGTGGTCTGCCGATCCGGCAGAGTTCGGCGTGTGCATGACGCTGATCGCGGAGGCACTTTCTGTCTCTCAGCCCACTGTCAGCAGGCATCTGGAACTTCTTCGGCAGGCCGGGTTCATCACGGTGCGAAAACACGCGAAATGGTCCTATTGCAAACGGGACGAGGCCGCGATCAGCGGTTATCTGGATTGGTTGAACCAAGAAATCTCGGCGGAAGTGGCCAGCGGTCAGGACTGAGAACGCATCATTCCCGAAGCAGACGCTTGCCTCCACCACATCTGCGGTCATAATAAACCCCCGCCCACAACCGTGCCAGCCGATCAGGTCAGCTTATGAATATCTCCCTCCGCCAGCTTCGCTATTTCCTCGCTTTGGCCGAGCAGGGGCATTTCACCCGCGCGGCTGAGACGATCCATGTCACCCAACCGGCGCTGTCGATGCAGATCCGGGCGCTGGAGGATGCCGTTGGCGCGCGTCTGGTGGAACGGACGGCGGCGGGGATCGTGCTGACGCCGCAGGGCAGGGCGCTGGAAAAGCATGCGCGGAAGGTGATGGAGGCGATGAACGGGCTGCAGCAGGGGATGCGCGGGCCGGGTCATGGCGGGCGTCTGGTGCTGGGCATGATCCCGACCGTCGCGCCCTATCTTCTGCCCGAGGTGCTGCCGGTCCTGCGCGCCGGCGATATCGGGCGCGACCTGCATCTTCGCGAGGCGCAGACCGACCGCCTGATGGAGGAACTTGCGCGGGGCCGTCTTGATGCTGCCGTCATCGCTTCGCCCGCCGATGGCGCGGATATGGTCTCGATCCCGCTTTTCACCGATCACTTCCTGCTGGCGGGCAGCGCCGCCCGTATCGCCCAGCTTCGTGGCACCGCCACCCCGCCGCAAGAGCTTGATCCGGGGCAGTTGCTGCTGCTGGACGAAGGGCATTGTCTTGGCGATCAGGCGCTTGAGGTTTGCGGGCTGAACCGGCGCAGCGCCAAGCTGGATCTGGGGGCGGCGTCGTTATCGACACTGTGCCGTCTGGCGGCGCAGGGCATGGGGCTGACCTTTCTGCCGGAACTGGCCCGGCGGCAAGAGATCGCAGCGGCGCCGGGGCTGGCCACGATCCGCTTTCCCGATCCGCAGCCGCTGCGGCAGATCCAGCTTGTCAGGCGCGCGACCACCCCGGATGGCGGCTGGTTCCCCGAACTGGCCGAGACGCTGCGGCAGGCAGGGCAGCGGCTGGTTCAGGACGCCTGACACGCCTTATTTGCTGTAGAACAGATCCCGGTAGTTGCGCGGCTGGCTGCGCAGATATTGCGGCGCGGCATCGACCTGTGCGCCCAGATGGGCGGCGGCGTGCCAGGGCCAGCGCGGATCGTAAAGCGCGCCGCGCGCAATGGCGATCATGTCGGCATCGCCGGTTGCGACGATTGCCTCGGCATGGTCGAAATCGGTGATCAGCCCGACCGCGACCACCGGAATCCCCACCGCCGCCTTGACCGCGCGGGCCAGCGGCACCTGATATCCCGGCGATAGCGGGATCGCCTGACGCGGGTCCAGCCCGCCGCTGGACACATGCACCGCCGACGCGCCCCGCTGTTCCAGCGCGACCGAGAACGCCACGGTCTGTTCGGCGTCCCATCCACCTTCGACCCAATCGGTGCCGGAAACCCGCACCGAGACCGGGTAATTCGCCGGAACCGCGGCCTTCACCGCCTCGAACACCTCAAGCGGGAAGCGCATCCGGTTTTCCAGACTGCCGCCATAATCATCATCGCGGCGGTTCGACAGCGGCGACAGGAACTGATGCAGCAGATAGCCATGCGCCCCGTGCAACTGGATCGCATCCAGCCCAAGCCGGACACTGCGCCGCGCCGCCTGAACGAAACCGTCGCGGATATGGTCGAGCCCGGCACGATCCAGCGCCAGCGGGGCATGACTGCCCGGCGTGAACGGCTCTGCCGTGGGCGCGACGGTCTGCCAGCCATTCGGGTGATCCGGCGCAATCTGTGCCCCGCCCAGCCATGGCTTGTCGGTCGAGGCCTTGCGCCCGGCATGGGCAAGCTGAATGGCGACCGGAATATCGGACCAGTCGCGGATCGCCTTCAGCACCCGGGCCATCGCCGCCTCGGTCTCGTCATCCCACAGCCCGACATCGGCATAGGTGATGCGACCCTCGGGCGTGACCGCCGCCGCCTCGATGGTCAGAAGCCCCGCGCCGGACAGGGCAAGCTGGCCCAGATGGATCATGTGCCAGTCGGTCATCCGGCCATCTTCGGCGGAATATTGACACATCGGCGCGATGACGATGCGGTTTTTCAGGGTCAGATCGCCGATGCCGATAGGGGTGAACAGCTTGCTCATGGTCCGGGTCCATCTGGTCAGGTTGCAGCAGAGGTGCTTTCGCCCGCAACGCTATTGGATCACCCGCGCCGCCGAAAGCCCGGTCAGCGCATAGCCGCTAACCGCAGGCCCGTGGCCGCCCCGACCGGCTGGCCTTTCCGAATGGCGAATGCTAGCGGGTCGTTAACCACCTTTATCAGCCCGTCGTTCGGACCAGATGCCGATCTTTGAGACCGTTTTCATCCGCAGGTGCCTGACCGTGCTGATCGGGCTTTTCGGCGTGCTGGTCTTCTATCTCCTGAACCTGCCGGTCCCGTTCCTTTTCGGGCCGATGATGGCCTGCCTTGCCGCCTCGCTGTTGCGGATGCCGCTGGTCGGGCCGGGGCGTATCTCGGTCGCGGCGCGGACGGTGCTGGGCGTCGCGGTTGGCGCCTCGATCACGCCTGCGGTTCTGGGGCAGGTGCCCTCGATGCTGGCCTCGGTCGCCATCGTGCCGATCTATATCGCGGTGATCGGTCTGATCGGTGTGCCGTTTTTTCGCCGTGTCTGCGGCTTTGATCCGGTGACGGCCTTCTACGCCGCCATGCCCGGAGGCGCCGCCGACATGACCGTGTTCGGGCAAGAGGCCGGGGCGAATGTGCGGCAATTGTCGCTGGTCCATGTCACCCGGCTGATGGTGATCATGGTGCTGGTCCCGTTGATTCTGGTGCAATTCTACGGCACCAGCCTGCGCCACCCGGTCGGCCCGCCCGCCACCGATCTGCCGCTTTACGAGCTGGCGCTGATGGTCGCCTCGGCGATCTTCGGCTGGATCGCGGCCAAACGGCTGGGCCTTTTCGGTGCGCCGATCCTTGGGCCGATGATTGTGGCGGGGCTGCTGTCGGTCTGCGGCATCCTGCATATGCGCCCACCGCGAGAGGCGCTGTGGGCGGCGCAATTTCTGATCGGGCTTGGCATCGGCGTCAGCTATGTCGGCGTCACCTTGCGGGAATTGCGCGACACCATCGCGGGCGGCGCGGCCTTTGTGGTGATCCTTGCCGTGCTGGCGGCGATTGCCACCGAAACGGTGACGCTGACCGGCCTTGCGCCCCCGGTCGAGGGCTTTCTGGCCTTCGCGCCCGGCGGGCAGGCCGAAATGTCGATGCTGGCGATCATTGTCGGCGCGGATCTGGGTTTTGTCGTCGTCCATCACCTGACCCGGCTGGTTCTGGTGATCCTTGGCGCGCCGCTGGTCGCAAGATGGTATCTGCGCCGCGCGCAGCGGGATCGCGGCGGCCCGGATCTCTAGCGGGCTTTGGCCGAAAATCGCAGATGACAGACGAAAGGCCGCAGCATATGAAGAGACACCGCCCGGCCCGGGTCAGATCAGCAAGAGCGTTCCATGTCTCAGCCGTTAATGCCCGAGAGCCCGAAGACCGACAGCCTGAAGATCTATCTCATCAATCTCGACCGGGCCGAAGAGCGTCTTGCCCATATGCAGACCAAACTGGCCGAGGCCGGTCTGGATCATGAGCGCGTCGCCGCCGTAGATGGCGCGACCCTGACGCTGCCTCATCCCGATTTCGATGCCCGCGCCTATCGCTATCTGCATGGCCGCCGCGCCATCCCGGCAGAGCTTGGCTGCTATTTCAGCCATGTCGAATGCGCCCGCCGCCTGCTGGAAAGCAAGGCGAGCCATGCGCTGATCCTCGAAGACGACGTGACCTTCCCCGAGGATTTCCGCCGCCTGCTGGCGAATGCGCTGGAGAATGCCGAGGATTGGGACATCCTGCGGCTCAGTTCGGTCAACAGGGGGCCGAAATTTCCCTATAAGCGCCTGCCAGATGGCCGCAGCCTTGCCATCGCCTTCACGCGCGAGAAAGGGGCAGGGGCCTATCTGATCAATCGCGCCGCCGCCGAATGGATCGTGGCCAAGCTGATGCCGATGCGGTTGTCCTACGACATCGCTTTTGATCTGGAATATCTTGACGGGCTGCGGGCATCCTTCATCGATCCGGTTCCGGTCGGTCAGCGGGACGAGCCGGTCTCGCAGATACAGGTGAACATCCGCGCGGCCAAATATCCGCCAACGCGCTACCTGACGGTGCTGCCCTATCGCCTCTGGCTCGAGACCAGCCGCCTTGCCATGCGCTTCTGGTGCTATACGCGCTTCTCATTCCGCTACGAGCCGCGCCGGGCCTTGCTGCGTGCGGTGCCGACGGTGCTTGCGGTGATCCTTGGCGTGGACGAGGTGTTTTTCGATCATTGAGCCGGGGGCGTTGATCCGTTTCGCCCCACGACAAGGCGCCCGCCCGGAATCAAGTCGCCCTTGGGCGACGCCGGGCAGTGCCCGACCGCCCGGACGGGCGGGCACTTTGGTGAGGCTGCGCGCAACAGAGATGTTCGACGGGGTGGCACGATAAAGCGCGTATAACCACTGTGGCCGGTGCCCACCCGCGGTCGGGCACTGCCCTACGCACCAACCTTCGACCGATCTTCCGCATCATCTCGTTCCGATCGCAGGCAATGGGGGCAGGGCGCAAGATTGACTTTGCCGGTCAAAGGGCTAACAGGAACGGCAATTCCTTCAGGCGTCGGGGTGGCGGAACCATGAGTTTGCAGATCGATCTTCAGGCCATCGTGGCGAACTGGAAGGCGCTGGCCGCCAAGGCTCCGGGCGCGCGGGCGGCGGCTGTGGTGAAGGCCGATGCCTATGGTCTGGGCGCCACCCGGGTCGCGCCTGCGCTTTACGATGCAGGCGCGCGTGATTTCTTCGTAGCGCTGGCAAGCGAGGGTCGCATCCTGCGCCCGTTGCTGCCCGATGATGCGCGGATCAATGTCCTGTCGGGCCATATGGAGGGCGAGGATCTGACCGGCCTCACCCCGGTTCTGAACAGCGCCGAACAGTTCTTCCGCGACCGCACCATGCGCCCCGGCAAACCCTTCGCGATCCAGCTTGATACCGGCATGAACCGGCTGGGCATGGAAGCCGCCGAATGGGCGGGCCTGCGCGCCGAGGCGCTGGCCGCGAACCCCGCTTTCATCATGTCGCATCTGGCCTGCGCCGATGAGCCGGATCACCCCGCCAACGCCGCCCAGCTTGCCGCTTTCCGTGAGATGACAACGGGCTGCAATGTCCCACTTTCCCTCTCCGCGACCGGCGGCATCCTTCTGGGGCCGGATTTCCATTTCGATCTGATCCGCCCCGGCATCGGCCTTTACGGCGGTCTGCCCTTTACCGAGGCGCAGCCGGTTCTTCGTCTCGCCTTGCCGGTGATCCAGACGCGCGAGGTGAAGGCGGGCGAGATCGTCGGCTATGGCGGCACATGGACCGCCAACGCCCCGCGCCGCATCGCCACCGTCGCGGCGGGCTATGCCGACGGCATCCTGCGGTCGCTATCCTCCAGCGGGGCACAGCTTTATGCGGGCGAGACGGCATGTCCCATCGTCGGGCGCGTCTCGATGGACCTGATCACCACCGATGTGACCGGGCTTGCCGAGGTGCCGCCCGCGCTGGATCTGATCTGCCCCGCGCAGCCCATCGACAAGCTGGCGGATTTCGCGGGCACGATTGGCTATGAGATCCTGACCTCGCTTGGCGGGCGCTACACGCGGACCTATCTGTGAACCCTGTCCGGCTGACGGGACGCGGCACGCTTTGGACGCTGCGGGGGATCGGCGCGCTGACGCTGTTCACCTTACGCGGTCTGTTCCGGCTGCAACCCTTCTACCCGCGCGCCTTTCTGGCGCAACTGATCCAGATCGGCTGGCTGTCGCTGCCGGTCGTGGGGCTGACGGCGCTGTTCACCGGAGCGGCTCTGGCGTTGCAAATCCATTCCGGCGGCGCGCGGTTTCAGGCCAGCGATGTCGTCCCGGCCATCGTCGCCATCGGCATGGTCCGCGAACTTGGCCCGGTCCTTGGCGGGCTGATGGTGGCCGCCCGCGTGGCCAGCAGCATCGCGGCCGAGATCGGCACGATGAAGGTGACCGAACAGATCGACGCGCTGGTGACGCTGTCCACCGACCCGATGCGCTGGCTGGTGACGCCGCGCCTGTGGGCGGCGGTGCTGACCGTGCCGGTTCTGGTCGGGGTCGGCGATATCATCGGGATCATGGGCGGCTGGATCGTCGGCACGCAGTCGCTTGGCTTCAATTCCACCGGCTATCTGGCAAATTCGGCGGCCTATCTGCAAAGCTGGGACGTGGTGTCGGGACTGCTGAAAGGCGCGGTCTTTGGCCTGATCGTCGCAGTCAGCGGCTGCTGGTTCGGCATGCATTCGGGCCGGGGCGCGGCGGGCGTGGGGCGTGCCACCAAATCCGCCGTGGTCGCAGCGGCGGTCGGCATCCTTGCCGCGAATTTCGTGCTGACGGGGATGTTCTTCGAATGATCGAGATCGACGCCCTGCATAAATCCTTCGGTCAGAAAACCGTCCTCGACGGGATCAGCCTTGGCGTTACCCAAGGCGAAAGCCTCTGCGTCATCGGCCAGTCGGGCACCGGCAAATCGGTGCTGCTGAAATGCATCCTCGGCCTGACCCGCCCCGATGCCGGGCGCATCCTCTGGCAGGGCAAAGCGCTGGACCGCACCACCCGGCCCGATTTCATGAACCGCTTCGGCATGCTGTTTCAGGGCGCGGCCTTGTTCGACAGTCTCAGCGTCTGGCAGAACGTCGCCTTCCGCCTGCGCCAGCGGATGCCCGATGCCAAGGCCCGCGCCATCGCGGTCGAGAAACTGGCTCGCGTCGGGCTTGGCGCGGAAACGGCCGATCTGATGCCCGCCGAACTTTCGGGCGGGATGGCGAAACGCGCCGGGCTGGCGCGCGCCATTGCCGACGATCCGGCGGTGATCTTCTTCGACGAACCGACGACCGGGCTAGACCCGATCCGGGCGCGGCGCATCAATGACCTGATCCGGGGTATCGTGACCGAAACCGGCGCCACCGCGATCACCATCACCCATGACATGGATTCGGTCCGTGCCATCGGCGACCGCGTGGCCTTGCTGGAAAACGGGCGGATCGCGTGGGATGGGCCGGTCGCGCAGATGAACGACGCAGCGCCGCTTGCAGCCTTTCTGGGGCAGCAGAACAGAAGCTGACCCGGCAGCTTCTTCGTTGCCTAAATACCGAAAAGGCAACGCCGCCCCGGAGGGCAAAGGCGGCAGGGAAAACCCCGCCGCCCGCAATCGTATCAGAACCCGGCCTTGATCTTCTCGAACTCGGCCAGTTGCTTCTCGCGCTGTGCCGGATCGTTGGGGGTCTGCGCCAGGATCGGCACGTCGATATCGCTCAGCCCTTCGGCCACGGCAGGCTCGTCCGCGATGGTCGCCATCGCCTCGGTCGAGGTATGGCCGTAGCCGATCGTGTCCAGCAGCGCCTTGCCCGCCGAAGGCTCCAGCCAGGCATTGATGAAATCATAGGCCTTGTCTTCGTTGCCCGGCCCGTCCTTCAGATTGACGAAGCCGCAGAAGAAGGTCGAAGAGCCCTCGGTCGCCTCGCGCTGGAAGCCGACCGGATAATCGTCGGCCTGCAGATAGACGACACCGTCATTCCACGACCACGCCACATCCACCGCGCCCGACGCCATCAGTTGCGCCTGTTCGGACGGATCGGCCCAATAGGCGGCGACGTTCTGATGCGCCTCGCGCAGCCAGGCGGCGGCCTTGTCGAATTCCTCGTCGGTCACATCATCCCAGTCGGTGGTGCCGGTCGCCAGATAGGCCAGCGCCCAGACATCGTCGGCACTGTCCGGCAGCGAGGTGCGGCCCGCGAAATCCGGGTTCACGAAAACCTGCAGGCTGGCCACGTCCTCGGCGGTGACCGTCTCGGTGTTATAGGCGATGCCGACGGCGCCCCAGTCGGTCGGGATATACCAGACACCCTCGTCATCCTTGAACACGTCCGAGGCCAGAAATTCCGGGGCCAGCTTATCGAAATTCGGGATCTTCGAGGTGTCCCAAGGCTCGATCAGCCCGGCATCGCGGTATTTGCTGACCATCTGGCTGCAGGGATGGGCCACATCGGCCTTGAACCCCGAGGCGAGCTTCTGGAACGCCTCGTCATCATCGCCGTAGAAGGCATAGGTCGGGCTGTCGCCGTGCTGATCCACATAGGCCTGAAAGATCGAGGGTTCCTCGAACCCGGCCCAGTCGAAAACGGTCAATTCACCATCCGCCGCCATGGCTGGCAGGGCGATGGCAGTTGCAAGGGCGGTAGTCGTCAGCAAGCGCATGTAGAAACCTTCCTGTCAGCGGCTTTGACAACGACGCTAGCCGCCGTCTTGCCACCACGCAAGAGCCTGTCGCCGTGGCCGCTCCAACTGCCCGCCCGGCCTGCTCAACGCATGCGCAATGCGCCGTCCAGCCGGATGACCTCGCCGTTCAGATAGTCGTTCTCGACGATGAAGGCGGCGGTGCGGGCATATTCCAGCGGATCGCCCAGACGCTTCGGGTAGGTGATCTCGGATGCCAGCCCGTCCTGCACCTCTTGCGGCAATCCACGCAGCATCGGCGTGCTGAAGATGCCCGGCGCGATGGCGCAGATGCGGATGCCGCTCCCGGCCAGATCGCGGGCGATGGGCAGGGTCATCCCGGCAATCGCGGCTTTCGACGCCGCATAGGCGGCCTGACCCTTCTGCCCGTCAAAGGCCGCAATCGAGGCGGTGTTGACGATCACCCCGTTCTCCGTCCGCCTGTTCCCGGCCATCTGGGTCGCCGCCAGCCGTAACACGTTAAAGGTGCCGATCAGGTTGATCTCGACCGTCTTGCGAAAGCTGGCAAGCCCATGCGGCCCGTCGCGGCCCACGGTCTTTTCGCCGGTGGCGATACCTGCGCAATTCACGCAGATGTCGATGCCGCCCATCGCCGCCACCGCCGTCGCGATGGCGTGGGTCACGCTGGCCTCATCGGTCACATCGGTCCGCGCAAAGCCCGCACCGATCCCTGCCGCGACCTCGGCCCCGCTTTCAGCCAGATCCAGCAGGAACACCTGCGCCCCGCGATCCCGAAAATGCTGCGCCGTCGCCTCGCCCAGACCCGAGGCTCCGCCGGTGATAATTGCCCGTCCCGTTGCCAGATCCATCTGCTGTCCCCCTGTCACCAACGCCCCGAGGCACCGCCCCCCGATGATCTGCCCCCGCCAAATCCGCCGCTGCGGCCGCCGACCGAAATACCGGACCGGCCGAAACCACGTCCGCGACCAGAGCGGGGGCGGTTCTGTTTCCAGTCGCAATTCGGGCAGCGGATCCAGAACGTTGTCTCATTCGCCTGCGCGGGCCTTTCAGGAGTGGCCGGATCTTGGTCTTCGATCAGCCCCGTCCCACCACATTTCGGACATTTCGACGGTATCTTGCCGATGCCGCGTATCTGTTTCCGAATGATCTGGAAAAGAATGAAACCTGCCATGCCAAAGCCGATCAGGCCGGGCACCAGCGGGATGCCTTTGCCTTTCGGTTCACGCAGTTCGTCACCCGCTGCGACCGGGCGAGCGATGCTTTCGATCACCGCCAGTGTGCCCTTGCGAATACCCTCGGACATGCGGCCTTCGCGGAATTCGGGCAGCATCACATTGCGCATCACATCCTGCGCCAGAATATCGGCCTCGCGCGGATAGCCCGCGCCAAGCTCGATCCGCGCTTCCCGGTCTTTCACCAGAACCAGCACCATGAAGCCGTCATTGCGTTCCGCATCGCCGACGCCCCAGTGGTTGAAAAGCCGCGTGGCAAAGGCTTCCAGCCCGTCGCTGCCGCCATAACGCGTGCGGTCGGGCAGGGTGACGACGGTGCCCTCGATATCGGTTTCCTCGAACAGCTTGATCAGCGCCTGATCCAGCACCCTCGTATCGTCAGCCGTCAGCACCCCGGCGAAATCGTTGATGCTGGTATGCTGCCAATCGGGCAGCTCCTGTGCGGCGACCGGCAAAGCCAGCATCAGCCAGATCAGCGCCGCCCGGATCATGTGCGCAGGCTCTCCGGACCGCCGGTAATGGCGGGATCGCAGATGCCGATGGCCTTCGGATCCTTGCCCGCATAATCCACCGCGTTCAGCACCGTCTGGATCGCCGCGATCCGCGCGCGGCGCTTGTCGTCGGACTGGATCACCGTCCATGGCGCGACCGGGGAATGAGATTGCTGCAGCGTGTCGCGGATCGCCGCCGTGTAGTCATCCCATTTCGCCAGCCCGTCCACATCGATCGAGGACAGCTTCCACTGTTTCAGCGGATCATCTTCGCGCTGAAGAAAGCGGCGCAACTGCTCGGCCCGGCCCACATTCAGCCACAGCTTCACAAGTGTAAAACCGTCATCGACCAGCATCTGTTCAAAACTCGGCAATTGCCGGAAAAAGGCGGCGCGCTGCGCCTCGGTCGAGAAGCCGAAGACCCGTTCGACAACGCCGCGATTATACCAACTGCGGTCGAAAAGCGCGATTTCCCCGGCGGCGGGAAGCCAGTCCACGTAACGCTGAAAATACCACTCGCCCGCCTCACGCTCGGTCGGTTTCGGCAGGGCGACGATATAGGCGGAACGCGGGTTCAGGTTCTCGCGCATACGCTCGATGGTGCCGCCCTTGCCTGCGGCGTCGCGCCCCTCGAACAGAACCGCCACGCGTTTGCCGGTCTGCACCACGTCATGCATCATCCGCACCAGTTGAAGCTGCAACTGCTCCATCTGCGGTTCGTATTCCTTTTTCGACATCTCGCTCCGGTAGGGATAATCGGGATCAAGGATTTCGTCCTCATCCCCCTTTTCGATGGCCTTGCGGATGTCCTTCGGCGCGTCCTTCAGCGCCTTGCTGATCGCGCCCACCAACGGCAGTTCCGGCAGCTTCACGGATGTTTTGCCCACGCTTGCGCTCCTTCTGGCGGTTTTGCAGAATATTGCGGTGAAAGCGGCGTGCCGACAAGGAGGCAGAGATGCGGGTGATCACGGCGCTGATTTTCCTTGCCACAGGGGCGGTTCCGGCGACGGCGCAAGGCCTGTGCTTTTGCCCGCTCTGCCTGCTTGGCACCCATAAATCCTATGCGCAAAGCAGCGAATCCATGGCGCCCGGTCTGCGTCCGGGCGATTGCCTCACGGTGAAGCTGGGCACGGATGCGATCAAACCGGGGCAGATCGTGGCCTATCGCCATCCGGGCAGCGGCTTTGACCATGTCATGCGCCTGATCGCGACCGAGGGGCAAAGCATCGAAATCCGCGACGGCGTGCCGATCATCGATGGCAAGACCGCCACGCGCGAGCCGCTGTCGCCATTGGCCATGACGGGGGCTGTTGTCTGCCCTGAAGGTCAGACGGGGGATTGTGAGGTGCCAAGGTTCCGCGAGACGCTGCCGGGCGGGGCAAGCTATGCGGTGCTGGATGCTGTGCCGGACAGCATAACGGACCATATGGCCCGGCAGAGCGTGCCGCCAGGCCATATTTTCGTTCTTGGCGATCACCGCGACAATGCGATGGACAGCCGGATCCTGCCGGATATGGGCGGGCCCGGAATGCTGCCGGTCGCCAATGTCATCGGCATTGTCGATCACACCGATGTGGTGAAGCCCTGACGCGGCCCCGTGGCTGGCAGCGCCTGACTAGCTGCCGATCTTGCTCATGTCATACCACGTCGTCTGATACAGCTCATTGATCCAGTTGCCGTAAAGCAGATGCGCATGGCTGCGCCAGCGGTTCGAGGGCGTCCGCGACGGATCGTCATCCGGGTAATAGTTCAGCGGCACATTGACCGGCTTGCCGCTGGCGAAATCGCGGTCATATTCGTCCTTCAGCGTCGTGCTGTCATATTCCAGATGGTTGAAGATATAGAGCGCGCGATGCCCCTGATCCTCGACCAGACAGGGACCGACCTCGTCGCTTGCCAGCAGCGTGCGCAGCTCGGGGCGTTGATCCACATCCTGTTGCCGCACCTCGGTCCAGCGGCTGACCGGCACCAGCACATCGTCCGAGAAGCCGCGCAGATAGGGCACCGCAGGCGCAAGATTGTGGTGGCGGAAGCAGCCGAAGGCCTTGGCGTCAAGGATGTGCTTCGGCAGGCCATGGAAATGCCACGCCATCGCCATCCCGCCCCAGCAGACGCCGAAGGTTGAATGCACATGGGTCTGGGTCCAGTCGAAGACCCGGCGCAACTCGTCCCAATAGGTCACGTCCTCGAACGGCAGATGCTCGATGGGGGCGCCGGTGATGACCAGACCGTCGAACTTCTCGCCGGTCGCCTCGACCTCGCGGAAGGGGCGGTAGAAGCTTTCCATATGGTCGGCGGCGGTGTTGCGGCTTTCATGATCCGACATGCGGATCAGTTGGAAATCGATCTGCAACGGCGTGGCGCCGATCAGCCGGGCGAACTGGTTCTCGGTCTGGATCTTCTTCGGCATCAGGTTCAGAAGCCCGATCCGCAGCGGTCGAATATCCTGCATCGCTGCCCGTCCCGGAGACATGACCATCACGCCCTCATCCGACAGGATGCGGTAGGCGGGAAGGTTCTCGTTCAGGGTAATGGGCATGTCAGTCTTCCTTGCGGTCGATCGCACGGGCGATCAGGTCGGTAAAATCGTCGGGCGTCTTCACCTCGGCCACTTCCTCGGCGGTGATGGTCACACCGCGCCGGGCCATCGCCTCGTAGCGCGGTTGCCGGTGGGCGAGGGCGCGGGCATAGGTCCAGCGGATGAAATCGTCAGGATTGACCTCATCCTCTTCCAGACCCTTCTCGACCCGGTAGGCGATCCACGCCTTTTCCAGAAACGCGGCCTGATAGCACATCGGCTTCGGCGCGCGGTCAAAGCGGCGCACCAGTTCGGCGGTATGCGCGTCAGAGCCCTTGATCCAGATCATCAACAGATCGCGTTCCAGCGCAGCCAGAACCGGATCGTCGGGATTTTCGGGCTCCACCACCTCGCAGATCGAGCCGCCGGAATCGCAGACGAAATGCGGAATGCCATAGATGCCGATGCCGCGATCCATGAACAGCCGCGTGTCCAGCAGCGCGGCGATCTCGGCCTGACGGTGCTGGTCCTGACGCAGACAGTATTCGTCAAAGGCCAGACCACCCCGGCTGAGCGAGCCGGGCTTGCCCAGATAGGTGGACAGCGGCGAGAGATTGTCGAAGGTGATATTGCTTTGAATATAGACGCTGTCCGACATCAACAGATCGCGCAGAAACGGCACCTTCATCGCCTCGCGCTTGAAGTTATCGGCGATGAATTCGCCCATATAGCGGGTGCCGATGCGGTAATCGACCGAGTAATGAAACCAGTCGCCGGCGCCCCGCAGCATGTTCGACAGATGGGTCTTGCCCAGACCGGACATGCCGAACAGCACGATGCGCTTGTTCAGAGCCTCTGCCCATTCCCTGCCGCTGCCATAGATCATCGGGTGCCCCTTGCTGTTGCCGCATAGGTAATGGCCCGGATTGAATTAGAAAAGGCCTCAATCCGGCGCCCTGCATTGGTCCATAAATATCCCGGGGAGTCGCGCCTGCGCGACGGGGCAGCGCCCCTTTTTCGGTCCCGCAACGAAAAACCCCGCCCAAAGTGAGGGCGGGGTTCAACATTGGATTCGGCTATATCAGAAGCTGTAACCGACGCGGACGCCGATGCCCCACAGGTCGCTGTCTTCCATCCGGGCGCGCGGATCATTTGCTGCGCCGGTTTCCGGGCGAGCATCGCCCAGCTTGGAATAGTTGATGCCCGTGGTGATCTTGATGTTGTCCATCGTATAGATCGCCGCGACCGTGATGCCTTTGCGGCCATTGGTCGGCGCCAGCGGCGACACCAGATCATCGCCCGTCGGTTCATAAACGAACGAGACCGAGCCGGACCAGTTGTCGGTGAACTTACGACCGACGCCGATCGTATAAGTGGTGGTGTTTTCCAGATCGACCAAGCCGCCGCGGGTGATGCCGGTGAACATTTCGGGATCGACTTTGAATTCCGACCATTTCACCCAACGGATGGATCCGAACAGAAGCGTGTCGGGCGCAATCCCGGTCTGGCCTTCCAGTGTCAGCGACTGAGGCGTTTTCACCTCTGTCGTGCTTTCAGGTCCGATCGGATTACCACTGATCGACTCTTTCGTGTCGAATTCGTGTTTGATGGACGAGTTATAGGTCAGCGAGACCCGCGCCGCGATGTCCGGGATCTCGTAGGCCGCGCCGACGACGTAACCGACGCCCCAGTCAGTATCCATATTCACTTCGTAGCCCCTGACGCCGCCGATGCAGGGCGTTTCCGGGTTACTGTAGGCGCAACCGTCCAGCGTCACATCGCCACTCGCTCGCGAGGCGCGCAAACCGCCGTGAAGCGAGAAGTTGTTTTCGAACTTGTAGCGAGCCAGAGCGGTGAAGGTGGTCGAATCCACTTTCGCGCTGGTTCCGCCCAGCATCGGTGAAGCTTCTGTGCCGGGCGTCGGCGGGAAAGGTTGGCTGCGATACCGGATGTCCGCGCCGAACGGCTGCTCTACGATGAAAGCGCCAGACAGGTTCGCATTGAACTGATGCTTATAGGCCAGTCCGACGAAGCCATAGCCCTGCGCGACGTCTCCGGTATTGTAGGGACCGCCAATTGCCTCGGAGCCGATATCCCTGCCTTCAACGGTCGGATCCGCACCGCCAAAGCTCAGCTCGGCATAATTGCCTTCTTCGAAGAGAACGCCCAGAGACTGGGGTGCGCGTTCGATGCCACCTGCAAGCAGGGGCGAGGCGCTCAGCAGCAGGACCGCGCTGCCTTTCAAAAGTGTTTTCATTATTTCCTCCCTCGGGGATCCTCTGATCCTCTTTGCGCAGGATACCGCGCCGAAATCGCGAATCAATTCACCCGACCCGATGACGCAGCGTTTCGACAAGTTGACGTTGCTGTAACGTGACATTGAAGCAACGTGATCGCGGGATGTAGCGGCTTTTTCGGGCTCATCCCCTGATTGCAGCCTGTGCCATGCAGATTCGTCATGGCTCCGAACGGCACGGTCTGGACAATTCCGGATTTGCGTGAAAGGGGAAACTGCCAAACGAAATTGCCGCAAGGATACCCGCCATGCAGATTCGTGAGGCTCTTACCTTCGATGACGTTCTTCTGGTTCCCGCCGCTTCGACGGTGATGCCATCGACCGCTGATGTGACGACCCGCGTGACCCGCGCGATCCGCATGAACATCCCGCTTTTGTCCTCGGCCATGGATACCGTGACCGAAAGCCGCATGGCGATTGCCATGGCGCAGGCGGGCGGCATGGGGGTCATTCACCGCAACCTGACCATCGAGCAGCAGGCCGACGAGGTGCGCCGCGTCAAGCGCTTCGAAAGCGGGATCGTCTATAACCCGATCACCTTGCGCGCCGATGAGACGGTGGGCGATGCCAAGGCGCTGCAGGCGCGCTACAACGTCACCGGCTTCCCGGTCGTGGACGAGGCGGGCCGGGTCGTCGGCATCGTCACCAATCGCGACATGCGCTTTGCCAGCGATGACCGCACGCCGGTCCGCGCGGTGATGACCTCGGACAACCTTGCGATGCTGACCGAGCCTGCCGACCGCGACAAGGCGATTGACCTGATGAAGGAGCGCCGGATCGAAAAGCTGCTGGTCACCGACGGGCAGGGCAAGCTGACCGGGCTGCTGACGCTGAAGGATACCGAGCAATCGGTGCTGAACCCGCTGGCCTGCAAGGACGATCTGGGCCGCCTGCGCGTGGCCGCAGCCTCGACCGTCGGCGATGAGGGTTTCGAGCGCAGCAGGGCGCTGATCGAGGCAGGCGTGGACATGGTCGTCATTGACACCGCGCATGGCCATTCGGCAGGCGTCGCCAAGGCGGTCGAGCGGGTGAAGACCTTCTCGAACGAGGTGCAGGTGGTCGCGGGCAACGTCGCCACGGCAGAAGCCACACGGGCGCTGATCGAGGCGGGCGCGGATGCGGTCAAGGTCGGCATCGGGCCGGGCTCGATCTGCACCACCCGGATCGTCGCGGGCGTCGGCGTGCCGCAACTGACGGCGATCATGGATGCGGTCTCGACTGCGGGCGATACGCCGGTGATTGCCGATGGCGGCATCAAGTTCTCGGGCGATTTCGCCAAGGCGATTGCGGCGGGCGCAAGCTGCGCCATGGTCGGCAGCGCGATTGCTGGCACCGATGAAAGCCCCGGCGAGGTGATCTTGTATCAGGGCCGCAGCTTCAAATCCTATCGCGGCATGGGCAGCCTTGGCGCCATGGCGCGCGGCTCGGCCGACCGCTACTTCCAGAAGGATGCGGCGACCGACAAGTTGGTGCCCGAAGGGATCGAGGGGCAGGTGCCCTATAAAGGCACCGCAGGCACGGTGCTGCATCAGCTTGTGGGCGGGCTGCGCGCGGCAATGGGCTATACCGGCTGCGCCACGGTCGAGGAAATGCGCCAGAACTGCCAATTCGTCCGCATTACCGGGGCAGGGCTGAAGGAAAGCCATGTCCACGATGTCCAGATCACCCGCGAAAGCCCGAATTACCGGCTGGGCTGACAGACGCTTCGACCGATGCCGCAGATCACGTTCTGCGGCATCGGTTCTTCAAGGTGCACCGGACAAGGCGCAATCCAGCGCGCGTTTCGCCATCCGGTTGAACCATGGCGACCCCTGCAGCTTTGTCGCGGCTTTGACCGCTTGACGGGCGATCCCGCAGGCCGGAAACCGCCCATTTCAATTTTCCTGATCCAGAGAGCAAAGATGTCTGACGTTTGCGTAAAGTAAGCGGTTAGCACTGCCATCTTGACCCGATTCCGCGTCCGAATATCGAATCGAGACAGATTGTTTCGCGGCCATTGCGACCATTCCGCAGCCAGCCAAAACCGGGATACCACTGTGGGTTGTTAGCGCCGAAAAGCATGCCACGCACCGATTGTGGGCGGCCTGTCTTTTTGGCCAGAACAGGCGGAGATTCGCAAATTTACTAAAATTTTCAGTATCTGAGGGAACGCCGGAAGTGGTAAGAACGATGGTGAAGTCCAAGAACTTCGCCGTCGGCCTTGATGGAGTGTAATTTCCGGTCAGGTGACTTGTCTCGAGCTTGAACAACAGGGTTAGAACCAACCCCCTGGCTCGGCGGTGTAGTGTGTTTTGTTAAGAGTGTAGGCATTATGGCTGTTGAATCCCGATCCGTTGCCTTGGTTCAGGCGACTCCCGTTGTTTCTCCGACGAATACGCGGCCCTGGCTGTATCGCAGCCTGTTCAAGCGGCCTTTCGAGGTCGCGCTGGTGCTTCTGGCCAGCCCTGTTGTCGTGCCGCTGATCCTCGTCCTCGCGCTGCTGGTGATGCTGCGCGATGGCGGCAATCCCTTTTTCACGCAACACCGTATCGGCATGGGCGGTCGCAGCTACCGGATGTGGAAGCTGCGCTCGATGGTTGTGGACGCGGACAAGCGGCTGCAGGACTATCTGGACAGCGATCCCGATATTCGCCGCGAATGGGAACTGACCCAGAAACTGCGCAGCGATCCGCGGGTGACCGTTGTGGGCAAGGTGCTTCGCGCCTGCTCGCTGGACGAGCTGCCGCAGCTTTGGAATGTGGTGCGGGGCGAGATGAGCCTTGTCGGCCCGCGCCCGATGCTTCCCGAACAGCAGGCCCTTTATGCCGGCAACGGCTATTACAGGGTCCGTCCGGGCATTACCGGCTTCTGGCAGGTCGCCGGTCGCAACCGCACCTCTTTCGCGGCCCGCGCCTGGTATGACGACCGTTACGAGCGTGATGTCAGCTTCAGCCGTGATCTGGGCATTCTGGTTGCGACCGTCTCGGTCGTGATGCGCCGCACGGGTTGCTGAGTTTAGTCGAAGTTTAAGAGTGACAGTGTTATGTCAAGAGACAGCGGTGCCCTTGGGTGCCGCTGTTTCCGTTTCGGGATATGGTATCGCGGCGTTTCAGGACCGCTGTCTGATCGCGGCCAGCATCTCGCCCGGCAGGATCGCGAAGCATCGGGCATAGCGCGGCACCAGCCGCCCCGGTGCCGACAGCATCCGCCAGGCCCATTCCATCGCGATCCGGCGCACCCATTCCGGCGCGCGGGTCTGGTTGCCCGCCAGAAAATCAAGGCCAGCACCGACCGAGGCAAAGCCGGTCGCCGGTGCCTCGATCAAACCGCGCGCTGCCAGCCGCTCCTGTTTCGGGGCGCCAAGGGCCAGAAAGCACAGGCCCGCGCCGCTATCCCTGACCTGATGCAGCAGATCGCGTGCGGCATCGCTGTCGGGGTCAAAGCCCATCGGCGGCGCGATCCGGGCCGCGATGCGGATGCCGGGGGCCACGGATTGCAGATGAGCCGCCGCCGCATCCAGCGCCGCCGCTGTCGTTCCAACCAGTGCGACCGACACATCGCCCGTCGCCGCCAGCCGCGCCAGCGGGATCACCAGATCCGAGCCCGGCACCAGCGTCACCGGCTTTCGCGCCAGCCGCGACAGCCAGACGATCGGGTTACCATCGGCCACCACCAGATCCTGCCGCGCATAGGCGTTGCGAAAGGCCGGATCGCTGCGCAGCTTCAACAGATGATCAAGATTGATCGTCGCCAGCGCAAAGCCCTGCCGGGCGGCAAAGCGGCGCGACACCTCGGTCAGCAGCGCCGCTTGGTCGGGCATGTTCACGTCGATTGTCTGGCCGTCATAGGAAAAGCGCATCGGGGAACCGGATGAAGCGGAAAACAACAGGCAGGCCAAAGCCCGCGGATATTCCGTTTCTCTGGCCCAAGACGCGGCCTGCCGCAACAGTTCTGTGATGCCATTGACGGTTTTTTCGGCCCATCCGGCATCGCTACTGCCATGTGAAATAGCACTTTTTCCGCAAGTTCGTTTTTCGTTTCACAGGGTGTTGTCCTCGCATCCCGTTAACGATAGCGTGCGCCGAGCAATGCTCCGTTTTCTCACGGAATGCGGCAGCAATCGATTTTATCACTCCTCACGGGCGAACAGCATGACGACGCTGACACGAATCCTTGTTCTTGCCGGTATGGTTTCGGCGTCGCTGCCTGCCCAGCAGGTTATGGCGCAAGAAGGTGGCGAGGCGCCTCCGCCGCAGGTGACCGTGGTCACGCTGAAGGCTGAAGACGCGACGCTGACCTCGTCCCTGCCGGGGCGGGTGGTCGCTTCTGCCGAGGCCGAGCTGAGGCCGCAGGTCAGCGGTCTGATCACCGAGCGACTGTTTGACGAAGGCAGCGCCGTTGCGGCGGGCGATCCGCTGTATCGGATTGATGCCCGCAGCTACGAAGCGGCGATGGCGCAGGCCGAAGCCGCGCTGGCGCAGGCAGTGGCGCAGGCCGATGCCGCCCGCCGCGAGGCAGAGCGGGTCGAGACGCTTCGCGACCGGCGCGTCGCCAGCGAACAGACGCAGGATGCCGCCGTTGCCGCCCGCGATGCCGCGGTGGCTGCGGTGAAGGCAGCCGAGGCGCAGGTTCAGGCGGCGCAGATCGATCTTGACCGGACCACGGTGACCGCGCCCATCGACGGCGTGATCGGTCTGGCGCAGGCCAGCGCCGGTGCGCTGGTCCAGACCGGGCAACCCGATCCGCTGGCGGTGATCCGCAGCATCGATCCGGTGCGTGTGGACGTGACCCAGTCGGCGGCAGAGATCATCCGCTGGCAGCGTCAGGGCCCCGATGCCGCCTTGCCCGAGGGCGTTGACCGCACCGTCACCCTGCGTCTGGCCGATGGTAGCACCTTTGAACATACCGGCACTCTGACCGGGGCCGAGCCGCATGTGGACGAAACGACCGGCGTTGTCACCCTGCGGATGGAGTTCGCCAATCCCGAAGGCGTGCTGCTGCCCGGCATGTATGTGCTGGCCGATATTCCGCAGGGGCAGTTGAAGGGCGTGGTCCTTGCGCCGCAGGAAGGCGTGACCCGCGACCGCCGTGGCCGTCCCGTCGCCTATGTGGTCAATGCCGAGAATATCGTGGAAGAGCGGCTTCTGGATGTCGTGCAGGATCAGGGCAATACCTGGATCGTCCGCGACGGGCTGGCCGATGGTGACCGGATCATCGTGCAAGGTCTGCAACGGATCGGCGCGGGCATGCCCGTGACGCCCGAGGAAGCCACCGCCGCCGATGCCGCGCCCGCCGAAGGTGAGGCGCCTGCTGAAGGTGAAGCGCCCGCAGATGCCGCCGCGCCTGATGCCGCCCCCGCCGAAGACGAAGCTCCGGCAGAAGCCGAAGCCCCGGCAGAGGGCGATGGCGCTTCTGAACAGCAATCCGACGATCAGGCCGGTTCCGGTAACTGATCCCCGTAACGTCGCATCCCGCGATCCGCTCACGCGACCAGAACGAGACCGATCATGGCACGCTTCTTCATCGACAGACCCGTCTTTGCCTGGGTGATCTCGATCCTGATCATGGGGATCGGCATCCTGTCGATCATGACGTTGCCGGTTGCCCAGTATCCGCAGATCGCGCCGCCCTCGGTCACGATCCGCGCGACCTATCCGGGTGCTTCCGCCGATACGGTGTCGAATACCGTGACGCAGGTGATCGAGCAGCAGATGACCGGGCTGGACGGTCTGCGCTATATGTCGTCCAGTTCCACCTCGGCAGGGACGGCGACGACGACCCTGACCTTTGAGACCGGAACCGACCCCGACATCGCGCAGGTGCAGGTCCAGAACAAGCTGTCGCAGGCGACCGCGCTGTTGCCCGAACCCGTGCAGCGGCAGGGATTGCAGGTCGAAAAGGCCACATCGGGCTTTCTGATGGTCATCGGTCTGATCGGGACCGATGAATACGACCAGACCGACCTCAGCGATTATATGGTCACCAACCTTGTCGATGACCTCAGCCGGATCGAGGGGATCGGCTCGGTTCAGGTCTTTGGCGCGCAATATGCGATGCGGATCTGGCTGGACCCGTCAAAGCTGGCCGCTTACGAGCTTGCGCCCTCCGATGTGGTCGCGGCGGTTTCGGCCCAGAACACCCAGATTTCGGCGGGCGCATTTGGCGCGCAACCGGCGATGCCGGGGCAGCAGTTGAACGCCACTGTGACGGCGCAATCGCTTCTTTCGACGCCCGAGGATTTCCGGCAGGTCGTGCTGCGGGCGCAGGAAGATGGCGGGCTGGTCCTGCTACGCGATGTGGCGCGGATCGAGATCGGGGCGGAAAGCTATGCCGCCGACGGCACCTATAACGGGCGTCCTGCGACCGGGATGGCGCTGAGCCTGTCGCCCGGAGCCAACGCGCTGGACACGGCCGAGCGGGTGAAAGAGCGGATGGACGAATTCGCCCAGTTCTTCCCCGAAGGCGTCGAATATGTGATCCCCTTCGATACCTCGCCCTTCGTCGAGATCTCGATTGAAGAGGTGGTGAAGACCCTGGTCGAGGCGATCATTCTGGTCTTCATCGTCATGTATGTGTTCCTGCAGAACTGGCGGGCGACGCTGATCCCGACGCTGGCGGTGCCGATCGTTCTGCTGGGCACGTTCGGGATCATGGCGATGTTCGGCTTTACCATTAACACGCTGACCATGCTTGCCATGGTGCTGGCCATCGGTCTGCTGGTCGATGACGCCATCGTCGTCGTCGAGAACGTCGAACGGATCATGGAGGATGAGGGGCTGGAGCCGCGAGAGGCCACCCGAAAATCCATGGGCCAGATCACCGGCGCGCTGATCGGTATCGCGCTGGTCCTGTCGGCGGTGTTCGTGCCGATGGCCTTCTTCGGCGGCTCGACCGGGGTGATCTATCAGCAATTCGCCATCACCATCGTCTCGGCCATGGGCCTGTCGGTGGTGGTTGCGCTGACGCTGACCCCGGCGCTTTGCGCGTCGATGCTGAAGGCTAAGCAGCATGGCAGCAAGAAGGGCTTCTTCGGCCTGTTCAACCGCAATTTCGACCGGCTTAGCAATGGTTATACCGGCACTGTCGGCTGGATCGTGCGGCGTCCGCTGCGGTCGCTGTTGGTCTATGCGGGCATGGGGGCGGCGGTCGTCTGGCTGTTCACCAATACGCCCGAGGGTTTCCTGCCCGATGAGGATCAGGGGATCATGTTCGTGCTGGTGCAAGGCCCGACCGGCGCCACGACCGAGCGGACCAATGCCGTCATCGACCAGATCGAGAGTTATTTCTTGAACGAGGAAAAGGATTCGGTCGACTCGGTCTTTGGCGTGGCGGGGTTCAGCTTCGCAGGGCAGGGGCAGAACGTCGGCATGGCCTTCGTGCGGCTGAAGGACTGGAAAGACCGTCCCAATCCCGAACAATCGGTGCAGGCCATTGCGGGCCGCGCCTTCCCCGCGCTCAGCGGTATCCGCGATGCGATGGTGTTCCCCATCGTGCCGCCCGCAGTGATCGAGCTTGGCAACGTCTCGGGCTTCGACTTCTACCTGCAGGCGCGGGCCGGACAGACGCATGAGCAGTTGCTGGAAGCGCGCAACATGATGCTGGGCATGGGTCAGGACAGCGGTCTGATCGCGCAGATCATGCCATCGGGGCTGGAGGATGCGGCGCAATACCGGCTGAACGTCGATTGGCGGCAGGCGGGGGCGATGGGCGTCACCGCGACCGATGTGTCGAACCTGCTGCAGATCGCGTGGACCGGGCTTTACGTGAACGACTTCATCGACCGGGGCCGGATCAAGAAGGTCTATGTGCAGGGCGAGGCGGATTCGCGTGCCGCGCCCAGCGATTTCGACAAATGGCGGGTCAGGAATGCCAGCGGTGGTCTGGTGCCGTTCTCGAATTTCTCGGAAGGCGAATGGACCTTCGGGCCGCAGGGTCTGACACGTTATAACGGCATCCCGGCGATGCAGATTCAGGGCAGTCCTTTGCCCGGCGTCAGCTCTGGCGACGGCATGGCCGAGATGGAGCGGATCGCCGGCGAATTGCCACCGGGCTTCGCCATCGCATGGACCGGGCTGTCGCTGGAAGAGCAGGCCTCGGGCGATCAGACGACGCTGCTTTATGCGCTGTCGCTGGCGGCGGTGTTCCTGTGTCTTGCGGCGCTTTATGAAAGCTGGTCGATCCCGCTGGCGGTCATTCTGGTCATGCCCATCGGGATTTTGGGCGCGTTGCTGGGGGCCTTCCTTGGCAAGTTCGACAATGGCGTCTTCTTCCAGGTGGGCCTGCTGACGGTGATCGGTCTGACCGGCAAGAACGCCATTCTGATCGTCGAATTCGCCCGAGAGCAATCGGTCGCGGGCGTGCCGCTGTTCAAGGCGGTGGTCGAGGCCGCGCGGCAGCGTTTCCGCCCGATCATCATGACCTCGATCGCCTTCTCGCTGGGCGTGACGCCGCTGGTCCTGTCCTCGGGCGCGGGCGCCAATGGCCGCAACGCCATCGGCGCGACGGTGCTGGGCGGGACTTTGGCCGCGACGGCCTTTGGCATCCTGTTCGCGCCGCTGTTCTATGTGCTGATGCGGCGGCTTTTGGGCCGCAAGGACAAGTTCGAGGAAACCGACGCCGAACCTGCCGTGCGGTAGGGGGGCCTTCGGTGCGTGCAGAGCACGCACCCTACGCGGGTGAACGTGAGGCGCCCGCCCGGAATCAAGTCGCCCTTGGGCGACGCCGGGCAGTGCCCGACCGCCCGGGAGGGCGGGCACTTCGGTGATGTCGCGCGCTGCAGAAATGTTCGACGGGATGGCGCCATAAAGTGTCCAGAGCGACCGTTGCAGTGCCCACCCGCGGTCGGACACTGCCCTTCGCTCTGCCGATCTGGTGTTGACGATCCGCAGCGATGCAGGTGTTGTCGTCGCAAGCCGGGGCAGGAGGGTATCGCGTGATCGACAAGCTGGAAATGTTCCTTGCCGTCGCCAAGGAAAAGCATTTCGGTCGCGCCGCCACCAGTCTTGGCATTACCCAGCCGACGCTTTCCGCCGGGATCAAGCAGCTTGAGGATCAGCTTGGTGTCCTGCTGATCTTTCGCGGCTCGCGCTTTGGCGGGTTGACGCCGGAAGGGCAGACCGCGCTGATCTGGGCGCGACGGATCGTTGGCGACAGTCGGCAGTTGCGCGAGGAAATGCGGGCGACGCGGCACGGCCTGACCGGGCGTCTGCGGATTGCGGTGATTCCCACCGCGCTGACATGGGCCGCCCGGCTTTCGACCGAATTTGGCCGCATTCACCCGAATGTCGCCTTCACGATCCTGTCACGCACCTCGATCGAGATCCTGCAAATGATCGACGATCTCGAAATCGATGCCGGTATCTCGTATCTGGATAACGAGCCGTTGGGCAAGGTCAGCACCGTTCCGCTTTACGAAGAACGCTATATGATGGTCTGCGAGGCGTCTTCGCCCTTCGCGGGCCGGGACAGCGTCGATTGGTCCGATCTGGCCGGGCAGCGGTTGTGCCTGCTGACTTCGGACATGCAGAACCGCCGGATCATCAACAGAAACCTTTCAAATGCAGGCGCTTCGCCGCAGATCATGATGGAATCGAACTCGACCGTCGTGCTGATCGCGCAGGTGATGGAGGGCGGCTGGATCACCATCCTGTCCGAAGACGTGGCCCATTTTCTGACCGCCGCCAAGCCGCTGAGCCTTGTTCCGATCCGAACCGAGGGCACCGGCCATGCCGTCGGTCTGGTCGCGCCATGGCGTGAACCGCATACGCCGGTCCTTGAAGCGCTGCTCGGCCTGTCGCGTCGGATGGTTAACGATAGGTAATTCCTATCGATTGACGAAACAACGATATTGATTTCGTATCGTTATTAAGGTCTCGTCGTTCATAGAAACGTCGAAAGGCCAGCCATGCATGCAAATGCGCCAGCCCCTGCCGAGGACGAGATCCGGGCCATTGTCGCGCCCATGACCTCGCTCGAAGGGCCACTTCTGCCGATGCTGCACGAATTGCAGCGCATTTATGGCTTCGTGCCCGAAGCTGCGGTGCCGGTGCTGGCCGATGTGCTGAACCTTGGCCGGGCCGAGGTGCATGGCGTCATCAGCTTCTACCACGATTTCCGTGATCACCCGACCGGGCGGCATGTGCTGAAGATCTGCCGGGCCGAGGCCTGTCAGTCGATGGGCGCGAATGCGTTGGCGGAATCCACACTGAAAAAGCTGGGCATCGGCTGGCATGACACCACCTCGAATGGCGCGGTGACGGTCGAGCCGGTCTATTGTCTGGGCATGTGCGCCTGCGCGCCCGCCGCGATGATCGATGGCCGCGTCGTGGGCCGGGTCGATCAGGCGCGGATGCAGCGTTTGCTGGATGAGGCGGGCGCATGAAAATCTATGTTCCTTTGGACAGCGCCGCCAAGGCTTTGGGCGCCGATGATGTGGCCGACGCGATCCGCCGCGAGGCTGCGGCGCGTGGCCTTGACGTGCAGATCGTGCGCAATGGCAGCCGTGGCATGGTCTGGCTGGAGCCGCTGGTGGAAATCGCCACGCCGGAAGGGCGGATCGGCTATGGCCCGGTCTCGGTCGAGGATGTGCCGGCGCTGCTGGACGGCAAGATGGCAAGTCTTGGCCCGGTCGACGAGATTCCGTGGTTCGCGCGACAGACCCGGCTGACCTTCGCCCGCTGCGGGCTGATCGATCCGCTGGATCTGGATGAATACGCGGCTCATGGCGGTCTGGCCGGTTTGCGCCGCGCCATCAGCATGGACCGCGCGGGCATCGTGCAAGAGGTGCTGGACAGCGGTCTTCGCGGTCGCGGCGGTGCGGGTTTCCCGACGGGCATCAAATGGAAGACGGTGATGGATGCGGCAGCACCGCAGAAATACATCGTCTGCAATGCAGATGAGGGCGACAGCGGCACCTTTGCCG
Organism: Paracoccus caeni; assembly: GCF_016629665.1. Classification (GTDB taxonomy): domain Bacteria; phylum Pseudomonadota; class Alphaproteobacteria; order Rhodobacterales; family Rhodobacteraceae; genus Paracoccus; species Paracoccus caeni. Next base: position 87,289 of record NZ_JAEPRQ010000009.1, read on the forward strand.
ACCGGATGATCATCGAGGGCGATCCCTTTACCCTGATCGAGGGTATGACGATTGCCGGTCTGGGTGTTGGCGCCACGCGCGGCTATGTCTATCTGCGCTCGGAATATCCCGATGCGATTGCCATTCTGACCCAAGCGGTGAAGATCGCCCGTCAGCGCGGGATGCTGGGCCATGATGTGCTTGGCTCGGGCCAGGCTTTCGATATGGAGGTCAGGACCGGGGCCGGAGCCTATGTCTGTGGCGAGGAAACCAGCCTGCTGAACAGCCTTGAGGGCAAGCGCGGCACCGTGCGGGCGAAACCGCCGCTGCCCGCGTTAGAGGGTTTTCTGGGCCGTCCGACCATTGTGAACAATGTCATCTCGCTGGCCACTGTCCCGGTGATCTTTGAAAAGGGCGCGAAACATTACGCCGATTTCGGCCTTGGCCGGTCGCGCGGCACCGTGACCTTGCAGATCGCGGGCAATGTCAAGCGTGGCGGGCTGTTCGAGACCGCGTTCGGCGTCAGCCTTGGCGAGGTCGTCAATGATATCGGTGGCGGCACGGCGACGGGCCGTCCGGTCAAGGCGGTGCAGGTGGGCGGGCCTTTGGGGGCCTATATGCCGGTGTCGCGGTTCGATGCGCCGCTGGGCTATGAAGAGATGGACCAGAATGGCGGGCTGATCGGCCATGCTGGGCTGGTCGTCTTTGACGATAGCGTGGACATGCTGCAAATGGCCCGCTTCGCGATGGAATTCTGCGCCGTCGAAAGCTGCGGCAAATGCACGCCATGCCGGATCGGCGCGGTCAGGGGCGTCGAGACCATCGACCGCATCGCGGAAGGTGCGCCGGGGGCAATCGACCTGCTGACCGATCTTTGCGAGACGATGAAGGACGGCTCGCTTTGCGCGCTTGGCGGCTTCACCCCGTTCCCGGTCATGTCCGCCGTCACCCATTTCCCCGACGATTTCGCGACCCACAGGGAGGCCGCAGAATGAGCGATGACAACGGCGGCAAGGTAAAGGGACCGGCCAGCTATTTCCCCTCGATCGAGGCGAAATACGGGCAGCCCATCGCGCATTGGAAGGCGCTGATCGAAGAACAGACCGGCAAGACGCATATGCAGATCGTGGGTTGGCTGAAGGAAGCGCATGGGCTGGGCCACGGCCATGCCAATGCGCTGGTCGCCGATACGCTGCCGAAGACCGGGAAGAAAGGGTAACGCCATGAAGGATTTCATCATCCCGCAATTTGCTCCGGGCGATGACCGCGACATGGGCACGCCTGCACGGACCGGCGCGCCGGTCAGCCTGACCATCGACGGGATCGAGATCACCGTGCCCGAGGGCACCTCGGTCATGCGCGCCGCCGCCGAAGTCGGTGTCGAGGTGCCGAAACTTTGCGCCAGCGACAATATGGAAGCCTATGGTTCCTGCCGCCTCTGCGTGGTCGAGATCGAGGGGCGGCGCGGCACCCCCGCCTCCTGCACCACGCCGGTTGCACCGGGGATGGTGGTACATACCCAATCCGACAAGCTGCGCCGGATGCGGCGCGGGGTGATGGAGCTTTACATCAGCGACCACCCGCTTGACTGCCTGACCTGTTCGGCCAATGGCGATTGCGAATTGCAGGACATGGCCGGGGCCGTGGGCCTGCGCGATGTCCGTTACGAGGCCCCCAAGGGCGGCGCGCTGGACAATCACTTTGCCACCCGTCAGGGCGATCAGCCGAATGCGCTGTATCTGCCCAAGGACGACAGCAACCCCTATTTCAGCTACGACCCGTCGAAATGCATCGTCTGTTCGCGCTGCGTGCGGGCCTGCGAAGAGGTGCAGGGCACATTCGCCCTGACCATCGAAGGCCGGGGCTTTGACAGCCGGGTCAGCGCGGGCGCCAGCCTTGACAGCTTCCTGACATCGGATTGCGTGTCCTGCGGTGCCTGTGTGCAGGCTTGCCCGACGGCGACCCTTCAGGAAAAATCGGTGATCGAGATGGGCACGCCCAAACGCTCGGTCATTACCACCTGCGCTTATTGCGGCGTCGGTTGCAGCTTCAAGGCGGAGCTGAACGGCGACCAGCTTGTCCGCATGGTGCCCTATAAGCACGGCAAGGCGAACCGGGGCCATTCCTGCGTCAAGGGCCGCTTTGCCTATGGCTATGCCCAGCACAAGGACCGCATCCTGAAGCCGATGATCCGTGACCAGATCAGCGATCCGTGGCGCGAGGTCGAATGGGACGAGGCGCTGCAATTCACCGCCGACCGGCTGCGCGGTATTCAGCAGAAATATGGCCGCCGTTCCGTTGGCGTGATCACCTCCAGCCGTTGCACCAATGAGGAAACCTTTCTGGTGCAAAAGCTGACGCGGGCGGTGTTCATGAACAACAACACCGATACCTGCGCGCGGGTCTGCCATTCGCCGACCGGCTATGGCTTGGGCAAGACCTATGGCACCTCCGCCGGGACGCAGGATTTCGACAGCGTTGCTGAGACCGATGTGGTGATGATCATCGGCGCCAACCCGACCGACGGGCACCCGGTCTTTGCCAGCCGCCTGAAAAAGCGTCTGCGTCAGGGGGCCAAGCTGATCGTGGTCGATCCGCGCCGCACCGATATCGTCCGCTCGGCCCATATCGAGGCGTCCCATCACCTGCCGCTGAAACCCGGCACCAATGTCGCCGTGGTCACCGCCATGGCGCATGTGATCGTGACCGAGGGGCTGTTCGACGAGGATTTCATCCGCACCCGCTGCGATTGGGACGAGTTCCAGTTCTACGTCGATTTCGTCAAAGATCCCCGCCATGCGCCCGAAGCGATCGAGGCGATGACTGGCGTTCCCGCAGCCGATCTTCGCGCGGCGGCCCGGCTTTACGCGACCGGCGGCAATGGCGCGATCTATTACGGGCTGGGCGTGACCGAACACAGCCAAGGCTCGACCACGGTGATCGGCATCGCCAACCTTGCCATGCTGACCGGCAATATCGGTCGCCCCGGCGTGGGCGTGAACCCGCTGCGCGGTCAGAACAACGTGCAGGGTTCCTGCGACATGGGCAGCTTCCCGCATGAATTGCCCGGCTATCGCCATGTGAAACTGCCCGAGGTCCGCGCGATCTTTGAGAACGCATGGGGCGTGGAAATCGACCCGGAACCGGGTCTGCGCATCCCGAACATGCTGGATGCCGCGGTCGAGGGCACCTTCAAGGGCCTTTATTGCCAGGGCGAGGATATCCTGCAATCGGATCCGGATACGCATCACGTGGCCTCTGGCCTTGCGGCGATGGAATGCGTGATCGTTCACGATCTTTTCCTGAACGAGACCGCGAATTACGCCCATGTCTTCCTGCCGGGCTCGTCCTTCCTTGAAAAGAACGGCACCTTCACCAATGCCGAGCGGCGGATCAACATGGTCCGCAAGGTGATGGCGCCGAAAAACGGCTATGAGGATTGGGAAGTCACCCAGTTGCTGGCCAATGCCCTTGGCGCGAACTGGACCTATACCCATCCGTCGCAGATCATGGACGAAATCGCCGCGACCACGCCCAGCTTTGCCGGGGTGAATTACGAGATGCTGGAGGTCGCGGGCTCGGTCCAGTGGCCCTGCAACGAGGATGCGCCCGAAGGCACGCCGCTGATGCATGTGGACGGTTTCGTGTCCGGCAAGGGGCATTTCATGGTCACCGAATATGTGGCGACCGATGAACGCACCGGCCCGCGCTTCCCGCTGCTGCTGACCACCGGCCGGATCCTGACGCATTACAATGTCGGCGCGCAGACCCGCCGCACCGATAACGTGGTCTGGCACCCCGAGGATATGCTGGAAATCCATCCCCATGACGCCGAACAGCGTGGCGTGAAAGAGGGGGATTGGGTCCGTCTGGCCTCTCGCGCCGGGGAGACCACCTTGCGCGCCCGGCTGACGGACCGGGTGGCGACCGGCGTTGTCTATACCACCTTCCACCACCCGGCCACGCAGGCCAATGTCGTCACCACCGATTTCTCGGACTGGGCCACCAATTGCCCGGAATTCAAGGTGACGGCGGTGCAGGTCAGCCCGTCGAACGGACCGACGGACTGGCAGGAACGCTATAACGAGCAGGCAGAATTGTCGCGTCGAATCCTACCAGCGGCGGAGTAACCGAATGCATCTTCCCAAACCCCTTGGCTCGGTCAGGGCCGATCATCATCGTTCGAACCGCGCGTTGGCCGTGGCCCGCGTGCTGCCGGAAGAGACCGCGATTGCGATGGTCTATAACGGCACCACCCATGCGGTGATGATGGCGACCCCTGCCGATATCGAGGATTTCGCCATTGGCTTTTCGCTGACCGAAGGCATCGTGACCGACCTGTCGCAGATCACCTCGACCGAGGTGGAACTGCATCCGAAGGGTATCGAGGCGCGGCTGTGGCTGACCGATGAACGCGCCGACGCGCTGGCCCATCGCCGCCGCACCTTGGCCGGGCCGGTGGGCTGCGGTCTGTGCGGGATCGATTCCTTGGAAGAGGCGATGCGCCCTTTGCCCGATCTGACCGGCGTCGGCCCGATCCTGACCGTGGATGAGATCAGTCAGGCGACCGATGCTTTGCGCAAATGGCAGCCTTTGCATGATCGCAGCAAGGCGGTTCACGCAGCGGGTTTTCTGCTGCCGGGGCAGGGCATCGTCATGGCGCGCGAGGATGTGGGCCGCCACAATGCGCTGGACAAGCTGATTGGCGCGATGGCGCGGGCGGGTGTCGATCCGTCGCAGGGCGCGTTCGTGCTGACCAGCCGCGTCTCTACCGAGATGGTGCAGAAGACGGCGATGGCCGGTTGCGGGATCATCATCGCGGTTTCCGCGCCGACGCTGCATGCGCTGCGGCTGGCCAAGGATGCCGGGATCACGCTGGCCGCCTTTGCGCGGGGCGAGGGCTTCGATCTCTTTTCTCATACGGCGAAACTTGACGGGAAGGTTCCGCATGTCGCCTGAGAAGATGATCATGATGGCGAACCAGATTGCCACTTTCTTCAACAGCCAGCCCGGCGACCGGGCTGACAAGGTGGCCGATCACCTGCGCGATTACTGGGAACCGCGCATGCGCGATCAGTTGCGGCAGTATATCGCCGATGGTGGTCAGGGACTTGATCCGCTTGTGACCGAGGCCAGCGCAAGACTGTGAAACCCGAACGCGTCTCGCGGGTTGCGTGACTGAAGTCTTCAGTCATGGATTTGCAAGCATGTTGGATCAAGAACCGCCTTTCGATCTGTCCCGATCCAGACTGTGCGTCATCCGTAACAAAGGCTCCGGCAAGTCCGACGATCAGGCCGAGATCAAGGCGATCACCGATGGCTTGCAGCCCCATGTCGCCCATTTCGAGATGCGCCAGACCGATGATGGCGCAAGCCTGATCGACATCGCAGCCGAGGCCGTGCGTGACGGCTTTGACGTGATCGTGGCGGCGGGCGGTGACGGCACGCAATCCGCTGTGGCAGGCGCGGTCGCGGGCAGCGACGCGATCATGGGGGTTCTGCCCGGCGGCACCTTCAACTATTTCGCCCGCGATCTGGGCGTGGGCGAGACGATCGAGGACGCATTGGCGACCTTGCGCAATGCCCGTCCGGTGCCGGTCGATATCGGCCAGATCGAAAATCTGGTGTTTCTGAACAATGTCAGTCTGGGTGCCTATCCGCATATCCTGAAAACCCGCGAGAAGATTTACAAAAGATGGGGCCGGTCCCGCATCGCCGCCTATTGGTCGGTGATGGTTGCGGTCCGCCGCTTGCGCGATCCGATGAACCTTACCGCCCGCGTCGATGGCGAGACCCGCCATTTCAACACCGCCTTGGCCTTCATCGCCCGCAGCGCCTATCAGCTTGACAGCTTCGGGCTGGACGGGGCCGATGCCATTCGCGACGGCAATTTCGCCGTGCTGATCGCACGGGCCAGAAAGCCCATTCCGCTGATGCGTTCGGCCTTGCGGCTGGCGGTGGGGCTAAGCGCCAAAGACAGCGATTTCGATCTGCTGATTACCGACGAACTGACCATCGAGACCGGCCGCGCCCAGCAATTGATCGCCCATGACGGCGAAAAGACCATGATGGCCAGCCCGTTCAATCTGAAGGTCTGGCATGACGGCCTGCGGGTGCTGTTGCCCGCGGATGGCGAGGACAAGACCGAAAATCGGCCCGGGGACAAGGTTTCGTGACCCGGATACTGCATCTTTCGGACCTGCATTTCGGCTTTCATCGCAAGGAACTGATCGGCCCGCTTCTGGACCGGATCAACCGGGCGCGGGCGGATATTGTCGTGGCGACCGGCGATCTGACCCATCGGGGGCGGCCCGGCCAATATGAGAAAGCGGCAGAGTTTCTGGAGCGGATCACCGCGCCGGTCATGTGCGTTCCGGGCAATCATGATGTGCCGCTTTATAACGTGCCGGTGCGGTTTCTGCTGCCCTATTCCGGCTACAAACAGAATATCAGCGCCGAGCTTGCACCGACCATGCAATCGGGTCAGGTGCGGGTTCTGGGGCTGAACAGCGTCGATCCGTTCCGGGTCCAGCGCGGCGTGATCCGCGAAGGGCAGATCGGGCGGGTGATCGGCAGCCTTGACCCGCTCTCCACGAATATCCTCGCCCTGCATCACCCGTTGGAGCAATTGCCGCAGGTGGACAAGGAGCTGTCCCGCCGCGCGCCCGAAGCCTTGGCGCGGCTGGAACAGGCAGGCGTGCATATTGTGCTGTCGGGGCATCTGCATGTCTGGGCCTCGGATGCCTTGCTGGCCCGCACCGCCCATCCGAAAGTCCTGCAAATACAGGTAGGTACGGCGCTTTGTGCAAGGCTGGACGACCGGCAGAACGAATTTGCGGTGCTGGATATCGACGGCACCGAATTAACCGTCGAACGCCATATCGCGCCCATGGACCAGCCCGATTTTCAGCCGCCGCTGATCCAGCGCTATTCCCGGGCCAGTGGCATCTGGGAAGGCTTCGATCAGGATTCGGACATTCCGATACTGCCCGGCGCGACCGAGACGGTCTTCAGCACCGCATAGACCGGCTTGCCCGGCGCCAGCGCCAGCGCATTGGCCGAGCGGGTGGTGATCCGCGACAGGATCACCTCGGGGCCAGCATCCAGCCTGACCAGAATGCCGCCATCCGTCGCCGTCAGATCGCGGACCGAGGCGGCAAGAATGTTCAGCGCCGAAATCCCCTCGGGCCGCTGCAAGGCCAGCATCACATCCTGCGCCAAAATCCGCAGCCGCAGATCGCGCCCCTGCGGCAGATCGGTGCGGGCCAGCCAGAGCGGCCCTGCGGCGCTGTCCACGCGGGTCAGGCCATCCTCTTGCCCGGCGACGCGGGCGGTCAGGATCGCCCCTGCCTCTCGCAGTCCCAGAAGCGGCGCGGTGGCGGGGTCGGAGAGGATCTGGGCGGCGGGGCCCGAGGCGGTGATGCGGCCATCGCGGATCAGGGCGACGGTGGTGGCAAGGCGGGCGACCTCGGCGGGGGAATGGGTGACGTAGAGGATCGGCAGCCGCGTCTCGTCCCGCAGGCGTTCGAGATAGGGCATGATCTCGGCCTTGCGCGCCTCGTCCAGCGCGGCAAGCGGTTCGTCCATCAGCAGCATGCGCGGGCGCGACAGCATGGCGCGGCCAAGGGCTACGCGCTGTCTTTCGCCCCCGGACAGGGCGCCGGGGCGGCGGGTCAGCAGGTGGCCGATGCCCAGAAGCTCGATAATCCGCGCGAAATCAATGGTATCGGTGCGGGATTTGCCGAACCAGCGACCGTAAAGCAGGTTCTGGCGGACGGTCAGATGCGGGAACAGGCGGGCATCCTGAAAGACATAGCCGATGCCGCGACGATGCGGGGCAAGGAAGGTGCGGGTATTGCTGTCGGAAAGCGTGGTGCCGCCGACCTTGATCCGCCCGGCATCGGGGCGCATCAGCCCGGCGACGGCATTGACGATGGTGGTCTTGCCCGATCCCGATTGCCCGAAAAGCGCGGTCAGCCCGGCCGGGGCGTCCAGCCGCGCGTCAAGCTCGAAGCCGGGGAAGTGGTGGCGGATATCGACGCTGAGCATCAGCCGCCCCTTATCCGGCGGGCGACGGCGCGGGCGATCCCTTCCGACAGGAACAGCGCGCCCATCGCCACGGCAACCGCGATCAGCACCAGCCGCCCGGCAGAGCTTTCGCCGCCCGGCACCTGCAGGAAGGCATAGATGGCCGAGGGCAGGGTTTGGGTCTGGCCGGGGATGTTCGACACGAAGGTAATGGTCGCGCCAAATTCGCCCATCGCCTTGGCGAAGGCCAGCACCATGCCCGCAAGAATGCCGGGGATGATCAGCGGCAGCGTGACGGTGGCAAAGACCCACAGGCGTGATGCGCCAAGGGTCGAGGCGGCCTGTTCCAGTTTCGGATCTACCGCCTCGATGGCAAGGCGGATGGCGCGGACCAGCAGCGGAAAGGCCATGATCGCGGCAGCCAAGACCGCGCCGGTCCAGCGGAAGGCAAAGACGATGCCGAACCACTGATCAAGAAACTGCCCGACCGAGCCTCTGCGTCCGAAGGTCAGCAGCAACAGATAGCCGGTGACCACCGGCGGCAGGACCAGCGGCAGATGCACCAGCCCGTTCAGCAGCCCATGCCCCGGAAAGCGCCAGCGGGCCAGCGCATAGGCGATGAAGATGCCGAAAGGCAGGCTCGCCAGCACCGCCACGGTCGAAACCTTCAGCGACAGTGCGACGGCCTGCCATTCCTGCGGTGTCAGCCAGTCCGTCAAATCAATCCGTTACCGTAAACCCATGCTTCTCGAAGATCGCATCGGCGGCGTCGCCCGACAAGGCGTCATAGAAGGCGCGGTCGGCGTCGTCCGCGGCATTGGTCAGCAGCGCGGCGGGATAGGTGATGGTCGGATAGCTGTCGGCGGGGAAAGTGCCGACGATGGTGACGTTATCCTCGGCCGCCGCATCGGTGGCATAGACGATGCCGTAAGGTGCCTCGCCGGTCGCCACCAGTGCAAGGGCGGCGCGGACATTGTCGGATTGCGCGACATCGGCCGACACCGCGTCCCATTGGCCAAGCGTTTCCAGCGCGGCCTTGCCATATTGGCCCGCAGGCACGGAATCGACCAGTGCCATGGCCAGTTTGCCGCCGTCGAGGAGTGCGGTGAAATCGGTCTCTGGCGTGATCTCGACCGGCGCGGCGTCCGTGCCGTGGCCGATCAGGACCAACGTATTGCCAAGCAGGTCAGTGCGCTGGCCGTCGGCGATCAGGTCGGCCTTTTCGACCTCATCGACCCATTCGGTATTGGCCGAGATGAAGATATCGGCGGGCGCGCCCTCGATGATCTGCTTGGCCAGCGCGTTGGAGCCGGCATAGGAGATGGTGACGGTGTTGCCGGTTTCCTCGGTATATCCGGCGGCAACCTCGTCCAGCGCATTTTTCAGCGAGGCGGCGGCGAAGACACTGACATCCTCGGCAAAAGCGGGGGCGGCAGAGATCAGCAGGGCGATCAGGGCAGGACGGAGCATGGGAACCTCGTTCGATATGTTTGGGAAAGCCTATCGTCGCAACGGCGCGGGCGGCAAGGGTTATTTCTGTTGAAACATATCCATGATGGGGAAGGTATCGGCCAAAGAGAGCAAGGGCAGGGCACAGCCGTGGATGGGCACCTGCAACAGGCGTTCTGCGCGCTTTATCGTGCCACCCCGTCGAGCATATTTGTGGCGCGGGACGGTGACGAAGTGCCCAGCCGGGGGGCGGCTGAGCACTGCCCGGCGTCGCCCAAGGGCGACTTGATTCCGGGCGGGCGCTTTCGTGTCCAGCGATAAACACGGGCAGGGCGGGGTTGTGCCGCGCGGCCCGGCATGTGTAGGTATTCGAAACACTTGCGAATGAAGGTCGAAGGCCATGCGAATCTGCTCTGACCTTGCCGAGGCGATCGGCAACACCCCTCTGATCCGGCTGCGCCGCGCCAGCGAGGAGACGGGCTGCGAAATCCTTGGCAAGGCCGAATTCATGAATCCGGGCCAGTCGGTCAAGGACCGCGCCGCGCTGTATATCATCCGCGACGCGGTGGCGCGGGGCGCGCTGAAGCCCGGCGGCACGATCGTCGAGGGCACGGCGGGCAATACCGGGATCGGTCTGGCGCTGGTCGGTGCCTCGATGGGCTTTCGCAGCGTCATCGTGATCCCCGAGACGCAGAGTCAGGAAAAGAAGGACATGCTGCGGCTGGCTGGTGCCACGCTGGTCGAAGTGCCCGCAGCGCCCTACAAGAACCCCAACAACTATGTCCGCTATTCAGGCCGTCTGGCCGAGGCATTGGCGCGGACCGAGCCGAACGGCGCGATCTGGGCCAATCAGTTCGACAATGTGGCGAACCGTCAGGCGCATGAGGAAACCACCGGGCCGGAGATCTGGGAACAGACGAACGGCAAGGTCGACGGCTTCATCTGCGCGGTCGGCTCGGGCGGGACGCTGGCCGGGGTGGCGATGGCGCTGCAACCCAAGGGCGTGAAGATCGGACTGGCCGATCCCGAGGGGGCGGCGCTTTATTCCTTCTATACGACGGGCGAGTTCGACAGCCCCGGAAGCTCGATCACCGAAGGCATCGGGCAGGGGCGGATCACCGCGAACCTTGAGGGCTTCACCCCCGATTTCAACTATCGCATCCCCGATGCCGAGGCGCTGCCGGTAGTCTTCGATCTGTTGAAGGAAGAAGGGCTGTGCCTTGGCGGCTCTTCGGGGATCAATGTGGCGGGTGCGATCCGCATGGCGCGGGACATGGGACCGGGCCATACGATTGTCACGGTCCTGTGTGACTATGGAACCCGCTATCAGACGAAGCTGTTCAACCCCGAATTCCTGCGGGCCAAGGGGTTGCCGGTTCCCGACTGGCTGACCCGGTCCGCGCCCGAACTGCCGGAAGTCTTCGAAGGCTAGATAACACATGCTACGTGCCCTGCTGGCGGTTCTGCTGACCGTCTTTACCCTGCTGGTGACCCCTGTCGTCGCGCAGGAAAGCCAAGCGCTTGATTACGACGCCTGGAACCGTGTCTCCGAACGGGCCGAGAGGCTGCTGGATGGCGGCGATGCCAGTGACGAGGCTTTGTCCAGCACGCGCGATGCGCTGGTCCAGTGGCGGGGCCGATTCCAGGACGGGCAGAACGTCAATGGCGACCGCATCGGGGCCATTCGCCAGCAGATCGAGGCGCTTGGCCCGCCGCCGGCGGAAGGCGCCTCCGAGGACGAGGAAATCGCCAATCGCCGGGGCGAGCTGAACAAACAGCTATCCGAGCTGCAGTCGCCACGGCTGGCGGCGGTCGAGGCGCTGAGTCAGGTCAATTCGCTGATCGGCCGTCTGGACGAGGAACGGGCCGAGCGTCAGGCGCAGGAAATGGCGCGGCTGGCGCCGTCGCCTCTGCTGCCCTCAAGCTGGTCCGAGGCGGGCAAGACCGGGCTGGAACTGGCCGAGGGGTTTGGCAAGGAACTGGTCTCGACCGAAGAGCGCGAACAGAAATGGCAGGGATTGCGTGAACGGCTTCCCGCTGCTTTGGCCTATATCATCGGCGCGCTGGCGCTGCTGACGCTGGGCCGCCGCTGGATCGGGTCGCTGCCGTCGCGGCTGTCGGCACGGGCGACCGATCATTCGCGGGCGGTGGTGGCGTTCATCACCTCGCTGGGCCAGATCGCCATTCCGATGCTGGGTGTGTTCCTGCTGATCCGTGGTCTGAAGGAAACCGCGCTGCCCGGACCGTGGACGACGCCGCTGCTGGACGTGGTGCCGCAGGCGGCGGTGATCCTGTTCTCGGGGCTGTGGCTGGGGCGGACGCTGTTCCCGCGTCGGGCGATTGCCTATGACACGTTGCAGATGCGCGAGGCTGACCGCAACAAGGCGCGGCGGATGACCATCCTGCTGTCGGTCACCTATGCCGTCCATTACATTCTGGCCTATGCGATCCTGCCCCCCGCCGGGATCTATCAGCTTCACGGCGCGTCGCAGGACCGGGTGCCGCTGGAAATCACGGAAGCGTCGGCCTCGGTCTGGCATTTCGCGCTGATCCTGGTGGCCGGGCTGGCGCTGTTCCGGCTGGGAACGGTGCTGCGGGCGCTGGTCAAGCGTGACGATGCAAGCGCGCTGCCGCTGCGCCACCGAATTCTGTCATGGGCGGGGATGCTGACGCGGATCGTCATCGTCATCGCGCTGCTGTTCGCGGCGACCGGGTTTATCAATCTGGGCAATCTGTTCACATGGCCATGGGCGCTGTCGATCGCGCTGATCGGTGTGCTGATCCTGCTGCAGGATTTCACCGCCGATCTGTTCAGCATGCTGAAGCGCGGCGAAGAGGGCGCGCGGGACGGGTTGATCCCGCTGCTGATCGGCTTCCTGCTGGTGCTGCTGTCGATCCCGCTGTTCATGGTCATCTGGGGCTCGACCGGCACCGACCTGAGCGAGCTGTGGACCCGAATCCAGACCGGGATGAGCTTTGGCGGCATCCGGTTGTCGCCGGGATCGGTGCTGACCTTCGTGGTCGTCTTTACCATCGGCTATATGCTGACGCGCGGGATTCAGGGTGGCCTGAAAAATTCGATCCTGCCGAAAACCCGGATCGATGCAGGCGGGCAGAACGCGGTGGTTTCGGGTGTCGGCTATGTGGGGATTTTCCTTGCCGGTCTGATGGCGGTCACCTCGGCGGGGATCGATCTGTCGTCGATCGCCATCGTCGCCGGTGCCCTGTCGGTCGGTATCGGTTTCGGCCTGCAGAATATCGTGTCGAACTTTGTCTCCGGGATCATCCTGCTGATCGAGCGTCCGGTCAGCGTCGGCGACTGGATCGATGCGGGCGGGCAGCAGGGGATCGTCAAGCGGATCTCGGTCCGCTCGACCGAGATCGAGACCTTCGACCGGACCGAGGTGATCGTTCCGAACAGCGATTTGATCTCGCAGCCGGTGACGAACTGGACCCGGCACAGCAAGATCGGGCGGATCATCATTCCGGTGGGCGTCAGCTATGATGCCGATACGCGGAAGGTGGCGCAGATACTGCGCGACATCATCGAGGATCAGCCGCTGGTGACCATTGATCCGGCGCCATCGGTGCTGTTCCGGGGGATCTCGGTCGATACGCTGAATTTCGAGATCCGGGCGTTCCTGTCCGATATCGGCTCGGGGCTGGGCGTTACCTCCGAGGTCTATCACCAGATCGTCGAGCGGTTCAAAGCCGAGGGGATCGGCGTGCCGTTCACCACCCGCGACAACTGGTCGAAAGCGGCGGATCTGCCGGAAGCGGGCGAGCATGGTCCGGCGGACCCGACCGCGCCGGAGTTTCGTCAGGATGAGGCCGACGACGGGCGGTAGTGCGCGGAACGTGGGGCGCGGTGCGTGCGGAGCACGCACCCTACGGGATCTCGTGGGCTTTTGGGGCGGCGTTTTGGTTGCAGGATTTGACAAAGCGAAATTCGCACCGCAGGCTGAGGCGGGGCGGGCTTTGTGGATGGTGCGTGTCTCTCGTGCCGGGTTTGCCCGCGAATAGGGGAGAAGATTGCCATGAAACTGTCCGACATGTTCTCTACTCTGGCCGAGAACGCCCGCAATTTCGAACAGCGTGCGACCGAATGGCAGAGCGAGATGACCTCGCGCAATGAAGATATGATGGCCGGGGCGCGCAAATGGCAGGAAACTGCGTTGCAGCGTCAGGAAGAGGTCAACAAACAGGTTCGCACCTATTTCGAGGATGCGGGCGAGAATGTCCGCAGCCAATGGCAGACCATGCAAACCGCGTGGGAGGACCAGTTCCAGCAGATGCGCGAAAAGGGCGAGGAAATGCGGGCCTCGGCGCTGAAGAGCGGGCATTTCCCGGACTGGGCAGAAGCCTATGCCGCGCAGATGGTGGCCTTTGCCCAGAAGATGCAGGACGAGGCCGCGAATGCGATTGCGGCTGCGACCGAGGCTCGGGGTAGCTCTGGCTCGGGCGGGTCGAAGACCAAGAAGGGCTGAGCCTTTTTCAGTAAGCGGATGATTTTGACCACGGCGCTGCGGGAACGCGGCGGCGTGGTTGGAAGTTGGACAGAGTGGTTTTTCACAGGAGAGTTGCAGATGAAGCTTTCGGATATGCTGGCCAATCTGGCGCGCAGCGCACAGGATTTCGAGAAACGGGCGTCGAAGTGGCAGGAAGATTTGCGCAGCCGCAATGACGAGATGAAGGCCAATGCGCAGGAATGGTGGGACAATGCCGCCGCGCGCGAGAAGGAACTGGACGCCCAGATCAAGCAGTATTTCGACGATGCCAGTGATCAGGTGAAGGCGCAGTGGTCGAAGGCCAAGACCGACTGGGACAGCGAAGTGTCCAAGATCAAGGCCAAGGGCGAAGCCTGGCGGGCGGAAGCGGACAAGCTGAGCAAGGAAGACATGGCCGACTGGTCCGAGGCCTATGCCGCGAACATGGTCGCCTATGCCCAGCAGGTGCAGGAAGAGGCGAACAAGGCCGTGGCCGCCGCCGCCGAAGCCCGCGCTGCCGCCAACGAGACTCAGGCCTGAGACGCGTTTTCAGGGAATCGGGTGCCCGTTGCAGCATGCTGCGGCGGGCATTTTTCATGGCCTGGCGGCGGTGATTCCGGGGTGTTGCGCAATGCGTGCGCTGCGGGTGTTGCGTGGATTAAGGCTTTGTTCGGTAAGGGTAATAAAAGCTGAACGGCGCAATTTACGGTTTATTCTTTGACTTGGCGAACGCCCCGAAGTAGAAATTAGACATGCTGGGAGAGGTGGGCAAGCGGCCGGGGTAAGACCCTTGGGCCGCTTTATCATTTCTGGCTCGTGCGGACAGGACACGAGGCGGGGCAGTTCTTGATGAATGATATGGAATGGGGTGCTTCCGGCGATGCCGAGGGGCCGTTTTTGGCTGGTCAGCAGGAGGCGCAGCCGAAGCGGGTCGCGGTGGATCCTGAAGAGGAGATGGCCGTCGTCCACGGGTTGTTCTGGTCCTATGTGCAGGACTTCGAGCGGCACCGGGGAGTGATGGAGGCGAGGATCGACGGGGCGATCGAGGCCGAGGATCTGAAGGCCGCTGTCAAGGCCGCAAGGGATGTTCGCGACGCGATCTCCCTGCTGTTCGAGGAAAGGAACAGAGTTGAAAAACTTCGCAGGGAGATCGCTGGCGGGGTCGGAGGCGGTGCGCTCGACCTTGACGCGGCACGAGATGAAATCGGGCGCCGCCTGGCTTGCCTGCGCCGAGCCGCAGGAGGTTGACGAATTTCTGGGGGGGCTGGGCGAGAATGCGTTGATGGCCTTGCCGTGGCTGTTCGAGTTCTGGGCGTTGCCGCATCAATTGCCGCCCGAGGGGGATTGGAAATCCTGGGTGATCATGGGCGGGCGCGGTGCGGGCAAGACCCGCGCCGGGTCCGAATGGGTGCGGCGGATGGTCGAGGGGGCGACCACCGCCGCACCCGGACGGTGCAGCCGGGTGGCCTTGGTGGGCGAGACCTTCGATCAGGTGCGCGAGGTGATGGTGATGGGCGAGAGCGGGATTTTGGCCTGCTCTCCGCCAGACCGGCGCCCGGTCTGGGAGGCGGGGCGGCGGCGGCTGGTCTGGGCCAATGGTGCCACCGCCACCTGCTATTCGGCGCATGAGCCAGAGGCGTTGCGCGGGCCGCAATTCGATGCGGCTTGGGTGGATGAACTGGCGAAGTGGAAGAAGGCCGAGGATACCTGGGACATGCTGCAATTCGCGCTGCGTCTGGGCGAGCATCCGCAGCAGGTCGTTACCACCACGCCGAAGAATGTCGGTGTGCTGAAGCGGATTCTGGGGAATGCGTCCACGGTTGTGACGCATGCGCCGACCGAGGCGAACCGGGCCTATCTGGCTGAAAGCTTTCTGGCCGAGGTTCAGGCGCGTTATGGCGGCACCCGGACCGGGCGGCAGGAGCTTGAGGGCGTGCTGCTGGAGGATGTCGAGGGGGCGTTGTGGACCTCATCGGCGCTGGAGGCGTGTCGGGTCGAGGTGGCGCCGAGGCTGAGCCGGGTGGTTGTTGCGGTTGATCCGGCGGTGACTTCGGGGCGTGGAAGTGACGAATGCGGGATCGTCGTGGCCGGGGTCGTGGCCGAGGGCGAGCCGAAGGATTGGGTCGCCTATGTGCTGGAGGATGCGACGGTCAAGGGATCGCCGGTCGAATGGGCGCGGGCGGCGATTGCGGCGATGGACCGGCACGGGGCCGAGCGGCTGGTGGCCGAGGTCAATCAGGGCGGCGATCTGGTCGAGAGCGTGATCCGGCAGGTCGATCCGCTGGTGCCGTTCCGGGCTTTGCGGGCCGGGCGCGGCAAGGGTTTGCGGGCCGAGCCGGTGGCGGCCTTGTACGAGCAGGGGCGGGTTCGGCATCTGCGCGGGCTTGGCGCGTTGGAGGATCAGATGTGTCAGATGACGGTCGGCGGGTTTGAGGGGCGGGGTAGCCCGGACCGGCTGGATGCGTTGGTCTGGGCGCTGCATGAACTGGTGATCGAGCCGGGGGCGGGGTGGCGCAGGCCGCGGATGCGGCAGTTGTGAACGAGACCGGGGCTCTGCCCCGGACCCCGGGATATTTGGATGAAGAAGAAGCGGGCCGTTCCTTTGGGGCGGCTTTTTTCTTTGGTGAGGCATGGAGGCGGGTATGGCGTTCGGGTGGTTTGGGCGGGAGGCGAAGGCGGCGCCCGTCGAGGAGAGGAAGGCCAGTGCCGCAGGGCGGATCGTGGCTTTGGCGGGAGGGCGCGTGGTCTGGTCGGCGCGGGATCTGGGCAGTCTGACGCGCGGCGGGTTTGTCGGCAATCCGGTCGGGTTTCGCTGTGTGAAGCTGATCGCCGAGGCGGCGGCTGCGGTGCCGGTGGTCTGCGAGGATCGCGAGCGGCGTTATGACGTGCATCCGGTGCTGGAGCTGTTGCGGCGACCGAATGCCGGGCAGGGCCGGGCCGAGTTGTTCGAGGCCCTGTTCGGGCAGATGCTGTTGTCGGGGAACGGTTATCTGGAGGCGGCAGGGCTTTCCGGGTCGGGGTTGCCGGAGGAATTGCATGTTCTGCGCTCGGACCGGATGGCGATTGTGCCGGGGGCGGATGGCTGGCCGGTGGCCTATGAATATGCGGTCGGCGGGCGGAAGCATCGGTTCGATATGGCAGGTTCGCCCGATCCGATCTGTCATGTGAAGAGCTTTCATCCGGTTGATGACCATTACGGTTTGTCGCCGATGCAGGCGGCGGCGGTGGCGCTGGATGTGCATAACAGCGCCTCGGCCTGGTCGAAGGCGCTGCTGGATAATGCGGCGCGGCCCTCGGGGGCGATTGTCTATAAGGGCGGCGATGGGCAGGGGGTTCTGTCGCCGGATCAGTATGACCGGCTGGTCGGCGAGATCGAGATGAACCATCAGGGCGCGCGGAATGCCGGGCGGCCGATGCTGCTGGAAGGTGGGCTTGACTGGAAGCCGATGGGATTCTCGCCCTCTGACATGGAGTTTCATGAGACCAAGATGGCGGCGGCGCGAGAGATCGCCTTGGCCTTTGGGGTGCCGCCGATGCTGCTGGGGATACCGGGGGATGCGACCTATGCGAAATATGCCGAGGCGCATCGGGCCTTCTATCGGCTGACGGTCTTGCCCTTGGCGACGCGGGTTCTGGCCTCGGTCGCGTGGTGGTTGTCCGAGCATCTGGGCGCGGAGGTCGAGTTGCGGCCGGACCCGGATCGGGTTCCGGCGCTGGCGGAAGAGCGGGATCAGCAGTGGAAGCGGATCGGAGAGGCGCTGTTTCTGACCGATGCGGAGAAGCGGGCCTTGCTGGGGCTGCCGCCGCTTGAGGGGGCGTGATGGAGGGGTCGCGGTTTCAGGGCCAGTGGCATGACCAGCGGTTCGAGGCGCAGGAGCGGATCATGGCGCTGCAATTCGGCGCGGTCGAAAAGCGGCTGGAGCGGATCGAGGCGCTGATGGAGGGGTTGGAGCGGCGCTTGTGGATGACGGTTTACGGCGTGGTTGCCGTGATCCTGACGCAGGCGGTGCAGGGTATTCTGGAATATGCGCCGAAAGGGGGCTGAGATGGTTCCGGGTCTGGAAGTGAAGTTCGCGGGCGGCAGTCTTGCCTTGGGCGAGGGGCTGGCGGTCGAGGGTTATGCGAGCCTGTTCGGGCTGGTCGATCAGGGCGGCGATGCGGTCATGCCGGGGGCGTTTGCCGCGTCCTTGGCGCGGCTGGCGGCGAAGGGGGATCGGGTGCGGATGCTGTGGCAGCACGATCCGGCGCGGCCCATCGGTGTCTGGGACGAAATCCGCGAGGACGGCAAGGGGTTGTGGGTCAAGGGGCGCCTGCTGCCCGAGGTGGCGCAGGCGCGCGAGGCTGCGGCGCTGCTTGAGGCCGGGGCGATCGATGGGTTGTCGATCGGCTATCGCACGGTCCGGGCCGAGAAGGATCGGAAGGGCCGCCGGATGCTGGCCGAGGTGGAGTTGTGGGAGGTGTCGCTGGTCACCTTTCCGATGCTGCCCGAGGCAAAGGTGGGCCGGAAAGAGGCCGATGATCTGCGCGAGGTGGCGGCGGTGTTTCAGGAGGCTGCGGCGGCTTTGCGGGGGTGAGGGCGGTGCGTGCGGAGCACGCACCCTACGGGGTTTTTCGTGAGGAGTGGGGAATGACCGAGGTGAAGGCCGCGGGTGGTCAGGATATGGCCGCCGATCTGAAGGGGGCGATGGTTGGGTTCGTCAGTGAACTCAAAGGCTTCCGCGAAGATATTCAGAAGAAGTTCCAAGCACAGGATGAGCGCATGAACATGTTTGATCGCAAGACTGCCAATCGGGGCCGCGCGCCCCTGTCCACGACTGCCGAAGTCGGCGTGCCGCATCAGAAGGCGTTCAACGCCTATCTGCGCAGCGGTGACGATGACGGGCTGCGCGGGCTGGTTGTCGAGGAAAAGGGGCTGACCGTGGCCAGCGATGGCGGCTTTCTGGCCGCGCCGGTGGTGGCCGAGACGGTGCAGAACGTGCTGCATAACGGCACCTCGCTGCGCAGGCTGGCGAATGTGGTGAGCGTCGAAAGCTCTGTCTATGAGGTGCTGGTCGATAAGGGCGATATGGGCGCGGGCTGGGCGACCGAGGCGACCTCGACCGAGACGACGGCGGGCGGGATCGAGCGGATCAGTATTCCGGTGCATGAACTGTCGGCGATGCCCAAGGCCAGCCAACGTCTGCTGGACGATGCGGCCTTCGATGTCGAGGCATGGCTGGCCGAGCGGATCGCGGATCGCTTTGCCCGCTCGGAAGCGGCGGCGTTCATCCATGGCGATGGTGTCTCGAAGCCGAAGGGTATCCTGTCCTATCCGGTGGCGCCGCATGGCACCGAAGGTCCGGGTCAGATCGGCACGATCAGCAGCGGCAGCATCGGGGAATTCGATGAGGATACCTCGGCCGATGTGCTGATCGATCTGGTCTATGCGCTTGGTGCCGAATACCGCGCCAATGCGACCTTCCTGATGAACTCGAAAACGGCGGCGCTGGTGCGCAAGATGAAGGATGCCGAGGGGCGCTATCTTTGGACGGATGCGCTGACGGCGGGGCAGGTGTCGCAATTGCTGGGCTATCCGGTGATGATCAGCGAGGATATGCCCGATATCGATATGGAGACGCTTTCGGTCGCCTTCGGCGATTTCCGCGCTGCCTATACCGTTGTTGAGCGTCCGGATCTGCGCGTGCTGCGCGATCCGTTCAGCGCCAAGCCGCATGTGCTGTTCTATGCCACCAAGCGTGTCGGCGGCGGTGTCACCGACTTCCGCGCCGTGAAGCTGTTGCGCTTTGCCTGATCCGTTGAGGATCGGGTGAGGGGAAGGGTCGCGTCGCTGCCGGTCGTGCCGGCTTTGCAACTGTCCGCGCGTGCTGATGGCCTGCTGCGCAGCGCGACCCTTTTCAGGCGGTGTTTCGGTTGGCGCTGGCAGGACGGGAGTTTCGGGAAATGATGCTGAGAGAAGAGACGGCGCCGCCGGCCGGGGCGCTGCCGGTCGGGGCGTTGCGCGACCATTTGCGGCTGGGCTCGGGCTTCGAGATCGCGGCGGATGCGGCCGAGGATGCGGCGCTGGCGGGTTTTCTGCGCGCGGCCATTGCGACGGTCGAGGCGCGGACGGGCAAGGTGCTGCTGACGCGCCGGTTTCGGATGCAGCTTGACGATTGGCGCGACCGGCTGGGTCAGCCCTTGCCGCTGGCTCCGGTGATCGCGGTCGAGAAGATCGAGATCGATGACGGGGCGGGAATCGTGACCGAGCTTGGCCCTGAGGCCTGGCGGTTGGTGCCGGATGGGCAAAGGCCGGTGATCCTGCCTGCGGGGGTGATCCTGCCGCATGTGCCGAGGCTGGGCTCGGTCGCGGTCACGTTCACGGCGGGCTTTGGAGCGGATTGGGCTGATGTGCCCGCCGATCTGGCGCAGGCGGTGATCATGCTGGCGGCGGGATATTACGAGGATCGCAGCTTCGAAGGCTCGAAGGCGATGCCCTTTGGTGTCGCTGCGCTGATCGAGCGGTGGCGGCAGGTGCGGGTGCTGGCCGGGCGCGGTGGCCGGGGGATGCGGTGATGCGGCCCCGGTTGAATGTCCGGCTGGTGCTGGAGACGGGTGAGCGGCAGGCGGATGGCTTTGGCGGCTTTCGAACAATCTGGCGTGAGATCGGTGTTCTTTGGGCCGGGATGGCGGCGGGGCCGGGGCGCGAACGCTCAGGCGAGGTTGCGGCGGAAAGCGTGTTGCCGTGGCGGATTACCGTCAGGGCGGCGACTGTGGGTGATCCGCGGCGACCTGTGGCGGGCCAAAGGTTTCGTCTGGGCGAGCGGGTGTTTCGGATCGAGGCGGTGGCGGAGGCGGATGCTTCCGGGCGCTGGCTGGTCTGCGTGGCGCGAGAGGAGGAGCGGGCATGAGCTATGGGGCGGCTTTGGCGCTTCAGGGCGCGGTTTATCAGCATCTGCGCGGCGATGCCGTTCTGGCCGATCTGGTGGGCGATGCGGTCTTCGATGCGATGCCGGTGACGGCTCCGGCGGGGGTGCATGTGGCACTTGGGCCCGAGGAAATGCGGGATGCGGGCGATGCGACGGCGGCGGGATCGCTGCATGATTTCGTCGTCTCGGTTCTGGCGGGGGCTGAGGATGGCGGCGGTTTTGCGGCGGTGAAGGCGGCGGCGGGGGCGGTCAGCGATGCGCTGGAGGGTGCGGCACTGGCGCTGGATCGCGGTCGGCTGGTGGGGTTGTGGTTCCTGCGTGCGCGGGCGCGGCGAGTGGAAAATGGCGCGGCGCGGCGGGTCGATTTGACCTTCCGGGCGCGGATTGATCTGGGCTAAAAGGGGAAAAGTCATGGCGGCACAGAACGGGCGCGATCTGCTGATCAAGATGGACATGACGGGCGACGGATCGTTCGAGACCGTGGCGGGTCTAAGGGCGACACGGCTGGCCTTCAATGCCGAGACGGTTGATGTGACCTCGCTGGAAAGCGAGGGGGGCTGGCGCGAATTGCTGGGCGGGGCGGGTGTCAGAAGTGCCTCGATCTCTGGGTCGGGGGTGTTTCGCGATGCGGATACCGATGCGCGGGCGCGGCAGGTGTTTTTCAGTGGCGAGGTGCCGCGGTTTCAGGTGGTGATCCCGGATTTCGGCGTTGTCGAGGGGCGGTTTCAACTGACCGCGCTGGAATATGCGGGCAGCCATAATGGCGAGGCGACATATGAGATGACGCTGGCCTCGGCCGGGGCACTGTCCTTTGTCGCGCATGCTCCGGTCGAGCCGTGATGGTGAATCCGATGCGGGGCGAGGTGCAGGTGAGCTTGGACGGCGTGCCGCATGTGGCGCGGCTGACCTTGGGTGCGCTGGCGGGGCTGGAAGAGACGCTTGGGGCGGGATCGTTGATCGCGCTGGCCGAGCGGTTCGAGGCCGGGCAGTTCAGCAGTCGTGATGTTCTGGCAGTGCTCGTCGCGGGGCTGCAGGGTGGCGGCTGGCAGGGCGTTGCGGGCGATCTGATGACGGTCGAGATCGGCGGCGGGCCGGTGGCGGCCGGGCGTGCCGCCGCCGAGTTGCTGGCCCGGGCGTTTCGGGTCGGATGAGCGGCGGGCTTGATTGGCCGGGGCTGATGCGAGCGGGGCTAAACGGGCTGCGGCTGACGCCGGATCAGTTCTGGGCGCTGACCCCGGCAGAGCTGGCGCTGATGCTGGGGATCGAGCCGGGCCTGCCCGCGATGACGCGGGGGCGGCTGGCCGAGTTGTCGGCGCTTTATCCCGACCGGGCGGCGGTCGGGGGCGAATGAAGGGGCAGGATCATGGCAGAGAAGGACGGGTTCAGCGCGCTGGACCGGCTGGACGAGGGTATGGGCGCAAGCAGCCGCATGACCGCCGAGTTCGAGGCAGAGCTGGCGCGGCTGCGGCAATCGATGGTCTTCACCTCGCGCGAGGTGGGGACGCTGTCGAACGGCATCGGCTCGGGGCTGAGGCGGGCCTTTGACGGGCTGATCTTTGACGGGGCGAAGCTGTCGGATGCGCTGAAAGGGATCGGGCAGAGCATCGCGGATACGGTCTATGCGATCGCGATGCGGCCGGTGACGCAGGCTTTGGCGGGCGGTCTGGCGAACGGGATGAGCGAGGCTTTGTCGGGGGCTGCGCCCTTTGCGAAAGGCGGGGCGTTCTCGTCCGGGCGGGTGACGGCCTTTGCCAAGGGTGGTGTGGTCAGTCAGCCGGTGACGTTTCCGATGCGCGGTGGGACCGGGCTGATGGGCGAGGCCGGGCCAGAGGCGATCATGCCGCTGCAACGCGGGGCCGATGGTCGGCTGGGCGTGGCGGCCAGTGGCGGCGGGCGGGCGGTGAACGTCACCATCAACGTGTCCACGCCGGATGTGGCCGGGTTCCAGCGCAGTCAGTCGCAGATCGCGGCGCAGCTTGGCCGGGTGCTGGCGCGCGGCGAGCGCAATTCCTGAGGAGAGGGCAATGGCATTTCACGAGGTCCGGTTTCCGGCCAATCTGTCCTTCGGCGCCATTGGCGGACCCGAGCGGCGCACCGAGATCGTCACTCTGGCCAGCGGGTTCGAAGAGCGGAATACGCCCTGGGCACATGCGCGGCGGCGTTATGATGCGGGGATGGGGCTAAGGTCACTGGACGATCTGGCGGCGCTGATCGCGTTTTTCGAGGCGCGGGCCGGGCAGTTGCACGGTTTTCGCTGGAAAGACTGGGCGGATTTCAAAAGCTGTCTGCCGTCGCGCGCGCCTGCCTTTGACGATCAGGAGATTGGGCGGGGGGACGGTCTGCGGGTCAGCTTTCCGCTGCTGAAAAATTACCGATCCGGTGCCGAGATCTATGCGCGGCCTGTCGAGAAGCCGGTGAAGGATAGCGTGCGGGCCGGGATCGGCGGGGTCGAGCTGTTTCCCGATGGCGGCTTCAGTGTGGACCATCAGACGGGGCTGGTGACGTTTGCCGAGCCTCCGGCTGTTGGGGCCGAGGTGACGGCGGGCTATGAATTCGACGTGCCGGTGCGGTTTGACACGGATCGGATCGCGGTTTCGGTCGCGACCTTTCAGGCGGGCGAGGTTCCGCAAATCCCGGTGGTCGAGGTGCGGATATGAGCGCCACGACGATTGCGCGGGCATGGATGGTCCGGCGCGCGGATGGTCTGTGTCTGGGCTTTACCGATCACGACCGGGCGTTGCGTTTCGGCGGTGTAGAATTTGCGCCGGAATACGGGATGACGGCGCGGGTGTTGGTGCAGGGGACCGGGCTGTCGGTGGACAATTCCGAAGCAGTGGGCGCGCTGTCGGCCGATGCAATCAGCGAGCGGGACATTCTGGCCGGGCGTTGGGATGGGGCCGAGCTGAAGCTGTGGGACGTGGACTGGCGTGATGTGGCGCAAAGGCGATTGGTCTTTGCGGGGAGTCTGGCTGAAGTCTCGCGCGCGAATGGTGCGTTCCGGGCCGAGTTGCGCGGGCTGGCCGAGCCGCTGAATGCGGCGCGGGGGCGGGTGTTTCATCCGCGCTGCTCGGCGCGGCTGGGCGACGGGAAATGTCGATTTGCGCTGGTCGGCGAGGATTACCGGGCCGAGATCGCGGTGGAAGAGGTCGAGGACGGGCGGGTGTTCCGGTTTGCCTCTTTCCCGGCCTATGAGCAAGGCTGGTTTGAGCGTGGTGTGATGTCAGTGCTGGACGGCGGGGCCGAGGGGCTTTCGGCAGCGGTGAAGAACGACCGTGCCTTGCCCGGCGGGCAGCGCGAGATCGAGTTGTGGCAGTCTTTTGGCATCGCGCCGGTCGTGGGCGACGTGGTGGCGATCACGGCGGGGTGCGACAAACGGGCTGCGACCTGTCGGTTGAAGTTTAACAATTTCATGAACTTTCGTGGCTTTCCTCATTTGCCGAACGAAGATTGGCTGATGGCTCCGGGGGCGGGTCGCAATGGCTGATGTGGTCGAACTGGCGCGCGGCTGGCTGGGCACGCCCTATCTGCATCAGGCCAGCGTCAAGGGCGCGGGCTGCGATTGTCTGGGGCTGATCCGCGGGCTGTGGCGCGAGCTTTATGGGCGCGAACCGGAAGAACCGCCCGCCTATTCGCCCGACTGGGGCGAGGTCGGGCAGCGCGAATTGCTGATGGCTGGCGCGGCGCGGCATCTGGTGCCGGTTCTGCGCGAAGCCGGGATGGTGCCGGGGCAGGTGCTGCTTTTTCGAATGCGACCGGGGGCGATTGCCAAGCATCTTGGCGTCGTCTCGGTCGGTGGCGAGGCGGCGCGGTTCATCCATGCCTATGATGGGCACGGGGTGATCGAAAGTCCGCTGAGCCTGCCCTGGCAGAACCGGGTCGTCGCCCGGTTCGTCTTTCCTGAAATTCCGTAATCAAGGAGGCCGGTCATGGCCACAATCGTCCTCTCTGCCGTCGGTGCGTCGATTGGCAGCGGCTTTGGCGGCGCTGTTTTGGGGCTTTCGGGCGCGGTCATTGGTCGGGCCATCGGTGCGACCGTGGGCCGGGTATTCGATCAGCGCCTGCTGGGCGGTGGTGCGAAGGCTGTCGAGACCGGGCGGATCGACCGGCTGCGGCTGCAAAGCGCGGGCGAGGGGCTGGCGATCCCGAAGCTGTGGGGGCAGTTGCGGGTGCCGGGGCATGTGATCTGGGCGTCTCCGCTGGAAGAGGTCACGCGGTCCGAGGATGCGGGCGGCGGCAAGGGTGCTCCGAAGGCCAAGGTCACGCATATCAGCTACCGGCTGTCGGTGGCGCTGGCCTTGTGCGAGGGGCCGCTGCTGGGCGTCGGTCGGGTATGGGCCGATGGTGAAGAGGTTCCGGCCTCGGATCTCAATATGCGGGTCTATCGCGGGGATGAGGGGCAGATGCCCGACCCGGCGATTGCCGCGCATGAGGGCGAGGATGCGCCTGCCTATCGCGGGATCGCCTATGTTGTGCTGGAGGGGCTGAACCTTGAGCCATGGGGCAACCGGATGCCGCAACTGACCTTCGAGGTCACGGCTGCAGCGCGGGATGGCAGCGGTCTTTGCCGCGATGTCGAGGCGGTGGCGCTGATTCCCGGGACGGGGGAATATTCGCTGGCGATGACCCCGGTGACGCAGGATCTTGGTTTGGGCGAGACGCGGTCGGTCAATGTGAATACGCCGATGGGCGGGACGGATTTCGCCGCCTCGATGGAGATCATGGGGCGGGAATTGCCGAATGTCGGCTCGGTCTCGCTGGTGGTGTCGTGGTTCGGCGATGATCTGCGGATCAACCATTGCACGGTCAGGCCGAAGGTCGAGCAGGTCGAGATCGAAGGCTCTGAAATGCCGTGGCGCGCGGGTGGGATCTCGCGGGCCGAGGCTATGGCGGTATCGCGGGTCGAGGATCGCCCGATCTATGGCGGCACGCCCTCGGACCAGTCGGTGATCGAGGCGTTGCGGGCGCTGGCGGCATCGGGGCGGAAGGCGGTTTTCTATCCGTTCATCCTGATGGAGCAGTTGGGCGGGAACGGGTTGCCGAACCCTTATGGTGGGGTCGGGCAGCCGGTGATGCCGTGGCGGGGGCGGGTGACGACCTCGAAGGCTCCGGGGCAGGAGGGATCGCCGGATGGGACGGCGGCGGCTGCGGATGAAGTGGCGGTGTTCTTTGGGGCGGCAGAGGCCGGGGATTTCAGCGTTGATGGCGAGGTGGTCAGCTATCATGGGCCGGAGGAGTGGTCCTATCGGCGGTTCATTCTACATTACGCCCATCTTTGCGCGGCGGCGGGGGGCGTGGATGCCTTTCTGATCGGGACCGAGATGGTCGCGATGACGCAGATCCGCGGGGCGGGGAACAGCTATCCGGCGGTGGAGCAGTTGATCCGGCTGGCGCATGATGTGCGGGCGATCCTTGGGCCGGGGGTGAAGCTTTCCTATGCCGCCGACTGGTCGGAATATTTCGGGCATCATCCGGGCGGTGGTGAGTTGTTCTTTCATCTCGATCCGCTTTGGGCGGATGAGGCGATCGATTTCGTCGGTATCGACAATTACATGCCGCTGTCCGACTGGCGCGAGGGTGAGGATCATCTGGACGCGCATTGGGGGCGGATCGGAAATCCCGATTACCTGATGGCGAATGTCGAGGGCGGCGAGGGCTATGACTGGTATTATGCCAGCGATGCCGACCGCGATGCGCAGGTCAGGACGCCGATCACCGACGGGGCTTATGACGAGGCCTGGGTCTGGCGTTACAAGGATCTGACCGGCTGGTGGCAGAACCTGCATTACAACCGTCCGGGCGGGGTTCGGGCGGCGAATGCGACGGACTGGGTGCCGGGGTCGAAACCGTTCTGGTTCACCGAATATGGCTGCGCCGCGCTGGACAAGGCGACGAACCAGCCGAACAAGTTTCTGGACGCGATGAGTTCTGAAAGCACGCTGCCTTTCTATTCGAATGCGCGGCGGGATGATGCGATTCAGGCAGCCTATATCGCGGCGGTCACGGCATATTGGCGCCATCCGGGGCGCAATCCGGCAATGGCGGGCGGCGGGCGGATGGTGGATCTGGCGCGTGCCCATGTCTGGTGTTGGGATGCGCGGCCCTATCCGGCTTTCCCGCGCCGCCCGGATCTGTGGTCGGATGGCCCGGCATGGGAGCGGGGGCATTGGCTGAACGGGCGGACGGGGGCGGTGACGCTGGCCTCAGTCGTCGGCGACATCTGCCGTGAGGCGGGGTTGCGGGATTACGACGTGAGTGCGCTGAGTGGGGTGGTGCGCGGCTATCTGACAAGCGGCGGTGAGACGGCGCGGGCGGCGTTGCAGCCGCTGATGCTGGCTTACGGTTTCGATGCGGTCGAGCGCGACGGGGTGCTGCGCTTTCTGCATCGCGATGGGCGGGTGCAGGCCGAGATCGGGCCGGAGCATCTGGCGTTGACGGATGAGGTCGCGGGTTTCGAGACGATGCGCGCGCCGGTGCCGGAACTGGCCGGTCGGCTGCGGCTGAGCCATGTCGAGGCGGGCGCGGATTATGCGGTTGCGACGGCCGAGGGATCGCTGCCGGATGCGGCACAGGAGAGTGTGGCGGATACCGAATTCGCGCTGTCCCTGACCCGATCCGAGGGACGGGCGGTGGTCGAGCGGTGGCTGGCCGAGGCGGCGGTGGCGCGGGATGCGGCGCGGTTCGCGTTGCCGCCGTCACTGGCACATCTGGGGCCGGGCGATGTGCTGCGGGTGGCTGTGGAAGGCGTCGAGGCGAAACGCTGGCGGATTGACCGGGTGGAGCGCGGGGGCGCGGTGACGGTGGATGCCGTCCGGGTCGAGCCGGGGGTCTATCTGCCGGCGCTGAGCGTCGAGGATGAGGGGCCGATCCGCGCTCATGTGCCGCCGATGCCGGTTCTGCCGATGTTCATGGATTTGCCGTTGCTGCGCGGCGATGAGGTGGCGCATGCGCCTTGGCTCGCGGTGGCGGCGAAGCCTTGGCCGGGTAGTGTGGCTGTTTATGAATCGGTCGAGGATGAGGGCGGGTATGAGTTGAACCTGCTGCTGTCGCGCAGGTCGTATATCGGGCGGGTGCTGGAGGATCTGCCACGGGCGCGTCCGGGGGTGATTGCGCGCGGGCCTGCCTTGCGGGTCAGGCTGAAGGATGCAGGTCTGCGCTCGGTCACGCGGCGGGCTTTGCTGGCCGGGGGGAATGCGCTGGCAATCGGTGACGGCTCGATGGAAAACTGGGAGATCGTGCAATTCCAGAAGGCGGTGCCGGTCGGCAGCGGGGTCTGGGAACTGTCCGAACTGCTGCGGGGACAGGCGGGCACCGATGCGCTGATGCCGGATGTCTGGCCCGCGGGAAGCCATGTGGTGCTGCTGGATGGCGGGCCGGTGCAGGTGAAGGCCGCGCCGGGCAGTCGCGGGCAGGAGCGGTTCTGGCGGATCGGGCCGTCAAGCCGTGCGGTCGATGATCCAAGCTATCGGGCGCGGGTGACGGTGACGCGGGGTGTCGGGCTGCGACCCTATGCGCCGTGCCATTTGCGATTGACGGGCGACCGGCTGTCATGGGTGCGGCGGACGCGGATCGAGGGCGATGGCTGGGACGGGGCCGAGGTGCCTTTGGGAGAGGCTCGGGAAAGCTATCTGCTGCGGATTTCGCGGGGTGGCGTGGCGCTGCATTCGGCGGAAGTCGGGGCGGCGGAATATCAGATTCCCGGCTCGGTCTGGGCGGATTTGGTGGGGACGGGGCCGTTCGGGGTGACGGTCGCGCAGCTTTCGGACCTCTACGGGGCGGGCCTTTCAGCAAGGAGGATTTTCGATGTCGAATGAAACGGCAAGGTTGCAGATGCCGCTGGTGCAGGGCGCGCAGGCGCAGAAGCATGTGACCGTGAACGAGGCGCTGATGCGGTTGGACGGGGTCAGCAATCTGGTGCTGCAAAGCCTTGACCATGGAGTGCCGCCGGTTTCGGTCATCGACGGGCGCTGTTACGGAGTGCCGGGCGGGGCCAGTGGTGACTGGGCCGGGCAGGCGGGCAAGATCGCCATTGGCTCGAACGGTGGTTGGGTGTTCGTGCAACCCTCGGCCGGGATGCGGGGTTTTGTGGCGGATCGCGGGGTTGTGGCGGTGCATGACGGATCAGGCTGGGTGCCGGGCGCGCTGAGCCTTGGCGGCTTCGGCTCGGGGCTTATGACCGGGATGGTCGAGGCCGAGGTCGAGGTCGGCAGTGGTGCCAGTTTCGATACCGGCATCACCATTCCGGCGAATGTCATGGTGATCGGCGCGGTGGCGCGGGTGGTCGAGCCTTTGGCCGGATCTTTGGATAGTTGGAAACTGGGGACAGTCGGCGCGGTGGATCGCTTTGGGCAGGGCTTGGGCAAGGGTGCCGGGTCGTGGGCACGCGGGCTGTTGGGGGCGCCAATGACCTATTATGAGGCTGCAAATCTGCTGATGACGGCAGAAGGCGGCGTTTTCGGCGGGGGGCGGGTCCGGCTGGCCGTGCATTGGCTGGCGCTGAGATTGCCAAGTTGAGGCGGATTTTTCCTCGATATCTTTTCTGCCACCCCCATATGCGTTATGAGGTAACTCCACGACACAGGCTTAGCCCCCCATGAATATGCAAAGCGCAACCAAGAAGCCCATCGATCTGGATCGAGATGCCATCTGGGCGCAGGTCTGTGACGAGGCCAAGGAGGCCGTTCAGAATGAGCCGCTGCTGGGGTCGCTGATTCATGCGGGCTTGCTGCATCACTACAGCCTCGAGGCGGCTTTGGCCTATCGGTTCTCGATGAAGCTGGCCAGCCCCGAGATGAGCGAGCAGATCCTGCGCGAGATCTCGGACCATGCCTATCGCAGCGCCCCGGAACTGGGTGATGCGGCGCGGGCAGATTTGCTGGCGGTCTATGACCGCGATCCGGCGACGCACCGGCTGTTACAACCGATCCTGTTCTTCAAGGGCTTTCAGGCGTTGCAGGCCTATCGCATGGCGCATTGGCTGTGGCGACAGGATCGCCGCGATCTGGCCTATTTCGTGCAGATGCGCTGCTCGGAATGCTTTGGGGTGGATATTCATCCAGCGGCAGAGATTGGAACCGGCGTGATGATCGATCACGCCCATTCCATCGTCATTGGCGAGACGGCAAAGGTCGGCAATGATGTGTCGATGCTGCACTCGGTAACGCTTGGCGGGACCGGCAAGGAAGATGGCGACCGCCATCCGAAGATCGGCGACGGTGTGCTGGTCGGCGCGGGGGCGAAGGTTTTGGGCAATATCAGCGTCGGGCACCATTCGCGGATTGCGGCGGGCTCGGTCGTGTTGACCGATGTGCCGCCCTGCAAGACCGTGGCGGGGGTTCCGGCGAAGGTGATCGGGGATGCGGGTTGTCCTGAACCCTCGCACAGCATGAACCAACTGCTGGGAATGAGCGAATTTCCGTAAGCTGCGGGTGAGGGTGATTGTCGCGGTTAGCGCCAATCACCGTTGCCGCTGCCGGTCAGCTCTTGCAGCGTGATCCCTTCGCGTTCCAGCCGCGCATTGATCTGCTGTGCGATTCTGGGGGCGAGCGAAAAGCCTTGATAGATCAGGGCCGAGTAGATTTGGACCGCGCTGGCTCCGGCGCGCAGTTTCGCCCATGCATCCTCGACCGAGCCAATTCCGCCGACACCGATCAGCGGGATTTTCCCCTGCGTCTCACGGTAAAGCTGGGCCAGCACGCGGGTCGAACGGTCAAAGACGGGTTTGCCTGACAGGCCGCCTGCCTCTTTCGCCTGCGGATCGCCGATACCGTCGCGGGACAGCGTCGTATTGGTGGCGATAATCGCGTCGATCCCGGCATTCAGGGCTACGGCGGCGATGTCGGAGATGTCTTTCGGGTCGAGATCGGGGGCGATCTTGACGAAGACCGGACGGCGTTCGGGCAGGCTGTCGCGCGCTTCCATCACGCCCTGCAGCAGAGCGGCGAGGGCTTCGGGGCCCTGAAGGTCGCGAAGTTTTTCGGTATTCGGCGAGGAGACATTGACGGTCAGAAAATCGGCCGAGGCGCCGGCGATGCGGACGACAGCGGCGAAATCGGCGGCGCGGTCGGTGCTGTCCTTGTTCGCGCCGATATTGAGGCCGACGGGGATGCCATTCGGGCGGGCGGCAAGGCGGGTGGCGATGGTTTCGGCGCCTTCATTGTTGAAGCCGAAGCGGTTGATGATCGCCTGATCCGCTGTCAGTCGGAACAGGCGCGGTTTCGGATTGCCGGGTTGCGGGCGAGGGGTCGCCGCGCCCAGTTCGATGAAGCCAAAACCCGCGCGCATCAGCGGCGCGACTACCTTGGCGTTCTTGTCATATCCAGCCGCCAGTCCGACCGGATTGGGCATTCTAAGTCCGGCAATCTGCGTTTTCAGCCGGTCCGATGTCACCGGCGCACCGGGCAGCGGCACGAGGCCAAGTGACAGTGCGCGGATCGACAGATCGTGTGCCCGCTCGGGGTCGAGGCGGTGCAGGGCGCTGAGGCCAAGGCGTTCGATCAGCTTCATTCCAGCGATCCTGCATCGTGGTGGCCATCGACATGCGGAATCGGCCGGTTCCAAATGACATCGGCCATGCGCAGCGGGCGGTAGAGATGCGGGAACAGCACACCGCCGCGCGCCTCTTCCCATTTCAGATCCTGCTGCATCGTTGCGGGATCGCAGGCGAGAAGATGCAACGCTCCCTCGCCCGCGAAATGCTTGGCGAGAGTTCCCGTGACCTGATCGGCGGTCGAGAAATGGATATAGCCGTCAGCCAGATCGACTGGCGCGCCATCGGTCTGGCCGTCGCGCTGCAATGCGTCCCATTCGGCGGGGCGAAGTATCTTGTAGATCAGCATATGGGCATCCGTCGTAATCGCGCGTTTCGGGTTTGCGACGGTCTTACCCGGCTGGTCGTTTTACGCAACCTTCGTTTGACCCTCTGGGAAGGCTGCGCCAATCTGGTCCGACAAACCCAACGGGACAAGAGGGGAATCAGAATGACCTACCGCCTTTTGACGGCTGTTTCGGTTGCTGCGCTGTTCGCAGGCACCGCACAGGCCGAGACGGTGCTGCATATCCTGCATACCAACGACCTGCACAGCCGGATCGAGTCGATCAACAAATCCGACAGCACTTGCGGCGAGGAAGACCTTGCGGCGGGCGAATGCTTTGGCGGCGTGGCCCGGGTGGCGGCGAAGGTGAAGGAACTGCGCGATCAGATCACCGCAGACGGTGGCAATGTGCTGGTTCTGGATGCGGGTGATCAATATCAGGGCAGTCTGTTCTACACGACCTACAAGGGCGAGGACGTGATCGAGTTCATGACTGCGATCGGTTATGACGCGATGGCGGTGGGCAACCACGAATTCGACGATGGTCCCGAGGGGCTGGCGCTGCTGGCGGACGGGGTCGAGTTTCCGGTGATCTCGGGCAATCTGGACCTGTCGCAGTCGAATGTGCTGAACGGCAAGGTCGGCGATCTGCTGACGCTGGATGTGAACGGCGAGAAGATCGGCATCATCTCGGCCCTTGCGATGGACACGCCTGAGACTTCGTCGCCCGGTCCGAACGTGATTTTTCAAGACGATATTGAAAGCCTGAAGGCCGATGTGCAGGAACTGACCGATCAGGGGGTGAACAAGATCATCGCGCTGACCCATGTCGGCTATCTGCGCGATCAGGAATATGCCGCGCAAATTTCGGGGATCGACGCGATCGTCGGCGGTCATTCGCATACGCTTCTGGGGAGCATGGAGGGTGCGCTTGGCGCCTATCCGACCATGGTGGCGAACCCGGACGGTGTCGAGGTTCCTGTCGCACAGGCCTATGCTTACTCGAAATATCTGGGCCACCTTATCCTGACATTCGATGATGACGGCAACCTGACCAAGGTCGAGGGTGAGCCGATCCTGCTGGACAGCTCGGTCCCCGAGGATGAGGCTATCGCGGCGCGGGTCAAGGAAATGGCCCAGCCGATCCTTGAATTGCGTGAGAAAGTCGTGGCCGAAAGCGCCTCGGATATCGATGGTGACCGCAACAATTGCCGGGCGCGGGAATGCACCATGGGTAATCTGGTGGCCGATGCGATGGTGGACCGCGTCAAGGATCAGGGCGTGACCATCGCGATTGCCAATGGCGGCGGGCTGCGCGCGTCAATCGATACCGGGCCGGTGACGATGGGCGAGGTCTATACCGTTCTGCCGTTCCAGAACACGCTGGCCACGTTCCAGCTTAAAGGCGCGGATGTGGTGACGGCGCTGGAGAACGGGGCCAGCCAGTATGAGGAAGTCGCCGGTCGTTTCTCGCAGGTGTCGGGGCTGAAATACACTGTCACGCCAAGCGCTGAATCCGGTGCCCGGATCAGCGATGTGCTGGTCGAGAAGGACGGTGAGTGGGTGCCCATCGACCCGGAAGAAACCTATGGTCTGGTGTCGAACAACTACATGCGCGGCGGCGGTGACGGCTATGAGATTTTCGCCACCAATGCTGAAAATCCCTATGATTTCGGCCCCGATCTGGCCGAAGTCGTGGCGGATTATCTGGGCGCCAAGGATGCCCCGTATGAGCCGTATCTGGACGGTCGCATCACCGTCGCCGAGTGATCTACGGACCCTATGAAACAGAAACCCCGGCTTCGGCCGGGGTTTTTCATTTCAGTAAAGGTCGCGGCCCAGATAGATCACGCCCGGTAGCGGGTTTTCATAATAGGCTGGGACTTGCTGAAATCCAAAGCGTTCATACAGCCGGACCGCCTCGGTCAGCCGCGCCAATGTGTCAAGAACCATGCGCCGATAACCCGCCTCGCGCGCGCTTTGCAGGATCGCATCGGCAAGCGCGCGGCCCAGTCCCAGACCCCGCGCCTCGTCGCGCAGATACATCCGCTTCATCTCGCAGGTCACACCGTCAAGCGGGCGCAACGCAACACAGCCAAGCGCGCTGCCATCGGTTGACAGAGCCAGCAGCACCACGCCTTCCGGCGCAGCATATTTTCCCGGCAGGGTTGCCAGCTCGGTTTCCAGATCCTGAAAATCCAGTGGCACGTTCAGCCAGTCGGTATAGTCGCGAAAGAGCTTGCGAACGGTCTCGGCATCTTCGGGAAACCGGGCAGGGCGGATGAGGATATCGGTCATGCCGCAAGAGTTACGGTTGCGGCGCGGGCGGTGCAAGCCCGGTCAGAGCGTCTCGACCAATTGTCGCCGCGACAGGTTTCGCAGATGGCGTTCCGACAAAGTCCGCGCCTCGGCCCCGGTCAGGAAACGGCGCACGCCGGTCGGACGATGATCAGGCCGGATCAGTTCCGGGAAAAGCGACTGGATCTCGCGCCGCGCTGCCGGGCCGACAGCCAGCATGGCCTGTGGTCCGGTGAAGAGGCTTTCCGTCAGGCAGCCGTTCGAGCGGACCAGTTCGTGCCGGTCAAACAGCAGGTGCAGATAGGTCACGCCTTCGGCGGGATTGATCGCCTCGATCCCCGGCAGACCGACCAGATGCTTGGCCGCCAGCATCACCTCATTCTCATCAAAAAGCCGCCTGCCGATGCGAGAGCGGACCAGAACCCGGTGCTGCGGTGAGACCGTCAGATCCCGCGCAGGCAGCCCACAGCCAAGCGCACCGGCGCGGATCAGGATCGGGCGCAGGTTCGGCTGCAGATCCAGCCGCGCCGCATCAACATGGGTCTGACCAATCCAGCGGATTTCCTGCGCGCCATTGTCGGCCGTCAGGACCAGATCGCCCGCGCGCAAATCCTCGATCCGTCTGATGCCCTTCGGCGTCTCGATCAGGCTACCGCTGGCGAAACAGGGGACCGATGACGGCGCTGCAAGCGGGCGGTAGGGCATCGCGTCGTTCGAGACGCTGATCGAATAGGTGTCCTGAAACTTGTAGGAATGCGAAAGATCGAAGGTCGGGAAACTGCCATTTGGCAGCGGCTTCGGAATGACCAGCACCGAATGACGCGCGCCCAGTTCCGTGCCCAACTGACCCGAAACGATGGTGCGCGGGAAAATGACGATGAACTCGTTCCAGCTTCCATCCGGGTTTTGCGTCATGTCGCGCAGCACCGAGCCGGTGAAGTTGGTGATCCCTGTTCCGGCGGGAACCGGGGTTCCGTTTGGTTCGAAGACGGCAGGGGCGGTCAGGGTCTGGCCGTTTTCCGAGGCGGTGTAGCGGCCGCTTTGAAAGCGGTCGTCGTCGTCGGTGATGGTGATCGTGGACAGGCTGGCATCGGGGAAAGTGATCGCGCCGGTCGTATTCGACCATGGCGCGATCGAGCGGTTGCCGCCCGTGCCTGTCGTGATCGTCTGGCTGACCATCAACAGCGTAAACTGATATTCCATCGCCTGTCCCTCCCGCCTGCTGGGCCTGTCCGGTCTGCGCCGAACTTGACAGGAGCGATCTTGCCCTGTGCCTCATCGTTACGAGGCAAGGGTTAAGAAAGCGTAAACTTGCGTAAAGAAAGGCTTAGCGGAGGATTTTAGACGAAGGCAGACCGATCTGTTCAGATCGATCAGCGCCCGACCGAGGCTGACGCACCGGTGCCGCGTTCACGGTAAGGCGTGCCGCCATATTGCGCCCGGTAGCATTTCGAGAAATGCGACGGGCTGGAAAAGCCCGAGGCCAGCGCCACCTCGATGATCGACATCTCGGTCTGCATCAGCAGGTTGCGCGCGCGGGCCAGCCGGGTTTCCATGTAATAGCGCTTGGGGCTGCGGTTCAGATAGCGGCGGAACAGCCGCTCCAACTGCCGGGTGGACATGCCCGCATCCGAGGCAAGCTGGGCCGGGCTGATCGGCTCTTCCAGATTGGCCTCCATCCGGGCGATGACGGTGGCAAGGCGCGGATGGCGGACGCCGATCCGGGTCGGGATCGACAGACGCTGGCGGTCCTGATCGGTGCGGATCGCGGTGTGCAGCATCTGATCGGCGACTTCGGCGGCAATGGCGTCGCCATGTTCCTCGGCGATGAGATGCAGCATCAGATCGATGGACGAAGTGCCGCCCGCTGCCGTCAGCCGGTTGCCGTCATGCACGAAGACCGAACGATAGAGATCGACCTCGGGGAAAGCCTCGGCAAAGCCGTCATGGTTTTCCCAGTGGATCGTCGCCTTGCGTCCGTCCAGCAGGCCCGCCTCGGCCAGAACCCAGGAGCCGGTGCAGACAGCGCCCATCGAGGCGCCGCTGCGGGCCAGCCTGCGTAGCCAGTTCAGCGTGCTTTTGCCGGTCTCTTTGGCAATGTCGGTGCCGCCGCAGACCACGACGATCTCGCCATGTTCAACCGGCGATTCACTGTCCAGCCCCGCATCCAGAACCACCCGCGTTCCGTTCGAGCAGACGGCATATTCCCCGCCCGGCGCGACCAGCCGCCATGTGTAAAGCTCTTTCCCGGTCACGCGATTTGCAAGGCGCAGAGGCTCGATCGCTGCCGTAAAGGACAGCATCGTGAAACGGTTCAGAAGAAGGAATGTGAAGCGGCGTGGCTTGTCTGATGGCATCGGGCTGTCTTGCAAGTGTATTTACCTACATCAACAGGGAATTAACGGCGTTGCAAGAGCATCTGACAGTTCTGCAACAGCATGTGATGCTTGCGCTCGCAGCCCGGCTTGCACCTATCCCCGATCCGGGCCTTTCCCTTGGTCATGTTAGCGACTATATCCTCTTCAGTTTTTCCAAGGAGCGAAAGCCATGACGCAGCAGATCCGCAAGACCGCCACCCAAACCTGGGACAAGGCCGGCTGGCGTGCCTATCCGCGCGTCCAGATGCCCGACTATACCGACGCGGCAGCACTGGAGGCGGTCGAGGCACAGCTTCGCCGTTATCCCCCGCTGGTTTTTGCAGGTGAGGCGCGGCGGCTGCGGACCCAGCTTGCAGAAGTGGCGGCAGGACGTGCGTTCCTGTTGCAGGGCGGCGATTGTGCCGAAAGTTTCGCCGAATTCAGCGCCGACAATATCCGCGACACCTTCAAGGTGATCCTGCAGATGGCGGTCGTCCTGACCTGGGGCGCGCAATTGCCGGTGGTCAAGGTCGGCCGGATGGCGGGCCAGTTCGCCAAACCGCGCAGCGCGCCGACCGAAGTGGTCGAGGGCGTGGAACTGCCCAGCTACCGCGGCGATATCGTCAACGGCTTCGACTTTACCGCCGAGGCACGCATCCCCGATCCGCAACGGATGCTGGCGGCCTATACGCAGGCGGCTGCCTCGCTGAACCTGTTGCGGGCTTTCTCGACCGGCGGTTTTGCCGATATGCATCGCGTGCAGAATTGGATCGCTGATTTCGTCGGCGGGCCGGAGGCGTCGAAATACCGCGACATCGCCGACCGCATTCGCGATGCAATGGCCTTCATGCAGGCGGCAGGGGTCAATTCCGACACCGCGCATCAATTGTCGAAGGTCGATTTCTACACCAGCCACGAGGCGCTGCTTCTGGAATATGAAGAGGCGCTGGCCCGTGTGGATTCGACCAGCGGCCTGCCGGTGGCTGGTTCGGGCCACATGATCTGGATCGGCGACCGCACCCGTCAGCCTGACGGCGCGCATGTCGAATTCGCTCGTGGCGTTCAGAACCCGATCGGCCTGAAAACCGGGCCTTCCACCACGGCGGAAGACCTGAAGGTGCTGATGGCCAAGCTGAACCCGGAAAACGAGGCGGGCCGCCTGACCCTGATCGCGCGCTTCGGCGCGGGCAAGGTCGGCGATCACCTGCCGCGTCTGATCAAGGCGGTTCAGGAAGAGGGCGCGAATGTCGTCTGGACCTGCGACCCGATGCACGGCAACACGATCAAATCGGCGACCGGCTACAAGACCCGGCCCTTCGATTCAGTCCTGCGCGAAGTCCGCGAGTTCTTCGAGATCCACAAGGCCGAGGGCACCATCCCCGGCGGCGTGCATTTCGAGATGACCGGTCAGGACGTGACCGAATGCACCGGCGGCGTCCGCGCGGTCACCGACGAGGATCTGTCGGACCGCTACCACACCGCCTGCGACCCGCGCCTGAACGCCAGCCAGTCGCTGGAACTGGCGTTTCTGGTCGCCGAAGAACTGCGCAACCGTCGCGAGACGAACGGGCATCAGCAGGACGCGAAAGCGGTCTGATTTCGCTGAAGATGAAGCAAAAGCGGCGCGGGGAAACCCGCGCCGTTTTTCGTTGTCTGGGAGTGAGCCGATTGCATCCTTGGCAAACCGGGAACCTCTTGGCCGAATTTCCTACCTATGCGCCAACGCGGGTATCAAGGCTGCTGCAGATGATGGGTTAGATGAGGTGCGGAGCGATTGACCTGGGCGTGACCACTCAGAAAGGGTGAGGAAGGGTATGCCTACTGGATAACTGCCGAGCAGTCTGCCAAAGGCAGACTGCATTTGATCGACAGATCCGTCAGGTTCAACCGATCCGTCAGAACCGATACTTCACCCGCACTCCATAGTGCGCCGCCTCGCCAAGGCTGCCCATAGCCGCGCCTTCCGAACTGCTGAAGTCGTAAAGGTTCGCCACGTAGCGTTTGTCGAAGATGTTCTGTCCGAAGACAACCACTTCGTAATTGCCTTTGCGATAGCCAAGCTGGGCGTCGACGACATGGGCCGAACCCTGATGCAACGTGTTGGCGTCGTTCAATTGGTATTCGCCGGTCAGGCGGCCTTGAACGGCGGTGAAGAAGCCCGAAGCATGCGAGTATTCGACGCCGTAATTCACGGTATAGCGCGGGATGAACGGCACTTTCTTGTCATCCCAGTTGCCATAACCGTTCGAGAAGCTGTCGTATTCCGCATGGGTCACGCCGACCCCGCCGTACAGGCGCAGGCTGTCGTTCAACTCGTACTGCGCCTCAATCTCTGCGCCATAGCTGTTCACCCGTTCGGCGTTGTTCACGGCGAAGACGTTGGGGTTCAACTGGTTCAGCACCTGATAGTCGTCGTAGCGCGCATAGAAGACCGAACCGGAAAGCTGCAACCGATCCTGCAGATGGGCTGAGCGGAAGCCCAGTTCAAAATTGTCCGATGTCTCTGATTCAAATTCATACTCCGACGGATCGGTCACGAATTTATGCGCGTTGAAGCCACCCGCGCGGAAGCCCCGGCTGTATTTCGCAAATGCCGTCAGATCGTTGGTCGGACTCCAGGTGATCGACACCGAAGGCAGCAGCGCGTGGTAGCTGTCATCGCCCGAGGAAACGTAGGGCGCCGTCAGATCGTTCGAGGCGTCACGTTTCGAAATCTGGTAACGCAGGCCGCCCGCGATCTCGATAGTCGGGTCGATTGCATAACGAAGCTCTCCGAACACGGCCAGATCGCGCGAACTGGTATTGGCGTGGACCAGACTTTCGGTGCCGTCATGCAGGAAATAGCCCGGCACCACGTCCAAATCGGTATCCGCCGCGAACAGGCCCGCCGACCATTTCAGGCGGCTGGTGTCGTCGTTCGATTTCAGCCGGAATTCCTGCGTGAACGACCGCACCTCTTCATCGGTATAGCCGATGACGCGCGAGAACGGGTTGGACGGATCGAATTCACCGGCGCTCATATCGCCGTCGTTAAGGAATTCCCAGGTCGAGCGGCGGTAAGAGGTTACGGCCAGCATATCGAACCCGTCAAAGCTTTGCCTTGCGCGCAATGCGATCAGATCCTGACCGATATCTTCGTGGCCGGGGTCATTGTAGCTGACCTTGTGCGGATCGGTGCGAAGCTGCGACAGCGGGATGAACGGGTCGGTCTGATCGCTGAACCGCTCGTGCTGCAGGAACAGGTCAAGCTGCGTATCGGACGACGGGCGCCAGGTCAGCCGGGCCTTGCCCGCCAAGGCGCGCTTGTCGCCATAGCTGTCGCCGGTCGCGATGTTGTCATAAAAGCCGTCGCGGTCATGCCAGATGCCGTCGAAGGACAGATAGATATCATTGCCCAAGGGCGTCGAAATCCCGGCCTGCACTTCTTTCATGGCGTGGTTGCCCGCGCCGATGCCGATATAGCCGGTGGTCTCATCGGTCGGCTCTGTCGTGCGGATGTCGATGGCCCCGCCGGGGCGGCTGTCGCCGAATGCGGTGTTCTGCGGGCCTTTCAGCACGGTGATGCTGTCGACATTGGTAAAGACCGAGGCGCGGGCCAGCGTGGTCAGGGCAGGGACGTCATCAATGTAATA
The DNA here is from genome assembly GCF_016629665.1 of Paracoccus caeni. Classification (GTDB taxonomy): domain Bacteria; phylum Pseudomonadota; class Alphaproteobacteria; order Rhodobacterales; family Rhodobacteraceae; genus Paracoccus; species Paracoccus caeni. The sequence continues at coordinate 127,235 of NZ_JAEPRQ010000009.1, forward strand.
GGACAGCGCGGGGAAGACGCCCGGCGTCGATTGATAGCCCGGCTCACGAAGACCGCGCACGGTGAAGGTGGTCATCCTGTTGCCGCCCGCGTCAAAACCGGTGACGTTCGGAATCGCCTGCGACAGATCGCGTTGCGTGCGCTTGTTGGTCAGCGCGACCGTATCGCCCGACAGGGTGGTCTGGGTCGATGGAAACGCCAGAACCGGCCCCGACAGTGCATCGGCCTGATCGGCGGTCAGTGTGATCGTGTCCAGTTCGATCGGCTCGGCCTGATCCACAATCGGCTGCGCCGCAAGCGGAACCGCCGCGCTGGTGCACATCAGCAGGGCAATAAGTTTTGTTTTTGTAGGCTGAAAGGCGGATCTGCGCATGGGTGTACTTTCGGGTTTGGCGGTCTTGCGCATAAATGCCCGGACGCGATCGCACGGCAATTGGCAAGGATTAGGTATTCCTGACTATTTCTTTCAGGTTTTCGCTTCAGGGGGAAAGTCGCTGATTTCGCCACGCCGCCGAGGCGACATCGCGCCGATACTGAATCCGGTCCTGAAAGTCGCCGGGACGCTGCTGCCAGAACTCGATTTCAACCGGGATCAGACGATAGCCGATCCAGCCATCGGGGCGACCGGGTTCGTCCTCAAGCGGGTCGGGGACGCGATGCATCCAGCCGTCCAGCACGGTGCGGTCCGGCAGAACTTCGCTTTGCTTCGTCAGGCGCGCGACGTTGCGGATGCTGTTGGGTAGGGCCTGAAAGCCCGCATCGGCCTCGTCCGCGGACAGGGTGCGGACATGGCCGGTGACGCGGACCTGCCTGCCGATTTCCGGCCAGACGAAGCACAAACCAGCCTTTGGACTGGAGGCCAGATCGCGCGCCTTTGGGCTGAAGCCGTGGGTAAAGAAGACGAAGCCCTGATCCGCCGCTACCAGATCCATTGCACGAACCGAAGGCCAGCCGTTATCATCCACTGTTGCCAGCGTCACCAGCATCGGATCGAAAGGCGCGGTCGATATCCAGTCGGCGTGCCAGCTTTGAAAGGCGGCCATTGGATCATCGCCCAAGGCGGTGGCGTCCACGCCTTCGCGGCGCAGGCGGGCGCGCAGTTTGCTGGCAGAAATCGGAGATTGCTCGGTCATGGTCATCTTTCTTACGGGGTGCAGGGCCAGGCGGCTGCTGCAAGCCGCGCGGTCAGATCGCGGATGAACGCGCCGGGTTGGTCCATCAGGTAAAAGTGGCCGCCGGGATAGCTGTTCAGGCGGAAGGCGCCGGTGGTGACATCGGCCCAGCAGCGGGCTTCATCCTCGGACACCTCGGTATCGTCCTGCCCGATAAAGGCCGAAACAGGGCAGCGCAGGCGCGGGGCAGGATCAGCCGAATAGGTTTCGATCAATTGGAAATCGGCGCGGATGCGTGGCACCAGAAGATCGCGCAGCTCTGCATGGCTCAGCACCGCATCAGGGGTGCCGCCAAGGCGGGCGATTTCGTCCAGCACGCCTTGATCGTCGCGCTGATGGATGGTCTTGCCGCGCTGACGGTGCGGCGGCGGGCGGCCCGAGACCAACAGATGCTCGACCGAACGCCCGGCTGCTTCAAGGCGACGGGTGACCTCATGCGCGATGGCCGCGCCCATGCTGTGGCCAAAGACCGCCAGCGGCAGATCTGATAGCGGGCTGGCAGCACTGGCGATATCATCGGCCAACGCGCCAAGATCGCGGCTGAAAGGATCGCCTGCGCGATCTTCGCGGCCCGGATATTGCACGATCAGCAGCTCGATCGAGGCCGGGATCAGGTCGGCCCATCGCCGATAGAAGCTGGCCCCGGAACCGGCTGGCGGGCAGCAGATCAGCCTCAGGCGAGCCGAGGCGGTCTTGCGCGGATAGCGGAACCACTGTTCCTGCCGGGTCTGCATGGTAGCAACACTCATGCGTCCACCTTGGTCAACGGATGGTCAAGGATGCTGGTGGCGGGCAGGGGCGGGAGGGTGGTGCCGGTGCGCAGATTCGGGAAGCCGATGGCGCGGGTCAGGCTTTGCCATGTTTCGCAGACCGCAAGTTGATATTGGCCGCGCTGCATCGGGCTTGCGCCGGTTTCGATTGCCTCATGCAGTCCGCGCAACGCATGGGCCACGCCTTGCGGCCAGACCGAGCCCAGAATGTGCCGATGGCTGGCAGATGACAGATCGGCAGCCGTCAGCGCCGCCAGATCCAGATGGCTGTCGGGTGCTTCATCGATGGTCGCGGTTTTCCGGGCAGAGGCCGGCAGATGCAGGCGCGGTGTCCAGATCACCGGGCCATGCGTATCCACCAGCGTCAGGCAACCGCCATCGCCGCCGATGGTGATCCGGTGCAGCATATGGGAAAAGTTGTCCGGGTCGTCCGGGTCCAGTTCATTCTGAACCCGCAGCGTCATCGGAATACCCGCCAGCACGCCTTCGACATTGCGATAGGGCGGGGGTGAAGCTGAAAGCCGGGCAAGCTGATCGCTCCATTCCGGTGCGGCGGCAAAGGCCCATGGCCTCAGGCCGCCCAAAGCCTCGCCCAGAATATCGAATAGTGTGTATGCGACCTGAATCGAGCAAGCGGCATCGATGAAAACCGGGCGGCCATGCGCCACCATCCGCCGCGCTGCCGCAATGAAGGCGCGCACCGGCGTCAGCGTCACGTAATGGGTGTTCAGGTGATATTGGACCTTCGCGGCGGCGGCTGTGCGCAGACAGGCGGCAATCTCTGCCGGTAACAGCGGATGTTCCTGCAGGACGTGGATCCCGCGCCGCATCAGCGCCTGCGCTAGATCCGCACCCGGACCACCGCCCACGCCCGAGCCGATGACGACGCATGCGGCCTGAATATCGTCAGGCAGATCGTCCACCTTCTGATAGACCGGCACGCCGTAGCGTTCGGCGCAGGCCATTGTTCGGGCGCTGCCCTGTCCCAAAATCCCCGCCAGTTCGAACGGAAGGTCGGGATCAGTGAACGCTTTCAGATAGATGCGTCCGAATTTCGTGCCGCATACGATCGCGCGGCGCTTGGGGTGAGCCATCACAATGCTCCGTCTTCAAATTCATGTTCTGCACCGACGCCGTCGTCGATGATTTCAAGCGCCGCGACAGCGGGCGATCCGCGCAGCCGGGCGATCACGGCATCGGGGCGCAGGATTTCACCGGCGAAATGCAGCCCGGCGGGGATAGAGTCGGCGCAGATGTCCAATGCCGTGCAGGCGGCCAATGCGCCGCTGAGCCCGTAGCTGTCAGCGGCATTCAGCACCAGTTGGCGGGTGCCGTTCGCATGTTCCAGCCTGACGGTCATCCGCTGATAGGTCTTGCGCCCGGCCATATCCAACGCCGCCGCTGCGCAAAGGGCGTCAACCGCTGCGGTCGTGCCTGCACTGGACGCCAGTTCCTGAATCCGCGCGAAGGCATCGAACAGATGCTGTCCCGCGAAGACATTATACCAATCGCCCGATGTCAGGCGAAGATCGCGGGCAATGCGGATATTTTCCTGACTGAGATAGGGGATCGCCCAGACCCTGCCCGGAAAGAACGGGATTTCCTCGTTCTGACGAACGGTCAGCGCACGGGCGGCGACCTGTCCGCGCCATGCCGCAAGCGCCGCGCCATAGCCGTTGCCAAGGCTTGCAACATAATCCCCGGCAGCGGTGGCGGTGAAACGGTCAAGACCACCGGCAAAAGCCGTCAGCCGCAAAGGGCCTTCAACACCTTGGGCGACAAAGCGCGGCAGCAGCGCGGTCAGGCCGGGCATCATCCCGGCAGACAGCACCAGCCTGCGTCCTTGTGCGGGAACCGCCGCCAGCAGATCGTGGACAGGTTCATCCCCCGCCGCATCGACGTAATCCGCCCCTGCCGCAATGGCCGCACGGGCGATGCGGTCCATCACCGTCGCGGTCGGACCTGCCGTGTTCACCACCACGTCGCAATCGCCGCAGAAGGCGGCAAGCGAGGCCGGATCGGTCAGATCAAGATGGATGATCTCATCGCCCGGCGCCGCAACCTCATGCAGCGCCGGAACGCGCCTGCCACCCAATCGCAGGCGGACCTGCCCCCAAAGCCGCAGATGCTCCGCGACCGCGCGACCGACCGCACCGGATGCGCCGACAATGCCGATCCGCTTCATGCGCCAAGCCGCGAGATCAGTTTCTGCGCCACCCCCGCCGCATGTGGCGGCTTCAGGCACGAGAAGTGACTGCCACCGATCCGCTCGACCGAGACATCGCCAAGGCAAAGCCCCTGCCAGAAACCGACCGTATCGCCGTCAAGCCAGGGTAGGGACGGGGTGTCTTCTTCGGGCAGCAGCAGATGCAGATCGCCCGCGTAAAGTCCCGGCTGGAACGCCGCATAGGCAGCAAGGCTGTGCTGGAACAGCGACAGATGCGCGCGGGCATAGCCCAAGGCGTCGATGCCGGGGCGGTTCGCGGCCATCGCCTCGGCGATCCGTTCCAGCCGTTCTTCGGGCGCAGAATCCCGCAGGATGCGCAAAGCCTGCATCTCAGGCTCTTCGGCCAATGCCGCAAGCGTGCCTGCGGGGATCATGCCTGCGCGCACGGCAGCGTCTGCCAACGCCCGACGCAGCGCGGCATCGTCGGCGGGATAGCCTGCCTTGGCCGGGTCCACCCCGATAAAGCGGCAGAAGGCGTATTCCAGCGCAAGATCGTCCTGAACCTCGCAACCAGCGCCGCAACCGCCGATCACCGTCACCGCTGGCGGGGTCACTCCGCGTTCGGCCAACCGACTGGCGACCGCTACGGCCAGCAGACCGCCCATGCCGTAACCCGCCAATCGCGCGGGCGGCGCGTCGGCGATCAGTTCGGCATATTCGTCGGCGATGGTTTGCACCAGCATGGCCGGATCGCGCTCCAGATACAGCGCCACCTTGGTCACCGCCAAACCGGACAGCGGAACATGCGGCTTCATCGCGCTGATCAGATCCAGATAGGGCGCCATCGTGCCGCCCAGTTCATGCACAAGGAAGCAATCCGCGCCCTCGGTCACCTCGCCCAGCGGCGTGATGGGCGAAGCGGGGGCCGCATTTTCAGGCGCAGCCTCTTCGATCTCGCCTGCCTTGCGCAGGAAGAGGGCCAGTTCGGCAATGGTTGGATGGCGCAGAAGCTGCCGCATCGTCTGGGTGAATTGCAGGCTCTTGGTTTCCTCGAACTGTTCGTGCAACCGGCTTGAAAGCTGCGAAACCAGCAGGCTGTCGCCACCCATATTGAAGAAGTTGTCGTGCCGCCCGACGCGTGGGATGCCCAGAAGCGAACACCAAAGATCAGCCAGCCTCTGTTCCAGCGGGTCAAGCAGATCGGCGGGGCCACTATCCGCACCCACCTCTGCCCGGTTGAGCCAGCCGCGCATCGTCTTACGGTCGATCTTGCCATTCGGTGTCAACGGCAGGGCATCGACCACCTCGATCTGCTGGGGCAGCATATAGGCGGGCAGCCGATCCTGAAGCTGCTGGCGCAGACGGGTCGGGTCGATCTGGGCCAGTCCGGCCTTGAACCTGATGGTGAAAACGCGCTGCCCAATGGCATGCAGCGGATCGTCACGGCCGGGCAAGACGATGGCGTCTTCACCCGCCGCGTCCGACAGAAGCCGGGCCCAGACCTCTTCGCTTTGGAAGAAGCCCTCATCATCGGCCTGTTCGCCTTCGCCCACCAGAAATTCCAGCGACCCCATCGTCCAGGCGATTTCCTCGACCGTTTCGACCACGACCAGCCGCCCGCCGGGGCGCAGAACCTGTCCCAGCTCTTTCAGCAATGCGGGCAGATCGCGGCCATAGTGCAGCACATTGCAGGCGACGATCACGTCCTGACTGTTGGGCAGATAACCTTGCCCGCGCAGGTCGTGGTTGATGTCCAGAAGACCATATCGGACGAAGGGATAATCGCTGAATTGCTGTTCCGCACGGTTCAGGAAGAACCGCGAGATGTCGGTGAACTGGTAGTCGCAATCCAGATCCTTCAGTGCCGGGATCAATGCCGCACTGGTCCCGCCAACGCCTGCGCCGATTTCCAGAACCCGCAGCTTCTGGCCCGGACCCGCAGCGCCGCGCACCGCCGCAATCACCGCGCTGTTGATACGCTGTCCGACCAATGTGTCGGCATAGGCCGCCAAGGCAAAGCTGGTATCACCACCGGGAAAGAACACATCCGTTGGCGTCGCATCACCACGCAGCATCGCGCCTGCCTGCGCAAGCGAGCGTTCCAGATTTCGCTCGATCGTGTCGGGATAGCCCGCCGCGATCCGCGCGTCCCGGACCCGTTGCCAGACACCCGGGATATAGGTGCCGCCGGGACTGGAACACAGACCGTCCTCGGCGATCGTCAGCAAGCCCGCCTCGGCCAACAGATGCAGCCAGCGGCCCAGCAGGCGGCGATAGGTGGGGATGATCCCGATCCGCTGGCAGATGTCCTCCGCCGTGCCCCAAGCGCCTTTCGCGGGCAGACCGCCCGCGCGGCGCAAGGCGTCGTGGAAGCCGTAACGGGCGGCATCATTCAGCGCCTCGGTATAGGCCAAAGCCAACCGGCTTGCCTTGGGATCATGGGCCGGGATGCTGACCTGACAGGCGGCAGGCATCGCCCCAAGTTTTTCCGGTTGCACGAAGGCGGCAAGGCGGCGGTCCATCGGATCGTCGCCATCGACCAGTGCCGCCGCCGCAGCCACGCCGTCGCAATCCAGCAACGCCGCCTCGATCTCGGCCAGTTCGATCCGGTAGCCGCGAATCTTGACCTGCGAATCCTCGCGTCCCAGAAACTCGATCACGCCGCCCGGACGATAGCGGCCCATATCGCCGGTGCGATACAGTCGCTCGCCGGTCTCAGGATGGGTGATGAAGCGTTCATCGGTGCGCGCCTGATCGGCCATATAGCCGATGGCAAGCCCGGCGCCGCCGATGAAAAGCTCGCCCGTGACCCATTCTGGACAATCGCGCATCCGGTTGTCCAGAACGTGGAAACTCTGATTGGCAAGCGGCTTGCCATAGGGGACGCTGGTCCAATCGGCGGCAAGTTCGGTCATCGGATGGATGATCGACCAGATCGCCGCCTCGGTCGCGCCGCCAAGGCTGAAGAGTTCAAGTTGCGGCAGGCGCTTTTGCAAATGCGGCGGCAGGCTGAGCGGGATCCAGTCGCCGCTAAGCATGGCGCGGCGCAGCAGGGGCAGTTCCAGCGAGGGATCGGCATCCAGTACATGCAGCAGCATCTGCATCTGCGCAGGCACCGAATTCCACAGCGTCACCCGATGCTGCATCACCATATCGCACCAATGCGCCGGATCGTGGCGCAGCGCCGGATCGGGCAGGACCAAAGAGCCGCCCACGGCCAACGGGCCGAAAATATCATGGACCGACAGATCGAAGTTCAGGTTCGCCAGACCGAAGATCCGATCATCCGGCCCGAACTGCATCCGCCGATTGATGTCGGCGATGGTGTTCAGCGCGGCCTGATGCGAGACCATCACGCCCTTCGGCTCACCGGTCGAGCCGGAGGTATAGATCGTATAGGCCAGCGATGAAGGCACCGTCGCGCCGCTGTCCTGCGGTTCGGCTGGCTGGGTCGTGGCGGGATCGATCAGAGTGATCGTCGCGGGCCAATCACCGCCCGGCTGGCCCAGAACGATCTGCACATTGGCGTTCGACAGAATTCGGTCTCGGCGCAAGGCAGGTTGGCTCACGTCAAGCGGCAGATAGGCCGCCCCCGCCAGATGGATCCCCAGAACCGAGGCGACCTGATGCCAGCCTGTCGGCAGGGCAATCGCCACGCTATCGCCCGGTTGGCAACCGGCATCGCGCAGGGCCTGTGCGATGCCGCCAGCAGCGCGGGCCAGCGCGGTATAGCTGATGGGGCCCGTGGCATCGATGACCGCCACCCGATCCGCCATTCTTGCATCCGCCGCTTGCGCGAAGAACGCATCGTGCAGCCGACCTTCCGGCAAAGGCGCTTCGGTCGCGTTGACCACACGCCGTTGCGTGCCTTGTGCGGCGGGCAGCGGCACGGGATCGGTATGGACCCACAACTCCGCATTGCGGGCCAGATCTTTCAGGAAGGTGGACATTGCTGCGAACATATCGTCAGCCATGCCCTCGGGCAGAACGCCGTCACGGATGTCCCATTGCAGAACCAGAGTGTCTTCTCGTTCGATCGCCTGACAATCCAGCCAGACCTGTGGCGTCTGGCTTAGCCCGAAGACAGGCTCGCCCAATTCGATCCCGGATTCGTTCAGGCCGATGGTGCTGGTGAAGACCACCGGCGTCATCGCGGCGTCCTGCCCCCGGCGGCGGGACAGTTCGCGCATCACCTCGACCCCCGAGAACAGGCGGTGATCCATATCGGACCACAACTGCGCCTGCACAGCCTTCGCCTCATCGGCGAAGCCGCGACCGGGTTCGGTCTCGATTGCCAGCAGTCCGACAGTGGTGAAATCACCCACCAGTGCCTGCACGTCGGCATGCAGCGGCTGGCGGTTCAGCAGCGTCAGGTTCAGCAGAAAGCGGTCATTGCGCGACCAGCGGGCAACGACCGCCGAATAGGCCGCCAGCACCGCGACCGATGGCGTCAGGTTGTGGCGGGCGGCATTGCTGCGGAACCCGGACCAGTCCTTGCGGTCAAGGATGTCCTGCAGGCGGCGGAACCGGGCAGGGCCATCGGCCGCATGGGGCAGCACCGGCAAAGCAGGCGCTTCGGGCAGAAGGTCCAGCCGGTTCATCCAATAGTCGCGGTCACGCCGATACTGCCCGGATTCGCGCAGACCCCGTTCGGCCAGCACGTAATCGCGGAAAGACAGCTCGATCGGGTCGGCGGGCGCTGTGGGATCGCGGTATAGCCGCGCAAGCTCGCTCAGCAGAAGCTGGACGGACATATAGTCGGCGATCAGAAAATCGATGGCGAAATGGATCAGCGCGTGATCTGCGGTGCGGGTCACGGCCAGTTCGAACAGCGGCCAGCGATCCGGCGCAAAGCTTTGTTGCGCCATCCGCTCGCGCCGCGCCTCGACCGAAGCGGTCACCTGACCCGCGTCCGCATTTCGCAGATCGTGCAGTTCCACCGCGTAATGCGGCGCCTCTGGCGCGACCTGTTGAAAACCGTCAGCATGGATCGTGGCGCGCAGCATGTCGTGGCGAGCGATGATCCGGTTCCACGCGGCCTCAAGCCGTTCCGGCTCGATATCGTCCAGCCGCAATTCGGCATAGACCTGACAGCCGACGCCGCCATAGGCGAACAGATCCTGACGGCCCAGCAGATAGGCGGATTGCACATCCGTCAGCGGGAAGGGCTGGTTGCGATCCTGCGGCGCAGGGCGGATCGCGGCGGCCTCGGCCTGTCTGCGCAGATGGGCGATGACCTGATCGCGATTGGCCTTCACCGCGGCGCGGCGTTCGTCATTCATCACGCCGCGTGGCGCACGAAAGCGCAGTTCGCCTTCTTCCTCCCAGATCTGAACGCCAAGGGATTCCAGTTCGGTAACGAGCTCGGTCGCGGTCACAATGCGCCCTCCTCAATAAGGTCTTCGTGATGTTCGGCAAGTTTGGCGGCGACCACCCCGGCAAGCCCGGCAATGGTCGGTTCCGCGAAGATTTGGCGCAGCGAGATATCAACCCCAAGCCTGCTGCCGACACTGGCGACCATCTCGGTCGCCATAAGGCTGTCGCCGCCGAGGGCGAGGAACGAATCCTGTCGTCCGACTTTGTCGAGGTCGAGAATGTCCGCCCAGATTTGTGCGATGGCAGTTTCGACCTCGCCCTGCGGAGTGTCGTCGTCGCTGGTGGTGGTGTGCGCAGGCTCGATGGCACGGGCGGCAAGGGATTTGCGGTCGATCTTGCCATTGGCGGTCAGGGGCAGGGCGTCCAGCCGTTCGATGACCGGCGGCACCGCATGGGATGGCAGATGCGCCGCCAGATGTATGGTCAGATCGGCGGGATCTTCCGTAGCCACGATGAATGCGGCCAGCCGTTGGCGGCCACGTTCGCCCAAAGCCAGCGCCACAGCCTGGGTCACGGCAGGATGAGCTTCCAGAGCAGTCTCGATCTCACCCAATTCGATCCGGTGGCCGCGGACTTTCACCTGCATGTCCTGACGGCCCAGAAATTCCAGCGTCCCATCGGGCCAGTAGCGGCCCATATCGCCGGTGCGATACCAGCGCGCCCCGTCATGTTCGACGAAGCGATGCGCGCTGAGGGTCGGATCGCCGCGATAGCCGGTCGCCAAGCCCGCCCCGCCGATCCACAGCTCGCCCGCCACCCAATCGGGACAGTCGCGGCCACGGGCATCCGCGACGCGGTAGCTTTGGTTCGCCAAGGGCGTGCCATAGGGGATGGCGCGCCAGTGGTCGGGCACGGTGTCGACCTCGCAGAGGTTCGACCAGATCGCGGCCTCGGTGGCGCCGCCCATGGCGATGAAGCGGCAATCGGGGGCGCGGTCGCGCAGCCGTGCGGGCAGGTCCAGCGCGATCCAGTCGCCCGAGGCCATGGCCAGCCGCAGCGAGGGCAGCCCGCCCGGCACCGCCAGCAGCATCTCCAGCAAAGCCGGGGCCGAGTTCCAGATGCTGACCCGGTGGGCATCGATCAGGTCGTGCCAGCGGGTCGCCTCGCGCCGCTCAGCCTCGTCCAGCAGGACCAGCGCGCCGCCTGCGGCCAGCGTGCCGAAGATGTCCTGCACCGACAGATCGAAATCCAGCGCCGAGACGGCCAGCACCCGGTCATCCTCGGTTATGGCGAAGCGGGAATTGATGTCGGCCACGGTATTCAGTGCGGCGGCATGGCTGAGCTCGACCCCCTTCGGCTCGCCGGTCGAGCCCGAGGTGAAGATGACATAGGCGGGGGCGTCGGGGCTCAGACTGACCGGTGCAAGCAGGCCTGCGTGATCTGCGGCATCGGCGATGTCGATCAGCGCGGCGCCTTCGGCCAGCGCGGCATGAGCCGGAGTGGTCAGCACGTGGCGGATACCTGCGGCGGCGCGGATGCGGGCGGCGCGGGCGGCGGGCTGTTCCGGGCTGACCGGGACATAGACCGCGCCTGCGGCCAGCACGCCCAGCACAGCGGCGATCTGTTCCGGCCCGCGCGGCAGGGTGATGGCGACGGGATCGCCGGGGGCGACGCCCTGATCCTGCAACAGCGCGGCCACGGACAGCGCCTGCCGGGCCAGATCGCCGTAGCTTTGCGTGCCGCCATGTCCCAGCAGCGCCGGTCGCTCGGGCCGTTCCGCCGCCTGCCGGAAGAAGCCGTCGTGCAGCAGTCCATCGGGCCGGGGCGCCGTGGTCGCATTGACCTCTGCCCGCACCGCCGCCTGCGCATCAGGCAGCAGATCCGGCACCACCAGACGCCACCGTGCCGCATCGCCTGCAAGCCATGACAAAAGCCTGCCATAAGCCGCAAACATCGCGTCAATCACACCGGCAGGGAAAAGAGACTCAACAACGTCCCATGTGATCGATAGCCTGTCATCGCGCTCGACGATCTGGCAATCCAGCCAGACCTGAGGTGTTTGCGAAATCCCCCATTCCCGTTGCAGGACCGGATTTTCCGGCATCGGCGGCAGCGCGTCAGCCATGCCGATCACACTAGTGAAGATGATCGGCATATTCGCTGTCATCGCGCCGCTTTGCCGCGACATCTCGCGCATGACCCAGACGGCTGAAACGCTGCCATGCGCAATATTTTCGGCCGATCGCGCTTGCAGCTTGCCCGCCCGTGTCAGCCAGTCATCGCCCGCTTGCGTCCGATAGGGCAGCAGCATCAGCGAGGTGAAGTCGCCAAGGATATTGTTGATATCCGGGTGGACTTCCTGCCGGTCGAACAGGGTCAGGTTGATGGTGAAATCGGGATCGGCGCTCCACGCCGCCAGCACCTCAGCAAAGGCGGTCGCCAGCACCGACGACACTGTCAGCCCATGTTGCCGCGCAAGCGCCGTCAGGTTGCTGTAGGGATCAGCGGCCAGCACGGTTTCGCGGCGGGTAAACTGCGGCTTGCCGATGGTAGAGGGGTCGCGGGCCAGCGGCAGGCGCGGACCGGCGGGCATATCGCTGGCGCAATCGCGCCAATAGGCGCGGTCGGTCTCTAGCCGTTCGGGGTCGGGTTTCACCTGCGTCACATAATCGCGGAACGACACGCCGACCGGGAGCAGCGGGGCGTCCAGATCCGCGTAAAGCGTCTCGGCCTCGGTGAACAGGATCATGGTGCTGAGGGCGTCGATGATCAGGCTGTCAAGGCTGACGCCCAGCCGCGTGCGGTTGCCGTAACGGACTGCGCGGACATCGAACAGGGGCCAGTGCGTCGGGTCAATCACCTGATCGGACATGGCATCACGCAATCCGGCCAGCGCCTTGTTCGCTTCGTCGGCTGCGGTATGGGTCACGGGAATACTGAAGCGGGGCACCGTGGGCAGGATGCGTTGCTGTCCCGCATCGTCAAAGACCGCGCGCAGCATTTCGTGCCGGGCGATCAGGCGGTTCCAGACCTCTTCCAGACGCGGCAGATCCAGATCGGTGGCTTCGAATTCGGTGTAGAAATGGCAACTGACGCCGCCAAGATCGAAATCGTCACCGCGACCCATCAGATAGGCCTGCTGCACCTCGGTCGGCGGGAACGGCAGATGACGGTTCGCCGGATCGGGCTGGATGGCGAAATCGGGGCGGATCTCGCCGATGGTCAGGCCGTTCGCGAAGTCGCGCAGAACCGGGCGGGCGAACAGATCGCTGAGGCTGGCATTGTCGATCCCCGCCTGCCGCAACCGGGTGATCGCCCGCGTTGCCATGAGGCTGTCGCCACCGAGGGCGAGGAACGAATCCTGTCGTCCGACTTTGTCGAGGTCGAGAATGTCCGCCCAGATTTGCGCGATGGCGGCTTCGACTTCGCCTTGGGGAGTGTCGTCGTCGGCGCTGGTGGTGGTGTGCGCAGGTTCGGTGGCACGGGCGGCAAGGGATTTGCGGTCGATTTTGCCGTTGGCGGTCAGCGGCAGAGCGTCCAGCCGTTCGATGACCGGCGGCACCGCATGTGACGGCAGATGCGCCGCCAGATGTTGCGGCAGGTCCGGTAGATCATCGGCAGCCACGATGAAGGCGGCCAACCGTTGGCGGCCACGTTCGCCCAAGGCCAGCGCCACGGCCTGGGTGACGGCGGGATGAGCTTCCAGAGCGGTCTCGATCTCGCCCAGCTCGATCCGGTGGCCGCGGACTTTCACCTGCATGTCCTGACGGCCCAGAAATTCCAGCGTGCCATCGGGCCAGTAGCGGCCCATATCGCCGGTGCGATACCAGCGCCCCCCATCATGTTCGACGAAGCGATGCGCGCTGAGGGTCGGATCGCCGCGATAGCCGGTCGCCAAACCCGCCCCGCCGATCCAAAGCTCGCCCGCCACCCAATCGGGACAGTCGCGGCCACGTGCATCTGCGACGCGGTAGCTTTGGTTCGCCAAGGGCGTGCCATAGGGGATCGCGCGCCAGTGGTCGGGCACGTTGCCGACCTCGCAGAGGTTCGACCAGATCGCGGCCTCGGTGGCGCCGCCCATGGCGATGAAGCGGCAATCGGGGGCGCGCTCGCGCAGCCTTTGCGGCAGGTCCAGCGCAATCCAGTCGCCCGAGGCCATGGCCAGCCGCAGCGAGGGCAGCCCGCCCGGCACCGCCAGCAGCATCTCCAGCAGCGCCGGGGCCGAGTTCCAGATGCTGACCCGATGGGCATCGATCAGGTCGTGCCAGCGGGTCGCCTCGCGCCGTTCGGTTTCGTCCAGCAGGACCAGCGCGCCGCCAGCAGCCAGCGTGCCGAAGATGTCCTGCACCGACAGATCGAAATCCAGCGCCGAGACGGCCAGCACCCGGTCATCCTCGGTGATGGCGAAGCGGGCATTGATATCGGCCACGGTGTTCAGCGCAGCGGCGTGGCTGAGCTCGACGCCCTTCGGCTCTCCGGTCGAGCCCGAGGTGAAGATGACATAGGCGGGGGCGTCGGGGGTCAGACTGACCGGCGCAAGCAGGGCTGCGTGATCTGCGGCGCGGGTGATGTCGATCAGCGTGGCGCCTTCGGCCAGCGTGGCATGGGCCGGAGTAGTCAGCACGTGGCGGATGCCTGCGGCGGCGCGGATGCGGGTGGCGCGGGCGGCAGGCTGTTCCGGGCTGACCGGGACATAGACCGCGCCTGCGGCCAGCACGCCCAGCACGACGGCGATCTGTTCCGGCCCGCGCGGCAGGGTGATGGCGACGGGATCGCCGGGTACCACGCCCTGATCCTGCAACAGCGCGGCCACGGACAGCGCCTGCTGGGCCAGATCGCCATAGCTTTGCGGCCCGCCATGTCCCAGCAAGGCCGGACGGTCTGGCCGTTCCGCCGCCTGCCGGAAGAAGCCGTCATGCAGCAGACCATCGGGCCGGGGTGCCGTGGTCGCGTTGACCTCTGCCCGCACCGCCGCCTGAGTATCAGGCAACAGATCCGGCACCGCCAAACGCCACCGTGCCGCATCCCCTGCAAGCCACGACAAAAGCCTGCCATAAGCCGCAAACATCGCGTCAATCACACCGGCAGGGAAAAGAGACTCAACAACGTCCCAGCAAAGCAGCAATTCCCCGTCTTCTTCATAGACCTGATGGTCGAGCCAGACGCCGGGGGTTTGCGAGATCATGTGGTCCATCCGGCCAAGGGTCGCGCGGCAATCATCACCGACCAGAGGCGAGCCGAGATTGCAGGCAAAGACGACCGGGGCGATGCCGCCCATCATCTGACGGCGGGCGGCGATGTCGCGTTGAACCTGAACGGCGGAATACCCGGCATGGGCAATGTCGGCATGCAGTTGCGATTGCAGCTTGCTTGCGTGATCGACGAAGCTGTCGCCTTGGCTTTGATCGGCGCGCAGAAGCAGAAGATTGGTGAAGTCGGCGATGACGTCATCAAGGCCGGGCTGCGTGATCTCGCGGTCGAATAGCGGCAGGTTCAGCAGGATGTCGTCCTGCGCGCTCCACCGGGTCAGGACGGTTGCAAATGCATTTGCCAAAACGATGGCCGGGGTCAGTTGGTGGGTCGCGGCAAATCGGCGAAGCTGCGACCACGTTTCGGCGTCCAGGCGGTGCTGACGGCGGTTGAAGCGCGGCGCGCCGATCTGGTCGGGATGCACCGCCAGCGGCAGGGCCGGGCCTTCGGGCAGATCGGAAAGCCGCTGATGCCAGTAATCGCGATCCCGGTCGCGATCCGCCGCGCGGCGGTCGCGCTGTTGCTGAAGGTAGGTTGCAAAGCTCCAATCCACCGGCGGGGCGGGCAGGGGGTCGCCGCGATAGGCGGTCGCCAGATCGCGCAGCAGGATCGACAGGCTTTGCACATCGGCGACCAGCAAATCGATATCCAGATGAATGCGCGTCGCGCCACCCGGCAACAGGCTGAGTTCGATGCCCGCAACCTCTGCCTGCTCCACCCGCAGCCTGCGATGGTCCAGCCGGTTGCGGGTTGCGGTCAGCGCGGTCTGCACCGCCTCGGGCGAGGACGTGGCAAGGTCGTGAACCGGCAGGTCAAAGGACGCGGCGCGGGGGGTGATCCGTTGCTGGCCATTCTCATCGAAGGCGGCGCGCAGCATTGGATGATGGTCCAGCAGGGTCTGCCAAGCGCCCTGCAAGCGCGCGGGTTCGACATTCTGGCCGTCAAGTTCCAGATAGGCGTGACAGCCAACGCCGCCCAGCGGCTGATCATCGCGGCGGCCGATCCAATAGGCATATTGGACATCGCTTAGATCAAAAGGCTGATCGTCGCGCTGTGGCGGAACCGGCGTCGGGATCACGGGTTGCGAAGGCGCGGGGGGCGCGCTTTGCAGGCGCGCATCCCAGCTTTCGATGGTTGGATCGGCGATCAACTGTGAAAAGGTGACCTTGGCCCCTGCCTGCCGCCATGTTCCCGCCAGTCGCATGATGTGCAGCGATTCCAGACCGCATTCCAACAGGTTGTCACTGTCGCGCAGTTCGCGATCCATCGCCGGAATAAGACTGATGATCTGGTCGCGCATTTGTTGCCGGTCGGGCAGTGCATTCGGACGAGCGGCGGAGGAAGGGATCATTTTGTTCATCTGCAAACCTATTCTGCGGGCTCGGTCGCCGTGGTCTCTTCGGCGGCTGCTTGGGCGGGCGCAGGATCATGCGCGGCATCGACAGGGATCGCGGGCACAAGATTGCGGGCGACGCTTGCCAGCTTTTCGCAAGTCTCGGTCAGTTCGCGTTCAGGATCGGACAGGGCGACGATGCCCGCGCCCGCCCGCAGCCATGCCTGACCGTCCTGCTGATAGGCCGATCGCAGCACCAGCGCGGCATCCAGCAATCCATCCTGATCGGCGATCAACACGGCGCCGCTGTAAAGCCCACGCGGCCCCTGTTCGTGACGGCCAATCGCGTCCACCGCTTCACGCTTTGGAATGCCCGAGGCGGTGACGGCGGGGAACAGGGCGCGGAAGGCATGCCAGCGGTTCGTATCGCCGGTCAGTCGGCCGCCAAGCCGCGATGCCAGATGCTGGACCGAGCCGCGATGGATAATGTCCATGAAATAGCTGAGCCCGATTGAGTCCGGCTGACAGATCGGCATCAGCTCTTCATGCGCCAGCTTTACCGAGACGGCGTGTTCCGCGATTTCCTTTGGATCGGACAGCAGTTCGCGGCCCAAGGCCATATCGGCCATCGGCTCGCCCAGCAATGCACGGGTGCCTGCGAGGGGTTGGGTGGCGACAACGCCGTCTGAGGTCACTTCGACCACGGTTTCGGGGCTGAAGCCTGCGGCTTGGAAATCTTGCCTAAGGACAAGGAACGAGCGAGCAGGGTCGTTGGCCCTGCGACCGGCGACATAGGTGGCTGTCATGTCCAGCGGGAATGGCAGCGGAACCGGGCGCGACAGGATCACCTTCTGGTAATCGCCCGCATGGATCTCTGCAACGCCGCGCGCAACGCTGTGTTTGTAATCTTCCGCGCCTGCAAGGATGTCGGTGGGTTTCGTCTTCTGGCTGCCAGGCTGACGCACGGATGCCTGCACCTGTTCAAGAATGCGGGCCATGCGTTGTAATTCGTCTTCGTCCAATGCGCGCAGGACTGCGGTATCGGCGCGCAGGCGATATTCGGCGCGGGGGACCGACAGGATCAGCAGCGGGCGGCTGTCATCCTGTAACGGCAGGTCATGGAAATGTCGGGTCAGCTCGAATTCCGCCATCCCATAGGCGCGCCAGCCCTGCACCGCGATGTCTTGCAGCACGGTTTCCAGCAGGTCGATTGCATCGGATGCGGGCCAGTCGCGCCGGTCATCCTTCTGCTGGAGGGTCAGTTTTTCGCCGTTCAACTGGATCCGGGCTAACTCGCCCAGACCGACGCTGAACTCGCCCTGATGTTCATAGACGGTTGCGTTCTCTGCCCCGGCGGTCGCCGCAAGCGCCGCTGCGACAGCAAGCGGGTCGGTATCAAGCGATACGGTTCGTTCCAGAAAAGCTTGCTGTTTCGCTGTCGCAGGTGCAGTGATGTGTGCCAGTTTGCGGCGATCGATCTTGCCGATCGGCGTTAACGGCC
This sequence comes from Paracoccus caeni, assembly GCF_016629665.1. Lineage (GTDB taxonomy): Bacteria > Pseudomonadota > Alphaproteobacteria > Rhodobacterales > Rhodobacteraceae > Paracoccus > Paracoccus caeni. The sequence goes on from NZ_JAEPRQ010000009.1 coordinate 144,743, forward strand.
ACGAGGATGCGAAGCGCAACTCGTCCGGCAGCTTGAATTGCGCAAGATCGCGGGCGCGCAGGGCATCGCGCAGTTGTGCCAGCGTCGGGCGTTCGCCGTTGACGATCAGGACCGCGCAGCTTCTCTCACCCAGAATCGGGTCAGGCACACCCATGACCACGGCATCGGCGACGCCCGGATATTCACGCAGCAGATCCTCGATCTCGGCCGCCGCGATCTTTTCGCCCGCGCGGTTGATCTGTTCCTTGGCGCGCCCCTCGACCACCAGATTTCCATCGGCGCGGCGGCGGACCAGATCGCCAGAGCGGTAATAGCCTTCGCCGGTGAAGGCGGTCAGATTATGGGTCGCGGCGCGGAAATAACCGCGAATGGTATAGGGACCGCGCACCAGCAATTCGCCGACCGCGCCATCGGGCAGATCATTGCCATCCTGATCGACGATGCGCAGGTCGTCATCGGCGCTGATCGGGCGGCCTTGGGTGTTGATCGCGACCTCGACCGGGTCGTCGGGGCGGGTCATGCAGATCAGACCTTCGGCCATGCCAAAGACCTGTTGCAGCCCGCATCCCAGAAGCGGCGTGACCTTTTCTGCGGTGACCGGGTCAAGACGCGCGCCGCCAACCTGCAGCAGCTTCAGGCTGGACAGATCGCTGCTGTCCCATTCGCGTTGTTGCAGCCACAGCGGCACCAAAGCCGGGACAAGCGCGGTAATGGTGACGCCTTCGGCTTCGATCAGCGGGAAAGCCTCGTCCGGGGATGGCGATTGCGACATCACCACTCGACCGCCATTGGTCAGAGTGCCCAGAATGCCAGGGCAGGACAGGGTGAAGTTATGCGCGGCAGGCAGGACGGCAAGATAGACGCTGTTCGCATCGACGCCGCAAGTCTGCGCGGCCATCCGCGCATTATAGGCGTAATCGGCATGGGTGCGCGGGATCAGCTTCGGCGTGCCGGTGGTGCCGCCGGACAGAAGCAGACAGGCGATGTCTGTAGGGACGGGCGGGTTCAACGGATCGAAGCGGCCTTCCAGCGTGGACAGGTCGATATGCGTGCCGTGATCGCCGTCAATGATGATGTGGCGCAGGCAATCGTTGCGCGACTGAAGCTCTTCCGCCATCGCGCGATAGTCGAAGCCCATGAAACTGCTTTGGCAGATATAGGCGACGGGTTGTGCCAGCCGCGACAGGGCGTCCAGATCGTGCAACCGTTGCGCGGGCAGCGCAAAGATCGGCAGCGCGCCCAGCCGGAACAGGGCAAAGCTGACCGCGACGAAGGCTGCGCCGTTCGGCAGTTGCACAAGAACCGGATCACCCCTGCGGATGCCAAGCCCTTGCAACCCACCGGCCAGCCGGTCGGCCTGTTCATTCAGCGCGGCGTAGCTGGTGGTGCCATTCTGGTCGGTGATGGCGGTTCGGTTGCCATGCGTCGCGGCCAGCCGCGCCAGCAGCCCGCCCAAGGTCTCGTCCTGCCAGTGACCCAGTTCGCGGTATCGTTCCGCAAAATCGTCCGGCCAAGCCGTGAACCCATCTTTTTCTAAGGCGGTCATTGCGCACCTTCCTTCTTCATTCTGGTTCCGGGTCCGGCAATGCCCCGCCTGACAGGCGAAGTTGGGCGACGGGCTGATCGGAGGAATCGACTGGCGGCCGGAGGATGCAGGGTAAGCCTCTCCGAACAGAGATCGGAGACAGTGCGAACATTGATAACGTCGGGGATTGGGGCCGCAATGTGGCAGCGTTCGGTATTTCCGACTATTTCTTTCGGATTTGCGCGAAGGGTCTCTGACGCCCCTGTGCGGCCCCTGTTAGTGGCGCATTCCCGCCGGGCGTCCGCGCCGCAGCAGGGCTGCCGGGGCGACCCCGAAGCGGCGTTTGAACTCGGTCGAGAAATGGGCGGGCTGATAGCCGTAGCGATGGGCGATCTGCGCGACGGTCAGCGCGCCCGATTCCAGCGACAGGCGCGCATGATCCAGCCGGGTGGCCTTCAGCAAGGCATAGGGTGTGGCACCGAACACTTCGCGGAACACCTCGCTCAGGCGGCGGGCGTTCAGGCCGACCTCACGTGCAAGGTCCGGGATCGCGGGCGGGTTTTGGAGATCCGCCAATAGCATCGCACGGGCGTCGTGGACGCGCTTGACCTCGAACGAGCGGGCGGCCAGCGGAGAGTTGCCCGTCGTCTCCGCCGTGTCATGCGGGGTGAGCAGGGACAGAAGCTCCAGCGCCTTGCCGGTGATGTAAAGCTGTCGCCGCGTCGATGTCATCGGGCAGCCCAGCATCTGCCACGCCAGCGCCGAAATCGTGGGATCGCCGTTGCAGACGTGGTCCCGGAACGGATGGCTGATATAGCTGGCGGCCCATTCCTCGCCCAGAAGGGCATCGATTTCATCGGGGTGGACGCGGATGAAGATGCCCGCAAGATTGGTTTTCTGTTCGGTCAGGTGCCGCGTTTCGGCAGCCGAATCGACGAAATGGCAATGGCAATCGCCGCTGCGGAATGTGCCGCTGCCGACATTCTCGGACGTGATATCGATTTCACCCTGAACCAGCACCGATGCCCACAATCCGGGCTTCGGGGCGCTGGTCCAGCTTGCGCCCTGATCCAGATCCAGTTTTGCCAGAACGACTTCCAACCCGCGATAGTTGATGGTCTCCAAGCCGACCTCCTGTGTGTCATGGGAAGGGCTGTCTGGTGGCCCGGATCAGCTTTTCGTGGTCATTTCGGACCAGCCGAGCGGCATCGGACGCATCTGGATCTGCCTGCGGAGACTATATGTTTCGTGCAAGGGCATGGCAATAGGACACAGTTCCACAAGCGCCTGTCCGCATGGAATATCAGCACGGTTCCGCGAAGGCTTTCGAGATTCTGACTATTATTATCAGTATTCTGCCCGATCCTTGGGCGGGGGCTTGAAAACCCGCTCTTTCCTCTGTTTCGTCGCGGCGGGTCGCCCCGTCCCATCCGTTGTTCAGAGGCCAAGATGTCATCCCCTATTCGCATTCTTCTATCAGCCCTCTTGGTGGGGCTGGCTTTGCCGGTTTCGGCACAAGATATCTTTGCCGAAGTGCGCGATGATCGCGGTGAGGTGGTTCAGATCGCCCAGCAACCGCAGCGCGTCGCGTCGCTGGGCGTGTTCGGTGCGGATATGATGCTGGCATTGGGCAAAAGCGCGGTGGGGACGACGACCTATAACGGCCAGTTGCCCGCCTATCTGGGCGCGCGCCCCGACACGATGGCCGATCTGGGGATCGAGCCGCAGCCCAATCTTGAGCGTCTGACCGAACTTCAGCCCGACCTGATCATCGGCATCCGCCGCTATACCGAGCCCTGGGCGGATTCCTTCGCTCCGATTGCCCCCTATATCGCCTATGACATGCTGACCGAGGCGGATTCCACGCGGGCGGTGTCGTCAGTCGCGGTGGCGCTTGGCGCTGTTGGGACGGGCGAAAAGCTGAATGCGGAGTTCGAGCAGATGAAGGCGCAGATGGCCGAACAGGCGCCGGGGGGCGTTTCGGCGGTTTTCGTCTGGCTGTGGCAGGACACGCTTTACGCCTATTACGACCACGTCATGCCTGCGTCGTTCTTTAGCCCCCTGAAGGTGCGAAACACGATGGGCAGCAATCCGACGCCGGAATTGCCCGAGAATTTTGGCGGTCCGGTCAGCTATGAAGACATTCTGGCGCAGGATCCCGATGTGCTGATCGTCTTCCGGGCCGAGGGTAACGCCTATCCCGATCACCCCGCCTTGCGCCGTTTGCGCGCCGTGCGCGAAGGGCGGGCGTGGCATGTAGGCTATCAGTATTCGCAACCCGCAGGGCCGGTCGCGCGCAAGATCATTTTGCAGGAGATGGCGCATCTTTTGTATCCTGATGTCTTCGCAGATCCCGCCCTTCCCGATCAGGTCCGCGCCGAGCCGCTGCGTTTCGAGAACTGACCCTGCATGACGCCGGACGATCCGAAACAGCGCCTGATACTGCCGTTTTTTCTGCTGACCCTGTTGCTGATCCTTGTCTGCGCGGTGCTGACGCTGACACAGGGGCGGTTCGCGACAGGCTTGGCCGATCTGCCCACCGCGTTGCTGGACCGGGCCGAGGTGACGGATACCGGATTTGCCGTGCGTCAGTTGCGTCTGCCGCGCGCGGTGATGGCGGTTCTGGCGGGTGCGGCGCTTGGTGTCGCCGGGGCGTTGATGCAGGCGATCACCCGCAATCCGCTGGCCGATCCGGGGCTGACCGGGGTGACGGCAGGCGCGGCCTTCGCGGTGGTTCTGGGCTTTACGCTGCTGGGCGTTTCGCAGGCGGGATTGCTGGTTCTGGGCACGGTCGGCGGGGCGCTAAGCGGAGCGCTGACCTTCGCCCTTGCCGCGCAGCGCGGGTTCAATCCGGCGCATCTGATTCTGGCGGGTGTCGCGGTTGCGGCCTTCTGTCTGTCGGGGATCAATGTGCTGCTGCTTCTGGGCGCGACCTCGATGAACAGCGCGTGGTTCTGGCTGGTGGGCGGTCTGGCCAATCGGACATGGCAGGATGTGGGTCATCTGTGGCCGATGGTGCTGCCGGTTCTGGTCTTGGTCTGGCTCACCTCGCGGCGGCTGGATTTGCTGCTGCTGGATGACGATACATCGCGGGGGATCGGGCTTCATGCCGGGCGCTGGCGGCTGATCTTCGGGCTGTGCAGCGTCGTGCTGACGGCGGGTTGCGTTGCGACCTGCGGGCCGATCGGCTTCATCGGTCTGCTGGCCCCGCATGTGGCGCGGATGGGGCTTGGTGGGGCGGTTTCGCATCGTCTGCTCATCCCGGCCAGTGCGCTTGCCGGGGCGGCGATCCTGTCGGTGGCCGATGCACTGGCTGCCTCACGTCTCATCTTCCCGACCGAGATTCCGACCGGCATCCCCGCCATCCTGATCGGCGCGGGAATGTTCCTGCTGCTCTTCCGCAACGGCCTGAGGGTCGGGCGATGAGCGGGCGCGTTGCTCTGATCGGCCTTTCGTTGCTGGTCCTGATTGCGTTTCTGGCGATCCTGTCGCTGACATTGGGCGCGGCTTCCGTGGACCCGTTCGCGGTGCTGACCGGCAGGGGCGATCCGGCGGCGCTGCAAATCCTTTGGCATTTACGTCTGCCACGCCTGTTCCTGGCGCTGGCGGTCGGGGCGAATTTCGGGCTGGCCGGGCTGATCGTGCAGATCGTTCTGCGCAACCCGCTGGCCGAGCCGGGCGTCCTGGGCGTGTCCGCCGGGGCAAGCCTTGCGGTCGTCGCGGCGCTGCTGTTGTCGCATGGCGCGCTGTCGGTCAGCCTTGGCGTGCCGCTGGTGGCGTTTGGCGGTGCGGTTGCCGCAGGCGCGGCGATCCTGTGGCTCTGCGGAGGCAGCGGCGATCCGCGGCGTCTGGTTCTGGGCGGTGTGGTCTTTGGTATGGCGCTGAATGCGCTGGTCATGGCGGTAATCGTGGGCTTCGGCGCGGGTCGGGCCGAGCTGGCATTGCTGTGGCTGACGGGTTCGCTTTACGGGCGGGGCTATGATCAGCTTTGGCCGGTGCTGGCTTGCGGCGGCGTTGCGGCGCTGCTGCTGCCCGCCTTCGTGCGTCCGCTGGGCCTGTTGCGCTTTGGCGACGATCAGGCCCGCAGCGCCGGGCTTGAGGTGCGGATCTGGCGGCCAGCGGCGCTGCTGTTGGCGATGGCGTTGGCGGCCAGCGCCGTATCCGCAGCCGGTCCCATCGGCTTCGTCGGTCTGGTCGTGCCGCATTTCGCCCGGCTTTTGACGGGGGCGGCCATTGCGCCGCTGATCTGGGTCACGGCGCTGAGCGGAGCGGCCGTGACATTGATGGCGGACGTTGTCGGACGCGCTATCGCCCCGCCGCTGGAAATCCCCGTCGGGGCCGTTACCGGGCTGATCGGCGTCCCGATCTTCCTCTTGCTGCTTCAACGACAATCGAGGAGACGGGCATGACATTGCAAGCCAGCCATCTGACCTTGCGATATGGCCGACGCGCCGTCCTGCGGGATGTCGGTCTGGATTTCGACCCCACCGGGATCACCGGGATCGTCGGGCCAAACGGGTCGGGGAAATCCTCGCTTCTGCGCTGTCTGGCGGGTTTATGTGCGCCCAGTCAGGGCAGCGTCAGCATGGATGGGCGCGCGATCCGCGACTGGCCCGCCCGCAAGCTGTCGCGCAGGCTGGCCTTTCTGCCGCAATCACCGCAAGCGCCTGATGGGCTGACGCTGCGCGATCTGGTCGCGCATGGGCGGTTTTCGCATAGGGGCTTCTTTCGGACCGGCAGGGGCGATCAAGCCGCGATCGATCACGCGCTGGAGCAAACCGGGCTGACGGCACTTGCCGGACGGGCGTTCGACAGCCTGTCGGGCGGCGAACGTCAGCGTGGCTGGATCGCGATGGCCTTGGCGCAGCAAAGCGGGATGCTGCTTCTGGATGAGCCGACGACATGGCTGGATATCGGCCACCAGATCGAGGTTCTGGAGCTGCTGCGAAGGCTGAACCGGCAGGACGGTTTGGGGATCGTCATGGTGCTGCACGATCTGAACCACGCCGCCGCTTATGCCGACCGGATCGTCGCGATAAAGGACGGCGCGGTTTGCGCGGACGGCCCGCCGCATCAGGTGGTGGTGCCTGCGCTGATCCAGAACCTGTTCGGCGTCGCCGCGCAGGTGGTGGATCTGGGCACGGAACATGCACAACGGCCGCATGTGGTCGTTACCTCAGCCAGCAGGAATGTGGCTTATGGGCATGGCTAAGACCGGCACTGACAAAAGCGTCTTCCCCGAACGGATGGCGGCGCTGCGGCTCATCGGCTTTGGGCTGGGCGGCGACTGGCGGAAGCTGGCAGCCTCGGTCGCGCTGGCGACGGCATCGGTGTTTTTTCAACTGTTGCTGGTCTGGATCACGTGGCGGCTGGTTCTGTCGCTGATCGAGGGGCGGGCAAGTCCGGGCCTGTTTTTTCAGGCTGCGGTTGGCGGGTTGGCAGCAGTGGCCCTTTATGGCCTGACCTTTGGGCTGGCGATGGCTTTGTCGCACAGACTGGCCTTTGACAGCATCCTGCGGATCCGGCTGATGATGGCGCGGCATATGGCGATGCTGCCCTTGGGCTGGTTCGCCGACTGCCCGACGGGCATGGCAAAGAAGCTGGTCATTGATGAGCCTGAACAGCTTGAACTGCTGATCGCCCATGCCATTCCCGAAGGCACAAGCGCCGCCGTCAACTGGCTGGCCTTGTCGGTCTGGCTGTTCGTCATCGATTGGCGGATGGCGCTGGCCTCGATCATCCTGACGCCGCTGGCGGCGGTGGCGATCACCTATGCGATGTCGCGCACGCGGGCCGAGACCGAACGCTATCGCAAAAGTCAGGCGCAGATGAACGCGGCGGTGGTCGAATATCTGGCGGGAATGGCGGTTACCAAGATTTTCAACCGCACCGATCTGACGCTTGCAAGGGCCAGCGATGCAGTGCGCGAACAAGCCGCTGCACAGACCGCATGGGCGCTGCGCTATCTGCCGCTGGGCGGCAGTGCGTTACCGCTGGCGATGGCGTCGATCTGCGTGATCCTGACCGTGGGTGTCTGGCTGATGCAGGCAGGGCAGCTTGATCTGGCGACGCTTGCGTTTTTCGTCATCGTCGGTGCGAATTACAGCCGCCCGCTGCTGAAACTGTTCGGGCTGCTGCATCAGTTGTCCCATATCTCGCTGGGCGCGGTCGAGGTGCTGCGCCTGATGCGCGCACCTGCCCAGCCCGATACGGGGCGGCATCTTCCGCTAGGCGATCATTCGGTGACCTTTGGCAATGTCCGGTTCGGCTATGACGACCGGACGGTGCTGCACGATGTCAGCTTCACCGCGCCGGCGGGCGAGGTCACGGCGCTGGTCGGGCCTTCGGGGGCGGGCAAAAGCACCATTGCCGGGCTGATCTTGCGCACCCACGACATTCAGGACGGCCAGATCCTGATCGGTGGCGTCGATATCCGTGACATGGCGGTGGATCAGTTGATGCAGACCGTTGCCGTCGTCTTTCAACAGACGTTCCTGTTCTCGGACACGGTCGAGGCGAATTTGCGTCTGGCAAAACCGCAGGCGACAGAGGCCGAACTGATCGCGGCATGCCGCGCGGCGCAGGCGCATGATTTCATTCAGGCGCTGCCCGAAGGCTATGCGACCCGGATCGGTGCGCAGGGCCGCATGCTGTCTGGCGGCGAGAGGCAGCGTCTGGCAATTGCGCGCGCCATTCTGAAGGACGCGCCGGTGATCTTGCTGGACGAGGCAACCGCCGCCACCGATCTGGAAAACGAAGCAGCGATTCACGCGGCCATGTCGGCGCTGGCGCGCGGCCGCACGTTGATCGTGATCGCCCACCGCCTGCACACGATCCGCCATGCCGATCAAATCCTGGTCGTCGAAGGTGGTCGGATTGTGGAACGCGGCGATCACGCAAGCCTGTCGGCGGGGACCGGTGCCTATGCACGCCTCTGGCGCGATTACCGATCCGATGACGAAGACCCGCAATTGACGCAACGGAGGCATGGATGAGCGACCCTGTGATCCCACGCTCTGACTGGGGCAGTCTGTGCAGGCTTTGGTCGCTGCTTGGCCCGTCGCGTCCGATGATGCTGGCAGGCATTGGGCTGCGGTTCCTGCAATCACTGGCGCTTGGGGCAGCCTTCGCTATCGTCGTTGCGGTCATCACCGAACTGGCGGCGGGCGGGACGATCAGCGTAGAGCGGGCAGGGGGCATCACGCTGGCGTTGGCTGTGTCGCTGATGGCACAGATCGGCTTTGGCTATCTGTCGGCGCGGCTTGCATGGCTGTCCAGCTTTCGCGCTGCGCATTCGTTGCGGCTGACGCTGCTGCGACATTTGGGACGGTTGCCGATGGGGTTTCATCTGTCGCGCCATAACGGCGACAGCGTGGCCGCCGTGACATCCGATATGCAGGTGATCGATTCCTTCATGTCCGACGCCTTGCCACAGATTGCCCAATCGCTGGGCCTGCCGCTGGCGATGTTGGCCTTTCTGGCGTTGCAGGATTGGGTTCTTGCGCTGACTGCGACGGTGACGATCCTGCTGGCTTTGCCGCTTTTCGTGCTGTCCAGCCAGCGGCTTGCGCGTCTGGGCCTGATCCGGCAGGACCGGCAGGCGCAGGCCTCTGCCGATATGATCGAATATGTGCAGGGTCTTGCGGTGATCCGTGCATTCAACCGCACGGCTGATGCGGAATCGCGGTTTCACACGGCGCTTACGGAATTTCGTGACATCTCGATCACGCTGACGGTGCAACTGGTCAGGCCGATGGTGCTGGTGGGTGTCGTTCTGATGCTGGGCGTGCCATTGGTCATCGCGGTTGGCGGCTGGCGGCTTCATGCCGGGGCGATTGAACCGATGGCGCTGATCGCGGTTCTGGTGCTGATCCTGTCGCTCTACGCACCGCTGATGGCGATGCTGTCGGTGATGGAACTGGCCCGTCTGGCCGAGGCCGCGCTGATCCGCGTGGACCGTATCTTGGACGCGACACCTTTGCCGCAACCTGTAACGCCCCGGACCCCGGAGGGATTCGCACTGCGGTTCGAAGCAGTGAGCTTTGGCTATACGCCGGGCAGCCCGACCCTGAGGGACACGAATTTCACCGTGCCGGAACGATCCACGACTGCAATTGTCGGCCCCTCGGGTGCGGGCAAAAGCACCATCCTGAACCTGATCGCCCGCTTTTGGGATGTGGAACGGGGGCAGATTTTGCTGGGCGGCGTCAATCTGCGCGATCTGGATGCCGCGCAACTGACGGATCTGGTGACGGTGGTTTTTCAGGACGCGTGGCTTTGTTCAGGGACGATCCGCGACAACATCGCCTTGGGGTCAGTGGATGCTAGCGACGAAGCCATCATCGCCGCCGCGCGCCAAGCACAGGCGCATGATTTCATCGCAGCTCTGCCTCAGGGCTACGACACGCCGGTCGCAGAAGGAGGCACCACGCTTTCTGGCGGCGAGCGTCAGCGTATCTCGATTGCCCGCGCGATCCTGAAAAACGCACCGATTGTGCTGCTGGACGAGGCGACATCGGCCATCGACCCCCATACCGACCGCGCCCTGCGCCTTGCCCTTGCGCGTCTGGCAGAGGGCCGCACGCTGATCATGGTCGCCCATAAGCTAAGCTCGGTTCAGGCCGCCGACGAGATCCTGATGCTGGATCAAGGTCAGATCACCGCCCGCGGCCCGCACGACACCCTGATCCGCGAAAACGGCCCCTATCGCCGCTGGTGGAAGATGCAGCGCGGGGGTGAGGGGTAGCGGCGTCACCTGCCAACCTCATTCGCGAATTTCTTAACGAAAAGCGCGGAATCACAGTCGGCCTCTAATGCTCAGCTTGGACTAAGCTGCCAGAAATCGCCTAATTTCTCAGACCAAACCGGCAGTTTTTACCTTGGCGCCTGTGCGGCGATGGCCAGCCCGTCTGCTACAGCGGTGAAAACTTCGCTGAACGAGTGAACGGCATGTGGGAACTGCTCTCTCATGGTGTTCGAAACCATCGACATCAGGCTGGAGCCCCCGACATAAACCACCGTCTCAACACGGGTGATGTCCAGGCCAGCGATCTTCAGCGTTTCACGCGCGCCCTCTGCCAGTGCCTCAGCATGCCTGGCGAGGCTGTCGGCCAAGGCCTCTGCTGACAGGGGGATTGCCAAGCCTGGCTCTATGTCGTCAAGCAGGATAGAGGCCTTATCAGCTCCGGCATTGGCGGCGATCTTGCCGCGTTCCACCGCGAAGCTAAGATCATGGCCAAGCTCGTCCTCCAGAACCCTTGCCAAGCGGGCCATCTTTACTGGCTCTTGCGCCAGCCGAACCATCTCGGCCACCAGCCGACGGTTTTGCGGCGTGTAGAGAAACGAGATTTTCTCCCATGTCGCCAGATCGTTGAAGATGGCGTTCGGCGCGGGCGAACTTCCGGGACCCATGGTCTTGCGCAGCTCGGTTCCTTTGCCCAGATGCGGCATGATCCGGTCGATGCTGATTGAGCGGTCGAAATCCGTCCCGCCGATGCGCACGCCGTGATTGGCGAGGATGGTGAGACCGTCGTGGTCGGACTGGAACAACGAGAAGTCAGAGGTTCCGCCGCCCACATCAACGATCAGGCCAATCGATCCCTTCTGTTCCAAAGCGCCGCTGGCGATAGCGGCGGCCTGCGGTTCTGGCATGAACTCGACCTCGCGGAAACCAGCCGCGAGATAGCAGGCGCGAAGATCCGCCTCGGCTGCGGCTTCGCGGGGATCGCCGACACCGTGAAATACCACGGGCCGCCCCGAGAGGACGCGATCAAAGGTGACGCCAGCCTCGGCCTCGGCCCGCATTTTAACCTCGGCCAGAAAGCGGGCGATGATGTCAACAAAGGTGACCCGCTCATTCAGGATCTGGCGGCGCTCATGCATAAGGCTGGTGCCAAGGATGCGCTTCAGCGCCCTCATGAAGCGCCCTTCGGCGCCTGCGAGCAGCGCGTGATTGGCGGCTTCGCCGATCAGCATCCGGCGCGCGTCATAGTCAAAGAAGAAGGTCGTCGGAATCGTGTTCTGGCCCGGCGCGAACTGGATGAGATGCGGACGCTCATCGCGGAAGTAGCCTGCGGCGGTGTTTGAGGTCCCGAAATCCACCCCAAGCCCTAGCGATCTTTGCGCCATGCTGAAATTCCTTGTGCTCCGCAGGGTCGGCGTCGCTAAACGGCGCAGCGACGGGTGTCAAGTCAGTTGAAAAGAAGCAGATAGTTCTGCCTTTTTGATCACAGAAATTGCCTCTTGCAACGAACCCTCTCCATCCAAACTATTGAATTGAAAAGTGATAGTGCCGCGCGCGGCCTGTGGCCTCTAAAGAAGCGTTACCTCGTCGACTATTGACTTGGACCGCCGTATCACGCCTCACGATGCTGCTGGGAGCGAAGCATTCATAGCGGGCGACGGTTTGCCCCTGTGTGACGCTTTTCTTCAGATCGGCTAAAAGGGCGGAGAATTGTTATTCACTGCGCCTGGCGCCTAAGTCCGGTCTGCGCAGGGAACGCTTGGTACCCCCCTAGTAGGGGAAGGCAGGGGTGGCAGTCGCTATCCCTGATGGCAGGACATGGAGTTCCCGGCATTTGCAGCGCGAACCCGCCCCGCAGGAGGCATAGGCCTGATCGGAGCAATCCGACGGGCTGGACAGCGAGAAAAGCCGTACAAATTCGTCGTTTGTTCTTGATTAAGGTGACTCATATAGACACTGTGTCAGAATAATTCCCGGAGGTGCATTGACATATGCAGGCTGACTTTTCCACACTTCTGGCGCAGGCCGGATACTCTGTCCCTGAGGCTGCGCGCGTGCTTGGCTATTCAGAAGGACACATCTATCGTTGGAAACGCGGTGAGGAAATCCCCCGTGACAGCGTGATCCGCCTTCTGAACCTGGAGATCGAGCGGCGGAGGGATGCAGGCGATGCGGAAAAGACCTTTACGTTCATCGACCTGTTCGCGGGGATCGGCGGCCTGCGGCGGGCAATGGAGAGCGCGGGTGGGCGCTGCATCTTCACTTCTGAATGGGACAAATACGCCCAGCAGACCTATATGGCGAATTTTCCTGACAACCGGCTTCCGGTGGGCGACATCCGGGAGGTAGACGCCGAGGACATCCCTGCGCATGACGTGCTGGTTGCGGGCTTTCCCTGCCAGCCCTTCTCGATCGCCGGGGTGTCCAAGAAGAACGCACTCGGCCGCGCGCATGGCTTTAACGATGAGACCCAGGGAACGCTGTTCTTCGATGTGCTACGCATCCTCATGCACCACCGTCCTGCGGCCTTCATGCTGGAGAACGTCAAGAACCTGAAAAGCCACGATAAAGGCCGCACCTTCGAGGTGATCCGTCGCAAGTTGACCGAGGAACTCGGTTACACGCTGGAGACCCGGATCATTGATGCCGGGCATTTCGTACCGCAACATCGCGAACGGATTGTGATGGTCGGCTTCCGTGAAGCGACCGGGTTCAGCTTCGATGACGTGCATCTTCCGACCTACGGGACCAAGCGGATGCGCCATGTTCTGCACCCTGAAAATGGCACGGAACAGCCCGAGGGGCATTTCACCGTCGGGCCGGATGCTGTGGTCAGCGATAAATACACCCTGACCGACAAACTTTGGGCCTATCTGCAAGGCTATGCTGCAAAGCATAAGGCCAAGGGGAATGGGTTCGGCTTTGGCATGGTCGATGGTGACAGTATCTCGCGCACGTTGTCGGCCCGCTATTACAAAGACGGTTCCGAGATTCTGATCAGTCGGGGCGAAGGCAACAATCCGCGACGCCTCACGCCTCGTGAATGTGCGCGGCTGATGGGCTACCCCGATGACTTCCGGATTCCGGTGTCTGACACTCAGGCCTACAAGCAATTCGGCAACTCGGTGGCCGTGCCTGTATTTGCCGAGGTGGCAAAAGTCATGGCACCACATATCCTCGCACTGACGAGAGCTGAACCGCTTAAGAAAGTTGGCTGACGTTCACGACAGCAGAACCCGCAGCAGAAACATGGCGGCAATCAAGGGGGCTGATACCAAACCGGAAATGCTGATCCGGCGCGGGCTTCATGCACTTGGTTACCGTTACCGTCTCCACGACCGGAAACTGCGGGGCAGACCAGACATCGTGCTGGCAAAGCATGATGCGGTGATCTTTGTGAACGGCTGCTTCTGGCATGGGCACGCTTGCCCACTTTTTCGATGGCCCGCAACACGGCAGGATTTTTGGCGCGCCAAGATCACCGGCAACATCGAGCGGGACGCCCGGAATATCGACATGCTGATTGTTGCCGGCTGGCGTGTTGCGACGGTCTGGGAATGTGCGCTGAAGGGGCGCGGCAGGTTGCCGTCGGAGGCGGTGATTGACTCCCTCGCCCTATGGATATGTTCTGGCGACCAACGGCTGGATCTCGAAGGTCAGCATACAGAAACAGGCGGCCAGATTTGAGCGAGCAAGGTATTTTCGATTTTGACGAGGACGGCGGCGGTCAGGCCGGGCTTCTGACGGACCTGCTGAGCCGGGCTGAGCGGGTTTTAGTCAAGAAGCTCTCGAACAATGATCGTGACTGGGCGCGTTATGCCAACAAGCACCAGGCCGGGGTTTATATTCCGGCGGAACAGCGCGAGGGCGGATTTTTTCCACCGCTGGAGGTCAAACCGCGCAAAGACCCGGATGCGGCCCCGATCCGGGAGGCCTGGTTCGATACGCTCTGGCCACAGGCTTCAGGCGATGAGCGCAATAAACATACCCGGATCGTACACTATACGAGTAAGGGCCCTGAGACGCATATGACGCGCCTGCCGAAAGAGTGCTTTGAGCATCTCTCGCCGGCTTCTTTCCTGATGTTGGGGCGGTATCGGCAGGGCGAAGATACTGTTTACGAATGCCTGACCATTGATTCCGCCAGCGAGGAAGCGGATCTGGTTCTCCTGCAGCTCGACATCACACCGGATTTCCTGATTGGTGAGTTTGAACCCGCTGAGGTCAGGGCAAAGGAACAGGACCGGGTTCTTGATTTCGCGGAAGAACTGATCGCGGCCTGGAAGGCTGGTACGATCGTCGAGTTCGGCCTTGCCCGTGCTGCCATGCCGAAAACCGAAGAACTGGCCGGGCTGGCGCGCGACCGTTACCTCGAGATCTACGGACTGAACAGCCTCGATCCCTTTGCCATCGAACGCCCGGGCAATGCGCTCCGCGAGATCAGCCGCAGTATCGAATGGGATATGTTCCGAGACTTCCAGCGCCGCGAGAGGGCCGTCGAGCTGGTACGCATCGTCCTTGGCGACGCACCGCGCGACATGACCATCGCGGATATCATCCGTCAGCTGATCAATGAACTGCCCCGGATCGACGCGCTGATGCTGTCGGCCAGCCAGCAGCGGAAATCCAGGGCTGGCTCCTCCTACGAACACCATATTGAAGCGATGCTGAGTGGGGGAAAAATCCCGTTCGAAAAACAGGTCGTAATCGAGGCGAAGAAGCGCCCTGATTTCATTCTTCCCTCACTGGCCTTCATCAGCAGCGGCGAAGTCATCGCCGCAACCGGTCTGATACTGAGTGCGAAGACCACCCTGCGCGAACGCTGGAAGCAGGTTGAGCGGGAGAAAGGCGAGCGCAGGCTCTACCTGACCACGGTCGATGAAAACATCGCGGGCAATGCCATTCAGGACATGGCAGGCATCGGCGTACAACTGGTGATCCCCGAGAGCCTTATGGACACCAAAGAGACCGAATACGCCGGACACGCGAACGTGCTGACCTTCCGGCGGTTCTGCGATGAAGTGGTGCAGCCGAATCTGGCGGTTTGGGGGTAGTGCGATGGCCGGTTGTTTAGGCATGCAGGGTGGAAGGCGGCCGGTCGAGGCATACGGCCACGCCGGTAGCCGAGGGCGGACGGCCGTCTGATGGCGGTGCGACGTGGCACTCGCAGCATTTCATCGGATCGGACATTCGTCTAGCGAGACGCGCCGGCCGGCACCTATTGTGTCCAGTATCCCAAGGTCTATTGGGCTTGCCGTATTCGTAGGCGGTTCTCAATCTCTGCTTGTATGTCGTATCGAGTATCGATCGCCAGCTGTAGTGTTACTGCGATTGCAAAACGAATATCATCGTCAGGACTTAACCCGCCGCCAGATGAGTCGCTGCACTGTACGCGGATCGGTATGATTGCGTCAGCACCGAAGGTGGGTGCCAATACCCGCGCGTGCTTCAACCGACGCGACCACACGGTTCCTTTGGCAATGGCATTCGAACTTGGCGCATCACCCTTCATCTTGAGGCGCCATTCAGTATCAGGTTCATCGCTATCATCTGCGGCGACGGCCTCAAGTTGAGCGAGACGATACCTAGCGCGCGAAATATCTACGGGAGAGAACCAAGCCAGCGTAACCAAAAAGGACCGGTGGACCCGGTCATTCGATAATGACTGTGGAAGCGGCAGCTCGAATACTCGGGCGCCATCTTTACGAACAGTCCCAAGACCTACTAGCGTCGTACCCTTCGGAGGCCCTTCGCTCATAAGGTCATCGCTTACGAGGCCATAGCCATATGCAGAAAGCACCTCCGCGTCGGCATGTTCGAAATGACGGCCAGACGCCATTTGAGAGCTGGGATGTGTGCGCGCGCTTTCCGGCCAGCGTGCCGAATGCACTGTGAGGGCTCGCGTCAGAAGCGCCATGTCACGCCGGGGAATCTCCTGCCCATTGTAGGCACCGTCCGGCCCCGTAAGGGCTGCGGCCGCATGTAAAATGGATCTCGTGGTCATCGCAGCGGCGCAACTTGTGCCGCACGCCCAAGCTCGAAGTCCCGTAGCCCCGCCGGCTTGTGTTGGCGCGGCAACAAGCAGGCCGGACGTGGGAAGCGCGCTTGCGACGCGCAGATTTAGGTCCCCGCCGGCGGAAGAAATGCGCACATCATGACGCCCGCCCACAGCCAATACATCGGGCTTGATCGCTCGGTAGGCTCCCGGACCAGCGGCTGACGAAACCGCAGGAACCATCGCGGCTTGATCATGGACGGGAAGTACGCCGGTAGGCAGAGCGCCCGCCCGCCCTGTGCCACCAGTGATCGACGCGGCGCCCACTGTCAGGACGTTCATGGCCTCTGCGGGGGCCAACAGCGTACGACTGTGTCGTTGAGCCAGCCGAGCCTCGCTGACTAAAGCCTGTCGGGCTTCAATTACTGAATCTTCGAACGCGGTCGCGTTGATTCCGGGGATAGTCAGTAGGCTGTCTACATTTCCAGCCGATACGACAAAGAGGACTCCCGCGCGATAGGCCCACCAATCGAGCAATCGGGCCAACGCGCTCAAGCGACCGTTAAAGTGCCCGTTCACGATGCCAATCGAGAGGTTCACGACGAATGCGTCAGGGGCGAGCGGGGTTTGCCCTTCGAACGCTCTGACAAGCGCGGTATGGATCACGTCAACAAAAAGACGATTTTCTGGCGAAACAGCTGCCCTGTCATTGTCGACGAGCACTGGTATGGACAAAAGCCTGCTGTCTGGAACCGGGTGGCCGTCATTGCTAGGTTATGTTGACAAAAGGGATTCCGCTGGCAGGCGTCCTATGATTCAAGCTCATCTCTACTTGGGAGATGGGCTTGGCGCGCAACCTGATATCCGACGATGAGTGGGCCTTCTTTGAGGGCTTCAT